>NZ_JBNDMZ010000027.1:0-4050 GCF_049856295.1 Georgenia sp. Z1344 | reverse complement strand
GCGTGTCGGCCCCGTCGGCGTCCCAGTCACCCACGAACACCTCATCACCCGACCGGCCGAACCGGAACACATGCTCATGCAGACCCGCCCAGTCATCATCCAGGAAGAACCCGTTCTCCAGAGCGGGGGTGCTCGAGTACACGGGCAGGTGGACGTCCACCTCGTGCTCGGCGACCGAGTCGTTGACCTCGAGCGTGACGGTCACCGGGACCGCGGCGGACCCGTCGTCATAGCCGGGCGTCTCACCCTCGGTGAGGACGACGAGCTCGCCGTCCACCAGGGCGCGACCAGGTGCCGCGGCGACGATGCCCGTGGCGGGCTCGATCGTCGCGACGGCCGTGGCCGGCAGCTCGGTCGTCCCCGCGGGGACCACCGTCTCGCCGTCGCCCGACCACAGGGCCGAGACCGGCCAGTCGGTCGGGACCCGACGCTCGTCCTGGACCACGGTGCCCTCGAGGTCGAGCGAACCGCCGAGCTCGACGACGTCGCCGCCCCCGATCTCCAGGCTGTCCACGAGGGGACGGATCTCGATCTGGGACCACTCGCCCTCGGTGTCGTGCATGCCGCTGGCGGGGTCGATACCGATCATCGACCAGCCCGAGAACCCGCCCCGGTCCGGGGTGGAGTTCGGGGACTTACCCACGTTGCCGTTGGTCAGGTACTCGACACCGTCGCGGGTCGACACGTCGAACGCACCGACACCGGCGCCGACGAACATCACCGAACGGCCCGAGTCCTCGACCTCGCCCAGCCACTGCTCGAGCGTGGCCGCCTCGAGGCGGTCGGCCATCGCGGAGGGCGCGCCGGGGAGGAAGTCGCGCGGCGGGTAGTGCGAGAACACCATGACGCCCGTGATCTCCGGGTCGAGCTGGGCCAGCAGCAGCTGCTGACGCAGCATGACCATCTGCCCGAAGTCGTCACCCAGACGACCGGTGGCGGAGTTGAGGGTGATGATGCGGGTGCCGGCGACGTCGCGGACCGTGTGGGTCTCGCCGAACTCGTCCTCGAAGTTGCTGATCGGACCACCCATGATCTCGTGGTTGCCCGGGACGTAGACCCACGGCAGGTCGGTCTCGGCGAGCTCCTCGTCGAGGATGCGCCGCGCGAGGTCGAAGTCCTCCGGCGCCGCCTCGTCGGTGAAGTCACCGTTGATGACCAGCAGGTCCGGGTCCTCCGCCACGATCTCCTGCAGACCACGGCGAGCGTTGGCCACCTGCGGCGACTCCGGCGCACGCGCCACGAACTGCGCGTCCGACATCACGGCCACCCGCAGCCCGGCGTCGTCGGCCGCGTTGGCCGTCGACAGGGACGGGTCCTCCCACACGGGCACCTCGGGTGCCTCGGCGATCGGCGCCATCGTCGCGGTGACGTCGTCGATGAGGACGGTCGTCTCGTACTGCTCGCTCGCCGACGACTCGTAGAGCGCGACACGGCCGAACTGGATGGGGTGCGGCCAGTCCTGCGGGACCTGGACCGTCAGCTGCTGCCACTCCGTGCCGGTCACGGTGCCGCCGTAGATGAAGCGGAAGGTTCCCTCGGCGTCGAACACCGAGAAGTAGATCTCGGGGGTACCCCGGCCGTCGCCACGGAACCAGGCCGACAGCGTCTGCAGCTGCCCCTCGGGAGCCGGGAACGCGTTGATCTCGGACCGGAAGTTCATCGTGCGGGTCGCGGTGGACTCGTTGAACACCGCGGTGGCCTCGATGGCCGAGGTGTCGCCCTCGGTCCGGCCCTCCTCGACCATGCGCGACGACGAGTTCGGGTTGCGCGAACCGTAGTGCCACCAGCCGCCCTCCTCGTCGAAGCTGGTGATCTCGAGCTCCTCCAGCCCGACCATCACCGACAGGTCGGCCTCGACGTCGCCGACGCTGAGCGTGAGGGTCGCGGACCCGGAGTCGACGAGCGCGCTGATGTCGAACGTGCTGGCCGTGGCGGGGGTGAGCTCGACGACGCCGTCGGCGCCCTCGATCGTCACGTCCGCGGCGTCGATCGGCGCGATGAAGCCCTCGGCGTCGTAGCCGTAGAGCGTGAACGGCGTGCTCGCGCCGGGGTCCGGCAGGGAGAGCACGTTCGGGGAGGCCTCGAGCCGGACGAGCTCGCCCAGGACCTCGACGTCGGCCTCACCGGTGGCGGTGCCGACCTCGTTCTCCGTCGACGCCGAGACCGTCGTGGTGCCCGTGGCACCCGCGGTGAGCAGGCCGTCGGTGTCGACCGTGGCGACCACCTCGTCCGAGGAGACCCACGACTCGGCGGGGGTGCCGACCGCGCGCATGACCTCGTCGTAGCCGAGCGCCACCATCTGGCGGTGCAGGCCGGGGAAGACCCGGTGCGCATTGGCGATCCGCACCTCGGGGCGCACGGAGTAGTTGTGGACGATGCCGGAGCTGGGGCCCACGATGACGCCGATGCCGTTGGCGTCCTCGCGCTCCTCGCCGTCGGAGGGGCTGTTGACGATCTCGTCGTCCGTCTCCCCCGGGTCGGTGGCATTCATCTGGGTCGAGCCGCCGCCGTCGAGGTTGAGGGCGTTGTAGGAGCCGATCTGCTGCATGAACTCACCGGTCTCGTCGAGGCTCATGCCGCGGGAGATGTCCTGCCGGCCGTCGATGACGACCATGTAGAGGTGCTCGCCGGCCTCGTCAAGGCCGACCGCGGTGCGGGGTGCGAGGCTCTCGTCGGACGCGTCGTGGAGGACGCCGCCCTGGAGGAGGATGGCGTTGCGACCACCGTGGCCGCCGAGCGCGAGGACGACCTCGTCGGCGTCGGACCGCACGGAGTAGGTCGTCTGGAGGCGGTCGCCGACAGCCAGCGTGCTCAGCTGGTCGGCGAGCTCACCGGCGGGCGCGACGACGATGCGGGCGTCGGCGGGGATCTCGCCCTCGCCGACCGGCCCCGCGACCTGCGTGACCCGCGAGTCTCGGCCGATCCACACCTCGACGGCGTTCGCGCGGTCCGGAAGGGAGTTCGCCCGGGCATACGTGCCCCAGCGGTCGGTGAACACGCCCACGCCGGAGGTGTCCCACTCCGAGGCGTTGACGCCGGTGAGCGGGAGCTCCCACCCGGCGTCGGGCGCCGCAGCGACGCCCTCCATGAAGACCTCGGTGATGAGGCCCAGGCCCTGCGAGTCGATGACGAGGGCCGCGTTGTCGCCAGGGTTCGGCGAGGTGACGATGCCCGACTCGGGGTCGACGCCGATGCCGTTGGACGAGCCCGAGTTGCCGATGTCGAAGCCCGAACCGTTGATGCCCGCGACGGCGTCGGCCTCGTCGATCATGTCCGAGATGGTCGAGGTGCCGGCGACCTCACCGGAGTCCATGTAGTCCAGCGAGATCGCCGGGTTGGTCAGATCGATGTCGAGGACGGCACCCTGCAGCCAGCCTGCCGACTCCATCCGCGTGAACTCGGTGAGGACCGCACCCGGCGCGATCTGCGTGGCGGTCTGCTCGCTGACGATCGCCGTGCCGTCGTTGGACACGTCGAGGTAGTCGTCGGCGATCTCGGCAGCGTCGGGCTCGGCGCCGTCGGTCGGGCTCTCTCCCGGGCCGGCGGAGGGAGACTCGGCGGTGGGCGCCGAGGACTCGCTCTCGGCACCGGAGTCGAGCTCCGCGGTGTCGTCGAGGGTGGGCCGGTCGGGGTCGGCGACCGGCGTCGCTCCCGCGGGAGCGACGAGGGTCGCGGTCACGCTCGCCGAGGCGAGCAGACCGATGAGGGTGGCGGCGACGCGTGGGCGCCGCCGTGCGGGCACAGCTGACATGGCAGTCCTTTGGCAGAACATCGAACGGGGGTGCACCTATTGGACGCCGGGTCGATGGCGACCACCTGTCGCAGGGGTGGATCGAAGGTGTCGTCGAGACGTCCGTTCAGGGCTGCCGCCACCGGTATCGATGCAGGTCGGAGCGCCGAACGACTCCTACCGGGAGGACGTCCACCCACACGTCGAGAGTGCAGTTCGTCGTCGTCGAGATTGCGGTTCGTCGTCGTCGAGATTGTGGTTGGGGCCCCAACCGCAATCTCGGCGACAGGACCCCGGACGCACGACGGCGGGGGTCCCCC
>NZ_JBNDMZ010000026.1:0-6134 GCF_049856295.1 Georgenia sp. Z1344 | reverse complement strand
GGCTCTTCCGGATTGAGGGTGTAGACGGCCTGGCGCGGTGGTGAGCGAGGTGCCGGCGTGTCAGCGTCCAGATAGGGGTCGAGGTCTTCCGATGATGGGGGTTCTCACGCCACCCACCGGGAAGACCTCGACGTGCCTGACGCTACCTTCGCCCGCCCTGATCTGACCACGTTCGCTCGTCTGGACGAGCTCGGCTTGGAGGTCGTCGGCCAGCGCATCGAGCCTGGTCGGGCGGTCCTGGCCTGCAGGGTCGTCGAACCGGACAGCTGGTGCCGGCGGTGCGGGTGCGAGGGCGTCGCGCGGGACACCGTCACGCGCGAGCTCGCTCACGAGCCTTTGGGGTGGCGTCCCACGACGCTGGAGGTGAGGGTGCGTCGGTACCGGTGCACGGGCTGCGGGCACGTGTGGCGTCAGGACACGACCGCCGCGGCCGAGCCGCGCGCTCGGCTCTCCCGCCGCGGGTTGCGGTGGGCGCTGGAAGGGATCGTGTGCCAGCACTTGAGTGTCGCTCGTGTCGCCGAGGGGCTGGGGGTCTCGTGGAACACCGCCAACGCCGCGGTCCTGACCGAAGGACGCCGCGTCCTCATCGATGATCCGACCCGGTTCGACGGCGTCAGCGCCATCGGTGTCGACGAGCATGTCTGGCGCCACACCCGCCGCGGCGACAGGTTCGTGACCGTGATCATCGACCTCACCGCTGTTCGCGAGGGGACCGGCCCGTCCCGGCTGCTGGACATGGTCGAGGGCCGCTCGAAACACGCCTTCAAGCAGTGGCTCGCGGGCCGGCCGCAGGACTGGCGCGACGGGGTCGAGATCGTCGCGATGGACGGCTTCACCGGGTTCAAGACCGCCGCCGCCGAAGAGCTGCCCGACGCGGTCGCCATCATGGATCCTTTTCACGTGGTCCGCCTCGCTGGCGACGCGCTCGATGACTGCCGGCGCCGTGTCCAGCAGGACACCTGCGGGCACCGGGGCCGCAAGGGCGATCCGCTCTACGCCGCCCGCCGGACCCTGCACACCGGCGCCGACCTGCTCACCGAGAAGCAGTCCCAGCGCCTGGAGGGCCTGTTCGACGGCGACACCCACGTAGCGGTCGAGGCCGCCTGGGCCGTCTACCAGCGCATGATCGCCGCCTACCGCGTCCCCGACCGCGCACATGGTCGCCAGCTCATGGCCCAGCTCATCGCCTCCGTCAGCTCCACCGTGCCAGCCGCCCTGACCGAGCTGCGCAAGCTGGGCAGGACCCTGAAGCGCCGCGCCGCCGACGTGCTCGCCTACTTCGACCGGCCCGGCACGTCCAACGGCCCCACCGAGGCCATGAACGGCAGGCTCGAGCACCTGCGCGGCTCGGCCCTCGGCTTCCGCAACCTGACCAATTACATCGCCCGATCACTACTCGAGACGGGCGGATTCCGACCCCAACTACACCCTCGAATGTGAAGAGCCCGTAAAGATCCAGATCTACCCCGTCGGCGGCAACGACCGCTCCGTACGTCTTCACCAGGCCGCGGACAGAGAGGATCGGAGTTCGCGTTGGCGTCGTCTCGACGCTTGTCACGTCGGTGGTCGTCATCGCCGTCCCGCCCTTCTGATCCACTGGTCGAGGCTTACGGCGGCGATGATGAGCACACCGATCGCCAGGGTCTGCCAGAGGACGTCGACCCGCGCGAGCGAGAGCCCGTTGCGAAAGATCCCGACAATCAGCGCCCCGATCAGTGAGCCCAGCAGGCGGCCACGCCCTCCGAACAAACTCGTGCCGCCGATGACCACGGCGGTAATCGAGTCCAGGTTCGCGTCAACAGCCGAGTTCGTCGTTGCGGCACCGACGCGTCCGATGAGCACCCAGGCCGACAGGGCAAAGATCACGCCGGCGCTGATGTAGACGCTGAGGAACGTGCGGGTGGTACGAATCCCGGCGAGCATCGCAGCCGAAGGATCGTCGCCGATGGCGTACACGTGCCGTCCCCACGAGGTCTGCGAGAGGACATAGGCGCCGACCGCATACATCACGAGTACGAGCAGCACACCCGCGGTCAGCCGGAACGGACCGACCGAGATCGAGCTTGAAGTCCACGTGAGGAAGGACCCGAGCTGGTCGCCGCGGATCGAACGGCCGCCACTCATCATCAGCCCCAGCGCGGTGAAGATGCCCATCGTGCCGAGAGTGACGATGAACGGCGGCAGCTTGAGCACGGCAACGAGCACCCCGTTGAGGAGGCCCGCGGCCGCACCAGCGGCGATGCCGACGACGAAGGCGATGCCACCCGGCACATCCATCTCGCCGGCCAGCGTCCCCATGACCATCGCGACGAAGATCATGATGGCACCGACCGAGAGATCGATCCCCGCCGTAAGGATGATCAGGGTCTGGCCGACGGCAAGGGCCGCGATGATCGCTACCTGTTGGAGTACGAGCGAGAGGTTGCTCGGC
Organism: Georgenia sp. Z1344; assembly: GCF_049856295.1. Classification (GTDB taxonomy): domain Bacteria; phylum Actinomycetota; class Actinomycetes; order Actinomycetales; family Actinomycetaceae; genus JB111. The sequence goes on along the minus strand of NZ_JBNDMZ010000026.1, from coordinate 3,703 downwards.
TGCAGGAATCGGTCGTTGATCAGCGCGAAGACGAGCACCGCGCCGACCAGGACGACGAGCGGGCTTATCGTCGGGTTCCGGTGCAGCAGCTGTTGCAGCCTCTGCAGTGGGGAGAGCTTTCGACTCTTGAAGAACTCTGCCGCTGTCTGCGGCTCGGCTTCAGTCGTGGTCACGGCGTCGCTCCTCGAACGGATTCCTTACCAGCACAGTTCGGAGCCCTCGGTGGTGTCGATGCTGTCGAGTCCGTCAACCGCCTCGTCCGTGACGAGGGCCGTGCCGGTGTTGACGAAGTCAGATCCCTCGGTGGGTTCGGGCAGGGTCCCGTCGTCGAGCCACTGAACGACCGCCTCGATGCCCTGCAGCCCCATCTGGAAGGGGTACTGCTGGGCGACCGCTCCAAACTCTCCGGCCGCGACCGAGTCGACGCCGGAGCAGCTGCCGTCGAGCGAGACAACGAGAGCGTCTGTGTTGCCAGCGGCCTCAAGCGCCTGGACGGCGCCGACACCCGAAGTCTCGTTCGCGGTGTAGACGACATTGATGTCGGGGTTCAGTGACAGGCAGTTCTCCATCGCCGTGCGGCCGCCATCCTCGGAGCCGTTCGACGCCTCGTTGCAGACGATCTCGTACTCGCCGGCGCTGTACTCGCCAGTCGCAGACTCGTCGCCGTTGGTCTCGGGATCCGCGATGTCGATCCCCATCCCGTCGAGGAATCCCTGACCACGCTGGTAGTCGACGGACACAATCTTGTCGTCGAAGAGGTTGATGAGCGCGATGGTGGCCTGCTCTCCGTCGAGCGACCCCGCCGCCCACTGGCCGATCAACTGCCCGGCCTCGAAATTGTCTGTCGCAAGCGTTGCGTCAACCGCATCCACCGGGTCGGTCGGCGTGTCCAACGCGAGGACGAGCAGTCCCTCGTCACGCGCACGCTCGATGGCATCGTTCACCGCGGGTCCGTTGTTCGCGATCAGGATCGCGCTGTCGCCGCGAGCGATCGCATCCTCGATCGCCTGAATCTGGCCATCCGCGTCGGACTGGTCAGCACCCGCCGCAACGGTGAGCTCGATGCCGGCGTCAGCGGCGGCCTCCTCGGCACCCTCGACCATCGCGGTCCAGAAGTGGTTGTCCGGGTCCTTCGTAATGATGGTGACGTAGGTGGTTGATCCGTCGCCACCGGCCTCCGCATCGTCGGAGGAACAAGCGGTCAGTGCAAGCGCGGCGACGGCGAGACCGGAAAGAACGGCCTGCCCGCGGCGCCGGTGCGTGGTTCGGGTCATCTCAGCTCCTGTGGTGAGGGTCGACGCGCTCTTGCATCGACGATCGGTACATTGCCACTTCTGACTTCGAACGTCAATTCTGTTACTGTCGCCGTCATAAGGGGGTGGTGATCGTGCATCGAGGCGCGACGACGCGCGCTAGCGTCATGACCATGGACACCGACGTCTCTCCTCAGGGCTGGCTTCGCGACAGCCCTGGGGCGGTGTACCAGCTGTTTCGGCACCACCTGACCCCACTGACCAAGTCGGACGTCGCCAGGCACTCCGGGCTATCGAGAAGTGCGATCAACGCGCGAATCGCACCTCTCATCGACTCCGGTCTGCTCGGGCCGGCCGATACTCAGGGGGCCACGGGCGGCAGACCCGCCGAACGATTCGAGCTGAACGCAGGCTGGGGGCTCCTGCTGATCGCCGACATGGGCGCCACAGCCATCCGAGCTGCCGTCTGCGACCTGCGCGCCACGTTCCTTGCCGAGAAGACGGCGCCGGTCGACATTACGAGCGGCCCGGAAGCGATCCTTGCCGTCATCGGTGGGATGTTCGATGAGCTGCTCGCGTCAACCGGGCGGCTCCCAGCCGACGTCGTCGGGGTCGGTCTCGACGTTCCGGGCCCCGTCGATCACGAGCTCGGCCGCGTCGTACGACCTCCGATCATGCCGGGGTGGCACGACTACGACATCCCCGCCTTCTTCAAGGATCGCTTCTCTTGCCCCGTGCTGGTCGAGAAGGACACCAACGCGATGGCGCTCGGGGAGCAGAGCCTCAACCACTCGGCGATCTCCGACCTCGTCTTCGTCAAGCTGGGGACCGGCATCGGTACGGGAATGGTCCTGCGGGGGAGCATCTATCGCGGCGCCGACGGCGCAGCCGGGGACATCGGGCACATCCCGATCGAGAGCCGTTCAGACGAAGGGTCGCCGCCCATCTGCCGATGCGGCAACTACGGGTGCCTCGAGGCATATGTCAGCGGATGGGCGTTCGTCCGGGAGCTTGAATCATCCGGGTTCGACGTCAAGAGCGTCGACGACGCAGTACAGCTCATTCGGGCGAGGGAACCAGCCGCCGTTGAGCTCGTACGCCGGTCAGCGGATGTGATCGGCACGTCGATCAGCCACCTGGTCAACATCGTGAACCCGCGACGCATCGTTATCGGGGGACAGATCGCCGGCGTCGACGACAGCCTCATCGCGGGGATTCGCGAGACGGTGTACCGACGCTCACTCCCCCTCGCCACCCGGGATCTCGAGATCGTGCCGAGCACCCTCGGATCGCGCGCCGGCGTGTACGGGCTCGCGCGCCTCGTCCTCGACGATGTCCTCGTCCCCGAACGGATCGACCACATTCTCTCCATGGTGGCCTGACGCCCGTCCACGATCACTCGTCGCTAACGTCGCCCGCTCCGTACCGCTGACGGGCTGCCTCGCCCGTCGTACCGATCGCATCGCCGACCTCTCGCCACGAGAGTCGCTGCGCTCGGGCACCGCGCACCGCATCGGCCAGCTCCCGCTCGGCGACGCCACGACGCCATGCAGCGAGCTTGACCGCCAACACGGGCGGGAGCGGCGCACCCTCGTCGCCGGGCGCAGGCTCATAGTTCTCGAAACGGTCCGCGAACTCGTCAGCGCGAGCCTTGATCTCCTCGATGGAACGTCGGGTCATCGTCAGTCACCTTGCCGAAAGGGTCCGGACGCGTGGGCTGATCGGGCACCGACGCGCGCGGTCGATCGCCGTTTCGGAGACTCGGTGCCCCTGGGCGTCGGCGATGATGAGCAGCTCACCCTCCATGTCGCAAGGTTACTTGCGACGCGCCGACCTCTGCGAGTGAACGAACGTCGCTCTCCTCGCGGGATGCCCCTGGGGGCGGGGGTGTTGTTCACCGCGGGAACTATGCATCACAGTGCTATTTGAAGCGAAGCTATTCATGACACTGGCATGTGCAGATCCGCGCGGGAAGCACACCCCTCCCCCTCCGCCGTTCGATGGGCAGGGCAGCTCGTCCCGGAGCCGTTGGCTCGCGCTTCCGGGCCGACCCGCCCGGGTGCGCGACCCACTCGAGGTGAGATGCGGCGTCGTCGGATATCGCCATCCCCGATGGCGCCCCGTGAACGACCGAGCGCTCCCCCACCCTGATCGGGTGGAGGAGCGCTCGATGTGTGTCGGACCGGAATCCGCTCACTCGTCAAGAGGACGTCCGCTCACTCGCCATGAGGGCGAGGCGGGCGCATCCCTCCTGGATCAGCGGCGGACACCCAGGGTGTCGGAGCCGTCGCCGTCCCAGTCGCCGACGAAGACCTCGTCGCCGGAGCGGCCGTAGTGCTGCTCGATCTCGGCCCAGCCACCCTCGAGGGCGTTGGACATGAGGTAGCGGTTGCCGCGACGCGAGGCGAACGTGTCGTTGCCGTCGCCGTCCCAGTCACCCACGAGCACCT
>NZ_JBNDMZ010000025.1:0-10094 GCF_049856295.1 Georgenia sp. Z1344 | reverse complement strand
GTTGGGGTGACGGCGTGCCTTTTGAAGAATGAGCCTGCGAGTTAGTGGCGTGTGGCGAGGTTAACCCGTGTGGGGAAGCCGTAGCGAAAGCGAGTCCGAACAGGGCGCATTAGTCGCGCGTTCTAGACCCGAAGCGAAGTGATCTACCCATGGGCAGGTTGAAGCACGTGTAAGAGCGTGTGGAGGACCGAACCCACTTAGGTTGAAAACTGAGGGGATGACCTGTGGGTAGGGGTGAAAGGCCAATCAAACTTCGTGATAGCTGGTTCTCCCCGAAATGCATTTAGGTGCAGCGTTGCGTGCTTCTTGCCGGAGGTAGAGCTACTGGATGGCCGATGGGCCCTACAAGGTTACTGACGTCAGCCAAACTCCGAATGCCGGTAAGTGTGAGCGTGGCAGTGAGACTGCGGGGGATAAGCTTCGTAGTCGAGAGGGAAACAGCCCAGATCATCGGCTAAGGCCCCTAAGCGTGTGCTAAGTGGGAAAGGATGTGGAGTTGCAGTGACAACCAGGAGGTTGGCTTAGAAGCAGCCATCCTTGAAAGAGTGCGTAATAGCTCACTGGTCAAGTGATTCCGCGCCGACAATGTAGCGGGGCTCAAGCACACCGCCGAAGCCGTGGCACCACAGCATGTCCCTAGCCTTGGTTCAGGGGTTGTGGTGGGTAGGGGAGCGTCGCGTGGGAGGTGAAGCTGCGGGGTGACCCAGTGGTGGATCCTACGCGAGTGAGAATGCAGGCATGAGTAGCGAATGACGGGTGAGAACCCCGTCCGCCGAATGACCAAGGGTTCCAGGGCCAGGTTAATCCGCCCTGGGTTAGTCGGGACCTAAGGCGAGGCCGACAGGCGTAGTCGATGGACAACGGGTTGATATTCCCGTGACCGGCGAAGGACCGCCCATACCGAGTCCGGTGATGCTAACCACCCAAACCACCGTCATTGCCCTTCGGGGCGAGATGGTGGGGCGCGTGGGACCCGATCCGGTAGTAGGTAAGCGTATTAACAGGGGTGACGCAGGAAGGTAGCCGCGCGATCCTAATGGCTTGGATCGTTCAAGGGTGCAGGGCGAGACACAGGTAAATCCGTGTCTCATATTGCCTCAGGCCGGATGATGACACCGTATGGTGGAAAGTGGTGATCCTCTGCTGCCAAGAAAAGCCTCGACGCGAGGGACTAGCCGCCCGTACCCTAAACCGACTCAGGTGGTCAGGTAGAGAATACTAAGGCGATCGAGATAATCATGGTTAAGGAACTCGGCAAAATGCCCCCGTAACTTCGGGAGAAGGGGGGCCCTATGGGTGATCACCACTTGCGGGTGTGAGCCTGGCGGGCCGCAGAGACCAGGGAGAAGCGACTGTTTACTAAAAACACAGGTCCGTGCGAAGTCGCAAGACGATGTATACGGACTGACGCCTGCCCGGTGCTGGAAGGTTAAGAGGACGGGTCAACCCTTTGGGGTGAAGCTCAGAATTTAAGCCCCAGTAAACGGCGGTGGTAACTATAACCATCCTAAGGTAGCGAAATTCCTTGTCGGGTAAGTTCCGACCTGCACGAATGGCGTAACGACTTCTCCGCTGTCTCGACCATGAACTCGGCGAAATTGCATTACGAGTAAAGATGCTCGTTACGCGCAGCAGGACGGAAAGACCCCGGGACCTTTACTATAGCTTGGTATTGGTGTTGGTTACGGCTTGTGTAGGATAGGTGGGAGACTGTGAAGCATGCACGCCAGTGTGTGTGGAGTCATCGTTGAAATACCACTCTGGTCGTTACTAGCGTCTAACCTCGGTCCGTGATCCGGATCAGGGACATTGCCTGGTGGGTAGTTTAACTGGGGCGGTTGCCTCCTAAAGAGTAACGGAGGCGCTCAAAGGTTCCCTCAGCCTGGTTGGCAATCAGGTGTTGAGTGCAAGTGCACAAGGGAGCTTGACTGCGAGACAGACATGTCGAGCAGGGACGAAAGTCGGAACTAGTGACCCGGCGGTGGCTTGTGGAAGCGCCGTCGCTCAACGGATAAAAGGTACCCCGGGGATAACAGGCTGATCTTGCCCAAGAGTCCATATCGACGGCATGGTTTGGCACCTCGATGTCGGCTCGTCGCATCCTGGGGCTGGAGTAGGTCCCAAGGGTTGGGCTGTTCGCCCATTAAAGCGGTACGCGAGCTGGGTTTAGAACGTCGTGAGACAGTTCGGTCCCTATCCGCTGCGCGCGCAGGAAACTTGAGAAGGGCTGTCCCTAGTACGAGAGGACCGGGACGGACGAACCTCTGGTGTGCCAGTTGTTCCGCCAGGAGCATGGCTGGTTGGCTACGTTCGGGAGGGATAACCGCTGAAAGCATCTAAGCGGGAAGCCTGCTTCAAGATGAGGTTTCCACCACCTTTGGTGGGAAGGCCCCCTATAGACCATGGGGTTGATAGGCCGGATGTGGAAGCGGCGAAAGTCGTGAAGCTGACCGGTACTAATTGGCCGACAACTTCCAACACCACACCCCACACGAACTGTGTGTGGTGGCTGTTGAGAACAATGAGCACAACACATCAACATTGCGCGTCCACTGTACGGTTCTGGAACCACCCACCCCCAGACCAGGCCACCCCGATCGGGGGAAGGCTGGTTTGTTGGGGTTGATAATTGGATGATTGGTTCCGCCAGGTTACGGCGGCAATAGCGAGGGGGAAACGCCCGGTCCCATTCCGAACCCGGAAGCTAAGCCCCTCAGCGCCGATGGTACTTCACGGGAGACCGTGCGGGAGAGTAGGACACCGCCGTACACACCATTACCGAAAGGCCCCCACCACACCGGTGGGGGCCTTTCGCGTACCCGGGTCATCTGCATCGACGGAGAGGACAGCATGCGCATCGTTCGATATGTCGACTCCGGTCGGCCGGCATGGGGAATAGTTGACGGTGAGACCGTGCGTGCCGCAACCGGTACCCCGTTCGTCGACCTGGAGGCGACCGGACGGTCGGTGGGAGATCTCGACGGCGTTCCTCTGCTCGCCCCGGTCCACCCCCGTGCCGTCGTCTGCGTCGGGCGCAACTACCGTGCGCACGCCGAGGAGCTCGGCAACGATGTGCCGACCGCGCCGCTCCTGTTCCTCAAGCCGCCTTCCACCGTGATCGGTCCGGGCGCCACGATCAATCTCCCGCCGGAATCCTCGCGGGTCGATCACGAGGCAGAGCTCGTCGTCGTGATGGGTTCCGATGCGTTTCAGGTATCGGCGACGGACGCTCTCTCCTACGTAGGTGGTTACACGTGCGGCAACGACGTCACCGCGCGCGACATCCAGAAGTCCGATCCGGGCGGCCAATGGACAAGAGGAAAGGGCTTTGACACGTTCTGCCCCGTCGGTCCGTGGATCGACACCGACCTGGATCCGTCCGACATCGAGGTCAGCTGCACCGTGTCGGGTGAGACGAGGCAGAGTGGCCGGACTCGCGACCTCATCTTCGACATCTCATTCCTCATCGAGTACGTCAGTCGATTCATGGGACTTGAACGCGGGGACATCCTCATGACGGGGACTCCCGCCGGAGTCGGCCCGCTTGTCGACGGCGACTCGGTGACGGTGTCGGTGGGCGGTCTCGGGTCGCTGACGAACCCCGTGAGGGCCGTGTCCGGATAGCTCGGCCCCCGGGACGGCGCCAGGTCCGTCCCTGGTACGTGAAGCGCACTCTGGCGACGGCGCCGGCCCGCGCCCTTGGTGTCCCGGGTCCTAGACTCGCGAGCATGAGCACCGACGCCACGCCCGACATCAAGCCACGCTCACGTCAGGTCACGGACGGCATCGAGGCCACCGCCGCGCGCGGCATGCTGCGCGCCGTCGGTCTCGGCGACGACGACTTCGCCAAGCCCCAGATCGGGGTGGCCAGCTCGTGGAACGAGATCACCCCCTGCAACCTGTCTCTCGACCGCCTCGCGAAGAAGGCGAAGGAGGGCGTCCACGCGAACGGGGGCTACCCCCTCGAGTTCGGCACGATCTCCGTGTCCGACGGCATCTCGATGGGCCACGAGGGCATGCACTACTCACTCGTCTCGCGCGACGTCATCGCCGACTCGGTCGAGACCGTGATGATGGCCGAACGCCTCGACGGCTCGGTCCTGCTCGCCGGCTGCGACAAGTCCGAGCCCGGCATGCTCATGGCCGCCGCGCGTCTCGACCTCGCCAGCGTGTACGTCTACGCCGGCTCGATCATGCCCGGCTACGCCCGCCTCTCCACCGGCGAGGAGCGCGAGGTGACGATCATCGACGCGTACGAGGCGGTCGGCGCCTGCGCGCGCGGCCTCATGTCCCGCGAGGACGTCACGGCCATCGAGAAGGCGATCTGCCCGGGCGAGGGTGCCTGCGGCGGTTTCTACACGGCCAACACCATGGCGTCGGTGGCCGAGGCCATGGGCATGTCCCTCCCGGGCTCGGCTGCGCCGCCCGCCGTCGACCGCCGCCGCGACACCTCTGCGTTCGCCGCGGGTGAGGCCGTCGTCGAGCTGCTCCGGCAGGGGATCACCGCGCGGGACATCATGACCAAGGAGGCGTTCGAGAACGCGATCGCCGTGGTCATGGCCTTCGGCGGCTCGACCAACGCCGTGCTCCACCTGCTCGCCATCGCGCACGAGGCCGACGTCGACCTCACCCTCGCCGACTTCGAGCGGATGAGCGCCAACGTCCCGCACCTCGGCGACGTCAAGCCGTTCGGGAAGTACGTCATGAACGACATCGACAAGGTCGGCGGCGTGCCCGTCGTCCTCAAGGCGCTCGACGAGGCCGGCATGCTCAACCGGGACTGCATGACGGTCACCGGGAAGACGATCGCCGAGAACCTCGAGGAGCTCTCGCCCCCGGACCCGGACGGCAAGATCATCCACTACATGAACGACCCGATCGCCAAGCGCGGCGGAATCACGATCCTCCACGGCTCGCTCGCCCCGGAGGGTGCGGTCGTCAAGTCCGCCGGCTTCGAGTCCGACGTCTTCGAGGGCACCGCGCGCGTGTTCGAGCGGGAGCGGCACGCGATGGACGCCCTCGCGGACGGCACGATCACGGACGGCGACGTCGTCGTCATCCGGTACGAGGGGCCCAAGGGCGGCCCCGGCATGCGCGAGATGCTCGCCATCACCGGCGCGATCAAGGGCGCCGGCCTCGGCAAGTCCGTCCTGCTCATGACCGACGGCCGGTTCTCCGGCGGGACCACGGGCCTGTGCGTCGGGCACGTCGCGCCCGAGGCCTCCGACGGCGGGCCGATCGCGTTCGTCGAGAACGGCGACCGGATCCGCCTCGACGTCGGCACCGGCACCCTCGACCTCCTGGTCGACGACGACGAGCTCGAGCGCCGCCGCGCCTCCTGGGAGCCCGTCGCCCCGCGCTTCACCACGGGTGTGCTCGGCAAGTACCAGAAGCTCGTCCAGTCCGCCTCGCGCGGCGCGATCCTCGAGTAGCCCGGGGCGGTGCGGGGGTGACGGCGGTGCAGGTTCGGGTGGCCCGGGCAGCGGTCGGTCCCGCCGGGCGGTCCCCGCTGGACGGTGCGGCGTCGTCGTCGGGGACTCTCGTGAGAACGCTGTCACCGCGGACTCACCCTCGCGGTCCGGCCGGGTGCCTAACCTCGAGCCAGAGCCGGGAGATGCCCGGCAGCCGTGAGGACGCAGAGCCATGACCGATTCCCCCGCACGCCCGACCCGTTCCGCGGCCGCCCGCATCGCTGCCCGGTATGCGCCGTCGGACGCCGGTACGCGACCCCTGCGCACCGTCGAGGAGGAGCCCGCGACCGCCCCCATCCCGGTGGCGGCGCGCCCCGTGGGCGCCACCTCGGCGACCGCCGACCCGGTGGCTGCCACGCCTGCCGCTCCCGTCGAGGACGAGGACCACGGGCACGAGAACCACGGGCACGACGACGAGCGGGCCGACCTCGTGCCGTTCCGCGATCGCGCCGTCACGCGCCCGGATGCGCGGGCGGAGGTCGTGCGGACCGACCGGTCGCAGGCGTCGGACGGCGTGCGTGACGCACGGTCGAAGGCGTCGCTGCCGGGCGTGTTCGCCGGGTCCCGGATGCTCCACCTGCTCGGGCTTCTCGCCGCGGGCCTCCTCTCGGCGGGCGCGCTCGTCCTCGTCGCCCCCGTCGTGACCGACCTGGCCGACGCCGGTTCGACGCGGGCGTTCGCGGGCACCGTCCTCGTCGGGCTCGGCGCGATCGCGCTCATCGGCGTGGCGCGCTGGCTCGACCACACGCTGTCCGACCGGGTCGCCCGCCGGTACGCGAACCAGCTCCTCACCGGGGTCGTCGAGAACCACGCGGAGCACCCGGCCGCGGTCTCGCGCCTCGGCGCCCACTCCGTGCGCGCGGTCCGCGACGCCAACGCGCACCTGCACGCGCGGCTCGTCCCGCTCGTCGTCCTGCTCGCCGGAGCCGCGGTGGCGCTGACGCTCGTCCACCGCAGCCTCGCCCTCGTGGCCGCGGCCCCGCTCATCATGCTCGGCGCGGCCGCTGCCGCCACCGCGGTCCCGGCCTCGCGCGCCGTCCGTGAGGAGCGTCGGGCGCGGCACGAGCTGACGACCTCGCTCGCCGAGGCGCTCGCGCCGCCGGCCGTGGACGACGAGGTGATGCGCGTCGACGCGCACGTCGTGCACGAGGGACGCGACCACGAGCCGGAGCCGGGGGAGGACGCCGTCGCGGACACCCTCGACCCCGTCGACGACGAGGCGCTGCAGGCGGCCCGTCCCCGGGCGGTCCGCGGGTCCGGCGCTGGTGCCGGGTCCGGTGCCGCCGAGCCGGACCGCGACGCACTTCCGGCCGACGTCCGCGCCGCGCTCGACGCGGTCGGTGCCTCCGAGTCCGCCTCGGCCGACGCGCTCGGGACGCTGCGCGGGGTGGGGATCGTGGTGGTCGGCTTCGGGCTCGCCGCCGTCGCCACCGCGGCGTTCGCCGCCGGGGTCCCCGCGGCCGAGATCGTCGGCGCGCTCGTGGTCACCGGCGTCGCCACCACGGCCGCCCTCGACGTGGTCGAGGGGGCGCGGTTCGTGCCGGCCGCCTCCGACGCGCGCCGCGCGGTCGCCCGCGCCCTCGGCCGCGGGGAGTGAGCGGAACCCGATCTGGGGGGTGAGCGCGGTTCCGCCTGGGGCGTGTGGATGTCTGCCTAGCGAGTGAGGGGGCGACGTGCACGTCAACAGCGTGCGCGGCTTCGTCTACTCGGTCGAGGACGGGACGCTCACCGAGGTGTCCTGACCCGGGGCGAGGAACGCGGCGAGGCGGTCGAGCAGCTCGTCGGTCCCGGTCTCGCGCTGCGCGCCGGTGTCGAACCCGTCGAGGTGGGCGCCGTGCTCGGTGTGCGTGAGGCGGGTCCCGTTCGCGGTCGGCTCCAGCTCGATGGTCGCCACCGAGGTGGAGATGTGCCGTCCGTCGATCCACATGTTGTAGGTGGTGACGATGCGGACGTGCTCGACGATGCTCGTGTACTCGGCCTCGTACCTCGAGTGCGGGCCGTCGTGGAAGGTCCCCTCCGCGACGTCCCGGCCGCCGACCCGGAAGTCGTGGCGCCACTCGCCGGTGCTCCAGTCGTCGCTGTCGCCGAACCACTGCCTCTTCTGCTCGCCGTCCGCGAACGCGGCCCACGTGCTCTCGACCGGGACCGGGTAGTCCCGCACGAGGGTGAAGCCGGCGTGGGCGATCGTGCGGCCTGTCGTCGTCGACATGGTGGTGCTCCTTATCGCGTGAAGGTGAGGTGGGTGGTGCCGCTGGGCGCGGCGACCGAGGCGACCCGGTGGTCGTTCTCCAGGCCGCGCAGGTCGTCCCAGATCCGGAACCCGCGGCCGAGGACGATCGGCACGACGGCGAGGTGCAGGTCGTCGACGAGGCCCGCGGTGAGGAAGTCGTGGACGGTGCGTGCGCCGCCGCCGACCCGCACGTCCTTGCCGCGGGCGTCGGCGGCCGCGACCTCGAGCGCCTCCTGCGGCGAGGCGTCGAGGAAGTGGAACGTGGTCCCGCCGTTCATCTCGATCGGGGCACGTGGGGTGTGCGTGAGGACATGGACCGGGCAGCCGAACGGGGGAGTGTCGCCCCACCAGCCCGTCCAGTCGGGGTCGTCGGGGTGGGCGTGCAGCCCGAACATGCCGGCGCCCATGATCTCGGCGCCGATCCCCTCGAAGTAGCGGGCGGCGAAGTCCTCGTCCACGCCCGTGGTGCCGGAGCCATCGGTGATCCCGAGGACCTTCCGGCGCATCGTCCGGGTGGCGACGTAGGCGGCGGTCAGTCGCTCCCAGTCCTCGCCGAACGGCTTCTCCGGCGTCTGGTCGGTGGTGGTGGCGAATCCGTCGAGGGAGATGTTGAGGTCGACTCGGACGCGAGTCATGGCGTGCTCCTGTCCTGGTGGGTGCGCACGAGGTGGATGCCGAGCCGGTCGGCCCGGTGCTCGGCGGGTGTGCGCTGCTCGCCGAGCCAGAGGTGGAGGACGTCGAGCCCGCCGGGGCGGAGGCTGACCGTGCGGACGCGGCCCTGCTTCTCCGTGGCGACGACGCCCGCGCTCTCGAGGATGCCGAGGTGCTGCATGAACGAGGGCAGCGACATGTCGAAGGGGGCGGCGAGCTCGGACACGACGGCGGGCGAGCTCGCAAGGCGCTCGACGACGGCGCGTCTGGTCGGGTCGGCGAGCGCGCGGATCACCGGCTCTTCACATTCGAGGGTGTAGTTGGGGTCGGAATCCGCCCGTCTCGAGTAGTGATCGGGCGATGTAATTGGTCAGGTTGCGGAAGCCGAGGGCCGAGCCGCGCAGGTGCTCGAGCCTGCCGTTCATGGCCTCGGTGGGGCCGTTGGACGTGCCGGGCCGGTCGAAGTAGGCGAGCACGTCGGCGGCGCGGCGCTTCAGGGTCCTGCCCAGCTTGCGCAGCTCGGTCAGGGCGGCTGGCACGGTGGAGCTGACGGAGGCGATGAGCTGGGCCATGAGCTGGCGACCATGTGCGCGGTCGGGGACGCGGTAGGCGGCGATCATGCGCTGGTAGACGGCCCAGGCGGCCTCGACCGCTACGTGGGTGTCGCCGTCGAACAGGCCCTCCAGGCGCTGGGACTGCTTCTCGGTGAGCAGGTCGGCGCCGGTGTGCAGGGTCCGGCGGGCGGCGTAGAGCGGATCGCCCTTGCGGCCCCGGTGCCCGCAGGTGTCCTGCTGGACACGGCGCCGGCAGTCATCGAGCGCGTCGCCAGCGAGGCGGACCACGTGAAAAGGATCCATGATGGCGACCGCGTCGGGCAGCTCTTCGGCGGCGGCGGTCTTGAACCCGGTGAAGCCGTCCATCGCGACGATCTCGACCCCGTCGCGCCAGTCCTGCGGCCGGCCCGCGAGCCACTGCTTGAAGGCGTGTTTCGAGCGGCCCTCGACCATGTCCAGCAGCCGGGACGGGCCGGTCCCCTCGCGAACAGCGGTGAGGTCGATGATCACGGTCACGAACCTGTCGCCGCGGCGGGTGTGGCGCCAGACATGCTCGTCGACACCGATGGCGCTGACGCCGTCGAACCGGGTCGGATCATCGATGAGGACGCGGCGTCCTTCGGTCAGGACCGCGGCGTTGGCGGTGTTCCACGAGACCCCCAGCCCCTCGGCGACACGAGCGACACTCAAGTGCTGGCACACGATCCCTTCCAGCGCCCACCGCAACCCGCGGCGGGAGAGCCGAGCGCGCGGCTCGGCCGCGGCGGTCGTGTCCTGACGCCACACGTGCCCGCAGCCCGTGCACCGGTACCGACGCACCCTCACCTCCAGCGTCGTGGGACGCCACCCCAAAGGCTCGTGAGCGAGCTCGCGCGTGACGGTGTCCCGCGCGACGCCCTCGCACCCGCACCGCCGGCACCAGCTGTCCGGTTCGACGACCCTGCAGGCCAGGACCGCCCGACCAGGCTCGATGCGCTGGCCGACGACCTCCAAGCCGAGCTCGTCCAGACGAGCGAACGTGGTCAGATCAGGGCGGGCGAAGGTAGCGTCAGGCACGTCGAGGTCTTCCCGGTGGGTGGCGTGAGAACCCCCATCATCGGAAGACCTCGACCCCTATCTGGACGCTGACACGCCGGCACCTCGCTCACCACCGCGCCAGGCCGTCTACACCCTCAATCCGGAAGAGCC
>NZ_JBNDMZ010000024.1:0-12121 GCF_049856295.1 Georgenia sp. Z1344 | reverse complement strand
CAGACCCATTCGTTGGCGGTGCTGGCCGCCCGCGGCGAGCTGATCGATTCTGCCCAGTTCCCGACCACGCCTGCGGGCATGGCCCGCGCGATCGCCTGGGCCGCTCGCCGCACCGGGGCCGATATGGCCGCGTTGTGGGTCATCGAGGGCGCCGCGTCCTACGGCGCGACCCTGGCCGGCGTTGTCCAGGACGCCGGCTATCAGGTCGTGGAGGCCGCGCGGATGAACCCGCGCGGGAACCGGGGCGTGGGTAAGTCCGATGCCCTGGATGCCTACCGCATCGCGGCCGCCGTCCTCCCGCTTCAGGTCAGCCGGCTGCGGCACCTCCGCGCCGCTAGTGGGGTCCGGGCCGCGCTGCGGGTCCTGCTCACCGCCCGCGAGCAGATGAACAGCGAACGTACCGCGGCCACGAACGCGCTGACCGCGCTGCTGCGCGTCAGCGACCTGGGTATCGATGCGCGCCGGGCCCCGGGCAAGAAGGTGATCGCCATGATCAGCCGGTGGCGCGAGCGCGATGAGGACATCGCCACCGCGACCGCCCGCAGCGAGGCCGTCCGCCTGGCCGCCCAGATCCTGGCCCTGGACGTCGAGCTCGCCACGAACAAGAAGCGCATCACCGTTCTGGTCAAGTCCAGCCTGGCCGCGCCGCTGCTCGAGATGCATGGTGTCGGGCCGATCACCGCGGCCGTGTCACTGACCGTGTTCTCCCACCCGGGCCGGTTGCGTTCCGAGGCCGCGTTCGCGGCCCTGGCCGGGGTCAGCCCGATCCCGGCCTCCTCGGGCAACACCGTGCGACACCGCCTCAACCGCGGGGGCGACCGGCAACTCAACCGCGTCCTGCATACCGCGGTCGTGACCCGGATGAGTCACGACCCCGAGACCCGCGCCTACGTCGAACGCCGCGCCGGCGAGCACCGCACCAAGGCCGAGATCCGCCGCTGCCTCAAGCGCTACCTCGCCCGCCGCATCTACCGCACCCTCAACAGCACCCCCGAACCCACCATGGCCGCTTGACGAAACATAGAAGGATCAATCTCGACGAAGGAGGGGTCAGAGCAGGGGGCCCAGGGGGCGGACGATGCGCTCCAACGGGCGACGCCACCAGTCGCGTGCCCGCCACTCCTCGAGGGTGAGCGGCATCGAGTTCGTCAGGTCGGTCGCGAACACGCGCTCCATGTGCTCGGCGAGCCCGTCGTCGTGGATCTCGAGGTTGACCTCGAAGTTGCCCTGGAGCGACATCCGGTCGATGTTCGCGGTCCCGATCGTCGTCCACCGGCCGTCGACGGACATCGTCTTCGCGTGCACCATCGCGTCCTTGAACAGCCACAGCTCGACCCCGGCCTCGAGGAGGTCGTCGTAGTAGGGGCGCGAGACCCAGTCGGCGAGGACGTGGTTGGTGCGGTGCGGGATGATGACGCGGACCCGCACCCCCCGACGCGCGGCGGCGGTCAGCGCCCGCAGGATCTCCCGGTCGGGGATGAAGTAGGCCATCGTGATGTCGACGGACTCCACGGCGCGGTCGAGCGCGTCGAGGTACATGCCGCGCACGGGGAACAGCATCCGGTGCGGGGTGTTCGACCGGCCCTCGATCTGGGCGAGCCACTCGCGGGCGCCGGGGTCGGGGAGCTCGGGCTGCTTCTTCGTGCGGTGGTCGTTCCAGAAGTCGACGAACGCGTTGGTCAGCTCCCACACCGCCGGCCCTCGCACACGCAGGTGGGTGTCGCGCCAGGTCGTCGCGTACAGGTCGCCGATGTTGTACCCACCGATGTACCCCGTGGACTCGTCGACGACGAGGAGCTTGCGGTGGTCCCGCCCGGTCTGGCGGAGGTTCCCGATGAGCAGGCCGGGGCGAATGAGTGGGAACCGCCGCACGTGCAGGTGGGGGAGGTCGGCGAACCGGTAGAAGTGCAGGCCCTGGTTGAGGTTCCCCCACGAGTCGAAGACGACGTAGACGTCCACGCCGCGCCGCGCCGCCGCCTCGAGCGCCTCCTTGAACCGCTTCCCCGTATCGTCGCGCTTCCAGATGAACGTCTCGAAGAAGATCGACTCGGTGGCGCCCTCGATCTCGGCAAGCATGTCGTCGTAGAGGTCCTGGCCGTAGGTGAAGACCTTCATCTGCGAGCCGTGGACGTCGAGGTCGACGGGCTCGGTGGCCGGGAACTCTCCCGAGAGCGGCTCGCGCAGCTTGCGCAGGTGGTCGACGGCCATGATGCCGCCCGCCGCGGTCAGCTGGACGGCGGCGGTCGCGGCGGCGATGCGGACGGCGGTCCCGGTGAGGGCGGCGAGGGCGGTGCGCGGCATGGTCGCCAGCGTAGGCGGGCCGCCGGACGACCGGGCCGACCGCCCGGACGACCGGGCCTCCCGGGCACCGGGCCGCCGCCCGCCCACCCGGACGACCGGGCCGCCCGCCCTCCCGGAACACCTAGACTCCGGGCATGCCCTCTTTCGACTCAGCCGAGGTCGCGCGCGTCGCGGCGCTCGCCCGTATCGAGCTGACCCCGGACGAGATCGAGCGTCTCGCCGGCGAGCTCGAGGTCATCACCCAGGCCGTGGAGAGCGTCTCCGAGATCGCCACGCCGGACGTGCCGCCGACCTCGCACCCGCTGCCGCTCGTCAACGTGTTCCGCGAGGACGAGCCCACCCAGGGTCTCGACCTCGGCGAGGTCCTCGCCGCCGCGCCCGCCTCCGAGGACGACCAGTTCCTCGTGCCGCAGATCCTGGGGGAGGAAGCATGAGCGACCTGACCCGCATGTCCGCCGCCGAGCAGGCGGCCGCCCTCGCCGCCGGCGAGGTGAGCTCCGTCGAGCTGACCGAGGCCCACCTCGGGCGCACCGCCGCCGTCGACGCCTCCGTCCACGCCTACCTCGACGTCTCCGCCGAGAAGGCGCTGGCCTCCGCGCGCGACGCCGACGCTCGCCGCGCCGCCGGCGACGACCTCGCCCCGCTGACCGGCGTGCCGATCGCGGTCAAGGACAACATCGTCACCCACGGCCAGGTCACGACTGCCGGCTCGAAGATGCTCGAGGGCTGGGTCCCGCCCTACGACGCCACCGTCGTCACGCGCCTGCGCGCGGCCGGCCTCCCGATCCTCGGCAAGACGAACCTCGACGAGTTCGCGATGGGCTCGTCCACCGAGCACTCGGCGTTCGGACCCACCCGTAACCCGTGGGACCTCACCCGCATCCCCGGCGGCTCGGGCGGTGGTTCGGCCGCGGCGGTGTCCTCGTTCCAGGCGCCGATCGCGCTCGGCTCCGACACGGGCGGCTCGATCCGCCAGCCCGCGGCGGTGACCGGCAGCGTCGGCGTCAAGCCCACGTACGGCGGCGTCTCGCGGTACGGCGCGGTCGCGCTGGCCTCCTCGCTCGACCAGATCGGCCCGGTGGCACGCACGGTTCTCGACGCCGCGCTCCTGCACGAGACCGTCGGCGGCCACGACCCGCTGGACGCCACCTCGCTCACGGACCCGGTGGCGGGTCTCGTCGAGGCCGCCCGCACGGGTGAGCTCGAGGGCCTGCGCGTCGGCGTCGTGCGTGAGCTCGGCGGCGAGGGCTACCAGTCCGGGGTCAAGGCGTCCTTCGACGCGGCGCTCGCGGTCCTCGAGGCGGGCGGGGCCGAGATCCACGAGGTCTCGGCGCCGTCGTTCGAGCACGCGCTCGCGGCCTACTACCTCATCCTGCCCGCGGAGGCGTCCTCGAACCTCGCCCGGTTCGACGGCATGCGCTTCGGCCTGCGCGTCGAGCCCGCCGAGGGCCCGGCCACGGCCGAGCGCGTGATGGCGGCGACCCGTGGCGCCGGGTTCGGCGACGAGGTCAAGCGCCGGATCATCCTCGGCACCCACGCCCTGTCCGCAGGCTTCCACGACGCCTACTACCGGGCCGCGCAGCAGGTCCGCACCGTGGTCCAGCGCGACTTCGCGGCCGCGTTCGAGCAGGTCGACGTCCTCGTCTCCCCGACGGCGCCGACCACCGCCTTCCCCATCGGCGAGAAGATCGACGACCCCCTGGCGATGTATCTCAACGACATCGCGACGATCCCGGCCAACCTCGCCGGCGTGCCCGCGATGTCGCTCCCGTCGGGACTGTCCGACGACGACGGACTGCCGGTGGGCCTCCAGATCATCGCCCCGGCCCGGCAGGACGCCCTCCTGTACCGCGCCGGCGGCGCCCTCGAGCGGGCACTGACGAGCGGGTGGGGCGGGTCGCTGCTCGACCGCGCCCCGGAGCTGACCGGGACGACCGGCGAGACCGAGCCGACGGAGGCGCAGCGATGACCGACACCCTCATGGACTACGACGAGGCGATCCGCCGCTTCGACCCGGTCATCGGGCTCGAGGTCCACGTCGAGCTGGGCACCCGGACCAAGATGTTCGACGGCGCGCTCAACGAGTTCGGCGGCGCGCCCAACACGCACGTCACGCCCGTCTCGCTCGGCCTGCCCGGTGCACTGCCGGCGGTCAACGGGACGGCCGTGCGGTACGCCGTGACGATCGGCCTCGCGCTCGGCTGCGAGATCGCGGAGTCGTGCCGCTTCGCCCGGAAGAACTACTTCTACCCGGACCTCGCGAAGAACTTCCAGACCTCCCAGTCGGACGAGCCGATCGCGTACGACGGCGAGCTCGCCGTCGAGCTCGAGGACGGCACCGAGGTCGTCGTCCCCATCGAGCGGGCGCACATGGAGGAGGACGCGGGCAAGAACACCCACGTCGGAGGGTCGACCGGACGCATCCAGGGCGCGGAGTACTCGCTCGTGGACTACAACCGCGCCGGCGTGCCGCTCGTCGAGATCGTCTCGCGGCCGGTCGTCGGCACCGGCGCACGGGCTCCCGAGGTCGCGCGGGCCTACGTCCAGTCGCTCCGGGACATCTTCCGGGCCCTCGGCGTCTCCGAGGCGCGGATGGAGCGCGGCAACGTCCGCGCCGACGTCAACGTCTCCCTGCGCGAGTCCCCGGACGCGCCGCTGGGCACGCGCACCGAGACGAAGAACGTCAACTCCTTCCGGTCGATCGAGCGGGCCGTGCGCCACGAGATCCAGCGCCAGGCGGCGGTCCTCGCCGCGGGCGGCACCGTCACCCAGGAGACGCGGCACTGGCACGAGGACACCGGCACCACCTCGCCGGGCCGCGTGAAGTCCGACGCCGAGGACTACCGCTACTTCCCCGAGCCCGACCTCGTGCCCGTCGCGCCGTCGCGCGAGTGGGTCGAGGAGCTCCGGGCGGCCCTCCCGGAGCTGCCGGCCGTTCGTCGTCGTCGGCTCATCGGGGAGTGGGGCTTCTCGGAGCCGGAGATGCGCGACGCGGTCAACGCCGGCGCGCTCGACCTCATCGAGTCCACCGTCACCGCCGGCGCCACGCCCGCGGCCGCCCGCAAGTGGTGGATGGGCGAGCTCGCCCGCGTCGCGAACTCGCGCGGCGTCGAGCTCGACTCCGTGGGCGTGACGCCGGAGCAGGTCGCCGAGCTCCAGGGGCTCGTCGACTCCGGTCGGGTCAACGACAAGCTCGCCCGCCAGGCGCTCGAGGGCGTGCTGGCCGGAGAGGGCTCGCCGACCGAGGTCGTCGAGGCCCGCGGTCTCGCGGTCGTCTCCGACGACGGCCCGCTGCTCGCCGTCATCGACGAGACGTTGGCCGCGCAGCCGGACATCGCCGAGAAGATCCGCTCCGGCAACCTCGGGCCGATCGGCGCCGTCATCGGCGCGGTCATGAAGGCCACCCGCGGCCAGGCGGACGCCGCGCGGGTCAAGGAGCTCGTCCTCGAGCGCGTCCAGGCCTGATCGACACCGGATCTGTCGTCCCTGCGGCAGACTGACCCACGTAGCACCCGCATTCTCTGACCACGGAGGTCCCTATGGCAGTGCCCAGTCCGTCCTACACCACGACCCTGCGAGTGCTGGTCGGCACCTCGCCGCAGGCGACCGCGGAGGTCGTGAGTGCCGTGGCCTCGGCGGGGGGCACCGTGATGGGCGTCGACGTCGTCCACTCGAGCGCCGACGGCATCACGGTCGACATCACCGCGGACACGATCGACGGCGAGCACCTCGAGCGGGTCCGCGCCGCGATCGAGTCCGTCGACGGCGCGAGCGTGTCCAAGGTGTCGGACTCGACGTTCCTGCTGCACATCGGCGGCAAGATCGAGGTGACCTCGAAGGTCCCGCTGCGCACGCGTCGTGACCTCTCGCGCGCCTACACCCCGGGCGTCGCCCGCGTCTGCAAGGCGATCGCCGCCAACAAGGAGGACGCGCGCCGCCTGACGATCAAGCGCAACACGGTCGCTGTCGTCACCGACGGGACGGCGGTCCTCGGGCTCGGCGACATCGGCCCCGAGGCCTCGCTGCCCGTGATGGAGGGCAAGGCGGCGCTGTTCAAGGAGTTCGCCAACGTCGACGCGTGGCCCGTCGCGCTCGACACGAAGGACACCGAGGAGATCATCTCGATCGTCAAGGCGATCGCACCGGCCTACGGCGGCATCAACCTCGAGGACATCTCGGCGCCCCGCTGCTTCGAGATCGAGGCCCGCCTGCGCGACGAGCTCGACATCCCGGTCTTCCACGACGACCAGCACGGCACCGCCGTCGTGGTCCTCGCCGCGCTCATCAACGCGCTGCGCGTGGTGGACAAGAAGCTCGAGGACGTGAAGATCGCGATCTCCGGCGTCGGCGCCGCGGGCCACGCGATCATCCAGCTGCTGGCCGCGCAGGGGGCGAGCCACATCGTGGCCTACGGCCGCGAGGGGTCCCTCCACGCCGGCAAGCAGGAGGCGAGCGCGCAGCGGCAGTGGATCGCCGAGAACACGAACCCGGACGGGTTCGACGGCTCGCTCAAGGACGGGCTCGCGGGCACCGACGTCTTCATCGGCGTCTCGTCGGCGGGGATCCTCGACGGCGACGACATCGCCACGATGGCCGACGGCGCGATCGTCTTTGCGCTCGCGAACCCGGACCCGGAGGTGGACCCGGAGGAGGCCGCCCGTACCGCGGCCGTCGTCGCGACCGGTCGCAGCGACTACCCGAACCAGATCAACAACGTGCTGGCCTTCCCGGGCCTGTTCCGCGGCCTCCTCGACGCGGGAGCGAGCCACATCGACGGCGAGATGCTGCGTGTCGCGGCCGTGGCGATCGCCGACGTCGTGGGGGCTCAGGAGCTCAACGCGTCGTTCATCATCCCGGGCGTCTTCGACCCGCGGGTGGCCGAGGCCGTGTCCAGCCAGGTGCAGGCCTACGCGACGGCGCAGCTCGAGGCGGGCGCCACCGGGAAGCCGGTGTCGTCGGTCGGTTCCGAGGGCGCTCGCGAGCCGTGGGCCGAGGTCATCTGACCCCGCCCGACGCCGAAGCGGCGCCTCGCGTCCTGAGGTGACCTGAGCGGTTGGTCGGCTCACGGGCCGGACCGGCCCGCCGGACGAGATCACCGTGCGAGACGCGGTGACCTCTCCCGAAGGACGACGACGAAGGGCCCGCCTCCCCAGGGGGAGGCGGGCCCTTCGTGCGTGCGGAGCGGGTCCGGCGGGGGAGGCGGTCAGCGCAGCCAGCTGTTACCGACGATGCCGCCCCACCACTTGCCGATGCCGATCGTGTCGCCCGCCAGGGTGAGCGCGGGGATGACCACGAGGAAGCCCTCGAGGACGTGGCTGTCGAGGATGGGGTTCGACGAGGCGTCGACCGCGAACGGCGGCTGCGCGAGGTACATGAACAGCAGGAGGAGCGCGCCGGAGACGGCGGCGATCTTCAGGCCAGCGCCGCTGACGAGGGCGACGCCGAGGCCGAGGAGGCCGGCCATGAACAGGATGTCGCCGAACGGGTTGGCGAACAGCTCGAAGAAGCCGCCGAGGGGGCCGTTGACGGCCACGCCGTTGATGTAGCCCTGGGCGGGGGTGCCGCCGTTGATCCAGGCGTTCTCGGACTGCGTGGCGAACCCCAGGCCGAACGTCTTGTCGAGGAATGCCCAGAGGAAGTACAGGCCGATCCCGATGCGGGACAGCCCGAGGAAGATGCGGGCGGACGAGCTCTTGATGATGTCGTCCTGGTAGACGGTGGCGGTCCGCGTGCCGGCGGTGGTGGTGGCCATGTCGAGCTCCTTGTCTCGGAGCAGCGGGTGGACCGCTGCGGGGTGGGTACATGCATATGGTTCCCCGCCGGGAAGCGTCCGTCCTGGGCAGTAAGTCCCAATTTTCCGTAGGCACTTCGTCCTGGTGGCCACGCGTACGGTGCGGGCATGACGAACGGTGCCCGTGCCCGCGCGGTCTGGGGAGGCGTGGACCCGGACGTCGCGCCGCTCGACGAGGACGGGCGACCCGAGCCGCCGACCGGGCTCGGTGAGTCAGGGACGCTCCTTGGCTTCCTCGACTACCTGCGCGGAACGATCGACTGGAAGACCCGGGGGCTGTCGCCGGAGCAGCTGGGGGCGACACACGCTCCGTCGACCATGACGCTCGGCGGGATGCTGCTCCACCTGGCCTTCGTCGAGGACTTCTGGCTGACGCACGGCATGCGGGGAGAGCCCGTCCCGACGTCCGCCACCGACGAGGAGTGGGACGCCGATCCCGATCGGGACTGGCACGCGGCGAAGGGGCGCGCCCGTGCCGACCTGCGGGCCGAGTGGCTCGCGGCCGTCGACCGGTCCCGCCGGTCGGTCGATGCCGTTCTCGCGGGGGAGCGGGTGCCGACGCGGGACGAGGTCTCGACGGGGGACGGACCGTCGACGACAGGGCCGGCTTCCGAGGCCGGACCCACGTCGGCCGAGAGCTCGGACCCGATGGCGACACCGATGCGCCACAACGTGTACGGAGACGAACCGGCGCCGACTCTCCGCTGGGTGCTCACCCATCTCATCGAGGAGTACGCGCGGCACGCGGGGCACGCCGACCTCCTGCGCGAGGCGATCGATGGCGACACCGGGGAGTAGCTCGGGGAGCAGCCACGCGGCGAGTCTCTGCGGGCGGGACCGAGACGGGAGGATCTCTACCGGTCAGCGCCGAGGTCGAGGCAGCAATCGTTGCAACCCCGGGAGAAATCGGCCCTGTGACGGAGCGCACGGCGCACCGGCTTGCCCATCGGGATCGGCCCGGCCTAATCTCTACGAGGCCCGCACGGGAGAGACGGACACCAGCTGGTGGCCGGTCCCGAAGGCCCACCGACAACTACCGGCCAATGGTCAGTGCGCGTCGGTGCCATCCTGAAGATCGACCAAGACCAGCTCGTAACGAGCAGGTTGACAGCCGAGAAACAGATGGTTAAGATAGTCAAGTTGCCCTGATGTGGCTGGCTTGGAACTAGAGGTTCTGGGTTGGTGTGTTGTGGGTGGGTTGTTTGAGAACTCAACAGTGCGTGATTGTTTTTGATGCCATGTATGTGGGGGCGTCATCGTGTCTGGTCTGCCGATCGGTGGGCCGGGTGGGTGGTGTTCTCATGTTGTTGTTTGTTTTTTTGGCTCTGCTGGCTCCTTTTCCTTGGGGTTGGTGGGGTTGGTTGGGATCGCCGGGCTCTCGTTGTGGGGGTTGGGTTGGTCTTCGTATGGATAGTCGCCCGTGTCCGGCCCTTAGTGGTTGGCGTGGGTGCGATACTTTTACGGAGAGTTTGATCCTGGCTCAGGACGAACGCTGGCGGCGTGCTTAACACATGCAAGTCGAACGGTGAAGCTCAGCTTGCTGGGTGGATCAGTGGCGAACGGGTGAGTAACACGTGAGCAACCTGCCCTTCACTTCGGGATAACCTCGGGAAATCGGGGCTAATACCGGATATGACTCCTGCTCGCATGGGTGGGGGTGGAAAGATTTATCGGTGAGGGATGGGCTCGCGGCCTATCAGCTTGTTGGTGGGGTAATGGCCTACCAAGGCGTCGACGGGTAGCCGGCCTGAGAGGGTGACCGGCCACACTGGGACTGAGACACGGCCCAGACTCCTACGGGAGGCAGCAGTGGGGAATATTGCACAATGGGCGAAAGCCTGATGCAGCGACGCCGCGTGAGGGATGACGGCCTTCGGGTTGTAAACCTCTTTCAGCAGGGAAGAAGCGAAAGTGACGGTACCTGCAGAAGAAGCGCCGGCTAACTACGTGCCAGCAGCCGCGGTAATACGTAGGGCGCAAGCGTTGTCCGGAATTATTGGGCGTAAAGAGCTCGTAGGCGGTTTGTCGCGTCTGCTGTGAAAACGCGGGGCTCAACCCCGCGCCTGCAGTGGGTACGGGCAGACTAGAGTGTGGTAGGGGAGACTGGAATTCCTGGTGTAGCGGTAAAATGCGCAGATATCAGGAGGAACACCGGTGGCGAAGGCGGGTCTCTGGGCCATTACTGACGCTGAGGAGCGAAAGCATGGGTAGCGAACAGGATTAGATACCCTGGTAGTCCATGCCGTAAACGTTGGGCACTAGGTGTGGGGCCTGTTTCCACGGGGTCCGCGCCGTAGCTAACGCACTAAGTGCCCCGCCTGGGGAGTACGGTCGCAAGGCTAAAACTCAAAGGAATTGACGGGGGCCCGCACAAGCGGCGGAGCATGCTGATTAATTCGATGCAACGCGAAGAACCTTACCAAGGCTTGACATATACCGGAAACATCTAGAGATAGGTGCCCCGTAAGGCTGGTATACAGGTGGTGCATGGTTGTCGTCAGCTCGTGTCGTGAGATGTTGGGTTAAGTCCCGCAACGAGCGCAACCCTTGTCCTGTGTTGCCAGCACGTAGTGGTGGGGACTCATGGGAGACTGCCGGGGTCAACTCGGAGGAAGGTGGGGATGACGTCAAATCATCATGCCCCTTATGTCTTGGGCTTCAAGCATGCTACAATGGCCGGTACAAAGGGCTGCGATACCGCGAGGTGGAGCGAATCCCAGAAAGCCGGTCTCAGTTCGGATTGGGGTCTGCAACTCGACCCCATGAAGTCGGAGTCGCTAGTAATCGCAGATCAGCAACGCTGCGGTGAATACGTTCCCGGGCCTTGTACACACCGCCCGTCACGTCACGAAAGTCGGTAACACCCGAAGCCGGTGGCCCAACCCTTGTGGAGGGAGCTGTCGAAGGTGGGACTGGCGATTGGGACGAAGTCGTAACAAGGTAGCCGTACCGGAAGGTGCGGCTGGATCACCTCCTTTCTAAGGAGCATCTGGCACCCACAAACCCCTGCATCGCGGGGCTCGTGTGCTTCGTGTCCGGCCCTGGGCCGGTGCGTGGCCTGAGAGCTGCCGCTGGGGGTTGTCTGGTTGGCCGAGTGTGCCGGCCGGGTCCGCCCAACGGTTGTTGGGGGTGTGGGTGGTGCTCATGGGTGGAACATCTTTGATGGTCACGCGCTGTTGGGTCCTGAGACCACTCACCCCGTAATTCGGGTCGCCTGCCCTTGTGGTGGGTTGATCTGTGGGGTTGGTTGTTTCTGGTGCTCTGCTCACCGAGCCACTGCCTGTTGAGGTGGTGGGGGTGTGGGTGTGGGTGGGTTGTTTGAGAACTGTACAGTGGACGCGAGCATCTTTGTATGTTTTGTTGAGTGTTGTGTTCCTTAACTAGCTGCCGCATGTGGGTTGTGTGGTGGTGGTTGGAAGTTTTTAAGAGCATTCGGTGGATGCCTTGGCACCAGGAGCCGATGAAGGACGTTGTAGCCTGCGATAAGCCGCGGGGAGCTGGCAAACGAGCTGTGATCCGTGGATGTCCGAATGGGGGAACCCGGCCACCGTCATGGGTGGTCACGCGCGCCTGAATGTATAGGGCGTGTGAGGGAACGCGGGGAAGTGAAACATCTCAGTACCCGCAGGAAGAGATATTCCGTGAGTAGTGGCGAGCGAAAGCGGATGAGGCTAAACCGTGCGTGCGTGATAGCCGGCAGGCGTTGTGCGTGCGGGGTTGTGGGGCATGTCCGTTCCTTCCTGCCGGAAGGAGCACTGTGCAGTGCTATGGGAGCTGAAAGGTCTGGGAAGGCCTGGCGTAGAGGGTGAGACCCCTGTAGGCGTACCGTGGCGTGTGTGGTGTGGGTGTGTTCCCGAGTAGCACCGGGCCCGTGAAATCCGGTGTGAATCTGGCAAGACCACTTGCTAAGCCTAAATACTACCTGGTGACCGATAGCGGACTAGTACCGTGAGGGAAAGGTGAAAAGTACCCCGGGAGGGGAGTGAAATAGTACCTGAAACCGGATGCTTACAATCCGTCGGAGCCTCC
>NZ_JBNDMZ010000023.1:0-16049 GCF_049856295.1 Georgenia sp. Z1344 | reverse complement strand
GGCTCTTCACATTCGAGGGTGTAGTTGGGGTCGGAATCCGCCCGTCTCGAGTAGTGATCGGGCGATGTAATTGGTCAGGTTGCGGAAGCCGAGGGCCGAGCCGCGCAGGTGCTCGAGCCTGCCGTTCATGGCCTCGGTGGGGCCGTTGGACGTGCCGGGCCGGTCGAAGTAGGCGAGCACGTCGGCGGCGCGGCGCTTCAGGGTCCTGCCCAGCTTGCGCAGCTCGGTCAGGGCGGCTGGCACGGTGGAGCTGACGGAGGCGATGAGCTGGGCCATGAGCTGGCGACCATGTGCGCGGTCGGGGACGCGGTAGGCGGCGATCATGCGCTGGTAGACGGCCCAGGCGGCCTCGACCGCTACGTGGGTGTCGCCGTCGAACAGGCCCTCCAGGCGCTGGGACTGCTTCTCGGTGAGCAGGTCGGCGCCGGTGTGCAGGGTCCGGCGGGCGGCGTAGAGCGGATCGCCCTTGCGGCCCCGGTGCCCGCAGGTGTCCTGCTGGACACGGCGCCGGCAGTCATCGAGCGCGTCGCCAGCGAGGCGGACCACGTGAAAAGGATCCATGATGGCGACCGCGTCGGGCAGCTCTTCGGCGGCGGCGGTCTTGAACCCGGTGAAGCCGTCCATCGCGACGATCTCGACCCCGTCGCGCCAGTCCTGCGGCCGGCCCGCGAGCCACTGCTTGAAGGCGTGTTTCGAGCGGCCCTCGACCATGTCCAGCAGCCGGGACGGGCCGGTCCCCTCGCGAACAGCGGTGAGGTCGATGATCACGGTCACGAACCTGTCGCCGCGGCGGGTGTGGCGCCAGACATGCTCGTCGACACCGATGGCGCTGACGCCGTCGAACCGGGTCGGATCATCGATGAGGACGCGGCGTCCTTCGGTCAGGACCGCGGCGTTGGCGGTGTTCCACGAGACCCCCAGCCCCTCGGCGACACGAGCGACACTCAAGTGCTGGCACACGATCCCTTCCAGCGCCCACCGCAACCCGCGGCGGGAGAGCCGAGCGCGCGGCTCGGCCGCGGCGGTCGTGTCCTGACGCCACACGTGCCCGCAGCCCGTGCACCGGTACCGACGCACCCTCACCTCCAGCGTCGTGGGACGCCACCCCAAAGGCTCGTGAGCGAGCTCGCGCGTGACGGTGTCCCGCGCGACGCCCTCGCACCCGCACCGCCGGCACCAGCTGTCCGGTTCGACGACCCTGCAGGCCAGGACCGCCCGACCAGGCTCGATGCGCTGGCCGACGACCTCCAAGCCGAGCTCGTCCAGACGAGCGAACGTGGTCAGATCAGGGCGGGCGAAGGTAGCGTCAGGCACGTCGAGGTCTTCCCGGTGGGTGGCGTGAGAACCCCCATCATCGGAAGACCTCGACCCCTATCTGGACGCTGACACGCCGGCACCTCGCTCACCACCGCGCCAGGCCGTCTACACCCTCAATCCGGAAGAGCCCCTATGTCTCCCATTCCGGTGAGCGTCCGATCGCATTCACCTGGCAACTCGAGACCCCGATGCCAGCCGACATGTTCTCCTCGACCACTGTCGCGGCGAGCTAACTCGTCACCTCCACGCTGACCAGTTGCTCCTCATATACAGCGCTCTCCATTGGCACTCATGTCGGCCGAGCCTGCTCCGGCGCTCCCGCCGCACCCGGCCGGATCACCTCACCGCCACCCGCACGCACCGCCACCGCCAGTCCCTCGGGCGGCGCCGCATCGGTCACCAGTCCGTTGACGTCGAACCACTCGCCGATGACGTACCGCCCCACCACGCCGTGCTTCGAGGAGTCCGCGAGTATGTAGGACCGCTCACTGTGGCGCGCCACCGTGCGCTTGACTTCCACGTCGTCGAAGTCGAAGTCCGTGGGGCCGGCCGCCGCGTCCACGCCCCCGCAGCTGAGGAGCGCGACGTCGAAGTGCATCTGCCGGATGAACGAGTGCGTCGCCGTCCCGGACACCGACCACTCCCCCCGCCTCAATCGGCCCGGGGCGAGCACGAGCTCGGCGCCGGCACCGCGTCCAATCTCGTTCGCAACGAGCAGCGAGTGGGTGACAATCGTGCCCTCGAACGACGGTGCCAGGGCAGCGGCGGCCGCCTGACCGGTGGTTCCGACGTCGAGGAAGATTGACTGCCCCGGCCGCACGAGCGACCGCACCAGCTCACCCACGACGCGCTTCTCCTTCTCCCGGATCCCGCTGCGCCGGTCGAACGACGGCTCGCTGCTGCGCTGCCGTGTCACCGAGACGGCGCCGCCGTAGACGCGCCTGAGCAACCCCTCACGCTCGAGATGGACGAGGTCCCTCCGAACCGTTTCCACCGACACCCGCAGGGCCCGCGAGAGGTCAATCGTCGAGACGGACGCTTGCGACTGCAGTGCCCGCACGATGTGGCGGTACCTCTGCTGGACGAGCACGCCCACCTCCTCGGCTCAGGACCGGGCCACGCCCGACACTCCACAACATTCCACACAGGTTGCCCGCAAGTCCACACCGGCCCAGG
The DNA here is from genome assembly GCF_049856295.1 of Georgenia sp. Z1344. GTDB lineage: Bacteria > Actinomycetota > Actinomycetes > Actinomycetales > Actinomycetaceae > JB111. The sequence continues at coordinate 13,556 of NZ_JBNDMZ010000023.1, read as the reverse complement.
CTCTCCGCAGTGCCCGATCTCGGGCGCACGGGACGAACCGGACACCATCGTCCGGACCGCAACGACACGAAGGGTTGCATTGTGGCAATTCTCGCTCTGGACCAGGGCACCTCAGGATCGAAGGCGATCGTCGTCGACGCCGACGGCATCCACGCCGTCGTCGAGATCCCGATCCATCCGCAGTACCTCCCCGGTGGCGCCGTCGAGCAGGACCCGGAGGAGCTCTACGCCTCCGTCGTCGACGCCGGGAAGCAGGCCGTCGAGGAGGCGGGCCGCCCGATCGACGGCGTCTCGCTGGCCAACCAGGGCGAGACCGTCCTCGCCTGGGACCCCGAGACCGGTGACCCGCTCACCACCTGCATCGTCTGGCAGGACCGCCGCGCCGAGTCCGTCGTCGAGCGCCTGCGCGAGCACTCCGAGGACGTCCACCGACGCACCGGGCTCGTCCTCGACTGCTACTTCACCGCCCCCAAGCTCACGTGGCTGCGCGAGAACCTCACCCGCGAGGGCGTCGTCACCACGACCGACACGTGGATGCTCCATCGCCTCACCGGCGAGTTCGTCACCGACGTCTCCACCGCGTCGCGCTCCCTGCTCGTCGACGTCGACTCCGGCGAGTGGGACCCCCACCTCGTCGACCTCTTCGACCTGTCCGACGAGAAGCTCCCCCGGATCGTCGCCTGCGACGAGATCGTCGGCACCACCTCCGTCTTCGGCGCCGAGGTGCCCGTCGGCGGTCTCATCGTCGACCAGCAGGCCGCGCTGTTCGCCGAGGGCTGCCTCGAGCGCGGGCAGGCCAAGTGCACGTACGGCACCGGCGCGTTCATCCTCGTCAACATGGGTGAGACCGCCCCACGATTCGACAACGGCCTCACCACCTCCGTCGCGTGGCGCCTCCGCGGCCGCACCTCCTACTGCTCGGACGGCCAGGTCTACACGGCCGCCTCCGCCGTGCGTTGGATGCAGGAGCTCGGCATCATCACCGGCCCCGCCGAGATGGACGAGATCGCCGCCGACGACACCGGCGGCGTCCTCTGCGCGCCCAGCTTCGCCGGCCTCGCTGCACCGTGGTGGAAGCCGGAGGCGGGGGCGTTCGTCGTCGGTATGACGCTCTCCACCGGGAAGCCCCAGATCGTCCGCGCCGTCCTCGACGGCATCGCCGCGCAGATCGCCGAGCTCGCCGACCTCACGCTCCCCGAGCTCGGTCAGCCGCTCACCCGGCTCCGCGTCGACGGCGGACTGACGAAGTCCGTGCGCCTCATGCAGTCGCAGGCCGACATGCTCCAGGCGCCCGTCGACACCTACCCCTCCGCGCATGCCACCGCCCTCGGTACGGCCGCCTGCATGCGGCTCGCACTGCACCCCGACATGGCGGTCGAGGACGCGCCCTTCTCCTGGGAGCCCGAGGCCACCTACACCCCGGAGCGCACCCTCGAGGACGTCACCGAGTTCCGCACCTCGTGGCGGAACGCGGTCGAGACCACGATGGGACTCTGACCATGGGCATCAACGAGATCATCGTCGTCATCATGGCCGTCTTCCTCGTCATCGGCGGCCTCGACAGGGCGATCGGGAACCGCTTCGGCCTCGGCGAGCAGTTCGAGGAGGGCATCAACACGTTCGGGCCCCTGGCCCTGTCGATGGTCGGGATGATCTCCCTGGCCCCGATCCTGTCCAAGGTCCTCAACCCCGTCGTCGTGCCGATCTACGAGCTCCTCGGCGCCGACCCCGCGATGTTCGCCGGCTCCCTGCTCGCCAACGACATGGGCGGCTACCACCTCTCGATGGAGATGGCCCAGACAGAGGAGGCGGGCCTGCTCGCCGGCGCGATCCTCGCCGCCATGCTCGGCTGCACGGTCGTCTTCACCATCCCCGTCGGCCTCGGCATCGTCTCCGAGGAGAACCGCCCCTACTTCGCGTCCGGCGTGCTCGTCGGCGTCATCACGATCCCCGTCGGCGTGCTCGTCGGCGGACTGGTCGCCGGCTTCGACCTCATGCTCATCCTCAGCAACCTCGTGCCCATCGTCATCGCGGCGCTGCTCATTGCGTTCGGCCTGTGGAAGTTCCCCGGCGCCATGACGCGCGGCTTCCTCCTGTTCGGCAAGTTCCTCGTCGCCATCATCTCGGTCGCCCTCGCGATCGGCTCCTTCGAGTTCCTCACCGGCTGGCAGATCATGCCGAGCGGGTGGGAGCTCGCCCCGGTGATGGACGGCCTCACCGTGGTGGCCCAGATCTGCCTGTTCCTCATGGGCGCCTTCCCGCTGATGTACCTCGTCACCAAGGTCGCGGCCAAGCCCCTGTCGAGCATGGGGCGCCTCCTCGGCGTCAACGACGTGGCCTCCGGCGGCCTCGTGATGTCGCTGGCCAACGCCATCCCCACCTTCAAGCTCATGGGCCAGATGGACCGGCGCGGCATCTTCATCAACACGGCGTGGTCGATCTCGGCGATGGCGCTCCTCGGTGACCACCTCGGCTTCACGGCCGGCGTCGCACCCGACATGATCACTCCCATGATCGTCGGCAAGATCGCCGCCGCGGTGTCCGCCACCGCGCTCGCCTACGCCATCTCGCTCAAGCGCTACCCGGCCTACGACGCGAGCACCGACTCCCTCGCCCCCGCCCAGGACCCGGCCACCGCTCGACAGGATGAGACATGACCGAGACCACCTACGACGTCGCGGTGATCGGCGCCGGCGTCGTCGGCGCCGCCATCGCCCGCCGTCTGTCCGGCACCACGGGCTCGGTCGTCATGATCGACGCCCGGGACGACGTCGGCGAGGGCACGACCAAGGCCAACACCGCCCTCCTGCACACGGGCTTCGACGCGAAGCCAGGCACGCTCGAGGCCCGGCTCGTCGCCCGCGGCTACGAGCTGCTCACGGAGTACTGCGCGGCGGCGAACATCGGGCTCCGGAAGACCGGGGCGATCCTCGTGGCGTGGGACGAGGAGCAGGCCGAGTCGCTGCCCGGACTGCAGGCCAAGGCGGTGGACAACGGCTACCTCGCCTCGGAGATCATCGGTCCCGACGAGGTGTACGCCCGCCTCCCGAACCTCGGCCCGGGCGTCACCGGCGGGCTCACCGTCCCCGACGAGGCCGTCATCGACGCCTGGTCGGTTCCCCTCGCGTTCGCCACCGAGGCGGTCACGCGCGGCGCGACCTTCCTGCGCGAGCATCGCGTCGAGTCGGTCGAGGTCGGCCCCTCCACGACGACGCTCCGCACCGACCGAGGCGACGTCACCGCCCGGTGGGTCGTCAACGCCGCCGGGCTCGGGGCGGACGCCGTCGACGAGATGCTCGGCTACTCCCGGCTCGAGGTGCACCCGCGCAAGGGCGAGCTGCTCGTCTACGACAAGCTCGCCGCACCGCTGGTCGACACGATCGTGCTCGCGGCCCCGTCGAAGGTCGGCAAGGGCGTGCTCATCAGTCCCACGATCTTCGGCAACATCATGCTCGGCCCCACCGCCGAGGACATGGAGGACAAGGCCGACACCTCGACCAGCGAGGACGGGTTCGAGTTCCTCCTGGAGAAGGGCCGCCGGATCATGCCCACGCTCCTGGACGAGGAGGTCACCGCCTCGTACGCGGGACTGCGCGCGGCGAACAACCAGTCCGACTACCTCATCGAGGTCGACGCCGAGCAGCGGTACGTCGTCGCGGCGGCCATCCGGTCGACCGGGCTCACCTCCGCGCCGGCGGTCGCCGAGCACGTGGTGGAGCTCCTCGAGGCCGCGGGGGCCGACCTCGAACTCGACGAGCGCAGCGGCCTGCCCGCCCCTCCGGTCATGCCGCCGCTCGGGGAGCACCAGGTGCGACCCTTCGCCGACGACGACCTCATCCAGCAGGACCCCGAGTACGGCACGGTCGTCTGCTTCTGCGAGCGCGTGACACGCGGAGAGGTCCGCGACGCCATGACCTCGACCGTCCCGCCGTGCAGTCTCCAGGGGCTGCGGCGCCGCACGCGGGCGATGAACGGGCGCTGCCAGGGCTTCTACTGCGGCGCCGAGGTCCAGCGACTCTTCGTCGAGCACCACGCGTGCGGGATCACGACGGAGGCCGACGATGCCTGAGCTCCTCACCCCTACCGTGGCAGTGATCGGCGGCGGACCCGGCGGCCTCAGCGCCGCGGCCGGGCTCGCTCCCCACCTCGACCAGGTCGTGGTCCTCGACCGCGAGCAGCAGGCCGGCGGCATCCCCCGGCACTCCGACCACCCGGGCTACGGGATCCGGGACCGGAAGCGCTTCATGTCCGGCCCCTCCTACGCGACGACGCTCGTCGAGGACGCCCGCGCGGCGGGCGCCCAGATCCTCACCGGGTGGACCGTCACCGGATGGGCCGACGACGACACCCTCGAGGTCACCACGCCCCTCGGGCGCGTTCTCGTGCGGCCGGACGTGTTCTGCTTCGCCACCGGCGCCCGCGAGCGCCCCCGCACCGCGCGGCTCGTCCCCGGCACCCGGCCGGCCGGCGTGCTCACCACGGGGCAGCTGCAGAACCTCGTCCACGTCCAGCACCAGAAGGTCGGCACGCGGGCGGTCGTCGTCGGCGCCGAGCTCGTCAGCTGGTCGGCGGTCATGACCCTCGCGGAGTCGGGGTGCCGCACGGAGGCACTCGTCTCCGAGCACCCGGTCGGCGAGTCGTACTCGCTCTTCCGAATCCCCGGCCGGGTCGCGTTCCGCACCCGGGTCGAGACGACGTCGAGGGTGGCGTCGATCCAGGGTCGCCGCCGCGTGACCGGGGTCGAGATCGAGGACACCCGCACCGGTGACCGGAAGGTCCTCGAGTGCGACACCGTGGTGTTCACGGGCGACTGGATCCCGGACCACGAACTCCTGCGCTCGGCGGGCGTCGAGCTCGACCCCGCGAGCGGGTCCCCCGTCGTCGACGCCGCCATGCGGACCTCGAAGGCGAACGTGTTCGCCGTCGGGAACGTCAACCACCCCGTGGAGACCGCCGACGTCGTCGCGATCGAGGGCGCGGTCGCCGCTGAGCGGATCCTCGAGCACTTCGGCGGCCGACCGGCGCCCGAGGCGAGCGTCCGCCTCGTGGCGGACGACCCCATCAGGTGGGTGTCGCCGTCGCGGTTGGCCCCTGGCGGGCCGGCCCCGGCCCGGGACCGGCTCGTGTGCTGGGTGGACCGGCTCGTGCCGCGGCCGGTGGTCACGGTGTCCCAGGGTGGGCACCGGTTGGCTCGCAAGCGGCTCGCGTGGCCCGCGGCGCCCGGGCGGGCGTTCCGCATCCCGTCGTCGATGCTCGACGGCGTCGATGCCGCGGGCGGCGACGTGCGGATCGCGATCGACTGAGCCTGGTGGCCCGAGTGGTCCCGGCGGCAACGGTCGCCGGGACCGCCGGGTCACCGGGCCGTCAAGGCCCGCACCACCCCGTCACACGTGCGCGATGTACCCCGCGAGCAGCGCCTGGATGACGAACAGGTCCACGCCACGGCCGAGCTTGCGCACGTACGGGTCGGCCTGGCTGCTCACCCAGAACTTCAGCTCGCCGTCGAGGTCCGCGGTGCCGGCGGTCTCAAGCGAGAACTGGGTGATCGCCCGGTAGGGCACCGAGTGGTAGTCGACCTTCGACCCGGTCACGCCCTGCACGTCGATGAGGATCACGCGGTAGTTCGTGAACATGAACCGGTCGCGGATGGTCTTGTAGCCGAGCTCGAACTTCTCGCCGTGCGCGAGGATCCGGCCCCACTTCTCGTCCATCTCGGCCATGTCCATGACCGACGCGTTGTCGATGATCCGTCCGACAGCCACAAGCCGCTCCTTCGTCGTCGGGCTCCCTCTCGTCGCCCGCTGGCCACGATCCTTCCGTGCCGGCCCGGTTCCCGGTAGTCGGCCGGTCCTCGGATCCGCCGGCTAAGCGTCGCCCGGCACCGTCCACGGCCGCACGTCCTTGAGCCGGCGTCGCGCCGCCTCGCCGCCGGTCTCCTCGAGAAGAGCACGGGGCCCGACGACGACGAGCAGCGTCGTCGCCCGCGAGATGCCCGTGTAGATGCGGTCCCGCGCCGGTGCGGCCTCGTGGACGCCGTTGAGGCACAGGACGATCGCCGGACGCTCGAGCCCCTTGAAGCCCTGGACGGTCCCGTAGAAGACCTCCTGGCCGTCGAAGAACTCCTCCCAGTACGCCTCGCGCGCCTCCTCCTCGTAGATGCTCGGCTGCATCGGGTGGCGCGACCCGGTGGTCAGGAGCGCGATCTGGCCGGCGGTGAAGCCGTCCGCGCCGTCGTCGGCGATGAGGGCGTCGACCACGTCGTCCGCCGCGTCCACGGCAGCCTCGGCGGGGACGTCCAGGTGGAGCACCGGCCGGCGGGCGCGGGCCTTCGGGCTGGTCGGCGTGGTGGCGAACGCGCCGGCGAGCTGGGCGATCTGCTTCGAGCTGCGCAGGTTGCGCACGAGCGAGACCGGGGGGAGGTCGATGGGGTCGCGGCCGTGGCGGGTGAACAGCTTCTGGCCGTCGTCGAGGAAGACGAACAGGCCGCCCTCGTCGCCGTCGCGCAGGCAGGCCGTGACGGCGTCCCACCACGAGTCGCCGAAGTCCTGCGCCTCGTCGATGACGGCCACGTCGAAGCGCTCCTCGCGCGGCAGGGTCGCGGCGTTGGCGCGCAGGCTTTCCGGGAGCGCCTCCTCCCAGTACGACTGGTCCTTGCTGTCGCCCTCGGCGCCGCCCCAGCGGTGGGCGAGGTCGTGGAAGGTGCCGACGTAGGCCGGCCGGTCCTTCCGCGGCCACGTGGCGACCTCGCGCTCGAACGACTTCGCGAGCCCCACGGTGTAGCACATGAGCGCGACCCGCTCGCCGTCGTGCGCGAGCTGGCGGGCCTTGCGCAGCGCGAGCACGGTCTTGCCGGTGCCCGCCCCGCCGATCACGCGGGCGCGCGGGAACTCCCGGATCGCGTCGAGCACGTCCTCCTGCTCGGCGGTGAGCCGTCGGACCTCCTCGGCCTGGTCGGCGACCTGGAACTGCACCTCGTCCGGGACGAGCTCGGGGACGATCGCGCCGACGAGGGCGTGGGTGTCGTCGTCGTCCAGGGGGCGCACGCCCTGACCGTGCAGGTTCGCCGCGACCGCGAGGCGCTCCGCGAGCCGGTCAAGGTCCTGGCGGCCCACGAGGCACTCCCGCGGCAGGCCGGGTCGGTGCCAGTCCGCGGGCACGTCCACCGCCGGGAGCACGACGACGCTGACCCAGCGCGCCTGCGTCGCCCGCCTCGCCGCGGTCCCCCGGTCGCGCAGCCACTCGACGAGCCGGTGCCGGGCGTCGTTGACCTGGTCGGCCGGGTCCTCGATCGGCTGCGCCTCGCTGCGCCCGCGGCCGTTGCGCCACACGCCGGCGCGGTACTCGACCCACCCGCCCTTGACCTCGACCACGATGACGCCGACCCCCGGCCACAGCACGAGCAGGTCGACCTCGCGCTCGGTGCCCTGCTGCCGCACGGCCGTCGAGTGGAGGACCACGGCGTTCTCCGGGAGCTGCTCGCGGAGGGCGGACCAGACCGTCGCCTCCCCGTGGAGACCGGCCGTGAAACGCACGTCGTCGGGAATCATCGTGGCCATGTCGTCACGTTATCGGCGGGGTGCGACGTGCGCGGTCAGCCGGTGGCTCGGCCGGTGGTGGGTCGAGTGTCCCGTCGACGCGGGGTGCTACCGGAGTAGCATCGCGGGTATGAAGGTCAGTGTGAGCATCCCCGACGACGACGTGCGCTTCCTCGACGAGTACGCCGCCCGCGCCGGGCTGTCGTCCCGCTCCGCCGCACTGCAGCGCGCGGTGCGATCGCTGCGCGCGCAGGAGCTCAGGCCCGAGTACGCGGCCGCTTTCGACCAGTGGGACGCGTCCGACGAGTCCGAGGCGTGGGACCGGGCGACCACGGACGGGCTGGGTGGGAACGGGCTCGGCGGGAATGGGCTGAGCGGAGACGGGCTGAGCGATGAGGGTCTGAGCGGCGATGCGGCGCGGTGAGATCTGGCTGGCGGACCTCGAGCCCGTGCGGGGCGCGGAGGCGAACAAGGTCCGGCCGGTCGTCGTCGTCGGGAATGACGGCGCGACGTCGGCCGCGGTCGAGCGGAGGCACGGCGTCGTCACCGTGGTCCCGCTGACGACCAACGTGGCCGCCGTCTACTCGTTCCAGGTCCTCGTCCCCGCCGGGAGCTCGGGACTCCGCCAGGACTCGAAGGCGCAGGCCGAGCAGGTGCGGTCGATCGACGTGCGCCGGCTCCGGGAGGCCGTGGGCAGGCTGCCGGCCGACCTGGAGAACAGGCTCGACGACGCCCTGCGAGTGCACCTCGACCTGTGGTGACCGTGGTGGCCCGCTCGCACCGGTGAGCGGCGACACGGCGGAACGACGTCGCCGGTTGTCGGAGATCGTGCGCATGATGGACCCGTGCACGACTCCGGATCCACCCCCATGCCGTCCGACCCGACACCCTCCCCCGCCGTCAACGCCTGGACGATCGACACCGACGCACTCTCCTACTACGTGGCCGCCTCCGCCGCCCGGACGATGGTCTCGCCCGGCCGCACCGACGGGTACGGCATCGCCATCGCCACCTCCTTCATGACCCCGCCGCTCGTGGTCCTCGTGGACGACCCCGTCACGCAGGCCGCCGAGGCCGTCACCCGCGCGAACTGGGACACCGACGAGGACGACGAGGAGTGGGAGGTCGTCGTCATCGAGGAGTGGGACTGGGACGACGATGAGGACGACCTCGACGAGTAGGCCGACCCTGTCCGGGCGGCCCTGAACCGCACTCTCGACACGAGACTCGCCCCTGAGCCGCAGTCGCCCCTTTCATCGAGATTGCGGTTGGGGCCCCAACCGCAATCTCGGCGACGACGAACCGCAATCTCGACGTGCACCAACCGCAATCTCGACGAAGAGTTGGTCGGTCAGGTCGTTGAGCGACCCGCCGCGAAGATGCGGGTGACCGTCGCCGACGCACGGCGGATGTTCGCCCCGCCCTCGGCGAGCGCCGTCGGCAGGTCGGTCACGCCCGGCACGATCGGCACGAGCGCGGTGACCCCGTGCTCGAGCAGGACGCTCGCGTCGTCGGCGACCCGACCGGCGAGCACCACGCACGGCACCCCGGCGCGGGCGGCCACGGCGGCCACCCCGGCGGGCGTCTTGCCGGACAGCGTCTGCGCGTCGACCGACCCCTCGCCGGTGAGCACGAGGTCCGCCCCGGCCACGGCGGCCTCGAGCCCGACGGTGTCGACGACGAGCTCGACGCCCGGCCGCATCGTCGCCCCGAGGAACCCGATGAGGGCGTAGCCCAGCCCTCCGGCGGCACCGGCGCCGGGCACGCCCGCAGCCCCGCCCTCGCCCTCGTGCCCCGCGACCCGCGCCACCCGGGCGAGGATCTCGTCGAGCTCGGCAACCAGCTCCGGCGTCGCGCCCTTCTGCGGGCCGAACACGGCGCTCGCGCCGGCCTCACCCAGCAGCGGGTTGCTCACGTCGCACGCGGCCTGCACCTGGACGTCTGCCAGGCGCGGGTCGAGCCCGGACAGGTCGATCTCGGCCAGCCGCGCCAGCTCGCGCGGGGTGGTGCCGATCTCGGCCCCGGCCTCGTCGAGGAACCGCGCCCCGAGGACGCGGAGCATGCCGGCGCCGGCGTCGTTGGTCGCGGAGCCGCCGAGGCCCACGACGATCTCGCCCGCCCCCTCGTCCAGCGCCGCCCGGACGAGCTCGCCGACCCCCGTGGAGTCGGCGCCCATGATGTCCCGCTCGCCGGGGTCGATCATCCCGAGCCCGACGGCGGTCGCCACCTCGAGCACGGCCCGCCGCCCGGCGATCGCGACCTGCCCGGTGGCCTCGCGTCCGAGCGCGTCGCGCACGGGGACGTCGATCGTGCGGGCCCCGAGCGCGGCGGCGACGGACTCGGTGAAGCCCTCCCCGCCGTCGGACATCGGCAGCTCGCGCACCTCGGCGTCCGGCACGGCGTCGCGGATCCCGGCGGCCATGGCGGCGGCCGCGTCGGCGGCGTCGATCGACTCCTTGAACGAGTCGGGGGCGACGATCACGAGCATGCGGGAACTCCTTCGTCCGGGCAGGGGCGCCTCATGGCCCGCTCAGCCTACGGCGCCGCCGAAGAGCAGGCCGAGGATGTACGTCACCGCGGCCGCCCCGTACCCGATCGCGAGCTGGCGCAGCGCGCGCGGCAGCGGCGCGGAGCCGGAGAGGATGCCGACCACGGCGCCGGTCATCAGCAGCGCGACGCCGACGAGCGCGCTCGCCACCGCGACGGCCGCGAGGCCGGTCATGCCGAACAGGTAGGGCAGCACGGGGATGATCGCGCCGGAGGCGAAGAACAGGAAGCTCGACGACGCCGCCTGCCAGGCGGTCCCGACCTCCTCGTAGGCGGCCTCGGCCGGCCGGGGCTCGTCCTCCGCCGCGCCGGCGGCCGGCTGGTGCGCGTGGGCGGCGATGACGGCGCGGGCGTGCGCGTCGGCCTCCTCGGCGGACATGCCGCGGGCGCGGTAGAGCAGGGAGAGCTCGTTGGCGTCGACGTCGAGCGCCGGGACCACGTGGGCGCTGCGGGTGCTCGGCGTGGAGGACTCGAGGAGCTCGCGCTGGCTGCGCACCGAGACGTACTCGCCGGCGCCCATCGACAGCGCCCCCGCGAGCAGGCCGGAGATCCCGGTCGCGAGCACCACGGAGGTACTCACGCCGGTGGCGCCGATCCCGAGGACGAGCGCGAGGTTGGAGACCAGGCCATCGTTGGCGCCGAACACCGCGGCCCGGAACGTGCCGGACATCCGGGCCCGGCCGCGGGCGGCGAGCGCCCGGACCACCTCGCCGTGGACGCGCTCGTCGGCGGCCATCCGCTCGGTCGCGTCGGCGTCGTCGTCGTAGTTCGCCCTCAGCTCAGCGCGCTGGGCGAGGGCGAGGACGAACACCGACCCGAAGCTGCGCGCGAGCCACGCGAGCAGGCGGCTGCGCATCGAGGCGCGGCCGGGCCGCTCGGCATGGGGCCCGAGCAGGTCGAGCCAGTGCTGCTCGTGGCGCTTCTCGGCCTCGGCGAGCCCGAGGAGGATCTCGCGCTCCTCGCCGGTCTTCCGTTCGGCCAGGTTCCGGTAGGTCGCGCCCTCGGCACGCTCCTCGGCGAGGTTGTTTCGCCAACGGCGGATCCGGGCCGGGTCCGGCGCCTGGGCGGGCACGTCGGGACGGGACATGGTCATCACGATCACCCATTGTGCTCCCGACGCGCCGGACACCTGTTGCGGGTCCGCACGAAGGGTGATGGGCTGGCTCACATGGCCAACACACCTGACAAGATCGTGTACACCGCCACCGCCACCAGCACCGGTGGCCGCACGGGGACCGGCGTCTCCGAGGACCCCCATCTCGAGCTCACCTTCACCTCGCCCAAGGACATGGGCGGCTCCGGCGAGGGGACCAACCCCGAGCAGCTCTTCGCCCTCGGCTACGGCGCCTGCTTCACCGGCGCGCTGGGCCTGGCCGGCAAGGAGAAGAACGTCGACGTCTCCGAGGCCACCGTCCGCACCAAGGTCGGCTTCGGCCCCGAGGGCGAGTCGTTCGCCCTCACCGTCGACCACGAGGTGCACATCCCCGGCCTCGGCATCGACGAGGCGCAGACCATCGTCGACCGCACCCACGAGCTGTGCCCCTACTCCAAGGCCACCCGGGGCAACGTCCCCGTGACGGTCACCGCCGTCGACTCGCTCTGACGCACCACCGTTGAAGGAAGGCCCCGCCATGTCCGTCCAGGTCGAACGGCACGAGATCGTCGGCACCGGACCGGACGGCGGGGCCTTCCCCAACAACACCTACCTGGTCGGTGACGAGCGCGAGGTCCTCGTCGTCGACCCCGCCCACGACGCCGACGCCGTGCGCGCCTGCGTCGGCGACCGGCGCGTGGTGGGCCTCGTCCTCACGCACGGCCACTGGGACCACGTCGGTCCCGCCCCCGAGCTCGCCCGCGAGTGGGGTGTCGAGCCGCTGCTCCACCTCGCCGACCGGTTCCTCTGGGAGGGCTCGCACCCCGACGTGGCCACAGGCGACCTCGCCGACCACCTGGTCCTCGACGTCGCGGGCTCGCAGGTCACCGTGGCGCACACGCCCGGCCACACGCCCGGCGCCTGCTCGTTCCTCGTGCCCGACGCCGCCACCGTGCTCACCGGCGACACGCTCTTCCCCGGCGGCCCGGGCGCCACCCGCTGGGACTACAGCGACTTCGACCAGATCATCACCTCGATCCGCAAGCGACTCCTCACCCTCGACCTGGCGTGGACGGTCGCGCCCGGGCACGGCGAGCCGACCACGGTGGGCGCCGAGGCCCCCGCGCTCGACTCATGGGAGGCGCGCGGCTGGTAGCCGTGCCTTTTTCATCGAAACTGCGGTTGGTGCACGCCGAGACTGGGCGGTTTCAATCGGTTGTTGCAACGTGCGCCTTGGGAGGGTGTACGGATGGCTGGGAAGAGATTGACACTTGAGGAGCGGGCGAAGATCGAGGCGCTGTTCGGTCAGCGATTGACGTTCCCGCAGATCGCTGAGCGGATCGGTCGTCACCGGACCACGGTGTGGCGCGAGGTCACTCGCAATAACTCCTACCGGGGCGCTCACCTGGACACACCCGGGACGCGTTCCCCGGCGGGACGCCGGCAGGCCAATCCCGCCGGTCGTGGTGGCGCCTACCGGTGGGCGTACTCGTGCCGGAACGCGCAGCGCAGGGCCGACAAGCGGGCCCGCAGGCCCAGGCCCGGCAAGTTGACCGGCGATCGCCGCCGCGGGGTGACCTCGGGTCGCGGCCGGCTATGGCCCCTGGTGCGGGACAAGCTCGAACAGCGGTGGTCTCCGCAGCAGATCGCACACTGGCTTCGTCAGGAGTATCCCGACCGGCCGGAGCGATGGGTGTCCCACGAGACGATCTACCAAGCGATCTACTACCAAGCTCGTGGCGGGCTGCGCAGCGAGATCGCACGCCAGGTCGCACTCCGTACCGGGCGGACCAGGCGGCGCCCCCAGTCCCGCCTCGCGCGGGCGGCACACTCGGGCAAGGCCTGGACCCATGGCCTGAACATCAGCACCCGGCCGGCCGAGGTCGAAGACCGGGCCGTGCCCGGGCACTGGGAAGGTGACCTGATCATCGGTGCGCGTAGCGCGTCGGCGATCATCACCCTGGTCGAGCGTTCCACGCGGTACGTCATGCTCGGCGCTCTACCGGAGAGCAGGGTCTCCGAGCAGGTGATCGACGTGCTGATCGAGACGATGGGCCGCCTGCCGGCCGAGCTGGCCGCGACTCTGACCTGGGATCAGGGCGCTGAGATGGCCAAGCACGCCCACTTCACGCTGGCGACAGACTGCCGGGTCTTCTTCTGCGACCCGCACTCGCCCTGGCAGCGAGGCTCGAACGAGAACACCAACGGCCTGCTGCGGCAGTACTTTCCCCGCTCGAGTACCGACTTCCGCACCTACGCCCAGCGCGACCTCGACGCCGTCGCCCGCGAACTCAACACACGACCACGCATGACACTGGGCTGGCAGACTCCAGCGAAACGACTCAACGACCTACTCGTTGCAACAACCACTTGAAACCGCC
>NZ_JBNDMZ010000022.1:0-17122 GCF_049856295.1 Georgenia sp. Z1344 | reverse complement strand
GGCGGTTTCAAGTGGTTGTTGCAACGAGTAGGTCGTTGAGTCGTTTCGCTGGAGTCTGCCAGCCCAGTGTCATGCGTGGTCGTGTGTTGAGTTCGCGGGCGACGGCGTCGAGGTCGCGCTGGGCGTAGGTGCGGAAGTCGGTACTCGAGCGGGGAAAGTACTGCCGCAGCAGGCCGTTGGTGTTCTCGTTCGAGCCTCGCTGCCAGGGCGAGTGCGGGTCGCAGAAGAAGACCCGGCAGTCTGTCGCCAGCGTGAAGTGGGCGTGCTTGGCCATCTCAGCGCCCTGATCCCAGGTCAGAGTCGCGGCCAGCTCGGCCGGCAGGCGGCCCATCGTCTCGATCAGCACGTCGATCACCTGCTCGGAGACCCTGCTCTCCGGTAGAGCGCCGAGCATGACGTACCGCGTGGAACGCTCGACCAGGGTGATGATCGCCGACGCGCTACGCGCACCGATGATCAGGTCACCTTCCCAGTGCCCGGGCACGGCCCGGTCTTCGACCTCGGCCGGCCGGGTGCTGATGTTCAGGCCATGGGTCCAGGCCTTGCCCGAGTGTGCCGCCCGCGCGAGGCGGGACTGGGGGCGCCGCCTGGTCCGCCCGGTACGGAGTGCGACCTGGCGTGCGATCTCGCTGCGCAGCCCGCCACGAGCTTGGTAGTAGATCGCTTGGTAGATCGTCTCGTGGGACACCCATCGCTCCGGCCGGTCGGGATACTCCTGACGAAGCCAGTGTGCGATCTGCTGCGGAGACCACCGCTGTTCGAGCTTGTCCCGCACCAGGGGCCATAGCCGGCCGCGACCCGAGGTCACCCCGCGGCGGCGATCGCCGGTCAACTTGCCGGGCCTGGGCCTGCGGGCCCGCTTGTCGGCCCTGCGCTGCGCGTTCCGGCACGAGTACGCCCACCGGTAGGCGCCACCACGACCGGCGGGATTGGCCTGCCGGCGTCCCGCCGGGGAACGCGTCCCGGGTGTGTCCAGGTGAGCGCCCCGGTAGGAGTTATTGCGAGTGACCTCGCGCCACACCGTGGTCCGGTGACGACCGATCCGCTCAGCGATCTGCGGGAACGTCAATCGCTGACCGAACAGCGCCTCGATCTTCGCCCGCTCCTCAAGTGTCAATCTCTTCCCAGCCATCCGTACACCCTCCCAAGGCGCACGTTGCAACAACCGATTGAAACCGCCCACTCTCGACGGTTCCCAACCGCAGTCTCGACGAGTGAGCGGAGCTCAGTACCAGCCGCGCGACTGGATGTGCGACCACGCGCCGCACGGGGTGCCGTACCGGCCGGCGATGTAGTCGTTGCCCCAGGCGATCTGCGTAGCCGGGTTGGTCCGCCAGTCCGCGCCGTGCGAGGCCATCTTCGAGCCCGGCAGCGCCTGCGGGATGCCGTACGCGCCGCTGTAGCTGTTGGACGCCCGCGGGTCCCACCGGGACTCGTACGTGTAGACCTGGTCGAGGCACGTCCACTGCGAACCGGTCCAGCCGCGCTCGGCGGCCATCGTGCGGCCGATCTCGCGGGGCGTGCTGGGCGCGGGCGAGGGGGCCGGCCTCGAGGCGGCCGCCGCGCGGGGCGCGGGGCGCTGAAGACCGACCGAGTCCGCCGCTCCCGCGGTCCACCGGCCCGCGAAGGCCTGGTCGGTCGAGCGGCCCCACCGGATCACCTGGTCCGCCGGGCCGGAGCTGACGGCGTTGCGCAGGTAGAAGGCCGCGCGCGACGGGCGGTGCACGCCGATCGAGTCGACGCCGTTGCCGTCCCAGTCGCCGGAGATCGCCGTGTCGCCCCTGCTGCCGAAGTGGACGACCTGGTCGGCCCAGCCGGACGTGTTGCTGTTGCGGAGGTGGAACTCGGTGCCCCGGTGGATCGCGAGGGTGTCGACGCCGTCGCCGTCCCAGTCGCCCACGAGGTAGTCGTCGCTCGCCCGCCCGTAGGACAGGGCGACGTCGGCGTGGTTCGGGCGCACGTCGTTGGACATGAGCACCTGCGAGCCGCGATGCACGGCGAGCGTGTCGATCCCGTCGCCGTCCCAGTCGCCGACGAGGTAGTCGTCGCCGGCCCGGCCGTAGCTGACGGTGTACTCGGCGACCCCCGACGTCGTCGAGTTCGTGACGTGGAAGGTGGTCCCGCGACGGATGGCGAGGGTGTCGACGCCGTCGCCGTTCCAGTCGCCCACATAGGCGACGTCGCCGACCGACCCGTACCGCACGGACCGGTCCCCGGCCGAGGTGCGGAAGTAGAACTGCGCGCCGTCGTCGCCGATCGGACCGCCGTGCATGGGGAGCGCGGTTGCGGCCCCGACGACGGGGGCGACCGCGCTGTCGGCGGCGGCGTCGATCACGGCCGCGGATGCAGCGGGGGACGCGCCTGCGGCGGGGGCTGCGAACGCCGGTGCGGCGACCGTGGCGGCCGCGGCGAGCGCGAGGACCTGGACGGGACGGGGGCTCATGATGACCTCGGTGGCTGGGGGACAGGGCCGCCCGTCCGGCGCGACGGCGCCGTCGACGTCGCGTGCCTGGGTCCGGGGGGAACCACGCGTTCGAGGTCGGGTTCGCGGGCCCGCACACCGTAATGGCCGACTTGTTACCCGGTCGATACCTCTGCGTGATCTGTGAGGAAACTCCCTCGCGGTGTTATCGACGTCGTGCACGGCCCGTCGGCCGTGGTTCCGCGCGGCTCCGCGCGCGGAACCACGCTCCCCTCCCGCGCCGACCCGCACCACCGAGCACGTGAAACGGCCCCGGTCCGCGCCTCAGGGGCGTGCGGACCGGGGCCGTGCTCGGGTGACGTGACCGCTCAGGTGAGCGGCGTCGTCGGACGGGTCAGAGCATGCAGGAGACGCAGCCCTCGACCTCGGTGCCCTCGAGGGCGAGCTGACGCAGGCGGATGTAGTAGAGCGTCTTGATGCCCTTGCGCCAGGCGTAGATCTGCGCCCGGTTGAGGTCGCGCGTGGTGACCGTGTCCTTGAAGAAGAGCGTGAGCGACAGGCCCTGGTCGACGTGCTGCGTCGCCTCGGCGTAGGTGTCGATGATCTTCTCGGGGCCGATCTCGTACGCGTCCTCGTAGAACTCGAGGTTGTCGTTCGTCATGTAGGGCGCCGGGTAGTACACGCGCCCGATCTTGCCCTCCTTGCGGATCTCGATCTTGGAGACGATCGGGTGGATCGACGACGTCGAGTTGTTGATGTAGGAGATCGACCCGGTCGGCGGCACGGCCTGGAGGTTCTGGTTGTACATGCCGTGCTCCTGGACGGAGGCCTTGAGCGCTCGCCAGTCGTCCTGGGTGGGCAGGGCGACGCCGGCGTCCGCGAACAGCTCCCGGACCCGCTGCGTGCGCGGCTCCCAGAGCTGGTCGGTGTACTTGTCGAAGTACTCCCCGCTCGCGTAGGCCGAACGCTCGAAGCCGGCGAACGTCTCGCGGCGCTCGGTGGCGATCTTGTTGGACTCCGACACGGCGTGGAACGCCACCGCGTAGAAGTACATGTTCGTGAAGTCGAGGCCCTCCTCGGACCCGTAGTGGATCCGCTCGCGCGCGAGGTAGCCGTGGAGGTTCATCTGCCCGAGGCCGATCGCGTGCGACATGTCGTTGCCACGCTCGATCGACGGCACCGAGGAGATGTTCGACTGGTCGGAGACGGCGGTGAGCGCACGGATCGCCGTGCCCACCGTCTTGCCCAGGTCCGGCGAGTCCATCGTCTTGGCGATGTTGAGCGAACCGAGGTTGCAGGAGATGTCCTTGCCGACCTCGGCGTAGGACAGGTCCTCGTTGAAGGTCGACGGGGTCGAGACCTGGAGGATCTCCGAGCACAGGTTGGACATGCTGATCCGGCCGTCGATCGGGTTGGCCCGGTTCACGGTGTCCTCGAACACGATGTACGGGTAGCCCGACTCGAACTGGATCTCCGCGAGCGTCGTGAAGAACTGGCGCGCGTTGATCTTCGTCTTGCGGATCCGGCCGTCCTCGACCATCTCGCGGTACTTCTCGCTCACCGAGATCTCGGAGAACGGCACCCCGTACACCCGCTCGACGTCGTACGGCGAGAAGAGGTACATGTCCTCGTTCGTCTTGGCCAGCTCGAACGTGATGTCGGGGATGACGACGCCGAGGGAGAGGGTCTTGATGCGGATCTTCTCGTCCGCGTTCTCCCGCTTGGTGTCGAGGAACTTGTAGATGTCCGGGTGGTGGGCGTTGAGGTAGACCGCACCTGCACCCTGGCGCGCGCCGAGCTGGTTCGCGTAGGAGAAGGAGTCCTCGAGCAGCTTCATCACGGGGATGACGCCGGAGGACTGGTTCTGGATCTTCTTGATCGGCGCGCCCGACTCACGGATGTTCGTCAGCGACAGGGCCACGCCGCCGCCGCGCTTGGACAGCTGCAGGGAGGAGTTGATGCCGCGGGCGATCGACTCCATGTTGTCCTCCACGCGCAGGAGGAAGCAGGAGACGAGCTCGCCGCGCTGGGCCTTGCCGGCGTTGAGGAAGGTCGGCGTGGCCGGCTGGAACCGGCCGGCCAGCATCTCGTCGACCATGTCCCGCGCGGCCTGCTCCTTGCCGTCGGCCAGCGTGAGCGCGACCATGACGACCCGGTCCTCGAAGCGCTCGAGGTAGCGGCTGCCGTCGAAGGTCTTGAGCGTGTACGACGTGTAGTACTTGAACGCGCCGAGGAACGTCTCGAAGCGGAACTTCTTCGCCCACGCCTGGTCCCAGAGGCTCTCGAGGAACTCGTGGCTGTACTTCGCGAGCACCTCGCCCTCGTAGTAGCCCTCGGTCACGAGGTGGTCGAGCTTCTCGCGCAGGTTGTGGAAGAAGACCGTGTTCTTGTTGACGTGCTGGAGGAAGTACTGGCGCGCCGCCTGGCGGTCGGCGTCGAACTGGATGTTGCCGTCGGCGTCGTACAGGTTGAGCATCGCGTTGAGCGCGTGGTAGTCCAGCTCCGGCGACGACAGAGCCTCCAACCCGGTGTCGGTCAGCGTGGTGGCCACAGGGCGTTCAGTCCTTCCTTGACCCGGGTCACGTCGTGCGGCGTGCCCAGGAGCTCGAATCGGTACATGTGCGGGACGCGACACTTGGCGGAGACGATCTCCCCCGCCAGTCCGTACGCCGACCCGAAGTTGAGGTTGCCCGCGGAGACGACCCCGCGGATGAGCGAGCGGTTGTGCTCGTCGTTGAGGAAGTGGATGACCTGCTTGGGCACCGCACCCTTCCCGTTGCCCCCGCCGTACGTGGGGACGACCAGGACGTACTCGTCATCGACCCGCAGGTGCGGCTCGGTGCGACGGAGCGGGATGCGGTGCGCCGGCAGGTCCAGCTTGTCGACGAACCGGTGGGTGTTGTTCGTGGCGGACGAGAAGTAGACGACGTGCGCCACGCCGACCCCCTCCCGGTCCGGTCAGGCCACCGCCGCGGCGCGCGCGGCGGCGACGGCCTTGATGCGGTCGGGGCGGAACCCCGACCAGTGGTCCCCGTCGGCCATGACCACGGGCGCCTGCTGGTAGCCGAGCGCCTGGACGGAGGCGAGCGCCTCCGCGTCCTCGGTGACGTCGACGACGTCGAACTCCAGGCCCTGCTTCGTGAGCGCGCGGTAGGTGGCATCGCACTGCACGCACGACGGCTTCGAGTAGACGGTGATGCTCATGGCGAGCCGGTCTCCTTCCGTGGGGCCTGTCCGGGACGGCGCGGACTTCCGCGCGTGAAACTACAAGCGTGTGGTTTGGACGAGGCGATCAATGACCTCGGACCATCGACACTACACCTGGGGGTCGGCCGCTGCGACGACCACTAGGTCTTGTGGTGTCGTGTCGTCCACAACTCGCTCTGTCCACAGCCCATCGTCCCCTCCTGTGCGCGTCCGACGGGTTCCTGTGGAGCGGCGGTGGACGGTCGGTACCCGCCCTCCTGCCACCTCGAGAGAGACCCGCGCCGCATGTTCCTGCGGTCTCCTCAGCCTGCCGGAGGCCACCGACATCGAGAGCCGGACCCGTGGACGAGCGGCGGACCGCCCTCCACACACCTGGGGACGACGACGAGCCACCCGCCCCTGTCCACCGCTCGGCACGTCGAAGGTGTCGGCGTGTCGGGGCTTCCTCGGCGTGTCGTCCACAGGGTGGCGATCACGCCGGCGCGTGGATCCCGGGCGTGTCGCCGGGGTCGTCGTCGCGGGGGCGCGGCGCGCGCCTCACCCGCACTCTCGACAGTCCTCAACCGCACACTCGACCACGACGACGAACCGCAATCTCGACGTGCACCAACCGCAATCTCGACGAACGCCGGTAACCAGGGGCGAGCGGCTCAGTGGGCCTCGCCGGCGTCCTGGACCATGCGGGCGACGTGGACCCGGTTGGCCACCCCGAGCTTGTTGAAGACGCGACCCACGTGGGTCTTGACCGTCGCCACCCCGAGGTAGAGCTCGGCGGCGATCTCGGCGTTGGACAGTCCGCGGGCGACGGCGCGGGCCACGTCCTGCTCGCGCTCAGTCAGCTCGGCGAACGCGGCGCGGGCCTCCTCGGCCGCGGCCTGCTCGTCGTCGACCTCCTCGGGCGCGGCCACGCGCGCCATGAGCTGCGCCGCCACGGACGGCGAGAGCGCGGGCTCCCCGCGCGCGGCGCGCCGCACGGCCGCCACGAGGTCGCCCGGCGGCGTGTCCTTGAGCAGGAAGCCCTGGGCACCGGCGCGCAGGGCGCTCACCACCATGTCGTCGGAGTCGAACGTGGTCAGCACGATCACCCGGGTCGCGGTGCCGGAGTCGGTGAGCCGCTGGGTGGCGGTCACGCCGTCCATCACGGGCATCCGCACGTCCATCAGCACGACGTCGGGGCGGTGCTCCTCGACCAGCCGCTGCGCGACGCGCCCGTCGTCGCCCTCGGCGACGATCTCGATGTCCCCGCCGTGGAGCAGCATGCGCAGGCCCGCGCGCACGAGCGGGTCGTCGTCGACGAGGACCACGCGCACCGGCGCACCGGCGGTGGGCGTTGATGGCTCGCTCATGCCCCTATCCTCCCCCGCGGCCGCGCCAGCCGCCGACGCTCTCGTCCCAGGGCAGCCACGCGCGCACGGCGAAGACCGTGCGCCCCGTACCGTCCGGCTCGACCCCGTGGTCGAGGGTGCCGCCCGCGAGGTCGGTGCGCTCGGCGAGCCCGGTCAGGCCGCTCCCCGATCCCACGATCCCCCCGAGCGACACCCCGTCGCCGCCCTCGCCCGTCGGGCGCGGGAACGGCATGGGGTTGGTGACCGACAGGGTGAGCACCTTGCCGAGGCGACCCGAGAGCTCGACGTCGACGACGGCGTCGGGGGCGTGCTTGCGGGCGTTCGTCAGCGCCTCCTGCAGGACCCGGTAGGCCGTCCGGGACACGGTCGGCGAGAGAGTGGCGAGGACGTCGTCCACGCCGGTGCCCGCCGTCAGCGCCTGGGCCGCCGGCATCCGCAGGGAGCCGATGCCGATGACGGACAGCCGCACCCGGGACCCGACCGTGCGGGCGTCGGTGATCAGACCGTCGATCGCCGCCATGGTCGGCTGCGGCGGTTCCCGGTGCCCCTTGCCGCCGTCGCCGCCGTTGTC
This sequence comes from Georgenia sp. Z1344, assembly GCF_049856295.1. Classification (GTDB taxonomy): domain Bacteria; phylum Actinomycetota; class Actinomycetes; order Actinomycetales; family Actinomycetaceae; genus JB111. The sequence continues at coordinate 9,576 of NZ_JBNDMZ010000022.1, read as the reverse complement.
GGCCCGCAGCACGCCGAGGACCTGGCGCAACTCGGTGAGGGCGAGCTGGGCGTTCGAGCTGATGACGCCGGCGGCCTCGCGGACCGCGTCCGGGGGCAGGTCGTCGCGGTGGCTCAGCGCCCCCGAGTGGAGGGCGACGAGCGAGATCCGGTGGGCGAGCACGTCATGCATCTCGCGCGCGATGCGGTTGCGCTCGGCCGTCCGCGCCCGCTCGGTCGACGCCTCGACCACGGCCTCAGCGCGCCGGGCCCGTTGCTGGAGCTCGGCCAGCAGCGCCCGGCGGGCGCCCACGTAGGAGCCGACCGCGAAGCAGAGGCCCACGAGCAGGAACGAGACGACGACGGAGGTGACGATGCCGGTGGTCGACGCGAGCAGCGGCGCGTCCGCCTGGTTGCCGGACACCATGACGTCGGCCTCGGGCGGCATGGCCACGAACCTGCGGGTCACCCAGTCGTAGACCATCCCGCCGACGATGACGACGAGGGTCACGACGCCGAAGAACGCGTATCGCTGCAGCCGCCTCCCGTCGCGGACCGGACGCGCCGCGTAGCTGCTGAGCGCGACGATGAGCGCCCCCACGCCGATGAAGGACAGCGTCGACGCGACGATCGTGATCGTCATGGTGACCGTGCGCGGCCAGCGCTTGCGCACGAAGAGCAGGCCGAAGCACACGATGCCCAGGACGGCGTCGAGGGCCAGCGTCACGATCGCGACGTCGTTGCCCGCCGGCAGGATGATGCCGATGAGCAGGAGCATGGCGATCCCGACCAGGACCCAGCCGCCGGCGAACACGTAGGGCAGGGCGCGCCGCCACCACCGTGCGCGGACGGTGAGGTCCTCGGTCGCCTCGTCCGCGGGGACGTCCATGGGCGCGTCGGCGGCACGCACGTCGGCCGCCGGCACGTCGGCGTCGGCAGGCGCGTCGACGTCCACGGGCGTGCCCGCGCCCACGCCGTCGCGCTCGGGCCGGGACGCAGTCATGCCGCCACAGTAGGTTCCGCGGCCGCGCGAGACGTCCGGCACGCGGATCGACCCCCTCCGCCCTCGGGCGAGCGCGGTCCACCCAGCGGTGGACCCCCTCCCTCCTCCGTCGTACGCCCTCCGGCCCACGGGACCAGCCTCGAGGCTCCGGGAAGCGACCCGTTCGGTCGATCCGCACACCCCTCCCGCCCGGCCATCCTGGATCCATGATCACCACCGAGGCACTGACCAAGCGATACGGCCCCGCCACCGCCGTCGACAACCTGTCCTTCATCGCGCGCCCCGGGCGCGTCACCGGCTTCCTCGGTCCCAACGGGTCGGGCAAGTCCACCACCATGCGGATGATCGTCGGGCTCGCGACGCCCACCAGCGGCACCGCCACCGTCCTCGGGCGTCGCTACACCGACCTGACGAACCCCGGCCGGCACGTCGGCGTCCTCCTCGACGCCTCCGCCCAGCACAACGGGCGCACCGGCCGTGAGGTGCTCACCCTCGGCGCCCTGACGATGGGCCTGCCGACCTCGCGCGTCGAGGAGGTGCTGGACACCGTCGGCCTCACGGCCAAGGAGGCGAAGCGCCGCGTCAAGGGCTACTCGCTCGGGATGCGTCAGCGGCTCGGCATCGGGTTCGCCCTCCTCGGCGACCCGGAGGTCCTCATCCTCGACGAGCCCGTCAACGGCCTCGACCCGCAGGGCATCCGCTGGATGCGCCAGCTCCTGCGCGGCCACGCCGAGCGCGGCGGCACCGTCCTGCTGTCCTCGCACCTGCTCAGCGAGGTGGCCCAGGCCGCCGACGACCTCCTCGTCATCGGCAACGGCCGCCTCCTCGCCGCCGGCGCCAAGGACGAGCTGCTCGCCACCACCGACATCGAAGAGCTCTTCTTCACCACCACCGCCCACGACGACCGTTCGGAGCGTGCCGCATGACCACCAACGTCCAGACTGCGTCCGCCGCACCTGCCGCGGCCCCCACCACCGCGACCACCGCCGTCCCCGACGCCCCCGGCATCTCGCTCGGCCGGCTCGTCCAGGTCGAGCTGCGCAAGATGGTCGACACCCGCTCCGGGTTCGGCCTGCTCGCCGCGATCCTCGTCATCGACCTCGCCGCGATGCTCATCGTCGCGCTGGCCGGCGCCACCGACGGCCTCCCGTTCGAGGGCTACCTCTCGATCCTGCTCCAGGTCCAGCTCGTGCTGCTCCCGATCGTCGGCGTGCTCGCCGCCAGTCAGGAGTGGTCGCAGCGCACGACCCTGCAGACCTTCGCCCTCGAGCCGCGGCGTTCCCGGGTGATCGTCGCCAAGATCGCGGCCGCCCTCGTGCTCGCGCTCGTCATCACCGTCATCTCGGTCGCGTTCGCCGCCGGCGGTCACGCCCTCTCGGCCGCGACCGACTCCGCCGTGACGGCCGACTGGGCCCTCGACTCGGAGATCATCGGCGGCCTCCTGCTCAACGTCGTCCTCTACACGCTCATGGGTGTGGCGTTCGGACTGCTCCTGCACGCACCGGCGATCGCGATCGTCCTGTTCTTCCTCCTGCCGATGGTGCTCAGCGCCGTCTCGGGGCTCTTCCCCGACCTGCAGGACGTGCTCCAGTGGGTCGACCCGAGCCTCGCCTGGACCCAGATGTTCATGGACGACGGGATGGACGCGACCGGATGGGCGCAGATCGCCACGTCGGCCGCCATCTGGGTAGTCGCCCCCATGGTCGGCGGCTGGTACCGCACGGTCCGCCGCGAGGCGGCCTGATCCAGGCGGTGCGTCGCCGGGGGGTTGCGCACCGCCACCCGGGCGCCTGACCGGGACGAACCGTCGGCGCCCCGCCCGGGGCCCGACCCGCGGAACGCACCCCGCGGGTCGGGCCCCGGCGCACCCGTCCATCCGGCCCGGTATCGCGGGCCGGGTGCGACGCACCCGCCGCCGGCTCTCCGCCGGCGGCACCGGTCACGCGCGGCGCGGAGTCCTGGGGGACGGCACGCCGCGCGGGTCGTCCTCGACGACCACGAGGCTCCCGCGCCGGGACGGCTACCCGGAGCGGGGGCCTCGACCCGCTCTCCCCGCACGACGCCCCACCCCGCGCACGACGGCCGCCCCGCGCGGTTTCACCGTCCCGTGCGAGATCTCCGCCCCATGCCCGACGCCGTCCCGTGTGGGATGCCCGACGCCGGGAGGCCGGTCCTCACGGGCACGGGCCTGGGATGATGACCGTGTCCCCCCTGGACGAGAGGAACGCGCAGTGCCACAGATGAACGTCGAGAGCTTCAACCTCGACCACCGCGCCGTGTCAGCGCCGTACGTCCGTGTCGCCGACGTCAAGGAGCTGCCCGGCGGCGCCGTCCTGACGAAGTACGACATCCGGTTCACCCAGCCGAACGTCGCCCACCTGGAGATGCCGGTCGTGCACTCCCTCGAGCACTCCGTGGCCGAGGCGGTCCGCGACCACGCCGACGACGTCGTCGACTTCTCCCCGATGGGCTGCCAGACCGGCTTCTACCTCCTGCGCGCCGCCGCCCCGGACCTGCCCGGCACGATGGCCGTGCTCGCCGACACCCTGCGCGCCGTCACCGAGCAGACCGAGGTCCCCGCGGCGAACGAGGTGCAGTGCGGCTGGGGCGCGAGCCACAGCCTCGAGGGCGCCCGCGAGGCCGCCGCCGCGATGCTCGCCGCGCGCGAGCAGTGGGGCCAGGTCATGGCGGAGCCCGGGACGGACGACCCCACCACGCACGCCACCACGCACGACGACGAGGGGCGCCCGTGATGTCACCCATCGACCGCCTCCTCGAGAGCCGCGCCGCCGCCCGCGAGGCCCGCGCCGCCAAGAACTCCCTCGAGACCGTCGACGCCGTCGTGCTCTGCGCGATGGGCGAGGAGCTCTCCCCGTTCCTCGAGGACGCCACCGACCCCGTCGAGCTCGACGCACCCGGTGACGCCCGCGCCCTGCGCGCGACCGTCCGCGGCCTCGACCTCGTGCTCGTGCGCACGCGGGTCGGCCTCGTCAACGCCGCCGCCGCCGCCACCTGGGCACTGCTCTCCTACGCGCCGCGCGTCGTCGTGTCCGCCGGCTCGGCCGGCGGGCTGCACACGGACGTCGAGGTCGGGGACGTCGTCGTGGCCACCGGGCTGGTCTACGGCCAGGCCGACGCCACCGCGTTCGGCTACGCGCGCGGGCAGGTCCCGGGCCAGCCGCCGGTCTTCCCCGTGGTCCCCGAGCTCGTCGAAGCGGGTGTCGCCGCCGGTCAGGACGTCGGCGTGCCCGTCCGGCCGGGACTCGTGCTCAGCGGGGACGCGTTCGTCACCGCCGTCAACGTGGACGCCTACCGGGCCGCGTTCCCGGACGCCCTGAGCACCGACATGGAGTCGACGGCGATCGCCCAGGTCGCCACCGACTCCGACGTCCCCGTCATCTCGGTCCGCGGCATCTCCGACCTGTGCGGCCCGTCGGCGGACCAGGACTTCCACCTCGAGGTCGACCACGTGGCCGGGCTCAGCGCCCGGGTCGTGCTGGGGATGCTCGCGGCCTGACGCCCTCGGGCACACCGCGCGCCCCGGGCGGTCGGCCGTACGATGAGGGCGCCGCGAACAAGGAGAGACATGCCGGACTGGACCTGGATCCTCGTCGTCGTGGGCGTCCTCGCGCTCGCGGTCGTCGTCGCACGCACCGTCCTCGCGCTCAGCCCGCGCAACGAGGCCGCCATGGCCGCCACCGCGGTGCACCAGGGCAGCTCCTCCACGTCGGACGGCGAGACCTCCGACGACGAGCCGGACGCCCAGGACTCCTGAACCCGGCGCGCGGGACCGCACGTCGGGTCGGCCGCACCGCTACCGTTCGCCCTCCGGCTCCGTCCGCGCGGCGTGCGCGACCCGGATCGCCCGCGCCTCGTCCACCTGACGCGCCTGCCGCGCCCGCACCTTCCGCGTCCTCGTCTCCTCCCGCACGGGGAGCTGGAGGTCGACCTCTGCGCTCACCCCGGCGCGCAGCTGCCGCATCCGGGCGAGCTCGGAGTCGAGCTCGGCGCCGAGCAGGAGCACGAGGTTCATCACCCACAGCCACAGAAGGAATACGACGGCGCCGGCCAGCGCCCCGTACGTGGCGTTGAACCGACCGAAGCTCGAGACGTAGACCGCGAACCCGAACGTGGCCAGCGCGGCGACGAGGATCGCGAGAGCGGCGCCCGGGCTGATCCACCGCATCCGGGTGAGGCGGGCGTTGGGCGTGGCGTAGTACAGCAGCGCGATGACGACGATCACCACGAGAACGAGGACCGGCCAGCGCACGATGCTCCACACGAGGACGGACGTGTCGCCGAGGCCCACGAGGTCACCCAGCCACTGCGCGACCGGCCGGGTGACGACGAGCAGCACGGCCGCGACGCCGACGAGCAGGATGAGCACCACCGTCAGCAGGTACATCGCGGGACGGTGCTTCCACAGCGGCCGCCCCTCCTCCGTGTCGTAGACGATGTTCATCGCCCGGCTGAAGGCGTACACGTAGTTCGACGCCGTCCACATCGAGACGAGGAGCCCGAGCACGAGTCCGAGTCCGGCTCCCCGGTTCTCGGTGACGGAGGCGACCGGCTCGCGCAGCTGGGCGACGAGGTCCGACGGGAGCGGTCCCTCGAGCATGGTGAGGATCGCGTTCGTCGTCGTCGCCCCCTGCCCGAAGAGGCCGAGGACGGACACGAGCGCGACGAGCGCCGGGAACACCGAGAGCACGGCGAAGAACGTGAGGGCCGCCGCGCGGTCGATCAGCTGGTCGTCGACGAACTCGGTGATCGTCCGACGCAGGACGTACCACCAGGCCGACGGCGTCCCGCGGGCAGGCTCCGGCACCCGGTGCGCGCCCGATCCCGTCCTCATGCGCCCAGGGTGGCCGACGATCGCCCCACCGGGCGGGATGTCGCGCCGTCGCCGCGGGTGATCAGGGACGATCGGCGACGCCCAGCTGGTCGAGGACGAAGGCCCACTCGGCCGCACGCTCGGACCAGCGGTCGTAGCGGCCGGAGCGCCCGCCGTGCCCGGCGACCATCTCGCAGCGCAGGAGCACGGGTCGGTCGGCGGGGTCGGAGGTCGTCACCTCGCGCAGCCGGGCCACCCACTTGGCGGGCTCGACGTACATCACCCGGATGTCGTTGAGCGAGGTGGTGGCGAGGATCGCGGGGTAGGGCGCCTCGCGCAGGTTGTCGTAGGGGGCGTAGGTCGCCATGTAGTCGTAGAACGCCGGGTCGTGCAGCGGGTCGCCCCACTCCTCCCACTCCCCCGTGGTCAGCGGCAGCGACGGGTCGAGGATCGTCGTCAGCGCGTCGACGAAGGGCACCCCGGCGTGGATGACGCGGAACGTCTCCGGGGCGAGGTTGGCCACGGCGCCCATGAGCAGGCCGCCGGCCGAGCGGCCCTGGGCGGCGAGCCGTCCGCGCGCGACGAGCCCGGTGTCGAGGACGTGGTGGGCGGCGTCGACGAAGTCGGTGAAGGTGTTGCGCTTGCGGTCGAGCTTGCCGTCCTCGTACCAGGAGCGGCCGAGCTCGCCGCCGCCCCGCACGTGCGCGACGGCGAACACCACGCCCCGGTCGAGCAGCGGCAGCCGCTCGGCGCTGAAGGCCGGGTCCACCGAGACCTCGTAGGAGCCGTACCCGTAGAGCAGGCCGGGGGCGGTGCCGTCGGCCGTCACGTCGGCCCGGTGGACGATCGAGAGCGGGATGCGGGTGCCGTCGCCGGCCGTGGCCCACTCGCGCCGCTCGACATACCGCTCCGGCTCGTAGCCCGGCACGACCTTCTGCTTGACGACCACGGCCGACCCGTCGGCGAGGGAGTGCGCGGAGACCGTGGGCGGCGTGAGGAACGACTGCGTCTCGACGAGGATCTCGTCGCTCTCCCACTCGCGCACCTCGCCCAGCGCGACGGCGGTGAGCTCCCCGTCCACGACGACGTCGCGCGCCGGCCCGTAGGCCGGTCCCGCGCCGCCGGCGGGTCCGCCACCGGTGGGTGCGGCGTCGTCGTCGGGCGGGGTGTCGTTCCCGGCGGAGCCGGTGCGGGGGAGGACGCGAAGGGCGGGCAGGCCACCGGCGCGCAGCTCGACGACGGCGTGCCCGGCGAACGCGTGGGCGGCGAGGATCCGCTCCCCGTCCGCGGACCGCAGGAGGTCGCTCCAGTCCTCGGGTGCGGAGGGGCCGAGCGGCGCGGCCGAGAGCGTGAAGTCCTTCTGCGTGAGGTTGTGGACGACGAGGAGGTGGTCGCCGGCGACCTCGACCGTGTACTCGAGGCCCGGACGCCGGGGCGAGACGACCTGCGGGACGAGCGCGTCGGCGTCGAGGGGGACGAGCAGGGCCTCCCCGGACGTAGTGGCGGCGTGGTGGACCACGAGCCAGCGGCCGTCGCGGGAGGTCTCGATCCACGTCCAGTAGGTCTCGTCGTCCTCGCGCACGAGTCGCTCGTCGGTGGTCGGGTCCGAGCCGACCGCGTGGCTCCACACCTCGTGGGGGCGCCAGGCGTCGTCGGTGCGGACGTAGATCAGGCGCGTCGAGTCGGTGGTCCAGGCCAGGCCGTAGCCGACGCCGCGGACGGAGTCGTCGACGGTCTCGCCGGTGGTGAGGTCGACGACCCGGACGTCGAAGAGCTCGCCGCCGTCGAGGTCGATGCCGATCGCGGCGTGCCGGGCGTCGGGGGCCACGACGATCTCGGAGACCTTGAAGAAGGCCTGCCCCTCGGCCTCGGCGTTGCCGTCGAGGACGAGCTGCTCGCCGGCCATGGTGCCGGACGGGTCGGGCCGGCCGGACCGGGTGTCGGCGACCCGGTGCCACGTGGGGTACTGCCTCCCGGCGTGGGTGCGGGTGTAGTACCACCAGCCGCGCTCGAGGACGGGGACGTCGGTGTCCGTCTCCTGGGTGCGGTCCTTGATCTCGGAGACGATGCGGGCCTCGAGGTCCGCGAGGTGGCCGGTGCGGGCGTCCGCGTAGGCGTTCTCGGCCTCGAGGTGGGCGAGCAGCTCCGGGGACTCCTTGTCCCGCATCCAGTCGAACGGGTCGACGACGTCGTGCCCGTGATGGACGCGGTGGTGCTCGACGTGGCGAGGGGCGGGCGGCTGCGGGATGTCGGCGGCGGTGCTCACCGCCCGAGGCTACCGACCTGGGCCGCGCCGGGTGAGGGCCGACCGGCCGGGCCGGTGACCTCGGGCGGGAGGCTCAGCCCTGGGGGTGGTAGTTCGCGCCGGGGTACTGCTGCTGGGGCTGCTGACCCTGCTGGCCGTAGTTCGCGCCCGGGTACTGCTGCTGGGGCTGCTGCGGCTGCTGGTTCTGCTGCTGGTAGCCCTGCTGGCCGTACCCCTGGGGAGCGGTCGGCGCCGCGCCCTGGTAGCCGGGCATCGAACCGCCGCCCTGCTCGGCCGCCTGCTCGATCTGCTCGAACTGCTCCTTGCTCAGCTGGGTCTGGGAGCCGCAGAACGTGCACTCCATGAACCGCTTCTTCGAGTACGGGAAGAGTGGGATGAAGAACAGCGTGAACTTCGCGATGAGCATGAAGAGGTGGGTGGCCGCCGGGTTGTGGCAGCGGCTGCACACGAGGTTGGTCGTCAGGACGTGCTTGCGCTTGGTGCGCGATCCCCAGATGATCATGCGAGAAGAGTAGAGCGGGCCCGCACCTGCTTCGGGCCGTGCCCAGGGGAGAGGTTCCCGGTCTCCGCGCGGGCGTGAGGTTCGACGACGGGGCCGGTCGTGCTAGCCGGTCGGGTCGCGATGCTCCCGGTCGGGGCCCCCGGCTCCTGGTCGCGGATCGCGCCCGTCGCGTCGGCTACTTCTCGCGGTCCCGCTTCTCCCGCGCGAGGCGCAGCTCGGACCACAGACCGCTGACGGCACCGACGATCGCGCCGAGCAGCAGCCACCGTGTGAGGTCACCCCGCCACAGCCCCCACAGCAGGCCGAGCAGCGCGCCGACCGCGATCGAGATGACGAGCTGGGACCACTTGGGCGGGAGCGGGCGGCGGGCGGGGGCGTCGGGCATGACCGAGACGCTACCGGCCCACGCACCCCGACCCGTGCCGCCCGCCGCAGCGTCGGTCAGGGGATCTGGAGCTCGCCCATCTCGTCCCAGCCCTCGCCGTCGACCTGGCGCGAGATGATCCGCGGCGTGCTCACGAGGTGCGGGCGCATGGTCTCGAGCCCGGCGGCGAAGTGGTCGCTGCTCACGTGCGGCGCGGCGCCGTCGTCGGTGAAGCCCTCGACGAGCACGTACTCGCTGGGCCGCTCGAGGCTGCGGGACCACTCGAAGAAGAGGTTGCCCGGCTCCTGCCGCGTCCGCTCGGTGAACTCGCGGACGATCTCCGGCCAGGCGTCGACGCTCTCCGGCTTGACCTCGTACCGGACGACGATGAAGTACATCCCTGCTCCTTGATCTGCTCGGCAGCGGCCGGTTCCGGCCCGAGGACGAGCCTGGCACGATCCGCCGACGTGAGGTTGCGCGTCCACGCCCGTCGTCGAGATTGCGGTTCGTCGTCGTCGAGATTGTGGTTGGGGCCGCAACCGCAATCTCGGCGACAGGACCCCGGACGCACGACGGCGGGGGTCCCCCCCCCTGGGGGGCCCCCCCACCCCCAAGGTGGGTTCAATCCCCGT
>NZ_JBNDMZ010000021.1:0-21660 GCF_049856295.1 Georgenia sp. Z1344 | reverse complement strand
CGCTGGTGGCCGGTGCCGTTCTGGGTAGGAGTCACCTCGGGACAACACTGTGACGAGTCACGCCACACCAGTGGCGGACAACCTTCTGATCAGGTCTCCGAGATGGGCCAGGACGGTGCCGGCCACCCCACCCATGGGCGGACAGATCAATCTCCAGACACCCCCAACAAGGGGTCTGCGGTTCGCCGAGTCACACCCACGAGCGGAACGACCAGCCACCACCCTGCCAGCCAGTCCCAGACCAGCCACCCCCACACTCACAGCGGTTGGTGCTCACCGAGATTGCGGTTGGGAGCGGGGGACTGGTCGAGCGTGCGGGTGAGAGGCGGCGAACTGCCGAGCGTGCGGCGTGGATCGGTCGGCCGTGCGGCGGGGGGCTGCCGAGGTCGCCACGCATTGGTCGAGAGTGCGGCTCAGGTCCGTCGACATCGCGACTTGTCGCGCGACGGCCGCCGCGGCTCGCCTGGTAGCTCGTCGGGCACCTCGCCGGAGCGTGCCGCGACTCACGTTCGAGGAGGTCGATCGGGCGTCGGAACGGCGGGGGCTGCGTGTTAGAGTTTCCGTCGTTGTTCAGGTGACCGGGAGCCTTCCGGAAGCCGAACAGACACCCTGTCCGGGTGGCGGAATGGCAGACGCGCTAGCTTGAGGTGCTAGTGCCCGTATTAGGGCGTGGGGGTTCAAGTCCCCCTCCGGACACAGAATGCGGCCGGCCCCCTTCGAGGGGGCCGGCCGTTCTCGTCGGTTCGCGCGTCAGGGCCGGTCGGCCGCCGACTGTCGGCCCTGGTCGACCCCGACGGCCGGTCAGCTGCGGGTCCCGGGCCCTGGTCGACCCCGACGGCCGCTCAGCTGCGGGTCCCGGGCTCCGTCTGGGTGCGCGTCTCCGCAGTCCCGGAGTCGGTGCCAGTCGCATCCGTGCCGGCCCCGGAACCACCGGCCCCGGAACCACCGGCCTCGGAACCGCCCGCCGCGGCGCCGCCTGAGGTGCCGGCGCCGGGGGAGTCCGGCGCGCGGTCGCCTGCCTCCCGGTCGCGGTCGCCGCCCTCCGGCGCGCGGTCGGCCGCCGCGTCCTGCGCGTCGCCGTCGTGCCCGAGGGCGTTCCCGGCGGCATCGCGCGCCTTGTCGATGATGCCGTCGTGCTTGCCGCCGGTGGCCTTGCGCGCCGCCCCCTCGACCTTGTCGAGCAGCTGCTCGCCCTGCTCGCCCCGCAGCGCGTCCTTGGCCTTGTTGAGGTACTTGTCGAGCCCCATGCCGGTCTCCTCGTCGTCGTGTCCTGCGTGCTCCTCGACCTGGCGCCGCGTCCGCGGGGCCGGTCGACGGTCGGGGAGACAGTCTGACGGATGACGCCCGCTCGCGGCGATCCGGCCGGGCGCCGCGGTGCTCAGGCCGGCTCGTGCGCGAACACCTCGCCGATCGGCACGCCGAACGCGTCGGCGATCCGGAAGGCCAGCTCGAGCGACGGCGAGTACTTCCCCGCCTCGAGGTTGACGATCGTCTGCCGAGAGGCGCCGATCCGCTCGGCGAGCTCGAGCTGCGTCATCTCGTCGGCGAAGAATCGCAGGCGCCGGATGTTGTTCGTGATGCGCAGCCGCTCAGCCACGAGCGCCCCCGCCCTCGTGGGCCACGATCGTCCACACGTTCTCGGCGAGAGAGCCGACCGCGACCGCCGCCAGCTGGACGTGCAGCCCAGCCACTGCGGACGCCCCGAGCGCCATCGCGGCAAGCGCGACGACAAGTCCGAGCCCGACGACGATCGCGTCGACCCTCCCCGCGCGCAGCTCGATGAGCGAGTTCTGCTCGTCGTCCGCCATCGATGCGCGCATGATGCGTTCGACCTGCGACGTGTCCTCGCGGGCCTCCGTGGCGGCGACCCCCACGGCGAGCCCGACGTGGAAGACCATCTGCACGACGACGAGGACCACCACCCACAGGCCGGCGAAGATCAGCATGAGTGTGGCCCACGACCGTAGGTCGGCGCCCGTCCCGCTCCGTCCCAGCGCGACGACGACGTAGGCCGCGACGAGTGCGACGACGCCGACGATGTAGGCGATCGACCGCTTGCTCCGGTAGGACATGGCCCCAGCTCCTCGTGTCCAGCGCATTCAACAGAATGACAAACAGAATGTACATCATGTCGCGTGTGGCGGACAAGAGCGTGGACGGTTGGTCGAGAAGGCCGGTGGGCTGATGTCTCCGTGCGTGAGCGATCCCACGCCGGTCAGTACCCCTGCCAGATGTCGCTGACAGGAGTGTGCGGGCACACCCGCTCCCACTCGGCCTCGTTCTCCGGGGTGCCGCCCCCGCCGCCGAAGCTCTGCTCGCTGCCGTCGAGCCGGGCCACGTGGTGCTCGCCCTCCATCTCGTACTCGACCACGAGGCCGTCCTCGGTCCGACGCCCGACGGCGTTGGGGAGCATGATCCCTGTCCCGTCCCCGTCGTAGCCGTGCTCGCCCGTCATCACCGGGCATCCCTCCGGCGACGCGACGAGGTCGCCGATGATGAGCGCCTCCATCACCATCTGTCCCGGCGAGTGCGCCCAGGTGGGAACGGCGAAGGTGTCCCGGTCGAGGGCATCTGCGCCGTCGGACCCGGTCCCTTCCGATGGCGAGCCGTCGGACGCCGAGCCGTCCGTCGCCGAGCCGTCGGAGGGGGCCCCGGCGGAGGGCGACTCGTCCGGAGGCGCGGTCCCGTCCGTGACCGGTGCGGACCAGCAGCCGGCGAGCATCATCGCGCCGACCACGGCGGCGAACGAGGGGGCGAGTCGTCGCACGGCGTCCTCCGGTCCTGACCCGCACGGCGGGTCCCGGCGGCGCCCTCCATGGTGGCCTCCGGTCGGCGACATCGGGCGAGTCGTGGCGCACCGGTGACCGGCGGTCGCCGAATCGTGACCTCATCGACCGAACCGCCCGACGCGCGGGCCCCGTCCTGCGCCGCGCACCCGGGCATGCGGCTAGCCTGGACGATCGCCGTGCCGCCGGTCCGCTCCCGCTCCGGTCCCGGTGCAGGTCGTGGCCGTAGCCGCGACACGCTGACGAGGACACTCCCGTCGATCAGCCCGACACGCCCCCGACCCAGAAGGCCTGACCCGTGAGCACTCCGCTCGAGCACTACGCCCTGCTGTCCGACCAGCGCACGGCCGCTCTCGTGTCTCGGGACGGGAGCATCGACTGGCTCTGCTTCCCCCGCTTCGACTCCTCCGCGGTGTTCACCGCGATCCTCGGGACGCCGGGCGACGGCCGGTGGCGGCTCTTCCCGCCGGGCGGCGAGCTCGACTCGCGCGAGTACGTCGAGGACACGTTCGTGCTCGAGTCCCACTGGACCACGCCGACCGGCACGCTCACCGTCACGGACTTCCTGCCGATCGACGAGGACCCCGCCGCCCCGACGGCGGACCTCGTGCGCTCCGTGACCTGCACGTCCGGGCACGTCGAGGTCGAGCACGACCTCAGGCTCCGCTTCGACTACGGCGCGGCGACCCCCTGGCTCCAGACCGTGGAGGTCGACGGCGCCTCCGAGATCCACGCGATCGCCGGCCCCGACTCGCTCGCCCTGCGCGGGCCGTCGCTCGCCCAGGTCAACGGCTCGTGCCGAGGCACCTTCGCGATGAGCGAGGGCGAGACGCTCACCTGGGTCCTGTCCTGGTCGCCGTCCTACCTGCCTGACGCCCAGCCGCGGCCCGAGACCCTCACCCCGGTCGCCACGATCGCCTACTGGCGGGCGTGGGCGCGGCGGATCGACGCGAGCGGCCCCTACGCCGCCGAGGTGCGCCGGTCCCTGCTCGTCCTGCGCGCGCTCACCGAGCGGCTCACCGGCGGCATCGTCGCGGCCCCGACCACCTCGCTTCCGGAGGAGTTCGGCGGCGAGCGCAACTGGGACTACCGGTTCGTGTGGCTGCGCGACTCCGCGCTGACGATCGAGGCCCTGCTCAGCCACGGCTTCGTCACCGGCGCCCGCGCCTGGCGCACCTGGCTCCTGCGTGCCATGGCCGGCGACCCGCACGACCTGCGGATCATGTACGGGCTCGACGGCTCGCGGCACCTGCCCGAGCTGGAGCTCACGCACCTCGAGGGTTACGAGGGGTCCCGCCCCGTCCGGATCGGCAACGGGGCGGCCCACCAGTTCCAGGCCGACGTCGTCGGGGAGGTCATGGTGGCCCTCGAGCTCGCGCGTGAGGCCGGGCTGGAGGAGACCGAGTTCTCCTGGGGGCTCCAGCGCGCGCTGCTCGACTACGCGTGGGAGCGGAAGGACGACAAGGACCACGGCATCTGGGAGATGCGCGGCGAGCCCGCGTTCTTCACGCACGGCCGGGCCATGATGTGGGCGGCGTTCGACCGGGGCGTCCGCGCGGTCGAGCGGTACGGGCTCGACGGCGACGTCGAGACGTGGCGCGAGCGCCGTGACCTCATGCGCGAGGAGATCCTGGCCCACGGCTGGAACGCCGAGATCGGCTCGTTCACCCAGACCTACGGCTCGCGCGAGGTCGACGCGTCGCTGCTCCAGCTCGCGCACATCGGGTTCGTCGCCTACGACGACCCGATGATGCTCTCGACGGTGGCGCGCATCGAGGCCGACCTGCTCGACGAGCACGGCTTCCTCCACCGCTACCGCACGGCCTCCGGACTCGACGGTCTCGAGGGCGACGAGTACCCGTTCCTCATCTGCTCGTTCTGGCTGGTCGAGCAGTACGCCCGCTCCGGGCGTGTGGGCGACGCGCGGCGCACGATGGACGCCCTCGTGGCGGTCTCGTCCGACCTCGGGCTGCTCGCCGAGGAGTACGACACGAGCGCGGGGCGCCTCGCCGGCAACTACCCGCAGGCGTTCAGCCACCTCGGGCTCGTGCGCGCGGCCGACGCGCTCACGCCCCGGGCACCCGCGACCCCGCGCGAGAGCGACGACGCCGACGACTACTGAGCTCGCGCGGGCGGCTCGGGCGGCTCAGGCGGTCCAGTCGCGGACCGGGAGCGCCTCGAGTCGGTCACCCGCGCGTACCCCGTCGACCTCCGCCGGAACGATCGCCAGGGCCTCCGCGCGGGCGAGGCTCGCCACGAGGTGCGAGCCGGCGCCGAGCGGGTGCGGTGGCTCGGCGACGAGCTCGTCGCCCGTGCGGCGCAGCGCGACCGGCGTGTACTGGCGTCGACCCGCGCGGGCCCGCCACGCTCGGCCCGCCACGACCGGCAGCGTGCGCGTGGGGGCCTCGGTGCCCGCGAGCAGCGCGAGCAGGGGGCGCACGAGCACGTGGAACCCGACGAACGAGCTCACGGGGTTGCCGGGCAGCGCGACGAGCGGCACCGCGCGGCCACCGACCTCGACCGCGCCCGCGCCCTGCGGGCGGCCGGGCTGCATGGCGACGTCCTCGAGCACGAGGTCGTCCCCCAGTGCCTCCCGGACCACCTCGTAGGCGCCCTGCGACACCCCGCCGGCAGTGAGCACGAGATCGGCGTGCGCGCCGGCGAGGAGGGCACGGAGCGCCGATACGTCGTCGGCGCAGCGCGCGAGGGTGGGGATCCCGCCGGCCTGCGCGACGAGCGCGGCGAGCAGCGGCCCGCCCGAGTCGGGGACCTCGCCCGGTCCGGGTGGCGTGCCGGGCTCGGCCAGCTCGTCCCCGGTGGCGACGACGAGGACCCGCGGGCGGGGCACGACGGCGAGGGTCGCGTGGCCGACCGACGCGGCGGCAGCGACGTGGGCGGGGGTCACGCGCTCGCCCGCCGGCAGCACGACGTCCCCGACCCGGGCGTCCTCGGCGGCGGGGCGCACGTGCGCCCAGGCGCCCGGCCGGACGTCGAGACGGACCCGGGCCGGCGCCGGCCCGGCACCCGCGCGGTGGTCGGTGCACTCGACCGGGACCACGGCGTCCGCGCCCGCCGGCAGCGCCGCCCCGGTCATGATCCGCATCGCCGTTCCCGGCGGCAGCACGGCCGGGCCGGAGCCGGCGGGAAGGTCCCCGGCGACGACGAGCTCGAGCGCGCCGTCCGGCAGCAGGTCGACGTCGGACGTGCGCACCGCGAAGCCGTCCATCGCCGACGCGGTGAAGGGCGGCACGGCGACGACGGCGGCCACCTCGCCCGCGAGGACCCGGCCCGGCGCGTCCGCGAGGGAGACGTGCTCCGCCGCGACGGGTCCGCGGGCGGCGACGGCGTCGCGGCCGAGGCGGAGGAGGAGATCGAGGTGCTGCTCCACCGGGACCGCGGGGCCCGACCCGCACGCGTCGTGGTCGTGGTCCTGCTCGGCGACCTTGGCCCGCCCCCACGTCGAGGTGCTCACGACCGCTCCAGGGTGCGCCGGACGGCGTCGATCGCGTCGGGCAGGGCGGCGCCCCGCCCCACCGCGATCCCGACGAGGTAGGAGGAGACCGGGGCCATCGAGCGTTGGACGCCCTCGGCGACCTCGCCGGTCAGCACGTGGACGGTGTCGACGTCGCCGGCCGGGTCGACGAGCGGGGCCTCCCCGGCGGTGGATAGGCCGAGCTCGCGGCATGCCGCCTCGAGCCACGGACGCAGGTGCGTGTCCCAGTCCTCCTGCTCGGTCACCGGCGGACGGCCGGACCCGCGCGCGCGACGCTCCCACGTGCGACGGTCCGCGGGGGTGTCGACGTCGTCGGCCTGTGCCCCCGGGGCAGGGACGCCGGCGAGCACGAGGGGGGCGAGCAGGTCGCGCACCGACCTGTCATGGGGGAAGCCGAGCTCGGTCACCGCCCGGCGCAGCGACGCCGTACGGGCGCGCAGGGCGAGCCACTCCCGGCGGCCGTCGGGTCGCTCGAGGACCACGCCGTCGACGCCGTCGGGCAACGGCCCCGCTGCCTCGAGCGTGGCCACGACCGCCGCGGCCCCGGGCAGGTCGCACGCGAGGACCAGCACCTCGTCGTCGAGAGTGCGGTTGGGAGCCGTGTCGGGCGTCGCCGAGCCTTCGTTGCCGAGAGTGCGGTTCGCCCCGCCGTCGAGCGCGCGCAGGCCGGCGGCGATCCCCGCGGCCGGCCCTCCGAGCGGCGGGTCCTCGAGGGTGCGCAGCACGCCTGCCGGTACCTCGACCGCGTCGGACGCGACCACCACCCGTGGGTGCGCCCCGGCGAGGGCGTCGAGCACGAGGTCGAGCATGCGGCGCCCGCCCACGGTGACGTCCGGCTTCGAGACACCCCCGAGGCGCCGGCCCTCGCCGCCCGCGAGCACGATCGCGGCCGGCATCAGAAGTTCACCTTCTCCCAGCCCCGGCGGCCCTGCGGGGCGGCGCCGGACTTCGAGCGGTAGACGATGTAGGGGCGGGTGAGGTAGCCGAGCGGCACGCTGAAGACGTGGACGAGCCGCGTGAACGGCCACAGCGCGAACAGCAGGACGGCCGAGAACACGTGGGTCTGGAACAGCACCGGGGCGGCGGACATCAGCTCGACGTCGGGCTGCAGCGTCCAGAACTGGCGGAACCAGATCGACACACCCTGCCGGTAGTCGTAGTCGCCGAGCGCGGAGTCGAAGATCGTCGCGGCCACACCGGCGAGGATCGTCACCGTGAGGAGCAGGTACATCACCTTGTCCATCACGGTGGTCGCGCCGAAGACCCGCCGGTTCGTGCGTCGCCGGTAGATGAGCAGGAACAGCCCTCCCACGCAGGCGACGGCCGCCGCGAGCCCGATGGTGATCGCCATGAGGTGGTAGGCGTGGTCGCTCAGCCCGATCGCGTCCGTCCACGAGGCGGGGATGCCCAGTCCCACGGCGTGGCCGAAGAAGATGCCGATGATGCCGAAGTGGAACATCGGCGACCCGATGCGCAGGAGCTTCGACTCGTAGATCTGGCTCGACCGGGTGGTCCACCCGAACTGGTCGTAGCGCCAGCGCCACACGTGGCCGAGCACGAACACCGCCAGGGCGACGTACGGCACGACCACCCACAGCACGGTCTGCAGCGTCTCGTTCATCACCGGTTCCTCACGGGAGTCAGGGGGAGGAGCTCGTGCCCGCCCGGGCCGGTCGCGGGGGCGGCGCCGGCACCGACGCCGGCGGGCACCGGGCCGTGGTCGTGCCCGGAGCAGGTGTCGTCGCCGTGCATGAGCGGCGGCATGTCGTGCTCGGCCCCGTAGCCGTCGAGGCCGACCATCTCCTCCGCCGGCCCCTCCTCGACGAGGCGGCGGACCGCCGCACGGTCCTCGCCGTCGAGCTCGGGCAGGGTCGCGCACACGGCCTCGACGGCGCCGTGCCACGGCGAGCCGATGTCCTCGAGGTGGAGCCGGAGGAGCTCGAGGCCCGCGCGGTTGGCGAGCAGGATCTTCTCGGCCGCCGCCGCGTCGTGGCCCGCACCGAGCTCGAGGACGAGCGTGAGGTGGTCCGGGAGCTCGTCGTCGCGGACCACGAGCCCGGCCCGGCGGTAGGCGTCCTTGACCCGCACGAGCGCGAGGCCCCGGCGCCGCGTGTCGCCGTGGCTGAAGTAGGTGAGGTGGAGGCACCCGCGCCGGCGGGTGTCGAACGTGTCGACGTAGGTCGAGCGCAGCTCCTCGACGTCGGTGGCCGACAGCGCGTCGAGCACCGGGTCGAGCATCGGCCCGAACCGCTGCGGCAGCCGCGAGACGAGCCGGCGCAGGTCGGGCAGGCGGGCGAGCAGCTCGTCGCCCGGGTAGTCCACGAGCCACGACGCCGCGGCCCACACGGCCTGGGTCTCCTCGACCGGGTCACCGGCGGCGGTACGGCCGGGCGCCGACGGGCCGCGGGCAGGGCTCCCGGCGGCCCTCGACGACGAACCGCCGTTCGTCGTCGGGCCGTTCCCTGCCTGTCCGGACCGCCCGCCCAGCGCGGGGAAGGCGCGCTCGACGAGCCGCGCGAGGGCACCCATCAGGCGGTCCCCGCGGCGGGGCGGCGCGAGGGGAACAGGCCGGACGGCATCCCCTTCCCGTCCCAGTTGAGAAGGTTGACGCGGCCGGGCTCCTCGGGGCGGGTGTTGATCGGGCCGGCCGGCCCGCCCGCCGAGACGCCGGCCATGCCCATGTCCTGCTCGGGCAGGTGCATCATGCCGGGGCCGCCGTCGGAGTTGAGCGGGCAGTCGGTCCCGGTCCCCTCGAGCTGGTGCGCCTGCTCGGAGTGGCCCACGGGGATGACGTATCGCTCGTCGTACTTGGCGATCGCGAGCAGCCGGTACATCTTCTGCATCGACGCGCCGGTCATGCCGACCGCCTCGGCGATCTCCTCGTCGGGCTCGCCGCCGAGGTTGATGTCCCGCATGTACGAGCGCATCGCGGCCATGCGGGCCAGCACCCGCTGGACGGGCACGACGTCGCCCGCCGTGAAGAGGTTGGCGAGGTACTCCACCGGGATCCGCATCTGGTCGATCGCGGCGAAGAGCGTGGCGGCGTCCTCGGCGTCGGCACCGGTCTCCTGGACGACGTCGACGACCGGGGACAGCGGCGGGACGTACCAGACCATCGGCATCGTCCGGTACTCCGGGTGCAGGGGGAGGGCGACCTCGAACTCCTTGATGAGCCGCCACACCGGGGAGCGCCCGGCCGCCTGGATCCAGTCGTAGGGGATGCCGGCCTTCTCGGCGGCGTCCTGCACCTCGGGGTCGTGCGGGTCGAGGATGACGTCCTTCTGCGCCTCGAGCAGCGCGTGCTCGTCCTTCACGGACGCGGCTTCCGTCACGCGGTCGGCGTCGTAGAGGACGAGGCCGATGTAGCGCAGCCGTCCCACGCAGGTCTCGGAGCACACCGTCGGTTCGCCCGCCTCGATGCGGGGGTAGCAGAACGTGCACTTCTCGGCCTTGCCGGTCTTGTGGTTGAAGTAGATCTTCTTGTACGGGCACCCCGAGACGCACATGCGCCAGCCGCGGCACTGGTCCTGGTCGACGAGGACGATCCCGTCCTCCTCGCGCTTGTAGATCGCGCCCGAGGGGCAGCTCGCCGCGCAGCTGGGGTTGAGGCAGTGCTCGCAGATGCGGGGCAGGTAGAACATGAAGGTGTTCTCGAACTCGAGCTTGACCTTGTCCTCGAGCCCCTTGAGCATCGGGTCCTTGTCGCCCGCCGCGTAGGTGCCGCCGAGGTCGTCGTCCCAGTTGCCCGACCACTGGACCTGGACCCGCTCACCGGTGATGAGCGACTTCGGGGGAGCGGTGGGGATGTGCTGCTGCTGGGGCGAGGCGAGCAGGTTGTCGTACTCGTAGGTCCACGGCTCGTAGTAGTCCTCGATGCCGGGGAGCTTGGGGTTGTTGAAGATGCGCAACAGCTTGCTCACGCGCCCGCCGCCCTTGAGGCGCAGCCGGCCCGAGCCGGAGACCTCCCAGCCGCCCTTCCACTTCTCCTGGTCCTCGTAGCCGCGCGGGTAGCCCTGGCCGGGCCGCGTCTCGACGTTGTTGAACCAGATGTACTCGGTGCCCTGCCGGTTGGTCCACGCCTGCTTGCACGTGACCGAGCAGGTGTGGCAGCCGATGCACTTGTCGAGGTTCATGACCATCGCCATCTGGGCCATCACTCGCATGTCGGATCTCCTTCGGTGGCGGGGGCGGTCAGTACTCGACCGGCGTGGTGCGGCGGCGGATCACGGTGACCTCGTCGCGCTGGTTGCCGGTGGGGCCGTAGTAGTTGAAGGCGAAGGCCAGCTGGGCGTACCCGCCGACCAGGTGGCTCGGCTTGAGCATGATCCGCGTGAGCGAGTTGTGGATGCCGCCGCGGCGGCCCGAGGTCTCGGACAGCGGCACGTTGACCGTGCGGTCCTGCGCGTGGTGCATGAACGCCGTGCCGCGCGGCATCCGGTGGCTGACGACCGCCCGGGCCGAGACGACACCGTTGCGGTTGACTGCCTCGATCCAGTCGTTGTCCGCGATGCCCACGGCCTCGGCGTCCTCGACGCTCATCCAGATCGTCTGCCCGCCGCGGGACAGGTTCATCATGAAGAAGTTCTCCATGTACATCGAGTGGATCGCCCACTTGTTGTGGGGCGTGAGGTAGCGGACGGCGATGCCGTCCCCGCTGCGCTCGCCCACCCGCGTCTCGCCGAACAGCGCCGTCATGTCGAGCGGCGGGCGGAACACCGGCAGCGACTCGCCCATCTCGAGGATCCAGTCGTGGTCGAGGTAGAAGTGCTGGCGCCCGGTGAGGGTGTGCCAGGGCTTGCGCCGCTCGACGTTGATCGTGAACGGCGAGTAGCGCCGCCCGCCGGTCTCGGACCCGGACCACTCGGGCGAGGTGACCACCGGCACCGGGGCCGCCTGGGTGTCCTTGAACGTCACGTGCCGGCCGGCGTTCTCCTCCGCGAGGTCCGCGAGGCGGACGCCGGTGCGTCTCTCCAGCGTGCGGAAGCCCTGGAGTGCCATCTCGCCGTTGGTGGTGCCGGACAGTCGCAGGATGAACTCCGCTGCCTTGAGGTCGGTCTCGAGGCTCGGCTGACCGGCCCCCACGCCCGACTCCACGCGGCCGTTGAGCGCCCTCAGCTCCTCGACGTCCTCGCGCACGTCGTAGGTGACGCCCTTCGTCGTCATGCCGAGCTTCTCGAGGAGCGGGCCCACGGACGTGAACTTCTCGTGGATCTTCGTGTAGTCCCGCTCGACCTCGACCAGCTTCGGCAGCGTCCTGCCCGGGACGGGCTCGCACTCGCCCTTCTTCCAGTCGAGGACCTTGCCCCGGGGGGTCGCCATCGCGTCCGGGGAGTCGTGCTGGAGGGGGAAGGCGACGACGTCGGTCCGCGTCCCGAGGTGGCCGACGGCGAGCTCGCTGAACCGCTTGGCGATCGTGCCCCACGAGTCCCAGTCGGTGCGCGACTGCCAGGGCGAGGAGATCGCCGGGTTGAACGAGTGGACGAAGGGGTGCATGTCCGTCGTCGAGAGGTCGTGCTTCTCGTACCAGGTGGCCGCCGGAAGGATGACGTCCGAGTGCAGGGTCGTCGAGGTCATCCGGAAGTCGAGCGTGAGGACGAGGTCGATCTTCCCCGCCGGCGCCTCGTCCCGCCACGTGACGTCGCGCGGCCGGAACTCCGGCGGCGTCTCCTCCGCCCGCACGTCGTTGTCCACCCCGAGCAGGTGCTTGAGGAAGTACTGGTCGCCCTTGGCGGAGCTGCCGAGCGTGTTCGCGCGCCACATCGACCAGATCCGCGGGTAGTTCTGCGGGGCGTCCGGGTCCTCGGCGGCGAAGCTGATCCCGCCCTGCTTGAGCTGGTCGACCAGGTAGGGGATCGTCTCCTGGCCCGCCTCCTTCGCGCGGTCGGCGACGTCGAGGGAGCTGATGTCGAACTGCGGGAAGTAGGGCTGCCAGCCCAGGCGCTGGGACAGGGCCACGGCGTCGGCGGTCGTGGTGCCGGCGAACGAGCCGGCGCCCGTGCGCGCGGCGAGCCGGTCGGCGCCGAACTGGTCGTAGCGCCACTGGTCGGTGTGCATGTACCAGTAGGTCGTCTGCGTCATCTGGCGCGGCGGGCGGGACCAGTCCAGGGCGTTGGCGAGGTGCAGCCACCCGCTGATGGGGCGGACCTTCTCCTGGCCCACGTAGTGCGCCCAGCCGCCGCCGTTGACGCCCTGGCAGCCGGTGAGGTTCGTCAGCGTGAGGAACGTGCGATAGATCGTGTCGGAGTGGAACCAGTGGTTCGTGCCGGCGCCCATGATGATCATCGAGCGGCCCTTGGAGTCCCGCGCGTTGGCGGCGAACTCGCGGGCTATCCGGGCGGCCGCGGCCGCGGGGACACCGGTGATCGCCTCCTGCCAGGCCGGGGTCGCAGGCTGGGTGGCGTCCTCGTAGCCCGTGGGCCACTGCCCGGGCAGGCCGGGACGGCTCACCCCGTACCGGGCGAGCAGGAGGTCGTAGACCGTGGTGACGAGGCGGTCGCCGACCCGCCGCACCGGCACGCCGCGCAGCACGTCGTGGGCCTCGCCCTGGTCCGCGGTGTCGAACCGGGGCAGCGCGACCTCGACCGACTCCTCGGCGTGCTCGAGCAGGCCGAGCGCGGGCACGATGTCGCCGAGCTCGAGGTTCCAGCGCCCCTCGCCGTCCGCGGCGAAGCGGTGGCCCAGCGTGCCGCCGGGGACGGCGGGCCGCCCGGTGGCGGCGTCGAGGACGACGGGCTTGAACGCGGCGTGCTCGGTGCTCGCCTCCTCGCCCACGAGGTCCGCGCCGAGGTCCTCGGCGACGACGAACTTCCCGGACCGCCACGTGCCGTGCTCGTCCTGCGTGACCTCCACGAGGAACGGCAGGTCGGTGTAGCTGGTGACGTAGTCCGTGAAGTACGCGGTGGGGGACTCGACGAAGAACTCGCGGAGGATGACGTGGCCCATCGCCATCGCGAGGGCGGCATCCGTGCCCGGGTGCGGGGAGAGCCACTCGTCGGCGAACTTCACGCTCTCCGCGTAGTCCGGCGCCACGGAGATGACCTTCTGGCCCCGGTAGCGGGCCTCGGTCATCCAGTGGGCGTCCGGCGTGCGGGTGAGCGGGACGTTGGAGCCCCACATGATGAGGTAG
Organism: Georgenia sp. Z1344; assembly: GCF_049856295.1. Classification (GTDB taxonomy): domain Bacteria; phylum Actinomycetota; class Actinomycetes; order Actinomycetales; family Actinomycetaceae; genus JB111. Next base: position 8,255 of record NZ_JBNDMZ010000021.1, on the reverse strand, counting down.
GACGCGTCCCACCAGTCGCCCGACTCCGGGACGTCGGTCTGGTCGCCGAAGACCTGCGGCGAGGCGGGCGGCAGGTCGGCGTACCAGTCGTAGAAGCTGAGCATCGAGGCGCCGATGAGCTGGTGGAAGCGGGCGCCCGAGGAGAAGGACACCTGGCTCATCGCGGGGATGGGGGAGAACCCGGTGGCCCGGTCCGGGCCGAGCTCCTTGACCGTGTAGACGTAGGCGGCGGCGACGATGTCGACCGCCTCGTTCCACGTGGCCCGCACGAGGCCGCCCTTGCCGCGCGCCGACTTGTACCGGCGGGCCTTCTCCGGGTCCTCGACGATCGACTTCCACGCGAGCACCGGGTCGCCGCCGGGGACCTGCGCCCTCGCCTCGCGGAACATCCTCACGAGCTCGCCGCGCACGTAGGGGTAGCGCACCCGCGTGGGCGAGTACGTGTACCAGGAGAAGGAGGCGCCGCGCGGGCAGCCCCGCGGCTCGTACTCCGGGCGATCGGGCCCGGTCGAGGGGTAGTCGGTCTGCTGCGACTCCCAGGTGATGATCCCGTCCTTGACGTAGACCTTCCACGAGCACGACCCCGTGCAGTTGACGCCGTGGGTGGAGCGGACCACCTTGTCGTGGCTCCACCGGTCCCGGTAGAAGGAGTCGCCCGAGCGGCCGCCCTCGTAGTGGATCTCCCGGTTGTCGGTCGAGACCGGCGCCTTCGAGAACATCTTCCGCACGCCGATGAGGGCGTCGGACAGCGAGCTGTCGAGCCCGGCCGCGGTGCCTCGGTCGGAGTCCTTGACGGTCATGAGGTCCTCCCGTGGTCGGTGGTGGCGCCCGGTGCGGCGTCGTCGGACGAGGTGGTGGTGGCGGGGGTGCCGACGTCGGCGGCCCTGCGTCTCGCGGCCCGGCCCACCATGAGCGTGATGACGATGGCGCCCGCGGCGGCGACCGCGAGGGCGAGGAGCCCGAGCCCGTAGTTGGACTGGTTGATCCACAGCTGGCCGAGGATGAGCGGGGGGACGAAGCCGCCCAGGCCGCCGGCGGCCCCGACCAGGCCGGTGATCGCGCCGACCTTCGCGGGGTCGGAGGCCTGGCCGACGAGACCGAACACGGCGCCCGTGCCGAGGCCGAGGCCGATCGCCATGACGAGGAAGGCCACGGTGCCGATGCCGCCGAGCGAGGGGTTGATGCTGAGGACGACCGCCATCGCGGTCACCGTGACGTAGGACGTGAGCAGGGTCGTCACGGCGCCGATCCGGTCGGCGAGCAGCCCGCCGATCACGCGGCAGGCGACGGCGAGGACGACGAACCCGCCCATCCGCGCGGAGGCGTCGCCCGGGTCGAGCCCGTACTCGTTCTGCAGGTAGGTCGGCAGGTAGACGGAGAACGCGACGTACCCGCCGAACGCGATGGCGTAGAGGTACATCGCCTGCCAGGTCAGTGGCAGCTTGGCGGCTGCGCCGACCTTGGCGACCATCGAGGTGCGCGAGGGGGTCCAGCCCGGTGCGTCCTTCATGAGGAACCAGGCGGTCACCGCGTAGGCGGCGAGCACCACGGCGGCGACGAGGAACGGGATCGTCTCGCCCGCCTCGACGTAGAGGGGCACGGTGGTGAACGCGGAGATCGCGGTGCCGACCATGCCGGCGCCGTAGATGCCCAGGGCGAGGCCCCGCCCGCTCGGCGGGAACCACGAGTTGACGAAAGGGGCTCTTGGGACATCCGGTAGGGGTCATGGCGTGAGGCCGCCCGCGGCGAGGAGCATCCGGAGTCGATAGTTGTCTCGGTTGCGGAACCCGCGGGCGAGTCGTCGGTGGAGCTCGATGATGCCGTTGATCGCCTCAGTGCCGCCGTTGTTCGCGCGGCTCGTGCCGAAGTAGGCGAGGAACGCGTCCTTCCAGCGCTTCAATGTCCGTCCCAGCCTCGCGATCTCCGGGATCGGACACGACGAGAACGACGCGACGACCTGCTCGGCGATCTGGCGTCCCGCGGCGAGGTTGTCCTGTCGATACGCGTCGCGGAGCTGTTGGGCGCACTGCCACGCGACGAGCACTTCCTCGTGCGCGGGGTCGGCCTCGATCGCCCGGGCCAGGCGAGCGCGCTGCTTCTCGGTGAGGCGTTCCCGTCCGGCGCGCAAGATGGTCTGGATCCCGTAGAGCGGGTCGCCCTTCCGTCCGCGATGCCCGAGCGTCTCCTGTTGGACACGCCGCCTCACCTCGTCGACCGCGCCTGTTCCGAGCTTGACGACGTGGAACGCGTCGAGCACCGCGGTCGCGTCATCGAGCTGCTCATCGATCGCGGTCTTGTATCCCGCGAACGGGTCGAGAGCTGCAACCTCGACGCCGTCACGGAACGCCGGGCCGCGGTCTGCCAGCCAGCCCGCGTAGGCCTTCCCAGACCGGCCGGGCACGAGGTCCAGCAGACGCGCATGGGTGACGCCGTCCTCGTCGCGAGTGAGGTCGACCATCCCCGTCAGTTCCTTCGGGCCGCGCTTACGCGGGTCGATGTGATGCCAGACGTGTTCGTCGACGCCGAGTGTCCGCACGCCGGCGAAGCGGGCCTCGGAGCCTGCGAGGCCTTCGAGGACGGGCCGGATGGCGCGCCAGAGCGTCTTCCACGATGTTCCCATCTGGCGGGCGAGGCCACGGACGGTCGCGTGTTCGCGGCGGAGCTGTCCGATTGCCCACGCGACCGCGCGGCGAGTGATCGACCCGCGACGGGCGACGAGTGCGGGCACGTCCTCGACAAACACTCGCCGGGCGCACCCGGGCTCGTCGCATCGCCACACACGTTGCCGCCACCGCAAGTCGACCCGGGCGTCGCCGGGGACGTCGCGCAGCACACGGACGCGACGCCCGCGCCCTGTCGCGATCACGCCGCAGTCCGGACATCCCGCCGGACCGAGGCTGGTCGACACCGTGATCGTCATCACCGTCTCTGCGCGGGCGACGTGCTCGACATGGACGCCGTCGAGTCCGAGCAGCAGGTCGCATCGTCCACACGAAATGGTGCTCTCGGGGGTGTTCGGGCGCGCGGAAGTATCGTGAGACACGTCGAGGTCCTCGTGGTCGATCAGAGAGTTAGCGCTTCTGATCCTCGGGGACCTCGACCCCTACCCGGCGGACCTCACCCCGCGCGCGTCGCCCCTACCGAATGTCCCAAGAGCCACGAAAGGGACCCCGACGGCGAACACCGTTCCCGCGATGCCGAGGAAGAAACCGCCGACGAGAAGCGCCGCGTAGCTGTCCTGCCCGAAGAATCCGAGAAACAGCACCGGGACGATGCTCACGAGCGAGATGAGCGGCATCATCACCCGCCCGCCGTACCGGTCGGTCAGCGCGCCGACCGGGATCCGGCCGAGCGAGCCGACGAGCACGGGGACCGCCACGAGCAGCGCGGAGTCCGCCGTCAGGCCCTTCTCGACGAACGTCGAGCCTAGCGGGCTCAGCAGCGCCCAGGCCCAGAAGTTCAGCATGAACCCGACGGTCGCGAGCACGAGCGCGCGCGTCCGCGGCCCCGTGCCCGTGTCCGTGACTGCGGATCCTGTCGCTGCGTCCACGTCCACCCTCCCCGGCCATTCACTGACTTTCCCGAGCATAACCACCTTTAAATTAGGAAAGGCATCGTTGGCGAAATTAAGCGGGGTGCATTTCGGGCATATGAGACACGAACGGACGGGAAATGGATGCATTTCTCTGGACGCCGCGCAGGTCGCATTCGGAGGTGTCGTCATCGGGCGGCCGGACGCTGAGCGGTAACCCGGGTGGATGCCGGTCACGCGCCGGGGCGACGGTCCGGGCGCGTTCGGCGTTCCGTCCGCCGTGCCTACGATCTCGGCATGCAGCCCTTCACCCTGACCGACGGCGTCGTCGAGCTCTCCACGCCCACCGAGGCGGACGTCGAGGCGGTCCTGGCGGCCTGCCAGGACCCGGAGATCCAGGAGTGGACGACCGTCCCCTCGCCGTACACCCGGAACGACGCCGAGACCTACGTCCGCGACGTCGCGGTGCGCGGCTGGGAGCTCGACACCCCGCACTGGGCCGTGCGGGAGATCGGACCGGACGGGTCGACCTTCGTCGGGATGATCTCGTGCGGTCCGGTGCGGCCGGGGGCCCGGACCGAGCTCGGGTACTGGATGGCGCCGGGAGGCCGCGGGCGCGGGCTCCTCGCCCTGGCGCTCGACCTCGTCCTCGACGAGCTGTTCGCGCGGGGCGTCGCCGCCGTCGGCTGGGCCGCCGAGATCCACGACGGGGACCCGAACTGGGACTCCTGGCGGGCCGTCTGGCGGCACGGGTTCCGCTCCGAGGGACTCTCCCGTGCCGCCTTCACGAACAAGGGGCGGCTGCACGACGGCCTGCGGGCCACCCTGCTCGCCACCGACCCCCGAGAGCCGGCGGCGCCCTGGGACGGTCCGGCCCGCGAGGGGGCGGCGGGGCCGGGCGGTGCGGGATCGTCGTCGGGCGGGGACGTGACGCGAGGCGAGGCCGGACCGGAGGGCGAGGCTGCGGCGTCGGGCGTGGGCGGGGTGTCGGACGAGGAGGTCGCACCCGGGACGGGGACGGCGACGCCGGACCCGCGCGACCCCGAGGCGCTCGTGCGCCAGTTCCACGCGACGTACGGGCTGCCGGTCGTCACCACGGGACCCGACGCCGACATCGACCGGGTGCACATGCGGACCGGGCTCGTGGTCGAGGAGGCGGCGGAGCTGGTCGGGGCGGTCTACGGCGAGCGGGCGGAGGCGATCCTCACCGAGGCGTTCGCCCGCGCGGTCGAGGCCGACGACGGCACCCGGGACACGGTCGAGGTGGCGGACGCGCTCGGCGACCTCGTCTACGTGGCGTACGGGATGGCGCTCGAGTGTGGGATCCCGCTGCCGGCCGTGCTGGGGGAGATCCAGGCGTCGAACATGTCCAAGCTCGGGGCGGACGGCCGGCCGATCTACCGGGAGGACGGCAAGGTGCTCAAGGGGCCGGGGTTCTTCCCGCCGGACATCCCCGCCGTGCTCGGCAGGGAGCGGCTCGACGCCTGACCGGCTGAGTCGGCGGGGCGCCCGGAGGTGTGTTCCGGGACGTCCGGCCAGTGGTGCGACGATGGGGGGATGACCAGCCCCGACGTCGTCACCCTGCCCGAGTCCAACCCGTTCTCCCGCCCCTCGCCGCTCCCGTTCGGGATGCCGGAGTTCGAGGCGATCCGGCCCGAGCACCTGCTGCCCGCGCTGCGCGCCGGCCGGGCGGCGCAGCGCGCCGAGTGGGAGGCCGTCGCGACCGACCCGGCGGCCCCGACCGTGGCCAACACGCTCGCCGCGCTCGAGGTCTCGGGCGACCTGCTCACGCGCGCCTCGGTCGTGCTCTCGACGCTCGCCGGCTCCGTCGGAGGGCCGGAGTACGACGCCATCTCCGCCGAGACCGCGCCCGAGTCCTCCGCGCACGGCGATGCCTTCTGGCTCGACGCCCGCATCTACGACCGGTTCCGCACGCTCAAGGACGCGGGGGGTCTCGACGAGCAGGATGCCTGGGCGGTCGACGAGTACGTGCGCGGGTTCGAGCGCCGCGGGGTCGGGCTCGACGAGGCCGGCACGGCGCGCCTGCGGGCGCTCAACGCCGAGATCGCCGAGCTGACGACCGACTTCCGCAACCGCGCGGCCGCCGGGATGGCCGCCGCGGCGCTGCCCGTGCGCGACGAGGCCGCGCTCGCCGGGCTCGACGAGGGCCGGCGCCGGGCGCTGGCCGAGTCCGCCGCGGCGCGCCCCGGGGCCGCGGACGGGGCCGACCACCTCATCACCTACGTCCTGCCGACCCAGCAGCCGCTGCTGACCGAGCTCACCGACCCGGCCACCCGCGCCGAGCTGCTCGGGAGGTCCGTCGCCCGCGGCACCGGCGCGGACCCCGCCACCGACACGCGCGCCCTCGTGCGGGCCATCGCCCGGGCGCGCGCCGAGCGCGCCCAGCTGCTGGGGGCCGAGCACCACGCGGAGATCGTCGCGCGCGGGGCCACTGCGCCCGACTCCGACGCGATCGCCGCGATGCTCGCCCGCCTCGCGGCGCCGGCCGCGCGCAACGCCGCGGCGGAGGCCGAGGAGCTCGCCGCCCTGGCCGCGGCCGACCCGGAGCGGCCCGCCGACGCCGGCGAGCTCGGCGCGGGGGACTGGTCCTACTACTCCGAGCGCCTGCGCACCGAGCGGTTCGAGGTCGACGACGCCGTGCTGCGGCCCTACCTCGAGCTCGACGCCGTCCTCACCGACGGCGTGTTCCTCGCCGCCGGCCGGCTCTACGGCCTCACCTTCACCGAGCGACCCGACATCCCCGGCTACGCCGACGGCGTGCGCGTGTGGGAGGTCCGCGAGGAGGACGGCACGGCGCTCGGACTGTTCGTCGGCGACTTCTACGCGCGCGAGCACAAGCGGGGCGGCGCCTGGATGCACGACCTCGTCTCCGCCTCGGAGCTGACGGGAAAGGCACCGGTCGTCGTCAACAACGCCAACGTCACCCGCCCGCCGGCCGGCGAGCCGACCCTGCTGACCTGGGACGAGGTGCGCACGCTCTTCCACGAGTTCGGGCACACGCTGCACTCCCTGCTCACGTCCGCGCGCTACCCGGGCTTCGCGGGGACCGCCCTGCCGCGGGACTTCGTCGAGTACCCCTCGCAGGTCAACGAGCAGTGGATGGAGCACCCCGAGGTGCTCGCGTCCTTCGCACGTCACCACGTCACCGGCGAGCCGCTCGACGCCGGGGTCGCCGAGCGGCTGCGGTCGATGGGGGCGTACGGCCAGGGCTTCGCGACCTCCGAGTACCTCGGCGCCGCACTCGTCGACCAGGCGTGGCACCGGATCGGCCCGGACGAGGTCCCCTCCGACGACGAGGGCGTCCTCCCGTTCGAGGCCGCCGCGCTCGCCGACGCCGGGCTCGTCGACCCGCGGATCCCCCCGCGGTACCGGACGACGTACCTCAACCACTCCTTCGGCGGCGGGTACGACGCGAGCTACTACGCCTACATCTGGTCCGAGGTGCTCGACGCCGAGACCGTCGACTGGTTCCGAGCGCACGACGGCGGCAACCTCGGACTCACCCGGGAGGCCGGCGAGGTCTTCCGCGCCGAGCTGCTCTCGCGCGGCAACTCGCGCGACCCGCTGGTGTCGGTCGAAACGCTCCTCGGCAGGACGCCGTCGATCGAGCCGCTCCTCGCCCGCCGGGGCCTCACCGACTGACGGTCGACCGCCCCCGCCTCATCGAGATTGATCCTTCTATGTTTCGTCAAGCGGCCATGGTGGGTTCGGGGGTGCTGTTGAGGGTGCGGTAGATGCGGCGGGCGAGGTAGCGCTTGAGGCAGCGGCGGATCTCGGCCTTGGTGCGGTGCTCGCCGGCGCGGCGTTCGACGTAGGCGCGGGTCTCGGGGTCGTGACTCATCCGGGTCACGACCGCGGTATGCAGGACGCGGTTGAGTTGCCGGTCGCCCCCGCGGTTGAGGCGGTGTCGCACGGTGTTGCCCGAGGAGGCCGGGATCGGGCTGACCCCGGCCAGGGCCGCGAACGCGGCCTCGGAACGCAACCGGCCCGGGTGGGAGAACACGGTCAGTGACACGGCCGCGGTGATCGGCCCGACACCATGCATCTCGAGCAGCGGCGCGGCCAGGCTGGACTTGACCAGAACGGTGATGCGCTTCTTGTTCGTGGCGAGCTCGACGTCCAGGGCCAGGATCTGGGCGGCCAGGCGGACGGCCTCGCTGCGGGCGGTCGCGGTGGCGATGTCCTCATCGCGCTCGCGCCACCGGCTGATCATGGCGATCACCTTCTTGCCCGGGGCCCGGCGCGCATCGATACCCAGGTCGCTGACGCGCAGCAGCGCGGTCAGCGCGTTCGTGGCCGCGGTACGTTCGCTGTTCATCTGCTCGCGGGCGGTGAGCAGGACCCGCAGCGCGGCCCGGACCCCACTAGCGGCGCGGAGGTGCCGCAGCCGGCTGACCTGAAGCGGGAGGACGGCGGCCGCGATGCGGTAGGCATCCAGGGCATCGGACTTACCCACGCCCCGGTTCCCGCGCGGGTTCATCCGCGCGGCCTCCACGACCTGATAGCCGGCGTCCTGGACAACGCCGGCCAGGGTCGCGCCGTAGGACGCGGCGCCCTCGATGACCCACAACGCGGCCATATCGGCCCCGGTGCGGCGAGCGGCCCAGGCGATCGCGCGGGCCATGCCCGCAGGCGTGGTCGGGAACTGGGCAGAATCGATCAGCTCGCCGCGGGCGGCCAGCACCGCCAACGAATGGGTCTG
>NZ_JBNDMZ010000020.1:0-28612 GCF_049856295.1 Georgenia sp. Z1344 | reverse complement strand
GCGTGTCGGCCCCGTCGGCGTCCCAGTCACCCACGAACACCTCATCACCCGACCGGCCGAACCGGAACACATGCTCATGCAGACCCGCCCAGTCATCATCCAGGAAGAACCCGTTCTCCAGAGCGGGCTCCGCGGAGAAGGACGGGACCTCGACCTCGACGGCGTGCTCCGTCGTCGCGTCGTTGACGGTGAGGGACACCGTCGCGGTCACGGCCTCGTGGCCGGATGCGTAGCCCGGGGTCTCGCCGTCGGCGAGCGTGACGAGCTCGCCGTCGACGAAGGCGCGGCCGGGGACGGCCGTGACGACACCGGTCGCCGGCTCCACGGTGGCCACCGCGGTCTCGGGGACCTCGGCGCCGGCCGGGACGACGTTCTCGCCGTCGCCGGCCCAGAGGACGGAGACGGGCCAGCTCGCCGGCACGCGGCGCTCGTCCTGGACGATCGTGCCGTCCAGGTCGAGGTCGGCCCCGCTCTCGACGACGTCCCCACCGGAGACCTCGAGGGTGTCGACCAGCGGGCGGATCTCGATCTCGGACCACTCGCCGTCGGACTCGTTCCACATGCCGTGCTCCGGCTGCAGTCCGATCATCGACCAGCCCGAGAAGCCGCCGCGGTCCGGGGTCGAGTTCGGAGACTTGCCCACGTTGCCGTTCGTCAGGTACTCGACACCGTCACGGGTCGACACGTCGAACGCCCCCACGCCCGCGCCGACGAACATCACCGAACGGCCCGAGTCCTCGACCTCGCCCAACCAGGACTCGAGCGTCGCGGCCTCGAGGCGGTCCGCCATGTCCGACGGGGATCCCGGCAGGAAGTCGCGCGGGGGGTAGTGCGAGAACACCATGACGCCCGTGATCTCCGGGTCGAGCTGGGCCAGCAGCAGCTGCTGACGCAGCATGACCATCTGCCCGAAGTCGTCCCCGAGGCGACCGGTGGAGGAGTTGAGGGTGATGATGCGCGTGCCGGCCACGTCGCGGACCGTCGACGTCTCGCCGAACTCGTCGACGAAGTTGCTGATCGGGCCACCCATGATCTCGTGGTTGCCCGGGACGTAGACCCACGGCAGGTCGGTCTCGGCGAGCTCCTCGTCGAGGATGCGCCGCGCGAGGTCGAAGTCCTCCGGCGCCGCCTCGTCGGTGAAGTCACCGTTGATGACCAGCAGGTCCGGGTCCTCGGCCACGATCTCCTGCAGACCACGGCGAGCGTTCTCGACCTGCGGCGACTCCGGCGCACGCGCCACGAACTGCGCGTCCGACATCACCGCCACCCGCAGCCCCGCGTCGTCGGCCGCGTTCGCGAGCGAGAGCGAGTGGTCCTCCCACACGGGGGTGCTGATCTGCTCGGCGTCCGGCGGGACGATGACCTCGATGTCCGTGAAGGCGACCGATCCCGTGTACTGGTCGGCCGCGCTCTGCTCCATGAAGCGCACGCGCTCGAGCGAGATCGGGTACGGCACGCCCTCGGGCACGCCGAACTGGACCTCACGCCACTCGTCCGTCCAGTCGATGTACTCCGCGCCGATGTTGATCGGGTCGAGCTGACGGACCACGCCGTCGCCGTCGCGGACCTGGAGGCGGGGCCAGATGCCGGTCCCGTCACCACGGATGGTGAGGGAGACCGCGGTCGGCTGACCCGGCATCTCGATCGCGGCCGGGGCGATCGCGTAGGCGCCGCGCGTACCGGTCGACTGGGTGAAGTCGTAGCCGACCTCGATCGCCGGCTGTCCCTCGGGGCCCTCGGTCACGCCGATGGTGCCGGAGGCGCGCGCCTGGCCGAACGTCCAGCCGGCGGCGTCGGAGAGGTCGGTGACCTCGAGACGCTCGGTGCCGACGGTGACCGGGATGCGGATGGTGTGCTCGCCGACGACGAGCTCGACGACGGAGGCGCCGGACTCGACGGTCGCGTCGACCACGAACGCCGTCGACCCCGCGGGCGTGACGGTGAACCCCTCGCCCACGGACGCCTGGATGTCGGCGGTGTCGACCGGCGCCTCGTAGCCCTGCTGGTCGTAGCCGGTGAGCGAGACGGTGACCGGCTCGCCGGGGGCGCCGAGCTGCATGACGCTCCGGTCGGCGGTCACGCGGACGAGCTCACCGAGGACCTCGAGGTCGAGCTCGCCGTCGGCGGCGCCGGCCTCTGTCTGGGTGGTGGCGGTGACCGTGGTGGCACCGGACGCCCCCGCGGCGACGAGGCCGTCGGCGTCGACCGTCGCGACCGACTCGTCGGAGGAGGCCCACGTCTCGGCGGGGGTGTCGACCGCGCGCATCGCCTCGTCGTAGCCGAGGGCGACGAGCTGGCGGTGCATGCCAGGAAAGACCCGGTTCGTGTTGGCCACGCGGTCCGCGCCGCGGACGGTGTAGTCCTGCACGACGCCGGAGCTCGGGCCGACGATGAGGCCGAGCCCGTTGCTGTCGCTGCGCTCGGTGCCGTCGGAGGGGCTGTTGACGATGTCGTCGTCGGCCTCGCCCGGCTGGGTGGCGTTCATCTGGGTCGAGCCGCCGCCGTCGAGGTTGAGGGCGTTGTGCGAGCCGATCTGCTGCATGAACTCGCCGGTCTCGTCGAGGCTCATGCCGCGCGAGTTGGCCTGCCGCCCGTCGATGACGACGAGGTAGAGGTGCTCGCCGGCCTCGTCGAGGCCGACGGCAGTGCGGGGCGCGAGGCTGTTGTCGGACGCGTCGTGCAGGACGCCGTCGCGGAGCAGGATCGCGTTGCCGCCGCCGTGCCCGCCGATGGCGAGGACGACCTCGTCGGCGTCGGAGCGCACGGAGTAGCTGGTCTGGAGGCGGTCGCCGACGGCCAGCGAGCTCAGCTGGTCGGCGAGCTCACCGGCGGGCGCGACGACGATGCGGGTCCCCGCGGGGATCTCGCCCTCGCCGACGGGCGCCGCCGCCTGGGTGACCACCGAGTTGCGGTCGACCCAGACCTCGACGGCGTTCGCGCGGTCGTCGAGGTTGTTCGCGCGGGCGTAGGTGCCCCAGCGGTCGTTGAAGACGCCGACGCCGGAGGTGTCCCACTCCGAGGCGTTGACGCCGGTGAGCGGGAGCTCCCACCCGGCGTCGGGCGCGACGGCGACGCCCTCCATGAAGACCTCGGTGATGAGGCCGAGACCCTGGGAGTCGATGACGAGCGCGGAGGAGTCGCTCGGGTTCGGGGAGGTGATGATCCCGGTCTCGGGGTCGACGCCGACGCCGTTGGACGAGCCGGAGTTGCCGATGTCGAAGCCGGATCCGTTGATGCCGGCCACGGCGTCGGCCTCGTCGATCATCTCGGAGATGGTCGAGGTGCCGGCGACCTCACCGGAGTCCATGTAGTCCAGCGAGATCGCGGGGCTCGTGAGGTCGATGTCGAGGATCGCGCCCTGCAGCCACCCGGCCGACTCGAGGCGGGTGAACTCGGTGAGGACCGCGCCCGGCGCGATCTGCGTGGCGGTCTGCTCGCTGACGATCGCGGTGCCCTCGTTGGACACGTCGAGGTAGTCGTCCGCGACCGCGGTCTCCTCGGGGGCCGGCCCCTCGGAGGGAGCCTCGCCGCCCTCGGTGGGCGTCTCGGCCGGCGTCTCGGCCGGCGCCGCGTCGGCGGGGGCCGCGGAGTCCGTCTCCGCGGTGTCCTCGGCGGTGGGCGCGTCGGGCTCGGGGAGCGGGGTGGCGGCGGCGGGTGCGACGAGCGCGGCCGTGAAGCTCGAGGTGACGAGCAGACCGAGCGCGGTGGTGACGCCGCGTGGTCGCCGTCGTGCGGGCACAACTGACATGGGTGTCCTCCGAGGAGCGGGGGGAAGTGGCGGAGACATCCCACCCCGGGGCGGTGTCGCCAACCTGTCGGTCCGGTGGACCGAAGGTGTCCGGGCGACGTCGCGTCGGGGAACCTGTGCACATCATGTGCACGCAGGTGAGAGTGGGTGTGGTCCAGGCCACCGGGCGGTCGAACCTGGGCCTCGGGGCGCGCCCGTCGGCCGGGCGGCCCCGTCGTCGGGCCCCGCCGGGTCCTCCAGGCGGCGCACGGGGACGTAGGTCCCGTTCGTCGCCGATCCGCGCCTGCTGGGCGTCGGCCCAAGCGGCACGAACCGGCCGCCACGGCGGGTCCGCGCCGTCGCGCCCCCGAGCGGGTGAGGGAGGATGTCCGGGATGCACCGGGACGCGCGCGCACGCCCGTCGGACGACGACGCCGGTCCCACCCGATCGTGAGGAGCCAGCAGTGAAGATCGTCGTGCTCGTCAAGCACGTCCCGGATCCCGAGGAGCCGGTGGTGTTCGCCGGGAGGTACTGGCAGATCGTGCGCGAGCCGGGCGTGCTATCGGAGACCGACTCGCGGGCGATCGCGGTCGCCGAGGACCTGCGGGTCGACGGCGACACGGTCACGGCCCTGACGATGGGGCCCGCTCTGGCGGAGCCCTCCCTGCGCAAGGCGCTGGCCGCCGGCGCGGACGACGCCGTGCACGTGGTCGACGACCGGCTCTCCGGGTCCGACTCCCTGACGACCGCGCGCGTCCTCGCCGCCGCCCTCGCCCGCCTCGAGCCGGACCTCGTGCTGGCCGGCAACCTCGCCACCGACGGCATGGGCGGCGTGATCCCGGCGATGATCGCCGAGCTGCTCGGGCTCCCGCACGTCACGCACATCGAGGACGTCGCCCTGACGGACGGCGTCCTCACCGGCCGGCGCGTGACCGGCCCTGTCTCCCGGACGGTCAGCGCCCCGCTGCCGCTGGTCGCCTCGGTGGTGGAGCAGGCCGCCGAGCCGCGGATCCCCAACTTCATGGGCCTGCGCTCCGCCCGCACGAAGCCGGTCGAGGTCCTCGGCCTCGACGACCTCGAGGTCGAGCGTCCGCAGCGGGCATGGGGGGTCACCGACGCCGAGCAGGTGGCGGCAGGCACCCGCGCCGAGCTCGTCACCGACACCGACGAGGCGGTCGTCCGGATCATCGATCTCCTCACCTCCACCGGAACGATCGGAGCCGCGAAGTGACCGCCCTCGTCCTGCTCGAGACCGCCGCCGCCGCGCCCACGCCGGACTCCCTCGCGCTCCTCGCGCTCGCCCGGACGCTCGACGCCGGGGACGTGGCCGCCGTGGCCTCGGCGCCCGCCGCCGAGCACGACGCGCTCGCCGCGGCCGCGGCCGCCGCGGGTGCCGACGTCGTCGCCCTGGCTCCCTCCCCCGACGCCGACGTCCTCGTCTCTCCGCTCGTCGACGCCCTCGCCGGTGCGGTCGAGCTGCTCGACGACGTGACGGTGGTCCTCGCCCCCGCCACGCCGGACGCCCGCGAGGCGGCGGGTCGGCTCGCCGTCCGCCTCGGGGTCGCCCCGCTGTGGGGCGCCGACACCGTGACCCGCCAGGACGACGGCTCCCTCAGCACGAAGAAGTCGGTGGCGTGGAACCAGTGGGTCGTCAGCTGCGTCCAGACGGGCGGTACGGCGGTCGTCGTCGTCGACCCCTCGCTCGTCGCCCCCGCATCCGGACCGGGTGCCGGCCGCCGGGTCGAGCTGCCCGCGCCGACCTCCCTGGGGGCGGCGGTGATCGGCCGCGAGGTGGCCGTCACGGACGGCGGAAGACCTGCGATCACCGAGGCCGACGTGGTCGTGGCCGGTGGACTCGGGGTCGGCTCCGGCGAGCAGTGGCCGATCGTCGAGGAGCTCGCGGACGCGCTCGGCGCCGCCGTCGGCGCCACCCGCTCCGCGGTCGACGAGGGCTGGGTGCCGTTCGCCGCGCAGATCGGGCAGACCGGCGAGGTCGTCGCGCCGCGGTTCTACATCGGGCTCGGCATCTCGGGCGCCGTCCAGCACACGTCCGGGATGCAGCGCTCCGGCACGATCGTCGTGGTCAACGACGACGAGGACTCCCCGATGTTCGAGCTCGCCGACCTCGGGGTCCTCGGCGACCTCCACGAGGTAGTCCCGGCGCTGCTCGAGGCGCTCCGCGCGCGCGGCTGAGCCCGCAGCGCCGCGAACGGCGCCGCTCCCCGCGAGGGGGCGGCGCCGTTCGTCGTCGTGCGTGGTGGTGCGAGGTCAGCCGAAGCGGCCGGTGACGTAGTCCACGGTCTGCTGGTTGGCCGGGTTCTGGAAGATCGTCTCCGTGGTGTCGTACTCGACGAGCCGGCCGGGCCGGTCGCGCCCGTCCTCGACCTCGTTCCACAGGTTGGCCCGGCGCAGCGAGGACTCGACGAGGTCGGCGGCGTCGACCCGGGCGCCCGGGGGCGGCTTCCCGGAGCGGTGGCCGGGAACGGTGGCCCGGATCGGTGGCCGCCGCCCGGCCGCCGCCGCGTCAGCCGGCGAGCTCGAGGCCGTGCGCCTCCGCCACCCCCGCGTGACGCACGCCGCCCGCGTCGACGTTGAGCCCCTTGGCAAGGTGCGGGTCAGCGTCGAGCGCCGCACGCCACCCGTCCTCCCCCGCGAGCGCCCGGACATGCGGCAGCGTGAGCGAGGTGAGCGCGAAGGTCGAGGTCCGTGGGAAGGCGGCCGGCATGTTCGCGACGGCGTACACGGTCTGCTCGCCGACCCGGAACGTGGGCGCGGAGTGGGTGGTCGGGCGCGAGACCTCGAAGCAGCCGCCCTGGTCGATCGAGATGTCGACGAGCGCGGCACCGGGCCGCATCTCCCCCACGAGGTCCCGGCCGACGAGCTGGGCCGCATGGGCGCCCGGGACGAGCACGGTCCCGACGACGAGGTCCGCGCGCAGAACGGCCTCCTCGATCGCCTGGCCGGTCGCCGCGAGCGTACGCACGGCGGGACCGAACGAGTCGTCGAGGCGGCGCAGCGCCGGGATGCGGTTGTCGAAGACCGTGACGGAGGCGTGCATCCCAAGTGCGAACGTCGCCGCACCGGCGCCGGCGACCCCCGCCCCCAGCACGACCACCTCGGCCGGGGCCACACCGGCGATGCCGCCCATGAGCACGCCGGTCCCGCCGCGGGTCGCGTCGAGGAGGTTCGCCCCGACCATGCCCGCCATCCGGCCCGCGATCTGCGACATCGGCGCGAGCAGAGGCAGGCGGCCCGAGTCGTCCTGGACGGTCTCGTAGGCGATGGCCGTGGTCCCCGCCTCGAGGAGCCGCTCCGTCAGCGGCCGGTCGGCCGCGAGGTGGAGGTAGGTGAACAGCACCTGGCCGTCGCGGAGGAAGGGGAACTCGGCCTCGACCGGCTCCTTGACCTTGACGACGAGGTCCGCGGCCCACGCCTCGGCCGGGTCGTCGGTGAGCGTGGCACCCGCGGCCGCGTAGTCGTCGTCGGTCAGACCCGAGTGGACGCCGGCCCCGGACTGGACGACCACACCGTGCCCGTCGCCGACGAGCTCCTGGACGCCGGCCGGCGTCAGGCCGACCCGCCCCTCGTGGTCGAGGACCTCGGTGGGGACACCGATCCGCATGCTCTCCTCCGTCTCACGCCGCAGCTCGACGTGCGCGGGGCGCGCCGTCCGCACGGGTGGCGACCAGGGTAGTGCGGGGCCGCCGGCTCAGGCGTCGCGGACCGCCGGCTCAAGCGTCGCCGACCGCGGGCTCAGACGTCGCGGGCCACCGCCTCCTCCGGCTCACGGAGCGTCGATGTGGGGTTGAGCCGGACGTGCAGCTGCTTGCGGACGCGGGCGACCACGGTGCCGTCGGTGGCCACGACGTCGGTGCTCAGCCAGTGCAGGTGCGCAGCGCCGTCGGCGGCACCCGACCGGATCTGCTCGAGGAGCTCGTCGGTCACGCGGAACTCGGCCTCGACCGCGGTCCGCCCGGGCCGGAGGTAGTCGATCTCGCCGCGCTTGTCCCACACCGTGTAGCCGGGACCGAGCGCACGGCCCACGAGCAGCATCCAGAACGGGTCGGTCATCGCGTACAGCGAGCCGCCGAACTGGGTGCCGACGTAGTTCGAGGTCAGCGGGTTCTTCGCCAGGCGCACGCGCACATCGCGCGCGTCCGGGGAGATGTGCGTGATGCGGATGCCCGAGAACAGCATGGGCGGCCAGACGTTCATCACCCACTTGAGCGCGAACGTCGAGCCCAGCGCCCGGTCGAGGTCGGCGTACGTGGGCAGCTTCGGCAACGACGGCATGCGTCATCCTCCCGCAGGAGGCGCGCCCGGCGCAGGTCGGTGGGGCGCTAGCGGCGTTCGCTCCGACGTCGGGCCTGGTCCTGGTCCCCGAGGAAGACCTGGACGAGGACGCGGGCACCGAGGGTGAACGCGAAGAGGAGGAGCGCAGCTCCGACGACCGGCAGGATGCGGATGCCCTCGGCCAGGTCGGGGCCGCCCGGGGTGCTGATGAGCAGGGCGCCGGCGAGCCCGAGCGCGGCGGCGAGGACCGCGACGATGAGCTGCTGGAGGATGCCGGTGACGAAGGCGCGGTCGTCCTCGTGGCCGAGCACGCGGGTGTTCATCGTGAAGCGGCCGGCCTCGAGGTCCTCCGTCAGCCGGTTGAGGCGGCGCGGCAGGCGTTGGAGCATCGGGAGGACGGACGCGACCTGCCCGAGCAGGGCGTCCTTGACGGCGTTCGGCCCCAGCTTCTCGCGGGAGAGCGTGCGGCCCTCGGCGCGGGCGGCGGAGACGAGGTCGACCTCGCTGTGCAGGAGCGCGATCGTGCCCTCGAGCGAGCCGAGCGCCCGGAACGCCCCGGCCAGCTGCGGCGGGACGGTGAACCGGTGGCGCAGCACGATGCTCAGCAGGTCGGCGAACACGGCCGACGAGCCGGCGGGGTCCAGCACGGCGAGGCGGGTGAGGAGCTGCCCGACCTCCCGCTCGAGCGCCCGGTCGTCCAGCCCCGGCGGGCGGTCGAGGAGGTCGACGAGCGCGTCGGTCGTGGCGATCGCGTCCCCGCGCTCGACGGCGGCGAGGACGAGACCGAGAGAGCCGCGCGAGCCGGAGTCGAGGCGCCCCACGGATCCGAGGTCGAGGAGGCCGAGGGTGCCGTCGGGGCGCAGCATGACGTTGCCCGGATGGAGGTCGGCGTGGAAGACGCCCGTGACGAGGACCTGGCGCAGGATCGTGCCGACGAGTGCCTGGCTCAGGGCGTCCCGCTCGTCGAGGCGGAGCCGGTCGACGTCGGCGCGCGGCGAGGACAACGGCGCCCCCTCGATGCGCTCCATGACGAGCAGGGTGCGCGAGCTGATCTCCGGGTGGGCGCGCGGGACGTGGACGAGGTCCGTGGTGGTCGACGCCGCCATCGCCTGCATGTTGGCGAGCTCGACCCGGTAGTCGAGCTCCTCGTCGAGGGAGTCGGCGAACCCGCGGGCGAGCGTGCGCAGGCCGAGGCTGCGGCCCCATGAGGTGGTGCGGTCGAGCCGGTCCGCGAGCCGCAGGACGATGTCCATGTCGCCGGTGACCTGCTGGCGCGCACCCGGGCGCTGGATCTTGAGGACCACGTCGGATCCGTCGTGGAGGCGGGCGGTGTGCACCTGGGCGACCGAGGCGGCGGCGAGCGGGGTCGTGTCGACGTGGGCGAAGACCTCCTCCAGGGGGCGCCCGAGGGAGGCGTCGACCACCGGGCGGACCTCCTCCCACGAGAGCGCAGGCACGTCGGAGTGCAGGCGGGAGAGCTCGGCGACGACGGGGGCGGGCACGAGGTCCGGCCGCGTGGACAGCATCTGGCCGAGCTTGACGAACGTGACGCCGGCGTCCTCGAGCGCCCGCCGCAGGGCCCGGGCGGTGGTGTGCGGGGCGGCGGCGTCGTCGCTCCGTCTGGGCATGCGGGGGCGCAACCATGCGACGAGCCCGTGGCGGGCCGCGATCTGGACGACCTCGGCGTAGCGGCGCGCGCGGCGGAACCGGGCGGGCGTCCCCCGGACGAACGCGATCGGGGACGGGAGCGCGCCGGTCGGGACGACGGCCTCGAGCACGGCGAGGACCATGATCTCCAGGACGAGGACCCAGGCGGCGCCGAGCACGACGATGACCGTCAGCGGCAGCGGGTCCGCCGCGCCGGCGAGGGGCTGGTCCGTGCCGATGTGCAGTCCCTCGAGCACGCGGTTGAGGAGCGCCGCGGCGGCGGTGTTGCCGATGAGCGCGACGATGATCGTGCGCGGCCAGCCCACCGGTGCGCCGAGCAGCCGGCGCGCGACGACGGCGACGATCAGGGCGTTGACCACCGCCGTGGCGACGACGAGGACGAACCCGAGCGCGGACTGCACCATGACCGACAGTGTGGCGGACGGTGGGGCGGCGGGGATCAACCGGTCGGGGGAGTCCGCTCCCCCGTGCGGGGGTGAGCGTTCAGCGGCCGACGGCGACCGGGACGTCGGACCGCCAGGTGACCAGCGCCAGGACGGCGCCGACGACGCCGACGGCCACGAGGACGAGCGCGACCGCAGGCAGGCCGATGGCGGCGCCCAGGGTGCCGGCGAGCGGGTAGGTGACCAGGAAGCAGGCGTGCGAGAGGGAGAACTGCGCCGCGAACACGGCGGGCCGGTTGCCCTCGTGACTGTTGCGGCGCAGCAGCCGGGCCGAGGGGGTGAGGATCGTCGAGGTCGCCGCGCCGAGCAGGAACCACAGGACGAGCAGCGCGACCCACTGAGTGGCCACCGCCTCCGCGCCGATCACGCCGGCCGAGGCGGCCAGCAGGATGGGCAGGGCGATGCCGCCGGTGAGCATCACCCGGCGGTCGGGCAGGGTGTCGAGGAGCCTGGGCATCCACAGGGCCACGACCATCGACCCGCCCCCGTAGGCGGCGAGCAGCAGGGCGACGTCGGACCGCGTGCGGCCCAGGTCGCCCTGGACGAGCACGACGGTGTTGACGATGACCATCGCCGTGGTCGTCGCGACGACGAGGTTGAGTCCCATGAGGCCGCGCAGCTCCGGTCTCGCCCAGAACGACCGCACCCCGCGGGTGAGGCGGTCGAAGAACCGCGCGGGCTCGGGGGGCTCGATGTGCGGGAACCGCGAGGCGACGACGAGGACGGCGGAGGCGAGGAACCCGATCACGGTGCCGACGAACAGGTTGTTGTACGTGATGACCGTCAGCAGCGCGGCGGCCAGCATCGGGCTGATCAGCGACTCCAGGTCGTAGGCCAGGCGCGAGAGCGAGAGGGCGCGGGTGTAGTCACGCTCGTCCGGCAGCACCGAGGGGATGACGGCCTGGAAGGTCGGGGTGAAGGTCGCCGAGGCGGACTGGAGGAGGAAGATGAGGACGTAGATCTGCCACGCCTCGGTGACGAACGGCAGGGACATCGCGACACCGGCGCGGACGAGGTCGGCGCCCACGAGCACCGGCTTGCGGGGCAGGCGTGCCGCGAGCGCCGTGGTGACGGGAGAGACGGCGACGTAGGCGATCATCTTGATCGTCATTGCCACACCCATGACGACCCCGGCGTCGCCGCCCACGATGTCGAAGGCGAGCAGGCCCAGGGCGACGGTGAGCAGGCCCGTGCCGAGCAGCGCGACGACCTGCGCGACGAACAGCTTGGCGTAGGTGGGGTTCCTCAGAACGGTGAGCATGGGACCTCGTGATCCGCGAGCGGTGGACGGCGCCGGGGTTACGGCGTCGGCGTGTGGTGGTGGGGCGGGTTCTGCCCGTTGGCCACCGCGTGCTCCGCCTGCCGCACCGCCTCGACCACGAGGGCCACCGCGTGCTCGTCCGCGAGCCGGTAGAGCACGCTCGTCCCCTCGGGCCGG
The DNA here is from genome assembly GCF_049856295.1 of Georgenia sp. Z1344. Classification (GTDB taxonomy): domain Bacteria; phylum Actinomycetota; class Actinomycetes; order Actinomycetales; family Actinomycetaceae; genus JB111. Next base: position 17,042 of record NZ_JBNDMZ010000020.1, on the reverse strand, counting down.
GTGGTGACCATCCGTGCCATCCGCAGCCTCGCGAGGTGCTGCGAGACCGCGGACGGCTTCTTGCCCACGATCTCCGCCAGCGCGCCCACCGCCAGCTCCTCGGACCGGCGCAGGGCGAGCACGATGCGGACCCGGGTCGGGTCCGAGAGCAGGCCCATCACCTCGGCCGCGAGCTCGACGAACTCCGAGGACGGGTCGAGCCCACATGCTTTGTTGTCCGCATTCATACGCGGACATTAACATTTTGGGTGGGGTGCCGGTGGGTGGCCGCGCCTCGTCGTGGACTACCGACGGACGCGCATGAACCCGACGTCGGCGAACGGGCCCTCCCCCACGGCCTCCTGGGCGAGGAGCTCCCCCACCCCCGGAGCGTGCTTGTGCCCGTGCCCGGAGTCGCCGGCCGCGACGAGCACCCGGTCGCGGCCGGGCACGCGGCCGACGTGGAAGTTGCCGTCGGCCGAGCGCGTGTACATGCAGGCGACACCGGACAGCGGCGTCGGGTCCACGTCCGGGTAGGCGGTCGCGACCGCGTCGGCGAGCGCCGCGGCATCCCGGCGCAGGTCGATCGAACGGTCGAGGTGGTCCGGGTCGGCGTCCGAGAAGCCGAGGCCGTCGGTCCCGTCGTCGTCGAGGCCGAGCTTGACGGAGAACCCGCCCCGCTCCCCCGGCCGTGAGGCGCCATGACCCCAGATGCACCGCCCGTCGTCGAGCTCGCGGATGATGACCGGGAACCGGTCGAGGTCGAGGATCCCGCCCGGCACGAGGTCCTCGGAGTCGCGGCCGTCGAACCAGAACATGGGGACGCGGCGGGGGCGCAGATCGAGGTCCACCAGCCGCGACGTCCAGGCGCCGGCGGCGACGACCACCTGGCTCGCCTCGATCCGTCCCCCGCCTGCCAGGCGGACGACGACGCCGGACCCTGACTCGTCGATCCCGTCGACACGGGCGCGCGCCACTCGTGCGCCGGCGGCCGTGGCGGCGGCGACCGCGGCCCGCACCCCGTCCTCCGGGCGCGCGAGGCCGGCGGCCGGGTCGAGGAGCGCGACGTGGTGGTCGGGCAGCTGGCGCAGGACGCGGAACCGGTCCCTGGCCTCGACGGCACCGAGTTGCTCGACACGGTGGCCGGCGGCGTCGGCGGCGGACGCGACGCCGGTGACGACGCGACCGTCCGGCGGTCCCGCCATGACGCCTCCCGTGAGCCGCAGGAGCTCGGTCCCGGTCACGTTCTCGAGCTCGCGCCACAGCTCGCGGGCGCGGCCGGCCACCGGAGTGAGGCAGGGGTGCTCCAGGCACAGCTCGCGGAACAGGCGGGTGGTGCCGTGGGTCGAGCCGAGGGCGTGCCCGACGTCGAACTGCTCGACCCCGACGACGTCGACACCCCGCTCCGCGAGCCGCCACAGCGCCTGCGAGCCCCAGGCTCCGAGGCCGACGACGGCGACGTCGGTGCGCGTGACGGCTGCGTCCGGCTCGGCCGCGCGGGCGGAGTCCGGGTGCTCGGGGGGTGTGGACACGGGCCGAGTGTTCCACCCTGGGGATCCGCGTTGTCCGCCGGCCGCCCGGGGACCACGATGGGAGACGGGCGGGGCAGCGGGCCCGCCGGCGGGCTGCGCTCACACGCGTGGGTGACCCGCCTGACCTGACCGCTCGACCGACGAGACCGCTCGACCGACAGCCGGAGGCGACGTGCACGAGGATCCATCGACCACCGACGACGATCACGCACGCGCCGCGATCGCCGCGGAGGATGACTCAGACGCGCTGCGGCGCAAGAGCGAGGTGCTCCGGAAGGAGAACGAGGAGCTCCAAGAGCTCCTCCGCCTGATGGCACTCCCCCGGGACGTCCAGCTCGCCGAGCACGAGGCCAACCTCGCGGCCGCACGGGCGGACACGGAGGACGCGGGCGCCGCGGAAGGCACGGCGTGGCTGGCGCTCGCCCGGTTCCACCACAGGGACGGCGACCTCGACGAGGCGCGCGGGTCGGTCGCCCGCGCCATCGCGGCGTTCAAGGCGGCGGGCGGCCCGGCCAAGGAGCTGGGCCGGGCCTGGCGCCTGCTCGGGGACCTCCACCGCGCCACCGATTCTCCCCGCGCCGCGCTGCCCGCCTACCGGCGCGCGCTCGCCGCCTGGGACGACGGCCCGACGACGATCAACGAACGCGCCCACGTCATCCAGCAGATCGGCCGGACGCTCGCCGGGCTCGACGACCCCGAGGCCGCGCTGCCCCGGCTCGAGGAGGCCCGGGATCTGTTGAGCGGCGACCCGGAGCTGCTGTGGGAGGAGTTCATGGTGGTCGACGACATCGGGGAGCTCCACGAGAGCACGGGGCGCCCTGTCGAGGCCGAACGCATCTACCGGTCCGTGCTCGAGCGGCTCCGCGCCGACGAGGAGGCCACCGACCTCCTCGCCCGGGCGCTCGACGGACTGGCCTCGGCGCTGGACACCCAGGGGCGCCACGAGGAGGCCGTCGACACCTACGTGGAGGGGCTCGACCTCGTCGGGGAGGGCGATGAGGACTACGCCGACGTCGAGCAGAGCCTCGCCATCGGGCTCGCCGACGCCCTGCGTGCCCTCGGACGGGACGACGAGGCCGAGATCGCGGACGCCCGGGCCGCGGGTGCGGCCGAGATCGTCGAGGAGAACGCGGCGCTCGAGGCGATGCAGGTCATGGCGGAGGAGGAGGACGGCTACCGGTAGCCACCGAAGCAGCGGCGTCGGGGCGGTCCTCAGCCGACGTCGGGCGGCTGTTCGTCGGACGGGATGACGTCAGCCGCGGCCAAGGATCCGGTCGAGGAGGCTGCGGCGGCGGGGCGCGGACGCGGTCAGGCCCGGCGCCGCGGACGGGCCCGACGGTGCGGTGTCCGGTCCGAAGCGGACGTACGGCGTCGTCGGAGTCTCGAGGAGGGCGTCGTCGAAGGTGACGCCCGTCGTCCGTTCGAGGAGCGCGATGAGGGTGTCCTCGGAGAGCACCCCGAGACCGGAGGCTGCCTCCGCGGGGTCGGGCTGGCCGTCGTCGGCGTCGGTCTCCCCCGACTGCGAGCGCAGCTCGCGGACCGGCCCCTCCGGCGTGATCACCTGCCACAGGTAACTGTCCGAGGTCCCGCCGAACACCGCGAGCCGGACAGTGCGGCCGAGTGCCGGCGCGAGGGTGGGAGCCAGCTCGAGCACGTCCATCAGGTCGCCGAGCACCACCGTTCCGCCGGGCACGGAACCGGCGAACACGGCGCCCGGGTGGCCGACGTCGTCCGGGCGGCCGCCGAGGGCGAAGTCGGCGAGGACGCTGCCCTCCCGGGGCTGAAGGCCGGCCCGTTCGAGCTCGGCCGGCTGAGCACCCTCGACGACGGCGATCGTGGTGTTCCAGGACATGGCGCCACGGTACGGGCGCGCGTCGGCGTCGGCAGTCCACTCCGAGCAGTGGGCGTCAGACGGGCGGAAGGAGGTCCGTGCGGCCGAAGTACTCGGCGGTGCCCCGCGCCGAGGGCTGCCCGGCGTCGGGATCGGCCCCTGCCTCGAGCAGGGTGGTGACGACGTCGGCCTCCCCCTTGAAGATCGCGCCGGCGAGCGGGGACTGGAAGCGGGAGTTGAGCCGGTCGACGTCGGCGCCGCGCTCGGCGAGCGCCCCGACGAGGTCCGCGTGCCCGTGGTAGGCCGCGAGCATGAGGAGCGTGTTGCCGTCCGCCCCTGCGAGGTCGACCGGGGCGCCGGCGTCGACGTAGGCGGTGAGGCGCTCGGTCTCGCCCCGACGCGCGAGGTCGAGGAGCTGGTGGGCGAGCTCGACGGCGTCGTCGGGGGCGTCGTGGCTGTCCGTCATGTGGTGAGCGTAGAGGCGGCGGCCCCCGGGGCCGTCGGCAGGACGGAAAACGGCTGAACCCCCGTTACCGGGGGTTCAGCCGCTCACGATGTCCTGGGACATCACACTGTGCGCGAAGGGGGACTTGAACCCCCACGCCCTTTCGGGCACACGGACCTGAACCGTGCGCGTCTGCCAATTCCGCCACTCGCGCGAGCCGCTCGACTGCGGCAAACAGCGTAGAGGAGACTATCACCCCGGTTCCCGTGGACGCCCGGGCATCCGGGCGTCCACGGGCGTGATCCCGCACACCGGTTGCGCAGGTCCGCGCCGGTTCAGCCCCGTGCGCGGGGCGTCAGCCGCACTCTCGACCGTGGACCGCGACCTCCCGACGACGAACCTCAATCTCGATGAGCTCGACCTGAGCCGCACTCTCGACACGGAGGCGGGCTCCCAACCGCAATCTCGACGGGCACCAACCGCAGTCTCGACGAGAGCGGGAGGTCAAGCGTTGTCGCCGCCCGTGTCGTCGGTCGAGCCGAGCCGCACGTCCTCGCCGCGGCTGTTCGTGAACCTCCACTCCGCGACCTCCGGGAGGTCCTCGCCGTGGGTCCGCGCGTAGTTGCGCGCGCGGACCCGGGTGTCGAGCAGCTCCTGGCGCAGGACCGCCGCGCGCTCGGCCAGACCGGGCACGCGGTCGATGACGTCGACGGCGAGCCGATACCGGTCGAGGTCGTTGACCATCAGCATGTTGAAGGGGGTCGTCGTGCTGCCCTCCTCCTTGAACCCACGGACGTGGATGTTGCCGTGGTTCGTCCGCCGGTAGGTGAGGCGGTGGACGAGCGCCGGGTAGCCGTGGAACGCGAAGATCACCGGGCGGTCGGTGGTGAACAGGGCGTCGAAGTCCCGGTGGCTCATCCCGTGCGGGTGCTCCCGCTCGTCCTGCAGCCGCATGAGGTCGACCACGTTGACCACGCGGATCCGCAGGTCGGGCAGATGCTCCGCGAGCACCCCGGCGGCCGCGATGGCCTCCATCGTGGGGATGTCGCCGGCGCAGCCGATGACGACGTCCGGCTTCTCGCCCCGCACCTCGGTCCCGGCCCAGTCCCAGATGCCGATGCCGCGCGCGCAGTGCAGCACGGCCTCGTCCATCGTCAGCCACTGGGGGTTGGGCTGCTTCCCGGCCACGACGACGTTGACGTACCCCTTGCTGCGCAGCACGTGGTCGAACGTCGACAGCAGGGTGTTGGCGTCCGGCGGCAGGTAGATGCGGGTGACGTCGGCGGTCTTGTTCATCACGACGTCGAGGAACCCGGGGTCCTGGTGGGAGAACCCATTGTGGTCCTGGCGCCACACGTGCGAGGACAGCAGGTAGTTGAGCGACGGGATCGGCACGCGCCACGGGATGTCGTTGCTCGCGTCCAGCCACTTGGCGTGCTGGTTGAACATCGAGTCGACGATGTGGACGAACGCCTCGTAGCTGTTGAGCACGCCGTGGCGGCCGGTGAGCAGGTAGCCCTCGAGCCAGCCCTGCACCTGGTGCTCCGAGAGCACCTCCATCACGCGTCCGGAGCGGGACAGGTCGACGTCGGTCCCGACGATCTCGCCCTGCCATGCCTTGCCGGCCACGTCGACGGTGGCGTTCAGGCGGTTCGACGCCGTCTCGTCCGGGCCGAAGACGCGGAAGTTCGTGCGGTTGCGGTCGACCACGCCGGCGAGCCAGCTCCCGAGCGTGCGGGTCGCCTCGCCCATCGTCCCGCCGGGCGCGGGCACGTCGACGGCGTGGTCCCGGAAGTCGGGCAGGTCGAGGTCCCGCGTGAGGGTCCCGCCGTTGGCGTGGGGGTTCGCGCTCATCCGGCGCTCTCCGGAGGGGTTGTTGCGCGCGACGACGTCGACGATGCGACCCTCGTCGTCGAACAGCTCCTCGGGCCGGTAGCTGCGCATCCACTCCTCGAGCATCCGCGTGTACTCGGCGTTGCCGCGCACGTGGTTCATCGGCACCTGGTGGCTGCGCCACGTGCCCTCGACGGGCTGCCCGTCGATCTCCTTCGGGCCCGTCCATCCCTTCGGGGTGCGGAAGACGATCATCGGCCACCGCGGCCGGTCCTCGAGGGTGCCGTCGGCGGCGCGGGCCCGGATGTCCGCGATCTCGTCGAGCACCTCGGCGAGCAGGGCGGCGAAGCGACGGTGCGTCTGCGCGACGTCCTCGTCGTCGAACCCGCCCTCGAAGAAGTACGGCTTGTGTCCGTACCCGACCATCAGGGACTCGAGCTCACCCTCGGGCATGCGGTCGAAGATCGTGGGGTTGGCGATCTTGTACCCGTTGAGGTGGAGGATCGGGAGCACGGTGCCGTCGACCGTGGGGTCGAGGAACTTGTTGCCGTGCCAGCCGGTGGCCAGGGGCCCGGTCTCGGCCTCGCCGTCGCCGATGACCGCGACGGCGATGGTGCCCGGGTTGTCGAAGGCCGCGCCGTAGGCGTGGGAGAGGACGTAGCCGAGCTCGCCGCCCTCGTGGATCGACCCGGGCGTCTCGGGCGCTACGTGGCTGGGGACGCCGCCGGGGAACGAGAACTGGCGGAAGAGCTCGTCGACGCCGCGCTCGTCCGGCCCCACGTGCGAGTAGACCTCGGAGTACGTGCCCTCGAGCCAGGCGGCCGCCACGAGCGAGGGGCCGCCGTGCCCGGGGCCGCTGAGATAGATCGCGTCGAGGTCCCGCTCGATGATCTGGTGGTTGAGGTGCGCGTAGAGGAAGTTCTGGCCCGGCGAGGTGCCCCAGTGGCCGAGCAGGCGGGGTTTGATGTCCCCCTCCTCGAGCGGCCGCCGCAGCAACGCGTTGCGCATGAGGTAGATCTGGCCGACGGCCAGGTAGTTCGACGCCCGCCACCAGGCGTCGACAGCCTCGACGGTCGCGTCGTCCAGTCGGTAGCTCTCGGTCTCTCGTGCTTCGGTCCCGGTTCCGGCGTGGAGATCCATGCCTCAAGCGTGGTCCCTCCGCCCGGTCCCCGCCACCCCCACGCCCGCTATGTCCGACATCGGTCCTGGCCACGGGGGCACCCGCGTCGGCGCCCGCGCGTCACCTGTCCGGTCCGGATCGCGGCGGGCCTGTCCGGGGCGCCGTCCCGTTCCGCGGCCGCGGGTCGTTACCATCTCCTGAGGCAACGTGCCCGTACACCGCCCGGCCCTCCCGGCGCGGCCCGGACCACCAGCAAGGAGCACCGCACCGATGGGCATCCTCGACCGCTTCGAGAAGGGCGTGGAGAACGTGGTGTCCACGGCGTTCTCCAAGGCCTTCCGCTCGGAGGTCAAGCCCGTCGAGATCGCCTCGGCGGTGCGGCGGGAGATGGACGAGCGGGCAGCCACGCTGACCCGCGACCGCACGGTCGCCCCGAACGAGTTCCACGTCGAGCTCGCCCCGAACGACCTGGCGCGCGTCCAGGAGTGGGGGCACGACGCGCTGGCCGGAGAGATGACGGCGGCCGCGACCGAGCACGCCACCTCGCAGTCCTACAGCTTCGTCGGCCCGGTGGACATCGACTTCGTCGTCAACGACTCGCTGAGCACCGGGCGCATCCAGGTCCGCTCCGCCACGCGGCGCGGCGCGGTGGCGCCCGCGGCCGCCGCGACGGCCACCGCGGCGCACCCGATCCTCGACATCGACGGACGCCGCTATCTCCTCACCGGTCCGGTCACGGTCCTCGGCCGCGGCTCGGAGTCCGACATCGTGCTCGACGACTCCGGGGTCTCCCGCAAGCACCTCGAGATCTCCGTGACGCCGCAGGCCGTCATCGCCACCGACCTCGGGTCGACCAACGGCACGTTCGTCGAGGGGCACCGCATCACCGCCGCCACGCTGGTCGACGGCAACACGATCACGCTCGGTCGTTCGCGGATCATGTTCTGGACCGGCGAGGACGAGGTCTGAGCGCGTGAACGAGCTCGTCGTCACGCTCCTGCGCGTGGGCTACCTGGCCGGACTCTGGTTGTTCGTGCTGCTCGCCGTGCTCGTGCTGCGCAACGACATCTTCGGGACCCGCGTCTCGCCCCGCCCCGTGCGCGGCCGGCCCTCCCGCACCGGTCGGTCCGCCGGTGGCCCCGGCCGGCCGTCGGCCGGCCGGGACGTCCCGACCCGGCTCATCGTCACCGAGGGGCCGCTCACCGGCACGTCGGTCCCCCTGTCCCGCTCCGCGATCCTCGTGGGGCGCGCCGAGTCGTGCACGCTCGTCCTCGAGGACGACTACGCCTCCTCGCGCCACGCCCGGTTCTTCCCGCGGGACGGCAAGTGGTTCCTCGAGGACCTCGGCTCCACGAACGGCACGACCGTGGCCGGCCAGCGGATCGGCACGGCGATCCAGGTGCCCGCCGGCGTCCCGGTGCGCATCGGTCAGACCGTCATCGAGCTGAGGCGGTAGCGGATGCCCATCGTCACCCGCTTCGCCGCCCGCTCCGACGTCGGGCTGCTGCGCTCGAGCAACCAGGACTCCGGCTACGCCGGGGAGCATCTGCTCGTCCTCGCGGACGGCATGGGCGGGCCCGCGGGCGGCGACATCGCGAGCTCCGTCGCGGTGGCCCACCTCGCACCGCTCGACGACGAGCACGGGGCCGACGAGCTCCTCGGCCTCCTCCGTGGCGCGGTGGCGGACGCGCACGCCGACCTCGTGGCCCGTTCGACGGCGGACCCCGACCTCGCCGGTCTGGGCACCACGTGCATCGCCATGCTGCGCACGGGCACCAAGCTCGCGATGGTGCACATCGGCGACTCGCGCGCCTACCTCCTGCGCGACGGCGAGCTCACCCAGATCACGACCGACCACACGTTCGTCCAGTACCTCGTCTCCACCGGCCGCCTCACCCTGGAGGAGGCCGAGCGCCACCCGCAGCGCAACATGATCCTGCGCGCGCTCGGCGACACCGACGGCGAGGTCGACCTCGACGAGTCGATGCGCGAGGCCCGACCCGGTGACCGGTGGCTGCTGTGCTCGGACGGCCTGTTCGGGGTGGTCTCGAAGGACACGATCGCCGAGACCCTGCGGGACACCGAGGACCCGGGAGCCGCCGCCCAGGCGCTCGTCGACCTCTCGCTGCGCGCCGGGGCGCCGGACAACGTCACCTGCGTGGTCTCCGACTTCCTCGCCACGGCCGACGCCCCCCACCTTCCGTCCGCCGACCCCCAGGTCGTGGGCTCCGCAGCCGAGCGCCCCACGCAGCGACCGGGCACCGGGACGACGAACGGTACCGGGACCGGCACCACCGCGGCGACGGGTGCCGGTGCCTCGTCCGCCGAGCGCGCGGCCGCCCTCCTCGGGCCCGACGGCGACGAGCCGGACACCCCGCGCCGACGCCGGCTGCCGCGCGTCCTGCTCAGCGTCGTCGCCGGCCTCGTCCTCCTCGGCGCGGGCGCGTTCGCCGGCTGGACGTGGACGCAGCAGCAGTACTTCGTCGCGCCCTCGGGCGACCACGTGGCGATCTACCGGGGCATCCCCCAGCACATCGGGCCGCTCGGCTTCTCCGACCTGCACGAGCGCACCGACCTGCGCGTCGACGACCTCACGCCGCTGGCCCAGCAGCGCCTCGACTCCCCCATCACCCGCGGCTCGCTGGCCGGGGCCCGGGACGTCGTCGAGAACCTGCGCGAGTCCGTCGTGCCCGAGGAGCCGCCGGAGGAGTCGCCCAGCGAGTCGCCGAGCGAGTCGTCCAGCGAGTCCCCGAGCGAGTCCGGCAGCGAGTCCGGCACCGGGACCACGTGAGGGGCGCCGTCTGATGGCGGTCGTGCGTCAGCAGTCCGCCCGGTCGGGCCGGTGGCCGGAGCTCGGCCTGCTGGCCCTCGCCGTCGCGCTCGTGCTGCTCGGGTACGTCCAGGTCGCCCTCAACACGACCGAGGCACTCCCGACCGACCTCCACGTCCGCGGCGGGATCTTCGCGGGGATGGCCCTCGTCGCCCACCTCGTGGTGCGCTGGCGCGCCCCGTACGCGGACCCCGTCATCCTCCCGTCGGTGGTCCTGCTCAACGGCATCGGGCTGACGATGATCCACCGCATCGACATCGCGGAGGGCTCCGCCTCGGTCGACCGGCAGCTGATGTGGACGGGCATCGGCATCGGGCTCTGCCTCGCGGTGCTGCTCCTCGTCCGCGACCACCGCGCGCTGCGGGGCCTGACCTACACGTCGATGATCGTCGGCATCGTCCTGCTCCTGCTCCCGATGGTCCCCGGGCTCGGCCGCACCATCAACGGCGCGCGCATCTGGATCGGCGTCGGCCCGCTCAGCTTCCAGCCGGCCGAGGTCGCCAAGATCGCGCTCGCGATCTTCTTCGCCGGCTACCTCGTGGCCAACCGGGACAACCTGGCGTTCGCGGGCCCGAAGGTGCTCGGGATGCACCTGCCCCGCCCCCGGGACCTCGGCCCGATCCTCATCGCGTGGGGCGTCGGCATGGCGGTCCTCGTCCTCCAGCGCGACCTCGGTACGGCCGTCCTGTTCTTCGGCATGTTCGTCGCCCTCATGTACCTCGCGACGGAGCGCATCAGCTGGGTGGTCCTCGGCGGCCTCCTCGCGGTCGGCGGCGCGATGCTGGCCGCGACCCTGTTCCCGCACGTCGGGGCCCGCGTGGACGTCTGGCTCAACGCGCTCGACCCGGCCGTGTACTCCCGCAGCCCGGGCGGCTCCGGCCAGCTCGTCCAGGGCCTGTTCGGCCTCGCGTCCGGCGGCCTCATGGGCTCCGGCTGGGGCCTGGGCTACCCGCAGCTCGTGCCCTACGCCGAGTCCGACTTCATCATGGCCTCGCTCGGCGAGGAGCTCGGCCTGACCGGCCTCATCGCCATCCTGCTCATCTACCTCATCGTCGTGCAGCGCGGCATGCGCGCCTCGATCGCCGTTCGTGACGGCTTCGGCAAGCTCCTCGCCGCCGGCCTCGCGTTCACGATGGCGCTGCAGGTGTTCGTCGTCGTCGGCGGGGTGACCCGGCTCATCCCGCTGACGGGACTGACGACCCCGTTCCTCGCCCTCGGCGGCTCCTCCTTGGTGGCGAACTGGGTGATCATCGCGCTCCTGCTGCGCGTCTCCGACGCCGGCCGCCGCCCGGCGCCGGTCGCCGACCCCTCCGCGGTCGCCGCGCTCGGCGTCGGGTCGACGGCGCCCTCCCCGGACGTCGCCCGCGCCCCGGCCTACGCCGGCGCCGGCCGGCACGACGCGACCGCCACCCAGGGCGCCGTCGCCGCGGGCGGACCCGCACCCGTGTGGGACGTCCCCGACGACGCGGCGGGCGGCAGCGGGACCGCGGGCGCGGACGGAGCGGCGGCGGGATCCGCCTGGGACGCCCCGGCCCCGCCGATCGAGGAGCCCGGCTGGACGACACCCGGGCAGGAGGACTCCCACGGAGCCGGCCCGGACGGCGGCACCCCGGCGCCCCGCGGAGGCTCCGAGGGCGGGTGGCGGGCGACCGGTGACGCCTGGGACGACGCCGCGGACGAGGACGAGAGCGGCGACACGCTCGGCGACCCGCCGCGGTCGGGCTACCGGCCGGTGGCCGGTGCCTCTCGGACACCCGGGCACGACGACGAACGACCGACCGTGGCCGCCGCCCGCCGCGACGCGGACGCGGCACCGACCGCCGGGCCGACCGCGGACGACGTCCGGTCCGACGACCCCGGCGCCACGCTCCTCCCCGAGGACGAGACCGAGGACGACACCGGGAGCGACCCGCGCGAGCAGGAGGACCGGCGATGAACGACCAGATCCGACGCCTCACCGTGGTCATCGCGCTGATGTTCCTCGCGCTCATGGTCTCGGCGACGACCGTGCAGTTCGCCCAGGCGGGCGACCTCAACGCCGACGGCCGCAACGTGCGCACGTTCTACCGCGAGTTCGGCCGGGACCGCGGGCCGATCGTCGTGGCCGGCACGCCCATCGTCACGTCCGAGCCCGTGGACGACGCGTACAACTACCTGCGGCGCTACGAGCAGGGTCCGGCGTACGCGCACCTGACCGGCTACTTCTCCGTGGTGCACTCCTCGATGACGGGCCTCGAGCGCTCCGGGAACGAGGTCCTCAACGGCAACGACCCGGGCCTGCTGGTGGCCCGCATCCAGGCGCTCGTCACGGGCAACCAGCCCCGCGGCGGTGCCCTCGAGCTGACGATCGACCCCGCGGCGCAGGCGGCCGCCATCGAGGGTCTCGGGGACCAGCGCGGCGCCGTCGTCGCGCTCGACCCCCGCACCGGGGCGATCCTCGCGATGTACTCCTCGCCGTCGTTCGACCCGAACCCGCTGGCCTCCCACGTCCGCGAGGAGGCGACGACCGCCTACGACGAGCTCGCGAACGACCCGGACCGGCCGCTGCTCAACCGCGCGATCGGCGGCGACCAGTACGCGCCGGGCTCCACGTTCAAGCTCGTCACGGCGGCCGCGATGGTCGAGAACGGGCTGACGGCCGACTCGATGGTCGAGGCGCCGACCGAGTACCAGCTGCCGCAGACCCAGACCTACATGCACAACCCGGGCGAGGCCGCGTGCGGCGACGGGTCGGGGAGCACCACCCTGCGGCAGGCGCTCGTCCAGAGCTGCAACACGCCGTTCGCCATCGGCGCGGTCGACCTGGGCACGGACGAGATCAACGAGCAGGCGGAGGCGTTCGGGTTCGGTCAGGAGCTCGCCGTCCCGCTGCCCGTGACCCCGTCCCGCTTCCCCGCGGACGCGACGCCGCCCGAGCTCGCCCAGTCCTCGATCGGCCAGTTCTCGGTGCGCACCCACCCGCTGCAGATGGCGATGGTGTCCTCCGCGATCGCCAACGACGGCGTGCTGATGACCCCCTACCTCGTCCAGCGCACCCTGACGGCGGACCTCGAGGAGGTCGACACCCACGACGAGGAGGTCTTCTCGGAGCCGATCTCCGAGCGCACGGCCGAGGAGATGACGTCGATGATGATCGACGTCGTCGAGCAGGGCAGCTCGAACCCGGGCGCGATCCCCGGGGTGAGCGTGGCCGGCAAGACGGGCTCCGCCGAGATCGACGCGAACACGCCGCCGCACGCCTGGTACACCGGCTTCGCCCCGGCGGACGACCCCCAGGTCGCGGTCGCCGTCATCGTCGAGAACGGCGGGAACGTGGGCTGGGGGGTCGGCGGCGCGCAGATCGCGGCCCCGATCGCCGCCTCCGTGATGGAGGCGGTGCTCCAGTGACGGACCAGTCACATCGCCCGCCCTCGCCGCAGCCGGGCGACGTCCCCGGGCCCCGCCTCGCGGTCGGCGACCTCGTGGTGGACCGCTACGAGCTGACCGTGCACCTCAACACCGGCGGGTCCGGCGAGGTGTGGGTGGCGCGGGACCGGCGGCTCGAGAGGCAGGTGGCCATCAAGTGCCTCCGGCCGGACCTCGCCGCCCAGCCGCACTTCCTCGAGCGCTTCCGCAAGGAGTCCCAGAACACGGCCCGGCTGCGGCACGTCAACATCGCCGCGCTCCTCGACCACGGCCGCGCGGCGGACGGCGGCGCCTACCTCACCCACGAGCTCGTCGTGGGCGACGACCTGGCGGACATCCTCGCCCGCGAGGGCAGCCTGACGCCGAGCTCGGTCGTCCGCATCCTCGTCCAGGTCCTCGACGGCCTCCAGGCCGCGCACGCCGCCGGGGTCGTCCACCGGGACGTCAAGCCGGCGAACGTGCTCGTCTCCACGCGCGGCACCGTGAAGATCACCGACTTCGGGATCTCGCGCGCCGTGGGGCAGGAGACGATGACGTCCGCCGGCATGGTGATGGGCACCCCGGATTACCTGGCGCCCGAGCTCGCGCGGGGCGGCACCGCGAGTCCCGCGGCCGACCTGTACGCGGTCGGGGTCGTCGCCTTCGAGGCGCTGACCGGTCAGCGGCCCTTCGGCGGCGAGCGACCGCTCGACGTGCTGCTCGCCCACGTGGGCGAGCCCGTGCCCGAGGTGACGGCCGCGCCCGAGCCTCTGGCCGCCGTCGTGCAGGACCTGCTGGCGAAGGACCCGGCCGTCCGGCCGGCGTCCGCCGCGGCCGCCGCCGGCCGGCTGCGCGACGCGCTGAACGAGATCCGACGCCCTCGTCGGGCGACCGACGGAGGCGTCGGTAGAGTGGACGGCACCGCGCCCGCCGCGGGAGACCGGGCGGAGAACGCGAAGGAGGACGCACGTGAGTGACCACGGGACCGACGGACCCCTCGTGCTGGCGGACCGGTACGAGCTCGGCGGCCTCATCGGGCGCGGTGGGATGGCCGAGGTGCACGTCGGCCGGGACACCCGGCTCTCGCGCACGGTGGCCATCAAGATGCTCCGCGCGGACCTCGCGCGAGACCCCTCCTTCCTCGCCAGGTTCCGCCGCGAGGCGCAGTCCTCGGCGGGGCTCAACCACCCCGCGATCGTGTCCGTCTACGACACCGGCGAGCACGTGGTAGGCGCGGGCAGCACCGACGAGCGGCGCATCCCGTTCATCGTCATGGAGTACGTCGAGGGCCACACGGTCCGCGAGCTCCTCGGCGACGGCGACCCGGTACCGATCAGCGAGGCCGTCGAGATCGTGGTCGGCGTGCTCAACGCGCTCGAGTACAGCCACCGCGAGGGCATCGTCCACCGGGACATCAAGCCCGGGAACATCATGATCACGCCCACGGGGGACGTGAAGGTGATGGACTTCGGGATCGCCCGGGCGCTCTCGGACAACTTCGCCACGATGACGCAGCCCCACTCCGTCGTGGGCACGGCGCAGTACCTCTCCCCCGAGCAGGCGCGCGGCGAGGTGGTCGACACCCGCTCCGACCTCTACTCCACGGGCTGCCTGCTCTTCGAGCTCCTCACCGGGCGCCCGCCGTTCTCGGGCGACTCGGCCGTCGCCGTCGCCTACCAGCACGTGCGGGAGATCCCGCCGACCCCCTCGACGATCGCCTCGGACATCCCCGAGACGCTCGACCGGGTCGTCATGCAGGCCCTCGCCAAGGACCGCGACGAGCGCTACGCCGACGCCGCGCACTTCCGCAGCGACCTGCTCGCCGCCTCCCGCGGGAGCGACGTGAGCGCCCCGCCGACCTCGGCCTGGGCCGCCGCCGGCGCGGGCGCGGCCGTCGCCACCGCCGAGCCCACCCGCGTGGTCCCGAAGACCGCCGGGGTGGCCGCGGCCCCCGCCGGGGAGCCGGAGCCCTACCGGCGCACGCCGCAGCCCGTCGAGGACGAGCCGAAGCGCTCCTGGGCGTGGCTGTGGATCCTCCTGGCCGCGCTGCTCGTGGTGGGCGGCGTCGTCACCTACCTGCTCGTCACCGGCAACGGCGGTGGCGACGAGGAGACGACACCGTCCGTGACCATGGTCGAGATCCCCGACCTCGAGGGGCTCGACGAGGACGGGATCACCGCCGCGCTCGACGACCAGGACCTCGTCCCCAACTTCCTCGACCCGGAGCCGTCCGACGAGGTCGAGGAGGGCCTCTTCCTCAGCGCCAGCCCGGAGACCGGGACCTCGGTCGAGTCCGGCAGCGCCGTCGACATCGTCCTGTCCTCCGGACCGGAGGAGGTCACGGTGCCCGACCTCGAGGGTCTCGACCGCGCCGAGATCGTCGAGGCCCTGCAGGAGGTCGAGCTCCAGCCCGAGTTCGTCGAGCTGCAGAACGACGACGAGGTCGAGGCCGACCTGTTCCTCAGCTCGACCCCGGCACCCGGCGACTCCACGCCCCGCGGGAGCACCGTGGAGATCGTCCTGTCCGCCGGCCCCGGCGACGTGCTGATCCCCGACGTGTCCGGGCTCAGCCAGGAGGACGCGCGCAACATCCTCCAGGAGGCCGGGCTCAGCGTCGGCAACACGCGGACCGTCGACGAGCCCGGGGCCGCGGCCGACCATGCGCTGCGCACCGACCCCGCTGCCGACACGTCGGTGCCGCGCGACACGGAGGTCACCCTCTTCCTCGCGTCCGGCAACGTCGAGCTCCAGGACCTCACGGGCCTGTCCCGTGAGGAGGCGGAGACGATCCTCGGGGACCTCGATCTCAGCTCCCAGTTCACCGAGGAGTTCTCCGACGACGTGCCCGACGGGGAGGTCATCAGCCAGTCGCACAACGGGCTCATCCCCCAGGACACCCGGGTCGACGTGACGATCTCCCGCGGTCCCGAGGAGACCGAGGAGCCGACGACGACGGAGCCGCCGTCGGAGTCCCCCACCGACGAGGGCTGACCCCAACCCCGTCGTCGAGATTGCGGTTGGTGCACGTCGAGATTGCGGTTCGTACTCACCGAGATTGATCCTTCTATGTTTCGTCAAGCGGCCATGGTGGGTTCGGGGGTGCTGTTGAGGGTGCGGTAGATGCGGCGGGCGAGGTAGCGCTTGAGGCAGCGGCGGATCTCGGCCTTGGTGCGGTGCTCGCCGGCGCGGCGTTCGACGTAGGCGCGGGTCTCGGGGTCGTGACTCATCCGGGTCACGACCGCGGTATGCAGGACGCGGTTGAGTTGCCGGTCGCCCCCGCGGTTGAGGCGGTGTCGCACGGTGTTGCCCGAGGAGGCCGGGATCGGGCTGACCCCGGCCAGGGCCGCGAACGCGGCCTCGGAACGCAACCGGCCCGGGTGGGAGAACACGGTCAGTGACACGGCCGCGGTGATCGGCCCGACACCATGCATCTCGAGCAGCGGCGCGGCCAGGCTGGACTTGACCAGAACGGTGATGCGCTTCTTGTTCGTGGCGAGCTCGACGTCCAGGGCCAGGATCTGGGCGGCCAGGCGGACGGCCTCGCTGCGGGCGGTCGCGGTGGCGATGTCCTCATCGCGCTCGCGCCACCGGCTGATCATGGCGATCACCTTCTTGCCCGGGGCCCGGCGCGCATCGATACCCAGGTCGCTGACGCGCAGCAGCGCGGTCAGCGCGTTCGTGGCCGCGGTACGTTCGCTGTTCATCTGCTCGCGGGCGGTGAGCAGGACCCGCAGCGCGGCCCGGACCCCACTAGCGGCGCGGAGGTGCCGCAGCCGGCTGACCTGAAGCGGGAGGACGGCGGCCGCGATGCGGTAGGCATCCAGGGCATCGGACTTACCCACGCCCCGGTTCCCGCGCGGGTTCATCCGCGCGGCCTCCACGACCTGATAGCCGGCGTCCTGGACAACGCCGGCCAGGGTCGCGCCGTAGGACGCGGCGCCCTCGATGACCCACAACGCGGCCATATCGGCCCCGGTGCGGCGAGCGGCCCAGGCGATCGCGCGGGCCATGCCCGCAGGCGTGGTCGGGAACTGGGCAGAATCGATCAGCTCGCCGCGGGCGGCCAGCACCGCCAACGAATGGGTCTG
>NZ_JBNDMZ010000019.1:0-49908 GCF_049856295.1 Georgenia sp. Z1344 | reverse complement strand
GGTCAGCGGCGGATGCCGACGGTGTCGGTGCCGTTGCCGTCCCAGTCGCCGACGAAGACCTCGTCACCGGAGCGGCCGTAGTCCTGCTCGATCTCGGCGACCGTGGACGTCAGCGAGTTCGAGACGAAGAACGTGATCCCACGCCGCACCGCGAACGTGTCGACCGCGTCACCGTCCCAGTCACCGACGTACACCTCGTCCGTGGCCCGGCCGTAGGCGAGCTCGGAGTCCGCGTTCCCACCGGTGAGCGAGTTGGCGATGAAGTACCGGTTCCCCCGACGCACCGTGAACGTGTCGATCGCGTCGCCGTCGTAGTCACCCACGAGGACGGCGTCGGGGGCGCGGCCGTAGTCCAGCTCGGTCTCCGCGTCCCCGGACTCCAGGGTGTTGGACACGAAGTAGCTGTTCCCCCGGCGCACGGCGAAGGTGTCCACGCCGTCACCGTCCCAGTCACCCACGAGCACCGTGTCGCTCGCCCGGCCGTAGTCGAGCTCGACGTCCGCGTTCCCGCCGTACAGCGAGTTGGACAGGAAGTAGCTGTTCCCGCGACGGACCGCGAGCGAGTCGCTCCCGTCACCGTCCCAGTCACCCACGAGCACCTCGTCACCGACCCGGCCGAAGGAGAACTCGTGCTCCGCGACCGCGTCCCAGCCGTCGTTGAGGTAGAACCCACGCCCCGGAGTCGGCGGCACCGGGTCACCCGGCTCCTCGGGCTCCTCCGGCTCCTCGGCGCTGCCGGCGGTGGTGAAGCTCGAGACCGGGGAGACGGCCGAGCCGCCGGTGGCGCTCTCGGCGACCGCGTACCAGCCGTAGGACGTGCTCGGCTCGAGGCCGGCCCACTGCGCGGTGGCGGTGCCCTCGCCCGCGACGTCGGCGGAGCCGATGACGTCGTCGGTGAGGACGGCGACGGAGACGGCGTCGGTGGCGATCGAGGTCGTGCGCGTGGACAGGTCGACCGGGACGGTGAACTCGTCCTCGGAGCCGTTGTAGCGCTCCTTCGGGTCGAACTCGGTGGCGCCGTGGTTGTCGAGCCACGGCGAGTAGGTGTCCACGGTCATCTCGGAGCGGTCGACGTCGAACTGCAGCAGGCGCAGGAAGCCGGTCATGAACTCACCGTCGACCTCGTAGGCCTGGTAGTCCGCGAGGAGCTCGACGACGTTGTGCCCGGGCTCGGCCACGTCCGTGCGGACGTTCATGCCGACGCCGTGGATGTGCCCGGTCAGGGTGAGAAAAATGTTCGGGCTCTGCGAGACGACCTCGTCGTAGATCCGCTGGCCGTCGGGGTTGGCGAACGGAGCCCCCCGACCGTCGGGCGAGTCCGAGCCGTTGAGGTAGTCGTGCGAGGCGAGGATCGCGTTGCGGTCCGGGTGATCGGCCAGCGTCTCGCGGGCCCAGGTCAGCTGGGCGTCGGAGGCCCAGAACGGGAGGTGGACCGCGATGAACTCGAGCCCGCCCGCGGTGAACAGGTCGTAGTGCGCGGAGTTGTCCCCCTCGCGCCACGGGCCGCCGTACTCGGCGTTCTCCCAGCCCTCGGACAGCGCCTCGTACCGCTCCGGACCGAAGTACTCGTTGTACAGGTCGTTGTCCAGGCCGTAGACGTTGTCGTGGTTGCCGGGCAGCACGCCGTTCGGCATGCCGGAGTCGTCGAGGATGCCCTGCAGCTCGTCGGCGAGCTCGAACTCGCCACGCACCTGCTCGTTCCACTCCTCGTTCTCGGTGAGGATGAAGTGGTTCTCGGTGATGTCACCGGTGTGGAACGTGTAGGCGATGTTGCGCTCCTCGGCGTTGTCCACCACCCAGTTGACCATCCCGCGGTACGCGGCCTCGAAGTTCGCCCGCTCGGTCTCGTCCTCGCGCTGGATCGCACCCTCGGTGTAGTACTGGGTGTCGGTCATGTGCACGAGCGAGAAGTCGTACGTGCCCGGGTCGCGGAAGGCGCCGTCGGGGGCGTCGTCGATGTCGTCGGCGAACGGGTCGTAGCCCTCGACGAGGAGGTGCACCTCGCCGGCGTCGACGTGCTGCATGCCGACGGTGCCGCCGAGCCGGGTCTCGGCGCCCGCGGTGCCGCGGGTGTCGCCGATCTGCTCCCAGGACGCCTCGGTGACGTCCCAGGCGTAGAGCCGCACGCCGCGGGCCGGGTCGACCTCACCGGCCCACGAGAGGACCATCTCGTCGTCCTCGGCGGCCTCGACGGGCACGTCGAAGCGCTGGAAGGTGACGTCCTCACCGGCAGGGCTGCGGAGCACCTCGCCGTCGACGCTGTCGAGCGCGTCGGTTGCTGCCTCCTCCTGCCCGGTGAGGTCGAGCTGACCGAGCGGGACCTCGCGGAGGGTTCCCTGGTGGGCGGCGCTCGGCGCGGCGCTGTCCGCCGCGTAGAAGGTCGTCGTGAGGTCGGCGCCGTTCGGGTCGGTCACCTCGGCCGACAGCTCGACGGCGTCGCCCACGTCGGTCGTGCCGTCCGCCGGCGCGAGCTCACCGAAGGCGGGGGTGCTCGGGGCGGTCGTGAACGCGACGACGTGGCGCGCGCCGTTCCCGAGCCGGTCCTCGGCCTCGACGACGAGCTCGTGCTCGCCGGCCACGAGGTCGTCGGTGGCGAGGGTGTCGCCGGCCGTGACGGGCTCGCCGTCGAGGGTGAGCACGGTCTCGCCGCGCAGGCCCGCCTCGTCGGCGACCTCGGCCGCGATCGTCAGGTCGCCGATGACAGTGTCGCCGGCGGCGGGGCTCGACGAGACGAGCGCGGGCCCGGTGTTGTCGACCGTGTAGGTGTGGGTCGTCTCGGCGCCGGACTCGCTCGCGGCGGTGACGACGTGCTCGCCGTCCGACAGCGAGGTGGTGTCGAGCCCGTGGAGCAGGCCCGAGTCGTCGCCGGGCTCGCCGGGGATGGTGAAGGTGAGCTCGACGGACTGGGGGCGGTCGGGGATGTGGCCGCAGTTGCCGTCGCCGAGGGTGATGACGGGGTGCTGCTCGTCGTCCCGGATCCGGGTGCCGTCGGCCAGCTCGAGGTTGAAGTTGGAGACGCCGAAGTCGTCGTAGTTGAGGCCGCAGGACCCCGGCGTGGCGCCGGAGTGCAGGACGATCGTGTTCTGGCCGTGCACGAGCAGGTCGTAGGGCACGGGGATCTGCGTGGTCTCGCTCACCCAGGTGTCGAGGATGGCGACGCGCGAGCCGTTGACGATGAGGTAGTTGCCGTTGCCGCGCGCCATGGAGTTCGACCCGACGCCGGCCTGGAAGTAGGCGACCTCGTCGCCGCCGAGCGTGGGCGCGGATACGAGCTCCTCGCCGTCGACCGCGATGGACGCCACCGGGTCGTCGGCCGAGGTGCGGGCGGCGACCAGGGTCTCCGCACCGGCGATGCGGGTCCCGTCGGCCGGGGTGAGCGTGGGGGCGCCGGAGGCCTCCTGCTCGGGGGTGGCCGTCGCGGCCTCCCACTCGGTGGGAAGGACGGGGCCGGCGGCCTCGTCCTCCGCCGTGGCCGGTGCGTCCGGCTCGAGCGGGGCCGGGCCTGGTACGGCGGCGGCCGGTAGTGCGACACCGATGAGGGCGGTGCCGAGCGCCGCCGCGGCGAGGCGGCGCGATCGTGCGTGACTCATGTGACTGCTCCTTGAGGGGTGGAACCGGGCAGCGCAGCCCGGCGCGCGCACATTGCGCCGCGTGAGCGACCCGGGGACGTCCGAGATGTGACGAGCAAGTGAACTGACCTGCGACGATGCGTACGATGTCCCGAAATTCGGCCGGATCATGCGCCTGTCGGACGGCGTGCGCAGATGAGCGTTCTCGCCCGACCGACCTCCGCGACACAGAACCGCTCCGCGGAGCGTGAGCGGCGGCACATGGGGAGCGCTCCCCCGCCCGCGCGGGCACGCGAGGTCGTGCCCACGGCGCCTCGCGCGGCAGGATGCGCGCATGAGTCACACGCCCGCGGCGCCCATGTCCGCACCGGCCTCCGCGGGCCACGCGAACGGCAGCGTCTCGCCGTACGCCGGCGCCTCGCCGTACGGCAACGCCGGACCGAGCACCAACGCCTCGCCGTACGGCAACGCCGGACCGAGCACCAACGCCTCGCCGTACGTCAACGGCCGTCCCGCCACGAGCGGCGCGAGCGCCGCGACCGCCGCACGCACCACGGAGTCCGGCCCCGCGGCCCCGCGCAGCACGGGCCGCCTCGTCGGCCTCGACCTCGCGCGCGGCATCGCCGTTCTCGGCATGGTCACGGCGCACGTCGGCTACACGACCGACGACCTGTCGACCCTGTCCGGCTGGCTCGGGTTCGCCCACGGCCGCAGCTCGATCCTCTTCTGCCTCCTCGCCGGCGTCTCGCTCGGCATCCTCACGGGCGGGCGCACGCCGTACACGGGCGTGCGGGCGCTCCAGTCGCGCACCCGCATCCTCGTCCGTGCCGTCCTCCTGCTCGCGATCACGGCGCTGCTCGCGATGCTCGACACGTTCGTCGCGCTCATCCTCGGCTTCTACGCCGTGTGGTTCATGTTCTCGCTGCCGTTCCACCGGTGGCGCGCCCGCCGGCTCCTCGTCGTCGGAGGGGTGTGGACGCTCGTCGCCGCCATCGCGAAGCCGTACCTGCTCACGCTCATCACGGCGTCGGGGATGGTGAGCGACTCCTGGGGCGTCAACGGGGCCGTCCTCGACGCCCTGCTCGGCCTCTACCCCGGCCTCGTCTGGTTCGGCCTGGTCCTCGTCGGCATGGGGGTCGCGCGGCTCGACCTGCGCAGCTGGAAGGTGCTGCTCATCCTCCTCGGGGCCGGGCTGCTCTCGGCGGGCGTCGGCTACGGCGGCGGGGCGGCGTTGCGCGCGGCGAACGTCGGCACGATGGCGTTCGGCGAGGAGAGCGCGGACGACCCCTTCCCCGGCGAGCAGCAGTCCGGCCAGTTCCTCTGGGTCGGCGAGCAGCCGGATGCGGTGATCGACGAGTCCTCCCCCGGCGCCGGCGACGCGACGACCGGCGGCGGCGAGCCGTGGCACTTTCCCGGGCTCCCGGGGGCCACCTTCGACACGGACGTCGTCTGGCCGGGCACCCTCGACCTGTTCCAGGCCACGGCCCACTCGGCGTCGCCGGTCGAGATGGTCGGCTCCGGCGGCGTGGCCCTGACGATCCTCGCGGCCTGCCTCCTCCTGCCGCGCGTCGTCCACCTGGCGCTGCTCCCGATCCGCGCGATCGGGACCATGTCGCTCACCGCGTACTCGGCCCACGTCATCGCCATCGACTGGTGGCCGGACACCTTCGCCACGTTCGAGGAGACGAACCGGCCGCTCGCCTACCTCGCCGGCGGGCTCGCGATCGGCTGCCTCGCCTGGTACCTCACGCTCGGCCGCGGGCCGCTCGAACGCCTCATGCACGCGGCTTCCGTCCGGGCCGCCCGCACGGACGCCGGGGAGCGAGTCTCCCCGGTCGCGCCCAGCCCGGGCACGCACCCATGGCCGACGACGAACGGCGCCTCCGCCTCGTACGCCGCCCCCGCTCCGTCCCGGGCGCCCGCCGCGGGCCGCCCCGACGTCGAGGACACGTCCCGGTTCGCCCCGCCGCCCGTTCATCCGGCGGACACCGGTCCGGCCTAACCTTCGCGGGTGACCGCACCCCCCACGCCGTCGGCTCCCCCGGGCCCGTCCGGCTCGCTCGACCGGCGGCTCGGACTGCCCGGGGCCGTCGCCATCGGCCTCGGGTCGATGATCGGCGCCGGCGTCTTCGCCGCGTTCGGCCCCGCGGCTGGAGCGGCCGGCGGCCTGCTCCTCGCGGGCCTCGCGATCGCGGTCGTCGTCGCGCTGTGCAACGCCACGTCGACGGCGCAGCTCGCCGCCGCCTACCCCACCTCGGGCGGGGCCTACGTCTTCGGCCGCGAGCGCCTCGGCGAGTGGGCCGGGTTCACGGCCGGCTGGGGCTTCGTCATCGGCAAGACGGCCTCGGCCGCCGCGATGGCCACGACCTTCGCCGCGTACGCGGTCCCGCCGGGGTTGGCGCGGCCGGTCGCCGCCCTCGCCGTTCTCGCCCTCACCGCGGTCAACCTCCGCGGCATCAGCCGCACCGCCCGGGCGGCCGCCGTCATCGCGGGGGTCGTCCTCGCGCTTCTCGTCGTCGTGCTCGTGGCGATGTGGGCCGGCGGGGGCGCGGACCCGGGCACCGCCCTCGGGAGCTGGGACGCCCCCGGCGGCGCGTACGGCGTGCTGCAGTCCGCGGGACTGCTGTTCTTCGCGCTCGCGGGGTACGCGCGGATCGCCACGCTCGGCGAGGAGGTCCGCGACCCGCGCCGGACGATCCCGCGCGCCATCGTCACCACGCTCCTCGCCGTCGTGCTCCTGTACGCGGTCGTCGCGCTCACACTGCTCGGCACGCTCGGGCCGGGCGACCTCGCCGCCTCGGCGGCCCCGCTCGTCGACGCCGCCCAGGCAGCCGGCCTCGGCCCGTGGTCGGAGGGGCTCGTCCGCGTGGCCGCGGCCGCCGCCTGCCTCGGGGCGCTCCTCGCCGGGCTCGCGGGGGTCTCCCGCACGGCGCTCGCGATGGCCCGGCACCGCGACCTGCCCGGGGTCCTCGACGCCGTGCACCCCGTCCACAAGGTGCCGCACCGGGTGGAGATGGTCATCGGCGCGGTCGTCGCCGTCGCGGTCCTGCTCGTCGACCTGCGCGAGATGATCGGCTTCTCCTCGACCGGCGTGCTCGTGTACTACGCGGTGGCCAACCTGTCCGCGCTCACGCAGGCGGGCGACGACCGGAGGTACCCGCGGGCGCTGCAGGTGGTGGGGCTGATCGGGTGCGTGGTGCTGGTGGCCACGCTGCCGTGGACCTCGCTCGTGGCCGGCCTCGCGGTCCTCGCCGTCGGCCTCGCGGGCCGGGCGGTCGTCGTCTTCCGCCGGCGCAGCTGACGGGGCGTGACACCCTGGGCCGGTGACCACCTCCCCCGAGCCCGACGTCGAGACGCCCGCCGCCCCCGCGCCGGAGGCGCCGTCGTCGGACGAGGTCGCCGGTCCGCCGCTCAACGTGCTCCTCGACCGCCTCGAGGACGAGGCCGACGGCACGCCCACCGGCGACGCGATCCTCGAGGGCTTCCTCGACTGGGTCTCCTCGACCGGCCGTGAGCCGTACCCGCACCAGGAGGAGGCGCTGGTCGCGCTGGCCACCGACGCCCACGTCGTCCTCGCCACGCCGACGGGCTCGGGGAAGTCGCTCGTCGCCGTCGGGGCCCTCACGCACGCGCTCGCCCAGGGCCGCCCGGGCGTCTACACGGCGCCGATCAAGGCGCTCGTCTCGGAGAAGTTCTTCGAGCTCGTCGACCTGTTCGGCGCGGCCAACGTCGGCATGGTCACCGGCGACAGCTCGATCAACCCCGACGCCCCGATCATCTGCTGCACGGCCGAGATCCTCGCGAACACGGCGCTGCGCGAGGGGCCCGACGGTCCGACGTCGGAGGCCACCGTCGTCATGGACGAGTTCCACTACTACGCGGACCCGCAGCGCGGCGGTGCCTGGCAGATCCCGCTGCTCGAGCTGCCCCACGCCCGGTTCCTGCTGATGTCCGCCACGCTCGGCGACGTCACGTGGCTGCGCGAGGACCTCACGCGGCGCACCGGCCGTGAGGTCGAGCTCGTCGACGACGCCGTACGGCCCGTCCCCCTCACCTTCACGTGGTCGGTCCAGCAGCTGCAGGACCTGCTCGTCGAGCTGACCTCCACGCACCGGGCTCCCGCCTACGTCGTCCACTTCTCCCAGAAGGACGCGGTCACCCGCGCCCAGGCGCTCACCTCGGTGAAGATCGCGACCCGCGAGCAGCGCGACGCCGTGGCCGAGGCGATCGGGGACTTCCGCTTCGGCCCCGGGTTCGGTGTCACCCTGTCCGGCCTGCTGCGCAAGGGCATCGGCGTCCACCACGCGGGGATGCTGCCGCGCTACCGCCGGCTCGTCGAGCGCCTCGCCCAGCGCGGCCTGCTCCCCGTCATCTGCGGGACCGACACCCTCGGCGTGGGCATCAACGTGCCGATCCGCACCGTGGTCCTCACGGCGCTGACGAAGTTCGACGGCGAACGGGTCCGCCACCTCACCGCCCGCGAGTTCCATCAGATCGCGGGGCGTGCGGGGCGCGCCGGGTTCGACACCCTCGGCGAGGTCGTCACGCAGGCGCCGGAGCACGAGATCGAGAACGCGCGCCTCCTCGCCCGCGCCGGCGACGACGAGGCGAAGAAGAAGCGGATCCAGCGCAAGAAGCCCGAGCCGGGCCTGGTCAACTGGACCGAGAAGACGCACGACCGGCTCGTCGAGGCCACCCCGGAGCGGCTGACCAGCCAGCTCCAGGTCAGCCACACCATGATCCTCGCGCTGCTGGCCCGCCCCGGGGACCCGGTCGCCGCCGCGTACCGCCTGCTCACGGACAACCACGAGCCGGACACGCCGCGGAACATGCACGTGCGCCGGGCGATCGAGATCTACCGGTCGCTGCGGCTCGCCGGCGTGGTCGAGCATGCCGACGCCGCGTGGCGCCGGGCGCACCCCGGCGAGCCCTACGTCCGCCTCACCCTGGACCTGCCGAAGAACTTCGCGCTCACCGCGCCGCTGGCCCCCTTCGCGCTGGCGGCGATCGACCTGCTCGACGTCGAGGACGAGCTGCACGCCCTGGACGTGATCTCCGTCGTCGAGGCCACCCTCGAGAACCCGCGCCCCGTCCTCTACGCGCAGGAGCGCGCCGCCCGCGGCGAGGCGATCGCCGCGATGAAGGCCGAGGGCGTGGAGTACGAGCAGCGGATGGAGGCGCTCGAGGAGGTCACGTGGCCGCGGCCGCTCGACGAGATGCTCACCGCCGCGCTCGCGACCTACCGCCAGTCCAACCCGTGGGTCGCCGACCTCGAGCTCGCCCCGAAGTCCGTGGTCCGCGAGATGGTCGAGAGCGCGTCGACGTTCTCCGAGCTGATCTCCCGCTACGACCTCGGCCGCTCCGAGGGCGTCGTGCTGCGCTACCTCACCGACGCCTACCGGGCCCTGCGCCAGGTCGTGCCCGACGCGCACCGGACCGAGGCCGTGACCGAGATCGTCGACTGGCTCGGCGCGCTCGTGCGGTCGGTCGACTCCTCGCTGCTCGACGAGTGGTCGGCGCTGGCCGACGGCACGGTCGACCCAGGGGACGCGCAGGCGGCGGCGCACGCGGTCGGGGGGCTCGAGGAGCCGCGGCTGGGGGCCGACGCCGACGGCAACGTGGCGCTCACGCGCAACACGCACGCGTTCCGGTCGGCGGTCCTGCGGGCGAGCACCGCGTACGTCCGGCAGATCGCCAACGACAACCCAGGCGCGCTCGCTCGGCTGGTGGCCGGCTCCGGCTGGCCCACCTCTTCCGTCGAGAGTGCGGTTGGGAGCAACCCTTCCGTCGAGATTGCGGTTGGGAGCAAACCTTCCGTCGAGATTGCGGTTGGGAGCGTGGCGGCGGCCCTGGCGCCGGGCGCACCGGTGACCGAGGACGACTGGACGCGGGTCCTCGACGACTTCTACGACGCCCACGAGTGGCTCTCGACCGGGCCCGACGCGACCAGCCGCCAGGTCGTCACGGTGACGACCGACCCCGACGACGCCGACCTCGAGCTCGCGGGCGTGGACGTCGACGCGGCCCCGGAGCCGGGCGAGCGGCGCTGGTGGCTCGTCACGCAGCGGCTCGTCGACGAGAACGAGGAGCTCGACTGGGCGCTGACGGGGGTGGTCGACCTCGCGGCGTCGGACGAGGCGGGTCGCGTCATCCTCGCGGTCGTCCGCGTGGCCGCCGCCTCCTGACCCCCGTTCGTCGAGATTGCGGTTGGTGCACGTCGAAACTGCGGTTGGTGCGACACACACCGCGATCTCGGTGCGCACGAACCGCACTCTCGATGACGGGACCTGTCGAGAGTGCGGGTGTGGCCCGCGAACCGCACTCTCGACATGGTCCGGGCGGGGCACGATTCGCGCTGTTCGTCGTCGTCGGGTCGATCGAAGGGATGACACCGCGCGTCGATCGGACGGCGGACGCCTGCCCCCTCCCCGCCTGCTTGACTCGGTGCCGTGACATCCGACGGCCCGAAGGGCGAGAAGCCCGGCGACGAGAGTGAGCTGCGCCCCGTGACCGGCTGGCAGTGGCTCTGGCGTGCGCAGCTGGGCACGACGCTCGGCGGGACCACCTGGGACGTCGACGTCGACCTGTTCGACCTCTCCGAGAAGGTCCACCTCTACCGCGACGGCGTGCAGGACCGCGTCCAGCGCGGCAAGTCTCGGTTCGAGCTCCCGCACGGGCATCGGATCGAGGTCGCGTGGAGCACGTACGGCCTCTCGCGCGCACACCTCGTCGACGCCGTGGGTCAGGAGGTCCAGCTCGAGCCGCGCCCCGGGACGGGCGAACGGTGGCGGGCCGACCTCGAGCGCGAGCGCCCCGCGGCCAGCAGGCTCCTCGCAGTGGTCTCGTGGACGATCCTGGCCCTCGCGCTGCTGCTGGAGCTTCCTCAGCTCGTGCAACTCGTGTCCGGCTGGACCGGGTGGTTCGACTTCACCTCACCGGTGTCCCTGCCGAGCTGGGCGAACGTGACGCTCATGGTCGCCGGCGTCGTCGCCGCGCTCGAACGGGCCCTCGGGATGCGCAACCACTGGCTGCTCGACGAGTAGGCGCGCCGACGAACCGCAATCTCGGTAAGCACGAACCGCAATCTCGATGAGCACCAACCGCAATCTCGACGACAGCGGGACCGACTGGCACGCGTGAGGTGAGGCTCGCCTCACCCTCTCTTGACGTTGTGAGGTAAGGCTCACCAACCCATCGCCCGACGACGAACGACGCACACCCAGGTCGGCACGTGAGGCCAGCCTTTCCAACGGTGACAAGCACCTGGGCGCGGCGTACGGTCAGTGTCATGACCCTCTTCCTCGACCCCGCCCCGAGCGGCACCATCCGTCCGAAACCTGACGTCCCGACGTCGAAAGGCGCCTCGCCGGACGCCCCCTCCGAGCACGCCCTGGCCGCTGCGAGCGCCCACGACGAGCGCGTGGGGTCGAGCGCGCGCCTCAACCAGCTTCGCGCCGGGGTGCTCGGCGCGAACGACGGCATCGTCTCCGTGGCCGGCCTCGTCGTCGGGGTCGCGGGAGCCAGCTCGTCGGTCACCGCGCTCGCCATCGCGGGCGTGGCCGCGCTGGTGGCCGGCGCCCTGTCGATGGCCGCCGGCGAATACGTCTCGGTCTCCACCCAGCGCGACACGGAGCGGTCGATGATCGCGCGCATCCGCTCCGGGCTCGCCACGGACCCCGAGCGCGAGCGCCTCGCGCTCATGGGGTCGCTCGAGCACACCGGCGTCCCGGCCGAGCTGTCCGGCCAGGTGGCCGACGCGATGACCGCGCACGACGCCGTCGACGCCCACCTCAACGTCCGGCTCGGCATGGACGAGGAGCAGCTCGTCAGCCCGTGGCAGGCCGCCGTGGCCTCGCTCGTGGCGTTCACGCTCGGCGGCCTCGTCCCGCTCGCCGCGATGCTCCTGACCCCGGTGTCGCTGCGGGTGCCGGCGACGATGCTCGCCGTCGTCGTGGCGCTCGCCCTCACCGGGCTCGTCTCCTCCCGCCTCGGCGAGGCCGCGCAGGGTCGCGCGACCGTCCGAACGATCGCGGGCGGACTGATCGCCATGCTCGTCACCTACGGCATCGGCTCGCTCGTCGGCGGCGCGATCGGCTGACGGTCTCGCGCGTCGGGGCCGGCCGGGGACGCCGATCCCGGACCGGCACGACGGGAGCGCCGGATCAGCCCGGTCGTTCGTCGTCGTCCCGGCGAGCGCCCCCGCTCGGCAGGACGGGGAAGATGTCGGGCCGCGGGAAGCCGGCGCCCTCCACCGCGTCGGTGACCTCGGCGGCGATGCGTTCGGCGTCGGCGGCGTCGACGAGCGCGATCGACGCCCCGCCGAACCCTCCCCCGGTGAGCCGGGCGCCGTGCGCGCCGGCGGCCACCGCGGCGTCGACGGCGGCGTCGATCGCCGGCACCGAGACCTCGAAGTCGTCCCGCAGGGACGCGTGCGCCTCGGTGAGCACCGGCCCGACCGCGCGCGGCTCACCCGCCGCGAGGAGGCGCGCGACCTCGTGGCACCGGGCGGTGTCGGTCACGACGTGCCGCATCCGGCGCAGCTCGACGTCGGGCATCCGCCCCGACCAACCGGCCACCTCACCCGGCGCGACCTCGGCCAGGTGCTCCACCCCGGCGATCCGGGCCGCCCGCTCGCACTCGGCCCGCCGCGTTCCGTAGCCACTGGTGGCGTGGTCGTGGCGCACGGTGGAGTCGACGACGAGGATCGCGAGCCCAGCGTCGTCGAGGTCGAGCGGGACCTGGGACACGGTGCCGCGGCCGAAGTCGAGGAGGATGCCGGCCCCGGGCCGGGTGAGCAGCGCGGCAGACTGGTCGAGCGTGCCGGTCGGCGCCCCGGCCACCACGTTCTCCGCGCGCTGGCACACCCGCACCATCGTCTGCCGGTCGAGGCCGAGGCCCCACAGCTCGTCGAGGGCCACGCACATCGCGGCCTCGACCGCGGCCGACGACGACACCCCCACACCGACAGGGACGGTCGAGTCGATCCACGCGTCGAACCCGGACAGGCCGTCGAGCGGTCGGACCTCCCCGAGCGCCCAGACGACGCCAAGGGCGTAGGCGCCCCAGCCCGTCGGGCGCTCCGACCCGCTCGCGAGCCCGCCGAGATCGAACGTGACGGAGTCCGGGGAGAAGCTCGTGCCGGCGCGCACCACCCCGTCCTCGCGCAGGGCAACGGCGACCCGGGCCCGACGGTCGATGGCGAACGGCAGGCTCGCGCCGCCGTTGTAGTCGGTGTGCTCGCCGACGAGGTTGACGCGCCCGGGGGCCGACCAGACGCCCGTCGGTGCGTGCCCGAACGTGGCGGCGAAGGCGTCGCGCAGCCCGGTGGCGCTCAATCCAGTGGAGCTCGACCCTGTGGCGCCCGTGCCGTCACTCATCCGAGCCGTCCCCGTCGCGCGCGGCCTCGTCGGCATCGAACCGAGCCGCGTCCGCGTCGACCCGTGCGAGCGCCTCCCGCAGCCGCTCCGCGCCGGCCTCGGGCACGATGTCGGCAACCCAGGCGCCCATCGCGGCCTCGGAACCCGCGAGGTACTTCAGCCGATCCACGGCGCGCCGCGGAGAGGTGATCTGCCAGGTCAGCCGGACGTCGTCGCGCCCCTCGCGCACGGGCGCCTGGTGCCACGCGGCGATGTACGGCGTCGGGGTGCCGTAGAGGGCGTCGACCGCCCGCAGCAGGCGCAACGACAGTCCCGCGAGCTCGGTGCGCTCGTCGTCGTCGATGGCGGCGAGGTCGGGGATACGACGTCTCGGCTGCACGTGCAGCTCGATCGGCCAGCGGGCCGCGAAGGGCACGTAGGCGACCCACCGATCGGTCTGCGCCACCACGCGAGGGCCGGCGAGCTCGCTCGCGAGCACGTCGCCCTGGAGGTCCCCGCCGTGGGCGCGCACCTGGTCGAGCAGTGCCCGCGTGCGCGGGGTGACGTAGGGGTAGGCGTAGATCTGGCCGTGCGGGTGGTGCAGGGTCACACCGATCTCGACGCCGCGGTTCTCGAACACGACCACCTGCTCGACGCCGTCCATCGCGCTCAGCTCCGCCGTGCGCTGCGCCCACGCGTCGATGATCGTGCGGGCCCGCCGCTCCGTCTGCGTGGCGAACGAGCCCGTGCGGTCGGGGCTGAAGCAGACGACCTCGCACCGGCCGACCGCGTCCCGCACCTGCTCGAGGCCGCCGGTCTTCGCCGGCTCGCCGAGCCCCGGTCCGAACGACGGCGAGCGGTTCTCGAACACCGCCACCTCGTAGTCGTCCGGGATCTCGCTGGGGTTGGTGGGCGTCTGCGGCGCGAGCGGGTCGAACTCGGCCGGCGGCAGGAAGGCGCGGTTCTGCCGCGCGCTCGCGACGGTCACCCAGTCCCCCGTCAGCGGGTCGCGCCGGAGCCGGGGTGTCGCGGGCCGGGGGGCGAGGGTGCGCGGGTCGGGGCTCGGCACGCGCGGAGGAGCACCGGGCGCGTCGAAGTAGATGAGCTCGCGGCCGTCGGCGAGCGCCGCCCGGGTCATCGTCGTCCCGGTCGTCGTCGTCCCGGTCGTCGTCGTCCCGGTCGTCGTCGTCCCGGTCGTCGTCGTCCCGGTCGAGAGTGCGGGTGAGGGCGCGGGCCCGT
The DNA here is from genome assembly GCF_049856295.1 of Georgenia sp. Z1344. Lineage (GTDB taxonomy): Bacteria > Actinomycetota > Actinomycetes > Actinomycetales > Actinomycetaceae > JB111. The sequence continues at coordinate 35,744 of NZ_JBNDMZ010000019.1, read as the reverse complement.
CGCCCGAGGGGGTGCTGCTGACCACGTCGTCTCCGTCGGAGGTGTCCGGTTCGTCGGCACATGGCATGCCGTTCCATGACGCTACCGCGCCCGCGGGTACCCGTGTCACAGCCCGACGTCGGACGGTCCCGCGCTCCGGCGTACCGACCGGTGCCGGGGACCGAGCACGCGAGCTCACGGACCGGTCGTCCGGCGTCGGAGGCATCTCCGACGCGACTCCCCCGCAGCGATAAGGTGCCCCGATGACCGAGTCCGACCTCTTCGCGCGGATGCGCACCGTGCGCGACCGCGTGGTCGCCGCCGCGGATGCCGCCGGCCGCGACCAGCGCGAGGTCCGCGTGCTCGTCGCGGTCAAGACGCAGGCGATCGCCGACATGCTCGCCGTGCTCGACGCGGGCGCCACGATCCTCGGCCACAACCGGGTCGACGAGCTTGTCACGTCCGGGCCCGAGCTCGCCGCCCCCGAGGTCCACAGCCACGAGATGCATCTCATCGGGCACCTGCAGTCGAACAAGATCAACGCGGCGCTGCCGTGGACCACGTGCGTGCAGTCCGTGGAGTCGCCCCGACGCGCGCGCAAGATCGACGAGGCAGTCGGGCGCCGCCTCGACGCCGGGGACGGGATCGGGCCGCGGGCCGAGCAGCGTCTGCTCGACGTGATGATCCAGGTCAACACCTCGCGCGAGCCGACGAAGCACGGGGTCGAGCCCGCGTCCGCCGTCGACCTCGCCGCCTACGTCGGCCAGTGCGAGAACCTCCGGCTGACCGGTCTCATGACGATCGGCGCCAACAGCCCCGACGCCGGACTCGTGCGGGCCTCCTACACCGAGCTCGCCGAGCTGCGCGAGCGGATCGGTCAGGAGGTCGGCGGGCTCGGGGCGCTCGAGCTGAGCATGGGGATGTCGAGGGACATCGAGCCGGCCGTCGCCGCCGGCGCGACGATCATCCGCGTCGGCACGGCTGTCTTCGGCCCGCGCCCCACCCCCGCGTAGGGAGTCCCGCCACCCGTTCGTCGAGATTGCGGTTGGTGACCGTCGAGATTGCGGCTGGTGACCGTCGAGATTGCGGCTGGTGCACACCCGACACCACAACCCCACGCCCGACGACGAACGGCACCCGTCAGGACGAGCTCCGCTCGTCCGCGACGAAGGCCGTGATCTCGTCGGCGACCTGCGTCCCCTCGCGGACGAACAGCGCCGGCCGCCCGATCGGTGCGTCAACCTCGACCTCGGTCACGCCGTCGTCCTCCCCGTGCACGCCCCCGCTCCACGCATGAACCCAACGACCGGGCGGCAGCACGGCCTCCACGCTCTCCGCCCCGGGCTCGAGCACGGGCGTGAGCAGCACGTCGGGCCCCATCGCGATCTCGGCACCCGCCCCCTCGAGGAGCTCCGCACCCCCGTGGATCATCCACGGGTGGTGCTGCGCGGCGCCGAGCGGATCGTCCTCCGTCAGCCGGGCCCGCTCGGGTGCGAGCGCGACGAACAGCCGCGCCGACGCTGCGAGATCCGCGGCAGTCTCCGCCGATCCCGCCGCCTGCACCACCTCTGCCGGCCGGTTGCCCTCGTGCGTCCTCAGCACCGGCCCGAGCACCGAGAGCTCACCCCATCGGGCGAGCAGCTCGTCGTCGCGCCCGATGTCCGGGACCACGGGTAGGGCGAGGGAGGTGTACCCGCCGACGTCGGAATGCATCTGCGCCATCCCGCTCGCCGCGGTCGCCTGCAGCATCGCCGGGACCGAGGCCAGCCCGTCCTCCGCCGACCAGTCCTGCATCTGGTCCCCGAGCCACAGCGCGTCCGCGGCCCCGGCGGACGCCGAGTGCCCGCTGCGGTGCCACACGAGCCCCTCGGACTCGAGCCCGGCAAGCTCGAGTGCCCGGGCGTTGACCTCCTGCCAGAGCACGGGCCAGGCGGCGCGCCACTGCTCGCCGGACCCGGCGTCGAGCACGGCGTCCGGCGGCGGCCCCTCGGCGAAGTCGGCCATCCACCCGCTCGCGCCCGCGTCGGCCACCTCGTCGGCGATCACGCGGGCGAACCACTCCCGGGCGTCCTCGCTGGTGAGGTCGACCATCGCCGCGTCGAACCCCTGCTGGTCGAGCTCGTACACCTCGCCCGCGGGGTCGAGGACGAGGTGCCCGAGCTCGGCGGCCTCGGCGTGCAGGTCGCGCCCGCCCCGCTCGGCCGCGGCCGCCCCGCTGTCCGCCGTGACGAACGCGTTCGTGTACGTGAGTACCCGGATCCCCTCGGCCTCCAGCTCCGCGACGAGCTCGTCCCACCCGGGATAGCGCTCCTCGTCGAGCACCCAGTTCCACTGGAGACGGTCGCCGAACGAGGTCACGCGCCGCCCCGTCCAGTCCTGCAGCCACACCGCGGCGACCGGCACGCCCGCGTTCCGCAGCGTCTCGAGCTCGGCGCGCACCTCGTCGGTCCCGCCCTGGAGCCCGACGATCGCGCCCTCCTGCGTCCAGCTCGGCGGCGGGTCGGCCGCCCCCGCCCAGCCCGACTGGATCTCGACCGCCTCGAGCGGCGTCCCCGCGGCAGCGAGCGAGAACGACGCCTCGTCCGCCCAGACCTCCCACACGAGACCCTCACCGGTGAGGTCGACGCTCGCGATCCGCTCGCCCCGGTAGGCGAGGCTGCGCGCCTCGCTCGTCACGTTGACGCCGCTGACCAGGTAGGTCGTGTCCTGCCCGCCCGCGGCGGCCTCCGCCAGGTCAACGGCGAACGACAGCGGCTGGTTCCCGCGCCCGACTCCCTGCTCGCGAGAGACGATCGGCACCCGCCGGCCGCGCAGGTCGAAGTCGCCGCTCTGCGCGCCGAGCCCATGCACGCTCTCGTCCTCGGCCAGCACGGAGGAGAGGTAGAGCCGGTTCGGCGCGCGGCCGTCCGCCTCGCCGTCGCCGGACTCCCCAGCGGCCCCCTCCGCAGCGATCCGCACGTCGACGTCGAGCCGCCCGGGCGCCCCCTCGCTCAGCGCCATCTCCCAGCCGACCGGGCCGAGATCGCCGTCGTCCCCGGTCAGGGTCCCGGTCAGCCGCAGGGTGTCGCCGTCGGGCTCGACGGAATCGATCGTCTGCGCCGCCCACGTCGCGTCGTGCTCGTCGTCGATCCGCAGCAGTCCGACGTCGTCCCGGTAGGTCGTCTCCCCAGCCGCCGCGGTGAGGAACGCGTCCCCGGGCGCGGTCTCCCAGACCGGGCCGTCGGCGTCGTCGTGCGTGACCGTGAGCGAGTCCCCCACGACGACGTCGAACCCCCCGACCTCCCACGTCCCCCCGTCCCCGGCATCGAGGTCGCCCGTGGGCGGATCGGCGAGGTCGGTCGCCGGTGGGGGTAGTCGCCACAGGATCCCCGCGGTCACGCCGACGACCAGGACGAGTGCGACGACGAGCGTGATCCGGCGCCATCGCCTCGGGCGTCGTCGCCCCCGTCGTCGCCCGGCATCGCTGCTCGTCACCGCGTCATCGTAGGTCCGCGTCGCGTTGTGGCCCGGACCGCCTGGTGGCAGCGTGGAGACACTTGCCGACGAAGTGGGCACGACGATGACCATGCGACCGCAGGAGACCGCCACCCGCGACCGCCGTCCGCTCGACGGGATCTGGGACTTCGCCCTCGACCCCGACGGCCGCGGTCGCACCGACCGCTGGTTCGCCGGACGGCTCCCCGGCGCCCGGGACATGGCCGTGCCCGCGAGCTACAACGACCTCGTCCCCGACCGTGCGGTCCGGGAGCACGTGGGCGAGGCCTGGTACCAGCGCACGGTCCGTGTCCCGCGGGGCTGGGCCGGCGAACGGATCGTCCTCCACCTCGAGTCTGCGACGCACCGCGCCACCGTGTGGGTGGGCGAGACCGAGGTGGTCTCCCACGAGGGCGGCTACACGCCGTTCGAGGTCGACGTCACCGTCCACGTACGCCCCGGGGAGACCGTCCGCGTCACCGTCGTCGTCGACAACACGCTGACCTTCCGGTCGATCCCGCCGGGCGTCGTCGAGGACACCGAGGACGGGCGCCGCCAGACCTACTGGCACGACTTCGTCAACTACGCCGGGCTGCACCGCTCGGTCTGGCTCCACTCGACGCCGCGCGACCACCTCACCGACATCACCGTCGTCCCCGGCCTCGACGGCACCACCGGGACGATCGACTGGCTGGTCGAGGCGTCCTCGCAGGCCACGGAGACGGTCGCGGTCATCCTGCGGGACGCCGACGGCCGGGTCGTCGCGGAGGACGACGCCGAGGCCGGCCCGGGCGGCGCCGCCGGCACGCTCACCGTCCCGGACGTCCACCGCTGGGCGCCCGGGAACGGCTACCTCTACGACCTCGAGGTGCGGCTCATCGACGGCGAGGAGGTGCTCGACAGCTATCACCAGAGCGTCGGCGTCCGCACGGTCGAGGTGCGCGGCACCGAGCTCCTCATCAACGGCGAGCCGTTCTACTTCCGCGGCTTCGGCATGCACGAGGACCACGACGTCATCGGCAAGGGGCACTCCGACGCCCACCTGGTCCACGACACCGAGCTCCTGCACTGGATCGGCGCCAACTCCCTGCGCACCTCCCACTACCCCTACAGCCAGGACGTCCTCGAGCACGCCGACCGGCACGGGCTGGTGGTCATCGACGAGGTGGCCGCCGTCGGGCAGAACATGGGACTGGGCGGCGGGATCTTCGGCGCGCAGGGGTACACGACCTTCTCGCCGGAGACGATCAACGACGAGAGCCGCGAGGTCCACGCCCGGGCGATCCGCGAGCTCGTCCACCGGGACAAGAACCACCCGAGCGTGGTGCTGTGGTCGATCGCCAACGAGCCGGAGTCGGACACGGAGGCCGCCGAGGCGTACTTCCGGCCGCTGTTCGCGCTCACCCGCGAGCTCGACGCCACGCGCCCGGTCGGGTTCGTCAACGTCATGCTCGCCCCGCACGGGACGTGCCGGGTCTCGCAGTTCGCCGACGTCCTCATGCTCAACCGCCACTACGGCTCGTACGTCCACACCGGGGAGCTCGCCGCCGCCGAGCGAGCCTGGACCGAGGAACTCCAGGCGTGGGCGACCGACCGCAAGCCGATCATCATCACCGAGTACGGCGCCGACACCCTGGCCGGGCTCCACTCCGACCCGGCCGAGCCGTGGAGCGAGGAGTACCAGGTCGAGTACCTCGAGATGAACCACCGGGTGCTCGACTCGATCGACGCCGTCATCGGCGAGCACGTGTGGAACTTCGCCGACTTCGCGACCAAGGCCGGGGTCATGCGGGTGGGCGGCAACAAGAAGGGCGCGTTCACCCGCGACCGGCGCCCCAAGGCGGCCGCGCACGCGCTGCGGGAGCGCTGGCGGGCGGCTCGCGATCGAGACGCAGGGCCCGACGACGACCACCGCACCGACCGACCCGCGCGGTAGTCGCCGCCGAGCGGTCAGCGGATGGTGAATCCGCCGTCGACCACGAGGTCGGCGCCGTTGATCATCGCCGCAGCATCGGAGGCGAGGAACACGGCGGTCGCCGCGATCTCCTCGGGGTAGGCGAAGCGGCCGGTCGGGATCTCGGCCTTGTGCGCGTCGCCCTTCGGGCCGGCCCACGCCTTGCGGCCCATGTCCGTGAGGACGACGGTCGGCGAGATCGTGTTGACCGTGACGCCGCGGCCGCCCCACTCGTTGGCGAGGTTCCGCGTCAGGCCGATGACGCCGAACTTCGAGGCGCCGTAGGCCACGTGCTGGTCGAGGGCAACACTCCCTCCCTGGGAGGCCATGTTGATGACGCGGCCCTGACCGGCGGGCAGCATGTGCCGGGCCACGGCCTGGGCCACGAGGAACGAGCCCGTGAGGTTGATGTCGATCGTCTTCCGGAAGTCGGCCGCGGGGAGCTCCTCCGCCGGGCCGAGGAGGGCGATCCCCGCGCTGTTGACGAGGATGTCGATGCGCCCGGTCTCGGCGATCACCGCGTCGACGGCGCGCTGCACCGACGCCTCGTCGGAGACGTCGCAGGCCTCGGCGAGCCCGCCCTCGAGGTCGGCGACCTTCGCGGCGGCGGCCTCGCCGTCGAGGTCGAGGACGGCGATCCGGGCGCCCTTCGCTGCGAAGGCGTCGACGATCGCGGATCCGATGCCGGCGGCTCCGCCGGTGACGAGCGCAACCTTCCCGGCGAGGCTGAAGTCGAGGTCGACGGTAGGTGCGGTCTCGGACACGGTGGTCTCCTTCGTTCGGTCGACGATCCGGCGCCCGGCACTCGACCGGCGCCTCGTCCACCGTCTCACCCCGGATGGGTTCGTGCACCAGGACCTCGGTCCTGTGCCGCGTCCGAGGCCGACGGCGACATCCGGGCGTTCATCGACGACGAAGTGACCTCTGCGATTCGCGGGCTCCTGCTGACGGCACAACCCAGAGCCCGGCTCACTCCGGCGCGCCGAGCAGATGCTCGAGGATTACGCGGACCTGGCTCTAGCGAGGCCGCCAGGGTCTGCCCCTCGTCAGGCCGAGGACGCCGCCGCGAGGTCGTCCGCGAGCAGCTCGGCGGCGTCGTCGTCGAGGTGATGGACCGTGAGGCGGAGGTGCCGCGACCCCTCGGCGTCGTCGATCGCGAACTCGTCCCCGGGGCGGGCGAGCCAGCCGCGCCGCATGAGGCGCTCGGCGACCTCCCGGGCGGGCGCGGCCACCGGCACCCACAGGCTGAGCCCGTCGGAGCCCGGCACGTCGATGCCGCGCTCGGCGAGCAGCCCCGCGAACGCCGCGTTCCGCGCCCCGTAGTGAGCCGCCGCCCGCTCGATGGTGGCCAACGCGTCCGCATCCGTGAGGAGCGCGTGCGCGAGCCTCTGGAGGACGTGGCTCACCCACGTGGTGCCCGGGCTCAGGCGCAGGGCGAGCCGCTCGGCCGTGCCCGGGTCGGTGGCGGTGATGGCGAGCGACATGTCCGGGCCGAGAAACTTGGACACCGACCGGACGAGTGCCCACCGCCGGTGGTCCGGCCCGACGATCGTGCGGAACGGGCGGCGCGAGAGCCGGGAGAAGTGGTCGTCCTCGATGACGAGCACGTAGGGGTGGTCCACCAGCAGCGCCCGCAGCTCGGCCGCCCGCGCCTCGCTCAGGCTCGCGCCCGTCGGGTTCTGCGCCCGCGGCGTGCAGACCACCGCGCGCACGCCCTGCTCGAGCGCGGCCCGCAGCCCCTCGACGGTCATCCCCTCGGCGTCCACCGGGACCGGGACGGGGCGGTAGCCGGCCAGCCGCACGGTACGCAGCGTGGCGAGGAAGCACGGGTCCTCGAGCGCGACGGCGTCGTCCCTCGTCAGCGCCTGCGCGAGCAGCCGCTCGACGGCATCGAACGCCCCGCCCGTGACGGTCAGCCGGGCCTCGCCCTCGGCCCCGACGTCGGGCAGCAGCCACTCCCGCGCCAGCCCCTCGAGCCCGGCGTCGATCACGCGCTCCCCGTACATCACCGGCCGGCTCGACAGCGTGGCGAGCGCCCGCTCGATGCCCGGGACGAGCGTCGGGTCGGGGTTCCCGGTCGCGACGTCGCGCAGCACGCTGTCTGCGGCGTACCCCTCCTCGGGGACCGACGCGAGCCCGGCGACGTGCGTCCCGGCGCGCCCGCGTGTGACGACGAGCCCCGCCTGGCCGAGGAGCCGGTAGGCGGAGACCACGGTGTTGCGGTTGAGCCCGAGGCGGTCGGCGAGGGACCGGACCGACGGGAGCTGCTCCCCCGGCGCCAGGCGTCCCCGCTCGACGAGGCCGCGGACGCTCTCGACGATCTCGGCCGCCGTCGAGCCCGTGATCTCGCGGGCGGTCTCAGATGTCGTCATCGGGTACGAGCCTACTGACAGGACAGGTAGGCTGTTTGGCCTAGGTCAAAACCCTGCCCCCGCACGACGACGAACGGATCCCTCGCCATGACCACCGCACCTGCCTCCGCCACCCGCCTCTCCCCCGACGCCCTCACCGACTCCCTGCGCGGCGGCGTCATCATGGACGTCGTCACCCCGGAGCAGGCGACGATCGCCGAGAACGCGGGCGCGGTCGCCGTCATGGCCCTCGAGCGCGTGCCGTCCGACATCCGCGCCCAGGGCGGCGTGGCGCGGATGAGCGACCCCGACCTCATCGACGGCATCATCGCCGCCGTCTCGATCCCCGTCATGGCCAAGGCGCGCATCGGGCACCTGGTCGAGGCGCAGGTGCTCCAGCACCTCGGGGTCGACTACGTCGACGAGTCCGAGGTCCTCTCCCCCGCCGACTACGCCCACCACATCGACAAGCGGAAGTTCACCGTGCCGTTCGTGTGCGGGGCGACGAACCTCGGCGAGGCCCTGCGCCGCATCACCGAGGGCGCGTCGATGATCCGCTCGAAGGGCGAGGCCGGCACCGGCGACGTGTCCGAGGCGACCAAGCACATCCGCCAGATCACCGGCGAGATCAACGCGCTGCGCTCACGGTCGGCGGACGAGCTCTACCTCGCCGCCAAGGAGCTGCAGGCGCCCTACGAGCTCGTCGTCGAGGTGGCGCGCGAGGGCCGGCTGCCCGTCCCGCTGTTCACCGCCGGCGGTGTCGCCACCCCGGCCGACGCGGCGATGATGATGCAGCTCGGCTCCGACGGCGTGTTCGTCGGGTCCGGCATCTTCACGTCCGGCAACCCCGAGGCGCGCGCATTGGCGATCGTCAAGGCGACGCAGTCCTACCAGGACCCGGCCGTCGTCGCGGAGGTCTCGCGCGGGCTCGGCGAGGCAATGGTGGGCATCAGCGTGGCCGACCTGCCGGCCCCGCACCGGCTCGCCGAGCGCGGGTGGTGACGGCGGGCGCGGGCCGGCGGCGGTTCGACCATCCGCCGGCTCACGGCACCCGGTAGGTCCACTTCTCGTCGGTGAACTTCTCGTCGACGAGCCTCTGCGCGGCCTCGAGCTCCTCGGGCCGTATCCCCGACTCGACGGTCGAGTACCGCAGCCGCAGATGGTCGAGGAAGGCGGAGATGATCGCCTCGCGCGCCATGCCGGTCTGACTGCGCATGGGGTCCACGCGCTTGGCGGCGGACCGCACGCCCTTGTCGGACAGCTTCTCGCGGCCGATGCGCAGCACGTCGAGCATCTTCTGGGCATCGATGTCGTAGCTCATCGTCACGTGGTGGAGCACCACGCCGTTCGCGAACCGCTTCTGGGCTGCTCCGCCGATCTTTCCGACGTCGGAGGCGATGTCATTGAGCGGCACGTACCGGGCGTTGACGCCGATCTCCTTCAACGCATCGAGCACCCACGCGTCGAGGAAGGCGTACGACTGCTCGAAGCTGAGGCCCTCGACCAGCGACGTCGGCACCACGAGCGAGTACGTGATGCAGTTGCCGGCCTCCATGAACATCGCGCCGCCGCCGGAGACGCGGCGGACCACCGACATGCCGTACCGCTCGAGCGCCTCCTCGTCGACCTCGTTGCGCACCGACTGGAACGAGCCGATGACGACCAGCGGCGCGTCCCACTCCCAGAACCGCAGGGTGGGGCCGCGGCGTCCGGCGGCGACCTCGGCGGGGAGCACCTCGTCGAGGGCCACGTGCATCGCCGGGTGGAGGGTGGGGCCGTGGACGAGCTCGAGGGTGAGGTCGTCCCAGGAGATCGCGCGGCCGAGCGCCCGGCGGACGGCGATGCCGACGCCCTCGGCGGTGAGCCCGAACGGGTGCACGTCGGGCCGGTCGAGGACGGTGGCCGCGACAGCGGCGAGGTCCGCCGCCGACGCCGACTCCGGCTGCCCGGTCAGGGCCGCGTCGAGGTCGGCGAGCGCCGAGTCGGGCTCGAGGAAGAAGTCGCCGGCCAGGTGGACGTCGCTCAGGCGCCCGTCGCTCACCTCCATGTCGACGACGACGAGCTTGCCTCCGGGGACCTTGTACTCACCGTGCACGCGCTCGAGCCTACGCACTCACCGAGATTGCGGTTCGTCGGCATCCATGCCGAGAGTGCGGCTCAGGGGCGCTCTCACCCGCACTCTCGACATGCCGTGGGGCTCCCAACCGCAATCTCGACGTGCACCAACCGCAATCTCGACGAGCGGGGGACGGTCACGAGCCCGACGCGTGGCGGTCGAGGAACTCGTAGACCTCGGTGTCGTCGACCCCGGGGAACGTGCCCGGCGGCAGCGCGGCGAGCAGGTGGGAGTGCGCACGGGCGCTCGGCCAGGCGTGCGACTTCCACCGGCCGGCGAGCTCGGCGGGCGGGCGCCGGCAGCAGGCCGGGTCCGGGCAGCTCGACCGGGCCCGCTCCCCCGTCTCGCGACCGCGGAACCACTTGGCGTGGTCGAACGGCACGCCGACGTCGATGGCGAAGTCCCCGGCGTCCGTGCGCTCCACGTGGGTCGTGCACCAGTACGTGCCCCGCCCCATGTCCGTGTACTGGAAGTGGGTGGCGTAGCGGTCGACGTTGGCGAACACCCGACGCGAGGCCCACCGCCGGCAGACGATCTGGCCCTCGACGGCGCCGGTGACGTCGGTGGGGAACGTGACGTCGTCGTTCTCGTAGGCCTTGTAGATCACCCCGTCCTCGCCGACCCGCATGAAGTGCACGGGCAGCCCGAGGTGCTCGGTGGCGAGGTTGGTGAACCGGTGGGCGGCGGTCTCGTAGGACACGGCGAAGGCGTCGCGCAGGTCGTCGATCGCAAGCGCCCGCTCCTTCTTGGCGGCGGCAAGAAAGTCGACCGCCGCCCGCTCGGGCACGAGCAGCGCGGCGGCGAAGTAGTTCGCCTCGACCCGCTGGGCGAGGAACTCCGCGTACCCGCGCGGGTCGGCGTGGTTCAGGGCGAAGTGACCGAGGGTCTGCAGGACGATCGTGCGCGGGTCGTGCCCGCCCTGGGCGGTGAGCGGCAGGTAGATCCGGCGGTGGTGGAGGTCGGTGACCGAGCGGGTCGAGCGCGGCAGGTCGTCGGTGCGATGGATCGTGAAGCCCAGGTGCTCGGTGACGGCGGAGACGCCGCGGTCGGTGAGCGGCCCGCCGCGGTGCCCCACGGCCGCCGAGATCTCCGCCGCCGCCGTCTCGATCTCCGCGAAGTAGTTGTTCCGCCCCCGCATCGACGCGCGCAGCTCGGCGTTCGCGCGCCGCGCCTCCTCCGGTGTGGCCGAGCGGATCGTCGCGCTGCGGGCGAGCTCGACGTGCAGGCCGACGAGCGCCTCGAGCGCGTCGGCCGGCAGCTTCGCGGTGGCGCGCACGGACGGCAGGCCGAGCGCCGCGTACCCGGGGTCGGCCTGGGCGCGCTCGAGCGCGAGCTCGAGGGCCGCCCGGCGCGAGGGCGGCTCGGACCGCATGAGGTCCGCGACCGGGACGTCGAGGGCCCGCGCGATCGCGTGGACGAGCGCGAGGCGCGGCTCGCGCTTCCCGTTCTCGATCTGGGAGAGCAACGACGGCGCCCGCTCGACCCGGACCGCGAGCTCGGCCAGCGTGAGCCCCGCCTCCTGACGGGCGTGCCGGATCCGGCGGCCGAGCACGGCGAGGTCGAGCTCGTCGTCGGAGGCGTTCGGGTCGACCTCCCCGCGAGAGTGCGGCCCGCCCGGCAGGGCGCCGGCGCGCCGCGCGGGTCCGTCGTCGTCGGGCGTGGTCGTTCGCGTCGTCGCGGCCATCTCTTCTCCTTCGGTGAAGATCGCTCGAACTTTACACATTCTCCTGCTGGCCGCGGCCAGAACGAGCCACGAGCGTGTACTCATCGCGGATTTCACCCGAGGTTCGCCGACCGCCACGAGGAAGAGGCACACCATGAGCATCGACGTCGAGACGCACCAGACGCACACGACGACCACGCCCCGCCCCGAGCCCCGCTCCGTCGAGGGCCGCATCCGCTCGGAGGCCGCGGACCTCGCGCAGGACTGGGCGTCGAACCCGCGCTGGGCAGGCGTGCGCCGCGACCACTCGGCGGAGAACGTCGTCCGGCTGCGCGGCACGGTCCGCGAGGAGCCCACGCTCGGGCGGCGCGGCGCCGAGCGCCTGTGGCAGCTGCTCCACACCCGTGACTACGTCCACGCGCTCGGCGCGATCACCGGCAACCAGGCCACGCAGATGGTCCGCGCGGGACTCGAGGCCATCTACCTCTCGGGCTGGCAGGTCGCGGCCGACGGCAACTCGGCCGGCCAGACCTACCCCGACCAGTCGCTCTACCCCGTCAACTCCGTCCCCGCGGTGGTCCGACGGATCAACAACGCGCTCCTGCGTGCGGACGAGATCAGCTTCTCCGAGGGCACGGACCCCGGCTTCGACTGGCTCGCCCCGATCGTCGCGGACGCAGAGGCCGGGTTCGGCGGGGCGCTCAACGCGTTCGAGCTGACGAAGGCGCTCATCGTCGCGGGCGCGGCCGGTGTCCACCTCGAGGACCAGCTGGCCTCGGAGAAGAAGTGCGGCCACCTCGGCGGCAAGGTCCTCGTCCCCACCTCCCAGCACGTGCGCACGCTCTCCGCGGCACGCCTCGCGGCGGACGTCCTCGATACGCCCACCCTCGTCGTCGCCCGCACCGACTCGCTCGCGGCCACGCTCATCACCTCCGACGTCGATCCCCGCGACCAGGTCTTCACCACCGGCGAGCGCACGGCGGAGGGGTTCTACCGCACCACGCCGGGCACCGAGGCCGTCATCGCCCGCGCGCTGGCCTACGCCCCGTACGCCGACCTGCTGTGGGTCGAGACGTCGACGCCGGACCTCGAGCACGCCCGCGAGGTGGCCGAGGCGGTCCACGCCGAGCACCCGGACCAGATGCTCGCGTACAACTGCTCGCCGTCGTTCAACTGGCGCAAGCACCTCGACGACGACACGATCGCCCGTTTCCAGCGCGAGCTCGGTGCCATGGGCTACCGCTTCCAGTTCATCACCCTGGCCGGCTTCCACCAGCTCAACCACGGGATGTTCGAGCTCGCCCGCGGCTACTCCCGCGAGGGCATGACCGCTTACGTCGACCTCCAGGAGCGCGAGTTCGCCGCCGAGGCCGACGGCTACACCGCGACGCGCCACCAGCGCGAGGTCGGCACGGGCTACTTCGACCTCGTCGCCACCGCGCTGAACCCGACCGCCGAGACCCTCGCCCTGCGCGGGTCCACCGAGGAGCAGCAGTTCCGCTGAGCGGCCCCGCCGCCCCGTCACGAAGGAGTGCACCGACATGACCCTCACCGACTTCCCGATGACCGCCCCGCTCCGTCGCGTCCCCGCCTCCCGGGTGCCCGACGTCGGAACCCCCATGCCCGACGACGAACGGCCCGCCCTCTCCGCCGACCGTGGCGCCCGCGTCGCGGTGGTCCGCCGGCCCGCCGGCCGTATCCCTTCGCCGGTGGCCCTCGCGCTGGTCGGCGCCCTGCACGAGCGGTTCGACGACGAGCGGCGCGAGATCCTGCGCGAGCGCCGGTGCCGCGCGCAGTCCGCGGCCGACGGCGCACCGATCGCCCCGGACCGCCGATCCAGCGGCGCGCACGAGGACCCCGCGTGGCGGGTGCTGCCGGGCTCGGCGCGCGCGGCGGTCGTCGCGCGGCCCCGCGGGTGGGAGGAGGCCGAGGACCGGCTCGAGGTCGGAGGCCGTCCCGCGTCGGCGACCCTCGTCGACGTCGCGTTGCACGTGGCCGACGCGCACGCCCGTCGGGCCGACGGCCCCGGCATCGAGGTCCGGCTGACCGGCCTGCAGGGGCGCCGGGAGGCGCGGCTGTGGGACGAGGTCCTCGCGTTCACCGAGCGGTGGCTCGGCCTGCCGGGCGGGACCGTGCGGGCGCGCATCGTCCTCGGCTGCGTCCAGGCGGCCACGGAGGCGGAGGAGGTTCTCTTCGAGCTCCGGGGCCGGGCGGCGACCTTCGCGCTCGGCGACCTCGACGCGCTGCAGGCCGAGGCCGCCGACGCCCGCGCGCGCACGGCCGCGGTCCAGCCGGGCTGCGGGGAGGTCGGCCCGACGCCGGCGTCCGTGCGGGCGCTGCCGGAGCGGGTCGCGCGGATCCGGTCGCGGCGCTACGCCGAGCCGGTCAGCGGGAGCGTCGCGATGGCCTCGTGACGCGGTCCGCCGCCGCGTCCCTCACCCAGGTGGGAGGACACGAGCTCGACGACGTCGGCCCGCCACGTGGGCCCCTCGTAGATCGCGAGCGCGGAGGCGAGGCCGGCCAGGTCGGTCCCGCGCGAGCGGCGTGACTCGCGGGCGACGGTCAGGTGGGCGCGGCGGCGGTCCTGGCCGGCGTGGGCCGACCGGCCGCGGCTCGAGCGGGAGCCATTGGGCCGGGAGCCGTTCGACCTGGAGCCGTTCGGCCGAGATCCGTTCGGCCGGCCGCGGGCCGGGGCGCCACCGGGGCGTCCCGGCTCGTCGTCGTGCTCCTCGTCCTCGTCGGCGTCGTGCTCGGGCTCGTACGGGGCTCCCGCGACGTCGGACATGAGGGCGGCGAGCGGGTCGGTGTCGCCGCCGACCCCGACCCACAGGGTGCGGCCGGTGAAGGAGCCGGCGCCGCGCAGCCGCAGGTCGAGCGGGGCGTGCCGGGCGGCGGCCTCGGCGAGGGAGTCGGCGGCGGCGTCGGCTGCGCCGTCGGGGATCTCGCCGTAGAAGGCGAGCGTGAGGTGCTGCTGGTCGGGCGGCACCCAGCGCAGGGGTGCGCCGGCGCCGAGCCGGAGGTTGGTCAGCGGGAGCTCGAGGTGGTCGAGCACCTCGGCGGGCGGCCGGATCGCGGCGAACAGGCGCATCGGGTCAGCCTCTCCCCCGCGGCGCCCGGCGTCCATCCGAATCGGGCGCCGGGCGGGATCCTGCCACGGTGCTCGGCGCGCGGTGGCCGGTTCGCGGCGGCCGGCGCGCGACTACCGGCTGAAGCGGGCGATCGCGTCGGCGACCTCCTTGAACTTGGCGTCCGCCTCCTCGTCTCCGGCGATGACGGCGTCGCGGACGCAGTGCCGCATGTGGTCGTCGAGCAGCCCGAGGCCCACGTTGCGCAGCGCGGAGGTCAGCGCCGTGATCTGCGTGAGGATGTCGATGCAGTACTTCTCCTCGTCGACCATCCGCTGGAGGCCGCGCGCCTGCCCCTCGATCTTCCGCAGCCGCGCGACGTAGCGGGCCTTGTCGTTGATGTAGCCGTGGTGGTGCGCTGGGTCGCTCTCCACGGAGTCGGTGCTCGCCCCGGTGGAGGCGGTCGCCGCGCCGGGCTCGGCGCCGACGGGCGGGTCGATGTCGGTCGTCGTCATGGTTGTCTCCCGTTGCTCTTCTGGTTCGCTGGTTCGCTACTTCGCCTCGACGAGCTCGCGGTCCCCCGCCGCGGTCTCCGCGCCGTGCTCGGCCCCGGTGGCGTCCGCCGGGCGGCCCTCGCCCAACGTCGACCGGAAGCCGCGCAGCGTCAAGGAGTTCGACACGACGAACACCGACGAGAAGCCCATCGCGATGCCGGCGAGCCCAGGGTTGAGCAGCCCGAGCGCGGCGACGGGGATCAGCGCGACGTTGTACGCGAACGCCCAGAACAGGTTGCCCTTGATCGTCCGCAGCGTACGGCGCGAGAGACGGATCGCGTCGCCCGCCGAGCGCAGGTCGTTGTTCATCAGCGTGATGTCGGAGGCCTCGATCGCGACGTCGGTGCCTGCGCCCATCGCGAGGCCGAGGTCGGCCTGCGCCAGGGCGGCCGCGTCGTTGACGCCGTCGCCGACCATCGCCACGCGCCTGCCCTCGGCCTGCAGTCGTTCGATGACCGCGACCTTGTCCTCCGGCATGACGTCGGCGATCACGTTGCCCTCGCCGACCCCGACCTCGGCCGCGACAGCGGCGGCGGCCCGGGCGTTGTCCCCCGTGAGCAGGTACGGCGTGAGCCCGAGGTCCGCGAACTGCGCGACCGCCTGCGCCGACGACGCCTTGATCGTGTCGCGCACGACCACCACGCCGGCGGGGACCCGGTCGATGGACACGACGACGGGCGTCGCGCCGCGGCCCTGCGCGTCCTCGAACGCCTGGGACAACTCCGCCGGGAGCTCGCCGTCCGGGCGGCCGACGACGACGGTCCGACCGTCGACGACGGCGCTCACGCCCCGTCCGGCGGAGTTCTCGAAACCGGTGGCCGCGGCGAGCTCGCCGCGCTCGGACGCGGCGGTGACGATCGCCTGGGCGATGGGGTGCTCCGAGCCCGACTCGACCGCGCCCGCGAGCGCGAGCACCGCGTCCTCGTCGCCGCCGGCGGCGGCGTGCACGCCGGTCACCGACATGACGCCCTCGGTGACGGTGCCGGTCTTGTCCATGACGATCGTGTCGACCTGACGCGTGGACTCCAGCACCTCGGGGCCCTTGATGAGCAGGCCCAGCTGGGCGCCGCGCGAGGTACCGACGAGCAGGGCGGTCGGCGTCGCGAGGCCGAGCGCGCACGGGCAGGCGATGATGAGCACCGCGACGGCGGCCGAGAACGCCCAGTTGACGTCGTTGCCGATGAGCAGGTGGACGATCAGCGCGATCACGGCGAGGACGATGACGGTCGGCACGAACACGGCCGAGATCCTGTCGACGAGGCGCTGCACGGGGGCCTTCTTCGACTGCGCCTCGGTGACGAGCTTCGCCATCTGGGACAGGGTCGTGTCGGCGCCGGTGCGGGTCACCTCGACCAGCAGCCGGCCGGAGGTGTTGATCGTGGCGCCGGTGACGAGGCTGCCGGGCGACGCGTCGACGGGGACCGACTCGCCGGTCAGCATCGACTCGTCGATCGCGGAGGTGCCCTCGACGACCCGGCCGTCGGTCGCGATCTTCTCGCCGGGGCGGACGACGAAGACGTCGCCGACCGCGAGCTGTCCGACGGGCACGCGGACCTCGCGTCCGTCGCGAAGAAGCGCCGCGTCCTTCGCCCCCATGTCGAGGAGCGACTTGAGCGCCGCCGAGGAGGCGCCCTTCGCGCGGACCTCGAACCAGCGGCCGAGCAGCAGGAAGGTGACGACGACGGCGACGGTCTCGAGGTAGATGTGGTCCATGCCGTCGGCGCGCGGCAGCAGGCTCATCTCCATCGTCATGCCGGGGTGGCCGGCGGTCCCGAAGAACAGCGCCCACAGCGACCACACGTACGCGGCGGTCGTCCCGAGCGACACGAGGGTGTCCATCGTGGTCGAGCGGTGGCGCAGGTTGAGGAGTGTGGCGCGGTGGAAGGGCATGCCGCCGTACAGGTAGATGAGCGTCGACAGCACGAGGATCGCCCACTGCCAGTTCGGGAACTGCAGCGCCGGGATCATCGAGATCGCCACGACCGGCACGGAGAAGATCGCCGACCAGATCAGGCGATCCTTGAGGTCCTTCTCCTCGGCGAGGCGTGCTTCCTCGTGCCGGTCGACGATCTCGTCCCCACCCGACTCGTCGACGGCCGGCTCCTCCGCCGCCGTCATCGCGAAGGCGTCGTACCCCGCGCCGCGGACGACCTCGATGAGCTCGTCCTCCGTGATCCTGCTCGGGTCGTAGTCGATCGTCGCGGTCTCGGTCGCGTAGTTGACGATCGCGTCCGCGCCGTCGACCTTGTTGATCTTTCGCTCGATCCGGGAGGAGCACGACGTGCACGTCATGCCCGTCACCCCGAGCTCGAGGTGGACGAGGTCCGTCGCGTCGACCGGTGCAGCAGTCTGTGCCATGTGCTCTCCCCTTCCCTAGGAGGTCGCTGGATCGTTCGTTATGCCCGGTATGGGTATCCCACGGGCGGCGGCGCGGGGCGTCGCGAAGGTCAGGCCTTGAGCGAGTAGCCGGCCTCGCTGACAGCTGCGGCGACCTGCTCGTCGGTGAAGTTCTCGCCCGTGACGCTGACCTTGCCGGACTCGTGCGACGCCTCGACCTCGGAAACGCCCGCGATCTCGCCGATCTCCTCCTTGACCGACATCTCGCAGTGCCCGCAGGTCATGCCGTCGACGAGGTACTCCTTGGTGCTGGCAGCCATGACTGTTCCTTTCGTCTCGAACGGCAGCGCTCACTGCCGTTACGACCGAGCATATACCCCCTATAGGTATCAAACAAGGGCAAGGAGCGGCCTGGCACCGGGCGTGCGTCCGAGCATGGGCGAGGGCCCGACGAGCGGAAGCGGCCCGGACAGTCACGTACACGTAGAAGCACCGACGGGTCAGAATGGTTAGCCTCGAGACGAACCACGACGACAGGCCGATTCATCGACACCCGAGCTTTCGGCATGCGATCGGGCCATGGAAGGAGCTGACGACCGATGCCGACCTGGTCGATCGAGTCGTTCCCCTTCGACGAAGGGTCCGTGACCAGCTGGGCCGGCCAGGATCCACGGCATCGCAACTGGCCGGTCGTCTACAGCATCAGCGGCACGGGGTCCGTCTACGTCGGTGAGACCGGTAACGCCGCCGGCCGTATGCGCCAGCATCTGTCGACACGGGACGGGCTCGACACCGCCAACGTCATCGTCGACGACACGTTCAACCGGTCGGCATGCCTCGACCTGGAGTCGACTCTTATCAGGCTCTTCAGCGGCGACGGCCAGTTCGAGGTGCTCAACCGCAACGACGGGATCGTCGACGCCGAGTACTACGACCGCGGCCGGTATCAGCTGCTGTTCGACGAGATCTTCGAGTCACTGCGCGAATCCGGGTACTTCACCCGGTCGATTCCCGAGATCGTCAACAGCGACCTCTTCAAGCTGTCGCCGTTCAAGGCGCTGAGCAACGACCAGGCGATCGTCGTCGAGAGCATTCTCGACGGGCTCTTCGAGGACCTCTCGAACGACGCCGACAGCCGAAGCCTTGTCGAAGGACACCCCGGCACCGGGAAGACGATCGTCGCGATCTTCCTCGTCAAGCTGCTCGTCGACATCGCGCTCTCCGACGACGAGGAGCAGATCTCGTCGGACTCGTTCCTCGCCGAGTACTTCACGCCCGGCCACCGTGAGCTTCTCGCGGACTTCCGAGTCGGACTCGTCGTCCCGCAGCAGTCGCTCCGACACTCGGTGCAGAACGTGTTCAGGCGGACGCCCGGGCTCGAGCCGGGCATGGTGCTCACGCCGTTCGAGGTCGGACGGAGCACCGACACCTTCGAACTCCTGATCGTCGACGAGGCTCACCGACTCACCATCTACTCGGCCCAGGCGATGGGAACGATGACGAAGGCCTACAGAGAGATCAGCCAGGAGCTGTTCGGGGAGGACTGGCAGGCAAAGACGCAGCTCGACTGGATCACCGCGAGGAGCAGGCACCAGATCCTGCTCGTCGACACCGGGCAGAGAGTCCGTCCCGCCGACATTCCCGAACAGACGCTGGCGGCACTGCAGGACGACGCGCACCGTGACGGCCGTCGTTACACCCTCACCTCGCAGATGCGAGTCAGGGCCGACGCCGACTACGTCGGATACATCCGTCGGGTCCTGGCCGGCTCTCAGCCGGGACGACAGGAGTTCGGCGAGTACGAGCTCGAGCTCTTCGACGACTTCGATGCGATGTACGAACGCATTCGCACGCAGAACGAGGAGTACGGGCTGTCGCGCCTCGTCGCCGGCTACGCATGGAGGTGGGTGAGCAGGCGCGACAACGCCGCCCACGACATCGAGCTCGGCAGCCACAAGCTCGCCTGGAACCGCGCAACACGGGACTGGATCAACTCACCAGGCTCGATCGGCGAAGTCGGATCGATCCACACCGTCCAGGGATACGACCTCAACTACGCGGGCGTGATCATCGGGAACGACCTGCGTCTCGACCCGCTCAGCGGACGAGTCGTCGCCGACCGCTCCTCGTACTTCGACGCCAAGGGCAAGGCCAACAACAACCTGCTCGGCATCACCTACTCCGACGACGACATTCTCGGGCTCATCCGAAACATCTACGGCGTGCTCCTGACCCGAGGGATTCGCGGGACCTACGTCTACGTCTGCGACGCACCGCTGCGCGAGTACCTGCGCCGGTTCTTCTGACGCCCCCGCACCTCACACGATCGCGGTCCCGTCCTCCCGCCGGTCCCGCAGGTCCTTCACGGCCACGGCCAGCGCGGCGAGCAGCATTTCGAGCCCCGTGCCATCCATCAGGCGTCGTCGTCGGACTCCTCGCGCTCAAGATGCGTCATGAACCAGGTCAGGCTCTCTGCAATCACGTCGAATGCGGCGGCATCCGCCAGCACCTCGACCGAGAAGCCGGGCCTGGGCCGGTCCAGCAGGTCCACTCCGGGCGCGCCGTTCAGTCGCTCTCTGAGCTCGTCCCGCAACAGCACGTCATCGAACGGCGGTCGACTCTCGAGATATTGGAAGACCACTTCAACCTTTCCGCTGGGGTACAGCGCGAACGGCCAGACCGAACCATCTGCGCCCTGAGCGTTGAAGAACGCCGTGACCTCCGAGGCTCGGCCCCAATCCATCTCGCCACCGATCGTTTCCCAGTGAGCGATCAGCCGGTGGACAGCGTCCACAATATCGGGCCCCTGGTACGAGCTGAGTTGTCTCTCGAACTGTTCAGGTCGCAGTTGGGGCACCGAAAGGCCAGACAGTTCGGCAAGGTCGATCGCCCTCAGGCGATCAGCCTCCAGGGCGCGCCCATCCTGACCGAACAACACCCCTTCAGCCCGCAGCACGTCGTGCGGGTCGTCCGTGCGCTGTGGATCGATCCACCTGAACCCGGACGCGACCCGCCCGTCTGCGGTCAGGACGCGGTGAGCGTTGGCCGTGGGGACGCGAGCGAGCCGCTGACCGACGGGAACAGGGTGCGTACCCGCAACGATGGCGACGTCTCCGTACGAGGTCCATCTACCGGCTGGAATCTCGGCCAGAATCTCGGCGACCGTCAGCCAGAGTTCCTCCGACGATCCGTCATCGACAAGCGCCTCGACCGGTCCCGGCCAGATCTCGATGATCGCATCAGCAATAGCCGACGCCCGCCGCTCGATCTCGTTCGGGCCCCACGTCTCGTGAGCGCCGATCAACTGATTCAGACGCAGCCCGCTGCGCGCGAGCTCGACCCGTTTGCGCGCGAACTCATCGTTGCTGAGTTCGCTGTTGTACCCGGTGAGAGTGAGGTTGCCGATCGCGTGCACCTTCGATTCGTGGAAGGCATGAATCTCCTCGACGCTGAGCCACTGCGACAGGTCTGCACGCCACTCGTCGGACAACGACTGAGGCATGACGTGCTCGATCGAGAGGCGTTTCATGTCGACCGGCTCCTTGGAGCCGAACGACTCCTCCAACCACTCGAGGATGAGTCGCTTGTGCAGCCCACGTCCCTGCCAGTAGTAGGGAACTGCATGCACCGCCTCGCGGACCTCGCGATCCGTCCCGTAGTACTTGCGACCACGTGACAGGAACTCACGAAGCCCGGCAGCGACATCATCTGCGGCGACGACTGCCTGGACGGCCTGGAGGAGAGTCCGGTTCAGACTGGCGGTTGCACGCCCGATGACGATCCGGCGCACGAGGTAGCTCTCGAGGATCCGAAGCGCGTCGGCTACCTCTTCTGCCGTCGACGTCCCGTCGGCGCGGCGAGACAGCAGCTGGAGCATGACGGGGAACGCAGTCTTCGTACCCCAGGTCCACAGCCGTTCGAGCCGCACCCGCACTCGTGGGTCCTTCTCTCGATCAGGCTCGAGAATGAGGACGAGCAGCTCCCCGAGCGCGGCGATGCGTCGCACCTCCAGCTCGATCTGCTCCGTCTCGACCATCACGTCGAGACGCCTCTGCTGCTTGTCGTAGGTCTCCGACTGCTTGACGCGCTCGTCACGCTGGACGGAATCGAGCCAGAACAGCAGCTCGATGTTGTCGGACGACAGCAGTCTCTCGAGCGGGAGCCATACCGACTGGTAAACGGAGTCACCGCTGTCGCCAAGCCGCATGAACAGGTAGTTCTTGAGCAGGTCAGCCTGGGTCAGCTGCAGACCGGTGTTGTTGAGCGACTCGAAGATCCGATGGACGTTGTCACCCTGCTGAGCGGTGACCGAGACAAGTGACAGGCCGGCAAGAACTGCATTCTCGATGCCCTCAACCTGATCGGCAGGAACCGAGCTGAGGACCGATCTGAAGTACCGGTACGCGGCCCCCACATGGTCCGTGCCGCCCGCGCTCGGGGCGGCACGGATGACCGCGAGATAGGCGTCCCTGTCCGCCTGGGTCGGGAGAAACTTCGTCGGTGTGCCCTTGTCCCAGACGTTGACGAGGTACTGCGAGTTGAGTCGGTCGAAATGCTCGCGACCGGTGTGCTCCGACTGATGGTCCCGCAGTGCCGCCAGCAGCAGGGTCAACGTGGTCAGTCGCTGCTGACCGTCGACGACAAGGAACTGCTGCACGCCCACCGGTCCGGCTGCCGGGCTCGTCGCCAGGACGAGCGACCCGATGAAGTGCGTGGCCGCCGGGTCGGTCCGACGAGTCTCCTCGAGCTCGACGATGTCGGACCACAACTTGGTGAGTTGTCTAGGCCCCCATTCGTACCGCCGCTGGAAGAGCGGGACGACGTACTGCTTCTTGCCCTCGAAGATGCTCTGGAGGTTGGCCTCCAATGCCGTAACCACTGATGTGTCCCCCGAACGTGTGAGCGTGTCGTCCACCCTATGCGGACGGGGCCCCACACCTCAGACCATCGCTGTGCCGTCCTCCCGCCGGTCCCGCAGGTCCTTCACGGCCACGGCCAGCGCGGCGAGCAGCACCACGGCGATGACCCCGAACCCGAGCGACGCGGCCGTGGGCCAGTCCGTCGCCTCCAGCGTGCCGAACACGGCCGCGGTGATGACGGCGATGCCGATCGAGGTGCCGATCCGCTGCCCGGTCTGCATGACCGCCCCCGAGCTCCCGGCGTACGCGAGCGGGACCTCGGCGAGCGTGAGGGTCTGGTTGGGGCTGACCACACACCCCTGCGCGGCGCCGATGAAAGAGAGGGACAGCAGGAGCCACCAGACGCTCAGCCCCGCCGACGCGTGCAGCTGGACCACGACGATGCTCAGCACGAGGCCCACCAGCCCCATGAGCAGCCCGCCGATCACCAGCTTGCGGCCGTAGGTGAGCACCCGCTTGCCGGCCCAGTTGGCCCCGAACGCGGACAGCACCGCCGACGGCAGCCCGATGACGCCGGCCTCCATCGCGGAGCGGCCGTCGCCCTGCTGCATGTACAGCGCGACGAGCACCCACACGCTCGTCATCCCGAGGAAGTAGAGCGTGATCATCAGGGACCCGTTGGTGAAGCTGCGGGTGCGGAAGATGGCGAGGTCGACCATCGGGCTCCGCCCGGAGCGCGCGTACCGCTTCTCCCACCACACCCAGGCGACGACGAGCAGGACACCCGCCGGCACCAGCAGCCACAGCGCGGCCGACCCGCGCCCCTCCATGAACGGGAAGAGGATGGCGAGGACCGCGGCGCCGAGCAGCAGCGCGCCGACGGGGTCGAGGGAGCGTTCTGCGCGCGTGGCGGGATCGGCCCGGCGCAGCGACCGGATGAGGGGCCGCGGGAACCACCGCAGCCCGAGGGCGATCGTCACGAGCCCCACCGGCACGTTGACGAGGAAGGTGAGGCGCCAGCCCAGGTCGGTCCCGCCGGCGCTGATGAGGACCCCGCCGAGGACCGGTCCGATCGCGACCGACACCCCGACCGCGGCGCCGAAGTAGCCGAAGGCCCTCGCCCGCTCGGCGCCCCGGAAGTATTGCTGGATCATCCCGACGCCCTGCGGGTTGACGAGCCCGGAGCCGACCCCCTGCGCGAACCGCGAGACGTTGAGCCACTCGGCGTTCGGCGCGAGGCTCGAGGTGATCGAGAAGACGGTGAAGATCGCCATCCCGACGAGGAAGATCCCGCCGCGCCCCATGACGTCGCCGGCCCGGCCGGCCGCCACGAGCACTACGCCAAACGTCAGCGCGTAGCCGGACAGCACCCACTGGAGGTCGGACTGCGAGGCGCCGAGGCCCTCCTGCATCGACGGGAGCGCCACGTTGACGATGCTCACCGAGATGAGGGCCATGAAGATGGCCCCGAGGGTGACCACGAGGATCCGCCAGCGCGCAGGGTCCGGGGTGTCGGGCGACCGGTTCGGATCGTTCTCGGCCTGCACCGACGAGCTCCTCCCTCCGAGGCGTGGGCACCTGCCGCACGCCACTCCCCGACGACGAACACCCCGCGTCGACCCGCCGAGCCTACGTCGGCGCCCGCTCGATCACCCCTCGACGTTCACTTCCGGTCGGCGCCGTCACGCACGAGGTGCGACCGAGCACCGCGCAGGCAGGACAGGGCCTACAGGCAGGACGTGATGGGCGACGGGCCGAGGTGCCGACCGTCGAACCCGGGCGACGCGCGCACTCGCGCGGTCCACCTGGCATTCGCCGCCCGATCACCCGAGATCCATGTCGGCGGTTCAGGCTCGAGGGTATGGACACCTCGGACCGGCAGCAGCTGACGAACTGGATCCGCCGTCACGGGCCCGACTACCTCGCCGACCCGAACATCACCTCGGTCGGTATCGGCTACAAGGAGACCGGCGGGGAGCGCACGGACGAAATCTCGCTCCAGTTCACCGTGACGCGGAAGGTCCCGCTCACCGAGCTCGAGGCGCTCGGTACGCGGGCGATCCCCGAGACGATCGAGGCCGAGCGGATCTCCGTCCCCACCGACGTTCTCCAGCGCGGCTTCCGGCTCTCCTACGAGATCGTGCCCGAGGCATTCGACGACGCGCGCCGGAGGCGCGTCGATCCGCTGGTGCCGGGCGTGAGCGTGTCCCACCCTCGGGTCTCGGCCGGCACCGCGGGGGCGATCGTCCACGACCGGCACACCGGGGAGCCGGTGCTGCTGTCGAACTGGCACGTCCTGCACGGTCCGGACGGCGCGATCGGCGACGCCGCGCTGCAGCCGGGCACCCACGACGACAACCGCGCCACCGACAACCGGTTCGGCCGCCTGCTCCGGTCGCACCTGGGTGCTGCGGGGGACGCGGCGATCGCGACGATCGACAACCGCGGTGCCGACCCGACGATCCTCGAGCTGGACATCGTGCCGGACCAGATCGGCGACCCGGACCTCGGCGACCAGGTGGTCAAGTCCGGACGCACGACGGGCGTCAGCCACGGGCAGGTGTCGCGGATCGAGACCCTGGTGTCGATCGACTACGGCGACGGGACCGGCGAGCAGCAGATCGGCTGCTTCGAGATCGAGCCGGACCCGCGCCGCTCCGGCACCTCCGACCGGCTCAGCGACGGGGGCGACTCCGGCGCCGTCTGGATGCTCAAGGCGGGCAACGGGCACACCTCGACGGTGATGGGCGGGCTCCACTTCGCCGGGTCCGACTCCGCCGAGGGGGAACGCGCCCTGGCCTGCTACGCCTCCTCGGTGCGAGACAAGCTCGAGTTCTCCCTGTCCGCGGAGGTCGCGGACGAGTCCGCCACGGCCGAGGCCACAGGCGGAGGATTCGACGAGGAGTTCCTTTCCCTCCCGGTCGCGGTCCCCGAGCTCGGGAAGGATCTCGCGTCCGACGCCGTCGAGGTCGACGGCTCCCCGGTCGTCCCCTACACCCACTTCAGCCTGACCCAGTCCCGGAGCCGCCGGCTGGCCCGGTGGGTCGCCTGGAACGTCGACGGCACCGGCCTGCGGCGGCTCAGTCGCGACGGGATCGAGTTCCGCTACGACGAGCGGATCGACGAGGAGTTCCAGGCGGGTGACGACCTCTACGGGGCGAACGACCTCGACCGCGGCCACATCGCGCGTCGCTCGGACCTGCTCTGGGGACCGCGCGGCGAGGCGCAGCGCGCCAACGAGGACTCGTTCAGCTTCACCAACATCGCCCCGCAGATGAACACCTTCAACCAGTCCGGCCTCGCGGGCGTCTGGGGCAAGCTCGAGGACGCGCTCTTCGACCGGGTCGAGGTCGAGGACCTGCGGATCGCCGTGGTCGCAGGACCGGTGTTCAAGGAGTCCGACCGCGAGTACCGCGGCTTCCAGGTCCCCCGCGAGTTCTACAAGATCATCTACTACGTGGTCGGCGGCGAGCTGCGGGCACAGTCCTTCCTGCTCTCGCAGGACCTGTCCGACCTCGAGGTGCTCGACCTCTCCGAGTTCGCGACGTACCAGGTGGCGCGCGCCGAGCTCGAGGAGCGGACAGGGCTGACGTTCGCCGCAGCCGCGGCCGGTGACGGTCCCGACGGGTCGGGTCCGGAGGCGGAGCGCAGCCGCGCGCTGGGGTCGGTGGACCAGATCGCCTGGTGAGGGCCTCCCGCACGCGGCGAACGCCCTCGGCGAACCGCACTCTCGATGACAGCGGGCCGAGCTAGCGCGGCGCGACCTCCGCGTGCACGAGGCCCCAGACGAACGAGTCGACGAGCGCCTCCCAGGACGCCTCGACGACGTCGGTCCCGACCCCCACCGTCGACCACGAGCGCACGCCGTCCGAGGACCGCACGAGCACGCGGATCGAGGCGTCGGTTCCCTGCTGGGAGTCGAGGATGCGCACCATGTAGTCGACGAGCGCGAACTCCTCGATCTCCGGGTAGGTGTCCACGAGCGCCTCGCGCAGCGCGTGGTCGAGCGCGTTGACGGGGCCGTTGCCCTCGCCGGTGCGGACGATCCTCCCCTGCCCGGTGCGGAGCTTGACGGTGGCCTCGGCCTCGGTCCGGCCGCGGCCGTCCAGCGAGGTCACCTGCGCACGCCAGGACTCGACGTCGAAGTACGCGCCTGCTCCGCCCTCGCCGAGCTCCTCGCGCAGGAGCAGCTCGAAGGAGGCGTCGGCGGCGTCGTAGGTGTAGCCGCGCGCCTCGGCCGCCTTCACGCGCTCGGTGACGCGGGTGAGCAGCTCGCCCCGGCCCGAGAGGTCGAACCCGAGCTCGCGGCCCTTGAGCTCGATCGAGGCCCGCCCGGCCATGTCGGACACGATCATCCGCATGTCGTTGCCGACGGCCGCCGGGTCGGTGTGCTGGTAGAGGTCCGGGTCCACGCGGATCGCCGAGGCGTGCAGCCCGGCCTTGTGGGCGAACGAGCTGTGGCCCACGTAGGGCTGGCGCGAGAAGGCGGGGATGTTCGTCAGCTCGGCGATCTGGTGGCTGATGCGGGTGGCCTCGCGCAGACGGTCGGGCCCGATCGTCTCAAGCCCGCGCTTGAGCTCGAGGTTGGCGATGACCGCCACGAGGTCGGCGTTGCCGGTGCGCTCGCCGTAGCCGTTGACGCAGCCCTGGACGTGGGTCGCCCCGGCGTCGACCGCCGCGATCGAGGACGCGACGGCGGTGCCGGCGTCGTTGTGCGTGTGGATCCCGATCCGGCCGTCCACGCCCGCGCGGACCTCGGCGACGATCCGCCCGACCTCGTCGGGCAGGGTGCCGCCGTTGGTGTCGCACAGGACGGCGGACGTCGCGCCGGCCGCGAGCGCGGTGGCGGCGACCTCGCGCGCGTACCCCGGGTCGTGCCGGTAGCCGTCGAAGAAGTGCTCGAGGTCCACGTGCACCTCGCGCCCGAGCCCCACGAGATGGGTGACGGTGTCCCGCACCATCCGCAGGTTCTCCTCGGGCGTGGTACGCAGCGCGCGCTCGACGTGCCGCGAGTCCGACTTGGCCACGAGCGTGAGCACGCCGGCGCCGGAGTCGACCAGCGCCTGGACCTGGGCGTCCTCGGCGGCCGGAACGCCGGGTTTCGCCGTCGACCCGAAGGCCGCGAGCCGCGCGCGGGTGAGCGTCAGCTCCTTCTCGGCGAGCTGGAAGAACTCCGTGTCGCGCGGGATGGCGCCGGGCCAGCCGCCCTCGATGTAGTCGACGCCGAGCTCGTCGAGCAGGGCGGCGATCGCCATCTTGTCCGCGACGGTGAGGTTGATGCCCTCCTGCTGGGCGCCGTCGCGCAGGGTGGTGTCGTAGACGTGCAGCTCGCTGGTCATCGTGCCTCCCGCCGGCTCAGACGAGCCGGTACATCCACTCGTGCGCGTCCGCCGCGCGGCCGTACTGGATGTCGGTGAGCTCGGCGTGCAGGGAGCGGGTGACCGGCCCCGGCCGACCGTCGCCGACGGTGACGTCGAAGTCCTCCCCCGCGAGCCGGCCGATCGGGGTGACGACGGCGGCGGTCCC
Source organism: Georgenia sp. Z1344 (assembly GCF_049856295.1). Lineage (GTDB taxonomy): Bacteria > Actinomycetota > Actinomycetes > Actinomycetales > Actinomycetaceae > JB111. The sequence continues at coordinate 7,866 of NZ_JBNDMZ010000019.1, read as the reverse complement.
GCAGGCGAACACCTCGGCGACGGCGCCGGAGCGGATGTCCGCGAGCAGGTCGGCGAGCGCGATCGGCTCCTGGCGCACCTCGCGGCCGGACTCGGCCAGCAGGGTGAGCAGCGAGTCCCGGGTGCCGCCCTCGAGGATCGTCCCCGTGAGCCCGGGGGTGCGGACGGTGCCGTCGGAGTCGACGACGACGAGGTTCATCCCGCCGAGCTCGTCCACGTAGGTGTTCGTCGAGGCGTCGAGGAACAGGACCTGCTCGAAGCCCTTCTCGTAGGCCTCGGCCTGCGGGAGCAGGGACGCGGCGTAGTTCCCGCCGGTCTTCGTGTCCCCCATCCCGCCGGCGCCGGCGCGGTGGTAGGTCGAGGAGACCCAGATCCCGACCGGCTCGAAGCCGTTGACGAAGTACGGCCCCACGGGCGAGGCGATGAGCAGGTACTCGACCTGCCGCCCGGCCCGCACGCCGAGGAACGGCTCGGAGGAGAACATGAACGGTCGCAGGTACAGCGAGGCGCCCTCGTCGCCGGGCACCCAGCGCTCGTCGTGCGCGAGCAGCGCGGCGAGGGAGGCGATCATGTCCTCGGCGGGCAGCTCGGGCAGCGCGAGGCGGCGGGCGGAGTGGGCGAGCCGAGCGGCGTTGAAGCCGGGCCGGAACGTGCGCACGGAGCCGTCGGCCCAGCGGTAGGCCTTGAGCCCCTCGAAGACCTCCTGCCCGTAGTGCAGGACGGACGCGGCCGGCGAGAGCTGGAGCGGGCCGTAGGGCTCGAGGCGCAGCGGCCCCCACCCGGAGTCGTGCGTCCAGGTCGCGCGGACCATGTGGTCGGTGAAGGCGGTGCCGAACGCGAGGTTCCCCATGACGTCCGCGTACGCGGCGTCGTCGGCGGGGTGGTCGCTGCGCTCCCCCGTCACGCGAGCGGCGAGCTCACCGGCGGGCGGCAGGGCGGCGGAGTCCAGGCCCGGCATCTCGAGACCGTGGCCCCGGCCGGGCAGGGGAAGGCCACCGGGCGTCGTGGCGTCGCCGGGCTCGCCGGCGGTCACCTGGGCGTCCCCGACCTCCTGGCCGACGGCGATGGGCGTCTCGTCGCTCATCGCTCGGCCCCGGTCGTGGCCGTGGCGTCGGCCGTCAGCGAGACGGCGGCGGCGATCGCGTCGCCGACCTCGCTGGTCGATCGCGGGGCGCTCCCCCGGGCGGCGAGGTCGGCCTCGACAGCGGCATCGATCCGCGCGGCCGCCGCCTCCTCGCCGACGTGGGTGAGCATGAGCGCGGCGGACAGGATCGCGGCCGTCGGGTCGGCCTTCCCGGTCCCGGCGATGTCCGGGGCGGAGCCGTGGACGGGCTCGAACATCGACGCCGACGTGCGGTCGGGGTTGACGTTGCCGGACGCCGCGAGCCCGATCCCGCCGGTGACGGCGGCGACGAGGTCGGTGACGATGTCGCCGAACAGGTTGTCGGTGACGATGACGTCGAACCGCGCCGGGTCGGTGACGAGGTAGATCATCGTGGCGTCGACGTGGGCGTAGTCGACCGTGACCTCGGGGTGCTCGGCCGCGACGGCGTCGACCGTGCGCCGCCACAGGTGGCCGGCGTGGACGAGGACGTTGTGCTTGTGCACGAGCGTGAGCTTCTTGCGCGGGCGGGCCTGGGCACGGGCGAAGGCGTCGCGGACCACGCGCTCGACACCGAAGGCGGTGTTGACGGAGACCTCGGTGGCGAGCTCGTTCGGGGTGCCCACGCGCAGCGCGCCGCCGTTGCCGACGTAGGGGCCCTCGGTGCCCTCGCGGACGACGACGAGGTCGATCGCACCGGGGTCGGCGAGCGGCGTGCCGACGCCGGGCAGGAGCTTGGCGGGGCGCAGGTTGACGTAGTGGTCGAGCTCGAAGCGCAGGCGCAGCAGGAGGCCGCGCTCGAGGACGCCGGAGGGGACGCTCGGGTCGCCGACGGCGCCGAGCAGGATCGCGTCGTGCTCGCGCAGGGCCGCGACCTCGTCGTCGGTGATCGTCTCGCCGGTGCGGTGCCAGCGCTCGGCGCCCAGCTCGTAGGGCGTCTCCCTGAGGGTGACGCCCGTGCCGTCCAGCGCGGCGCGCGCGACCTTGAGGGCCTCGGCCACCACCTCCGGGCCGATCCCGTCGCCACCGATGACGCCCAGGTCGATCTCGCGCTGCTCGCTCACAGTTGTCCTCTCCACATTCGTGCGGGCCTCGCGGCCCCGATGATCATGACGGGCCGCCCCGGCCCGGCCCACCACGCGAGGTGGCGGGCCGGGCCGGGGCGAGCTCCGGCGTCGGGCAGGTCAGCGACCGACCTGGCCCTGCGTGTAGTCCGCGTCCCGGGTCTCGACCCAGGAGAACAGGTTGCGCAGCTCGAGGCCCGTGGCCTCGATCGGGTGCTGCTCGCCCTTCTTGCGCAGCGCGGCGAACTCCGGGCCGCCCTGGTCCTGGTCGGCGATGAAGCGCTCGGCGAAGGCACCCGACTGGATGTCCGCGAGGACCGCCACCATGTTCTCCTTGACCTGCGGCGTGATGACGCGCGGGCCCGAGACGTAGTCGCCGTACTCGGCCGTGTCGGAGACCGACCAGCGCTGCTTGGCGATGCCGCCCTCGTACATGAGGTCGACGATGAGCTTGAGCTCGTGGAGGACTTCGAAGTAGGCGATCTCCGGCTGGTAGCCGGCCTCGGTGAGGACCTCGAAGCCGTACTGCGCGAGCTGGCTGACGCCACCGCAGAGCACGGTCTGCTCGCCGAACAGGTCGGACTCGGTCTCCTCGGTGAACGTGGTCTTGATGCCGCCGGCGCGCAGGCCGCCGATCGCCTTCGCGTAGGAGGCGGCGATGTCCCAGGCCTGGCTCGAGGCGTCCTGCTCGACCGCGAGGAGCACCGGCACGCCGCGCCCGTCCTCGTACTGGCGACGCACCGTGTGGCCCGGGCCCTTCGGCGCGACCATGGCGATGTCGTGGCCCGCGGAGGGCTGGATGAGGTCGTAGCGGATGTTGAAGCCGTGGGCGAAGAAGATCGCGGCGTCGTCCTTGAGGTTCGGCTCGACCTCCTCGGAGAAGATCTTCCGCTGGTGCTGGTCCGGGGCGAGGATCATGACGACGTCGGCGCCGGAGACGGCCTCGCCGACCGTCGCGACCGCGAGGCCCTGCTCCTCGGCCTTGGCGCGCGAGGACGAACCCTCGCGCAGACCGACGACGACCTCGACGCCGGAGTCCCGCAGGTTGAGCGCGTGCGCGTGCCCCTGGCTGCCGTAGCCGATGACGGCCACCTTCTTGGACTGGATGATCGACAGATCGGCGTCGTCGTCGTAGTACAGCTCGGCCACGAGGGCCCTCCTTCGTTGTGTGCTGCTGGGCTTCGTTCGATGGTGCGTTCGTGCGTGCCGCCGGCGCCGGCCGGCGGGGTGCGCGGTGGGCCGGTGGCTCCCGCGCGGGTGAGGTGGCCGCCCGCCGTCAGGCGGAACGGACGCGGTCGAGCGTGCGGTCCGTGAGCGAGCGGGAGCCGCGCGCCAGCGCGACCGACCCCGACTGCACGATCTCACGGATGCCGTACGGCCCCAGCGCGGTGAGCAGGGCCTCGAGCTTGGCGTCGCCGCCCGTGGCCTCGATCGTCACGGCCTCCGGCGCCACGTCCACCACGTGGGCGCGGAAGAGCTCGACCACCTGGAGGACCGCGGTGCGCGACTCGTCGTCGGCCCGGACCTTGACGAGCAGGAGCTCCCGCTCGACCGTGTTGCCCGGGTCCAGCTCGACGATCTTCAGCACGTTGATCAGCTTGTTCAGCTGCTTGGTGACCTGCTCGAGCGGCAGCTCGGCGGCGTCGACCACGACCGTGATGCGGGAGACGTCCTCGCGCTCGGTCGGGCCGACCGCGAGCGAGTGGATGTTGAACGCCCGCCGGGCGAACAGGGCCGTGACCCGCGTGAGGACGCCGGGCTTGTTCTCGACCAGAACGGACAGCGTGTGCCTGGTGCTCATGTCCTTCCCCTCAGTCCTCGTGCTCGAAGTCGGGCGTGAGCCCGCGCGCGTACTGGATCTCGTCGTTGGAGACGCCCGAGGCCACCATCGGCCACACCATGGCGTCCCTGCTGACGACGAAGTCGATGACGACCGGGCGGTCGTTGATCGACATGGCCTTCTCGATCGCGGCGTCGATCTCCTCGACCTTGGTCACGCGGATCGCCACGCAGCCGTAGGCGTCGGCGAGCTTGACGAAGTCCGGGATGTGCACCGTGTCGTGCCCGGTGTGCAGGTCGGTGCTCGAGTACCGGCTCTCGTAGAACAGGGTCTGCCACTGGCGGACCATGCCGAGCGAGGAGTTGTTGATGATCGCGACCTTGATCGGGATCTGGTCGAGCACGCAGGTGGCGAGCTCCTGGTTGGTCATCTGGAAGCAGCCGTCGCCGTCGATCGCCCAGACGGGCGTGTCCGGCAGCGCGGCCTTCGCGCCCATCGCGGCCGGGATCGCGTAGCCCATCGTGCCCAGGCCGCCGGAGTTGAGGAAGGTGCGCGGCTTCTCGTAGCTGATGAACTGCGCCGCCCACATCTGGTGCTGGCCCACGCCCGCCGCGTACACGGCGTCCGGGCCGGCGAGCTCGCCGAGGCGCGAGATGACGTGCTGCGGCGCGAGCTGGCCGTCGTTCGTCGGGGCCCAGCCCAGCGGGTAGCGGCTGCGCAGGTCGCTCAGCTGCGCCCACCACGCGTCGAGCTCGGGCTCGCCGTGCTGGGCCTGCGCGTCTCGCAGCGCCGACGCGAGCGCCGGGATCGTCTCCGACAGGTCGCCGACGATGGGCACGTCCGCGTGACGGTTCTTCGAGATCTCCGCCGGGTCGACGTCCGCATGGATGACCTTGGCGAGCGGCGCGAAGCTGTCGAGCCGGCCGGTCACGCGGTCGTCGAACCGGGCGCCGAGCGCGACGACGAGGTCCGCCTTCTGCAGCGCGGCCACCGCAGCGACGGTCCCGTGCATGCCGGGCATCCCGACGTTGTTCGGGTGCGAGTCCGGAAACGCGCCGCGCGCCATGAGCGTGGTGACGACGGCCGCGTTCGAGACCTCGACGAGCTCGGCGAGCGCGTCGGTGGACTGCGAGCGAATGACGCCGCCGCCCACGTAGAGGACGGGGCGCGACGCCGACGCGATGAGGCGGGCCGCCTCCTTGACCTGACGGCCGTGCGGCTTGACGGTCGGCTTGTAGCCGGGCAGGTCCATCGCCGGCGGCCACACGAAGTCCGACTCCGCCTGCTGGGCGGACTTCGCGACGTCGACGAGCACGGGGCCCGGCCGGCCGGTCGCCGCGAGGTGGAACGCCTCGGCGATGCGCGCGGGGATCTCGTCCGGGTCGGTGACGAGGAAGGAGTGCTTGGTCAGCGGCATGGTGGCGCCGACGATGTCCGCCTCCTGGAAGGCGTCCGTGCCGATCGCCGCCGCGCCCACCTGGCCGGTGATCGCGACGATCGGGACGGAGTCCATGTTCGCGTCGGCGATGGCGGTGATGAGGTTCGTGGCGCCCGGGCCCGACGTCGCGATGCACACGCCGGTCTTGCCGGTGGCGGCCGCGTAGCCGACGGCCGCGTGGCCGGCGCCCTGCTCGTGGCGGACGAGGATGTGGCGGACCTTGTCCGACTGGAACAGCGGGTCGTAGGTCGGCAGGATCGCGCCGCCCGGGATCCCGAAGATCGTGTCGACGCCGAGCTCCTCGAGCGCACGGACGATGTTGCGGGCACCCGTGGACGGCTCGACGATCTGGGCCTCCTCCGCGACGGCCTCGATGCGACCGCCCCGCAGGACGACTCCCGTGCCGCCCGTCCCGCCGTGCGCGAGCGTGCGCTCCGCGACGGCGGCCGTGGCGAGGATGTCGGCCTCGACCGGGTCGATGCCGGGCGTGGGGCCGCGGCGGGCCGGGGCTGCGCCGTTGGAACCGGAGTCGCCCGCGAGTACGGCGTCGTCGGTCCCGGTCCTGGCAGCGTCGACGACGGGGCGTGCGGCCTCGTCGTCGGGCGCGGTACGGCCCGGCGCGCTGTGCGACGTGCTCGTCATGGTCCCTCCTTCGCCTGTCCGGCCCGCGGGGCCGGTTCGTCCGCGACCCGGGTCCGGGTCATCGGGGTGGTGCTGGACATGCAAAAGCCCCTCGACCCGATGGGTGTCGAGGGGCGCGGCCGGACCAGCTCTCAACGAGGGTCGGCCGCGCGGCCGACTACGAGAATGCTGATCCGAGGCATGCATGCACTGTACGCCCGCGCGCGAAGGGGAAGCCACCCGTCTCGCATCGTGGTTCACGTTCCCACTCTGCGAGACAATTCATTCGCCGAGATTGCGGTTCGTCGTCGTCGAGATTGCGGTTGGGAGCGCCCGTCACCCCTTGACTCCCTCACGTCCACCCCCAACACTTAGGTATATGCCGAAGTATCTGGCGGAGCTCGACGCGGTGATCCGGCTCTTCCGGATTGAGGGTGTAGACGGCCTGGCGCGGTGGTGAGCGAGGTGCCGGCGTGTCAGCGTCCAGATAGGGGTCGAGGTCTTCCGATGATGGGGGTTCTCACGCCACCCACCGGGAAGACCTCGACGTGCCTGACGCTACCTTCGCCCGCCCTGATCTGACCACGTTCGCTCGTCTGGACGAGCTCGGCTTGGAGGTCGTCGGCCAGCGCATCGAGCCTGGTCGGGCGGTCCTGGCCTGCAGGGTCGTCGAACCGGACAGCTGGTGCCGGCGGTGCGGGTGCGAGGGCGTCGCGCGGGACACCGTCACGCGCGAGCTCGCTCACGAGCCTTTGGGGTGGCGTCCCACGACGCTGGAGGTGAGGGTGCGTCGGTACCGGTGCACGGGCTGCGGGCACGTGTGGCGTCAGGACACGACCGCCGCGGCCGAGCCGCGCGCTCGGCTCTCCCGCCGCGGGTTGCGGTGGGCGCTGGAAGGGATCGTGTGCCAGCACTTGAGTGTCGCTCGTGTCGCCGAGGGGCTGGGGGTCTCGTGGAACACCGCCAACGCCGCGGTCCTGACCGAAGGACGCCGCGTCCTCATCGATGATCCGACCCGGTTCGACGGCGTCAGCGCCATCGGTGTCGACGAGCATGTCTGGCGCCACACCCGCCGCGGCGACAGGTTCGTGACCGTGATCATCGACCTCACCGCTGTTCGCGAGGGGACCGGCCCGTCCCGGCTGCTGGACATGGTCGAGGGCCGCTCGAAACACGCCTTCAAGCAGTGGCTCGCGGGCCGGCCGCAGGACTGGCGCGACGGGGTCGAGATCGTCGCGATGGACGGCTTCACCGGGTTCAAGACCGCCGCCGCCGAAGAGCTGCCCGACGCGGTCGCCATCATGGATCCTTTTCACGTGGTCCGCCTCGCTGGCGACGCGCTCGATGACTGCCGGCGCCGTGTCCAGCAGGACACCTGCGGGCACCGGGGCCGCAAGGGCGATCCGCTCTACGCCGCCCGCCGGACCCTGCACACCGGCGCCGACCTGCTCACCGAGAAGCAGTCCCAGCGCCTGGAGGGCCTGTTCGACGGCGACACCCACGTAGCGGTCGAGGCCGCCTGGGCCGTCTACCAGCGCATGATCGCCGCCTACCGCGTCCCCGACCGCGCACATGGTCGCCAGCTCATGGCCCAGCTCATCGCCTCCGTCAGCTCCACCGTGCCAGCCGCCCTGACCGAGCTGCGCAAGCTGGGCAGGACCCTGAAGCGCCGCGCCGCCGACGTGCTCGCCTACTTCGACCGGCCCGGCACGTCCAACGGCCCCACCGAGGCCATGAACGGCAGGCTCGAGCACCTGCGCGGCTCGGCCCTCGGCTTCCGCAACCTGACCAATTACATCGCCCGATCACTACTCGAGACGGGCGGATTCCGACCCCAACTACACCCTCGAATGTGAAGAGCC
>NZ_JBNDMZ010000018.1:28722-50276 GCF_049856295.1 Georgenia sp. Z1344 | reverse complement strand
GGCGGTTTCAATCGGTTGTTGCAACGTGCGCCTTGGGAGGGTGTACGGATGGCTGGGAAGAGATTGACACTTGAGGAGCGGGCGAAGATCGAGGCGCTGTTCGGTCAGCGATTGACGTTCCCGCAGATCGCTGAGCGGATCGGTCGTCACCGGACCACGGTGTGGCGCGAGGTCACTCGCAATAACTCCTACCGGGGCGCTCACCTGGACACACCCGGGACGCGTTCCCCGGCGGGACGCCGGCAGGCCAATCCCGCCGGTCGTGGTGGCGCCTACCGGTGGGCGTACTCGTGCCGGAACGCGCAGCGCAGGGCCGACAAGCGGGCCCGCAGGCCCAGGCCCGGCAAGTTGACCGGCGATCGCCGCCGCGGGGTGACCTCGGGTCGCGGCCGGCTATGGCCCCTGGTGCGGGACAAGCTCGAACAGCGGTGGTCTCCGCAGCAGATCGCACACTGGCTTCGTCAGGAGTATCCCGACCGGCCGGAGCGATGGGTGTCCCACGAGACGATCTACCAAGCGATCTACTACCAAGCTCGTGGCGGGCTGCGCAGCGAGATCGCACGCCAGGTCGCACTCCGTACCGGGCGGACCAGGCGGCGCCCCCAGTCCCGCCTCGCGCGGGCGGCACACTCGGGCAAGGCCTGGACCCATGGCCTGAACATCAGCACCCGGCCGGCCGAGGTCGAAGACCGGGCCGTGCCCGGGCACTGGGAAGGTGACCTGATCATCGGTGCGCGTAGCGCGTCGGCGATCATCACCCTGGTCGAGCGTTCCACGCGGTACGTCATGCTCGGCGCTCTACCGGAGAGCAGGGTCTCCGAGCAGGTGATCGACGTGCTGATCGAGACGATGGGCCGCCTGCCGGCCGAGCTGGCCGCGACTCTGACCTGGGATCAGGGCGCTGAGATGGCCAAGCACGCCCACTTCACGCTGGCGACAGACTGCCGGGTCTTCTTCTGCGACCCGCACTCGCCCTGGCAGCGAGGCTCGAACGAGAACACCAACGGCCTGCTGCGGCAGTACTTTCCCCGCTCGAGTACCGACTTCCGCACCTACGCCCAGCGCGACCTCGACGCCGTCGCCCGCGAACTCAACACACGACCACGCATGACACTGGGCTGGCAGACTCCAGCGAAACGACTCAACGACCTACTCGTTGCAACAACCACTTGAAACCGCCCAATCTCGGCGAGCACCAACCGCAATCTCGGCGGGCACCAACCGCAATCTCGACGAGCACGAACCGCAATCTCGGCGAACGCGACGGAGGGTGCTCGACGGAACAGGTGCCGCCCGGAAATCGCGTGCGCCCGCCGTTACGATGGCTGGTGGCCCTGCGTCCGGCCCACCGCGCACCACATGTCCTCCGCCGGCACGCCCGCCCCACGAAAGGCCCCCATGATCACCGCCCGCGACATCTCCATGTCCATCGGCGACCGCGAGCTGCTCCGTTCGGGCACGTTCCGCATCGACACCGGCATGAAGATCGGGCTCGTCGGACGCAACGGCGCCGGCAAGACCACGCTGACCAAGCTCCTCGCCGGGGCCGACGCCACGAGCTCGACCGTCGCGCACACCGGTGACCTCACGCGCTCCGGCACCGTCGGCTACCTCCCGCAGGACCCGCGCACCGGCGACCTCGACGTCCACGCGCGCGACCGCGTCCTGTCCGCCCGCGGCATCGACACCCTGCTCGGGCGCCTGCGCAAGGCCGAGCGCGAGATGGGCGACCTGTCGAACCCGGACAAGGCCGCGAAGGCCACCGAGCGCTACGTCCGTCTCGACGCCGAGTTCGAGGCCCTCGGCGGCTGGGCCGCGGAGTCCGAGGCGGCGGCGATGACGTCGGCACTCGCGCTGCCGACCCGCATCCTCGACCAGCCGCTGCACACCCTGTCCGGCGGTCAGCGCCGCCGCGTCGAGCTCGCCCGGATCCTCTTCTCCGGCGCGGACACGCTCCTGCTCGACGAGCCGACGAACCACCTCGACCACGACTCGATCGTCTGGCTGCGCGAGCACCTCAAGAGCTACCAGGGCGGCTTCGTCGTCATCTCCCACGACGTCGACCTGCTGCGCGAGACCGTCAACACCGTGTGGCACCTCGACGCCAACCGCGGCGAGCTCGACACGTACAACCTCGGCTGGGACGCCTACGTCAAGCAGCGCGAGGTCGACGAGAAGCGCCGCCGCCGCGAGCGCGCCAACGCCGAGAAGAAGGCCTCGACCCTCATGGCGCAGGCGGACAAGATGCGCGCGAAGGCCACGAAGGCCGTCGCCGCGCAGAACATGATCCGCCGCGCCGAGCGCCTGACCTCGGGACTCGAGGCGACCCGCGTCCAGGACCGTGTCGCGGCGCTCCGCTTCCCGGATCCCGCCCCCTGCGGCCGCACCCCGCTCACCGCGCAGGACCTGTCGAAGTCGTACGGGTCGCTCGAGGTGTTCTCGGGCGTGGACCTCGCGATCGACCGCGGCTCGAAGGTGGTCATCCTCGGCCTCAACGGCGCCGGCAAGACCACCCTCCTGCGGATCCTCGGCGGCGTGGAGCAGCCGGACACCGGCGAGGTCATCCCCGGCCACGGCCTGAAGATCGGCTACTACGCGCAGGAGCACGAGACCCTCGACACGAACCGCACGGTCGTGGAGAACCTCCGCAGCTCGGCGCCGGACCTCACGGACACGCAGGTCCGCTCGGTCCTCGGGTCGTTCCTCTTCTCCGGGTCCGACGCCGACAAGCCCGCCGGCGTGCTGTCCGGTGGCGAGAAGACCCGGCTCGCGCTCGCGGTCCTCGTCGTCTCATCGGCCAACGTGCTGCTGCTCGACGAGCCCACGAACAACCTCGACCCGGCCTCGCGCGAGGAGATCCTCGGCGCGCTGGCGACCTTCACTGGCGCGGTCGTGCTGGTGACCCACGACGAGGGCGCCGTCCAGTCGCTCAACCCCGAGCGGGTCCTCCTTCTGCCCGACGGCGATGAGGACCTCTGGTCGGCCGACTACCTCGAGCTCGTCACGCTGGCCTGACCGCCGGCCTGCGCGGTTTGATCCGGGCACCCGTCCTGATCCGGGCTCGCGCCCTGATCGTCCGCCGTGACACCCGCACCCGCACCGGCACCCTCGGCCGACTCTGCGGCGTCGAGCCAGGCGTCCTCCTCCTCGGCGTCGGAGACCTTCTTCCCGGCGCGCGCGGACAGGGCGCCCCCGCGCGCGTAGGGCGTGCCGGCGAGCAGCTCCTCGTCGGCCTCGTCGACCTCGCGGCGCGCCAGCAGCGGCACGATCGCGAGCGACCCGATCGCGAACACGAACCACTGGAACGCGTAGCTGAGGTGGTTGCGCAGCGAGACGTCCGGCCGCGGGAGCCCGGAGAGGCCGTCCGCCGCCGCGGGCTCGGAGTCGATGAGCTCCCCGAACCCCGAGACGACGCCGACACCCCCGTCCGCCACCGCGATCGCCCCGGGCGCGGGATCGGTGAGGGCCGCGAGCGAGCGGCGCAGCGCGTCCTCCTCGATCGAGTACAGCCACCCCGGGGCCGGCTCGCGGGTCGAGCCGTGCTCCGCCGGCCTCAGCCGCACCGTCAGCGTGGCCTCCCCGTCCGGCGGGCGCGGCAGGTCGGCGGGCGTCATGTCGACCTCGGAGGGCAGCCAGCCCCGGTCCACCGGCAGGACGACCTCCTGCCCGCCGAGCTCGGTGGCGAACAGGTCGACCACGTGGACGGCCGGCGTGCCCTCGACCGGCCGGTTGCGCAGCCCGAGCGTGGTGCCCTCGACCCACTCGCCGGTGACGGTGACGTACCGCCAGGTGTCGGACTCGTCGACGAGCAGGTCGCCGACGTGCTCCTCGGCGGGTACCGGCGCGGCGGCCTCGGCCTGCTCGACGGCGTCGCGCCGCTCGACCTTCTCCTCGTGCCGGTCGAGCTGCCAGGTCCCGAGCCACACGCAGGTGAGGGCGGCCAGCACGCTGACGGCCATGAGCCCCAGCCAGCGGGGGGTGCGCAGGAAGGCCCACCGGCCGACGCCCCGCGGCCCCGGCATGTCCTGGCCGGTCACCGCAGGAACTCCCCGGGGCGCACGTGATAGGTCGGGGCGCGCCGGGCGTCGGCGGACGGCGAGGCTGCGTCGTCGTCGGGCTGGAGCGTGACGAGTTCCCGACCCGTGCGTCCGGCGCTCGGCCCCCCGCCCTCGCGGCCCGAGTTGGCGACGAGCACGGCGAGCAGGGGAGCGGCGAGCGCGAGGCCGATGGACACCCACCACCACTGGCGGGGGACGACGACGAGCGAGGCGAGGCACGCGATCCGGACGCCCATGAGCAGCCAGTAGCGGCGCATCCGGCCGGAGAGGTCCTCCTGCAGGGACGGGGCGGCGCCCGTGATCGTCACGGGCTCGGCACGCCGACGCCCCCGCACGCGCGCCGAGGAGTGGGTCGCGGGTGCGGCTCCTGCGCGCCGGACCCTGGTCATCCCACCAGGCTACGCCGACCTCCCGGGGCACGGCTGCCACCTGCGCGACCGGGGCCGCGCACCGGACGGTGGCGCGAAGCCCCGGAGCTCATCGGCTAGCGTGTCCCGGGTGCGTACGGCAAGCATCGAGGAGATGACGTGACCGCGAGCAACACGTACGAACCCCGCAGCGTGCTCGTCACCGGGGCGTCCCAGGGGATCGGCGAGGCGATCGCCCGCCGGTTCGTCGACCTGGGGGACAAGGTGGCGGTGCTCTCCCGCTCCGGCCGCGGCCCCGAGGGCACGCTCGCCCTGGCGGGCGACGTGGCGAGCACCGACGACGTCGACGCTGCCTTCTCGGCGGCCGAGGAGGCCCACGGCCCGGTCGAGGTGGTCGTGGCCAACGCCGGGATCACCCGCGACCAGCTGCTCATGCGGATGAGCGACGAGGACTTCGACGAGGTCCTGCAGACCAACCTCGGCGGGGCCTTCAAGATCGCCCGCCGGGCGTCCAAGGGGATGATCCGGCTGCGCCGAGGTCGGATCGTGCTCATCTCCTCGGTCATCGGCCTCTACGGCGGGCCGGGCCAGGTCAACTACTCGGCCGCCAAGGCCGGGCTCGTCGGCATGGCGCGCTCGATCACCCGCGAGCTCGGCAAGCGCTCGATCACGGCCAACGTCGTGGCCCCGGGATTCATCGACACCGAGATGACCCGGGTGCTGCCCGAGGCCCAGCAGGAGACCTACCTCGGCGCGATCCCCGCGGGCCGGTTCGGGGACATCGACGACGTCGCCGGCGTCGTCGAGTTCCTCGCCTCCCCGGCGGCCGGCTACGTCTCCGGCGCGGTCATCCCCGTCGACGGCGGACTCGGCATGGGGCACTGACCGTGGGCCGCTGACCACGGGGCACCGGCCCCACGAACCCCGGCCGCGTCCGCGCGGTCACTCCCCCCGAACGAGAAGAGGACTCCCATGGGACTGCTGGAGGGCAAGACGGTGCTCGTCACCGGCGTGCTGAAGAACAACTCCATCGCCTTCCACGTGGCGCGGCTCGCGCAGGAGCAGGGCGCCACCGTGGTGCTCACGTCCTTCGGCCGCCAGATGCGGCTGACCGAGGTCACGTCGCGTCGCCTGCCCACCGAGGCGCCGGTCGTCCAGCTCGACGTCACCGACGCGGACGACCTCGCCGCGCTGGACTCGCGCGTGCGCGAGCACGTCGACCACCTCGACGCCGTGGTCCACTCGATCGGGTTCGCCCCGCAGTCGGTGATGGGCGGGAACTTCCTCCAGGCGGAGTGGGCGGACGTCGCCACCGCACTCGAGGTCTCCGCGTACTCGCTCAAGTCGCTCGCCGTGGCCGCGAAGCCGCTCATGGCGCCGGGCTCCGCCGTGGTGGGCCTGACGTTCGACGGCTCCTACGCGTGGCCCGTGTACGACTGGATGGGCGTGTCCAAGGCCGCCTTCGAGGCGACCGCCCGCTACCTCGCCCGGGACCTCGGGCCGGACGGCATCCGCGTCAACCTCGTCTCCGCCGGCCCCGTGCGGACGACCGCCGCCACGTCGATCCCCGGCTTCGACCAGATGGAGTCGACCTGGGACGAGCGCGCCCCCCTCGGCTGGGACGTCACCGACGCCGAGCCGACCGCGCGCACCGTGGTCGCCCTGTGCTCGGAGTGGCTGCCCTCGACCACCGGCGAGATCGTGCACGCGGACGGCGGCGTGCACGCCATGGGTCAGTGATGACCCGGACGCTCATCCTGCTCAGGCACGCGAAGGCCGCCCAGCACGGGCGGGCGGGGGACGCCTCCCGCGAGCTCTCGGGGCGCGGCGAGCGCCAGGCGCGGGCGCTCGGTCCGCTGCTCGCGGCCGAGGTGGGGGCGATCGACGTCGCGCTCGTCTCGACCGCGGCGCGTGCGGCCTCCACCGCCACGCTCCTGCGCGAGGGGGTCGAGGTCGGTGAGCGGCGCGACGTCCCGGAGATCTACCAGTACGCCGCGCGCGGCCTGCTCGACCTCGTGCGCGACACGGAGGGCGACCCCGGCGTGCTGCTCGTCGTGGGCCACGAGCCGACGATCTCCTCGCTCGCCGCCCACCTGCACGACGACCGCAAGGACTCCCTCGCCCTCCAGGTCTCCCTCGGGGTCCCGACGGCGACCGCCTGCGTGCTCGACGTCCCCACCACGTGGTCCGACCTGGACGCGCGGACCGCCCACCTGCGGGCACTCGTCCGGCCCTCGGCCTGAGCCGCACTCTCGACCAGTCGACGAGCTGAGTCGCACTCTCGACCAGTCGACGAGCTGACCCGCACTCTCGACCGGAGAGGCTCGGTCAGGCGATCGGGTCGGCCACGCCGGTCAGCGCGAGCGCGGTGTCGAGCCGGTCGCTGCTGATGAATGCGTCGGCGTTCTCGCGCACGACCGGCCTGCTCCCGTAGCCCACGCCGAGCCCGGCCGCGCCGAGCAGGTCGAGGTCGTTGGCGCCGTCGCCGACGGCGAGCAGCCGGCTCATCGGCACGCCGGCCTCGGCGGTCCAGGCGCGGGCGTGCGTGGCCTTCGCCGTCCGGTCCACGACGTCGCCGATCGTGCGCCCGGTCAGCCTCCCGTCATCGATCTCGAACCGGTTGGCCGCGACGAACCGTACGCCGAGATCCTCGACCAGGGGACCGACGACCTCGACGAACCCGCCCGAGACCACGCCCGTGGGAACGCCCGCGTCCCGCGCGCGCAGGAACATGTCCGCGGCGCCGGGGGAGAGCTCGACGGCGCCGCGCACCGCCTCGAGGACCGGCTCCGCCTCGAGCCCGGCGATCAGGGCGACCCGCGCGTCGAGCGACTCGCGGAAGTCGAGCTCGCCGCGCATCGCCCGCTCGGTCACCGCCGCGACCTCGGCCTCGACCCCGGCGTGCGCGGCGACGAGCTCGATGACCTCGTTCGCGAACAGCGTGGAGTCGACGTCGGTGAGGACGAGCCCGGGACCCTCCTCGGCCAGGTCGCCGGTGGTGACGGCCACGTCGACGCCGAGGGCCGTGGCCGGACCGCGGATCTCGTCGCGCAGCGCGAGCGCCGTGCGGGCGAAGGACGAGGGTCCGCCGGCGGGTCGTTCGTCGTCGTGCACATCGTCCTGACCCGCACTCTCGACCAACGACGACGACGAACCCCCCTCGCGGCCGACGGGGGAGGGGAGGCGGAGGGCCCAGCCGACCGTGCGCAGCGGGCCGAGTGTGCCGTGGGTGGAGGCGACCTCGCCGGCGCGGGCCGCGAGCAGGTCCGCGACGTGGGCGACGAGGGACTCCGGGACGGGCCGCGGGGAGACGAGCGTGACGCGCAGCGCCGTGCCGCCCCCGGCGGGGACGGTCGGAACCGGCCGCAGGCCGGCGGACGAGGGGCCCGCCGTCACCTCGTGACCGTCTTCCCCTTGGGGACGACGGTGATGCCCCCCGGGGTGATGGTGTAGCCGCGCGCACGATCGTGCTCGTGGTCGACGCCGATGGTTGCGCCCTGCTCGACGACGACGTTCTTGTCGAGGATCGCCTTGTTCACCGTGGCGTTGCGGCCGACCTGGACGCCGTCGAAGAGGACGGAGTCCCGCACCGAGGACCACGAGTTCACCCGGACGCCGGGGGAGAGGATCGAGCCGACGACCTCGCCGCCGGAGATGATGACGCCGGGGGAGATGATCGAGTCGAGCGCGTGGCCCAGGCGCTCCTGGTGCCCGTAGACGAACTTCGCCGGGGCGAGCCCGTGGTAGCCGGTGTGCAGGGGCCACTGATCGTTGTAGAGGTTGAACACCGGGACCACGGAGATGAGGTCCATGTTGGCCTCGTAGAACGCGTCCACGGTTCCGACGTCGCGCCAGTACGCCTTGTCCCGGTCGCTGGCCCCGGGGACCTCGTTGAACGTGAAGTCGTACAGCCCCGCCCGGCCCTCGGCGACGAAGCTCGGCACGATGTTGCCGCCCATGTCGTGGTTCGACCCGGAGTCGTCCGCGTCGGCGATGACGGCCTCGCGCAGGGCGTCGGCGTCCATCACGTAGTTGCCCATCGACGCGAGGATCTGGTCGGGCGCGTCGGGCAGGCCCACGGCGTCCTTCGGCTTCTCGAGGAAGCTCTCGATCTTGTGCGGGTCGTCGGCCGAGGCCTGGATGACGCCGAACTGGTCGGACAGCGACAGCGGCTGCCGGATCCCGGCCACCGTGAGCGGGAACCCGGACTCGATGTGCTGGTCGACCATCTGGGAGAAGTCCATGCGGTAGATGTTGTCGGCACCGACCACCACCACGATGTCCGCCCGCTCGTCGTCGATGAGGTTGAGCGACTGGTAGATCGCGTCGGCGGAGCCGAGGAACCAGTTCTTCCCCTTGCGCTGCTGGGCGGGCACCGGCGCCACGTAGTTGCCCAGCAGGTTGGACATCCGCCAGGTCTGGGTGATGTGGCGGTCGAGGGAGTGCGACTTGTACTGCGTGAGCACCACGATCTTGAGGTACCCGGAGTTGACGATGTTCGACAGGGCGAAGTCGATGAGTCGATAGGTCCCACCGAAGGGGACGGCGGGCTTGGCGCGGTCCGCGGTGAGCGGCATGAGCCGCTTACCCTCGCCGCCGGCCAGGACGATCGCGAGCACGCGTGGGGATGCCATGGGGACACCCTAAGCCGAACCTGTGACCCGCAGCACGCGTTGCCGCCGCCGCACGGCCCCGGCAGAGTGGGCCCCAGCACGCACGCGCGACGATGCCGAGGAGAGCACCGTGAGAGTCGACCTGATCACCCGCGAGTACCCGCCGCACATCTACGGCGGCGCCGGCGTGCACGTCTCGGAGCTGGCCCGCGTCCTGCGGCCGGACCTCGACGTGCGCGTGCACGCCTTCGACGGCCCGCGCACCGAGGACGGCCCCGGCGGCGTGCCCGTCACCGGCTACGACGAGGTGCCCCAGCTCGAGGGCGCGAACGCCGCCCTGCGCACGTTCGGGGTGGACCTGCAGATCGCCGACCGGCTCGAGGGCACCGACCTCGTCCACTCCCACACCTGGTACGCCAACCTCGCCGGCCACCTCGGCGGGCTGCTCCACGGCGCGCCCCACGTGCTCTCCGCACACTCGCTCGAGCCGATGCGCCCGTGGAAGGCCGAGCAGCTCGGCGGCGGCTACGCCCTGTCGAGCTGGGCCGAGCGCACCGCCTACGAGGGCGCGGCCGGCGTCATCGCCGTGTCCAACGGCATGCGGTCCGACATCCTGCGCGCCTACCCGAGCGTCGACCCGGACAAGGTCCACGTGGTCCACAACGGGATCGACCTCGACGAGTGGGCACGTCCCACGGGGCCCGACGGCGAGGCCGCGATCGCGGCCGCCCGCGAGCGCTACGGGCTCGACGCCGACCGGCCCACGGTCGTGTTCGTCGGCCGCATCACCCGGCAGAAGGGCCTGCCGCACCTGCTCGCGGCGATCGAGCAGCTCCCCGAGGAGATCCAGGTGGTCCTGTGCGCCGGCGCCCCGGACACCCAGGAGATCGCCGCGGAGGTCTCCGGCGCCGTGGCCGAGCTCGCGAAGCGCCGTACCGGCATCGTGTGGATCGAGGAGATGCTGCCGCGCGAGCAGCTCGTCGCCGTCCTCGCCGCGAGCGACGTCTTCGTGTGCCCGTCCGTCTACGAGCCCCTCGGCATCGTCAACCTCGAGGCCATGGCGGTGGGCCTCCCCGTCGTCGGCTCGGCCACCGGCGGCATCCCGGACGTCATCGTCGACGGCGAGACCGGCACCCTCGTCCCCATCGACCAGCTCCAGGACGGCACCGGCACGCCGACGGACCCCGAGCGGTTCCACGCCGACCTCGCCGCCGCGCTCACCGCGCTCGCGACGGACCGGGAGAAGGCGCGGGCCCAGGGCGCCGCCGCCCGCCGCCGCGTCGAGGAGCACTTCGCCTGGACCGCGGTGGCCGAGCGCACGATCGCCGTCTACGAGAGCGTGCTGGCCGGGCAGTAGGCGCGGGGACCGGCATCGGAGGCTTCTTCGGGCACGTCGGCCGGGGCGGCCGCACCCGGCCGGCACTACGCCCGGGCCGGGCGGGTCGGGCCGCGGGCCCTCCGCGCGCGACCTACGCTGGGGCCCATGGGTGATGTCCTGACGCTGTCCGACGTGCGCGTGCGCCGTGGCACCTCCGAGCTGCTCGCGGGGGTCGACTGGTCCGTCGACGACGGCGAGCGCTGGGTGATCGTCGGCCCGAACGGGGCGGGCAAGACCACGCTCGTCTCGCTGCTCGTGGGCCAGATCTTCCCCACCACCGGGTCGGTCGAGGTCATCGGGGAGCGGCTCGGCCGGGTCGACGTCGGCGAGCTGCGCCAGGTCGTCGGCTTCGCCTCCTCGGCGAACGAGCGCCGACTGTACGCCTCCGAGACGGTCCTCGACGTCGTCCTCACCGGCGCCTACGGCATGTCGGGCCGCTGGCGCGAGGCCTACGAGGACCTCGACACGGGCCGGGCCCGTGCGCTCCTCAGCTACGTGGGTGCGAAGGACCTGCGCGAGAGGACCTTCGGGTCCCTGTCCACGGGCGAGCGCAAGCGCGTCCAGATCGCGCGCGCCCTCATGCCGGACCCCGAGGTGCTCGTCCTCGACGAGCCCGCCGCCGGCATGGACCTCGGCGGACGCGAGGAGCTCGTCGCCTCGCTCGCGCGGCTCGCCCGCGACCCGCACGGGCCGGTCATGGTCCTCGTGACCCACCACCTCGAGGAGATCCCGCCCGGGTTCACCCACGCGCTTCTCATGGACCACGGCGCGGCCGTCGCCGCGGGGCCGATCGACGAGGTCCTCACGGCCGAGGCGATCTCCTCCCTCTACCGCATGCCGCTCACCCTCACGGTCGACGAGGGCAGGTACCACTCCCGCCGGAAGGACTAGGTCGCGCCGGTAGACTGGCCCCACCTACTGGGAGGAGGCCCGGCCATGTGGTGGATCTGGCTGGTCACGGCGATCGTGCTCGGCATCGTCGAGATGCTCACCGTCGACCTCATCTTCCTCATGCTGGCCGGCGGCGCCGCCGCCGGCTCGCTCGTCGCCCTCACCGGCGCGCCGATCTGGGTGCAGGCGCTCGTCGCCGCGCTCGTCGCCATCACGCTGCTCGCCGTCGTGCGCCCCTGGGTCAAGGAGATGCTCGCGCGCTCCACGCCCGACACCCCGATGAACGTCCGCGGCCTGGTCGGCCAGGTGGCGCGCACGGTCACCGAGGTGAACGAGCGCGAGGGCCGCGTCAAGCTCGCCGGAGAGATCTGGTCGGCCCGCACCGCGCCCGACGTCCTGCCGCGGCCGCCCGAGGAGGACGTGCGGGTCGTCGAGATCGACGGGGCGTTCGCCGTCGTCGCCCCGCTCGACGTGGAGGGTGATCCCTACGGGACCCGGCCCCCTGCGCAGCCGTGGACGACCGGGTTCGGCCCCGGGCACCAGGGACCGCCGAGCTACCGCCCGGGCTCCGCCCCCGGCGGCCACGAGCCCCGCTACTGACCCCGGCGCCCCGACCGGGCCGTCGCAGCACCGACACAGGAGAGATACGTGGACAACCTCACGCAGTGGATCATCCTCGGCGTCATCGTGGTCGCGGTGGTGGTGATCCTCAGCAAGGCGGTCGTCATCGTCCCCCAGGCCGGGGCCCTCATCGTCGAGCGACTCGGCAAGTACCACTCGACGATGTTCGCCGGCTTCCACGTCCTCGTCCCGTTCTTCGACAAGGTCCGCGCCCGGGTCGACCTCCGCGAGCAGGTCGTCTCCTTCGCGCCGCAGCCCGTCATCACGTCCGACAACCTCGTGGTCTCGATCGACACGGTCATCTACTTCCAGGTCACCGAGCCGGGCGCCGCGGTCTACGAGATCGCCAACTACATCACCGGTATCGAGCAGCTGACCGTCACCACGCTCCGCAACGTCATCGGCTCGATGGACCTCGAGCAGACGCTGACCTCGCGCGACCAGATCAACGGCCAGCTCCGCGGCGTCCTCGACGAGGCGACCGGCCGCTGGGGCATCCGCGTCAACCGCGTCGAGCTCAAGGCGATCGACCCGCCCCAGTCCGTCCAGGGCGCGATGGAGCAGCAGATGCGCGCCGAGCGCGACCGCCGCGCCGCGATCCTCACGGCCGAGGGTGTCAAGCAGTCCGCGATCCTCACGGCCGAGGGTGAGAAGCAGTCCCAGATCCTCCGCGCCGAGGGTGAGGCCCAGGCCGCCGTCCTCCGCGCCCAGGGTGAGTCCCGCGCCATCCACGAGGTCTTCGAGGCCATCCACACCGCCGATGCCGACGACAAGGTGCTGTCCTACCAGTACCTCCAGACGCTGCCGGAGATCGCGAAGACCCCGTCGAACAAGATGTGGTTCATCCCCGCCGAGGTCACGGGCGCGATGGCCTCCCTGTCCAGCGCGTTCGGTCCCGAGGACGGCTCCACCGGTGGGTTCAAGGCGCCGACGCCGCCGCGCGCCCCGAAGGGCGACGGTCCGACCGGGCCGCGACGCTCCGGCCCGCCCCCGACGACCGCGTTCAACTCGGTGAGCCTGCAGGACCCGCAGGAGGCGCTGCGCGAGGCCCGCGCCGAGGTCGAGACCGCCGAGAGCGAGGCCAGCGAGGACCCGGGCATCGGTGGTGGGCGCCGGTCTCAGCGCGCACGTGCCGCCGCGAGCCCCGCGTCCGGTGCCGGTGCGAGCGGTGCGGGTGCGGGTTCGCCCGACCCCGCGGCCGCCCGTCCCGGGCAGGCGAGCGCCGCGTCGGCGCCGAGCACCGGCGGTCCTGCGGCCGGCGGTCCTGCGGCCGGTGGACCCGTCGTCGGTGGTCCGGGAGCCGGCCAGGCTGGCCCCGGAGGCCCCGGAGGCCCCGGAGGCCCCGGCGGCCCCGGCGGCCCCGCGACCGGTCGCGGCCCGGCGGGCACCACGCGCGCCTGGAACCCGGGCGGCCAGCCCCCGCAGGGGAGCTGACCCACCCGGGGTGACCCTTCGGCGTCGGGCGGGAGGTTCCGCCCACCGACGCGAGACCTGAACGAGAGCCGGCTCCCGGCAGCGCACCCGCTGCCGAGGGCCGGCTCTCGTCGTCCCGGAGAGGCAGGTCGCGGTGCAGGTCGGCGGCGGGATTCCCGCCGGGCCCCGACCCGATGACGACGACCTGTCCGCTTGGTGCCAGGATGTCCGGGTGCTTCTGCGCCTTCTGAGGTTCTACCTCCGCCCGCACGCCCGCACGCTGGGCGCCATCCTCCTGCTGCAGCTGGTCTCGACGCTCGCCGCGATGATGCTCCCCAGCCTCACCGCGGACGTCATCAACGACGGCCTGCTCGCGGCCGACTCCGACGCCGTCATCCGGATCGGGCTCGTCATGCTCGGCATCTCGGCTATCCAGATGGTCGCCCAGATCTCGACGGCGTTCCTCGCGGCGCGCATGGCGGCCCGGGTCGGCGGCGAGATCCGGCGCTCGGTGTTCGCCACCGTCCAGCGGCTCTCGGTCGCGGAGGTCTCGCAGGTCGGCGCTCCGTCGCTCATCACCCGCTCGACCAACGACGTCCTGCAGGTCCAGATGGTCACCCTCATGGGCTCGATGTTCCTCGTCATGGCGCCGCTCATGATGGTCGGCGGCATCGTCATGGCCGTCCTCGAGGACCCGCCGCTGTCCTGGCTCATCGTCGCGGCGGTGCCGGTGCTCCTCGCCGTCATGCTCGGCGCGATCCTCCTCGCGCGTCCGCTGTTCGAGGTGGTCCAGAAGCGCATCGACCGCATCAACCGGCTCATGCGCGAGCAGATCTCCGGCGTCCGCGTCATCCGCGCGTTCACCCGCCAGTCGACGCAGCGCGCCACGTTCGACTCCGCCTCGCGCGAGCTCGCCGGCACCCAGCGCCGCATCGGCGTGATCTTCGGGATCACGTTCCCGCTCGTCCAGCTGGTCGTCATGGGCGGGCAGGTGGCCGTCGTCTGGTTCGGCGGGCTGCGCGTCGACGCGCAGGAGATGGAGATCGGCTCGATCGTCGCCTTCCTCAGCTATCTCATGTTCATCTTCATGTCCGTGATGTTCTCGGTCATGCTGCTGATGATGATCCCGCGCGCCGAGGTCTGCGCGCGCCGCATCACCGAGGTCCTCGACATCACGCCCGCGATCGCGCCGCCCGCGCAGCCGCAGGAGATCGGGCCGCGCCAGGCCGGCCGGCGGGTCGAGCTCGTCGAGGCGACCTTCGGCTACCCCGGCGCGGAGGAGCCCGTCCTCGACCGGGTCACGCTCACGCTCGAACCGGGCACGACGACGGCGGTCGTCGGCTCGACCGGCTCCGGCAAGACCACCCTCGTCAACCTGCTCCCGCGGCTGCTCGACGTGGCCGCGGGCTCCGTGCGGATCGGCGGGGTCGACGTGCGCGCCGCGGCGCTGGGCGACGTGCGCTCGCGGGTCGCGCTCGTCCCGCAGCAGGCGTTCCTGTTCGGCGGCACCGTGCGCTCGACACTGTCGCTCGGCTCAAGCGAGGTCCCCGAGGACCGCCTCTGGCAGGCGCTCGAGGTGGCACAGGCAGCCGACTTCGTCCGGGACCTCGACGACGGGCTCGAGTCCGCCGTCGAGCCGGGCGGCACGAACTTCTCCGGCGGCCAGAAGCAGCGCCTCGCCATCGCCCGGGCCCTCGTCCGCGGCGGCGAGATCTACGTCTTCGACGACGCCTTCTCCGCGCTCGACATGGCCACCGACGCCCGCCTGCGGGCCGCGCTGCCGACGATGACGGCCGGGGCGACCACCCTCGTCGTGGCCCAGCGCATCTCGACGATCCGCGACGCCGACCAGATCTGCGTGCTCGACGCCGGTCGCGTCGTCGGGCTCGGCACCCATTCCGAGCTGATGGACGGCAACGCGACGTACCGGGAGATCGTCCTGTCCCAGATCTCGCGGGAGGAGGCGGCATGAGCGAGCGTCACGGCCCCGTGCCCGGGGACAAGCCGGCGAACTTCGGCGGCGCGATCAGGCGGCTGCTGGGCGAGATGCGGGCGGAGCGGCTGCTGCTCGTCGTCGTCGTGCTCCTCGGTGTTCTCTCCGTGCTCCTGTCCGTCCTCGGTCCGCGCTTCCTCGGCGACGCGACCGACGTGGTGGTCGAGGGGTTCGCGAGCCGCCTCATCCCCGAGGGGGTGACGCTCGACCAGGCCATCGGCGGGCTGCGCGCCGTGGGGCAGGACGAGGTGGCGGACATGCTCGCCGGGATGGGGGACATCGTGCCCGGCGCCGGCCTCGACCGTGCCGAGCTGCTCCGCGCCCTCGCGATGGCGCTCGGCGTGTTCGCGGGCGCCGCGATGGCGATGGCCGCCAACATGCTCATCCTCAACGTCGTGGTCCAGCGGGTCGGAGTGCGGCTGCGCGCGAAGGTCCAGGCCAAGGTCGACGCCATGCCGCTGGCCGAGCTCGACCACCGCTCGCGCGGCGACCTGCTCTCCCGCCTGACCAACGACATCGACAACATCACCCAGGCGCTCAACCAGACGATGTCCCAGCTCATCACCTCGGTGCTGACGATCGTCGGCGTGCTCGCCATGATGGTGTGGATCGACTGGCGGCTCGCGATCGTCGCCGTGGTCACCGTGCCGGTCTCGGCGGCCATCATGGCGATCGTCGCCAAGCGCGCCCAGCCGCACCACGTGGCGAACTGGACAGCGACCGGCGAGGTCGGCGGCACCGTGGAGGAGGCGTTCACCGGGCACCAGCTCGTCCAGGCCTTCGGCGCGGAGAACGAGTTCGGCACCCGGTTCGTCGAGCAGAACGACCGGCTCGTCGCCGCCGCCGACCGCTCGCAGTTCCTCTCCGGCACGATGATGCCGCTCATGCAGTTCGTCTCGAACATCAGCTACGTGCTCGTGGCCGTGTTCGGGGTTCTGCGAGTGTCCCAGGGCGGGATCACCGTGGGCGAGGTCCAGGCGTTCGTCACCTACTCGCGGCAGTTCGGACAGCCGATCGGGCAGCTCGCCGGGATGGCGGCGCTCGTCCAGTCCGGCGGGGCGTCCGCCGAGCGCGTGTTCGAGCTGCTCGACGCCGACGAGATGGAGCCGGAGTCTTCGGAGCCGCGCGAGGTGGTGGACGTGCGCGGGGACGTGCACTTCGAGGACGTCGCCTTCCGGTACGTCGACGACGTGCCGCTCATCGACGGCCTCGACCTGCGGGCCCGGCCGGGGCAGACGGTGGCGATCGTCGGCCGCACCGGGGCGGGGAAGACGACGCTCGTCAACCTGCTCATGCGGTTCTACGAGGTGCGCGGGGGGCGGATCCTGGTCGACGGAGCGGACACCCGCGAGATGACCCGCGACCACCTGCGCAGCCACATCGGCATGGTCCTGCAGGACACGTGGCTGTTCGAGGGGACCGTTGCGGAGAACATCGCCTACGGCCGCGACGGGGCCACGCGCGAGGAGGTCGAGGAGGCCGGGCGCGCCGCCGGCGTGGAGCGGTTCGTCCACTCCCTGCCGCAGGGGTACGACACGATGATCGAGGAGGACGGCGGGGGCGTGTCCGCGGGGGAGCGGCAGCTCATCACGATCGCGCGGGCGTTCCTCTCCGACCCCGCGATCCTCGTGCTCGACGAGGCGACCAGCTCCGTGGACACCCGCACCGAGGTCCTCGTCCAGGAGGCGATGGGGCGGCTGCGCGAGGGGCGCACCGCGTTCGTCATCGCCCACCGGCTGTCCACCATCCGCGACGCCGACGTCATCCTCGTCATGGAGGCCGGCGCGATCGTCGAGCAGGGGGCGCACGCGGAACTGCTGGCTGCCGAGGGGGCGTACTTCCGGCTCTACCAGTCGCAGTTCGTGGGCGCGATGGTGGGGGATGCGAATGCTGCTGATGGTGAGGGTGCCGGGGCGGAAGATTCGGGGCAGTAGCGGTTTCCGTTGGTGCACCAGATCAGGTGACGTGTCGGCTCGCCCGCACGAGATCAGGTGACGTTGGCGAGCTCTGGGGTTATTGCACCTGATCTCGCACGTTTCACCTGATCTCGTGGTGCACGGGGGCACCCGACCGGGAATAGACCCGCGCCCGGCCGCGCTGACGCTGGTGTGAGCACCGAATCAGCCGCCAAGCGTCCCGATCTGTCCGTCCTCGAGCTCGTGGGCCGCCCGGCCGGCAGCACCCCGCAGCAGGCGATCGAGAACGCCATGCGCGCCGCGGAGGAGGCCGACCGGCTCGGCTACTCCCGCTACTGGTTCGCCGAGCACCACAACACGCAGACGTTCCTGTCCTCCGCGACGATGGTGCTCATGGCGCTCGCCGCCCAGCGCACGCGCCGTATCCGCATCGGCTCGGGCGGCGTCATGCTCCCCAACCACCCGCCGCTGTCGGTGGCCGAGCAGATCGGCACCGTGGCCCAGGTGGCGCCGGGCCGGGTCGACCTCGGCCTCGGCCGCGCGCCGGGCACCGATCAGGTCACGGCCTCCCTGTTGCGCCGCGGCGAGGCGGACCCGCAGTCCTTCGCGCGCGAGATCCTCGCGCTGCGCGGCTACTTCTCCGAGGCCAACACGGCGCCGAGCTCCCGGGTCCAGGCGGTCCCGGCCGGCGGCACCGAGGTCCCGATCTGGGTCCTCGGCTCCTCCCTCAACGGGGCCTCGATCGCCGGCCAGCTCGGCCTGCCGTTCTCGTTCGCCTCGCACTTCGCACCCCAGGCGCTCGCCGAGGCCGTCGGCGTCTACCGGGCGCAGTTCTCCACCGAGGCCCCGACGGCGCAGATCGACGCGCCCCGCCTCATGGTCGGCGTCAACGTGGTCGTCGCGGACACCGAGGCCGAGGCGAAGCGGATCTTCACGACCCACCAGATGATGGCGGCGGGCATCGTCACCGGCGCCCGCGAGCTGCTGCAGCCGCCGGTCGACGACATCACGAGCGTCGTCCCGCAGCGCATCCTCGACGCCACCGCCAACATGCAGGCCGTCTCCGCGATCGGTACGCCCGAGCAGGTCGTCGAGAAGCTCGAGGGCATCGCGGACGCCACCGACGCCGACGAGATCATCACCGTCACCTATGCCTACGACCCCGAGGTCCGGCTGCGGTCGTTCGCCCTCCTCGCCGAGGCGTGGGGGCTCGACGCCGAGGCCGCCGCCTGACCGGAACGCGACGCGATGCACGGAGGTGAGCTCCGGCGTCGGACAATGTGTCGGTGCTCGTACCCGTCCCCGACCTCGCCGACCCCCGCCTGAGCGACTACCGCGACCTCACCGACGTGGCGCTGCGCGTGCGCACGGAGGAGCCCGCGGGGCTGTACATGGCCGAGTCGACGACCGTCATCACGCGTGCGATCGAGGCGGGGCACCGGCCGCGGTCCGTACTCACGGCGCCGCGCTGGCTCGACGACCTGGCACCGGTGCTCGAGACCGCCACGGGAGCGCCGGACGGGGGAGAGGTCCCGGTGTTCGTCGCCGAGGAGCCGCTGCTGCGGGAGATCGTCGGCTTCCGGCTGCACCGCGGGGCGATCGCAGCGATGCACCGGCCGGTCCCGCCGCCGCTGAGCGAGATCCTCGAGCCCGCCGACCGTCCCGCGCCCCGGCGGATCGCGGTGCTCGAGGACATCGTCGACCACACGAACGTCGGGGCGGTGGTGCGCAGCGCGGCGGCCCTCGGCGTCGACGCCGTTCTCGTCACCCCCAGCTGCGCCGACCCGCTCTACCGGCGGGCCGTGCGCGTCTCGATGGGCACGATCTTCCAGGTGCCGTGGACGCGGCTGCCCACCTGGCCGCACGGGCCCGGCGGCGTGGGGGCGCTGCGGGAGGCGGGGTTCACGGTGGCGGCGGCGTCGCTGTCCGAGCGGTCGATCGCCCTCGACGAGCTCGCCGCCGAGCCGCCCGAGCGGCTCGCGATCGTCCTCGGCTCGGAGGGCCACGGCCTCAAGCCGGCGACGATGCGGGCGGTCGACCTCGAGGTCGTCATCCCGATGAGCGGCGGGGTCGACTCTCTCAACGTGGCCGCGAGCTCGGCGGTGCTGTTCTGGGCGACCCGGGTGCGGTGATCCGGCACGGATCGCGCCGGCCACCCGTGAGTCCCCGCCCCTAGACCCCGCCGGGGTACCCCAGCTGCCGCCATGCCTCGTAGGTCGCGACGGCCGCCGAGTTCGACAGGTTCATCGACCGCACCCCCGGCCGCATGGGGATGAGCACGCGCCCCGTCACGCGCGGGTGGGCGAGGATCTCCTCCGGCAGGCCGGTGGTCTCGGTGCCGAACATCAGCGCGTCGTCGGGCCCGAAGGTCACCTCGCCGAGGCCGAGCTCCCCCCGCCCGGTCATCGCCCACAGCGACCCGGCCCCGGACTCCTCGAGGTCCGCGAGGCAGGCGTCGAGGTCGGCGTGGACGCGGGTGTCGGCGAGGTCGTGGTAGTCCAGGCCGGCCCGGCGGAGGTGCGCGTCTGTGAGCTCGAACCCGAGCGGCTCGACGAGATGGAGCCGGGCCCCGACGCCGGCCGTCATGCGGATGGCGTTGCCGGTGTTCGGTGGGATGAGCGGGTGGACGAGGACGACGTGCAGCACCGGTGCATCGTGCCAGGGTCGGCGACTCCACGGTCCGCGTCGTCGGGTGCTGCGACGTCGTGGACCGGCCGTCCGGCGGGTGCTCGGTCACCGACGACGAACGCCCCGGCGGACCTGGTCGGACCGCCGGGGCGTCGGCCGGGCGCGTGGCCCGGAAGAGGTGTCAGCGCTGGAACGTCGGCGTGACGATCGCGCGGGCGATCGTGTGGAACGTCGCCTGGAGCGCGACCGCCGCCGGCGTGGCGTCCTCCTCGACCTCGAGCGTGTCGACGTCGAGCGCGTGCACCGCGAACACGTAGCGGTGCGGCCGGTCGCCCTCGGGCGGGAGCGGGCCGAAGTAGGACTGCTCGCCGCCGTCGTGCCGCACGTGGAACGCGGCGCCGGGCAGCATGAGGTCCGACTCCCCGGAGCCGGTGGGCAGCTCGGTCACGGAGCTGTCGAGGTCGACCACGGTCCAGTGCCACCAGCCCGACGGCGTCGGCGCGTCCGGGTCGTAGCAGCTGACGAGGAAGCTGCGGGTCTCGGCGGGGAAGCCCGACCACGCGAGCTGGGGCGAGACGTTCTCACCCGCACCGGAGAACTGCGGGTCCATCGGCTGCCCGTCGGTGACGTCCGTGGACGTCACCGTGAAGTCCGGCACGGCGGGCAGCTTGTCGTAGGGGTGCTGGGCGAGCGGTCGGTCGAGGTTCATGACGGTCCTTTCCCTCCGGGGCCGCGCGTCGAGGCGCATCTCCAACCTAGGGGGCGCGGGCCGGGGGAGCGGCCAGCGACGCGCACGCGAGACGACGCCCCCTGGTGCGGTGTCGGTGCCCCGCCCTACCATCATGTTCGAACAGATGTTCGGTCGAGGTCGTGGGAGGAGCGCGCGATGGAGGGGCAGGAGGACCGGCTGGCGACGGCGCGCGCCGCGCTGGCCCGCGCCGAGACGGCGACGGGGCTGCGCACGCGCCTGCGGGTGGTCGGCGGTTCCGAGGCCTCCGGTCACGAGTCCGGGGCATCTCCCGACGGCGGTGCTCGCCTCGGCGGGAATGCCCCCGACGGCGGTGCTCATCTCGGCGGGAATGCCCCCGACGGCGGTGCTCACCCGGGCGGGGACGCCTCCTCCTCGGTGGCGGTCCGGGCGGGGGGGGCGCGCCCCGGGAGCCGGCGGACGACGTCGGGGGACGCCGAGCACCTGCCCGTGCCCGCCGCGCTCGCCCCGCTGCTGCCCGCCGGGCTGCCGCGCGGCACGGTGACCCGCGTGACCGGCTCGGCCGCGCTCCTGCTGGCGCTCGCCGGCACCGCCTGCGGCGAGGAGGGCTGGGCGGCACTCACCGCGATGCCCGACGTCGGGTGGCACGCCGCCGCGGCCGCCGGCCTCCCGCTCGACCGGGTCGTCGTCGTGCCCGACCCGGGACCGGGCGCGCCCGCGGTGCTCGGCGCGCTCGTCGACGGCGTCGAGGTGCTCCTCGTCGGCCGCTGCACCGCGATGGCGCCGCGGGACCGGCGCTCGCTGCTGTCCCGGCTCCGGCTGCGCGGTTCGGTCCTGCTGACCGCGCACGACTGGGAGGGCGCGGACGCCGTGCTCTCCGTGCGCGGGCGCTCGTGGCAGGGGCTCGCGCCGGGGCGCGGGCTGCTCACCGCCCAGGAGGTCGAGGTCGCGATCGACGGCCGCCGC
>NZ_JBNDMZ010000018.1:0-28712 GCF_049856295.1 Georgenia sp. Z1344 | reverse complement strand
CGGCGCCGCGGCGGGCGGGTCCGTCCGCGTGCTCCTCGGCGCCGACGGCGTCTCCGCGCTGCCCGGGGACGCGGAGGGTGTGGAGGGCGCGGAGGTCGGTGGCGGGGCGCGGGCGACCGCCGGCCGGACCGAGCTGCGGGCGGTGGGCGCGTGAGTGCCGAGGCCCCCGCGTCGACGCAGGCGGCGCTCGACCTCACGGCCGGCGGCGACGCGTCCGCGAGCACCGTCCCGTCGGACGGTGCCCTCGGCGCGGAGGGGGTCCGCGTCGACTCCGCCGGCCGGACCGGCGCGCCCGCGCCCTCCGGGCCGGACGCCGCCGAGCCTTCCGGCCCGCCCGCCGTGCGCCGGGTCGTCGTGTGGGTACCGGACTGGCCGGTGGCCGCCGCGGTGACGGAGGGGCTCGTCGGTGTCGGCGAGTCCGTCGGCGTGCACGACCAGCGCGCCGTCGTCGTCACGTCCGTGGCCGCCCGGCGCGCCGGGGTGCGCCGCGGCATGCGCCGCCGCAGCGCCCAGCAGGTCTGCCCCGGGATCACCCTGATCGCCGCCGACCCGGTCCGCGACGCCCGCGCGTTCGAGCCCGTCGCGCAGTCCGTCGAGGACGTCGTCGCCTTCGTCGAGGTCCTGCGACCCGGGCTGCTCACCTTCCCCGCCCGCGGGCCCGCGCGGCACGCCGGAGGGGAGGAGGCGCTCGCCGAGCGGCTCGTCACCGCCGTCGCGATGGACACCGGCGCCGAGTCCCAGGTCGGCCTCGCCGACGGCACGCTCGCGGCCACCCTCGCCGCGCGGGCCGGCGTCGTCGTCGCCCCCGGCGAACGCGCCACGCTCGAGTTCCTCGCGGCCCAGGACGTCGGGGTGCTCGCCTACGCCGCGCGGAGCGCGCAGGCCGCCCGGGCGACCGCCGAGCTCGTCGACGTCCTGCGCCGGCTCGGCCTGCGCACCCTCGGGGCGCTCGCCGCCCTCGACGCCGCCGACGTCTCCGCCCGGTTCGGACCCGTCGGCCTCACCGCCCACCGCCTCGCCCGCGGCCTCGACGCCCGACCGCCC
Organism: Georgenia sp. Z1344; assembly: GCF_049856295.1. Taxonomy (GTDB): domain Bacteria; phylum Actinomycetota; class Actinomycetes; order Actinomycetales; family Actinomycetaceae; genus JB111. Next base: position 27,668 of record NZ_JBNDMZ010000018.1, on the reverse strand, counting down.
GCCGCACGCCGCCCCCTCGAGGACGTCACGGCGTCGAGCGTCCTCGACCCGCCCGCCGAGCGCAGCGACGTCGCCGCCTTCGCCGCCCGCGCCCTCGCCGAGGACCTCGCCGAGCGGATGCGCCGACGCGGGGTGGCCTGCGGGCGCCTCGAGGTCCGCGCCCGCACCGAGGACGGGAACGAGCTCGCCCGCACGTGGGGGCTCGACGGACCGCCGACGGCGGCCGAGCTCACCGACCGCGTGCGCTGGCAGCTCGAGGGCTGGCTGTCCGGCCGCTCGGGGCGGGCACCGTCGGCGCCGCTGACCCAGCTCGTCCTCGTGGCCCAGGAGGTCGCGCCCGCCGGCGCGCTGCAGGACGTGCTGTGGGGGCCGGGCCGGCGGGGGCGGCTCCAGGCCGAGCGCGCCGCGCTGCGCGTCCAGGGGCTGCTCGGTCCCGAGTCCGTGCTCGTCCCCGTCCTCCAGGGCGGCCGCGACCCGCGCTCGACCACCCGCCTGGTCGCCTGGGGCGACGACGCCACGCCGCTGCGCCGCCCGGACGCCCCCTGGCCCGGGGCCACGCCCGACCCGTGGCCCGCGACCGTTCTCGCCGAGCCCCGCCCGGTGCGGGTCCTCGACGCCGACGGCGCCGACGTCCGCCTCGGCGCGCGCGGGCTGCTCGACGCCGACCCGGCGAGCGTCCTGCTGCCCGAGCCGCGGCGCGTGGCCGGCTGGGCGGGGCCGTGGCCGGTGGTCGAGCGCTGGTGGGCGCGTGGGCGACGGCCCGCGGGAGGAGGCGCGACGTCGGGGTCGCCGCGAGGTCGCGCGGCGTCGATACGGCCGGAAGGACGCACGACGTCGACACCACCGGGTGGCGCCGGGGGGAAGTACCTCGCGGCCGAGGATCTGGCCGACCGGGACCGCGTCTACCTGCAGGCCCGCCTCGTCGGCGACCAGCCGCAGGCGGTGCTCCTCGTCGGCACGAGCGACGGCTGGCTGCTCGATGCGGTCTACGACTGACGGACGGTCGTGCGCGAACCGCATGAGCAGGTCGGACGTCTGGGGCGTGATTGTCGAGCACACATTGGCCCGCTGGCGATTATCGTCATACGATATTGCGATGGCGAGCGAGGAGCAGATCCAGAAGTGGGTCGACGAGGCCGAGCGAGGGTGCGACGTCGACGAGCTCAAGCGGCGTGGACGCGGTCGCCCGGGGCGTGGTGCGGTGCCGATGCAGGTGGTTGCCGTTCGTCTGACGGTCGAGGAGCTGGACGCGCTCGACGCCAAGGCGGGGGAGAACCACATGAGCAGGTCGGACGCCATCCGGTCCGCCCTTGCTGACTTTGCCGGATGAAGGTCCACAGCAGTGCGCTCAAGCACGGTGCGTCTCGCAGACTCCCGCGCGCGTGACGGCGTCGGAGCGATAGCCTCGCAGGTGCCCGTCTTCCGTCGCGTCACAGGAGTGCCATGACCCAGCAGATTCCGACCGCTCGCTCGGGCTCCGTCGTCGGACGACCCGGCGGTGACCGTCTGCCGAATGCCTCCTCGCCCGACGCGGCCGGCCGGCCGACCCTGCCCGGCCCGAACGCCGACCCCAACTCCGCGTGGGCGCCGGCCTCGGCGGCCACGCCCATGCGCATCGAGGACGCGCGGGGAGCGGCGGAGGCTCACCCCTTCTCCGACCTGCCCGGCGCGGCCGTCGCCGGCTGTGCCGTCGCGGCCTGGATGGCGCTGCCGGACGTCCTGCACGGCCGCGGCGCCCGCGCGGTGCTCAAGCTGGGGATCCTCGGGGGAGTGACGGCGTGGGCCGTCGTCCAGGACCGTGCCCGGAAGGCGAAGCTCCCCAAGGGCCTCGTGCAGTTCGGTGCCGACCGGCCCCGCCCGCACGCCCCGGACCCCGAGTCCCGCGGCGCGACGATCGCCCGCCGCGCGGTCTACGGCGGCGCAGCTTTCGCGACGCTCGTCGTCGTCGACTCGATCGGCCACCAGAGCGCGAAGTACCTCGGCGCTCGCGGTATCCCGGCGCCGCACACCCTCCTCGGCCTCGCGGCCGGCGCGGCCACGGCGATCGGGGTCACCTCCAGCCGCTGACCCGGCGGTCTCCGGCCGCCGGCACCCCCGTTGACGCGGCCTCGTCAGCACGCGCCTCCACGAATGGGGGGCAAGCGACCATTTTCCGGCAGGATTCTGGTCGCTTGCCCCCCATTCGTGGCGTGGGGCAGCGTGTGGTGCCCGCTCGCCGCTGTCGGCCCCCGCCGCTATCCTCGAACATGCGTTCGAGATCCGGGCGCCGCCGTGCAGACCCGGGAGGTGGCCGTGGGCGCCCGCTACGCCGAGCTGCACGCGCACTCGGCCTTCTCCTTCCTCGACGGCGCCAACCTGCCCGAGGACCTCGCCGCCGAGGCCGCCCGCCTGGGCCTCGAGGCGCTCGCGCTGACGGACCACGACGGCCTGCCGGGCGTCGTCCGGCTCGCGGAGGCCGCCCGCACCCTCGGCCTGCCCACCGTCATCGGCGCCGAGCTGGGGATCGGCTCCACCGGACGGACCTCCGCCGCGGCCGGCGGCGGCACCCACGGTCTCGGCGGCCCGGCCGACCCGGACGGCGAGCACCTCCTCGTCCTCGCCCGCGGCCGCGAGGGCTATGCCCGGCTCTCCGCCGCGATCTCCCGCGCCCATCTCGCCACCGGCGTCAAGGGCCGCGCGCGCTACGACCTCGCCGAGCTCGCCGACACCGCCGCCGGGCAGTGGATGATCCTCACCGGCTGCCGCAAGGGGGCCGTCCGCCGCGCGCTCGAGCCCGAGCGCGGCCGCTTCGCACCCGCCTCCGCGGCCCGCGAGCTCGCCCGCCTCGCCGAGAGGTTCGGCCGGGACAACGTGGCCGTCGAGATCACGGACACCGGCGACCCGCTCGACCAGGTCCGCTCCGCCGCGCTCGCCCAGCTCGCCGAGGACGCGGGCCTGCCCCTCGTGGCCACCGGCGGCGTGCACTGCGCGCGACCGCAGGACGTGGCGCTCGCCCACGTCATGGCCGCCACCCGTGCCCGGGCCTCGCTCGAGGAGATCGACGGCTGGCTGCCCGCCGCGCCCGCCCACCTGCGCTCCGCGGAGGAGATGCTGAGCATCCACCGGCACCACCCGCACGCGGTGACCGCCGCGGCGGACCTCGCGGCCGAGCTCGCGTTCGACCTGCGGCTCGTCGCCCCGGACCTGCCGCCCCACCCCGTTCCGCCCGGCCATACCGAGGCCACGTGGCTGCGCGAGCTCACCCATCGCGGGGCGGAGCGGCGCTACGGGCCCCGCGGGGCGGAGCGCATCCCCGGCGCGTGGGACATGATCGACCACGAGCTCGAGATCATCGACGAGCTGGGCTTCCCCGGCTACTTCCTCATCGTCCACCAGATCGTCGACTTCTGCGTCGAGAACGGGATCCTGTGCCAGGGCCGCGGCTCGGCCGCCAACTCCGCCGTCTGCTTCGCGCTCGGCATCACCGCCGTCGACGCCGTCACCCACCGCCTCCTCTTCGAGCGCTTCCTCTCGCCGGGGCGCTCCGGCCCGCCGGACATCGACCTCGACATCGAGTCCGGCCGCCGCGAGGAGGTCATCCAGTTCGTGTTCGAGCGCTACGGCCGCGAGCACGCCGCCCAGGTCGCCAACGTCATCGCCTACCGACCCCGCTCCGCCGTCCGCGACGCCGCACGCGCCCTCGGCCACGGCACCGGCCAGCAGGACGCGTGGGCGAAGAGCGTCGAGCGGTGGGGGTCACTCCGGACTCCTGACGCCGGTGACGAGGTCCCGGACGCACCGTCAGGTACCCCCGCGCCCGCTGCCTCTTCCGCCCCCGCCACCCCCGAGGACCCGCGCTGGCCGGGCACCACCTGGTGGGACGTCGAGCAGGTCGGCCGCTCCGGCGTCGCCCCCGTGATCGCCCCTGAGGCCGCACCGCCCTCGGCGCCCGCCCCCGGCGCCGACGACGTCTTCGGCATCCCCGGCGAGGTCGTGGACATCGCCGAGCAGCTCCTGCGCCTGCCCCGTCACCTCGGCATCCACTCCGGCGGGGTGGTCCTGTGTTCCCGCCCCGTCATCGAGGTCTGCCCCGTCCAGTGGGCCACGATGCCCGGCCGCACGGTCCTGCAGTGGGACAAGGACGACTGCGCCGACGCCGGGCTCGTGAAGTTCGACCTCCTCGGCCTCGGCATGCTCACCGCCCTCCGCCTGGCGTTCACCGAGCTCACCGACCGCGGCGTCCGCGGCGTCGACGGCCGCCCGCTCGGCCTGCACAACCTCCCGCAGGACGACGACGCCGTCTACGACCTGCTCTGCGCCGCGGACACCGTCGGCGTCTTCCAGGTCGAGTCCCGCGCCCAGATGGCCACCCTGCCCAGGCTGCGGCCGCGCACCTTCTACGACCTCGTCGTCGAGGTGGCCCTCATCCGCCCCGGCCCCATCCAGGGCAACTCGGTCAACCCCTACATCAACCGCCGGCTCGGCCGGGAACCGGTCACCTACCTCCACGACCTGCTGCGTCCCGCGCTCGAGAAGACCCTCGGCGTCCCGCTCTTCCAGGAGCAGCTCATGCAGATCGCCATGGACGCCGCCTCCTTCACCCCCGCCGAGGCCGACCAGCTCCGCAAGGCCATGGGCGCCAAGCGCTCCGAGGAGCGGATGGAGGCCCTGCACGCCCGGCTCATCGAGGGCATGGCCGGCAACGGGATCGACCGGGGCGTCGGCGAGCAGATCTTCGACAAGCTCAAGGCCTTCGCCGACTTCGGCTTCCCCGAGTCCCACTCCTTCTCGTTCGCCTACCTCGTCTACGCGTCCGCCTGGCTCAAGGTCCATCACCCGGAGGCGTTCTACGCCGCGATCCTCGGCGCCCAGCCCATGGGGTTCTACAGCCCGCAGACCCTCGTCGCCGACGCCCGCCGCCACGGTGTGCGCGTCCAGCGGGCGAGCATCAACGGCTCGTCCGTGCACGCGAGCGTCGTCGTCGCGCCCGAGGGGCACACCCCCACGCCCGACGACGACACCCCCGGCGGCGTCGCCCCCGTCGAGTCCGTGGCTCGGCTCGTGCGACCCGACCCCGGGCGGGCGATCCGCCTCGGCCTGGCCGCCGTGCGGGGCGTGGGGGAGGAGGCCGCGGAGCGGATCGTCGCCGAGCGCGACCACGGCGGGCCGTACGCGAGCATCGCCGACCTCGCCGGACGCGTCGACCTCACCACCGCCCAGCTCGAGGCCCTCGCCACCGCCGGCGCGCTCGACCTCGGCGGCGACCGTCGCCAGGCCCTGTGGACGGCCGGGGCGCTCGCGGGCGCGCACGGGACCACGCGCCGTTCGTCGTCGGGCGAGAGGTGGATCCAGCCGCCCCTGCCGGGGACGACCCCCGGGGTGAGCGCCCCCGAGCTGCCCGGCATGACGGAGGTGGAGACCGCCGTCGCCGACGTGTGGGCGACCGGCGTCTCCCCGGGCACGTACCCCACCCAGTACCGCCGCGCGGACCTCGACGATGCGGGCGTGCTCCGCCTCGCCGACCTGCCCCGGGCCGAGTCCGGGCGCCGGGTGCGCGCCGCCGGCGTCGTCACCCACCGGCAGCGACCGCACACCGCGCGCGGCGTCACGTTCCTCTCGCTCGAGGACGAGACCGGGCTCGCCAACGTCGTGTGCTCCGCCGGCGTGTGGGCGCGGTACCGGCAGGCCGCGCGCACCTCCGCGGCCCTCGTCATCCGCGGCATCGTCGAGCGCGCGGACGGCGTGACGAACCTCGTCGCCGACCAGATCACCCCGCTCAGCCTCAGCGTCTCCACCACGTCGCGCGACTTCCGGTGAGGTGGACGGCGGTGGTCGACGGCCCCGGCGCGAGAGTGGTCGACCACGCCGAGCCGGTCGTCGGCCGTCCTATGGTGACCGGGTGAGCAGCGCCTTCCTCGGCCACCGCAGCGGTGAGCCGGCCTTCCGACGTGCGCTGCTCGCCCTGTTCGCCATCGGCATCGCCACCTTCGCGATGATCTACTCGGTCCAGCCGCTGCTGGCCGTGGCGGCGCAGGACCTCGACGTCTCGGCCACGTCGGCGACGATGCTCATGACCGTCACGACCTTCGCCCTCGCGATCGCCGTGCTCCCGCTCGCCCGCCTCTCGGAGCACCTCGGGCGCAAGCCGATCATCATCGGCGGGCTCGTCGTCTCCGTGGTCACCGGGGTGGCGAGCGCGATCGCCCCGAGCTTCGCGCTCATGCTCGTCCTCCGCGCGATCCAGGGCGCGGCGCTCGCGGGCGTCCCTGCTGCCGCGCTCGCATGGGTCGCCGAGGAGATCCACCCGAACGCCATCACGCGTGTCGGAGGCCTCTACATCGCCGGCAACACGCTCGGCGGCATGGGTGGCCGCGTGCTCGCCGGGTTCGCCTCGGAGCTCGTCGACTGGCGCGGCGCGATCGTCGTCGTGTGCGTCCTCGGCGCCGTGTTCTCGATCGTCGCCCACCTCCTCCTGCCGCCCGCCCGGAACGCCCCCGCGCGCGGCGGCCGACGGGCGAACCCCGCCCGGCCGGACACCACCGAGGCCCGGCGCAGCCGACTCGTCCTCTACGGCCTCGCGTTCCTCGGCATGGCGACCTTCGTCGGCGTCTACAACGTCATCAGCTTCCGCACCTCGCTGCCGCCCTACTCCCTGGGCGCGGGGCTCGGCTCGATGTTCTACCTGTCCTACATCGCCGGGACGTTCACGTCCGCCTACGCCGGGCGTCTGGCCGCGCGCACGGGAATCAGGGCCGGGATCCTGCTCGGGCTGGCGGTGTGCGTCGGCGGCGTGCTCCTCACGCTCGCGACGCCGATGGTCCTCATCTGGGCGGGCCTGTTCCTCCTCGCCGGCGGATTCTTCGTCCTCCACGCGCTCGCCTCGGCCAACGCCGCCCGCCTGAGCCCCAGGCCTTCCGACGGGTCCGGCCGGTACACGCTCTTCTACTACCTGGGCTCCTCGGTCGGCGGCGTGGTCCTCGGTCTCGCCTGGGACGTGGGCCAGTGGGGCGCGACGGTGGTCGGCGCCGTCGTCCTGCTCGGGCTCGCCGGCGTGCTCGCCCTCCTGCTGCCGCGCCGCCCCGCGGCGGGTGCGTCGTCCGCCGCGCACCCTCCCGTCCCCTGACCGGCCGCTGCGCGAACCATCAGCGGGGCACAGGTCGTCAGCCGGAGCGCCGTCCGCCGCGCACCCTCCCGCCTCCTCGTGAGACGCTTGGAGCCGCGCACAGAAAGGGAGTCCATGGCCCGCATCCCGCTCGCCAAGCTGCTCAACGTGGCCGTCGTCGCCGGCCCCGCCATCTGGAAGATCGTCTCCCGGTACGGGCCCGTCCTCATCGACCTGCGCAACAAGAACCCCGCGGCGTTCGACAAGGTCGCCGGCTCTGTCAAGGGCCTCGCGGGCTCGGTCCGGCCGGGCGCGGGCAACCTCGCGACCCAGGCCGAGGTGGTGCGCAAGCAGATCAACTACCTCGTCGCTTCCGCCGACGACGACGCCGAGCTCGCCCGCGTGGCCGGCTGGCGCAGGCGGCTGGAGAAGATCGAGGCTGCCGTGCCGCTGCTCGAGGCGATGAGCCCCAAGGTCAGGAAGGCGCAGACCAAGACCCTGCGCGCCCAGCTCGACACCCTCGCGGCGGAGGTCCTCGACGCCTTCATCGGCGAGCAGGCCGAGGACGCCGGGCTCACGCAGATCGATCCGCAGCCGCCCGCCGCGCAGGGTTGACGCGCACCCGCGGTCGCCCGGGGGATCGGCACCCATCCCGATCGGGCGCCCGTGGTCGATGGGGACTTCTCCCCGGACACCGGAATGTCGCACGTACTGTCGGTGCCGCGTGATTAGATCGTGTCATGACGAACCCGCCGAACTCCGGCTCGCCCGAGTACCCCGGAACTCCGCAGCCTGACGAGAACCAGCCCGCCGAGGCGGAGGACGACGTCGAGGCGACCATGCTCGCGCGTCGCCCCATGCCGACCTACGGCCAGCAGCAGCCGCCCGCTCAGCAGGGTGGCTACGGGCAGCAGCCCCCCGCCCAGCAGGGTGGCTACGGGCAGCAGCCGCCGGCCCAGCAGGGCGGTTACGGCCAGCAGCCGCCGGCCCAGCAGGGCGGTTACGGCCAGCAGCCTCCGGCCCAGCAGGGCGGCTACGGCCAGCAGCCTCCGGCCCAGCAGGGCGGCTACGGGCAGCAGGCTCAGCAGCCGATGTCCGGACAGTCGCCCGACCAGGCGCCCGCGGGCTACGGCCAGTCGACCTCGCCCGCCTACGGGCAGGGCAGCTACGGCTCCCCGGCCGGCGGTTCGCCGAGCTCCTACGGTTCGCCCGCGCAGCACGAGTCGGCAGCCTCGGCCGGACAGGCCGCCGGCTACGGCGGCAACGCCTACGGCGCACAGGGCGGTCAGGGCTCCTACGGAGAGGCCGGCGCCTACGGCGTGGCGACCTCCACCTCGGCCAAGGCCGGCGGGCCCATCGGGCCGTTCAGGCTCTTCCCGCCGGCGATCTCCGGCTGGGTGATGCTCGGCGTCGCGGTGCTCTCCATCCTCGCGCTCGTTCTGCCCTGGGCATCCGTGGAGTACTCGTTCTTCGGCGAGACGACGAACGACAGCGGGAACGGGTTCGGCGAGTACACCGGCTATGCGGTCATCATCCTCCTGGCCGCGCTCGCCGCCGGCGCCGGTGGTGTCCTCGTCGCCATCCGGCAGAAGGTGGCCATCGGCACGCTCGCGGCGGCAGGTGGCGGTGTGCTCATCTTCCTGCTCGGTCTGATCGGCTTCATCGACGTCGCGGGTGACGTCGGCACCGCCAACGACGCGATCGGAGACTCCGGCGCGGGCGGCGCGAGCCTCGGATTCGGTGCGATCCTCATGCTGATCCTCGCGATCGCTGCGCTCGGTGTCGGCGCCTGGATCGCCCTCACGTCGCTCGGCACCATCAAGGGTGGCGAGACCCCGTCCGGTCAGCCGGCCGGCGCGGGCGGCGGCTACGGCCAGCAGGGCGGATACGGCGGCGGCCAGGCCGGCGGCTACGGCCAGCCCGGCGGTCAGCAGGGTGGCTACGGCGGTGGCCAGGCCGGCGGCTACGGCCAGCAGGGCGGCTACCAGCCCGGCGGCTACGGCCAGGGCTGATCCACCACCCCTGACGCCAGCCCCGACCCAGCACCTCGGGGGCACGCTCCCACCCGGACGGGCGGTCCGGCGCACTCGCGCCGGACCGCCCGTCCGTCGTCGTAGCGGACCACCCGCCCTCCGTCGTCGTGGCAGACCACCGGCCGTCCGTCGTCGTCGGGTATTCCGGACGGCGTGTCCGGCGAATGCCCTTGCCCCGGTTCTATGACACTGGTTTACTCCGAGTGCACCACGCGCTGACCATCACCATGAGATCCGCGCGCCCGGCTCACGACACCGAGGCAGGTGGACGCACAGATGCGTTCCAGTTCCGAGTCCATGTCCGAACGAGACCAGCCGGGCGGCCCACCCGGCACCCCACGCCGACGACGACGTTGGACCGCCCGGATGGCGGCCGCACTGGCGGGGGCGACCCTGCTCGGCGGCGCCGCCGTCGGCCCGGCAGCGGCACGGGCCACCGGCGGCGAGGTCGGCGGCTCCGGGGACGACTACTTCCTGTCGAACTCGATCCAGACCGTCGGCGAGATCGAGTTCACCTACGGCCGGACCGGCGACCGCCTCTACGTGGGCGACTGGGACGGGGACGGAGCCGACTCCCTCGCCGTCCGCCGGGGACGCGTCTACCACCAGCGCAACTCGCTCAGCGGCGGCGCCGGCACCCAGGTGGCGTTCGGCAGGGACAGCGACACCACGTACGTGGGCGACTGGGACGGGGACGGCCGGGACTCGTTCGCGGTGCGCCGCGGCAACGTGTTCTACATCCGCAACGCGGCCGGCTCCGGCGGCCACGACGCCGAGCTCGCCTACGGTCGCGCCTCGGACCAGGTGCTCATCGGCGACTGGGACCGCAACGGCCGCGACGACGTCGCGACCCGCCGCGGCAACCACTACTACTTCCGCACCTCGCCCGGCAGCGGCCCCGCCGACCGCGAGGCCACCTACGGGCGGGCGAACGACGAGGTGCTCGTCGGCGACTGGAACGGCGACAACTTCGACACGCTCGGCGTGCGCCGCGGGAACGCGTACTACCTGCGCAACGCCATCACCAGCGGCATCGCCGACGTCGAGGTCAACTACGGCCGGGACGACGACGTGGTGCTCGTGGGCGACTGGGACGGCAACGGCACCGACACGCTCGGCGTGCGACGCCCCCCGGCCCCGCCGCCTCCGCCGCCCCCGCCCGCCCAGTACCCGATCGCGTCCTACGGGACGCTGCGCACGGGTCAGCCGGCCCACCATGTCGTCCATGCCGACGCGGTCCGCGAGCGCACCCTGCGCCTGCCCGGGTTCGACCTCTGGCTCACCCCGCGCACCGAGTTCGACTGGCCCTGGGCGATCCCCAACAGCGCGAACACGCGCGGCATCGTCGCCGAGGCCTTCTGGTTCGCCCGCGGTGACTACGCCCGGATGATCGCCAAGGTCGACCGCTGGGAGGGCTACGACCCCGCGCTGCCCCTGAGCCGGATGAACTACACCCGCCAGCTGCGGGGGACCGACGTGGCCGGCCAGAACGCGTGGGTCTACGTCGCCACCCCCTGGCGCGTGGCCTACGCGCACGACATCGGGTGGATCGTCCGCAACGGCGACTACGTCAACCGGTACTGAGAGGAGAACGACATGCGATCGATCATCAAGCCCCTGCTCGCGGGCGGTGCCGTCCTCGGCGTCGGTCTGCCCCTGACGTTCACCCTCGCCGCCGACGTGGACGTCGCGCGCACCACGCCCGTCGACGCCGCGGGCGACCCCGTCCCGCTCTCGCTCGCCGAGGAGGTGCCCGACGACGCCGGCTCGCTCCTGCCCGACGGCGTGGCCACCACCACGGGCACCCTGCCCGGGACCGACACGAGCGGGTCGTCCACCGACTCGAGCACCGACGGGCCGGACCCCGGGCCCGACGACGCCGCGCCCCAGCTGGTGGGCGACCACCTGCTGCGCGAGGTCGGCCAGGTCGCGGGCCTGGCCGACGACGCCGGTGAGCCGCTGGTCGAGCTCGTCGTCACGTCGATCGAGACGGCGCAGACCTGCCCGAGCCGGGTCGACGAGCAGTTCGACCCGGTCAACGGGCACTTCCTCGTCGTCGAGATCACCGCCGCCATGGCGGAGGCCGCCGGCGCCGACGCCGAGAACCCCGAGGACGTGTTCCTGCCGCTCGCGGCGGACTTCTTCACGGTGCTCGGGCCCGACGGCGCCGAGCAGCCCGGCACGCTCACCGACGCGTCGTGGTCCTGCTACACGATCGACGAGCTCGTGGCTCCGTCGCTCCTGCCCGGGGAGACGGACTCCGGCTATGTCGTCCTCGACGTAGCCTCCGAGACCGGCACGCTCGTCTACGACCCGTCCGGCACCGGCAGCGGCTGGGCCTGGGAGTACTGACGAGACGGATCCGTGGCCGGCCGTGTGCCGGCCACGGATCCGTTCGCTATAGCCAGCCGTGCTCGCGGGCGACCTGCGCGGCCTGGGCGCGCGTCGACGTCGACGTCTTCCCGATCGCGCTCGAGAGGTAGTTGCGCACCGTCCCGGGGGAGAGGTGGACGGACGCGGCGATCTCGGCGACCGGGGAGCCGTCGAGCGCGGCCCGCAGGACGTCCCGCTCCCGCTCGGTCAGCGGGTTCGCCCCGGCGGCGAGCGACTCCGACGCGAGCGAGGGGTCGACCACTCGAAGCCCGGCGTGCACGCGGCGCACGGCCTCGGCGAGCTCGCCCGCCGGCGTGTCCTTGACGACGAAGCCGCTGGCCCCGGCCTCGAGCGCCCGGCGCAGGTAGCCGGGCCGGCCGAACGTCGTCACCACGAGCGACCGGGTGCCCGGCAGGCCGGCGGCGAGCTCCCTGGCGGTCTCGATCCCGTCGAGGCCCGGCATCTCGATGTCGAGCAGGCACACGTCGACGTCGGCGGCACGGGCGGCGTCGACCACCTCGTCACCGCGGCCGACCTGGGCGACCACCTCGATGTCGGTCTCGAGGTCGAGCAGGGCGGCGAGAGCGCCGCGGACGAGCGCCTGGTCGTCGGCGAGCAGCACCCGGATCACAGGTGGACCTCCAGTCTCGTGCCGGCCCCGTCCGGACCGGCGCCTACCTCGACGGTGCCGCCGGCCTGGCGGACGCGCTCGCGCAGGCCCCGCAGGCCGTTGCCCTCGCGCCCGGAGACGCCTCTTCCGTCGTCGTCGACCGTCAGTCCGGAGTCGCTCCAGCGCACCGTGCACGTGGCCGCCCCCGAGTGCCGCACGACGTTGGTGACGGCCTCCCGCAGCGCCCACGCCATGGTGATGCGGTGCCTCGGGTCGACGACGTCCGGGTCGTCGGGGAGGTCGGCGGCGATGCCGGCACCGGACAGGGCGACCGCGGCCGCGTCGAGCTCGTCGGTGAGCCGCGCGACGCGCAGGCCCGCGACCGTCGCCCGGATCTCGGCCAGCGCCTGCCGGGAGAGGGACCGCACCTGGGCGATCTCCTCCTTCGCGCGCACCGGGTCCCGGTCGACGAGCCGCTCGGCGAGCTCGGACTTCACGGTGATGACGGTGAGCGAGTGGCCGAGGACGTCGTGGACGTCGCGCGCCACGCGGTCGCGCTCCTCGGTCAGCGCCAGCTCGGCCTCGAGCTCGTGCTGGCGTGCGGAGCGCTCGTCGAGCGCCACGGGGATCGAGCACGCGACCGCGACGAGCAGGATGATCGGGCCGTAGAGCCACCACGGGGCGTCGTCGGCCGCGCCGAAGAACCACGGCACGACCATCGCGGCGCTGATGGTCACGGCGGTCAGGGTCCACGCGACCAGTGGCGGCAGCGTGAAGGTGACGAGGGCGACGACGTAGGTCGCCATCGCGATCGCGTCCACGCCGAGCGGGATCGCCACGAGGGCACCGATCCCGACGAGGATCGCGAGGTGGACGAGGCCGTGCCGCACGCGCTCCGGGCCGGCCCGCTCGGGCAGGTTCCGGAACGCGTGGACGTAGACCAGCGCGAACGCGACGATGAGCACCAGGCCGGCCACCTGTACCCAGGGTGCGTGGCCCTCCACGAGAAGGGCCCCGATCGGGAAGGCGAGGAAGACGAGCCAGATGGCGGCCATGAGCCAGCCGATCCGGTCCCACGGGTCACCGGAGGCGGCGACGGCCCGCGAGGGACCGGCGCCGGCGTCGGTCGGCCCTCCGGCGACCGTCGACGCACCGGCGTCGGGTGCGGCTCGTGTGCCGGCGTCGCTGTGCGGCCGGGCGGAGGGATCCGGCGTCACCGCGCCGTCGGCCTCGGGCGTGCGGCCGCGGCCCGGGGCGGTCGCCGTCCCGGACCGCGCGAACGGGTCGTCGGTCACTGCCGCGACCGTCCGCGGCGCACGCTCCACACCGCCAGGGCGGCGAACACGATCGTCCACACGAGGAGGTTAACCACCGGGACCCAGAGCGGCTCCGCGGGGCCAGGGTCGCCGATCCCGGTCTGCAGGGGAACCCCGTCGGTGACCGGGCGGCGGGCCAGGGCGACGTAGCCGTACATCGGGGTGAACTTCGCGATCTGCAGCATGATCCCGGACAGCGGGAAGAAGACGTTGCCGAGGAACGCGACGACGACGAGCATGCCCGACGCGGCGCCCACCGATCCCTCGCTGCGGAAGATCTGGCCGACGGCGAGTCCGAAGAACGCGAACGTCACGGCCCCGACGACGATGACCACGGCGGACAGCGCCCATGCCGTGGGGTCGCCCGACGCGCCGGTCAGCGCACCGAGGAGGTAGATGAGGGCGACGGGGACGAGCGCCACCACCAGTGCGACCGAGGCCTTGACCGCGACGAACCCTGCGTCGGTCATCGGTGTGAGCCCGAGCTGGCGGCCCCAGCCCTGCATGCGCTCGACCGCCGCCATGCCGCCGAGCGAGGTCGTGGCGGTGACGGCGCCGTAGGCGGCCATCGCGATCATCACGGTCATCGCCACGTTGCCGTGGGCGAGCTCGACCTCCCCGTAGGACTGGACCGCCCCGAAGATGACGTAGAGCAGGGCGGGCAGGATGCCGACGAAGAAGAGCGTCGTCACGTCGCGGCTCAGCCGCGTCATCTCGATCCGGAAGTATGTCGCGTTCATCGGGTCGCTCCGATCGAGGTGGTGGCGGTCCCTGGGGCGGGGTCGGTGGAGGCGCCGGTGTGCGCCGTCGTCGTGCTCGTCGTTCCGGTGGGAGAGAACAGGTCGTCGATCTCGTCGGCCGCAGCGACGTCGTCGCCGGTGATCGCGACGAACGCGCTCTCGAGCGAGCCCGCCGTGATCTCGAGCTCCGATCCGCCGAGCTCGGTGAGCAGGAGGCGCGCGACCGCGTCGGAGTCGGCCGCGGCGACGCTCAGCCGGCTGCCGGACGTCGTCACGGTGCGCACGCCGGGCCGCTTCCGCAGGTCCCCGGCCACGGCCTCGAGGCGGGCCGGGTCGACGGCGGCGCTCACCGTCCGGCCGGTCGCCCGTGCCCGGATCTCCTCGGTCGAGCCGTCCGCCACCACCCGACCGCGCGCGACCATGACGATGCGGTCGGCGAACGCGTCGGCCTCCTCGAGGTAGTGGGTGGCGAACACGATCGTGCGGCCGGCGTCGGCGTCGGCGTGCATGGTGGCCCAGAACTCGCGTCGCGCGGAGACGTCCATGCCCGCGGTCGGCTCGTCGAGGACGATGAGGTCGGGGTCGGGCAGGAGTGCGAGCGCGAACCGGACCCGCTGCTGCTCGCCGCCCGAGCACTTCGAGATCCGTCGCCCCGCGATGCCCTCGATGCCGGCGCGCGCCATGACGTCGTCGACCGGCTCGTGGGTGGGGAACGTCGAGGCGATGAGCGTGACCGTCTCGCGGACCGTGAGGTCGCGCAGCAGGCCGCCGGACTGGAGGACCGCCGAGACCCGGCCGGCGGCGACGGCCTCGCGCGGGGAGCGCCCGAACACCGTGGCGGAGCCGGCGCTCGCCTCGGTCAGGCCGAGCACGATGTCGAGGGTCGTCGTCTTGCCGGCGCCGTTGGGGCCGAGGAAGGCGACGACCTCTCCGGGGCTGATCGTCAGGTCGAGCCCGTCGACGGCGCGGACGGTCGAGGCTCCCGATCCGAAGGTCTTGCGCAGCCCGACGAGCTCGACGGCCGGTGGTACGGCGGTCCCAGGTGTGGTCATGGCCCGAGCATCGCCGGACCGCGCGTGCTCCCACCATGGGGTCGTGTCACGAGGTCCGTGTGACACCTGTCAGTCGGGGCGGTCGGGGGACGCGGTGCCGGGAGCTGCGGCGTCGTCCCGACGGGGCTGGGATCACCGGTCCTTCGGCCCGCGGGCGCGGAGCTCGATCCAGAGGCGGTCGTCGTCGCGGACGAGGACACCGTGGCGCCGGTCGAGGCCCGTGCCCGGCGCGGAAACGGACCACCGGCGAGACGCCCGGCCTCGGGTCGGGTACCCCGGGCGCGGGATCGACGAGGTGCATGCGCGCCCGACCGCGCCCCGCGGACCTCACCCGGACGCGGACGGGTGGGCCGAGCGGCGTGGTCGGCGCGCCGAGCAGCCGCCGTTGCCACCTCCGGGTCATGACGATGGTCAGTGCACCGCTCCCGGCGGCGGCCAGCGCCAGAGCGACGCTGCCGAGCACGAGACCGACCCGGATCGAGGTTGGGGAGTCGGGCGACATGCTCCCGTCGGGTGCCACCCAGACCTGGACGGGGTCGCCCACGGCGAGCGGGTCGTCGCACCGGGAGTAGGAGTCGCGACCGGGAACGCCGTCGACCGTCCAGCTCACGGTCACGTCGAGGCGGTCGGTCGACCGCCCCCGGCAGCTGCCGTCGGTCGTCACCTGCTCCACCCGCGCGGTGACCTCCTGGCTCCGGCCGAGCAGGTGGTCGAGGCTGCCGGTGGCCGCCGCGTAGACGCCGATCGGGACGAGGGCGAGCAGCACCGTGAGGACGGCGACGACGATTCAGTTCCGGCGCGCGCGCCGACCGTCGGCGTCCCGCAGCGCCTCGATCTCCTCGGGCAGCACGGCTCAGAGCGCCCGGAGCGCGCGGGCGCGCA
The DNA here is from genome assembly GCF_049856295.1 of Georgenia sp. Z1344. GTDB lineage: Bacteria > Actinomycetota > Actinomycetes > Actinomycetales > Actinomycetaceae > JB111. The sequence continues at coordinate 11,581 of NZ_JBNDMZ010000018.1, read as the reverse complement.
CCGGTGGCGTCGTCGCGGGGGTGGGCATGCCCCGATCCTACGGTCGGGCGAGCGCCGGTCAGGCGGCGGGCCGGTCGAGCAGGTCGGCGAGGATCGCGCGGAACCGCTCCGGGTCCTCCAGGTGGGGGCTGTGGCCGATCCCGGGCAGCACGATCTCCTCGTAGCTGCCGCCGTTCGACGCGAACGCGTCGAGCACGGCCCGGGTCTGGCCGACCATCGGCTGGGCGGGGTAGACCTCCGGGCCGGGCCAGCCGGGGACCGCGCCGAGGCTGCCGAGGTGCCCGAACTCCAGCAGGGACGTGTCGGAGACGATGACGTCGGCGTCCCCGCGGACCCAGGCCACCGGCCCCACGCCCCGCACGTCGGCGAACGTCGAGAGGTCGTAGTACCTCGGCGAGAGGGCGTTGTTCATGCCCGCGGTGCCGGGCGCGACGCCGGGCCAGTTCTCCGACGTCGTCGTGTCGCCGGGGTAGTGGTCCTCGCCGATCCGCGTGGACAGCACGGAGTCCAGGAGGAGGTCCTCGTCCTCGACCTGTGCGCCTGCGGCCACGTAGGTCTGGCGGAACACGCTGAGCGGGGAGACGGGGGTGTCGGTCGACCGGTCGCCGGCGGCGATCGCGGCGGCGAAGTCCGGGTTCGCGGTGCCGCCGCCGGACCCCGCGAAGTCGGGCCAGTGCGGCGTGCCCGCGACGTCCTTCGTGCCCCCGAAGCCGTAGGGCGAGGCGGGGGCCTCGAGCAGCATGCGACCCACGCGTCCCGGGTGGTCGACGGCGAGCTGCATGACCACGCCGGCGCCGGCGGAGTGGGCGACGACGTCGACCTGGCCGATCCCGAGCGCGTCGAGCAGCGCCACGAGGTCGTCGGAGAAGTCGCGCATCCCGCGCGTGGCGTCGATCGGTGCCGGTTCGGTGTCCCCGTAGCCGCGCAGGTCCGGGGCGATGCCGCGGCGCCCGCCCGGCAGGGCGCCGAGCAGGTGGTGGAAGAACGCCGACGACGAACAGTTGCCGTGGACCATCAGCACGGGCAGGTGCTCCGACGCCCCCTCGGGGTCGGTGTCGCGGACGTGGACGCGGATCCGCGCCGTACCGACGTCGTGCTCGTGGATCGTCATCGCAGGGCTCCCTCGAGGGCGGGGCGGAGGATCTCGGCGAGGTCCGTCGCACCCCGGTCGGACATGACGACCGTGTAGTGGTTGGTGTCCAGGCTCCACACCACGTGGACGCCCGGCAGCTCCGCGGACCAGCGGTGGACCTCGTCCGCGGTGTAGAGCGGCTCGGCGTCGAGCAGCCCGCGCGGGGCGTGGACGAAGGTCGTCGGGCGCGCGGCGGGGTCGAGCGCGTCGAGGGCCTCGCGCACCGAGGTCCCGCCCACGAGCTCGACCTGGTCCGCGTGCAGCGCCTCGACCGCGGTCGCCGGCCGCAGACGCCCGTCCGGCGTCGGCTCGAGGTCGTGGTCGGTGTAGGCGTCGAACCGCTCGTCCTCGACCCCGGCAAAGGCCGGGTGGTCCCGCCAGAAGTCGCGGTACCCGGCGCGGTCGGCGAACGTGGCGCGCAGCCGGTCGGCCGCCGGCCCGAGCGTGGCGTCCATCGCGTCCTGGGGATCGATCCCCTCCGGCGCCCGCAGCGGGAGACCGCCGTCGACGAGGACGAGCTCCGCCACGAGGTCGGGGTGCCGGTGGGCGAGGACGAGCGAGACGAAGGCGCCCATCGAGTGGCCCACGACGAGGTGCGGCCCGTCGTCGAGCCCCCGCAGCACGGCGGCGAGATCGTCGGTGTGCGCGGCCATCCCGTAGGGGCCACCGAGGCCCGAGGAGCGTCCCCGTCCGCGCAGGTCGGGGGCGACCACCCGTACGTCCGGCAGGGCGTCGGCGAGCCACGCCCAGGCGGCGTGCGAGGACGTGACGCCGTGGACGGCGACGACGGTGGGGGCTTTCGACGGCGCCTCCCACGTGTGGACCGCGAGCGCGCCGCCGGTGACGGCGACGTCGCTGCGGACGGGGCTGCGGCTCACTTCGCGTGCCACCCGCCGTCGAGCACGAACGAGGCGCCGGTGGCCATCGAGCCGTCCGCGCCGACGATCCACGACACGAGCGAGGCGACCTCCTCGGGCTCGACGAGCCGCTTGACCGCCGCCTCCTTGAGCAGGACCTTTTCGAGCACCTCGTCCTCGCCGATGCCGTGCGTGGCGGCCTGGTCGGCGATCTGCTTCTCCACCAGCGCGGTGCGCACGTAGCCCGGGTTCACGCACACCGACGTCACGCCGTGCTCGGCGCCCTCGAGCGCGGTCACCTTGCTCAGGCCCTCGAGCCCGTGCTTGGCGGTGACGTAGGCGCTCTTGAACGGGGAGGCGACGAGCCCGTGGACGGAGGAGAGGTTGACGATCCGGCCCCAGCCGGCGGCGTACATGTGCGGCAGCGCGGCGCGGACGAGGAGGAAGGGCGCCTCGAGCATGATCCGCTGGATGCGGCGGAACGCCTCGGGGTCGAACTCGTGGATGGGCCGGACCACCTGGATGCCCGCGTTGTTGACGAGGATGTCCGCCTCGAGCGAGAGGTCGTCGAGGGCGCGCGTGTCGTCGAGGTCGACGACCCAGCTCTCGCCCCCGATCTCGCCGGCGACCCGCTCGGCGGCGGCCTCGTCCCGGTCGGCGACGACGACGGTCGCGCCGTCGGAGGCGAGGCGGCGGGCGACCGCGGCACCGATGCCGGAGCCACCGCCGGTGACCACTGCGCGCTTGCCGTTGATGCTGCTCACGGGGTGTCTCCTTGCGTGTCGGGGGTGGTGCCGGGCCCGGCGGGAGGCCGGAGCCCGCGCTCGACCATGGCCATGGTCGAGTCGAAGATCTTCTCGGGCAGCCCGTGCTCGACGGACCGCTCCTCGTCGTCGGAGGTGGTCTCGCGCTCCCACATCACCCAGCGCATGCCGACGAGCTCGCCGACCCCCATGAGGGCCCAGGCCACGGCCTCCGGGTCGAGGTCCTCGGCGACCTCGCCGGCCTCCTGGGCGGCGCGCAGCCCGGTCGTGTAGCCGCGGGCGATGGTCTCGTAGTGCATGTGGAGGACGTCCGAGGCGACGAACTCGGCCTGCCGCATGATCCGGTAGAGGGCCGGGTTCTCCGCGGTGAACCGGAAGAACGCGGCGAACCCGGCGCGCTCGGCGGCGATGCGGTCGGTGTGCTCGGAGGACGCGGTGAACATCGCGCGGCGCACGCGCGAGTTGAGGTCGCGCACCACCTCCTCGAACACCGCGAGCTTGGTGTCGAAGTAGAGGTAGAACGTCCCCTGGCCCACGCCCGCGCGGTCGGTGATGCGTGCGACGGAGGCGTCGTGGAAACCGTGCTCGGCGAACACGTCCGTCGCCGCGGCGAGGATCGCGGCCCGGGTGCGCGTGCCGCGGGCGGTGGTCGGGCGGGTGCTCATGCGTCGCTCCTCGTCTCTCGGGGGCCGACCGGGTCGCCGGACGGCAGGGGAAGTCGTGCGCGGTCGACCTTGAGCAGCGTGATGCGGGGCAGCTCGTCGACGAACGTCACGTACCTCGGGCACTTGTACGCCGCGAGGCTCTCCCGGGCGTGCGCGACCACGGACCGTGCGTCGAGGTCCGCGCCGGGACGGGCGACGACGACAGCGTGCCCGACCTCGCCCCAGTCGGTGTCCGGGACCCCGACGACGGCGACGTCCGCGATCCCCGGGTGCGCGCGCAGGACGGACTCGACCTGGGCGGGGGAGACGTTCTCCCCGCCCGTGATGTACATGGCCGAGCGGCGGTCGACGATCCGCACGTACCCGGCGTCGTCGCGCTCGGCGAGGTCGCCGGTGCGCAGCCAGCCGTCGTGGAACGCCGCCCGGGTCGCCTCGGGGTCGTCCGCGTAGCCGGCGAACACGGCGGGGCCGCGCACGAGCAGCTCCCCGGTCCCGGCGCCGTGGTGGACCTCGCCGCCGGTGAGCAGCGCGACCTCGACGTGGGCGTAGGGGCGCCCGACGGACCCGACGTGGTCGCCCGCCTCCTCGGCGGGCAGCACGAGCACGTTCGGCGCGGCCTCGGTCAGCCCGTAGCCCTGGAACACGCGCACGCCCCTCGACTGCCAGACGGCGAGCAGGTCGTGCGGCATCGGGGCGCCGCCGACGATCGCATGGGTGAGCCCGTGGAGGTCGGCCGAGGCGAAGTCGGGGTGCTCGGCGAGCATCCGGTAGTGCGCCGGGACGCCCATCATCGTCGTCACGCGGCGGCGACTGAGCAGGTCGATGACGGCGCCGGGGTCGAAGTCGGGCTCGAGGACGACGGTGGCGCCCGTGCGCCAGGCGAGCAGGGGCTGCACGTTCCAGCCGCCGGAGTGGAACTGCGGCATGATCCCCAGCACGACGTCCTGGCTGGTCATGCCGGTGGCGTCGCCGAGGGACGCGTTCGTCCAGTAGCAGTTGGCGTGGGTGAGCAGCACGCCGCGCGGGCGGCCCGTCGAGCCCGAGGTGTACAGCAGCAGGACGGGGTCCTCGTCGGCGGGGACGGACGCGCCGGGGGGTTCGTCGTCGGGCGTGCGGGGTTCGTCGTCGTCGGGCGTGGGAGCGTCCGCGCCGGCCGGACCGACCGAGGCTCCCCGCGCCGGGACGGCGGACTCGACGCCGTCCGGTCCCAGCAGCGCGAGCGGCGGGGGAGTCGGGGAGGCCGAGGCCGCGGCCCGCGCCGCCCCCTCGAGCTCGGCGGAGGCGAGGAGGAGGGCCGGCCGGCAGTGCGCGACGAGGTCGGCGAGCTCCGCGCCGGCGAGCCGCCAGGACAGCGGCGCGAGGACGAGGGCGGCCTTCGCGCAGGCGAAGAACGCGACGACGTGGTCGGTCGAGCTGCGGGTGAGCGTGGCGACCCGGTCGCCCCGCCGGTAGCCGGCCGCCCGCAGCGCCTCGGCCAGGGCGCTCGAGCGGTCGTCGAGCTCGCGGTACGTCAGCAGCCGGCCCCGCTCGTCCACCGCGATGCGCCCCGGCGCGAGGCGCGCCGAGGCGCTCACCCAGCGGCCGACGGTGTGTCCGCCGGGCGCGGGTGCGCGCGTGTGGTCGAGCGGGCGGGTGGGCATCAGGCCACGTCCTCCAGCCGGGCGCGGGAGGCGCGTGCGCCGCCGGTGCGGCGACCCGTCAGGCGGGCCCACAGGCGCGTGAGACCGCCCGCGATGCCGCCGGGGGTGAACAGGACGACGAGGATGAACAGCGCCCCGAGGATGAAGTTCGGCTCGGACAGCGGGATCTCGAGCCAGGCCGGGAGGGACTGGATCGACTCCGTGGCCGCGAGGGTCGAGAGCCGGCTGACGAGCAGCGTGTAGACGATGGCGCCCGTGATCGCGCCCCAGCGGGACCCGACGCCGCCGAGCACCACCATGATGAGGACCGAGATCGTCATGTCCGCGCTCGTGGTGTGCGGGGTCGCCGTGGACTGCAGGAGCACGTACGCCATGCCGACGATCGCGGCGAGCACGCCGGCAAGGCCGAAGGTGAGGACGCGGATCGGGTAGGGGCCCTGGCCCATGACGCGCACGCGGGTCTCGTTCTCGCGGGTGGCCTCGACGACGTGGCCGGCGCGTGAGGACTGGAACCACGTGACGACCACGTAGACGAGGACGAGGATCGCCAGCGCCAGCCAGAACATGTGCTTGGTGTTGAGCACCCCGACGAGCAGGTCGGGCACGTCGGCGGTCTCGAGGCGCAGGCCCTCCTCGCCGCCGGTGATCGCGGAGCCGCGACGCACCGCGACGTTGCCGGCCTGGGCGAACGCGAGGGTGACCATCGCGAAGGACACGCCGGCCACGCGCAGCGAGACCGCGCCGACGACGTGGGCGAGGACCGCGACGCCGAGGACGACGAGGACGATGGCCACGGCGAAGTCGATCTCGTACTTGAGCAGCAGGGCGAGCCCGTAGGCGCCGGCGCCGAAGTAGAGGGCGTGGCCGAAGCTCAGCATGCCCGCCACCCCGTAGACGAGGTGGTAGCTCAGCGCGAGCGCGGCGTAGAGGAAGCACAGCGCGAGCAGGCCGAGGGCGCCGGGGAGGTAGGTCGGCCCGGGCAGGACGCCGGGGACGCTGATGTTGAGCAGCGGCAGCAGGCCGGCGAAGACGACGAGGACGACCCCGACGACCGCGGGCGCCACCCAACTACGGCGCACGCCGGTGCGCGGCGGGACGCTGGTGGGCGTGGCGGCGGTGGCGCCGGAGCGGGTGGCGCCGTCGGGGCCGGTCGTGGGCGCTGTCGCCGGTCCGGTCGTGGCGGACGCGTCCTCGCCGCGGTCGCGGGTGGTGGTGGCCGCGGTGGCTCCGGTGGTGCCGCCGGTGGCGGTGGGATCGGTGGTCATGCGGTCCTCCCCATGAGGCCGGCCGGTCGGACGAGAAGCACCACGGCGAGCAGCAGCACCGCGACGAGGTCGCCCACGCCGAGGTAGGCGTTGGCCAGCTGCTGGAGCACCCCGACGAGGACGGCGGCGATCGCCGCGCCCAGGAGCGAGCCCATGCCACCGATGACGGTGACGATGAAGGCGAAGATGAGCATCGTCTGGCCCAGGTGCGCGGACGTGTACTGGTAGAAGTGCGAGGCGAGGACGCCGCCGAGCCCGGCCGCGGCGCCGCCGATCGCGAACATCAGGGTGAACGAGCGGCGCACGTCGATGCCGAGCGCCGTGACCATCGACCGGTTCTCGACGCCGGCGCGGATGATGAGCCCGTACCGGGTGTAGCGCAGGAACAGGGCGAGGGCCGCGAGGACGAGGCCCGCGGCCACGATGAAGACGAACATCGAGTTCGGGACGTTCGCGCCGAGGATCGACGTCGTGCGGGTCATCCACGCGGGCGAGGTGAGCGAGAAGTCGGCGTTCGAGCCCCAGATGCCCTCGAAGAGGGCGATCCCGCCGAGTCCGAGGCCGACGGTGACGAGGACCTGCTCGATGTGGCGGTTGTACAGGGGCCGGATGAGCAGGAGCTCGGTGAGCGTGGCGAACACGGCGCCGACGAGGACGCCCGCGAGCAGGGAGACGAGGAAGCCGCCCCACGTGCCCGCGCCGACGATCTTGGCGACCTCCCAGCCGACGAGGCCCGAGAGGGAGAGGAACGCGCCGTGGGCGAAGTTGAGCACGCCCATGAGGCCGTAGATGAGGGAGAGCCCCGAGGCGGCGAGGAAGTACAGCGCCCCCAGGCCGAGGCCCGTGAACAGCAGGAGGACGAGGGTGCTCATCGGGGGGCCTCCGCCCGGTCGTGGGTGGCGCCGGCGCCTGCTCCGGCGCCGGCGGTGGCGGGCTGCTCGTGCGAGCCGACCCCGAGGAGGCGGGAGACGGCGTCTGGGTCCGCGAGGAGCTCGGCGGCGGGGCCGGTGTGGACGACGTGCCCGGCGTCGATGACGATCGCGTCCGTGGCGAGCTGCTCGATGACGGGCAGGTTCTGCTCGACCAGCAGGACCGGGACGGTCTGCGCGGCGATCGCCAGGGCGTCCGCCACCTCGTTGACGATCCGCGGGGCGAGGCCCTTGGTCGGCTCGTCGACGAGGAGGAGGCGGTTGTCGTTGAGCAGGGCGCGGGCGAGGGAGACCATCTGCTGCTGGCCGCCCGAGAGCGTGCCGGCGCGCTGGCCGGCACGGGCCACGAGGTCGGGGAACAGCTCGTCGACGAGCTCGCGGCGCTCGGGGTTGCCGCCGTCGCGCTCGGCGAGGCGCAGGTTCTCGGCGACGGTCAGGGTGCCGAAGACCTCGCGGTCCTCGGGGACGTAGCCGATGCCGCGCCGCACGATGGCGTGCGTGTGCAGCCGGTCGATCCGCTCCCCGGCGAACGTCACGGTGCCGGTGCGCTCGATGAGGCCCATGACCGCCTTGATCGTCGAGGTCTTGCCGACGCCGTTGCGGCCGAGGACCGCCGTCACGCCGGTGGCGGGCACCTCGAAGGAGACGGACTCGACGACCTGCTGGCCACCGATGTGGGCGCGCAGCTTCTCGACCGTGAGGACCGCGCTCATGCGGCACCTCCGAGGTAGGCGGACTTCACGCGGGGGTCGTTCATGATCGTCTCCGGTTCGTCGACGGCGAGCACCGAGCCCTGGTGGAGGACCGCGACGCGGTCGACGAGGCCCATGACGACGTCGACGTGGTGCTCGACCATGAGGACCGTGGTCGAGCGGGTGCGGTGCAGCCGTCGGATGACCTCCACCAGCGAGGGGACGTCGGAGCGGGAGACGCCGGCCATCGGCTCGTCGAGCAGGATGACCTTCGGCTCCATCGCGAGGAGCACGGCGATCTCGAGCTTGCGCTTGTCGCCGTGGGACAGGCCGCCGGCGGTGACCGCCGAGCGGTGCCCGAGGTCGACCTCGTCGAGGCGGTCGAGCGCGACCTTGGCGGCGGCGTCGTTCCGGGTGGGGAAGCGCAGCACCGACAGGCCGCCGCCCATCGAGGTCTGGGCCGCGAGGCGCACGTTCTCCAGTGCGGTGAGCGCGGGGAACAGGCTCGAGGTCTGGAAGGTCCGGCCGATCCCGGCCCGGGCGCGGGTGTGGACGCGGGCGCGGGTGATGTCCGTGCCGTCGAGCAGGATCCGGCCCGCGGTGGGCCGGTGGATCCCCGAGATCATGTTGAACAGCGTGGTCTTGCCGGCGCCGTTGGGGCCGATGACCCCGAGCATCTGGCCGCGCGGGACGTCGAGGTCGATGTCCGTGAGGATCTTCGCGCCGCCGACCTGGAAGTAGAGGCCGGCCACGCGCAGGGCGACGTCGTCCGGTGTGGTCGGTGCAGCGTACGGATCGGTGTCCGGACCGGAGTCCGTGGGGGTGCTCATCGGCTGCCTCTCTGGCGGGTACGGGGAGGGCGCGGGACGGGGGCGGCGCGCTGTGCTGCGCCGCCCCCGACGCGGTCGGTCAGGAACCCTCGGCCACGGGCGGGGCCGCGTCCTCGGCGGAGATCGTGTCGACGAGCTCGGGGACCCATTCGCCGTCCTGGTCGACCAGGTGGGCGTGGAACATCGGCTGCAGCAGCGCGTGGTCCTCCGGGCGGATCGAGTAGTCGCCCTTCGGGCCCTCGAACTCCCAGCCTTCGAGGGCGGAGACCATCGCGTCGACGTCGTCGGCCGCGCCCTCCTCGATGGCCTGGACGATCATCTGGGCGGCCGTGAAGCCGTCCGGCGTGAAGAGGTCGACGGTGCCGCCGGCCGCCTCGACGTGCTCGATCATCGCGGCCTCGATGTCGTTGCCGCCGGCGCCCGCGAAGTAGTGGTTGAGGAAGTCGATCTCGCCCGAGCCGTCGCCGAAGGCGTTGTAGGTCGAGACGTCGCCGAGTCCGGTGACGACCGTGGTCGACTCGAGGACGCCCTGCTGCGAGAGCGACTGCCACATGGCGCCGGAGGTGGCGCCCGCCCAGGCGACGAACACCATGTTCGGCTCCTCGCCCTGGATCTGCGTGGTGAACGGCGTGAACTCGGTGACGTCCTCGGGCACGAGCACGGGCACGACCTCTGCGCCCTGCTCGCCGAGCACGGCCGCGACGGCGGCGACGTTGCCCTGTCCGAACGCGTTGTCCTGCGCGAGGACGACCACGGTCTGGCCGTCGACGTCCGTGAACTGGCCGGCCGTGGCCACGTCCTGCAGCGACTGGCGGCCCGAGCGGAAGGTGTACTCGTTGATGCCGGTGACGGGGTCCGCCGCGGCAGGGCCGGAGACGTAGAGGATCTGGTTCTGCTCGGCCTGCTCGGCGAGCGCGAGGGCGATGCCCGACGACGCCGTGCCGGTGATGATCTGCGTGCCCGCGCCGATGACGTCGCGGGTGTGACCGAGCGCGGTGTCGACCACGCCGGCGTCGTCGAGGATCTCGACCTCGATCTCGTGGCCGCCCGCGACGCCGGTGCCGTCGGTGGCGTAGTCGAGGCCGGCCTCGAAGCCGTCGACGAACGCCTCGCCGTAGGCGGCCAGGGGGCCGGTGGTCGAGGTGATGAGCGCGACGGGGACGGGGTCGCCCGTGGCCTCGCCGCCGCCGGATCCCGACTCGCCGCCGGACTCGGAACCGCCGTCCGCCTCGGCGTCGTCCTCGCTGGGGGCGCACGCGGCGAGAGCGGTCGCGGTCGCGACGCCCGCAGCCAGGGCCAGGATCTTCGTGCCTACTCGCATGATTCCGCCTTCGTTGGTGGAGAGGTGCGGACCGACGGGGGCTGTCCGACCGCAGAACCTGACGAGTGATTCAGGTGTCAGTATGGTGCGGACGGCGAGCCCGCGTGTCAAGCCCGACCCGCCGACCGCCCCTCTCGTCGAGATTGATCCTTCTATGTTTCGTCAAGCGGCCATGGTGGGTTCGGGGGTGCTGTTGAGGGTGCGGTAGATGCGGCGGGCGAGGTAGCGCTTGAGGCAGCGGCGGATCTCGGCCTTGGTGCGGTGCTCGCCGGCGCGGCGTTCGACGTAGGCGCGGGTCTCGGGGTCGTGACTCATCCGGGTCACGACCGCGGTATGCAGGACGCGGTTGAGTTGCCGGTCGCCCCCGCGGTTGAGGCGGTGTCGCACGGTGTTGCCCGAGGAGGCCGGGATCGGGCTGACCCCGGCCAGGGCCGCGAACGCGGCCTCGGAACGCAACCGGCCCGGGTGGGAGAACACGGTCAGTGACACGGCCGCGGTGATCGGCCCGACACCATGCATCTCGAGCAGCGGCGCGGCCAGGCTGGACTTGACCAGAACGGTGATGCGCTTCTTGTTCGTGGCGAGCTCGACGTCCAGGGCCAGGATCTGGGCGGCCAGGCGGACGGCCTCGCTGCGGGCGGTCGCGGTGGCGATGTCCTCATCGCGCTCGCGCCACCGGCTGATCATGGCGATCACCTTCTTGCCCGGGGCCCGGCGCGCATCGATACCCAGGTCGCTGACGCGCAGCAGCGCGGTCAGCGCGTTCGTGGCCGCGGTACGTTCGCTGTTCATCTGCTCGCGGGCGGTGAGCAGGACCCGCAGCGCGGCCCGGACCCCACTAGCGGCGCGGAGGTGCCGCAGCCGGCTGACCTGAAGCGGGAGGACGGCGGCCGCGATGCGGTAGGCATCCAGGGCATCGGACTTACCCACGCCCCGGTTCCCGCGCGGGTTCATCCGCGCGGCCTCCACGACCTGATAGCCGGCGTCCTGGACAACGCCGGCCAGGGTCGCGCCGTAGGACGCGGCGCCCTCGATGACCCACAACGCGGCCATATCGGCCCCGGTGCGGCGAGCGGCCCAGGCGATCGCGCGGGCCATGCCCGCAGGCGTGGTCGGGAACTGGGCAGAATCGATCAGCTCGCCGCGGGCGGCCAGCACCGCCAACGAATGGGTCTGGGCGTGGGTGTCGACCCCGATGACGAACGGATGGGAGTGCGCGACGATAGCCATAGCGGCCTGGTGTCCTTCCTACCAATGAGTGGATGGTCTGGTCGCTGGTGGCCGGTGCCGTTCTGGGTAGGAGTCACCTCGGGACAACACTGTGACGAGTCACGCCACACCAGTGGCGGACAACCTTCTGATCAGGTCTCCGAGATGGGCCAGGACGGTGCCGGCCACCCCACCCATGGGCGGACAGATCAATCTCCAGACACCCCCAACAAGGGGTCTGCGGTTCGCCGAGTCACACCCACGAGCGGAACGACCA
>NZ_JBNDMZ010000017.1:0-51042 GCF_049856295.1 Georgenia sp. Z1344 | reverse complement strand
GGTTGTGTGGTGGTGGTTGGAAGTTTTTAAGAGCATTCGGTGGATGCCTTGGCACCAGGAGCCGATGAAGGACGTTGTAGCCTGCGATAAGCCGCGGGGAGCTGGCAAACGAGCTGTGATCCGTGGATGTCCGAATGGGGGAACCCGGCCACCGTCATGGGTGGTCACGCGCGCCTGAATGTATAGGGCGTGTGAGGGAACGCGGGGAAGTGAAACATCTCAGTACCCGCAGGAAGAGATATTCCGTGAGTAGTGGCGAGCGAAAGCGGATGAGGCTAAACCGTGCGTGCGTGATAGCCGGCAGGCGTTGTGCGTGCGGGGTTGTGGGGCATGTCCGTTCCTTCCTGCCGGAAGGAGCACTGTGCAGTGCTATGGGAGCTGAAAGGTCTGGGAAGGCCTGGCGTAGAGGGTGAGACCCCTGTAGGCGTACCGTGGCGTGTGTGGTGTGGGTGTGTTCCCGAGTAGCACCGGGCCCGTGAAATCCGGTGTGAATCTGGCAAGACCACTTGCTAAGCCTAAATACTACCTGGTGACCGATAGCGGACTAGTACCGTGAGGGAAAGGTGAAAAGTACCCCGGGAGGGGAGTGAAATAGTACCTGAAACCGGATGCTTACAATCCGTCGGAGCCTCCGTTGTTGGGGTGACGGCGTGCCTTTTGAAGAATGAGCCTGCGAGTTAGTGGCGTGTGGCGAGGTTAACCCGTGTGGGGAAGCCGTAGCGAAAGCGAGTCCGAACAGGGCGCATTAGTCGCGCGTTCTAGACCCGAAGCGAAGTGATCTACCCATGGGCAGGTTGAAGCACGTGTAAGAGCGTGTGGAGGACCGAACCCACTTAGGTTGAAAACTGAGGGGATGACCTGTGGGTAGGGGTGAAAGGCCAATCAAACTTCGTGATAGCTGGTTCTCCCCGAAATGCATTTAGGTGCAGCGTTGCGTGCTTCTTGCCGGAGGTAGAGCTACTGGATGGCCGATGGGCCCTACAAGGTTACTGACGTCAGCCAAACTCCGAATGCCGGTAAGTGTGAGCGTGGCAGTGAGACTGCGGGGGATAAGCTTCGTAGTCGAGAGGGAAACAGCCCAGATCATCGGCTAAGGCCCCTAAGCGTGTGCTAAGTGGGAAAGGATGTGGAGTTGCAGTGACAACCAGGAGGTTGGCTTAGAAGCAGCCATCCTTGAAAGAGTGCGTAATAGCTCACTGGTCAAGTGATTCCGCGCCGACAATGTAGCGGGGCTCAAGCACACCGCCGAAGCCGTGGCACCACAGCATGTCCCTAGCCTTGGTTCAGGGGTTGTGGTGGGTAGGGGAGCGTCGCGTGGGAGGTGAAGCTGCGGGGTGACCCAGTGGTGGATCCTACGCGAGTGAGAATGCAGGCATGAGTAGCGAATGACGGGTGAGAACCCCGTCCGCCGAATGACCAAGGGTTCCAGGGCCAGGTTAATCCGCCCTGGGTTAGTCGGGACCTAAGGCGAGGCCGACAGGCGTAGTCGATGGACAACGGGTTGATATTCCCGTGACCGGCGAAGGACCGCCCATACCGAGTCCGGTGATGCTAACCACCCAAACCACCGTCATTGCCCTTCGGGGCGAGATGGTGGGGCGCGTGGGACCCGATCCGGTAGTAGGTAAGCGTATTAACAGGGGTGACGCAGGAAGGTAGCCGCGCGATCCTAATGGCTTGGATCGTTCAAGGGTGCAGGGCGAGACACAGGTAAATCCGTGTCTCATATTGCCTCAGGCCGGATGATGACACCGTATGGTGGAAAGTGGTGATCCTCTGCTGCCAAGAAAAGCCTCGACGCGAGGGACTAGCCGCCCGTACCCTAAACCGACTCAGGTGGTCAGGTAGAGAATACTAAGGCGATCGAGATAATCATGGTTAAGGAACTCGGCAAAATGCCCCCGTAACTTCGGGAGAAGGGGGGCCCTATGGGTGATCACCACTTGCGGGTGTGAGCCTGGCGGGCCGCAGAGACCAGGGAGAAGCGACTGTTTACTAAAAACACAGGTCCGTGCGAAGTCGCAAGACGATGTATACGGACTGACGCCTGCCCGGTGCTGGAAGGTTAAGAGGACGGGTCAACCCTTTGGGGTGAAGCTCAGAATTTAAGCCCCAGTAAACGGCGGTGGTAACTATAACCATCCTAAGGTAGCGAAATTCCTTGTCGGGTAAGTTCCGACCTGCACGAATGGCGTAACGACTTCTCCGCTGTCTCGACCATGAACTCGGCGAAATTGCATTACGAGTAAAGATGCTCGTTACGCGCAGCAGGACGGAAAGACCCCGGGACCTTTACTATAGCTTGGTATTGGTGTTGGTTACGGCTTGTGTAGGATAGGTGGGAGACTGTGAAGCATGCACGCCAGTGTGTGTGGAGTCATCGTTGAAATACCACTCTGGTCGTTACTAGCGTCTAACCTCGGTCCGTGATCCGGATCAGGGACATTGCCTGGTGGGTAGTTTAACTGGGGCGGTTGCCTCCTAAAGAGTAACGGAGGCGCTCAAAGGTTCCCTCAGCCTGGTTGGCAATCAGGTGTTGAGTGCAAGTGCACAAGGGAGCTTGACTGCGAGACAGACATGTCGAGCAGGGACGAAAGTCGGAACTAGTGACCCGGCGGTGGCTTGTGGAAGCGCCGTCGCTCAACGGATAAAAGGTACCCCGGGGATAACAGGCTGATCTTGCCCAAGAGTCCATATCGACGGCATGGTTTGGCACCTCGATGTCGGCTCGTCGCATCCTGGGGCTGGAGTAGGTCCCAAGGGTTGGGCTGTTCGCCCATTAAAGCGGTACGCGAGCTGGGTTTAGAACGTCGTGAGACAGTTCGGTCCCTATCCGCTGCGCGCGCAGGAAACTTGAGAAGGGCTGTCCCTAGTACGAGAGGACCGGGACGGACGAACCTCTGGTGTGCCAGTTGTTCCGCCAGGAGCATGGCTGGTTGGCTACGTTCGGGAGGGATAACCGCTGAAAGCATCTAAGCGGGAAGCCTGCTTCAAGATGAGGTTTCCACCACCTTTGGTGGGAAGGCCCCCTATAGACCATGGGGTTGATAGGCCGGATGTGGAAGCGGCGAAAGTCGTGAAGCTGACCGGTACTAATTGGCCGACAACTTCCAACACCACACCCCACACGAACTGTGTGTGGTGGCTGTTGAGAACAATGAGCACAACACATCAACATTGCGCGTCCACTGTACGGTTCTGGAACCACCCACCCCCAGACCAGGCCACCCCGATCGGGGGAAGGCTGGTTTGTTGGGGTTGATAATTGGATGATTGGTTCCGCCAGGTTACGGCGGCAATAGCGAGGGGGAAACGCCCGGTCCCATTCCGAACCCGGAAGCTAAGCCCCTCAGCGCCGATGGTACTTCACGGGAGACCGTGCGGGAGAGTAGGACACCGCCGTACACACCATTACCGAAAGGCCCCCACCACCAGGTGGGGGCCTTTCGCGTTTCTCCGTACTTTTGTGTCGGTCACACGGAGTGCTTCGTGGTCCAACGTTGACGTCGATCAGGACGAGAGCGTCTGTGCGGGCCGAATGTGGAGCCAGCGTCACCGTCGGTCGTCCTTCTGTGCGCGTGCCGCCTCCCGTAGTGTTCGGGGTTCGCGGGCAGACGAGATCCGGCGTCGAGCGCTCCACCCGAGAGTGCCGGCCGTGTCTGGTGAAGCAGGACCGCGTCAGCTTCGACAGGAGAACAGAGTGAGCGAGACCCCAGACGACAACGACCGCCGACCCGATCGGTCGAACGGTTCGCAGCGCGGACGGAACGACGACCAGCGTCGTCAGTCGAGCTCACGTGGCGGTGCACAGCGGGGTGGCCGCCGGTGGGAGGACCGTCCCCCTCGTCATGACGGTGACCAGCGCTCATTCGGCAATCGTGATGACCGTGGTCCTCGCCGTGATGGTGACCGTCCGCAGGGTGGCGGTCGTCGGTGGGAGGATCGCCCGCCTCGCCGTGACGGCGAGCGTTCCTACGGGGATCGCAACGACCGTGGTCCTCGCCGGGACGGAGACCGCCCCGAGGGTGGCGGTCGTCGGTGGGAGGATCGCCCGCCTCGTCGCGATGGCGAGCGTTCCTACGGGGATCGCAACGACCGTGGTCCTCGCCGGGACGGTGACCGACCGCAGGGTGGCGGCCGCCGCTGGGAGGAGCGCCCGCCCCGTCGCGATGGTGATCGTTCCTACGGCAATCGTGATGATCGCGGTGACCGGGGTCCCCGTCGTGACGGTGACCGACCGCAGGGTGGCGGCCGCCGCTGGGAGGAGCGCCCGCCCCGTCGCGATGGTGATCGTTCCTACGGCGACCGGAATGACCGTGGTGACCGCGGTCCCCGTCGAGACGGTGACCGCCCCCAGGGTGGCGGCCGTCGATGGGAGGACCGTCCCCCGCGTCGCGATGGCGAGCGTTCCTACGGGGATCGCAATGACCGGGGTCCTCGTCGTGACGGTGACCGACCGCAGGGTGGCGGCCGCCGCTGGGACGACCGACCGCCCCGGCGTGACGGCGAGCGTTCCTACGGCGACCGAGGTGACCGGGGACCCCGTCGCGATGGCGAGCGCTCCTTCGACCGCGGGCGGCGCGACGACCGGAACGACCGCCAGGTCGGCCACGGTCGCCCGGGTCAGGAGCGTCGTGCGGCCGGCCCGCAGGCGCCGGACATCCCCGAGGACATCACCGCGCAGATGCTCGACCGCGACGCGCGCCGCGAGCTCCTCACGCTCTCGAAGACCAACGGGGACACGGTTGCGCGCCACCTCGTGATGGCGGGCGTCCTGCTCGACGACGACCCCGAGCGCGCTTACGAGCACGCCCAGGCTGCCGGCCGAGGTGCGGGCCGCGTGGCCACGGCTCGCGAGGCCGTCGCCATCACCGCGTATGCCACCGGCCGGTTCGCGGAGGCCCTCAAGGAGCTGCGCGCCGTACGCCGCCTGGCCGGCCGGGACGACCACCGCGTGATGGAGGCCGACTGCGAGCGCGGCCTCGGCCGGCCCGAGCGGGCACTGAGTGTCATCGCGGAGACCGACACGACCGTGCTCTCGGACGCTGAGAAGGCCGAGCTAGCGATCGTCGCCTCGGGGGCGCGCGCGGACCTCGGCGAGAACGAGGCAGGACTCCTCATCCTGCGCACCGTCCAGCTGGACGCGATCAAGGACCCGGCGATCAGGTCCCGTCTGGACTCCGTGATCGCCGACCGCCTTGACGAGGTCGGGCGCTCCGACGAGGCCACCGAGCTCCGAGGCCGCATCACCGTGCCCACGGACGACGCCAGCGACTCCTTCGATGTCATCGACCTCCAGCCCGAGGACATCGACGACGAGCCGCCGGCGCGCCCGGCGGCGCCGCAGGAGACCGTCGAGCCCGATGCCGAGGGTGACTCGACTGCCGCGGACGAGGACTCGACCGAGGAGTCGTCGTCCACGCCTACGGGCGACGAGGACACCGGTGGACCGGAGCTCGAGTCCGAGGAGTCCGCTGAGGCCGATTCGGAGCCGGTTCCCGAGGCCGAGGCTGGGCGCCTGGGTGAGCCCGAGGCCGATTCGGAGCCGGTTGCCGAGCCTGAGGCGGACGTCGAGTCGGTGCCTACGTCCGAGGAGAACGCTGAGGACGAGCCGGTCTCTGAGGTCAACGCAGAGGCCGACCATGTGCCCGTAGTTGAGGCCGAGCACGACGCTGAGGCCGAGCCTGAGGCGGAGCAGGGGATGCTCGACCTCGGGTTCGACCTGGGCGGCGACGGACCGCAGGACGAACGCCCCGCGGACGAGGAGCGGGGTTCAGGCACGATGGACCGGTGACTCTTCGCGGATCCGACCAGCCCCTGCACCTCGCGCACGACGTCGCGCTCATCGACCTCGACGGCGTCTGCTACCGGGGCGACGACCCCGTGGAGCACGCCGCGGAGTCGCTCACCGCGGCGCGCGAAGGCGGGCTGGCCGCCCGCTTCGTCACCAACAACGCCTCGCGCGAGCCGGGCACGGTGGCGGATCACCTCACCGAGCTCGGCATCGCGACCGAGCCGGACGAGGTCGTCACCGCCGCCCAGGCCGGCGCGGCCCTGCTCGCGGAGCGCTTCCCGGAGGGCTCGCCGATCCTCGTGGTCGGCGGCGCCGGGCTGCGCACCGCGGTCGCCGAGCGCGGCATGCGGATCGTGGAGGCGGCCGACGACGAGCCGGTCGCCGTCATCCAGGGCTGGGACCCGAACCTGTCCTGGGGCCCGCTCGCCGAGGCCTGCTACGCGATCGAGCGGGGCGCGGCCCACATCGCCACCAACCTCGACTTCAGCATCCCCAAGCCCGGTGGGATCGCCCCCGGCAACGGCGCGTTCGTCGACGTCGTCGCGCGCGTGTCCGGCTCGCAGCCGATCTCCACGGGCAAGCCGGAGCCCGAGATCTTCGAGACGGCCGCCCGCCGCGCCGGCGGCACCGCGCCGATCATCCTCGGCGACCGGCTCGACACCGACATCCGCGGCGCCGTGTCCGCGGGCATGGCGTCGCTGCACGTGCTCACCGGGGTCGACGACGCGCGCAACGTCGTCCTCGCCGACCCGATCGAGCGACCCACCTACCTCGCGATCGACCTGCGCGACCTCCTCGTGGCGCACCCCGAGGTCACGGGGTCGACCGCAGGCGGATCGGATGGCGCTGACACGGCCGGCACCGACTCGGCCACCGCCGCCTCGACCGTCTGGACGGCCGGCAGCGCCCACGCGCACGTCGCCGACGGCGTCCTCCACCTCGACGACGGGACCGGCACCGCCACCCCGCTCGGCACGCCCGCAGGCAGCGCGCCCCCCGCGCCGGTCACCGTCAGCCTCGACGGCTACCGCGCCCTCGCGGCCGCCGCCTGGGCCTCCGCCGACGCGGGCGCGCCGCTGGATCCACAGGTGGTCCCCGAGCTGGTGGTCGAGCGGCGATAACCTGGCCCGGATGAGCGAGCAGCCCCGGCCCACCCCCGCGTCCGTCCGCGGCGACGACCGCCTGCCCGCGGACCTCGCCGAGCGGGACCTCGACGCCCAGGCGGACGCCCTCGAGGCCCTGCACGGCACGCTCCAGGCCCGACTGGCCCAGGACGGCGGCTGAGGTGGCGCGCCTGACGCGCATCGACGCCGAGCTCGTCCGCCGCAAGCTCGCCCGCTCGCGCCAGCACGCCGCAGAGCTCATCGTGGCCCACCGGGTCACGCTCGACGGCGAATCCGTGGTCAAGCCGGCACGTCAGGTCGACCCCGCGCAGGCGATCGTCGTGCGCGAGAGCGAGCAGGTCGACGACTACGTCTCCCGCGGCGCCCACAAGCTCGTCGGCGCCCTCGACGCTCTCGCCGCGCGCGGCACCCCGATCGACCCGACCGGGCGGCGCTGCCTCGACGCCGGCGCGTCCACGGGCGGCTTCACCGACGTCCTCCTGCGCCGCGGGGCGGCCGAGGTCGTCGCCGTCGACGTCGGGTACGGGCAGCTCGCCTGGTCCCTGCGCACCGACGACCGCGTCACCGTCCTCGAGCGCACGAACGTCCGCACCCTGGACCCGGCGGCGGTCGCACCGGCGCCGAGCCTCGTCGTCGGGGACCTGTCCTTCATCTCCCTCGGACTCGTCCTGCCCGCTCTGGCGGGCGCCGCCTCGGACGACGCCGATCTCCTGCTCATGGTCAAGCCCCAGTTCGAGGTCGGGAAGGACGCGCTCGGCACCGGGGGAGTCGTCCGGGACCCGGAGCAGCGGGCGGCCACCGTGGTCGACGTCGCGCGCTCCGCGCAGACCCTCGGCCTCGACACGTGGGCGATCGTCCCGAGCCCCCTGCCCGGGCCGGCCGGGAACGTCGAGTACTTCGTCGCGCTGCGCCGCGACGCGGAGCAGCCCCTCACCGGCGACGCGCTGACCGAGGCCGCGCGCGCCGCCGTCGCCGAGGGACCCGCCGGGAAGGAGGCCGCACGATGACGGAACCCCCCAAGCACCGGGCCAGCGAGACCGCCCGCGGCGGCGCGCGCGAGGTCGTCCTGCTCTACCACCCCACCCGGCCCGACGCGCACGCGGCCGCGACGTCCGTGCACGAGGGACTGACCTCGGCCGGGCTGTCCGTGCGCGCCGTCAGCCCCGCGAGCGACGCCGAGCCCCGGCCGGACACCATGGTCGAGGGGGCCGAGCTCGTCGTGGTCCTCGGCGGCGACGGGTCGATCCTCACCGGCACCGAGCTCGCGCGCCCGCACGGCGTGCCCGTGCTCGGCGTCAACCTCGGTCACGTCGGCTTCCTCGCGGAGGCCGAGCCCGAGGCGCTGCCGGAGGTCGTGCGCCGCATCGTCGCTCGCGACTACCTGGTCGAGGAGCGCATGACCGTCGACGTCACGGTCCGCACGCCCGACGGCGCCACCCACCACGGGTGGGCCCTCAACGAGGCCGCGGTCGAGAAGGGGCCCGAGGGCCGGATGGTCGAGGCCGCGCTCGGGGTCGACGGTCGCGGGCTGTCGACGTTCGCCTGCGACGCCGTCGTCCTCGCCACGCCCACCGGCTCGACCGCCTACGCCTTCTCCGCGGGCGGGCCGATCGTCTGGCCCGGCCTCGAGGCGCTGCTCGTGGTGCCCGTGGCCGCGCACGCCTTGTTCACTCGGCCGATGGTCGTGGGCCGCGAGTCCGTGCTCGAGGTCGAGATCCTCGCCGAGGCGCGCGGGACGGCCGTCGTGCGGTGCGACGGGCGGCGCACGATCGAGGCCCCGCCCGGCTCGCGCATCGAGGTCCGCCGCGGCACGCGACCGGCACTCCTCGCGCTGCTGAGCGAGGCGCCCTTCTCCGGGCGGCTCGTGGCCAAGTTCGACCTCCCGGTCACCGGCTGGCGCGGCGGACTCATGACCGCGTCCCCCCAGGACCAGGGCTCGAGCGCGTCCGGTGTCGAAGGCTCACCCGGTGTCGACAGTGCGGCCCAGCAGGAGGACACGGGCAAGGGCTTACCAGGTGTCGAGGGCTCACCCGGTGTCGATAGTCCGGATCAGGACGGCGTCCCCGCCGCACCGGACCAGGGGGCGGCCCCGTGATCGAGCGCGTGAGCATCGAGGACCTCGGCGTCATCGCCCGCGCCCACCTCGACCTCGGCCCGGGCCTGACCGCCCTGACCGGCGAGACCGGCGCGGGCAAGACGATGGTCCTCTCCTCGCTGCGGCTCCTCCTCGGGCACAAGGCGGATCCAGCGATCGTGCGGCACGGGGCGGAGCGCGCCGTCGTCGAGGGGGAGTGGTCCGTCCCCGACGATGCGCCGGCCCGCGACCTTGCGGCGGATGCCGGGGCCGAGCTCGACGACGACGTCCTCCTTGTGGCCCGCACCGTCTCCGCCCAGGGCCGCTCCCGCGCCCACGCCGGCGGCCGCACCGTGCCCGCCGCCCTGCTCACCGACATCGGGGACGGCCTCGTCACCGTCCATGGCCAGGCCGACCAGCTCCGCCTGCGCGAGCCCGCCCGGCAGCGCGCCGCCCTCGACACCTTCGGCGGCGCCGACCACCTGGCGCTCGTCACCGCCGCGGCCGAGGCCCACGCGGCCGTCGTCGCCGCGCGGGCCGCCCTCGAGGAGCGCACCGCCGACGAGGGCCGCCGCCTCGCGGAGATCGCCGCGCTGACCCGGGTCGCCGAGCTCGTCGCCGCCGCCGACCCCAGCCCGGGCGAGGACGAGGAGCTGCGCGCCGCCTCCCTGCGCCTCGAGCACGCCGAGGCCTTACGGACCGCCGCGACCGAGGCACGCGGCGCCGTCGCCGGGGACGAGGACAGCGCGACCCCGGGGGCCTCGGCGCTCGTCGCCCAGGCCGCCCACGCCCTGGCCGCCGCGAGCGGCCACGACCCGGCCCTGGCCGCGCTCGCCGAGCGGGTCGCCGCCGTCGGCCCGCTGCTCGACGACGCGGCGGTCGAGCTCGCCGGCTACCTCGACGGGCTCGACGCCGACCCCTCTGCGCTCGACACCGTGCACGCCCGCCGCGCCGAGCTCGGCCGCCTCATCCGCGACCTCGGGGTCGGGGGAGTCGACGAGGCCCTCGAGCAGGCCGAGCGGGCCGCCCTCCGCCTCGCGCAGATCGACGGCCCGGCCGCCGAGCCCGAGGCCCTCGCCGCCGCCGTCACCGAGGCGGAGGCCGCCCGCGAGCGCGCCGCCACCGCGCTCACCGCCTCCCGGAGGGCAGCCGCCGAGCGGCTGACCGCCGCCGTCGACGCCGAGCTCACGGGCCTGGCC
Source organism: Georgenia sp. Z1344 (assembly GCF_049856295.1). Taxonomy (GTDB): domain Bacteria; phylum Actinomycetota; class Actinomycetes; order Actinomycetales; family Actinomycetaceae; genus JB111. The sequence goes on along the minus strand of NZ_JBNDMZ010000017.1, from coordinate 40,851 downwards.
ATGCCCGGCGCCCGCCTCGGCATCGACCTGCAGGAGCTTCCCGAGCCCGGCCCGCACGGTGCCGAGGAGGTCGTCCTCACCCTGGCCACCCACCCGAGCGCGCCCGCCCGCCCGCTCGGCCAGGCGGCGTCGGGCGGTGAGCTCTCCCGCGTCATGCTCGCCCTCGAGGTCTGCCTCGCCACCGAGGCCGGCGGCGAGGCCCGCACGTTCGTGTTCGACGAGGTCGACGCCGGGGTCGGCGGCCGCGCAGCCGTCGAGGTCGGCCGCCGCCTCGCGGGGCTCGCCGAGCGCCACCAGGTCGTCGTCGTCACCCACCTCGCCCAGGTCGCCGCGTTCGCCACCGACCACCTCGTCGTCACCCGCGGGGAGGACGGCGTCACCGACGTGGTGCGGGCGCACGGGGACGCGAGGGTCGTCGAGCTGGCCCGCATGCTCGCAGGTCAGGATGACTCCGACGCGGCGCGCGCACACGCGGCAGAGCTGCTCTCGCTGGCCGGCGTGTCACCATGACGCGGTGAGGCTCTTCCAGCGACCGGCGCGGCGATCGTCCGCCGACCCCGTGGGAGTGGCGGGACCCGCCCGCGTGGACACCCGCACGAAGCGCCTGACGTCCCGCCTGCGCCACGGCGACGTGGCCGTCATCGACCACGTCGACATCGACCGGGTCGCCGCCGAGTCCCTCGTGGCCGCCCGCCCCGTGGCCGTCCTCAACGCCGCCGAGTCCACCTCCGGGCGCTACCCCAACGCGGGGCCGTCGATCCTCGTCGAGGCCGGCATCGTGCTGGTCGACGACGTCGGCGAGCACCTGATGGAACTCTCCGAAGGCTCGCAGGTCGATGTCCACCCCGACGGGTCGATCCACTCCGGCGGCGAGCTCGTGGGCCGCGGCGTGGTCCAGGACGACGCGACGATCGCCGAGGACCAGCGGCGGGCGCGGGCCGGGATCTCCGAGCAGCTGAAGAAGTTCGCGACGAACACGATGGAGTACGTCGAGCTCGAGCAGGACCTCATCATCGACGGCATCGGGATCCCCGCGGTGCGCACCGTGTTCGACGGCCGGCACGTCCTCATCGTGGTGCGCGGGTACCACTACAAGGAGGACCTCGCGATGCTGCGGCCCTACGTGCGGGAGTTCCGCCCGCTCATCGTGGGGGTCGACGGCGGGGCCGACGCGGTGCTCGAGTTCGGGCTGCGGCTCGACATGATCGTCGGGGACATGGACTCCGTGTCCGACGAGGCGCTGCGCTCCGGCGCGGAGATCCTCGTCCACGCCTACCGCGACGGCCGCGCGCCCGGCCAGGCCCGCGTCGAGGAGCTCGGGGTCGACCACGTGGTGGTCCCCGCCACCGGCACGTCCGAGGACGTCGCCATGCTGCTCGCCGACGAGAAGGGCGCGAGCGTCATCGTGGCCGTCGGCACGCACAACACGCTCAACGAGTTCCTCGACAAGGGGCGCGCCGGCATGGCGTCGACCTTCCTCACCCGCCTGCGGGTGGGCTCCAAGCTCATCGACGCCAAGGGCGTCTCCCGGCTCTACCGCACGCGCATCTCCGGCTGGCTCCTCGTGCTGCTCGTCCTCGCGGGCCTGCTCGCCCTGGGCGCCGCCGTGCTCGCCACGACGGCGGGCCAGGCGTTCCTCGAGCTCGCCGCCACGCGCTGGGGCGACCTCGTGGCGTGGGTGCGCTCGCTGTTCGGGTCCGGGTGAGCATGGGCTGGGTGAACTCGGCCCTCGTGGGCACGCGCACGGTGCGCACGACCGGTAGCGGGGGAGACGCATGATCGACTTCAAGTTCCACGTGGTCTCGCTGATCGCGGTGTTCATGGCGCTGGCCGTGGGCATCCTGCTCGGCGCGGGACCGCTCGGCGGCGCCCTCGGCGACACGCTGCGCGGCCAGGTCCAGGACCTGCGCGCCGACCGCGAGGCCATGCGCGAGGAGCTGACCCAGACGCAGGGCGACCTCGACTCGGTCAACACCCTGCTCGAGCAGGGCGGGCCGCGACTCGTCGAGGGCACCCTCGACGGCGGGCGGGTCGCCCTGCTGTCCACCCCCGGCGCCAACGGCGACGACTTCACCGCCGTGGAGGAGTCGCTCACCGCCGCCGGCGCCGACATCGTGGTCGAGGGCGTCCTGTCCGAGGCCCTGACCACCCCGTCGATGGGCGACGAGCGCATCGACCTCGTCGAGCAGGTCGCCCCCGACGCCGACCCGGACGACGACCCGGTCGCCGTGCTCGGCGGCGCGATCGCCGACGCCCTGACCGTGGGCCACGACGAGACGGGCGCGATCGACGACGTGGCGGCCGACGGCGAGATCCTCGACCGCATCCTCGGCACCGGCTCCGACCTCGTCAGCCTTCAGACGGACCCGGAGGACCGCGCCGACATCCTCGTCATCGTCGGCGCCCGCGCCGAGCCGGAGCCCGAGGGGGACCCCGCCGAGGACTCCGACGAGGACGGCACCCCGGACGTCCAGGCCGAGGCCGCCGAGCAGCGCATCGCGCACATCACCGCGCTCCAGGCGTACGGCGCGATGGCGGACGAGGGGCCGCTCGTGCTCGTCGGGTCCGCCGAGTCCACGCGTGACCTCGTCGGCGTGCTGCGGGAGGACCTCTCGCTCGCGCCCGGGGCCACGACCGTCGACTCGGTCGGCTCTGTCTCCTCCGCCGTCCTCACGCCGCTCGCGGTGGCCGCCACGCTCGACGGAGTGGTCGAGCAGTACGGGTTCGACGACGGGGCCGAGGCGGTCCTGCCTCCCGCGGCGCCCACGCCGGCCGAGCGGCTGGCCGACGGGGAGCCGTCCGCGGTCGACCCCGAGTCTCCGACCGTCGGGGAGTCGCCGACCGGGGGGTCCGGCGAGAGCGCGTCCCAGGGCGGGACGTCGTGAGCTCGGCACGGGGCGGCCAGGTGGCCGGCCGCGGCGGTCGCGGCGGTGACGGCGTCGGTTCGCGTGGAGGTGCCGGTGGCCGGGTGCGCGCTGCGGCCGTCGCGCTCGGTGCCGCAGCTCTTGGTGCCGGCGTCTCCGCGGCCGCGCGCCGCCTCCTCGAGCGTCGCCCGCCCGGCGGCGCGGACGTGTGGACGCGGACCAACCACGCGGGCGACCCGGTCTCCCTGCTCGGCGGGCTCGCCGCGGGGGCGGCCGTCACCGGGATCGGGCCGCTGCTCGCCCCCTGCACGCCGGTCGGCCCGCGCCTCGCGCTCGCCGCCACTGCGGCCGGGGGAGCCGCAACGGCGGCCGGCGTCCTCGACGACCACGGCGAGGACCTCACCGGCGTCCCCACCGGCCGGGCCAAGGGACTCACGGGCCACCTCGGGGCTCTCGCTCGCGGCGAGGTGACGACCGGGGCGCTGAAGATCGCGGTGGTCGGCGCGGGGGCGTCCGCGGCCGCCCTGCTGCTCCCGGGCCCGCGGCCGCTCATCGGCCGCCTCGCCGACGCCGCCCTCGTGGCCGGCTGCGCCAACCTCGCCAACCTCTTCGACCTGCGGCCCGGCCGCGCGCTCAAGGTGGCCGGGATCGCGCTCGCACCGGTCGCTCTCGCGCCCGTGGTGCTCGGCCCGGACGCTGCCGGCTCCACCGCACCCAGGTCCACCGCAGCCGCCAGGGCCACTGACGCGGCCGCCGGCCGCGCCACCCTCGCCGCCGGCGCGCTCGGCGTCATCGGCGCCACGCTCCCGGCCGACCTCGCCGCGCGGGACATGCTCGGCGACACCGGGGCCAACCCGCTCGGCGCGATCGTCGGCGTCGTGCTCGCGGCGGACCCGTCGGCCGCGCTGCGGGGCATCGCGCTCTGCGCCGTCGTCGGGCTCACGCTCGCCTCCGAGCGGATCTCGTTCACCGCCGTCATCGACTCCGTGCCCGTCCTGCGGGCCATCGACCGCGCGGGCCGCGCGGCCTGAGCCGTGGGCACCGAGGACCCCCCGGGCGGGCCACGGACCGGGCGCGCACCCGCCGACGACGGATCGACGTCGGGCACGGGCTCCGGCCACCCTCCGACGACGGACGTCGCCCCCGAGGGGGCGTCCCGACGCACGACCGCCGGCTCTCCCGTCCTCGCCGGGGCGCTCGGCGCCGCCGGCCTCATCGCCGTCCTCACCCTCGCCTCCCGCGCCGCCGGGTTCGCGCGCTGGCTCGTCCAGTCCTGGGTCCTCGGCAGCTCGGCCACCGCCGACGCCTACGCCAAGGCCAACACCGTCCCCAACGTCCTCTTCGAGATCGCGGCCGGCGGGGCGCTCGTCGGCCTCGTCGTCCCGCTCCTCGCCGCGCCCCTCGCCCAAGGCCTGCGCGACGAGACCGGCCGCCGGGCGTCCGCCCTGCTCAGCTGGACGATCGCGATCCTCGCGCCGGTCGGCCTCCTCGTGGCCGTCCTCGCCCGCCCGCTCGCCGGGCTCCTCCTCGGCTCCGACGCCCCGGCCGAGAGCCTCGACCTCACCGCCACCTTCCTGCGGATCTTCGCCGTCCAGGTGCCGCTCTACGGGGTGGGCACGGTCCTCACGGGCGTCGCGCAGGCCCACCACCGGTTCGCCTGGCCGGCCCTCGCCCCCCTGCTCTCCTCGCTCGTGGTCATCGCGACGTACGGCGCCGTCGGGCTGCTCGGCGGCCCCGCCACCGACGACCCCGCGACGATCGCCCCCACGATGGTCGCGATCCTCGGCTGGGGCACCACCGCCGGCGTCCTCGCGATGAGCCTCGCGCCCGCCCTCGCCCTGCGCGGCCTCGGCCTGCGGTGGCGCCCCACGCTCGCGCTCGGCGCCGACCTGCGCCGCCGCGCCCTCGCCCTCGCCGGTGCCGGCCTCACCGCGCTGCTCGCCCAGCAGGTCGCCGTCCTCGCGGTCCTGCGCGCCACCTCCGCCGTGCCCGGCAGCTACAACGTGTGGCAGTACGCGCAGGCCGCCTACCTCCTGCCGTACGCGGTGCTCGCCGTCCCGCTCGTCACGGCCATGGCGCCCCGCATCGCCGAGCTCGCCGCCGACTCCGTGGCCCGCGCCGCCCCCGTGGTCGCCCGCTCGGCGCGTGCCGTCGTCGCCGCCGGGGCGCTCGGCGCGGGCGCGCTCGTGGCCGTCGCTCCCGCCGTCACCGCCGTCTTCTCCGCCCGGTTCGACATGCCGGGCATGACCCCCACCCTCACCGTCCTCGCCCTCGGCCTGCCCGGCTTCGCGCTCCTCCTGCACGCCCAGCGCTCGCTCTACGCCGTCCATCGCGCCCGCCTCGCCACGATCCCCGCCCTCGTCGGCTGGCTCGTCACCGCCCTCGCCACCGTGGTTGCGGGCCTCGCCGCCGCCGGCGCCTCGAGCGGCACCCTCCTCTCGCTCCTCGCCGCGGCCTCGAGCGCCGGCATGACGCTCGCCGGGGTCCTCGCGGCCATCTGCCTCGCCCGCGCACTCGGCGGCCCGGCCCTCTCCGGGCTCGTCCGCACCGCCGCGACGGCCGTCCTCGGCGCCGCGCTCGCCGGCCTCGCCGGGCGGTGGGTCACCGACCTCGCGCTCGGCGACGGCCTGCTCCGGGCGGTGCTCGCCGTCCTCGCGGGCGGCCTCGTGGCGCTCGCTCTCTGGGTCGGGGTCATGCTCGTCGCCGACCGCCAGGCGCTCCAGCTCCTCCGCCGCCGGGGGAGAGGGACCGGCGGGGACGCGACCACCTCGCACGACGACGAGACCCGCGACGACGAACCCCGCACCTCCGCGACCGATGACGAGGCGGACCGCCCCGCCGACCCAGGGAAGGGACACGCATGAGGATCCTCCAGGTGACCGGCACGACCACCGGGGGCGTGGCCCGCCACGTGGCCCAGGCGATCGACGTGCTGACCGGCGCCGGGCACGACGTCCGCATGGCCGGCCCGGCCGACGTCGTCGCGGGCGCCACCGTCCCCACCGCCACCATCGACCTGCGCGACCGCCCCTCGGCCGCCGACGCCGCCACCGTGCGCCGGCTGCGGCACCTCGCCGCGGGCGCCGATGTCGTCCACGCCCACGGCCTGCGCGCCGGCGCCGCCGCCGTCCTCGCGACCCGCTCGCTGCCCGACCGCCCCCGCCTCGTCGTCACCGAGCACAACCTCGCCGTCGGGTCCGCCCGCGTCCGCGCGATCGCCGCCGGGCTCGAGGCGGTCGTCGCGCGCGGCGCCGACGTCGTCCTGCCCGTCGCCCCCGACCTCGCCGACCGCGCCCGCCGCCTCGGCGCCCGGTGCGTCGAGGTCGCCGTCATCCCCGCCCCCGAGCCGCGCCCCGCCACCACCCCGGCGGACCAGGTCCGCCGCGACCTCGGCCTGCTCGACGGCCAGCGCCTCGTCCTCGCCGTGGCCCGGCTCGCCCCCCAGAAGGGCCTCGACCTCCTCGTCGACGCCGCCGCGCTCACCGAGGACCTCCTGCCCACGCGGGAGGACGGCGCGCCCGCCGCCCAGTGGTGCATCGCCGGCGGCGGACCGCTCGGCCCCGAGGTCTCCGCCGCCGCGACCGAGGCCGGCGCGCCCGTGCGGGTCCTCGGCGCCCGGTCGGACATTCCCGACCTGCTCGCCGCCGCCGACGTCGTCGTCTCGACCTCGGTGTGGGAGGGGCAGCCGATCTCCCTGGGGGAGGCGATGCACGCGGGCGCCGCCGTCGTGGCGACGGACGTCGGGGGGACGGGTCTCGTCGTCGGGGGAGCAGCCCTCCTGACCGGCCGCGACGCGGCCGAGGTGAGCTCCGGCGTCGGGCAGGTTCTTCTCGACGCCGACGTCGCGAACCGGCTGCGGGGCCTCGCGCGCGAGCGGTCCGGCGAGCTGCCCACGGAGGGTGACCTGTACCGCCAGCTCGAGTCCGCCTACGGCCCCGGCACGCGCTGCTAGTCTCGAAGCCCGTGGCACCCACTTCGCACCGGCCGCTGCCCGGCACCTCGGTCCCCAAGCAGATCTTCGTGACCGGTGGGGTGGTGTCCTCCCTCGGCAAGGGCCTCACGGCCTCCTCGCTCGGCCGGCTGCTGCGCTCGCGCGGCCTGCGGGTCGTCATGCAGAAGCTCGACCCGTACATCAACGTGGACCCGGGCACGATGAACCCGTTCCAGCACGGCGAGGTGTTCGTCACCGAGGACGGCACCGAGACCGACCTCGACATCGGCCACTACGAGCGCTTCCTCGACATCGAGCTCTCGGGCCGCGCGAACGCGACCACCGGCCAGGTCTACTCCGAGGTCATCGCGCGCGAGCGGCGCGGCGAGTACCTCGGGGACACCGTGCAGGTCATCCCGCACATCACCGACGAGATCAAGGCGCGGATGCGTGCGCAGGCCGCGCCCACCGACGGCAGCGAGCCGCCGGACATCATCATCACCGAGATCGGCGGGACCGTCGGCGACATCGAGTCCCAGCCGTTCCTCGAGGCCGCGCGGCAGGTGCGCCAGGACGTCGGGCGCGAGCACGTGTTCTTCCTCCACGTCTCGCTCGTGCCCTACATCGCGGCCTCCGGCGAGCTGAAGACCAAGCCCACCCAGCACTCTGTGGCCGAGCTGCGCTCGATCGGTATCCAGCCCGACGCGCTCGTGTGCCGCACGGACCGCGCGCTGCCCGAGGGCGTGAAGAACAAGATCGCGTCGATGTGCGACGTCGACCGTGAGGCCGTCGTCGAGTGCCCCGACGCCCCCTCGATCTACCAGATCCCCCGCGTGCTGCACTCCGAGGGCCTCGACGCCTACGTGGTGCGGCGCCTCGGCCTCGCGTTCCGCGACGTCGACTGGACCGAGTGGGACCGCCTCCTCGACCGGGTCAACCACCCGCGGCACGACGTCGAGGTGGCCCTCGTCGGCAAGTACATCGACCTGCCCGACGCCTACCTCTCCGTCACCGAGGCCATCCGCGCCGGCGCGTTCGAGCACCGCTCCCACGCGAACATCCGCTGGGTCGAGTCCGACCGGTGCGACACCCCCGAGGGCGCGCGCGAGGCCCTGTCCGGGGTCGACGCCGTGCTCGTGCCCGGCGGGTTCGGCGTGCGCGGGATCGAGGGCAAGCTCGGTGCGCTGACCTGGGCGCGCGAGAACCAGGTGCCCACGCTCGGCATCTGCCTCGGGCTGCAGTGCATGGTCATCGAGGCGGCCCGCTCGCTGCTCGGTCTCGAGGGCGCCAGCTCGACGGAGTTCCACCCGGGCACCGACGAGCCCGTCATCGCGACGATGGACGAGCAGGTGCGGTTCGTCGAGGGCGCCGAGGGGGACATGGGTGGCACGATGCGCCTCGGTTCCTACAAGGCCGCGCTGACCCCGGGGTCCGTGGTGGCCGAGACCTACGGCGCGACCGAGGTCTCCGAGCGGCACCGGCACCGCTACGAGGTCAACAACGCCTACCGCGAGCGTCTCGAGGGCGTCGGCCTGCGGGTGACCGGGACGCTGCCCGAGGGGAACCTGGTGGAGTTCGTCGAGCTCGACCGCGAGCAGCACCCCTACTACGTGGCCACCCAGGCGCACCCGGAGTTCAAGTCGCGGCCGACGCGGGCCCACCCGCTGTTCGCCGGGCTCATCGGTGCGGCCGTCGAGCGGCAGCGCGCCACCCGGCTCCTCGAGATCGACGACTCCTCGGTCGAGAGTGCGGGTCAGGGTGGTGGCTCCTCGTCTCCCGTCGAGAGTGCGGTCGAGGCCGGCGGTTCTTCCGTCGAGAGTGCGGCTCAGGGCGGGGACGACGCGTGACCGGTGAGCGCCTCGCCGACGCCGACGACCAGCGCCACGTGGTCCAGGCCGACCGCCTGCTCGAGGGCCGGATCTTCGACATCGTCGGGGACACCGTCGAGCTGAGCCCCGGCGGGCCGACGGTGCGCCGCGAGTACCTCGTCCACCCCGGCGCCGTCGCCATCGTGGCCCTGCGGGGCGACGACGACGCCCCCGAGGTCCTCCTCGTCTCCCAGTACCGGCACGCCTCGCGCGCGTTCCTGCACGAGATCCCCGCCGGGCTGCTCGACGTCCCCGGCGAGGACCCGGTCGAGGCCGGTCGCCGCGAGCTCGCAGAGGAGGCCGACCTGCGCGCCGGCAGCTGGCACGTCCTCGCCGACGTCCTGCTCTCGCCCGGCGCCACCAACGAGTGCGTCCGCGTCCTGCTCGCCCGCGACCTCACCGAGGTGCCCGCGGGAGAGCGCCACGAGCGCGAGGACGAGGAGTCCGAGATGGTGCCGCGCTGGGTGCCGCTCGCCGACGCCGTCGCCGCCGTCCTCGACGGCCGGATCCACAACGGCGCCACGACGCTCGGCCTGCTCGCCGCCGAGACCTCCCGCGCGCGGGGGTGGGCCGACCTGCGGCCCGCCGACGCCCCGTGGACGCTGCGGCGCTACCGGTCCACCGACGGATCGCCCGACGGCGCACTGACCGGCCTCCCGCCCGAGCACCGATAGCCGCGGGCCTTCCCGTCACCGACGGGAGCCGAGCTTTGTCTCCTCGTGCCGCAGCAGGTAGCGCATGAGGAGCCAGGCCGGCACCCCGATGAGCACGGCCAGCACCGCGCCGAGGATCAGGCCGGTCGGCAGGTCGTCGGTCACCAGGCCGCCGATCGCGCCGACGACGATGAGCACGACGGCGATGACCAGCGGGCTCCAGCGGGCGATCGCGATCTGGGCGCGGGTGGCCGCTCGCTTCGCGGAGTTCGGCAGTTGAGTCGTGGTCGTGGTGTTCGTTGGCCGCTCGGGAGTCGTGGGAGCGCGCGGTCCCTCCGGCGACGGGTCGTTCGTCGTCGTCGGGGGTCTCGTCGTCGGGGCGTTCCCGATCCGGATGTGATGCCCGGCGGACGCGAGCGGGTCGAGGTCGTCGACGCGCCGGCCGAAGATCCAGTGCGACGCGGCCGCGAGGAACTCGCCGGGTCGTGAGCCGCCCCGGTGGAGGTCGGGTGTCTCGAAGGGCAGCGGCGCGCCCCTGCTCATCCCGTAGGCGTCCTCGAGGTCCGCGTCGTCGTCATCCTCGTCGAGGACCACGTACCGCTCGCCGTCGGGGCCGGCGTAGGTCAGCTCGACGAGGCCGGCCGTGTCGTCGTAGGTGAGGTCCACCCGCACCGTCGCGTCGTCCGGCGGCCGCGCGATCGCTGTGTGCCAGTCGGTCTCGAGGTCGCGCGACGGGAACGTGAGGATCGTGTCCCCGACGACGAGGATCCGGAACGACGACGCCGTGCGGTCCCTGGCCGGCACGAGGACCAGGTCGTCGCGGCCGAGCAGGGAGCGGGCGGCGGCGAGGGCGCGGTCGGCGTCGGCCGAGGCGTGTTCGGCGATATCGGTGGCGGGCCGGCCGCGGCTCCAGCTGATCACCCGCACGGGAACACTGCCCCTTCGGTCGAGCTGCCGGACCCGACCAGTCTAGGAATCGGTCCGGTGCTCGAGGCCGACCGCGCCGACGTCGTGGAGCACGGAACGCGTTCGGCGTGTCGCGTCGTCGGCGTGTCGCCGCGGACTCGCGGGCAGGAGGATGTCCGGAGGGCAAACCTCACCCGTCGAGGGGATGCGAGGGGTGGGAGTCGTCGGTGATGATCGAACGATGCACGCTGAGCTCTCCTACGAACGGTCGTGCCGCGCGCTGCTCGTCGACGGCGCCGGCCGAGTCCTTCTCGTCGCTGATCAGAGCCGCGCGGGGACCGTCTGGGCGGCTCCGGGCGGGCCCGCCGCCATGGGCGAGGCCCCGGAGCCTGTCCTGCGACGCGCGCTCCATGCCGCGACCGGGCTGCGCCTCGCCGAGGGTGCGCTGCGCGACCTCGCCTGGATCCAGCACGTGCCCACCGCGCCGGCCGGACCGAACGGCGGCGGTGAGGTCGTCGACGAGGTCTACCTCGTGCGTGTGCCCCACTTCGAGCCCGCGCCGGTGGCGGAGTCTGCGCCGGCGCCAATGGCTGCCGTCGCCCGGCCCGGCGGACCGACCATGCTGCGGGAGGAGCCGCTGCCCGGGACCGGCGACGTCGCGACGATGGCGCAGGTCCCCGTGCGGGAGCGCGTGTCGGTGGACAACCGGACGATCCGCTGGTGGTCGGCGGACGAGATGACCGAGGCCGCCGGGCGCGGCACCCTGTTCAGCCCCCGCGACCTCCCGACCCGGCTGCCGGCCCTGCTCGCGTCGGCCTGGGACATGCCGGTGGGGGAGCCGGCGACGATCCACGGCTACTGATCGTGGTTCGACGACGCCTCAGCGACTGCCGGGCCCGCGGACCCAGGCCTCGGCGTGCGTCGCCACGTCCTTGCTCGACCCCTCGAGCGCGGCGTCGAGGTCCGCGACCCGGTAGCTGAACGCGCCGGCCCAGTCGGACACGACGACCTGGCCGTCGGCGACCCAGAACGAGTACGTCGCCTGCCCCTCGAGCTCGAGGACGTACGGGGTGGCGGCGATCGGCGCGCCGTCGAGGCCGTCCACCTCACCCTCCTCGCCGCGGCGGAGCGCGGCGTGCAGCGTGCCGAGCGTCGACTCGTCGAGCCGGTTCCACTCGTAGCCGTCCTGCCCGGCGGCCACGAGGTCCTCGACCACGAGGATGTCGGCGTAGCTGGGGATCGACCCGGGCGCGACCTCGCGGGCGCCGAGCGTGGCGATCGTGCCGCCCACGTGGTCGGCCATCTCGAGCGACGTCCACTGGTCGGGCCGCCCGGGGTGGACCACCCGGATCGCGACCCGGTACAGGGTGTCGCCGGGCTCGACGAAGCAGGTGAGGAACCGCGTGCCGCTGGCCGAGTCGGCTCGCAGGAGCACGCCTGCGCTGCCGTCGGCGCCCCGGAACGCCTCGTGGACGATCGTCATGCGGTCGAGGTTATCGGCCGTTCGAGGGCACGGACGACGGGGTCCCGAGGTCGAGGTCCCCTGTCGACGCCCAGCGGTCGACCGTCGAGGCCCACAGCCACGTGGTCGCCCCGACGACGAGCGCCGCGATGAGCATGTGCAGGATGACGAGCCCGCCGGGAAGCCCCATGTTGTGCTGGACGATGCCGGTCACCGCGCCCGCCACGGTGAGGCCGACGAGCGTCCAGGCCGCCGTGACGGCGCGGCCGAGAGCGGGCTGCGCGCGTCGTCGTCGGAGGAGAAGAAGGAGCACGACGACGAGGACCGCCGTGAACGCGTACACCGTCCACGCGTGCGCGCGGGTGATGGCGAGCGGGTCGAGGGCCCAGCGGTAGGGGTGGGTGTCGTCGCCGGAGTGCGGTCCGGCGCCCGTGACGATCGTGCCGAGGACGGTCATGACGGCGGCCAGAGCCACGAGCACGACGACGAACGTCCGGGTCCGTGCGTCGAGCAGCGGGCGCGGCTCGGTGTCCGGCGACGCGAGGCGGACCAGCAGGTAGGTGGAGAACGCGACGAGGCCGAGCGAGACGTACATGTGCAGGCCGACGACCGCCGGGTGCAGGTCGAGGAGCACCGTGATGCCGCCGATGACCGCCTGGAGGATGACGCCCGCGAGCGGGGCGAGCGCGAGGGCGTGGAGACGGTCGGGGCGGCGCCGGGTGGGCTCCGTGCGCCACACGAGGACGACCAGCGCGAGCGCGACGACGCCGAGCACGCCGGTCAGCGTGCGGTTCCCGAACTCGATGAACGCGTGGTAGCTCGTCTCCTCGTGGAAGACGGGCGTGAACTGTCCTGGCTCGCACATCGGCCAGGTCGAGCAGCCCAGGCCGGAGCCGGTGACGCGGACGAGCCCGCCGGTGACGATGATGCCGATCTGGCACACGAGGTTGGCGACCGCGACCCACCACGTGAGCGGCGAGACGAGGTCGCGGCGCGAGGGCCGGACCGGACCGCCTCCGCCGTGCTGCGACGTGGGGGCCTGGTCGGTGGGGGGCGCTGCGCTCACCCGCCCAGGGTACGTCCGGCGGCGGAGATTTCCCTTGCCGATCGGGGTGACGTCGCTAGCGTCGAGGGCGTGAACGAGCACCCCGCGGGCGGCCCGACGGCCGGCGTGCCGACAGGCCCGCCCGGTATGTCCGACCTGACCTCCTTCGACCATGTCCGGCCCGACGACGGCGAGCACGTCGGGTACCTCGGCATGACCACCGACGGACTGTTCGTCCCGTTCGACCGCCTCCACCGACGCCGCGGCCCGGCGTCCGAGCTGGACGAGGCCGAGACGCTCCTCGAGGAGCTGGGGCTCGGCTACCTCGCGGAGAGCTGGTGGCTCGAGGTCGACGGCGAGCAGGTCGCCGTGCGGATCGTCGAGCTGCGTCGGGACGTCGTGGTGGTCGCGCGAGCGATGGAGGACATGACCGCGCACGTGGCCAAGGCCCTCGACCTCACGCGGACGATCGAGCTCGCGCTGCCGACGGACCGGCTGACCCCGGCCTGACCCGCACTCTCGACCAGCTGGGGGAGCCCGCGGGGGTCACTCCTGCCAGCGGACCACGCGGGCGGCGACCACGGGCAGCACGACCGCCCACGCCGCGAGGATCGCGACGGAGAGCCAGTCGGGGGAGCCCGGCGTCGCGAGCGAGCGGAGCGCCTCGCCGAGCGCGCCGGACGGGGTGACCGAGACGATCGCGCCCCACCAGTCGGGGTAGGTCGACGTCGGGGCGAGGACCCCGCCGCCGGCGGCGAGCAGGACCCACAGGGTGTTGGAGATCGCGAGGACGGCCTCCGCGCGCAGCGTCCCGCCGACGATGACGCCGAAGCCGGTGAACGCCGCCGTCCCGAGGAGCACCGTCAGCAGGCCGACGGGCACGGTGACCGGCCACGCGCCGAGGTCCGGCCGCCAGCCGACCACCAGTGCGGTCGCGGTGAGCAGCACGACCTGGACGACGACGAGCGCGAGCACCGCGCCCGCCCGACCCGCCAGGAGGCCCCGCGGCCCGAGCGGCGTGGTGGCCAGCTGGCGCAGCACGCCCCAGCGCCGGTCGAACGCGAGCGCGATCGCCACCGACGGCAGACCCGCGGCGCTGATCGCCAGCGCGAGGGCCGAGCCGAGGGCCGCGCCGTGCTCCTGGCCGGAGTCGGAGAGCGGGAGGTCGACGATGCCGGTGATGACGAGCCCGATCAGCGCCCCGATCGGCATGAGGAGGGTGAGCAGCAGCTGCTCGCCGTTGCGCAGCGTGCCGATCGTGTCGAAGCGGGCCTGGGCGAGGGCCCGGCGCAGCGCGGGGCTCATCGGGACCTCCGACGACGACGGGCCGAGCTGCCGGTGGGAGCCGCCTCGTCCGCGGACCCGGGACGGTCCTGGTCGGTCCGCAGCGAGCGGCCGGTGAGCTCGAGGAACGCGTCCTCGAGGGTGCGCCTGCCCGCGACGATCTCGACGCGCGCGTGGCCGGCGGGGTTAGCGTGGGTCGGCTCCAGACCCGCACGTTCGACATCGGTTGCGCCGGCCACCCCGGACACCCGGCGCGCCACGAGGTCCGCGGCCGAGGCGACGGCGGCCACGTCACGCGCGTCCGGACCGCGCGTGCCGGGGGAGAGGAGCACGCGGGCGGCGTCGTCGTGGGCGGTGGTGGCGTCCGCGAGGTCGCGCCGCCCGGCCGAGGCGAGCTCCCCGGCGAGGTCGCGTGCCCAGTCCGCGGTGGGGCGGTTCGCGGGGGCGTAGGCGTCGACCACCGCGTGCCCGGCCAGGTCGCCCGGCGCGCCCGAGGCGACGACCTTCCCGGCATCGACGACGACGACCTCGTCGGCGAGCTGCTCGGCGTCGTCCATGAGGTGGGTGGTCAGCACGATCGCGACGCCGTCGGCCCGCAGCTCGCGCACGAGCGACCAGGTCTCGCGGCGCGAGCGCGGGTCGAGCCCGGCGCTCGGCTCGTCGAGGAACACGAGCCGTGGGCGGCCCACCACGGCGCACGCGAGCGCGAGGCGCTGGCGCTGCCCGCCGGACAGCCGGCGAACTGGGGTACGCGCGGAGCCGGTGAGGTCGAGGCGCTCGAGCAGCTCGCGCGGGTCGAGGGGATGGTCGTACATCCGCGTGACGTGCGCGAGGACGTCGCCCGCGCGCGGCGCCATCGGCAGGCCGCCGTCCTGCAGCATCACCCCGACCGACTCGCGCAGCTCGCCGGCCGCCGCCGGGTCGGCGCGGTCGAGGCCGAGCACGCGGATCGAACCGGAGTCCGGCCGGCGCAGGCCCACGCAGCACTCGACGGTCGTCGTCTTGCCCGCCCCGTTGGGGCCGAGCAGCGCGGTGACCTGGCCGGCCGCGGCGGTGAGGTCGATGCCGTCGGCGGCGACCCGGCCGCCGTACGCGCGGCGCAGGTCGCGCACCTCAAGGGCGGCGGGGGTGGGTGGCACCGGCTCAGGGTAGTTCGGGGTGCGGCGCGGGCCGGTGCGCGGCCGCCCGTCGGGCTCCGCCCGTCCCGGCAATTGCGGCCACGCCGTGCGCGGGTGTTCAGGCGAACATCGTGAGCGGTAGTTTGGTGTCTAGCCGGATATTCCATGGGGGACCGGCGAGCGGGTTCACTTCCGGAACGCGAAGCGTGTCAACGACGACGAAGGAGAGCACCCCATGAAGGCACTGATCTACGACGGTCCCGGCAAGATCGAGTGGTGCGAGCACCCGAAGCCGCAGATCCAGGACGCGACGGACCTCGTGCTCAAGGTGACGGCCACGACCGTGTGCGGGTCGGACTCCCACATCATCAAGGGCGGGTTCCCCGAGACGCCCGCCGGGCTCGTCCTCGGACACGAGGGCGTCGGCATCGTCGAGGAGGTCGGCTCGGCGGTCACCGCCGTCAAGCCCGGCGACCGCGTCCTCGCCACGTGCGTGACGGCGTGCGCGACCTGCCCGGCGTGCCGCGAGGGCCTGGTGGGCCAGTGCCGCACCTCCGGAGGCTGGGCGCTCGGTCACCTCATCGACGGGCTCCAGGCCGAGTACGCGCGGATCCCGTTCGCCAACACCTCGGTCTACAAGATCCCCGACGAGCTGACCGACGAGCAGGTCCTCTTCCTCACCGACATCCTCGCCACCGGCTACGAGGTCGGCGTGCTCCGCGGCAACGTGCAGCCCGGCGACACCGTGGTCATCGTGGGCTCGGGCCCGGTGGGTCTGAGCACGCTCATCACGGCCAAGCTGTTCTCGCCGTCGAACATCGTCGTCGTCGACCCCGTGGAGTCGCGGCGCGCGAAGGCGCTCGAGATGGGGGCCTCGCACGTGGCCTCCCCCGAGGAGGCGAAGTCCGTGGTCGACGAGCTGACCGACGGGCTCGGCGCGGACGTCACGATCGAGGCGGCGGGCTTCCCGGCGCCGTTCGAGCTGGCCGTCGACCTCGTCCGGCCCGGCGGCCGGATCGCCAACATCGGCGGCCACGAGACCCCGGTCTCCCTGCCGATGGAGACGCTGTGGTCGAAGATCGTCACCCTGACCACGGGCATCCCCAACGGTCTGTCCGTGCCCGCCCTCATGCGCGCGATCGAGGCCGGCACGCTGGATGCCACGCCGCTCATCACGCACCGGATGAAGCTGGACGAGATGGAGAAGGGGTACGACGTCTTCCTCAACGCGGCCGAGCACGACTCGCTCAAGGTCGTGCTGACGCCGTGACCGAGTTCCTCAACGACCTCCCGCTCGCCGGAGAGCTGATCGCCACGGACTTCGACGGCTGGTCCGACGAGCTGCGCCAGGAGTTCGACGACCGCGCGTTCGACGGCGCGGTCGGCTCCCGGCTGCTCAGCGAGAACGACCGCGTCCGCGTCTGGGAGATCCGGCTCGCGCCGGGGGAGCGCTGGCACGCCCACCGGCACGTCCTCGACTACTTCTGGACCGCGGTCAACGCCGGGACGAGCCGGCAGCACACCTTCGACGGGACCACGCGCGACGTCTCCTACGAGGCCGGCGAGACCCGCCACTTCGTGTTCGGCGCCGGCGAGTACCTGCTCCACGACATCGAGAACATCGGTGACGGCGAGCTGGTCTTCACCACCGTCGAGCACCTCGACTCCGCGAACGACCCGCTGCCCCTGCCGTGACGTCGTCGGCGCCCGAGGGAGGTGGGGAGCGAGGTCCGCGCCGCGAGCCCGCGGTGGACCTCCTTCCCGCCTCCGACGGCGCCGAGCACGACGCGATCGTCGGCGGCCGCGACGGGACCGGTGCCGGGCACGACCGGGCAGGGACCGGGCACGACGCCGGTGCGGAGCTCGGAGCGGGCGACACCTCGTTGGCAGGGTGGCTGCCCGCGCTGGCCCGGATCAGCGCGGCGCTCAACGGTGACTCGTCGGTCGTGGACCTGCTCGACGAGGTCGCCCGCACGGCCTGCGAGCTCCTCGGCTACGACTTCTGCGCGGTCACGCTGCCCACCGGCGACCGCACGGCGCTGCTCATCCAGGGGGCGCACGGGCTCTCGGCCGAGTACGTCGCCACGGTCAACGCCGAGCACCCGATCCTGCTCGACGCCCACGGCTCACCGTCCTCGAAGGCCTTCCTCACCGGGACGGCGCACCAGATCGAGGACGCGCTGCACGACCCGCGGTTCCGCCCCTGGGGCGGTGTGGCCCTGCAGCAGGGGTACGCCTCGCTGCTGGCCGTGCCGCTGGTCGCGGGTGGCGAGCCGCTCGGCACGCTCAACTGCTACACCTCGCGGCGCCACCGCGCCGACTCCCGCGAGATCGGGCTCGTCACGATGCTCGCCGACCAGGCGGCCAACGCGATCGCCACCGCCCAGCTGCGGAGCAGCGAGCAGCGGACGATCACCCGCCTCAACGAGGCCAACCGGGATCTCACCCACCAGCGGGACCTCCAGCGCCAGTCCATGGAGATCCACGAGCAGTTCACGGCCCAGACGCTCGGCGGTGGCGGGGTCGCCGCCGTCGTGACGGCGCTCGCGCGGATCCTCGGCGCCCCTGTTGCCGTCCGGGACGTGGACGGCGACCTCCTCCATGCCACCGAGCAGGACGGGGCCGCACTGCCGGAGGCGCTCGTGCTCCCGCGGTGGAGCGATGGTGAGGAGACGTCGTTCCTCGACGGCGACCGGGACCGCACCACCGCGGTGGCGGTCGACGGCGTCGAGCTGCTTCGGGCGCCCGTCCTGCTCCAGGACGACGTCGTGGCGTGGGTCTGGGCGGGGTGCCGGCCGGACCAGCTCGGCGACCTCGATCGACGGGCGCTCGATCACGCCGCCACGATGGTGGCGCTCGAGGTACTGCGGCACCGCGCGGTCGCCGAGTCGATGTGGCGGGACACCGCCGACGTGCTCGCCTCGCTCCTCGACGACGGTGCGGCGTACGGCCCGACCCTGAGGGAACGGGCCGGACGGCTCGGCCACGACCTCGCGCTCGCGCACGCCGTCCTCGTCACCCACCTGGGCGCCGAGCCCGCGGCGCCGCCGGTGCACCGGATCGCGAGCCACCTCGCGAACGTGCTCGGCGCCGACGGCCCTCGTCCGCTCGTCGGCCGCCGGGGCGACCACCTCGTGGTCCTCGTGCCGGACGTCCCCGGCCGGGCCGAGGCGCTGCTCGCGGCGATCGAGGAGCACCTCGGGCGCCTGCTCGGGGCGGGCGACCGGGCCGGCGCGCCCCCGATGGTGACGGTGGGCCCTGTCGCCGACATCGGTGAGTACGGGAGCGCGGTGGTCGCCGCGGCCGGCGCCGTGGATCTCGCGCTGCGTTACGGACGCGGCGGCACCGCGGTCCACCTCGACCACACCGGGCTGACCGGTCTGCTGCTCCGCACGGCCGACACGGTCGCGCTCCAGGAGTTCGTCGACCGGACCGTCGGGGCGCTCGTCGAGTACGACGCGGCCAACGGCGCCCATCTCGTCGACACCCTCCGGGTGCTCCTGCGCACCAACCTTGGAGCCGCCCGCGCGGCCGAGGAACTCTACCTGCACAAGAACACCGTCAACCAGCGTCGCCGGCGCATCGAGGAGATCGTCGGCGGCGAGCTCGCCGACACAGATGTCCTGCTCGAGGTCGCCGGCGCCATGCGCGTCCTCGACGTCCTGCGCGTCCTCGCCTGACGGCACCGAGCACGCACGCACAACTCACCGGGGGCGCCGACCGACGGCCCCTCGCCTCGCCGCGCACCGCGCGAGCGGGACAACCGGAATCAGGAGACTCGACATGACAGTCCACCAGGGTCGACGCGCAGTCGTCGTCGGCGGATCCATCGGCGGCCTCACCGCGGCCCTGCTGCTGCGGGACCTCGGGTTCGAGGTGACCGTCCTCGAACGCTCCTCGTCCCAGCTCGACGGCCGGGGCGGTGGCATCGTCCTGCAGCCGGAGATGCTGCGCTGGTTCCGCGAGCGCAGCCGGCTGACCCCCGACGACGTCTCGACGCGCACGGAGTGGCTGCGGTTCCTCGGGACGACGAACGACCTGCTGCACGAGGAGCGGATCGACTGGAGCTACAGCTCGTGGACCACGCTCTACCGCGCGCTGCTGTCCGACTTCGGCACCGACGGGTACCTCCTCGGCGAGGTGGTCGTCGGGTTCTCGCAGGACGACGACGTGGCCGAGGTCCGGTGCGCGTCCGGGCGCATCCTGCACGCCGAGTTCGTCGTGTTCGCCGACGGGATCTCGTCGGTCGGCCGCCGGCGGATCAACGGCGAGGTGGAGATGGAGTACGCCGGCTACGTCGGCTGGCGGGGGACCGTGCCGGAGCACGAGCTCTCCGCCGGGACGCTCGACCTGCTCGGGGACGCGCTCAGCTACTCCCTCGCGCCGCAGACCCACATCTGCATGTACCCGATCCCCGGGCCCACGTCCGAGTCCCGGCTGATGAACTACGTCTGGTACCGCAACGTCCCCGCCGGGCCGGAGCTCGACGAGATGATGATGTCGAGCACGGGCTCGCGCGGCGGGGTCTCCGTCCCGCAGGGGCTCGTCCAGCAGCGGTACGTCGACGAGATGCGCGAGGCCGCCGCCGTCCTCGCCCCGGCGGCGACCGAGCTCGTCCGGGCGACCGCGGAGCCGTACATCCAGCGCGTCGTCGACGTCCGGTCGCCCCGCATGGCCGAGGGCCGCGTCGTCGTCATCGGGGACGCCGCGTTCGCCGCACGCCCGCACGCCGCCGCGGGGACCGCCAAGGCCGCGGAGGACGGCTGGAGCCTCGCCGAGGCGCTGTCCGGCACGGAGGACGTCACCGGCGTGCTCGCCGGGTGGGAACAGGAGCGGCTGACGGTCGGGAACCAGCTCGTCGACCGGGTGGCCTGGATGGGGGACGTCGTCCAGCGGGACAGCAGCTGGGACCCGGGCGACCCGGCCATGCGCTTCGGCCTGCACGGGCCGCGCGAGGTCGCGTCGGGCGAGACCGCTCTGCCCGTGCGGTAGCCCGCGCCGCGCGGGGCGTGCCCGGCTCCGCCTGCTCGAGCGCTCGGACCGCTCGGACCGCTCGGACCGCCCGGACCGCTCGGACCGCCCGGACCGCCCGGCAGCCTCCCGCCACCCGAGCCACCCGTGCGCGCTCCCCGGCGCGCTGCCACGATGGTCGGGTCCGCACGCCCCTCCAGGAAGGTCCGTCATGACGCTCGTCGCCGGGGTCGACTCATCGACCCAGAGCTGCAAGGTCCTCGTCGTCGACGCCGGCACCGGGGAGGTGGTCCGCGAGGGCCGCGCCCCGCACCCGGACGGCACCTCGGTCGACCCGAACGCCTGGTGGGACGCCCTCCTGGCCGCGATCGAGTCCGCCGGCGGGCTCGACGACGTCGCCGCGATCTCGATCGGCGCCCAGCAGCACGGCATGGTGTGCCTCGACGAGAACGGCGAGGTGGTCCGCGACGCGCTGCTGTGGAACGACACGCGCTCCCACACGGCGGTCGACGCGCTCAACGCCGACCTCGGGGCTGACGAGTGGGTCCGCCGCACGGGCCTGTCCCTCCTGCCGTCCTACACGGTGACGAAGGTGCGCTGGATGGCGGACAACGAGCCGGAGAACGCCGCGCGCACGGCCGCCGTCGCCCTCCCGCACGACTACCTCACGTGGCGGCTGCGCGGCTTCGGCCCCGGCAACGCCGACCTCGAGGCGCTCACCACCGACCGCTCCGACGTCAGCGGCACCGGCTACTGGTCCGGCACCACCGAGGACTACGACTTCGAGCTGTTCGAGCTCGCCCTCGGCCACCGCGCGATCCTGCCGAAGGTCCTCGGCCCGACGGAGACGGCCGGCACCACGGCCGACGGGATCCCGGGGGTCCCCGCGGGCCTGCCGATCGGCGTGGGCGCGGGGGACAACGCCGCCGCCGGCCTCGCCCTCCAGCTCGAGGTGGGCGACGCCGTGATGTCGCTCGGCACGTCCGGCACCGTCTACGCCCGCACCGACCGCCCCGTCCAGGACGAGCAACGCGTCCACGCGAGCTTCGCCGACTGCACCGGCGACCACCTGCCGCTCGCCGCCACCCTCAACGCGGCCCGCGACCTCGACGTGGTCGGCCGACTCCTCGGCCTCGACCACGACGAGCTGGCCGACCTCGCGCTCACCGCCGAGCCCGGTGCGGACGGCCTCGCCCTCCTGCCGTACTTCACCGGGGAGCGCACCCCGAACCTCCCGGACGCCCGCGGCTCACTGCACGGCCTCACCCTCGACAACCTCACGACGGCGAACCTCGCGCGGGCGACCGTCGAGGGGATGCTGGCCAGCCAGGTGGTCATGCTCGACGCGCTCAGCCGGCTCGGGGTGCCCGTCCACCGGCTGCTGCTCATCGGCGGGGCCGCCGACAACGCGGCGGTGCGGGACGTGCTGCCCCGGCTCGTCGACGTCCCCGTCGAGGTCCCGGAGCCGGGGGAGTACGTGGCACTCGGCGCCGCCATGCAGGCCGCCGCCGTGCTCGCCGGCGAGTTCCCGGCCTGGGAGAAGGACCGGGTCGCGCTCGAGCGGCCGGGCCTCGACCCCGTCGTCACCGACCAGCACGCGTCGGCCAAGGCGGCGCTCGGGTACGCCTGACGACGACCCGTTCGTCGTCGTGCCCCTGGTCACAGCCCCGCCGGACCGCGCCGGGACGGCGTGTGAGGTTAGGCCAACCTTCCTGGACGGCCCCCATTTGGCAACGCATACTGTGTGTAATTCATCGGCGACCTCGGGCGGCAGCCCGCCGCTCCTGGACGAGCCCCTTCTCGGGCCCCTCGCCGGTGATCTCGACCGACGGGAGGCACGCATGACACAGGCGAGCCCACCGCTGCACCCGACCACCGGGAACGAGGACACCTCGACGCGTGACCGCGTCCTCGGCCTCGTGCTCGAGCAGGGCCCCGTCTGCGCCGCGGACGTGGCCGAGGAGCTCGAGCTCACCTCGGCCGCCGTGCGCCGCCACATCGGCGCCCTCGAGGCCCAGGGCCTCATCGCGGTGCAGCGCAACCCCGGGACGACGACGCCGCGTCGCGGCCGTCCCGCCCGGCACTACGTCGCGACCGACGCCGGCCGCGCCGAGTTCACCGACGCCTACTCCGACCTCGCCGGCCAGGTCCTCGACTTCCTCGTGGAGAAGGTCGGCACCGAGGCCGCGGACGAGTTCGCCGACCGCAGGGTCGGGGAGCTCGAGCGCCGGTACGCCGCCCAGCTCGAGGGCACCGCGCCCGGTCAGGAACGCGTCCAGGCGCTCGCCGAGGCGCTGACCGCCGACGGGTACGCCGCCACGGTCCGCAAGGTCGGCGACAAGGAGATCGCCGTCCAGCTGTGCCAGGGCCACTGCCCGGTGCAGGACGTGGCCGAGGCGTTCCCCCAGCTGTGCGAGGCGGAGACGCGCGCGTTCTCCCGCCTCCTCGGCGTCCACGTGCAACGCCTCGCGACCCTCGCGAGCGGCGGCTACATGTGCACCACCCACGTGCCACTCGCACTTCCCACACGTCAGACCCCCCACCCGACATCGGTCGGCACGGAAGGACATCGATGACCACCACAACTCCTCCCACCCGGGAGCAGCTGACCCAGGAAGAGACGATCGCCTCGATCGGTCAGTACGGCTACGGATGGCACGACTCGGACGACGCCGGTGCGACCGCGCGCCGCGGCCTGTCCGAGGAGGTCGTGCGCGACATCTCGGACAAGAAGGACGAGTCCGAGTGGATGCGCAAGCTGCGTCTCAAGGCCCTGCGGCTCTTCGACCGCAAGCCCATGCCCGAGTGGGGCGCGGACCTGTCCGGCATCGACTTCGACAACATCAAGTACTTCGTCCGGTCGACCGAGAAGCAGGCGACGAGCTGGGAGGACCTCCCGGAGGACATCAAGAACACGTACGACCGGCTCGGCATCCCGGAGGCGGAGAAGCAGCGCCTCGTCGCGGGCGTCGCCGCGCAGTACGAGTCCGAGGTGGTCTACCACCAGATCCGTGAGGACCTCGAGGCCCAGGGCGTCCTGTTCCTCGACACCGACACGGCGCTCAAGGAGCACCCGGAGATCTTCGAGGAGTACTTCGGCACCGTCATCCCGCCGGGGGACAACAAGTTCGCCTCGCTCAACACCGCCGTGTGGTCGGGCGGCTCGTTCGTCTACGTCCCCAAGGGCGTCCACGTCGAGATCCCGCTCCAGGCCTACTTCCGCATCAACACGGAGAACATGGGCCAGTTCGAGCGGACGCTCATCATCGCGGACGAGGGCTCCTACGTGCACTACGTCGAGGGCTGCACCGCGCCGATCTACCAGTCCGACTCGCTGCACAGCGCGGTCGTCGAGATCGTCGTCAAGAAGGACGCCCGCGTCCGGTACACGACGATCCAGAACTGGTCGAACAACGTGTACAACCTCGTCACCAAGCGCGCCACGGTCGAGCAGGGCGGCCAGATGGAGTGGATCGACGGCAACATCGGCTCCAAGGTGACGATGAAGTACCCGGCGGTCTACCTCATGGGCGAGCACGCCCGCGGCGAGACGCTCTCGATCGCGTTCGCCGGCGAGGGCCAGCACCAGGACACCGGCTCGAAGATGGTGCACCTCGCGCCGCACACCTCGAGCTCGATCGTCTCGAAGTCCGTGGCCCGCTCCGGCGGCCGCGCGTCCTACCGGGGCCTCGTCCAGGTGCTCGAGGGCGCCGCCCACAGCAAGTCCAACGTGCTGTGCGACGCGCTGCTCGTCGACACGATCTCCCGCTCCGACACCTACCCGTACGTCGACGTCCGCGTCGACGACGTGGAGATGGGCCACGAGGCCACCGTCTCCAAGGTCAGCGAGGAGCAGCTGTTCTACCTGATGTCCCGCGGCATGGAGGAGACGGAGGCCATGGCGATGATCGTCCGCGGCTTCGTCGAGCCCATCGCCCGTGAGCTGCCCATGGAGTACGCCCTGGAGCTCAACCGCCTCATCGAGCTGCAGATGGAAGGAAGCGTCGGCTGATGACCGCCACCACCCCGATCGTCGATCACTCCCAGGCGCGCGCCGACGACGCGCACAGCCACGGGGTCGTCCCCGAGTCCTCGCGGGCCGCCCGCGCCGCCTCGTTCGACCTCGCCGACCTCCCCGTGCCCCACGGGCGCGAGGAGGAGTGGCGCTTCACCCCGGTCGACGCCCTCCAGGAGATCCTCGCCGCGGAGCCGAGCTCCGCCCACCTCACGTGGGACACCGAGCTGCCCGACGGCGTCACCCTCACCGAGATCTCGGCCGAGGACGCCCGTTCCCGCACCCGGATCCTGCCCGGGGACCGCCCCGCGGCGGCGGCGATCGAGCACGCCGGCGGCGCCTCGCTCGTGTCCGTCCCGGCGAACACCGAGCTCGACACGCCGGTCATCGTCAACCTCAGCGGAGCGTCGGTCTCGGACCTCGTGTGGGGCAACGTCGTCGTCGAGGTGGGCGCCAACGCCCGCGCCATCGTCGTCGTCCGCTACACGGGCTCTGCCACGTACGGCGAGCGGATCACGCTGGATGCCGGCGAGGGCTCGCACGTCACGCTCGTCTCCGTCCAGGAGTGGGCGGACGACGCGATCCACCTCGCGGAGAACGCGATCCAGGTCGCGAAGGACGCCACGGTCAAGCACGTCGTCGTCACCCTCGGCGGCGAGGTCGTCCGCGTCTCGACGACCGCCCGCTTCGAGGGCACCGGCGGCGACCTCGAGCTGCTCGGCCTGTACTTCACGGACTCGGGCCAGCACCAGGAGCACCGCCTCTTCGTCGACCACGCCGTGCCGTCGTGCAAGTCGAACGCGACCTACAAGGGCGCGCTGCAGGGCGAGAGCGCGCACTCCGTGTGGGTGGGCGACGTCCTCATCCGCAAGGAGGCCGAGGGCACCGACACCTACGAGCTCAACCGCAACCTCGTGCTCACCGAGGGGGCCCGCGCCGACTCGGTGCCGAACCTCGAGATCGAGACCGGCGAGATCGAGGGCGCCGGCCACGCGTCGGCGACCGGCCGGTTCGACGACGAGCAGCTCTTCTACCTGCGCGCCCGCGGCATCGCCGAGGAGGAGGCCCGCCGCCTGGTGGTGCACGGCTTCTTCGCCGAGCTCATCAAGCAGATCGGCGTGCCCGAGGTCGAGGAGGGCCTGACCCGGGCCATCGAGGCCGAGCTCGACCTCACCATGGCGAGGAGCGCGTGACCCTGACCCGCGCCGCCTCCGCGGCCGACCTCGCACCCGGGGACGTCACGCTCGTGACCGTCCCCGGGGCGGACGGCCGCGAGCGGCGCATCGCGCTCGCGCGCGACGAGGACGGCAGCCTGCACGCCCTCGACGACATCTGCACCCACGAGCGGATCTCGCTCTCCGACGGCGAGGTGTTCGACGGGGCGCTGGAGTGCTGGAAGCACGGGTCGGCCTTCGACCTGCGCACCGGCCGTCCCACGTCCCTGCCCGCCACCGTGCCGGTCACCGTCTACGCCCTCGCGCTCGAGGGTGACGACGTCCTCGTCGACCCCGACACCATCGTCAACGCCGCCTGAGCGGCCGCCAGCTACGTAAAGGAACAGCACACATGTCCACCCTGGAGATCAAGAACCTCCACGTGTCCGTCGAGACGACGGACGGCCCGAAGCCGATCCTGCGCGGCGTCGACCTCACCATCAACAGCGGTGAGATCCACGCGATCATGGGCCCCAACGGCTCCGGCAAGTCCACGCTCGCCTACTCGATCGCCGGCCACCCGAAGTACACGGTGACCGACGGCGAGGTCCTCCTCGACGGCGAGAACATCCTCGAGATGAGCGTCGACGAGCGCGCCCGCGCCGGCATGTTCCTCGCCATGCAGTACCCGGTCGAGGTCCCCGGCGTCACGGTCTCGAACTTCCTGCGCACCGCGAAGACCGCGATCGACGGCGAGGCGCCCGCCCTGCGCACGTGGGTCAAGGACGTCAACTCCGCGATGGAGAAGCTCCGCATGGACCCGGCGTTCGCCCAGCGCGACGTCAACCACGGCTTCTCCGGCGGTGAGAAGAAGCGGCACGAGATCCTCCAGATGGGCCTCCTGCGCCCGCGCTTCGCCGTCCTCGACGAGACGGACTCCGGCCTCGACGTCGACGCGCTGCGCGTCGTGTCCGAGGGCGTCAACGCCGTCCACTCCGACGTCGGCTCCGGGATCCTGCTCATCACGCACTACACGCGGATCCTCAAGTACATCGACCCGGACTTCGTCCACGTCTTCGTCGACGGTCGCGTCGCGGAGCAGGGCGGCCGCGAGCTCGCCGACCGCCTCGAGGCCGAGGGCTACGACCGGTTCAGCCCGGTGGGGGCCTGACCGATCCGATGAGCACCACCGCCGCCGCGCCCGCCCCTGGCAGCACCGCTGCCGGGGCGGGCGCGCGCGCCGACGGACTGCCGGGCTTCGACCTGACCGCCGTCCGCGCCGACTTCCCGATCCTCGACCGCACGCTCGCCGACGGCCGCCCGCTCGTCTACCTCGACTCGGGCGCGACCGCGCAGAAGCCGAGCGTCGTCATCGACGCCGAGACGCACTTCTACGAGCGGTCCAACGCCGCCGTCCACCGGGGCGCGCACCAGCTCGCCGACGAGTCCACGCAGCTCTACGAGAACGCCCGCGCGACCGTCGCGGCGTTCGTCGGCGCGCGCGCGGACGAGATCGTCTGGACGAAGAACGCCACGGAGGGTCTCAACCTCGTGGCGTACGCGTTCATCAACGCCACCGCGGGCCGCGGGGGAGCGGGCGCCGAGCGGTTCGTGCTGCGCGAGGGCGACGAGATCGTCGTCACCGAGGCCGAGCACCACGCGAACCTCGTGCCGTGGCAGGAGGTCGCCGCCCGCACGGGCGCCACCCTGCGCTGGCTCGGCCTGACCGACGAGGGCCGCATCGACCTCTCGACCCTCGACGTCGTCACCGAGCGCACGAAGGTCGTCGCGCTCGCGCATGCCCAGAACGTCACCGGCGCGATCAACCCGGTCGAGCAGATCCTCGCGCGGGCGAAGGAGGTCGGCGCGTTCACCGTGCTCGACGCCTGCCAGTCCGTGCCGCACCTGCCGGTCGACCTGGCCGCGCTCGGCGTGGACGTCGCCGCGTTCTCCAGCCACAAGATGCTCGGCCCCACCGGGGTCGGCGCGCTGTACGGCCGCCGCGAGGTCCTCGACGCGATGCCCCCGTTCCTCACGGGCGGCTCGATGGTCGAGATCGTCCAGATGGAGACGACGACCTTCATGCCGCCGCCCGCGCGCTTCGAGGCGGGCTCGCAGATGATCGCCCAGGCTATCGGCATGGCCGCGGCCGCCCAGTACCTCGGCGACCTCGGCATGGAGGCGGTCGCCGCCCACGAGGCCGAGATGGCGACGCTCCTGCTCGACGCCGTCCGCGGGGTCGAGGGCGTGCGGCTGCTCGGGCCGGACTCTGCCCGGGACCGGCTGGCCACCGTGGCGTTCGACGTCGACGGTGTGCACCCCCACGACGTGGGCCAGGTGCTCGACGCGGCCGGGGTGGCCGTGCGCGTGGGGCACCACTGCGCGCAGCCGCTGCACCGGCGGCTCGGCGTCCACGCCTCCACGCGTGCGTCGGCCGGCCCGTACACCAGTGCCGACGACGTCGCCGCGTTCGCGGAGGCCCTCGCCGGTGTCCGTCCGTTCTTCGGTCTGGGGGGCTGACATGCCGTCACCGATGGAGCAGCTCTACCAGCAGGTCATCCTCGACCACTCGCGCGAGCGCCACGGCGCCGGGCTCATCGACCCCTTCGACGGGGAGTCGTTCCAGGTCAACCCGACCTGCGGCGACCAGGTGACGATGCGCGTGCGGCTCGGGAACACCGACGGCGCCCCGGTCGTTGAGGAGATCGGGTGGGACGGCCACGGCTGCTCCATCTCGCAGGCCTCGATCTCGGTGCTCACCGACCTCGTCACGGGGAAGGACGTCCGGACCGCGGACGAGCTGCACGAGACGTTCCGGGAGCTCATGCACAACCGGGGCGAGGACCTCGACGACGAACGATCCGACCGGCTCGGCGACGCGACCGCGTTCGTCGGGGTGGCCAAGTTCCACGCACGCATCAAGTGCGCCCTGCTCGGCTGGATGGCCCTGCGGGACGCGCTCGCCCAGGCACTGACCCAGGAGGACGCATGAGCGAGACGACCGACGCCCCGGGCACCCCGGAGGCGCAGACCTACACCGGCGAGATGGCCGCGCCCGCACCGGCGGGCCCGACCGCGACCCTCGCGGCCGACGTCGAGGAGGCGATGCGCGACGTCATCGACCCCGAGCTCGGCATCAACGTGGTCGACCTCGGCCTCGTCTACGGCATCACCGTGGACCAGTCCAACCACGCGAGCATCGACATGACCCTGACGTCCGCGGCCTGCCCGCTGACCGACGTCATCGAGGACCAGGCCGCGATGGCCCTCGAGGGGCTCGTCACCGAGCACCGCATCAACTGGGTGTGGCTGCCGCCGTGGGGCCCGGACAAGATCACGGGCGAGGGGCGCGAGCAGCTGCGCGCGCTCGGCTTCAACGTCTGACCCCTCTCGTCGAGATTGCGGTTGGTGCCCACCGAGATTGCGGTTGGTGCACGCCGAGATTGCGGTTGGTGCACGCCGAAACTGCGGTTGAGCCGCACCGAGATCGTGGTGGGCACTCACCGAGAGTGCGGCACGGGCCGGTACCCGAACGGGTGCCGGCTCGTCGTCGTTCCCGAGGGGTGGTATCCGAGGGTCCGGGTCCCCGCTCCATCGTGTGTGCGGCGACCCGGACCGGGTGAGAATGCGCGGACACCTGACGAATCTCGACGAGGAGCGACGTGCGCAGGACGACGGCTACCGACGACGTGGCACGAGAGGCGTGCGGGACGCGCGGTGCCCGGCGAGCGGCGGCGGCCGGCCTCGGCGCTGTCCTCCTGCTCGGGGCCTGCGGCGGTGCCGACGACCAGGACGGGGACGGAGCGGGGACGACCGCGTGGCCCACGGCGGGTCCGAGCGAGTCGGCCACGGCTGCGGAGGACGAGGCGGCCACCGGGTCGGCGAGCGCGGCGCCCGAGGCACCCACAAACGCGGTCGCTTCCGCCTCCGAGGGTCCGACGGACGGGTCCTCGGCCGACGTGGTGCGGGGCGACGTGCACGAGGTGCGGGTGCTGGACGTGGACGGCGCCGAGCAGACGCCGGGCTGGGTGGCTCCGCTCGCCGCGGCCGCGGACGAGCCGCTGCCCGGGGCCTGGGAGCTCGTCCCGGGCGGACGGTCGGGTGAGGCACCGGCCTCGCGGGCCCTCGCGCCCGACGGCACCGTGGTCGGCTGGGACGAGGGGGCCGGCGGCCCGGGCACGTGGAACCTGTTCCGGCACCTCCCGGACGGCAGCACCGAGCACCTGGTCTACGAGCTCGACGGGGAGACCGACATCGGGGTGGCGGACCCCGAGCAGACGGTGGTCGATGACGCCGCGGGTGGGCCCGGCTCGATCGCGTGGCTCGCGCGCGCGACCGACGACTCCGGGGCCTGGCGCGTGATGTCCCTCGACCCGGGGGCGGAGACGGCCACCGAGCTCGTCGCCTCCGAGGGCACGGGGATCGAGGCCACCCGGATCTGGCTGACCGACGGGGTGCTCGTCCTCGCCGACTACGACCCCGAGGTCGGGGGCCACGTCGTCCGCCCCGGCGAGACCCCGAGCGAGCTGCCGTTCGAGCTCTCGACAGCCGGCGCGTGGGACGCCGGATCGGGCCACGTGGTCGCGGTCCAGGACGGAGGGACGGACGGCCTCGCAGTAACGGCGCTCGACGTCACCGACCCCTCCGCCGAGCCGCGCATGATCGCGACTCTCGACCTTCCCGACACGGTGGCTGTCATGTCCCTCGTCGTCGCCCAGGACCATGTCGTGCTCATGGTCGAGGACGTCTCGGGGGCGCCCGTCGACAATTCCTCCTCCGGGCTTCTGGTGCTGTCCCTGGACGACGGCCGGTTCGTGGGCGGCGTGATCGCCGACTCCCCGCTCGGTGGCGGTGTGGTCGCCGGCGAGGACCTGTGGGTCGCGGCCGGCGACGACGAGGAGTCCGCCGCCTCCGGCATCTACTCCGTGGACCTGGCCGGCGGGACACCGCTCGCCCGGTCCGACTTCCCCGCGAACAGCCTGGAGTCCAGCGGCCTCGCCGTCGTGGCCAACGAGGTGATCCCGGTCCACCCCCGACCCGCGCTCGTCTGGGTCGAGCCGGTGGGGTGACGCCCGGTCAGGAACACCTCCTGCCGGCGCAGAGTCCGGGGGCGACGTCCTGTCGTCCGGATGCCAGCCGTCGTCGTCGGTCCGGGGCCTCGTCCCCGCCCACGGTGTGCGCGGGGGGCGCCGGACGGGCGACACTGTGCACGGCACCGGCGGAGGACCATCCATGAGGAGCGACGTGCGCACGACGACCACGACCACCGATGTGTCCCTGCGGGCGCGTGCGACCCGCCGCCCCGCGGCCCTCGCCCTCGTCCTGGCCCCTGCCCTCCTGCTCGGGGCGTGCGGGTCCTCGGACGACTCGGCCGACGCCGAGCCCGAGCCGGAGGCCGTCGCGCCGCCGGACGAGGCGACCGGTGCGCCGAGCGCGGAGGCCGAGGCGCCGGCCGAGAGCGGCAGCGCCGACGCGAACATCGACACACCGTCCGACGGCGCGTCCGCCCCGCCGGACTGGGACCCCCTCACGGTCACGGACATGGAGGGCACGGAGCTCTCCCCGGGGTGGGTCGCAGGCCTCGGGTCGAGCACCGCCACCGAGCTGCCCGGCGCCGGCCGGGAGCTGCCGTCCGAGGTCGACGACGACACCCGGCGCACCGACGTCGCCCCCGCACCCGACGGCGGCGTCGTCGCCTGGCACGTCACCGGCACGGACGAGGACGCGGACCACACGATGGTGCGGGAGGACGAGGACGGGACGATCGAGGAGATCCCGTACACGCTGGAGGACGACACGGACATCGGCGTCGCCGAGGCGCATCTGACCGACGTGGGCGACGACGGCACGATCGCCTGGCTCGCCACCTCCTCCGAGGGGTGGCGCGTGATGAGCCTCGGTCCCGACGCGGGGGCGGCGGTCGAGCTCGTGTCGTCGGTGGACGGCGACATCGAGGAGCCCAGCGGCCTCCGGGTCTCCGACGGGGGCGTCGTCGTCCAGGACGGCACCGACGCCCTGTACCTGCTGCTGACCGGCGAGACGCCCACCGAGCTGCCAGCCACCGCAGGGCCCGGCGGGTGGGACGTCGTCGGGTCCACGCTCGTCAGCGCGGAGGTGACGGACGCCGGCGTCGAGGTCTCGACGGTCGACCTCTCGAGCTCGCCCGACGGCATCCTCGTCGAGGACTCCCGGGCAACGATCGAGAGCGACGCCGCCGACCCGCAGGCGCAGGTCTCCGCCGGCGGGGACCACGCGAGCGTCGACGTCGTGGACGGCGCGGCCGGCGACCCGCTCGGCACGGTCGTGCTCTCGACGACGGACGGCACCTACACCGGTGCGGTCGCCCCCGGCTCGGGCACCGTCAGCAGCGTCGTCGTCGACGGGGCGCTGTGGTCCGGCCTGGCCACGTCCGACGAGTCGGGTGGTGCGTCGACCGGTGGCGGGCTGTTCGCCATCGATCTCGCCGACGGCGCGGTCACGGGGTACGACGAGGGGCGCGGCCACACCGGGCTCCGGGCGGCCGGCACCACGCTCCTCTCCACCCTCGGCAGCGGCGAGGACGGGGACACCAGGTTCGCGTGGTCCGCCTCCTGACGCTCGCCGTCTGTGCGTCTGTGCGTCGGGGCGAGACTGACCCGCACTCGTGACCACTCGGGGCGAGGCTGACCCGCACTCTCGACCACCGAGGGTGTCGGACCTGCAGGCCGGCCGCCCGGGCGCAGATCGCGCCGATGGGCCGAGGTCCCCCCGGCCCGTTCGACGGTTGTGTCGAGACCGCGCGTCACCCCGCGGGAGCCGCACGAAGATGCCGTTTCCTGGCGTATGGCCAGGTCCGGGAGCCGATGCGGGGGAGTTGTCCCGCCCCCAGAACTGCCCCGAGGTGAGCCTGCGCACGCCTCAGGTCCGTTCCTACCGTCGTGGTCATGGCCATCAGCGAGGTGGCCGAGGACAAGCGCCGGGACCGGCGCAACGACCTACTGGGGGACACCATGAGCCGCACGATCCGATCGACCGACCGCCGACCGACCATCAACCGACTCGCCGTCCTGCCGTTCGGCGCCGCCGTCGTTCTCGGCCTCGGCGCCTGCGCCGGCCAGGACGTGCCGGCCGACGGTCCGCCCGTCGCCGGTGCCGAGGACGGCGCCGAGGCAGCGCCGGACGCCGGTGCCGCGCCCGACGCGGGGACCGCACCCGAGGCCGGGTCCGGCGACGCCGCTCCGCCCGCCGAGGGCGAGGATGCCGCACCCGCCGAGGGCGAGGACGCCGCGCCGGAAGGAGGCGCGACCGACGGTGGTGTCGCTGCGGCGAGCGGCATCACGTTCACGAACGGCGAGGGCGCTCCGGTCGCCGTCTCGGAGAGCCAGACCGCCGACCCTTCGCTGCCCGCGCTGCAGCCCGAGCAGCACTTCTCCGCCGTCACCGGCGGACCGGACACGGTTGTCACTGGAATCACCCCCTCCGACGATCCCTTCGGCACCTACGAGTGGCAGACCCCGCCCGAGGGGCAGTCCGGCGACGCCACCCTCGTGCAGCGCACGTTCGACCCGTCGACCGGTGAGCAGTCGGAGGAGGAGATCGCCGCGGGTGCTGACGGCGAGTTCACCCAGGTGGACATGCCCGCCGACACCGAGGAGTCGCAGTACCCCAGCGGACCGATGGCGGTTGGCGAGGACGGCACGCTGACGTTCGCGTCGTCGACGCGCTCGCCCGTGAACTCGGTCCAGGCGGAGGAGGGCTGGAGCTACGTCGAGTACGACCCGAGCACGGGCGAGACCCGCACGCTCGTCGACTCGTCCGAGGTGCCGGTCGAGGGAACGCAGCTGGTGCACGACGACGAGCTGGCCGCACACGACGGCCGGGTCGCCTTCATGGCGTACCCCATGGAGGACCACCGCGGTCCGACCCTGTGGCTCGCCGACTCGGAGATGTTCATCGAGCCGCTCGACCTCGGTCCCGCGACGAACGTCGACTCCGTAGCTGCGCACACGGTCTGGACGGCGATCGACCTCGAGGGTACGACCAGCATCATGCGGGTCGGTGACCGCCCCGACGCCGAGGACCCCGAGGTGGTCCTCGACGTCGACCTGCCCGGCGGGGAGGTGACGGACGTGGCCGTCGCGGACCACCCAGTCGCCGTGGGCGAGGCCCAGATCGCTTTCACCGTGCAGAGTGGCGGGAACGACCTCGCGTACGTCTACGACACCAGCTCGGAGGAACTGCGGGAGGTCGTCATGGACGGCGGGGCCAACGTGGATGTCGAGGGCGGAGCCGTCGCGATCGGCGTCAGCGACCACGACGGGACCGCTCGGGGCACGTATCTCTACGACACCTTCGCCGGTGACGTCGAGTCCGTCAGCGCGGCGACCGGTACGACCGTCGAGCTCAACGGCAGCACCATGGTCTCGACCGGCCCCGGTACCGGGGACGACCCGGAGGGCTCGACCCGGATGGACGTCACGGACATCTCCGGCGCGCTGGAGCAGGTCCAGTAGCACCGGGCGGCTCAGCCGCACCACACCCACGAGGGGGCGTCCGCACGGCGGGCGCCCCCTCGTCGTGTCCGGGCCCGCAGTTCGCGTGCACGGTGCCCCATCGTCGCGTCGTCATCTCTGCGCGTCGAGCCTCCTCGAGCCCCCTACCAGGGACGATGCGACGACGCGACCTGATCGGCGGGTAGTTCTCCCGCCACCAGAACTGTCCCCTGCCGGACCTGCATCGACGCTCCGGTGGTTCGTAGCGTCGAAGACGTGGTCATCGAACGGATGCCAGGCGATGACCCACAGATGTGGCGCAGATCGAGCGCGCCGCGACCGAAGCGAAGGGAGCACCATGACCACGACGCGACGGACACACACCACCACGATCCGGCCGACCGCCGGGGCCGGCCTGCTGGCCGCCGTGGCGATCACGCTCGGCGCCGCGGGCCCCGCGACCGCCGACCAGACCGCCGCTCCGGCCGAGGACGGGCCGGACGCGCCGAACCCGAGCGGCCTCACGGTCGTCGGCCCGGACGGCGAGGAGCTCGAGCCGGGCTGGACGATGGGTCCCGGACTTCAGGGCTCCGCCGAGGCCGAGCTCGACACGTTCGACGAGATCCCGGCGACCGACACCGCCGAGGACGGGTCGCCGAGCACGAACGCCATCCGCACCGTCGGCGCGGGCTCCGAGAGCTACGCGTGGACGGGCACGGGGGTCGACGCGACCCTCGTCGAGTACGACCACGACGGCGCGGCGGAGCCGGTGGCCTACACCCTCGACGAGGACACCGACATCGGCGAGGCCGCGCCCCTCGACATGATGGCGCACCCGGACCCGAACGACGGGACCGTCCTGTGGACGGCCGGCAACGACGAGGGCACGCGCCTCATGCAGCTCGACCCGGAGGAGGGCGTGGCCACCGAGGTCGCGTCGACCGCCGACGGCGAGCTCGGCGAGACGATCGTCGGAGTCTCGGAGGGCGGCGTCGTCACCGAGTCCGCGGACGGCTCGCTCCACCACTCGACCTACGACGGCGAGACGACCGAGCTCGCCGCCTCCGCCGAGGAGGTCAGCCTGCCGGGCATCGGCGAGGCGCGCACCGCGGCGTACGACGGCAGCACCGTCGTCACGACCCGGGCGGACGAGGGCGGCGTCGTCGTCGAGCAGCTCGACGTCGAGAGCGGCGGCGAGCCCACCGAGATCGCGACGATCGAAGGCGAGGGCCTGACCGGCGGCGACGTCACGTTCGACGAGGGCCACGCCGTGGTCACCGTCTACGACGAGCAGGAGGCCGACCGGGCCGTGGTGCTCGACGTGGCCTCGGGCGAGGTTGCCGGCGTCTTCGACGGCCAGGGCGCGTCCGTCAGCGGCGCCGTCCAGGACGGCTCGCTGTGGATGACCGCGGCCACCGTGGGCGGCGAGGTCGAGCCGACCGCCACCTCCGGCGCGATGTGGCGGCTCGACCCCGAGACCGCCGAGGGCGAGATGTGGCTCGACGAGCCGGTCTCCGGCGCGGATGCCTCGGGTGGGCAGCTGCTCGTCGACGAGGGTCTCGGCGGCCTCGGCGACAGCTCGCGCGTCATCTCGCAGGGTCAGTGACGACCGCACCGACGAGGGGTGCCCGGACCGCGGGTACCCCTCGTCGTCGTGCGTCGGCGCAGGTGGGAGGGCCGGCTGAGGAGAGAGGCCGGGGGAGTTCTCCCGCCCCCAGACCTGCCCCGTCCCGGGCCTGCGGGGACCACCGGCCCTTCCCTAGCGTCGAGAACGTGGTCATCACCACGATGACCGGCCGATCAGCCGCAGCTCGTCCGAGCCGCGACCGACCATGAGGGGGACATCATGACCAGGACACGACGACTGACGGCCCGCACCACCGTCCGCCCGATCACGGGGGGCCGGCCTGCTCGCCGCCGTGGCGCTCACGCTCGGCGCCTGCGCCGGCGACCCGGCCGGGACCGCTCCCGGCGACGG
Source organism: Georgenia sp. Z1344 (assembly GCF_049856295.1). Lineage (GTDB taxonomy): Bacteria > Actinomycetota > Actinomycetes > Actinomycetales > Actinomycetaceae > JB111. The sequence goes on along the minus strand of NZ_JBNDMZ010000017.1, from coordinate 5,131 downwards.
CCAGCAGGAGCAGGCGCCCGCGCCCGCACCCGCGCCGGGCGACGGCGGGGAGAACACCCAGCCCTCCGAGCCGCCGGCCCCGGAGGAGGGCGCCCCGGAGGACGGTGCGCCGACCGACGGCGCCCCGGAGGACGGCGCCGAGGCGCCCGCGGACCAGAGCGACGCCACCGGCGAGCCCCCGATCACCGTGGTGGGACCGGACGGGGCGGAGCTCGAGCCGGGGTGGACCCAGGAGCTCGACATGGCGGAGGCCCCGCTCGGCGAGCTCGAGGACCACCGGACGGTCCCGGCGTCCGACAGCTCGATGGACGGGGTGGCGCGAACGAACGAGGTCGTCGCCGCCGGTCCGCTCGGGCAGCCGTACGCCTGGAGCATGGCGGGCGACGACGCCACGCTGGTCGAGCACGACCACGACGGCAACGCCACGCCCGTCGAGTACACGCTCGAGACGGAGACCGACATCGGTCTGGCCGAGCCGCTCGACATGATGGCGCACCCCGACAGCAATGCCGACACGATCGTGTGGACCGCCGGCAGCGACCAGGGCATCCGCCTCATGCAGCTCGACCCGAACGGCGGCGCCGCGACCGAGGTCGCCTCGACCTCCGACGGCCCGATCGGCGAGGACATCGTCGGCGTCTCGGACTTCGGCATCGTCACGCAGGCCGAGGACGGCGCGCTCTACCACGCGACGTTCTCCGGAGAGACGACCGACCTCGGGGTCATGTCGGAGCCGTACTCGTCCCCCGGGAACCGCGGCGTCTCGACCGCGGCGGCCGACGGCCCGACCGTGCTGACCACCCGGGCAACCGACGTCGGGATCGTCGTCGAGGCGGTCGACGTCGACCGGGACGGTGACCCCCGCCAGGTCGCGACGATCGAGGGCGAGGGCCTGGTCGCCGGCGGGATCACGTACGACGAGGGCTACGCCGTCGTCAGCGTCCACGGCGAGAACGGCGCCGAGCAGGCAGCGGTGCTCGATGTCGAGGGCGGCACGCTCGTCGGCATCGTCGACGCGCCTGGGACCTCCGTCAGCGGCGCGGTCCAGGACGAGTCGCTGTGGATCACCGCGGCCACCGTCGGCGGCGAGGTGGAGCCCACGGCGACCGACGGCGGCATGTGGCGGTTCGGCGTCGACGACGGAGCGGGCGAGCGTTGGTTCGACGAGCCGACCTCGGGCGCCGACGCCACCGGCGGCCTGCTGCTCATCGACGGCGGCCTCGGTGGCCCGGGCGAGGACTCCTGCGTCATCTCCCAGGGGCAGTGACGAGGCACGGCCAGGCGCGCGACCAGCCGCGCACGCACGAACGAGGGGCGCCCGATCAGCGGGCGCTCCTCGTCGTCGTGCGGGTGGGTGCGGGAGGTGAGCCGCCCGCTCAGATCTGACCGACCGCGAACGTGTCGCAGTCCTGCATCGTGCCGCCCTCGTAGCCGACCGTGAACCAGTGCATGCGCTGCTCGGACGAGCCGTGCGTCCACGTCTCCGGGTTGACCTCCTGGCCGGCGCCGGACTGGATCCGGTCGTCGCCGACGGCCGAGGCGGCGTCGAGCGCGTCCTGGATCTCCTCGGTGGTGGGCTCGACCAGCATCGGCTCGCCGGTCTCCTCCTGCGGGACGGTGGAGGCGTGGTTGACCCAGATGCCCGCGTAGCAGTCGGCCTGCAGCTCGAGCCGCACGCCGTCGGACTGCGGGCCGGTGTCCGTGCGGTTCGCCGTGGCCATCACGCCGGTCTCGTTCTGCACGTGGTGCCCGTACTCGTGGGCGAGGATGTACATCTGCGCGAGCGGCGCGTTCTCCGCGCCGAGCTGGGTCTCGAGCTGGTCGAAGAAGCCGGTGTCGATGTACGCGCTCTCGTCGGGCGGGCAGTAGAACGGCCCGACGGCGGAGGTCGCGTTCCCGCAGCCCGTTCCCACCGAGTCCTGGAAGAGGATGAACTCGGGGTTGCGGTGCTCGAGGTCGGCCTGCTCGGGAAGGGTGACCGCCCAGACGTCGTGCAGCGAGCCCCAGGTCAGGACCATCCGGCAGTCGACGTCCGTGTTCGCGTCCGCGCCCGTGCAGTCGCCGAGCGTCTCCTCCTCGGCCGGGGCCGCACCGCCGCCGCCCCCTCCGCCGCCCATGAGGCCGCCGAGGTCCTGCCCCGTGAGCAGGTAGATGACCAGCGCGACGACGGCCAGCCCGCCACCGCCCGCGGCCGCGGCGCCGCCGCGTCCACGTCCGCGCCTGCGCACGCCCTCGCTGCCGCCGCTGCCGCTCGCCGAGTCCCGGAACGTCATGCCGGCTCCTCCTTGGTCGCTGCCGCGCGCCTGCCGGCGGGACCACCCCGTCGGGGCCGCGCGACTCCCGAGCGAACAGTAGCGAGGTCGGCGGGCGTCGGCCCCGTATTGGTGGTGCGGGGGAGCGGTGCGTCGAGATTGCGGTTGGTGCTCGTCGAGATTGCGGTTGGGGCCCCAACCGCAATCTCGACGAAGGGTCTGCTGCACGGCTCGAACCCTCGCCAGCATCGCCTGGAAGCGCTAGCATCGCCTTATGGCGATGAAAGAAGAGGGTCCGACGACGACGAGCGCCACCGGTGCGCACGCCCTGCTCTTCCACGCGCTCGCCGAGCCCGCGCGACTCGCCCTCCTCGACCACCTGACCACCGGCGAGCACCGCGTGCGGGACCTCGTCGACCACATGCACCTCGCCCAGTCCACCGTGAGCAAGCACCTCGCGTGCCTGCGCGACTGCGGGCTCGTCACCGTCCGCGCCGAGGGGCGGGCGTCGTGGTTCGCGATCGCCGACCCGGAGCGGCTCGCCGACTTGCGCGCGCGGGCGGACGCGCTGCTCGTCGCGGCCGGTATCGCCCCCGGCGCGGTGCAGCACAGCCACGACGACGAGGCGGCACCGAGCCCCGACGACATAGTGGCACCGAGCTCCGACGACGACGCCGGCACCGCCGAGCGGGGCCGGGGGAGCGCCGGGGCGGCCTCGTGAGCCACGACGGCCACGCGCACGGCGTCGACCCGGCCGCGGCGTCGGCCGACCCGAGGCTGCGGCTCCGCCTGATCGTCGCCCTCGTCCTCACCGTCGGGATCGTTCTCGCCCAGCTCGTCGGCAGCGCGGTCACCGGCAGCCTCGCCCTGCTCACCGACACGGCGCACGCCGCGGCGGACGCGGTCGGCCTCGTGGTCGCCGTCCTTGCCGCCACGATGATGGCCCGACCCGCGACGAGCGAGCGGACCTGGGGCTTCGCCCGCGCCGAGGTGATCGCCGCGCTCGGCCAGGCGGTGCTCCTGCTCGCCGTCGGCGTCTACGCGGCGGTCGAGGCGGTGCGCCGTCTTGCCGCTCCGACCGAGATCGCGGCCACCGAGCTGGTGGTGTTCGGCGTCGTCGGGCTCGTCGCGAACCTCGCCGCCCTCGCGGTCCTCGGCGGTGGGCGGGAGGCCAACCGAAACATGCGGGCCGCGTTCCTCGAGGTGCTTGCGGACGCGCTCGGGTCGGTGGCCGTCATCGTCGGTGCGGTCGTCATCCGCGTCACCGGCTTCGAGCGGGCCGACACGATCGCGGGCCTGGTGATCGTGGCGCTCATCGTGCCGCGCGCGCTGCGGATCGTGCGGGACACCGGGCGGGTGCTGCTCGAGTACACGCCGCGCGGGGTGGACCTCGACGACGTGCGGACTCATCTCCTCGAGCTCGAGCACGTCCGCGAGGTGCACGACCTGCACGCCTCCGAGATCGGCACCGGCATGCCCGTGATCTCGGCGCACGTGGTGGTCGACGACCACTGCTTCGCCTCCGGTCACGCCCCCGAGATCCTCGAGACGATCCGAGCGTGCGTGCGCGAGCACTTCCCCGTGTCGTTCGATCACGCGACGATCCAGCTCGAGACCGCCGCCACGCGCGAGCGCTCGTGCGCAGACATGCACCACGCGTAGCTCGTCGTCGAGATTGCGGTTGGGGCCCCAACCGCAAGGCGGTTTCAATCGGTTGTTGCAACGTGCGCCTTGGGAGGGTGTACGGATGGCTGGGAAGAGATTGACACTTGAGGAGCGGGCGAAGATCGAGGCGCTGTTCGGTCAGCGATTGACGTTCCCGCAGATCGCTGAGCGGATCGGTCGTCACCGGACCACGGTGTGGCGCGAGGTCACTCGCAATAACTCCTACCGGGGCGCTCACCTGGACACACCCGGGACGCGTTCCCCGGCGGGACGCCGGCAGGCCAATCCCGCCGGTCGTGGTGGCGCCTACCGGTGGGCGTACTCGTGCCGGAACGCGCAGCGCAGGGCCGACAAGCGGGCCCGCAGGCCCAGGCCCGGCAAGTTGACCGGCGATCGCCGCCGCGGGGTGACCTCGGGTCGCGGCCGGCTATGGCCCCTGGTGCGGGACAAGCTCGAACAGCGGTGGTCTCCGCAGCAGATCGCACACTGGCTTCGTCAGGAGTATCCCGACCGGCCGGAGCGATGGGTGTCCCACGAGACGATCTACCAAGCGATCTACTACCAAGCTCGTGGCGGGCTGCGCAGCGAGATCGCACGCCAGGTCGCACTCCGTACCGGGCGGACCAGGCGGCGCCCCCAGTCCCGCCTCGCGCGGGCGGCACACTCGGGCAAGGCCTGGACCCATGGCCTGAACATCAGCACCCGGCCGGCCGAGGTCGAAGACCGGGCCGTGCCCGGGCACTGGGAAGGTGACCTGATCATCGGTGCGCGTAGCGCGTCGGCGATCATCACCCTGGTCGAGCGTTCCACGCGGTACGTCATGCTCGGCGCTCTACCGGAGAGCAGGGTCTCCGAGCAGGTGATCGACGTGCTGATCGAGACGATGGGCCGCCTGCCGGCCGAGCTGGCCGCGACTCTGACCTGGGATCAGGGCGCTGAGATGGCCAAGCACGCCCACTTCACGCTGGCGACAGACTGCCGGGTCTTCTTCTGCGACCCGCACTCGCCCTGGCAGCGAGGCTCGAACGAGAACACCAACGGCCTGCTGCGGCAGTACTTTCCCCGCTCGAGTACCGACTTCCGCACCTACGCCCAGCGCGACCTCGACGCCGTCGCCCGCGAACTCAACACACGACCACGCATGACACTGGGCTGGCAGACTCCAGCGAAACGACTCAACGACCTACTCGTTGCAACAACCACTTGAAACCGCC
>NZ_JBNDMZ010000016.1:0-53757 GCF_049856295.1 Georgenia sp. Z1344 | reverse complement strand
GGCGGTTTCAATCGGTTGTTGCAACGTGCGCCTTGGGAGGGTGTACGGATGGCTGGGAAGAGATTGACACTTGAGGAGCGGGCGAAGATCGAGGCGCTGTTCGGTCAGCGATTGACGTTCCCGCAGATCGCTGAGCGGATCGGTCGTCACCGGACCACGGTGTGGCGCGAGGTCACTCGCAATAACTCCTACCGGGGCGCTCACCTGGACACACCCGGGACGCGTTCCCCGGCGGGACGCCGGCAGGCCAATCCCGCCGGTCGTGGTGGCGCCTACCGGTGGGCGTACTCGTGCCGGAACGCGCAGCGCAGGGCCGACAAGCGGGCCCGCAGGCCCAGGCCCGGCAAGTTGACCGGCGATCGCCGCCGCGGGGTGACCTCGGGTCGCGGCCGGCTATGGCCCCTGGTGCGGGACAAGCTCGAACAGCGGTGGTCTCCGCAGCAGATCGCACACTGGCTTCGTCAGGAGTATCCCGACCGGCCGGAGCGATGGGTGTCCCACGAGACGATCTACCAAGCGATCTACTACCAAGCTCGTGGCGGGCTGCGCAGCGAGATCGCACGCCAGGTCGCACTCCGTACCGGGCGGACCAGGCGGCGCCCCCAGTCCCGCCTCGCGCGGGCGGCACACTCGGGCAAGGCCTGGACCCATGGCCTGAACATCAGCACCCGGCCGGCCGAGGTCGAAGACCGGGCCGTGCCCGGGCACTGGGAAGGTGACCTGATCATCGGTGCGCGTAGCGCGTCGGCGATCATCACCCTGGTCGAGCGTTCCACGCGGTACGTCATGCTCGGCGCTCTACCGGAGAGCAGGGTCTCCGAGCAGGTGATCGACGTGCTGATCGAGACGATGGGCCGCCTGCCGGCCGAGCTGGCCGCGACTCTGACCTGGGATCAGGGCGCTGAGATGGCCAAGCACGCCCACTTCACGCTGGCGACAGACTGCCGGGTCTTCTTCTGCGACCACCCGCACTCGCCCTGGCAGCGAGGCTCGAACGAGAACACCAACGGCCTGCTGCGGCAGTACTTTCCCCGCTCGAGTACCGACTTCCGCACCTACGCCCAGCGCGACCTCGACGCCGTCGCCCGCGAACTCAACACACGACCACGCATGACACTGGGCTGGCAGACTCCAGCGAAACGACTCAACGACCTACTCGTTGCAACAACCACTTGAAACCGCCCTGCGGTGGGGAGCCGCACAACCCGTCGAGATTGCGGTTCGTCGTCGCCGAGATTGCGGTTGGGGCCCCAACCGCAATCTCGATGAGCGGGCGCGGCGCCACCCCGGCTGGTCGAGCGGGGGTTCGTGCACCAACCGCAGTTTCGATGAATGCGCTCGAGAGTGCGGATCAGAGGTCGGACCTGTCACCGGGTCGGCTCACAGCCACGGTCCGACGACGAACGGCGCTGTTCGTCGTCGTGCCCCGGTTGTAGGTTGGATCACATGTCCTCGGGAGCGCGGTCCATCGACAACACGGTGAGCGACGAGAAGGTGCGCGAGGCGACGGGCCGCCCGCGCGAGGAGTGGTTCGCGCTCCTCGACGCCGAGGACGCCGCCACCTGGGACCACACCCGCATCGCGACGTGGCTGCGCGAGGAGCACGACGTCGACGGGTGGTGGGCGCAGGGCGTGACCGTCGCGTACGAGCAGGCGCGCGGCCTGCGCGAACCCGGGCAGCGGCGCGACGGGGGCTGGGAGGCGTCGGCGTCGAAGACGCTGTACGTCACGGCCGATGACCTGTGGCCCTACCTCGCCGAGAAGTCGCTGCGGAACGACTGGATGGAGAAGCACCTCGAGGTCACGGGGCAGACCGAGCCGACGTCGGTGCGCTTCGCCGACGGCGACGAGCGGGTCACCCTGCGCATCGACCGGCTCGAGCCGAGCGCCGACGGCCGGCACCGGGTGCGCTTGTCCGTCCAGCACACGGGGCTCGCGTCGGGCGACGCGATCCCCGAGCTCAAGTCGACCTGGAAGACGGCGTTCGCCCGTCTCGCGGACCTGCTCTCGGCCGCCTGAGGGGCGCCTGATCGTCAGCCGAGCCGCCCCTGCCAGGCGCCGGCGAGCGACGCGAGCTCGAACCCGACGGCGTGGTTGACGTCGAGCATGTGCCGGTTCTCGAACGCGTTCCACGTGTGGATCCGCTCGACCGCGGGGAACTGCTCGAGCAGGGCGAGCTGGTTGGCGAGCTTGACCACGGTCCCGAGGCGGCGGCCGCGGTGCTCCTTCATCACGAGCGTCTCGTCCTGCCACGCGGCGGGCCGGCCGATCGGGATCGACAGCTTGGTAAAGGCGACGAGCACGCCGGTGGTCGTGTCGCGCACCGCGGAGTGCAGGAAGGTGCGCCCGCCGGACACCAGCCGCGCGGCCTCGGTGGTCCGCACGCGGTCCGCGTCCCAGGCCTCCTCCTCCCACTCGAGCCCGCCGAGCGGCACGTCGGTGCTCATCCGGCGCATGAGCTCGGCGACGTGGGCGAGCTCGGCCTCCGGGGTCGCGCCCGCCCAGGTGACGATCTCGTCCGTGGGCGCCATCCGGGCGCGCGCGGCCTCCAGCAGGTCGCGCCAGTTGTCGGCCCGACCCGCCAGGTGGACGACCGAGTGGCGCTCGATCTGCTCGAGAACGAGCCCGCGGTCGATCGCGAAGCGGGCCGGCAGGTCGCGGGCGATCGCCCCCTCGCTCTTCGTCGGGCGCAGGGGTTCCTCGCCGTCGACCGGCGCCTCGTGGTCCACCCACGCCTGGGCGGTGGTGCGGCCGTCCGCCCGGGCGATCGTCGTCCCCGCCCGCCACAGCGCGTCCCCGATCCCGCGGCGCCGGTGCGGGGCGCGGACGTAGACCTCCACGCCGCACGAGGTGGTGTTGTCGAGCAGGTCGAGGTCGAGGGCGAGGTACCCGACGACGTCGTCCGTCCCCGGCCCGGGGTCCTCGGCGCCGGCGGCCACCGCAGCGGGTGTCGCGGTCGCGCCGTCCGCGGCCAGCCGGTCGGCGGCCGGCCCCGTGGCGGCGACGATCCCCACCCGGAGGACCGAGGTCTGGTCGGCGTACGTCCGCAGGCGGGTACCGGGGTCGCCGAGCAGGTCCGTGTCGCCGAGCCGCTCGAGGAGGTACTCGCCGTCGATCTCGGTCAGGGCGCGGAAGGCGGCCGACGGCGCGGCGCCGGCGTCGAGCTCCTCGGCCGCGGGCGCCGCGAGGTGGAACAGGTGGACGTCCGCGGGCAGCCCCGCCGGCCGCTCGACCGTCACACGTGCGTCGGTGGAAGTCATGCGGGAAGGATGGCGCCGGCGGGCGCGCGCCCGCACGCGATTTTTCCCCCGACGACGCCGCCACCGCGTTCGCACCCACCGCCTCGGCGGCCCGACCCCGTCTCGTCGTCGAGAGTGCGGCTCAGTGCCGCGCAAAGGTCATCCGCTCACTCGCCAGATCTGCGGCCGGACGCTCAGCCGACCGGCTCGACCCGCACGACAAGTGCGCGGTGCGTGGCCCGTCCGACGTCGAAGACCGCGCCCTCGGCGACCCGGTAGCTGGCCTCGTCGACGAGGATGCGGTCGATCGGCGAGCCGAAGAACCACGGGATGTTCGCGGGCCACGTGGCCACGCCGCCGAGGCCGGCCTCCTGGGCGCCGTCGACGCAGCGGCCGAGGTCCCGGGCGGGCGCGTGGTCGACGGTCGCGTTGAGCCCGCCGGCCACGACGACCGGGCCGGAGCCGGTGCGGCACCAGGTCAGCGCCTGCTCGACCTCCTGGCGCCACACGTCCATCTCGTCCGGCCGGGGCGCGGTCGGGTGGACGGCGACGATCGTCGGCCCGACCCCGGAGACGGGGCGCAGGGCGAATGCCTCGGCGGTCGGCTCGGCGTCGACAGGGACGTAGCCGCCGAGGGAGTCGGCGAGCAGGACGGCCGTGGCGCCCCGGTCCTCGGTGGCGGACCCCGCCCCGTAGGCGGTGAACGGGTGCCCGGACTCGGTGAGCTCGGCGGCGAGCGCCGTCGCGTTCTCCTCGAGCATCTCGGGCAGGACGACGACATCGACGCCCTGGTCGACGATCGGTGCGGAGAGGTCGGACGGCTCGACGTCGCCCTCCTCCATGTTGACCGTGAGGATCGTCAGGGCGGCGTCGGGCGCGGCGGCCGTGTCGTCGGTGCGGCTGATCTCCGTGGCCGCCGACGTGCCACGGTCGAACATGATCGCGAGGTGGCCGATCGCGACGACCACGAGGATGCCGCCGAGCACCATGATCGCCGTGCCCGCCTGGATGAGCTGGCGCCGCACGAGTCCGATGCCGACGAACAGGACCCCGATCACCGCGAGGGTGAGGACGAGCCAGCCCTTGAGCGCGACCACCTGGGCGATCGGTGCGATCCCGGAGAGCCCCTCAAGGGGAGGGACGATCCGCCCGGGCAGCTCGGGATCAAGCGTGAGGGCGGCGAGGAGCCCGATCACCGCGACGACGATCCAGATGACGATGCGCACGGGGTCAGTGTCCCGTACCCGCGCGCGGGGGTCCGCAGGAACGGGGTCTCGAACCGGTCACGCGCCCCTCCCCCGTCGTCGAGATTGCGGTTCGTCGTCGTCGAGATTGCGGTTGGGAGTCGCCACAGTTGTCGAGATTGCGGTTCGTCGTCGTCGAGATTGCGGTTGGGAGCCGCCACGGTGGTCGAACGCGCGGTTCGTCGTCGTCGGGGGTGGTGGTCGTTGTCGTACCCGGATATCGGGTTCAGCGCGACCGGGCGTCCGAACCTTCGCCGCCCGGCACGCGCGGCACGCTGGTCTCCGCGGCGGTGACGAGCCGCACCTCGACCACCACGGCCCGGTGGTCCGACCCGCCGACCTCGTCCACCGTGCCGGAGACCCCGCGCAGCCCTCCCGCCACGAGGACGTGGTCGATCGCGGCGCCGGCCCAGGTCGGCCAGGAGGTCGGCCACGTGGCGATCCCCCCGATCCCGGCGTCGACGCCCGCGGCGTGGCAGCGGCCGCCCGGGTCGTCGATGCCGACCAGCGTGCCGTGGTCGAGCGTCATGTTGAGGTCGCCGGCGATGACGGTGGGCCGCGCTGCCCGCTGGCAGGTACCGAGGATCGCGAGGTTCTCCTGGCGCCAGGCCGCCATGTTGCCGCTCACGGGCGGGATCGGGTGGGCGGCGACGAGGGCGGGCTGGTCGGGGTCGTCGCTGACCGGGTCGAGGTGGACGCGCCCGAACCCGCCGGTGGTCGCGCCGGTCAGCTGCTCGTACGGCCCGAGCGCGTCCGCCACCACCAGGGAGGTCGACCCGATGGGGCCGGACCCGTCGGTGTAGGACGTGAAGCCCTCACCGAGGCGCTGCTCGAGTCCGTCGCTGATCCGCACGGCCAGCTCGGCGGGCGTCTCGGGCAGGGCGAGGACGTCGGCGCCGGTGGCCACAGCGTGCGCGACGACGTCGGACGGCGAGCTCGCCCCGCCGAGCGTGTTGAGCGTGAGGACGGTGAAGGAGTCCGCGGTCGGCGGGTCGTCCGAGACCGGTCCGAGCCCGCCGGACGTGCCCCGATCGGCGAGCGCCAGCCCGTGCGCGACGCCGGAGAGCGCCGTGACGACGCCGCCCACCAGCACCACGGTCACCGCGGTGGTCATGCGCGCGGTCCGGCGCCGGGCCCCGGGTTCGTCCGCCGAGTTCACCCGCAGCCGACGACTTCTGGCGTGGACGACGAGCCCCGCCGCGAGCGCGATCGCCAGACCGAGCCCCACGAGGACGGCGGCGAGGACGCCCTTGAGCGCGACCACCTGCGCCACCGGGATCCGCTCGCTCAGCCACAGGGGGCGCAGCGAGTACAGGCTCGCGAGCGCGACGAGCACCGCCGCGACCACGGCAATCACCCTCGCCCCCCTGCGCATACCTTCCATCGTCGGTCACGGCACCGTGGTCGAGCCACCCCCGGGCGGGGAGTCCGACCCGGGGTAGCGGTCCCCGTTCCCGGGGTTGGCGTCGAGAGTGCGGCTGAGCGGCGGGGGGTTCGTCGTCGAAGAGTCGGTTTCCCGCCGAGAGTGCGGCTCAGCCTGCGTGCGGCTCAGCGCCGAGGAGTCGGTCAACGCACCGGGGAGTCGGTTCCCCGCCGAGGAGTCGGTCAACGCACCGAGACGTCGGGCGGCGGGGGTCCTCTCGACACACAAACCGACTGTTCGACACACCAACCCTCTGTTCGGCACACAGACAGACTGTTCGACACGGATCCCGCTCACTCGGCGCACACAGCTTGCCCCCGACGAGCCCCGTGCGCCCCTCGTCACCCGATTCCCGGTGCATCCTGGTGGCCCGATGCCGAAGAATGGACGCCCGTGACCTCCGCCGACCCCGATCCGCGCACCCCCGACCAGGGGGAGCAGCAGCGGCGCGGCAACGACGGCCCCACCCGGAACGGAGCCGGCACCACGCGCTCAAGCCGCAGCCGAAACGGCGGCAGCAACGGCAACGGGGGCACCGACACGAGCTCCGGCAGCGACACCATGGCCTCCCGCTCCACCGGCAACCGAGGCCGGACCCGCAACCGCGGCAACCGCCGCAACCGAGGAGCCGCCCGCGGCGCCGACCGGGTCGCCCGCGGCCCCCGCCCCCTCACGCCGGAGCAGATCGAGGCCAGGCGCGCAGCCGTCCCCGTGATCAGCTATCCCGAGGAGCTCCCGGTCGCGGAGCGCCGCTTCGAGATCGCGGCGGCGATCGCGAGCCACCAGGTCGTCGTGGTCGCGGGCGAGACCGGATCCGGCAAGACCACCCAGCTGCCGAAGATCTGCCTCGACCTCGGCCGCGGCGTCGAGGGCATGATCGGCCACACCCAGCCCCGCCGGCTCGCCGCGCGGTCCGTCGCGGAGCGGATCGCGTCCGAGCTCGACGTCGAGATGGGCAAGCAGGTCGGCTACCAGGTCCGGTTCACCGACGAGGTCTCGGCGACGACCCTGGTCAAGTTGATGACCGACGGCATCCTGCTCGCCGAGATCCAGCGCGACCCGCTCCTGCGCCGCTACGACACGATCATCGTCGACGAGGCCCACGAGCGGTCCCTCAACATCGACTTCCTCCTCGGCTACCTCGCCCAGCTCCTCCCCCGCCGCCCCGACCTCAAGCTCGTCATCACCTCCGCCACGATCGACTCCGAGCGGTTCGCCGAGCACTTCGGCAAGGCTGCGGGCATGGCCGGCCCGGCGCCGGTCGTCGAGGTCACGGGCCGCACCTACCCGGTCGATGTCCGCTACCGCCCGCTCGTCGCGGACACGGAGGACGAGACCGACAACGCCCACGACGACGAACGGCCCGACGACGAACCCCCCGCCCGGCGCCCCGACTCCTCGGCGGCCGGCCGCAACGCGCCCGCAACCCGCACCACCCCCACGAACCGGAACGCCTCCACCGGCCACGACGAGCCGATCGACCAGGTCACCGGCATCCTCGAGGCCTACGACGAGCTCGAGGCCGAGGGACCGGGCGACATCCTCGTCTTCCTCTCCGGCGAGCGCGAGATCCGGGACACCCACGTGGCGTTCGCCGAGCACCTGGGCGAGCGCTACCTCGCACCGGGCGGCCGCTCGACGGTGCCGGGCGCCGTCGAGATCCTCCCGCTCTACGCGCGCCTGACCGCCGCCGAGCAGCACCGCGTGTTCGCCCCGCACCAGACCCGGCGCGTCGTGCTCGCCACCAACGTCGCCGAGACGTCGCTGACCGTGCCGGGGATCCATTACGTCATCGACCCGGGCACCGCGCGCATCTCCCGGTACTCCACGCGCACCAAGGTCCAGCGACTGCCGATCGAGCCGATCTCGCGGGCGAGCGCCGCCCAGCGCTCGGGGCGCTCGGGCCGCGTGGCGGACGGCGTCGCGATCCGCCTGTACTCGCGCCGCGACTTCGAGAACCGACCCGAGTTCACCGAGCCGGAGATCCTCCGCACCTCGCTGGCCTCGGTCATCCTCCAGATGGCGGCGCTCGGGCTCGGCGACGTCGCGCAGTTCCCGTTCGTCGACCCGCCGGACACGAAGGCGGTGCGCGACGGCGTCCAGCAGCTCGAGGAGATCGGCGCCCTCGAGCCCGGCTCGACCGAGCTCACCCGCGTCGGCCGGGACCTCGCACGCCTGCCGGTCGACCCCCGGCTCGGCCGCATGCTGCTCGAGGCCGAACGGCTCGGCTGCGCGGCGGAGGTGATGATCGTCGTCGCGGCCCTGTCCGTCCAGGACGTGCGCGAGCGGCCGGTCGAGAAGCAGACCCAGGCGGACGCCAAGCACCGCCGGTTCGCCGACGACACCTCGGACTTCCTCGCCTACCTCAACCTGTGGCGCTACCTGCGCACCCTCCAGCGCGACCTGTCCGGCTCGGCCTTCCGACGCACCGTCAAGGGCGAGTACCTCAACTACCTGCGCATCCGCGAGTGGCAGGACGTGGTCACCCAGCTCCGCCAGCTGGCCAAGCCCCTCGGCCTGCACCTCAAGCCGCTCGCGCTCCCGCCGGCCGCCGACGTCGACACCCCGGACACCGACCTCGTCGCCTCCACCGTCGCCGCGCTCGGCCGCAGCTCGGACGCCGCAAGCGCCGACTCCGTCCACCAGGCCCTGCTCACCGGCCTGCTGTCCAACCTCGGGTCCTACGACGAGCGCAAGCGCGACTACGCCGGCGCCCGCGGCACCCGGTTCGTCGTGTGGCCGGGATCGGGGCTGTCGAAGAAGACCTACGCGTGGGTGATGGCCGCCGAGCTCGTCGAGACGTCGCGCCTGTTCGCGCGCACGGTCGCGCGGATCAACCCCGACTGGGTCGAGCGTGCGGCGGAGCACCTCCTGCGCCGCACGTACTCCGAGCCCTACTGGTCCACGCGCAACGGGGCCGCGATGGTCAAGGAGCGCGTCCTGCTCTACGGCATGACGCTGGCCGCCGACCGCCCCGCCCTGCTCGGGAAGCTGGGCGACCAGCAGATCGGCGACACCACCGCCGCCGAGCTGGCCCGCGAGATGTTCATCCGCCACGCCCTGGTCGAGGGGCAGTGGCGCACGCACCACCGGTTCGTCGCGGACAACGCCGCGGTCGTCGAGGAGGCCAAGGAGGTCGAGGCCCGCCTGCGCACGCGCGGCGTGGTCGGCGACGAGGACACCCTGTTCGCCTTCTACGACGAGCGGGTCGGCGCCGAGGCCGTCTCCGCCCGCCACTTCGACACGTGGTGGAAGCGCACCAAGCGCGAGCAGCCGGACCTGCTCACGCTCACCCTCGCCGACCTCGTCCCGGAGAACCCGGTGACCGAGGCCGACCAGCCCTCGACCTGGCGGCAGGGCGACCTCACCCTCCCCCTCTCCTACGACTTCACGCCCGGTGCCTGGGCCGACGGCATCACCGCCACGGTCCCGGTCGAGGTGCTCGGCCGCCTGCGCCCCGAGGGATTCGACTGGCTCGTGCCCAGCTACCTGGACGAGCTCGCCGTCGCGACGATCCGGGCCCTGCCCAAGCGGGTGCGGCGCGAGCTCGTGCCGGCGCCCGACGTCGCCCGCGCCGTCCTCGCCGCGATGCCCGGCTGGCACGAGGCCGTCGCCGCCGCGCCCGGGGACGCCGAGGCCAGGGGCGGCTGGGTCGACCCGACCACCGTGCCGGCCTGGCAGGACGCATTCGCGAGCGCCGTGCGCGAGGTCCGCGGGGTCGAGATCGACGAGGCCGCCTGGCGCGAGTCCGCCGAGCTGCCCGGTCACCTGCGGATGAAGTTCCGCGTCGTCTCCGCCAAGGGGGCCGTGCTCGGCGAGGGCGACTCGCTGCTCTCCCTCCAGCGGGAGCTCGCCCCCGCCGTCGAGTCCGCGGTCGCCTCCGCGGTCCGCGGCGCCGTCGCGGTGGCCATGGCCGAGGCCGGCCACCCGGGCGCGGACGGACCTCGCGGCTCGCGTCGCGGCCGGAAGGGCCGAGGAACGGGGCCCGACGCCGGAGGCTCGCCCGGGCGGTCCGGCGGCGGCCCGGGGACGAACGACCGGGGCGACGACGCCGGCTCCGCCGGCGGCGGTGCCGGCTCGCGCGGAGCAGGTGCCGGGCGAGGTGACGCCGGCCGAGGCGGACCCGGTGCACCCGGGGCGAGCTCCGGCGTCGAGCAGGAGAAGCTGACCGGCTGGCCCGAGGTGAGCGGCGGGACGATCCCGGCGAGCGTCGAGACGCTCGGCCCGGCCGGACTCGTGGTCCGCGGCTACCCGGCGCTGGTCGAGGAGCGGACCGACGTGGCGCTGCGGGTGCTGCCCGACGCCGCCGCCCAGGTCCGCGCCCACCGCCGCGGCGTGCGCCGGCTCGCCCTCGCGGCGACCGCACTGGCCGAGCAGCGCGTCTCCACCCGGTGGACCGGCGCCGACGCGCTCGCCCTCGCCACCTCCCCCTACCCGAGCACCGGCGCGCTCGTGGCGGACCTCCAGCTCGCCGCCGCCACGGAGATCGTCGACGACTGGTGCGCCGAGCACGTGACCGGCGGCGCCGGGATGCTGCGGGAGAAGTCCCAGTTCGACGCCCTGGTCGCGCACGTGCGCACCCGGCTCGAGGACCGGGTGGCCGAGCTGGCGGGGATCGTCGTGCGGATCATGAACGCCTGGCGCGAGCTGCAGGCCACGATCAAGGACTCGAACAGCATCCACCTGCTCGGGGCGGTGACGGACGTGCGCGCGGCGGTCGGGGAGCTCGTGTTCGACGGCTTCGTCTCGGCCACCGGGCCCGCCCACCTCGTGCACGTGGCGCGGTACCTCACGGCCGCGCAGCGCCGGCTCGAGCGGGCGGCGCAGAACGTCCATGCCGACGACGCGGCCGCCTGGCAGGTCCAGGAGATGGTCGACGAGCTCGCGACCGCGCGGCAGCGGGCCGGCGACGACATCGGGGCGCTCACCAGGCTCGACGAGGTCCGGTGGCTGATCGAGGAGCTGCGGGTCTCCCTGTTCGCGCAGCAGCTCGGCACGCCGGTCAAGGTCTCGACGACCCGGGTGCGCAAGGCGATCGCGGCGGCCCTCGCGGGCTAGCCCGTCCTCTGGTCGAGAGTGCGGCGTAGCGGACGCGGCGTGGTTCGTCGTCGTGCAGGGTCTTGCGGCCGGGGGGGCGGACTGACAAGGATCTGAGCAGGCGCACCCCCGAGCGCCGACGCAGGGGGATCGACGAGGAAGGCCCCACCCATGTCCTCCCCGCTCCGACGCACCGTGCCTCTCGTCGCGCTCGCCCTCGCCCTGGCCGGGTGCGGCGGATCGACCGAGGACGACGGATCCGCGAGTCCGCCCGCCGAGGCGCCGCCCGACGACGCCGACCCCGCCGGGGACGACACGGGGAACGGAGCCGACGCCGGCTCGCCGGACGCCGTGGAGTCCGCCTCCGGCGAGGCGGCGAGCGACGGTGCGGCCACGGGCGAGGCCCTCCCCGCCGACGGATCGGGCGCCGACGAGCCGACCGACGCGCCCGCCACGGAGGAGCCCGGGGCTTCGATCCGCGACGTCGACCTCGCCGCGCAGTCGTGGCGGCAGGCACTGACCGGGGAGTCCGTGGTGCCCGCCGAGGGCGACGGGCTGCGCCAGTTCACCGTGTCGGACGCGGTCGCCTACGCCGACGTCGACGGGGACGGGCACGAGGACGCCGCCGCGTCGCTGCAGGTCCTCGACGGCAACGCGTACGAGGAGACCTGGTACGTCTGGCGCTGGGACCCCGAGTCGCAGGCGGCGGTGCAGGTGGAGAGCCCGATCGCCCGGCAGTCGGGCTGCGGCGACGACGTCCTCTCGGTCACCGGCGAGGGGGAGGTGTTCGTCGTCGTCGAGGAGCTTCGACCGGCAGGCAGCGCTGCACCCTGTGTCGATGGCGGGACCATCCCGGTGACCCGGCAGGTGACGCTCGAGGACGGCTGGCCGGTGCTCGCCGGCGGCATGTCCGGGGAGGGCGGGATCTGCCCGCAGGTCGAGTACGCGGGCGACGAGATGTGGCCCGCGGGCGACGTCGAGATCCACGCCGCGCCGACCGACGGCTCCGCGCCGATCGGGGAGCCCGCCCCCGACTGGTGGATGGAGGTCGACGTGTCCGGCCACCACTTCCTGTGGCGCCCGAACTGGATGCTCGTCCACCTGATGTACGACGAGCAGCCCGCGGCGCTCGCCGGCATGCCGGGGTACTTCCCGTGCGCCTGGGCGTACATCGAGGACGACCAGCGGCCCGTGCCGCACGCCCCGTACGTGCCGTAGTCACGGGCGGCCGTGGCCGCGGTGATCGGTGCGGACGCGCAGGCGCCGGCAGCACCGCGCGGCGGGGCACGAGGGGTTCGTCGTCGTGCAAGGTTGTGCGTCCTCGCCCCGGACCTGCGGCGACGTCCCACGCCGGGGACAGAGGTCCCCGGTATCAAGTACCCGCCGACCGGCCGTGCGGCGGCACCGGGCGGCTCATAGCGTCGTTGGCACGCAAGTCGGTGGCAGGTCATCGCCTCCATGACCGAGGGGGAATCCCCGACGACGCGACGGACCCGACCGGGTCCACAGGGACCACCGGTCCCGAGAGGAGGACACCATGTCCACCATCCGCCGATACGCCGCAGCCACCACGACCGCACTCCTGCTCGCCGGCTCGATCGCCGCGTGCAGCACCGGGGACGACACCGTCGACCCGGACGGCTCCACCCCGCCCGACTCGAACGTCGCGCCTCCGGAGCAGAACGAGCCCGACGCGCCCGAGGGCGAGGCGCCGGAGGAGGAGGCACCCGAGGACGAGGCGCCCGCCGAGACCGACCCGGGCGAGGCCCAGCCGCCTGCGGAGGGCGAGGAGCCGCCCGTCGCGGAGGAGCCCCCGGCCGAGGGCGAGGAGCCGCCCGCCGAGGGCGAGGAGCCGCCCGCCGAGGGTGAGGAGCCGCCGGCGGAGTCCGGCGCCGGGCTGGCCGAGGCCGGCTGGGTGGCCTTCGAGCTCCCCGCCGACGCGCAGGCCGACCGTGACGACGAGGGCTACTGGACCTGGGCGATGCCGGCGACCGAGGCCACCGACCCGCACGCGTCCGAGCAGCTCGTCGTGCAGGGCCCGCAGAACCACGCGATGGACGACTCCTTCGAGGAGGAGATCGCCGACTTCGAGGCGACGATGTCGGAGGACCTCCCGCCGCGCATCTCCTGGGACGACGCCGAGGTGGCCGCCCCCGAGGGCATGCGGATCTACCGGTTCGAGACGATCGGGCTGGAGCCGGGCGAGGTCCACTGGATCGTGGAGAACTCCGCGACGGGCGAGCTCATGCAGCTGACCGTCACGGTCAACGGCGACTCGACCGAGATGGTCGACGCCATCGACTCAAGCCTGCAGCTGGCCGCCGGCTGACGCAGCCGTGTCGGGCATGGCGCCGGGGTGACCTGCCGTTCCGGAGATCCGGCGGCTGCCGCGGCCATCACAACCACCATTGCCCGACGACGAACGACACCAGTTACGGCCCCCGAGCGCTGAGGCGCCGGGGGCCGTAGCGTCGCCGTATGAGCACCGAGATCTCCCACGAGCCCGCGAAGAGCCGATACGTCATCACGGTCGACGGCGAGGAGGCCGGCGAGGCCACCTATGTCCTCGAGGGCGGCATGCACGTCTTCGACCACACCTTCACCGACCCGAAGCAGCGGGGCCAGGGGCTTGCCGGCCGGCTGGTCGAGTTCGCGCTGACGGACGTGCGCGAGCGTGGCGGGACGGCGCGGCCGGTGTGCCCGTTCGTCGTCGACTACATGGACAGCCACCCGGAGTTCGCCGACATCCGGGCGTAGTCAGGCCGCTGTCCGCGGGCGTGGGGGCCGCTTCCGGGACCGTCAAAGCCCACCATTGGGGGCGAAAGTCCCTCACTGGTGGGAAGGGCCGCTCCCGTCACCCGTCGAGCAGCTCCACGATCGCCGCGACCGCGCGGCGCCCGGCCCGCGTCGCCCCGATCGTCGACGCCGCCGGCCCGTACCCCACGAGGTGCAGCCGCGGCTCGTCGACCACCGCGGTCCCGCGCACGAGCACCCCGCCGTCGCGCGTTCGGATCCGCAGCGGCCGCAGGTGGCGCAGCTCGTGGCGAAAGCCGGTGGCCCACACGATCGTGTCGACGGGCGTCACGGTCCCGTCGGCCTCGACCACGCCCCTCGTCGTCATCGAGCCGAACATCGGCCGCCGCTCCAGGATCCCGGCGTCGATCGCGCGTTGCGTGGCCGGCCCGAGGAACAGCCCCGTCTCGGCGACCACCGGCAGCGGCCTGAGTCCCTGCTCCACCCGTGCGGCCACCCGCTCCTCGACCCCGCGCCCGGCGTCCTGGTCGAACATGTCGGTCTTCCACCGCGGCGGCGTGCGGGTGTACCAGAACGTCTCCGCCACGCGCGCGATCTCGAGGACGTGCCCCACTCCGGAGATGCCGCCCCCGACGATCGCCACCCGCTCGCCCTCGAGATCCTCGGGGCCCTCGTAGTCGTGCGTGTGGAGCTGCCGACCGCGGAACGTCTCCGACCCGGGGATGCTCGGCCAGAACGGTCGCGACCACGTGCCGGTCGCCGAGATGACCGCCCGCGCAGCCCAGCTCCCGTGGTCGGTGCGGACGAGGAGGCGGCCGCGCGGGTCGTCGTCGACGCGCTCGACGCTCGTGACGACCACGGGCCGCAGGACCGGCAGGTCGAACATGTCCTCGTACGTGGCGAAGTACCGCGGGAGGGCGGTGGCCGCGGGCTCGCGCGGGTCCGGCTGCGGGAAACCCGCGCCCGGCAGGTCGTGGATCCCGTTGACGGTCGCCATCGTCAGCGTGGGCCAGCGGTGCCGCCACGCCCCGCCGGGCCCGTCCTCGGCGTCGAGCACGACGAAGTCCCGCACGTCCCCCCGGTGCCGCGGCGCGCCGACCTGCTCGGCCGGGTCGCCCGAGTACCCGACGAACCCGCGCCGCAGCAGCCGGTTCGCAGTGGACAGGCCGGCCTGGCCGGCACCGATCACGACGACGTCGACCTCCCGCGCATCCTCCCGCCCGCGATCCATCGGGTGGCCGTTCTCGTCGGTCGCCCCGTCGACGCCCAGGTCTCCGGGGAGGCGGCGCGGCCGGACGGTGAGCCGTTCGCCGTCGGGGTCGCCGGTCGGTGAGAGGACCGGGACCCAGCCGGTCGGACCCGGCCGCGGCTCCCGCGACCCGACGTACTCGCCCCACCGCTCGCCGCCTCCGTCGCGGAGGGGTTCGTCGTCGCGGTCCTGGCGCAGGACACCGTCGTCGCGCAGAGCACCGGCGCCGTCGTCGACGTCGACGTCCTCTCCGCTCGCGACGGCGGTCGCGCCGAGCTCGTCGGGGTCGGACGGCCGGACCGCCTCGGGCGCACCGCGGTCGGGATGCGTCGCCGGGCCGTCCATGATCGCGACGGTACCCGGCGGGTCCACCCTCCACCGGTCTACGAAGGCCTCGCGCCTCGCCACCGGCCTCACCCCGGCTGCACCGCCGGCACGCCGTCACCACAGGGCGCTTCCCGCGTGGGGATCCACACGTCGTCGGCCGGGCGCGGGACCACCGGCGGCGGGGGAACGTACCGTGGCCCGGTGACCATGGACGACTCGCCGGAGCGCGACGACGCGCACCGGGACGGCCGACGCCGCAACGACGCCTCGCGCCCCTACGAGCCCGTCCGCTTCGGCCGCTCGCCGCTCCACCGCATGCCGACGGTCTCGGTCATCGCGTTCGCGGTCATCGTCGTCATCGTCGCGAGCGCCACGCGCGGCCCCGTCCGCTGGTTCATGCTCGCCGTCATCCTCGTGGCCTCCCTCAGCGCGTGGCGCGCGGCCCGGGCTCGCCGGGCATCCTCCGACGACGACGAGCCCCCCGCCGGCACGACCCCGCCCGGCGACGACCACCGCTCCGCCGGCCCGGCGGACGACCCCGGCCCGGCCACCGGCCACGCCCCGGACACCAACCCGGCCGGCGACGCCGACGCGGACCCGGACACCGGCCGGGCGTAGGGCGATGGACGCACCGGGCGCGCTGCGCCTCGCACGTTCCCTCGTGGCCGAGCACGGCCTGCGGGGGTGGTCCGTCGGGCTCGACCGCGCCGTCCGACGCGCCGGCGCCACCCACTACCGCGACCAGCGGATCACCCTGTCCCGCCACCTCGTCGGCCTCTACACCGAGGACGAGGTGCGCGAGGTGATCCTCCACGAGATCGGGCACGCCCTCGCGGGAGCCCAGGCAGGCCACGGCCCCCGGTGGCGCGCGGCCGTCGTCCGCATCGGCGGCACCCCGCGCCGCACCACCCGGCCCGACAGCCCCACCGTCCCCGCCCCCTGGGTCGGCCGCTGCCCCGCCGGGCACGAGCACCAGCGCTTCCAGCGCCCGCGCGCGACCTACCTGTGCCGCCGCTGCCCCCGCACCCGCACGAGCGCCGCGGTCATCGAGTGGACCTACGTCCGGGGGGCGGCGTGACCCCGACCGCCCGGTCCGCCCCGGTACCGGCCTCCGCACCTCCGGCCGCCACGCCGCCCCCCTCCGGCCCCCCGCCGTCGACGGGCGGGACGAGCCACGCAGCCCTCCCGCCGTCGGCCCGCGCACGGCGCCGCCGGGAGACCGCCGCCGCCTACGCCCTCCTCGCGCCGTCGCTCATCGGGCTGATCGCGTTCCTGGCGGTTCCGGTCCTGCTCGTGCTCGCCATGAGCCTCACCGACTACGACCTGCTCTCCCCGCCCACCTGGGCCGGGGTGGACAACTACGTCGATCTGGCGAGCTCCTCCCAGTTCCGCAACTCCCTGCTCGTCACGGCCCTGTACGTGCTCATCGCGATCCCGCTGACCGTCGGCGCCGGCCTCGGGCTCGCCGTACTGCTCAACCGCCACCTGCCGGGCTCGGGCATGCTACGCGTGATCTACGTGCTCCCGTGGGTGTGCTCCCCGCTCGCCCTGGGCGTGGTGTGGCAGTGGATGCTCGCGCCCAGCAACGGCGCGGTCAACGCGGTCCTCGGCCAGCGCGTCGAGTGGATGAGCGACCCCGCCCTCGCGCTGCCGGCGGTCGCCGTCGTCTCCGCCTGGTCCTCGATCGGCTACGTCTCGCTGTTCTTCCTCGCCGGTCTCCAGCAGATCCCGCCGAGCATCTACGAGGCCGCCCGGCTCGACGGCGCCGGACCGTTCCGGCTGCTCACGTCGATGACGATCCCGCTGCTGCGGCCCACGATGTTCTTCGTCCTCGTCACCACGATCATCTCGAGCTTCCAGGTCTACGACCTCGTGTACGGCCTCACGGGCGGCAGCCCCGGGTACCCCTCCGGCAGCACCGACGTCATCGCCGCCCGGATCTACCACGAGGCGTTCGTCGCCCTCGACCTCGGCAGCGCGTCGGCGATGGCTGTCGTCCTGTTCGCCCTCCTCGTGGTCGTCACCCTCGTCCAGCAACGGTGGTTCGCGTCGCGCACCACCTACGACATGTCATGAGCACCAACCAGCCGGACACCCAGCTCTCTGCGGCCGGTCCTCCACCAGAGACCTCCCCCGACGACGACGCCCCCCGCCCCGCGCGCCGCCGTCGCCCGTTCTCGCTCGGGCGCGGCGCCGCGCACGCACTGACCTACCTGCTCCTGCTCGCCGGGGCGGTCGTCACGCTCGCCCCGCTGCTGCTCCCGCTCATGACGGCGCTGAAGACGAACCGGCAGTACGTGGCCGACGGACCGCTCGCCCTGCCCGACCCGCTCACGCTGGAGAACTTCCGCGCCCTGTTCGGTGAGGAGGGCGACTTCATCGTCCCGCTCGCGGTGACGCTGCAGATGGTGGTCGTGCTCGTGGTGGGTCAGCTCGTCAGCTCGATCCTCGCCGCCTACGCGTTCGCCACGCTCGAGTTCCGGGGGCGCGAGCTGCTGTTCTGGTGCTACCTCGCCACGCTCATGGTCCCGGCGGTCGTCACGATCATCCCGCTGTACACGATGATGACGCTCGCCGACCTGAAGAACACGTTCGCCGGTCTCGTGGTCCCGTTCGTCCTCGGCTCCCCCTACGCCGTGTTCCTGCTGCGCCAGAACTTCCGGTCGATGCCGCGCGAGCTCCTCGACGCCGCCACCCTCGACGGCGCGGGCGTCCTGCGCCGGCTGTGGTCGGTCGTGCTGCCGATGAACCGGCCGATCGTCGTCACGCTGCTGCTCATCACCGTGGTCACGCAGTGGAACAGCTTCCTGTGGCCGTCGATCATCGCGCCGCGGCCGGAGTGGCACGTGCTCACCACGGCGACGTCGGCGATGCAGACCCAGTACGACGACCGGATCGTCCTCGTCATGGCCGCCGCCGTCGTGGCGATGACGCCGCTCATCGTGCTGTTCCTCATCTTCCAGCGGCACATCACGCGGGCGATCGGCGTGGGCGCGGTGCGCTGACGGCCCACCCGATCGTCGTCGTCGACCATCAGTGGTGGCCGACCCCGATCGTCGCCGGTCCCGCGTGGTGACCGCAGACCCGGCCGACGTCACCCTCGTCCCACGTCCCGACCCGCGAACATCCGCGGGATGTGACGGTCAACTCATGTAATATTCAACTTCCCGTGACCGGAGGCTCCCTGGAGGACCCCATGCGCCGTGCCCGTCGACCGCTGACCACCACCGCCCTGCTGGCGGCGACGGCCCTGACCCTGGCCGCGTGCTCGCCGGGGTCCGACGACTCCTCCGGCGAGTCCGGGAGCGGCGAGGGCGGCACCACCGTCACCGTCCGGCTCTGGGACGAGGTGGCGGCCGAGGCGTACGAGACCTCCTTCGACGCGTTCACGGAGCAGAACCCCGACATCACCGTCGAGGTCGAGGTCATCCCCTGGGCCGACTACTGGACCCAGCTCCCCCTCGACGTCCAGTCCGGGGACATGGCGGACATCTTCTGGACGAACACCTCGAACTTCGGCACGTACGCGGACAACGGCACGCTGATCGACATCGACGAGGCCCTCGGCGAGGACCACGACGAGTGGGAGCAGTCCGTGGTCGACCTCTACACGCGAGACGGCGTCAACTACGGCGTGCCCCAGCTGTGGGACTCGATCGCCCTGTTCTACAACGCGGAGCTGGTCGAGGAGGCGGGGATCGACGTCGAGGACCTCCAGTGGCGACCCGGCGCCGGCGAGGGCGACACGCTCCTCGAGGCCGCGACCGCCCTGACCACCGACTCCGAGGGCCGCCACCCCGGCGAGGACGGCTTCGACGGCGGGGCGCGGGAGACCTACGGCTTCAACAGCCAGGCCGACCTCCAGGCGATCTACGTCGACTTCCTCGCCCAGAACGGCGCGCTGTTCCAGGACCCGGAGACCGACGGCTTCGCGTTCGACTCCCCCGAGGGCATCGAGGCGTTCCAGTACCTCGTCGACCTCGTCAACACGCACGAGGTGGCGCCGTCGGCCGCTGACACCAACGTCAACGGCGACTTCTCGCGCGACCTGTTCGTCCAGGGCGACCTCGGCCTGTTCCAGTCCGGCCCGTACTCCCTGCCCCACATCGCCGAGAACGCCGACTTCGAGTGGGGCATCGCGCCGATGGTCGGCGGGCCGGAGGGGCGCATCGGTGTGGTGCACGGCGTCGCGGCCGTCGGCAACGCGGAGTCCGAGCACCTCGACGCGACGACCGAGGTCCTGCGCTGGCTCGGGTCCGCCGAGGGGCAGGCCCCGCTCGGCGAGACCGGTGCCGCGTTCCCCGGAGCCGTGGACGCCCAGCAGGGATACATCGACTACTGGGCCGAGCAGGGCGTGGACGTGTCCGTCTTCGTCGACGCCGCCCAGGAGCCGACCGCACCCTCGCCGATCGGCGCCGAGATCAACGCCGGCTCCAACGTCATCACCCCGATCTTCCAGGACATGTTCCTCGGCGCGATCCCGGTCGAGGAGGCGCTCGCCCAGGCGCAGGAGGAGGGCAACGCGGAGATGGGCATCGAGTAGCCCCGCCCGCTCTCACTTTCGCCGAGATTGCGGTTGGTGCTCGTCGAGATTGCGGTTCGTCGCCATCGAGATTGCGGTTGGTGCTCGTCGAGATTGCGGTTGGGAGCACCCCGACCTGTCGAGAGTGCGGTTGGTGCCCCAACCGCAGTCTCGACGAACGGGCCGCGCAGTGTCAGGGGTGCAGCTCGGTCCGCCCGGCGGCGAGCGCTGCCGCGAGCATGCGCGCACCGGGCGCGAGCAGCTCGTAGGTCGACTCGAAGTCGGAGTCGTCGCCCCACCACGGGTCCGGGACGTCGAGCGACCCGACGTCGCGCGCACTCCCCGCACCGGGGGCGTCCGGTCCCTCCGCCGCGCGCCACAGCATGATGACGCCGGGGTCCACGCCCGACCGCTCCGCCAGCCGACGCAGCCACACGGCGTGCTCCTCGGTCATCGCCAGCACCAGGTCGACCGCGCCCAGATCCTCGGCCGTGACCTGCCGCGCCGTGTGTGCCTCGACCGGGACGCCGCGTCGGTGCAGCGTGCTCGCCGCACGGGGGTCGATCGGGTTACCGACCTCGTAGTCGGACGTCCCGCCCGACGTCACGTCGGCATCGACGCCCGCGCGCTCGAGCTCGTCCGCCAGCATCCGCTCACCCATCGGGGATCGGCAGATGTTGCCGGTGCACACGACAAGGACCCTGACCGGTCGCGAGACGGGGAGTCGCATGCCTCCAGTGTGGCAGGCGGCCGACCACCCGGGGAGGCCTGAGGACCCATGTGCGGCCGTCCCGAGACCGACAGGGCGCGGGTACCAGGTCGGTGCGGGACGGAGCCCCGGCGGTGGCCGGGTCGGCGCGGGACGGGCCCTGCACGCGGCACCACCGCGGCGGCCCGGCGTGCCACCCTGTCGACGTGCGCCAGCCGAACCGATCCGTCCGCCGCCCCGTCGCCACCGGGGCCGGCACTCAGCCGCGGCCGGCCGCGCGTCGCCACGCACCGGGACGCGCACGTCGCACGCTCGCGGCGACCGTGCTCGCGCTCGCGGCCACCCTGGCGGCATGCGGCTCGGGCGACGACTCCGACGGCTCCGACGGCTCCAGCGACTCCGGCAACGGATCGGGCGGAAGCGGCGACACCTCCGAGGCAACCCCGGTCGACGAGCTCGCGCCCGTCGCCGACCAGGTCGATGAGCACCCGGCCTGGCTGTCGGAGGAGACCTCCGAGCCCCGGGACTCGGCGTCGGGCCTGTGCACCGACCCGTTCGCCGAGGGGCGCACGGAGCTGACGACCACCGAGCTCGCCGCCTGCCAGGTCGAGTCCCTCGCGGAGACGGCCGGCTACGTCCAGACCACCGACGCCGGAGCCGACGCCCGCACCGAGCTGCGCGTCTCCACCGGCGAGCAGCTCGCGGTCGAGGCGGACCTCGGGGTCGCCCACGTCCTCGTCGTCGGGGACGACTGGTGGGCCGCGACGGACGAGGGCGACTGGCTCGAGCCGGCAGAGGCAGCCGAGATCCCCCGGCTGAGCAGCGCCGAGGGTGCGGCCCGGTCGCTCCAGCAGTTGCACGACCCCTCGGTCGCGGCCGGGGGCACCCAACCCATCGACGTGGCGGTGACGGGCTCGGCCACGATCGACGGCACCGAGGTCGCCGTCGTCACGGGCACGGGCGAGGGCGCGAACGGCGAGGAGATCGCCGTGGAGTACTTCCTCACCCAGGACTACGTCGCACTCCGGTCCGTCAACAACGTGACGACCTCGGCGGGCACAGCGACGACCACGTCCGTCATCAGCGAGCTGGACGAGCCCCAGGACGTCACCGCCCCCTGACGGGTGGTCGTCCTCCGCGCGCGGGCAGCAGCGTCCCGACCTCCTCGACGAGCACGACGACGCACCCCCTCTGCCCGAACCGTCACAGTTCTCGGTCACGATCGCGTCGAACAATCACAAGCGGGTAACAATGCCCGACCTCAAAAGCGGCCTCCCCGTCGTGGCCCACGCCACTCGCCGACCCCGCGCGATCCGCACCAGCATGGGAAAAGGTCCCGATCCGCGACCACCCCAAAACGACCCCTGGACGCCCGAATCCGGCCGGTTGATGACCGGGACGACCCCCCATACGGTGGGGCCACTCAAGGGCCCGTACGCACGTTCGGGCGCTGTCACGCAACGTTCGCGCGTCTGTCCACCATGGCGCCGGGCGCCCACCGGAAGGAACCCCTTGACCACCAACGCACAGCGTCGCGCCCGCACCATCGTCCCCACCGCGACCCTCGCCGCCCTCGCGCTGACCCTTGCCGCCTGCGCCAGCGAGGAGGAGTCGGCCGACCGCGGCGGCGGTGGCGGAGACAGCGGCGGCGGCAGCGGCGAGGCCCTCACGCTCGAGGACCTCCAGGAGGCCGGCAGCGTCACCGTCGGTTTCGCCGGCGAGGCCCCGTACAGCTTCGAGGACGGCGGAGAGCTCACGGGCGCCACCGTCGCCCTGCACGAGGCGATCTGGGCGGAGCTCGGTGTCGACGAGGTCGAGGGCGTCCAGGCCGAGTTCGGCCAGCTCATCCAGGCGCTCGACGCGGAGCGTTTCGACGTCGTCGCCGCCGGTATGTCGATCCTCCCGGAGCGCTGCGAGCAGGCGATCTTCTCCGAGCCGGAGTTCATGTACACGACCGCGCTCATGGTTCCCGAGGGCAACCCGGACGGGCTCGAGCCGAGCATGCAGTCCGTCCAGGAGTCCGACGTGCAGATGGCGTCGATGACCGGCGCCATCGAGTCCACCTACGCCGCCGACCTCGGCATCGACTCGATGGAGGTCGGCACGCCGCAGGACGGCATGGACGCCGTCGTCAACGGCCGCGCCGACGTCTTCGCCCTCACGGGCATCTCGCTCAACTGGATGGCGGACAACAACCCGGACGCCGGCATCGAGGTCACCGAGTCGTTCGTGGCCGAGATCGACGGCGTCGAGCAGGTCGGGGCCGGCGGCACCGTGTTCCGCAACGCCGACACCGAGCTGCGCGACGCCTACAACGAGGTGCTCGCGGAGATCGTCGAGGACGAGGAGCGCTACCTCGAGATCGTCGGCGAGTTCGGCTTCACGGCCGAGGAGCGCCCCACCGGCGAGCTGTCGACCGAGCAGCTCTGCGCCGGCGACATCTGATCGCGTGAGCGACAACCTCGACACGCTCGTCGAGGCGCTCCCCCGGCTGTGGGAGGGCGTCCTCGTCACCCTCCAGCTCACCGCCGGCGGGATCATCGGCGCCTTCGTCATCGCGATCGTGCTCGGCCTGGTGGTCCGTAGCGAGCACTGGTACCTGCGGATCCCGGCGCGCCTGCTCATCGAGTTCTTCCGCGGGACGTCGTTGCTCGTGCAGCTCTACGTGCTCTTCTACGTGCTGCCGCAGGTGGGGATCACGCTGACGGGGCTCTTCTGCGGGATCTTCGCCCTGTCGTTCAACTACGGCGCGTACGGGGCGGAGGTCGTCCGCGGGTCGATCAACAACGTGCCCAAGGGCCAGTGGGAGGTCGGCACGGCGCTGAGCATCAGCCCGCTGCACCACATGCGGCGCGTGATCTGGCCGCAGGCGTGGGCGATCATGCTGCCGTCGCTGAGCAATCTGGCTGTCATGCTGCTCAAGGGCACGGCCGTCGCCTACATCATCCTCATGCACGACCTCACGTGGGAGACGGACATCCTGCGCCAGCAGACGGGGAGCACCTTCTTCTCGTACGGCGTCGGCATGGTCATCTACTTCCTCATCTCGCTGGTCATCGTGCTGCTCGCGGCCCTCCTCGAGCGGCACGCGAAGCACAAGCTCGGCCAGGCCGCACCGCTCAACCAGATGTTCAAGGTGACCGCGGGCAAGCCGAGCGAGGTGACCCCACTGTGAACGACGACATCTGGAGCTGGGACCGCGCGGCGGAGGTCTTCCCCGACCTCCTCATGACCTTCCTGCAGGTCACGCTCGTCGCGACCGTCCTGGGGTCGGCGATCGCGGCGGTGCTCGGCCTGATCGTGGCCATCACCCGCCGGGTGATGCCGAAGTGGCTCTGGATGCCGGTGCACGCGGTCATGGAGTTCATCCGCATGACCCCGGTCGTCATCCAGCTGCTGTTCGCCTACTACACGTTCAACAGCATCGACGGCCTGACGATCGGCATCGTCGTCCTCGGGATCCACTACGCCACCTACATGGCGGAGGTCTACCGGTCCGGGATCGACGCGATCCCCAAGGGACAGTGGGAGGCCGCGACCGCCCTGTCGATGTCCCGCACCCGCACCTGGGTCAAGGTCATCATCCCGCAGGCGATCCGTACGACCCTGCCCGCCCTGGGCACCTGGGTGATCTCGATGTTCAAGGACACCCCGTTCCTCACCGTCATCTTCGTCACCGAGATGGTGCGCGAGGCGGAGCGGTACGGCTCGAGGACGTTCACCTACACCGAGGCGCTCGTGCTCGCCGGGTTCATCTTCCTGGTCGCGAGCTACGGCACCTCGGTCCTGCTACGCAAGATGGAGAATCGCCTTGCCACCTACTGACCACTCCGCGCCCGGTGCCGGCATCACGCCGAGCCCCGCCACGGGCGAGCCGAAGCTGCGGTTCGAGAACGTCGTCAAGAAGTTCGGCGACAACACCGTCCTCGAGAACCTCAACTTCAGCGTCGACCGCGGCGAGCGGGTCACGCTCATCGGCCCCTCGGGCTCCGGCAAGACGACCATCCTGCGGCTCGTGATGACGCTCGAGCACCTCACCGGCGGCTACATCTACGTCGACGGCCAGCCGCTCACCCACGAGCTGCGCGGCGGCCGACGGGTCGAGCGCAGGGCGAAGGACGTCGCGAGGATGACCACCCGGATCGGGATGGTCTTCCAGCACTTCCACCTCTTCCCCAACATGTCGGTGCTGGAGAACATCACCGAGGCGCCGATCCACGTGCTCGGCCGCTCGAAGGAGGAGGCGCGCAGCCGCGGTCTCGAGCTGCTCGAGCAGGTCGGCCTCTCGGACAAGGCGGACGAGCACCCCACGCGGCTCTCGGGCGGTCAGCAGCAGCGCGTCGCCATCGCCCGCGCCCTCGCGATGGACCCCGAGATCCTGCTCCTCGACGAGGTGACCTCCGCCCTCGACCCCGAGATCGTCAAGGACGTCCTGTGGGTCCTGCGCGAGGTCGCGAACAACACGGACATCACGATGCTCATCGTCACGCACGAGATGCAGTTCGCCCAGGACGTCTCCCACCGCGTGATGATGTTCGACGGCGGCCAGATCGTCGAGGACGGGCCGCCCGACGTCATCTTCACCAACCCGAGCCACGAGCGGACCCGGTCGTTCCTCGAGGCGATCCTCTGACCAGGGCCCGTCCCGCATAGCCCCGCGCACCCGATCTGCGGACCACAGGGCCGACGACGACGAACCCCCCGTCGTCGTCGGCCCTCCCGTCTGCCGTGCCGGCCGTCGTGCCTGGCGTGCCGGCCGTCGGCCGTGCCGTCCCCACCTGCCCGTCGCCCCGAGAATTCCCTGGACGCCGCCGACCCGCGGCTGTCTAGCATCGCGGTATGGCAGGCATCTTGTGCAGCGGGCCCGCGACGACGGCCGCCCGCGACTACCGCGACCGCCGCGCCTGACGGCGCGTCCGGTCCCACCCGCAGGTCCGTCCGCCCCGCGCCACCGGCGCCGGGCGTCGACGCGTCGTCGCTCCGAGAGCCCTTCGCACCTCGGACGCGCAGCGCCCACGCACACCGCCACCCTGCCCCGGGGTGCTCCACCTCCTTCTCGTGGAGCCCACCCATGCCTCGACGCACGACCCCGCACACCGCCCCTCGCTCGGCCGCCGGAGGACGGCACGAGCTCGGCCAGAACTTCCTCCACCACCCGCCCACCGTGCGGCGGTTCGCCGACCTCGTGCGCGAGACGGACGGCGCGATCCTCGAGCTCGGCGCCGGCGACGGTGCGCTCACCCGCGAGCTCGCCCGCCTGGGCCGTCCGCTGACCGCCGTCGAGATCGACGAGCACCGGGTCGAGCGCCTGCGCCGGATGCTCCGTCGCAGCGGTACCGCGACGACAGCCGACCCCCGAACCACCACCGGCACCGGCACCGGCACCGGCACGGCCACCGTGCGCATCGAGCACGACGACGCGATGCGTGTCCCGCTCGACGCCCCCGTCGTCGCCGGCAACATCCCCTTCCACCTCACGAGCCCGCTGCTGCGTCGGCTGCTCACCGCCGGCCGGTGGCAGCACGCCGTCCTGCTCACCCAGTGGGAGGTGGCGCGGAAGCGGGCCGGCGTCGGAGGCGGCACCATGATGACCGCCCAGGGCGCGCCGTGGTTCGAGGTCCGGATCGAGTTCCGGGTGCCGGCCCGGCACTTCCGGCCCGTGCCCGGCGTCGACGGCGGTGTGCTGAGCATCGTGCGCCGACCGCGCCCACTCGTTCCGGTCTCCCAGCGGCGCGGCTACGAGGCGTTCGTCCGCGCGGTGTTCACCGGCCGCGGCGGGCGGATCGCCCGAGTGGTCGAGCGCGCGGCCCGCGTCGACCGCCGGGCGGCGGAGCGGGCGCTCGCCCGGGCCGGCGTCGACGGGCGGGCGCTGCCCCGCGACGTCGGGCCCGAGCAGTGGGCCTCACTCTGGCACGACCTGCGCGGGTGAGGTCCGGCGCTCCTCGCGCCGGGCGTCCGGGCACCCGCGCGCCCACCGGTGCTCGCACGTGCGACCCGCCGGGGATGCGCCGACCAGGAACGACGGCGGGGGGCGGAAGAGAAAGGAACCCGCCCGACCACCCCCTCGGGTCATCCTCCCTGCTCTAGTCCGGCGGGGCCGGACGAGCATAGACTCGTCCGGCCCCCGCCGTCGGTCACGCTTCCCGGTCCGGGTCAGATGACCTCCCGCACCAGCCGGCTGCGCCGCAGGAGCGCGACGACCGCCCAGCTGACGCTCGCGGAGATCACCAGCGCGAGGGCGAACGCGACCACCGGCGTGAGGCCGAGCGGGCCGAGCAGCGCGACGACGCCGACGATGACGGGCGCGTGGACCACGTACACGCCGAAGGCGTTCCGGGTGAGGAACCGGCCCGCCGGCGTCGACCGGGACGCGTACCGCTCGAACACGCGCAGCAGGACGAGGATGACCCCGACCGCGAACAGCGCGTCGAACAGGGCGAACCCGAGGTGCGCCGGGTCTGGGCCCGCCGGCACCGGGTCGGCCGTGTCGAGCGTCCGGTAACCGCCGAGGACCATCGGCACGAACGACGCGACGACGAGGCCCGCACCGAGCAGGCCCGCGCGGCGCGGCAGCCCGCTGAACCAGCCCCGGCGGAAGGCGAGGATCCCGACGACGAACAGCGCCACGTACTGCAGCACGTACCCGGGGCTCGGGATCCCGATGACCGGGATGAACGAGCCGGTCGGGAACCAGATCCGCCACACGTAGGAGACGACGCCGAGCCCGATCGCGAACGCGACGACGTGCCGTGCGCGCAGGGAGACGGCGGTCCCCCGCGTGGTGAGCCCCGCCGTCGACGTGCGGTCAGGCACCGGGGCGCGGCGGGCCGCCGAGGCGCCGGCCGATCGCACCGTGCGCGGCGTCGTCGGGAGAGGATTCGTCCGCGGCCGACGCTCCCGGACCAGCGCGTAGCCGAGCGAGAGGACGAGCAGCGCGAGGACGAACCACATCGGCCCCACCTCCCAGTCGGTGAGGTAGAAGAGCCAGTAGGGCTCGCGCTCACCCGGAGGCTGGTCGAGGTAGGTCGGCAGCGAGTACAGCGGGCGCAGCAGCACCATGAACGCCACGAACGGCAGGCCGAGGCGCTTGACGCGGTCGAGCGCCCAGCGCCCGGGCCCCTTGCGGTCGACCGATCCCGGCGCGAAGAAGCCGGACAGCATGAAGAACAGGCCCATGAAGAACGTCTGGTTGACGAGCACGAGCAGGTCGAGCGGGAGCGCCGCGAGCTCGGAGTCCGGCTCCTGCCAGTTCGGCCAGATCCCGAGGTTGCCGTAGGCGAGCGCCACGTGGTGGGCGACCACGAGCAGGGTGCCGAACACGCGGAGGTGGTCGATGTGGACGAGCCGCCTCGTCGCGGGGGCGGCGCGGGTGGTCGGTGGGTTCTTCGTCGTGGACATCAGTACTCCTCCTCCACGATGCGGATCAGCTCCTCGCGCGTGAGCCCGAGCGAGCGGTAGTAGTCGACGTTGGTGCGGAACCGCTCGACGGCGAACGCGTGACGCTTGGCGCTCAGTCCGTCGGCGGCGTGCTCGGAGACGTAGGCCCCCTTGCCCTGGCGGGTGTAGATGAGGTCGTCGGCCTCGAGGAGCTCCCAGGCCTTCTTGATGGTGATGACGCTGATCCCGAGCTCCTTGGCGACCGACCGGATCGACGGCAGCATCTCGCCGGCGGCGAGCGACCCGTCGAGGATCTGGGCGGCGATCTGCGACCGGATCTGCTCGTAGATCGGGTCGCTGCCGCGCGGTGAGAGGACGAGGTCCATCCCACCCGCCGCGCTCACAGGTTGACGCGCTCGAAGGCGCGCACCGAGAGGCGGTGGGAGGCGGCGGTGAGGCCGATGAACGCGAGCGCCCCGAGGACGAGCACGAGCAGCTGCGGTACGGCGTCGGCGGGGTCGAGCGTGTCGAGGACCCCGCTCGCGCCGGGCACGAGGGCGACGGACAGCTCGGCGGCGACGTAGACCACCGCGAAGGCGATCCCCGCGAGCACGCCGTGGCGGCCGATGCGGTGCCCGGTGGTGAAGTACCCGGGCAGGAACACGATGTTGAAGACGCCGTAGGCCAGCAGGACGAAGCCGAAGAAGGCGGGGTTGCCGTCGAGACCGACGGCGTTGCCTCCCGGCTGCATCTGCGCGACGACGACGGCGACCACCGCCAGGGCGGCGAGCTGGACGAGCTCGACCGCGCCGACGATGAGGTGCTTGCCGGTCACGAGCCGGGCGCGCGCGATCGGCAGCGAGATGCTGAAGACATGGTCCCTGTTGGCGTTCGCCTCCGACAGCGCGATGAACAGGGCGAGCATGAAGTAGCTGACGCCGATGATCATCGGGTAGTGCGGGATGAGGTTGAACAGCGTGAGGGCGGCGAACCCCAGGTAGGCGGGCGGCACGACGAGGCGCGCCTCCTTGTGCACGAGCGTGGCGATGCTCATCGTGCTCCCTCCAGGTCGTAGAAGACCATGAGGTCCTCCAGGTTCGGTCGTTCGGCCTGCACGTGCGGCGAGACCTCGGCCAGGTCGGCGGTGCGGACGAGGCCGGAGAATCCGAACGCGTGGTCGCGGTGGCCGATGAGCCGGCCGCGCAGGTCGTCGGTCAGCTCCTCGCGGGAGCCGCCGACGAGCCGGTGGCCGTCGATGGGGTCGTCCTTGGTGTCGTCCGCGATGACGTGCCCGTCGCGGATGAAGACGATGAGGTCGGCGATCTTGTCCAGGTCGCTCGTGATGTGCGTGGAGAACAGGACGGCGCGGTCGCCGTCCTCGACGACCTCCTGGAGCACCCCGAGCAGCTGGTCGCGCGCCACGGGGTCGAGCCCGCTCGTCGGCTCGTCGAGCAGGATGAGCCGGGCGCCGTGCGAGAGCGCCATGGCCACGCCGAGCTTGACGCGCATGCCGGTCGACAGCTCGCTGATCTTCTTGGCGTCGCCGATGCCGAACCGCTCGAGGTAGTGCGCGAAGAGCCGGCCGTCCCAGTGGTCGTAGAACCGCCGGTAGACGTCGACGACGGTGCGCACCCGGTGCTTCGGGTAGACGTCGAGCGGACCGAGGGCGGCCCCGATGAGCTGCTTGGCCCCGGCCTCGTCGGCGTAGATGTCCCGGCCCTCGAAGGTCACGGTGCCGGCGTCGGGACGCACGATGTTGAGGATCGACTTGAGCGTCGTGGTCTTGCCGGCCCCGTTCACGCCGATGAAGCCGGTGATGTAGCCGGGCTCGATCTCGAAGGACACGTCCTCCAGCCGGAATCCCGGGTAGCGCTTCGTCAGTCCGTCGACGACGAGCATGGTCCACCTCCTGTGTTGCTACTGTGCATAGACAGTAGACACAGTGAGCGGGGCGGGGTCAATGCCTTTCGGCGGGTGCGGGAGTGTCGCAGGTCTCGTCAGCGGCCGTGGCGCCATGGGCGCCCGCGTCGTCGGCGGAGTTTCCCGCCCGAGCGGCGCCATAGGCTGGCCACATGGACGACGACGCACGGATGGCCGTGTTCCTCGACTACGAGAACCTCGCGCTCGGCGCGCGCGACCACCTGGGCGGGATGACGTTCGACTTCGGGCCGATCGCCGATGCGCTCGCCGTCCGCGGCCGCAGCCTCACCCGCCGCGCGTACGCCGACTGGTCGTACTTCGACGAGGACCGTCGGATGCTCACGCGCCACCAGTTCGAGCTCATCGAGATCCCGCAGCGCATGGGCGCCTCGCGGAAGAACGCGGCCGACATCAAGATGGTCGTCGACGCGATCGAGATGGCCTTCGAGCGCGACTACGTCTCGACCTTCGTCCTGTGCACGGGGGACAGCGACTTCTCCCCGCTCGTCCACAAGCTGCGCGAGCTCGACAAGCGCGTGATCGGCGTCGGGGTCGAGCTCTCGACCTCCCGGCTCCTGCCGCCGGCCTGCGACGAGTTCCTCTTCTACGACCGCCTCGAGGGCGTGGAGCCCGGGGACGAGGCCCCCCGACGACGAGGCGCGCACGCCCGGGGTCCCGCCGCCCAGGCGCGGCACGGCGCGCAGGTGGTGCTGCCGTCGGGCAGCGGGACCGGCGCGGGGTCGTCGGTTGCCGGCGGGTCCGGCTCGACCGCGAAGAGCGCGGGTGGCGCCGGCGCGGGGAGCGCGGGCGGCGCCGGCGGGACCAGCTCGACGTCCGGCGGCGGTGCCGGAACCGGCCAGGGCGGCACGGGACAGGCCGACTCCTCCGGCTCGGCACGGGTCGGCACGCCCGACGACGACACCCCCGCCTCCCCCTCCGCCGTCGTCCCGGCCGAGGACGCGGACGGCTCCCCCGACGAGGCTGCGGAGTCCGAGCCGATCGAGGTCCGCGTGGCGCAGACGCTCGCCGGTCTGGCCTCGACGGCGGACTCCGTCACCGCGTCGGTGCTCAAGCGCGCGCTGCTGCGGAAGGACCCGACGTTCAGCGAGTCGGACCTCGGGTTCCGCTCGTTCGGCGAGGTGCTGCGGCACCTGGCCGGCCGGGGCGTCGTCGACCTCTCCCCCGGCCCCGCCACGGGCGACCCCGAGGTCTCGCTGCCCGACCGCGGGAGCGACCTCGAGGACACGTTCGACGTGCTCGTCGAGATCGTCGCCAAGGGGGACGGCAACGACGACGGCGCGTTCGCCCTGTCCGGCCTGAAGAACCGGCTGCGCAAGGAGCGACCGGAGTTCAGCGAGAAGGCGCTCGGCTACCGCAGCTTTCTCCAGTTCGTGCGGGGCGCCGAGGCGGGCGGGCACGTCGAGCTCGAGTGGGACGACGAGGCCGGCGACTACCTCGTCACCGTCCCCGAGGGCTGACCTCCTCGCCTGTCACCCGACCAGGATGTCGAA
This sequence comes from Georgenia sp. Z1344, assembly GCF_049856295.1. Taxonomy (GTDB): domain Bacteria; phylum Actinomycetota; class Actinomycetes; order Actinomycetales; family Actinomycetaceae; genus JB111. The sequence goes on along the minus strand of NZ_JBNDMZ010000016.1, from coordinate 22,445 downwards.
CATCCTCGACACAGAATGTAGAGAATCCTTGACATTGAATGTCGAGGATCCTTAACATCGACGCATGACGCCACCGACGCGCACCGACGCGGGCACCGAGAGCCCCGTCCGCGAGCGCCGCAAGCAGCACCGCCTCACGCAGGCGGAGCTCGGCGCGCTGGTCGACGTCAGCCGCCACACCGTCATCGCGATCGAGCAGGGCGACTACGCCCCCTCGGTCTTCCTCGCCCTCCGCCTCGCGCGCGTCCTCGACGCCACGGTCGAGGACCTGTTCGGCGCGCACCCCGACGCCACCCCGAGCCACACAGGAGACCCCTCATGAGCACCGACGACCGCACCGCCGGCCCCGAGTCCTCCTTCGCCACCACCGACGACGCGTCGCCCCGCACCGATCACCCCGAGCCCACCACGCCTGCGGCCCACCCGCGCCGATCCGTCTCCGCACCGTCCGTCATCGGCGACGAGCGCGAGCACGCGGTGGCCAACGAGGCCGCCGCCGTCGGCATGTCGGCGGGGATCTACGCGGGCCTGGGCATCGCGCTCGTCGCGGCGGTCCTCGGCTCGCTCGTCGTGCCGGTGGTCGCCGTCGCACTCACGGCCATCCCCTCGTGGACGATGATGCTGTGGGCGCGGCGCCGCGGGGTCGACCTGGCGGAGCTCGCCGGCCGACTCCCGGCCCGGCAGAAGACCCGCGTCTGGGCGGTCGCCGGCGTCGGGCTCCTGCTCGTGCTCGCCGCGCTCGCCTGGACGCTGTTCACCGGCGACGCCCTCGTCGCACTGCCGTCGGTCGAGGTCGCCGGCCCGGACGCGACCGGTATCGCCCCGAGCGTCGCGCGCGGCGCCGTGATCGGGGGGTTCGCAGGACTGCTCGTCGCCGTCGTGACGTCCTATCTTCCCGGCCGCCGCCGGAACCGCGACGACGCGTAGCCGTCAGGCCGGGTCGAGCAGCTCCTGGGCCGCGGCCCGGTGCGTCGGGTCACCCGTCTCGAGCGCGTAGATCCCGTACCCCACGAGGTTCGCCGCCACGATCTCGGCGCAGTGGTCGGCCAGGCGCGGCCACGTCCGGCCGCCGCTCGCCTCGTAGGCCTCGAGCGTCACCGCGAAGGCCGCCGTGCCGGCCGTCATGTGGTGCAGGGCGAGGTCCGCGCCGGGGTCGCCGACCTTCGCCGTCGTCCAGTCGAGCACGGCCGTCGGCCGCTCGTCGGCGTCGACGAGGACGTGAGCGGGATAGAGCTCGCCGTGCGTGAGCACCGACCAGGTCGGCCAGAAGGAGTCGTCCGCGAGCCAGGAGCGCCACCGCTCGAGCAGCTCGGGCGCCACCGTGAACCCCTCGGCGACCCGGTCCACCTGGCCGGACCACCGGCGTCGGACCTGCTCGGGCGACTCGACCGGCATCCTGGCGGCCCGCGCCACCTCCACGTCGATGCCGTGCAGCTCCGCGACGAGCGCGCCGAAGGCTCGCGCGTACGCCGTCGAGGTCGGGTCGACCCGCCACACCGGCTCGCCCGCGGCGTCGATCGTCAGACCCGGCTCACCGGGCAGCTGCGGGTAGGCGACGAGCTCGGCCGACCGGACCCGCCAGTCGGGGACGGCCACGGTGAGGCGAGGACCGACGGCGTCGAGGACGGCGGCCTCGTCGGCGATCCGCTCCGCCACGTCGGGCCGCCGCGGGACCCGAAGGACCCACCGCTCGCCGTCGTTCGCGGTCGCGAAGGCCACCCGGTAGTCGAGCCCGATCTCCTCGAGCCGCAGCGAGTCCGCATCGATGTCGAGCCCGTGCCGCCGGGCCAGCTCGACGAGCCCGGCCACGGTGTCCGCGGGTGGCGTCCCGGTCATCGGTCCCCCTCGCTCATCGGTCCTCCTCGGTCGTGGACGCCGAAGGCGCCGCCCCTGCGCGAGATGCGGCGCCGTCGTCGTCGGGTGGTGACCGCCGGTCAGCCGGCGGCCGGTGACGTCAGAAGTCCCAGTCCTCGTCCTCGGTGTTCTCCGCCTTGCCCATGACGTAGGACGAGCCGGAGCCGGAGAAGAAGTCATGGTTCTCGTCCGCGTTGGGGCTGAGCGAGGACAGGATCGCCGGGTTGACGGCGGTCTGGTCGGACGTGAACAGGCCCTCGTAGCCGAGGTTGTTGAGCGCCTTGTTGGCGTTGTACTTGAGGAACGCCTTGACGTCCTCGGTCAGGCCGAGCGGGTCGTAGAGGTCCGCCGTGTACTGCTCCTCGTTCTCGTACAGCTCGAAGAGCAGCTCGAAGGTGTAGTCCTTGAGCTCCTGGCGACGCTCCGGCGAGGCCTTCTCGAGGGCCTTCTGGTACTTGTAGCCGATGTAGTACCCGTGGACGGCCTCGTCGCGGATGATGAGGCGGATGAGGTCCGCGGTGTTCGTCAGCTTTGCGCGGCTCGACCAGTACATCGGCGCGTAGAAGCCGGAGTAGAAGAGGAACGACTCGAGCATCGTCGAGGCGACCTTGCGCTTCTCCGGGTCGTCGCCGCGGTAGTACTCCATGACGATGGCGGCCTTGCGCTGGAGGTTCTCGTTCTCCTCCGACCAGCGGAACGCCTCGTCGATCTCGGCGGTGGAGATGAGGGTGGAGAAGATCGAGGAGTACGACTTCGCGTGCACCGACTCCATGAACGCGATGTTCGTGTAGACGGCCTCCTCGTGCGGGGTGACGGCGTCCGGGATGAGGCTGACGGCGCCGACGGTGCCCTGGACCGTGTCGAGCAGCGTGAGGCCCGTGAAGACGCGGGTCGTCATCAGCTTCTCGTCGTCGGTCAGGGTCGCCCACGACTGGATGTCGTTGGACAGCGGCACCTTCTCCGGCAGCCAGAAGTTCGAGGTCAGGCGGTCCCAGACCTCCTGGTCCTTGTCGTCGATGATGCGGTTCCAGTTGATCGCCTGGACCGACGAGACGAGCTTGAGCTTCTCGGACACGGTGCTCCTTGTCGTGCAGCCGCGCGGGCCGTGCGCGCGGTCGGGTGACTCCGCGCGGGGCGCGGGGACGGTGCGCCCATCGTCCCACGAAGCACCGACGGCGTCGCCGACCGACAAGGTGAGGTACGACGTCGACGCGCCGGTCACCACGCCCCGCCCTGACCGGCGGTCGGACGGTCGTGGGGAGGACGGACCACGTGAGGACCGTGACGACCAGGAGCTCGCCGGTGAGAATGCCGGGGTGACCAACTCGCACGGCCCGCATCCGGGACCTCACCGCGGCCCGCACCCCGGGCAGCATCCTGGCCGACTCGTCGGGCCTCACCCCGGTCCGCAGCATCCTGACCGGCACATCGGGCCCCACTGCGGCCAGGCCCCCGGCCTGCTCTCGGGTACGCCCGACGGGGCGAACGCCCACCCGTTTCCCGGTTCGCCACCTGTCCGGGGCCCGTGGGACGACCGGCATGCGGGACGACGCCCGTGGCTCTCCGCGGCGGCCGACGTCGCGGCCGTCACCGCCACCTCGCTGATCGCCACCCTCCTCGCTGCCACGCTCGCCTCGCTCCTGATCGACGAACAGGGCGACTTCCGCCTCGAGGGCGGGCGCCGCATGCCCGAGGGAGATTCGGGCGCCGCACTCACCGCGACCACGATCGCCCTGGTCCTCTCGCTCGTGGTCCTGCGGCTCCACGGCCGTTGGCGCGACCGCCGAGACTGGTACGAGGGCCGCGGCGATGCCCGCTCGATGAGTCCGGGGGCGTGCCTCGGCGTCGACCTCGTCGAGTCGGTGCTCCTCGTTCTTCCGCCGGCGCTGATCCTGCTGACGACCGATGTGCGGGCGGACCGGGAGGTCGGCCTCGCGATGGTGAGCACCGCCGCCTTCCTGCACATCTCCCGTGCCCTCGGCTCGCTCGGTTGGGCGGCAGAACCGTCTCCACGTACCGGCGACAGCCGTCCGCTCGTGGGACGCGGTCGGGGCGCGACGTTCCTCCGGGTCGCACTGGCCGTGGTTGCTGCGGCGGGTGCCCCGCTCGTCGGGCTGCTCGCGTTCGATGACACCGACTTCATCCACGCCGGCGCCACAGTCACTGCCGTCATGCTCCCGATCATCACGTTCGTGGTCTGGCTCCGGTCCCGGACCCGGCGCCCACACGGAACCGCAGACCCGACAATGGGCGCATGACCCTGCACGGCGATCACCCCGTCCCGGCGCCCGGCACGCGCGCCCCCGACGGGAGCGTGTGGAACGGCCGCTTCTGGGAGCTCCCGCCCGGCGGGCCGGGCGGCCCCTCGGCGGGCCCACCACCCGGTAGCTCGCCTCACGGGGCGCACGACCGTCCGGGCATGCACGACCCCTACGGGGCGCACCCGTCGCCCGGCGCCCACACCGTCCAGGGCCGGCATGCCGCCCAGGCACCGCCCCTCGCCCGGACGACGGTCCGCCGGCTCGCCCGCCGCCGCACCATCGCCATCGGGACGGGCGCGCTGCTCGCGACCGCCGCCGCGGCCGTCGCCCTCCCGATCCTCGGCGAGATCCCCGACTTCCGCGGAACCACGTTCGACGAGGTGATCACGGTCGCCGGCGTCCTCGTCGTCGCGCTGCTCGGCTACGGGATCTTGCTCGCCGCCCTGCCCTACCGACGCTGGTCGGGCGGCGCACGGAACGTGACCGAGCCGAAGAACCCGTGGCTCGACCTCCTGCGCGGCCTCCTCGCGATCGTCCCCGCGGCGGTCGTCGCCGGCGCCGGCAACGGCCTCGACGACGCACCTCTCGCACTCGCGGGTGCGCTGGCGTCGGCCACCTTCGGCTACGTCGCCGCGTTGCGCATCCCCTGGCGCCTGCTCGACCACGGCCCCGACGACCGTCGGGCGACCCGCCGGACGCGCGTCTCCCGCGCGCTGGTCGCGCTCCTGCTGGGGCTGCTCAGCCTGGCGCCGATCCTCCTCGTGCCGGGGTACGGCGGCGAGCAGGTCGTCCTCGGCCTCATCCTGCTGGTCGGCGCCCTCGTGGTCTCGTGGGTGGGCTACCTCCTCGGGCACATCCTCCCGGGCGGCCTCTGATGGCGCAGCAGCACGCCGCGCCGCCACCTGGCGCACGCCGTGCTGACGGCGGCGTGTGGAACGGCCGGTTCTGGGAGCTCCCGCCCGGGGGACCGGGCGGCCTGTCGGTCGATCAGCTCCGCGACGACGCACGCGCACGCTCCGGACGTCCGATCGACCCGGGCAGGTCCACACGCTCCGACCTCACGACGACGACGATCGCCTCGATCGTCCTCACCGCGGTCGCCGCGCCGGCGGCCGTCCTCATCGACGCCGACGGGCCTGACGACATGGCCCCCGGGCTGATCGCGACGCTGGCGGCAGGCGCGGGTGTCGTCGTCGGGGGCGTGGTGCTCCTCCTCCAGCGCTTCCGGGTGCACGAGCGTGCCTGGTACGTCGCGCGCAGCGACGCCCGCTCGATGGGCCCGCTCACCGCGCTCGGCCTCGACCTCGCGCAGGCCCTGCTCGGCTACGCGGCACCCGTGGGCCTCGCGATCGGCGCAGCGGCGGCCGGCGAGCGCCTGCTCTCGCTCGCCGGTTTCGCCTCGACCATGTTCGTCGGCCTCACGCTGGCGGTGTGGGGCTCCCGCGACCCGCTGCGCGGCGACGGGTTCCGGCGCAACCTCCGCCACGAGTGGATCCACGAGGTCGTCGACGGCTTCGCCCGGCGCGGCCGGGCCACGCGCTGGACACGGTTCCTGCTCGGGGTGGTGCTCGGCTCGGCGGCGGGCGCGGTGGCCGTCGTCGTCCCCGAGCCCACGCCCGAGGCCGGGATGATGGTCGGGATCCTCGTGGTCATGGCGATCGCGGGCTGGATCTTCTTCGGCATCCACGCCTGGTGGGACAAGGTCGAGCGCAAGGCCTTCTCGACGGCCCCCGGCGGCACCCGACCGGAGGAGCGGGCGCGATGACCTGGGAGCAGCCGCCGCTCGACGGCGGCAGGTCGAGCATCTCGGACATCGCGGCGACAACGCTCGGCGCGCTCCTCATGACGGCCGCCGCCGTCGGCGTCCTCCACCTCATGGCCACGTACGCCGATCCGGACGCACCCGGCGCGAACGCCACGATCGCCGCCTGCACCGGCGCCGTCGCCTACGCGGTGGTCCGCATCGTCCAGCGGTTCCGCATGGACGCCCGGTCCTGGTACACGCCGCGCAGCGACCGCCGGTCGATGAGCCTGCCCACCGCGCTGGTCCTCGACCAGGTCCAGGGAGTCCTGCTCTACGCGCCGCCCGTGGTGCTCACCGTGCTCGCCGCAGAGCGGGGCGACCGGCACCTCGCCCTGACCGGGGCGACGTGCGCGGTCGTGCTCGGCGTCCTCACCGCGATGTGGGCCGTGCGCTGGCCGCTCCTCCACACCGGCCTACGTCAGGTACCGAACCAGTCCGCGCGCTACGAGCCGGTGGTCGGGTTCGTCCGGCGCGCCGTCCCGTCCCGGCTCCTGCGCATGCTGCTCGGCCTCGTGCTCGCGGCCGCCGGGGCGGCTGCGGGTGCGCTCGTGCCCGAGCCTCGCCCCGTGCTCGGCATGATGCTCGCGATCATCCTCGTGCTCGGGTCGGCCGCCGGCGTGTTCCTCCGGCTCAACGACCGCTGGGACAGGCAAGAGGGCCGACGACGCGAGCGGATCATCGCCGAGCGCCAGGAACGAGCGCGCCGCAAGCAGCAGGTGCGCGGGTGAGGGACGCGCCGAGGGGGCGCGGATGAGCTGCGCGCCACGGGGGTGCCGATGAGCAGGGCGCCGAGGGAGGACCGATGAGCCGGCCGCCGGACGGACGGCCCTGGCCGGCCCCCGACCGCGGGCCGGCCGACGAGCTGTGGCCGGGACGCCGATCGTGGCCGTCGGCGGGCTGGGACCTCGTAGCGACCACCACGATGGCGGTCGTCGCCGTCGTCGTCGCCGCCACCCTCGCCCCCGCGCTGCTCGACGACACCGGCCGTCTGCGTGTCGACCTCTTCGACGGGACCGACGGCGCGCCGGCCGCGGCGATTGCGGCCGCGGCCGTCGGACTCGTCGTCGCTCTCGTCGTCCTGCCGGTCTACCGGCGGTGGCGCAACGGCCGACCCTGGTACGAGGGACGCGGCGACACGCGATCGATGGGCACCGGCGCCGTGCTGCTCGTCGACCTCGTCCAGGCCGCTCTGCTCACGATCCCGCCGCTGGTGGTCCTGCCGGCTATCGACCTCTCCCGGCACCCGGAGAGCGGGCTCGCAGCGGTTGCCGCAGCTACGGCTCTGCTCGCCCTGCGCGGGGCGACCGCGCAGGTCTGGGCCGGCGAGGCACAGCCACGGAAGGGGGACCCGCGGCTACTGGCGCCCCGCTCACGGGTCGCGAAGGTGTCCCGGATCGGGGCCGCCTGGCTGATGGCCCCGGCCGGGCCGCTCGTCGGGCTCGTCGCGTTCGAGGACGGCGAGGCGTTCGTCCTGGTGGCGGTCCTCGTCGCGGTCCTCGTGCCGCTCGTGAGCGTGGTGTCGTGGTTGAGGTTCCGGACGCCGCGGCCACCCGGGTACGCGGAGCCGACGGTGCCGCGACCGGGGGCTCGCGCCCCGGACGGCCTGGGGCCGGGGGCCGGTCCGCACGCCACGCGCTGAGCGCACCGACGCCGACCGTCCCCCGCCCCGGGCGTCAGCTCTCGGTCTCGGAGCTCTCGTCGTCGTCGGATGATTCCGTCCCGGACCCGGACCCGGACCCGGATCCGGAACCGGACTCCGAACTCGACTCTGCGCCGGGCCCTCCCGCGTACTCCCCCGCGAGCATCGCGTCGACGTAGTCGGGGTTCTCCTCGAGCCACTGGTCCACGGCCTCGTCGTTCGACTCGCCGCCCAGCTCGTTGAACATGATGTTCTCGAGGGAGTGCAGCTGGTCGCTGGTCATGTAGAAGCCGCTGAGCCACTCGGCGATCTCGGGGTGGTCCTCCGAGAAGCCCGCGGTGCCGTACACGTAGATGTCGTCCGGGGTGCCGAGCGCTCCCTGCGGATCCTCGAGGTCCCGGATGGGGAAGGCGTCGTACGCCCAGTGCGGGCGCCACAATGTCACGACGATGTTCTCACCGGACGACACGGCGGCGTCGAGCTCGGAGAGCATCGCGGTGGTCGACGAGGTCACGAGCTCCATGTCCTCCAGCCCGTAGGTGGGGATCACCTCGTCCTCCGTGAGCCCGGTGAGCACGGCCCCCTCCTCGATGCCGACGATCCGGTTGCCGAACTCGTCGGCGTGGTCAGCGAGCTCGTCGAGGGACGTGATGGGGGCGTCCTCGTTGACCGCGATGGTCATCGGCGCCTCCTCGTACCACATGCCGATCTCCTCGACCCGGTCGCCGTACTCCTCGATGTGCGGCGCGTTGGCGTCGGGGAGCCATACGTCGTAGTTGAGGTCGTACTCGCCCTCGGCCAGACCCGTCCACAGCACCGCCATGTCGACGGTCTCGAGCTCGACCTCGTACCCCCGGTCCTCGAGGATCCGCTGCCACAGGTGACCCGTCGCGAGCGCCTCCTCCCAGCCGGCCGGGATGCCGATGACGACGGGCTCGTCGCTGCTGCCCGCGTCGTCGTCGGAGCCGCCGCAGGCGGCCAGGGTGAGGGCGATTGCCACGGCCACCGAGACGGACGCGGTGCGATGGGTGATGGTGCGCATATGGTTCCTTCCACTGCTCATCTGCCAGGAGCGGCCCAGCTGCGCGCTCCGTCGGTGGGGATCGATCCTCGGCGACCTCGGGTCCGGCGCCCCGTGCCGCCGCCGTCCACCGGATCCTCGTCGTTCCTGGTCGACTCCCCTTCGGGCTACCCGCGTCGCCGCGCCCCCGGATGGCTGCGCGGCCCGCCCCGGAGGCCGGGGCGGGCCGCGCGTCGTGCTCGTTCGTGCCGGGCCGCGCCCGGCGTCGCCGCTCGATCAGCGGCGCGGGATCAGCTCTCGGTCTCGGCGCCGTCCTCCGAGGAGGACTCGGAGCCGGACTCGGAGCCCGAGCCGCCGCCGACCACGGAGTCGATGAAGTCGGGGTTGTCCTCGAGCCACTGGTCGACGGCCTCGTCGTTCGAGTTGCCGCCCATCTCGTTGAACATGATGTTCTCGAGCTCGGCGAGCTGCGCGTCCTCGAACGTGAAGCCCGAGATCCACTCGGCGACCTCGGGGAACTCCGAGGAGAACTCCGCGTTGCCGTACGTGTAGATGTTGTCCGGCTCGCCGAAGGCGCCCTCGGGGTCCTCGAGGTCGCGGATCGGGAAGGCGTCGTAGGCCCAGTGCGGGCGCCACAGCGTGACGACCACGTTGTCACCGGCGTCGATCGCGGCGCTGAGCTCGGAGAGCATCGCCGTGGTCGAGGAGATGACGTACTCCATGTCCTCCAGGCCGTAGGTCGGGATGACCTCGTCCGTGGTGATGCGGGTGAGGCCGGCGCCCGGCTCGATGCCGACGATGCGGTTGCCGAACTCGTCCGCGTTGTCCGCGAGCTCGTCCAGGGACTGGATCGGCGCATCCTCGTTCACGGCCATGGTGAGCGGGGCGTTCTCGTACCACATGCCCAGCTCCTCGAGGTCATCGCCGTACTGCTCGATGTAGTCGGAGTGGGTGTTCGGCAGCCAGGTGTCGAAGTTGAGGTCGAAGTCGCCCTCGGCGAGACCCGTGAAGACCACGCCGGCCTCCGCGGTCTCGAGCGTGACGTCGTAGCCCTGCTCCTCGAGGATGGCCTGCCACAGGTGGGAGACGGCGATGCCCTCCTCCCAGCCGGAGTGGACGCCGATGGTGATCTCGCCACCCTCGCCGCCGCCCTCGCCCGAGTCGCCGCCGCCCTCGCCCGAGTCGCCGCTGGTGTCGCCGCCCGTGTCCTCGGACTCGTCCTCTCCTCCGCCGCACGCGGCGAGGGTGAGGGCGAGGGCCGAGACGGTGGCCGCTGTGGTGATGAGTCGCTTGGTTCGCATGTCTCTCCTTGGGTTCCTCAGGGGTGTCGTTCTGCGCGGGGGCGCGGGATCGTCCGGGTCAGCCCTTCGCCATGCGGTTGGCGCGGTTGACCGCGCCGTGCTGGGCGAGGGAGGCGGTGAGCCGGTCGAGGTACATGGCCAGGATGACCACGCCGAGGCCGGCCTCGAAGCCGAGCCCGATGTTGATGCGCGTGAGTGCCGAGTAGACCTCCGCACCGAGGCCGGGGGCGCCGACCATGCCGGAGATGACCACCATCGACAGCGCGAGCATGATGACCTGGTTGACGCCGGCCATGATGGTCGGCTGGGCGAGCGGCAGCTGGATCTGCCGCAGGATGCGACCCGGGGTGGAGCCGAAGGCCTGACCGGCCTCGACCACCTCGGGGTCCACCTGCCGGATGCCGAGCTCGGTCATGCGCACGGCGGGCGGCAGGGAGAAGATGATCGTGGCGACGATGCCCGGGACCTCGCCGACGCGGAAGAGCACGACGGCGGGGATGAGGTAGACGAACGCGGGCAGCGTCTGCATGAGATCGAGGAAGGGGCGCACGATCGCCGACGCGCGCGAGCTGAGCCCCGCCCAGATCCCGAGCGGGATGCCGATCATGACCGCGATGATGCTGGCCACGAGGACCAGGGCGAGCGACATCATCGCGTTCGTCCACTGGTCCATGCCGTAGATGAGCAGCAGGCCGAGGAGTGATCCGAGCGCCAGCTGCCATCCCTTGGCGAGGAAGGCCGCGGCGACGAGGATCGCCATGATCACCCAGAACGGGGGCTCGCTCAGGGCGACGACGAGGCCGTCGTAGGCGCCACTGAAGATGACGCCGATGAGGTCGAAGAACGCGTCCAGCGTGCTGGTGAGCCAGTCGACCGCCGCGTCGGCCCACTCGCCGACCGGGACGCGGAAGAGCAGGTCGTCGTTCATCGCGTCTCCGTCTCGGTCGTCGTGCTGTCGGTGGTCGTGCCGTCGGTCGCCGCGGCGAGGTGGGCGCCGGAGGCGGCGCCGGTCGTCGAACCGGCGTCACCCCCCGTGCCCGCCGCGTCCGGTGGCGGGAGCTCCTCGACCGGTGTCCCCGTGTCCTCGAGCTCGTTGGGAACCATCGCCTCGAGCAGCGACACGCGAGGGACGACGCCGAGCAGCCGGTCGTCGTCGTCGGTCACCGCGACCGCGAGGCGGGCCTCGGCGGCCGGGGCGAACACCTCCGAGATGGGGGTGTCGACGTTGACGGCGCTGTCGTCCGGGTGGATGTACGGCGCGATGGTCGACTCCTTGCGACGCTGGGCGTCGAGCAGCTCGTCGTCGTAGACCGAGCCGACGAGCTTCTGCCGCCGGTCGATGACGTACGCGGCGGAGACCTGGCCGTCGCGCAGGGTGCGCAGCGCCTCGCCCGGGCCGTAGTTCTCCCACACGGTGGTCGCCGGACGGGTCATGACCGAACCGGCCGTGATGACGCGCGACCGGTCGACGTCCGCGATGAAGCGGGCCACGTACTCGTCGGCCGGGTCGGAGAGGATCTTCTCGCCGGAGTCGATCTGCACGATCCGGCCGTCCCGCATGACCGCGATGCGGTCGCCGAGACGGACGGCCTCGTTGAGGTCGTGCGTGATGAAGACGATGGTCTTGCCGAGGCTGGTCTGCAGCTCGACGAGCTGGTCCTGCATCTCGCGGCGGATGAGGGGGTCGAGCGCGGAGAACGCCTCGTCCATGAGGAGGATCTCGGTGTCCGACGCGAGCGCACGGGCGAGTCCGACGCGCTGCTGCATGCCGCCGGAGAGCTGGGCCGGGACGGCGTCCTGCCAGCCGCCCAGGCCGGTGATCTCGACGACCTCGCGGGCACGCTCGAGGCGCTCGGACCGCCCGACACCCTGGATCTCGAGCCCGTAGGCCGCGTTGTCGAGGACGGTGCGGTGCGGGAGGAGCGCGAAGTGCTGGAACACCATCGAGACCTTCGTGCGGCGGATCGACCGCAGCTCGGCCCCCGAGGCCTTGGCGATGTCGGTCCCGCCGATCTCGATGCTCCCCGAGGTCGCGGGGTGGAGCCCGTTGAGGGTGCGGATCAGGGTCGACTTGCCGGAGCCGGACAGTCCCATGACGACGAAGATCTCGCCGGGCTCGACGTCGAAGCTCGCGTCGATGACGGCCGCGGTGCCGAGGTGCTTGATCTCGTCGCGGCTCGCGCCCTTCTCGAGGCGATCGACCGCTCGACGGCCCTGGCGGCCGAAGACCTTGTAGACGTTCCGTGCACTGAGTGCGACCATCTGTCCTCCGTGATCCGAGCCTGTCCGCGTCCCGTCCTCGGACGGCACACGGTGGTCCGCTCGGCGCGCACCAGGCTTCTCGTCGTCACGAGCACGCGCCTGGCCGGCATCGTCCCCGGGATGCGAGGGCGGCACCTGGCCCGGCCGGATCCGTTTCCGGGCGCGGCCGAGCAGCGCTGTGACCGTTCAAGGGTGGGGGTCAGGTGGAGGGATGGCAAACATGACGATGACCGTATTCCCTGCGTCCCACGGCCCGAATCCGGTGGAACCCCAACGAATATCAACGATCTGGCACGGATGGGTGATCGTTAACCCTTTGTGACCGGATCATGCGCTTTCGTGGCCCGGCTCACCGCGTCAGGACTGATCTGCCATGGAGATCGAGTCGTCGAGGTACTCGTTCGTGTACAGCTGCGCCGGGTCGAGGGTGTCGAAGGACACCGCGCCCTGGTCGACGAGCACCGGCAGGTAGGTGTCGACGATCTCCTGCATCCGCTCCGGGTCGAACGCCCCGAACGTCCCCGACGCCGGATCGTCGTGCACGAGGTCCTCGGCCAGCTGGGTCTCGACCGAGTACTGCGCCACGCCCTCGGAGTAGGTCCAGGAGAGCTGGTAGCTCTCGACGAGGTCGAGGATGAGGTCCGTGGCCGGGCCCGGGTCGGCGAGGAAGTCGATCTGCGACTGCTGGAGGACGGGGACGAGCCGCTCGAGGCAGGGCGCGAGCTCCTCGACCCGGTCCGCCCGCACGGCGACCGGCCCGGGGTAGGTCGAGTGCCCCACCTCGGCGAGCAGCCCGCTCGCCACGGGGCGGCCCCACGGCTCGACCTCGTTCTCGTACACGTACGGCTCGTTGGTCAGCAGGCCCTGCTGGACGATGCTCGGGTCGGAGACGAACCGGGCCGGCGTCCCCTCGTAGCTCGTGTCCGACCGGGAGAGGTCGAACTCGGTGGTCGACGCGACGAGCGCGGGCAGCACCGGCCCGCTCGTCACCACCGTGGCGTCGGTCGCGACGATGTCCTCGACCGTCTCGGCCTCCGGGTACGTCTCCGGGTCCCACATGAGGATCTGGGGAGACACCGTGAGCTGGGAGACGACCGCGACCGTCGGCTGCGCCTCGTGGTTGACGATCGCCGAGTCCGTGTTGACGGCCCCGACGGTGATGTCGTCGTCGAGGTACATGAGAGCGGCGACGGACTGGAAGCCGACGTTCGGCCCGCCCGGGCGCACCTCGATCTGCACGCCGGTGTCGACGTCGCCCGCCACGAGGGAGCCCGTCACGGACTTGGCCTCGGTGTCGATCTCGTGGTCCTCGCCGACGAGCTCGTACATCGCGCCGTGCTCGGCCTGTGGCTGCCAGTCCTGCTGCATGACGACGGTGGCCGGGCAGACTTCGGCCAGGTCGAGCGCACTGCCCGCCTCGGCCGCGGTCGTCCCGGGCGCGGGGCCGTCGCCCGCCCCGTCGTCGTCGGACCCTCCGCCGCAGGCCGCGAGCACCATCGCCAGCCCGACGAGCGCCACCCCGCCCCGCCCCTTCCGTCGAGACTGCGGTTCGTACCCGTCGAGATTGCGGTTCGTCGTCGAGATTGCGGTTCGTCGTCGTCGAGATTGCGGTTCGTGCACGCCCGGGGCGGGGTTCGTCGTCGTCGGGGGCGTCGTTCGTCGTCGGGGAGTCATGGGGTCTCCGGTTCTGCGGCTCACGCGCGCGGTCCGTACCAGCGGCTGATGACGAGGGAGTCGAGGATCGCGAACACCGCGAACACGACGACGCCGAACAGCGCGGTCAGCGTGATCGCCGTGAACAGCGCGTCCATCTGCAGGCGCAGCGTGTACGTGCGCAGGAGCCCGCCGATGCCGGCCGGACCCTGCTGGAAGAAGTAGTCGCCGACCAGCGCGCCGATGACCGAGAGCCCCGCCGCGGTGCGCAGGCCCGTGAACATCGACGGCACGGCGGCGGGGAGGGTGAGGTGGCGCAGGCGCTGCCAGCGGCTCGCGCGGTGGAGGGTGAACAGGTCGTGCGCCGGGCTGCCGGCGGAGCGCAGCCCGAACAGGGTCGTCGAGATCATCGGGAACAGCGCGATGATGACGCAGACGATGACCCGCGCCGGGAACCCGTAGCCGAACCAGATGCCGATGAGCGGCACGAGGGCGAGGATCGGGATCGTCTGGAGGATGACGGCGTAGGGGTAGAGGACCTTCTCCACCCACCCGGCGAGCGACATGAGCACGGCCCAGGCCACACCCAGCACGACGGCGAACCCCAGGCCCGCCATGGCCACCACCACGGTGTTCCCCAGGGCGTCGAGCATCGGGCCCATCACGCGGTCGTCGGCGAGCGCGCCGGCGTAGACCTCGTGCGGCGGCGGGAGCAGGAACCGCTGGTCCTCGGGCAGGACGAGGTAGGAGACGGCGTACCAGATCGCCACGATGCCCGCAATCGCCACGGCGACCGGCCAGGCCGCGCCGAGCCACGCGCGGGGGCCGCTCCCCCGGGTGCGCCGCGGAAGTGCCGGAGCGTCCCCGACGCCGGAGCCCGGGTCCGGGCGGGCATCGGCACCCTGGAGGGTGGGCTCGGCAGGGAACGACGGGGCGTCGGCGGGGAGGGCGGGGTCGTTCGTCGTCGGGCGGGGTGAGGACCGGGGGTCCTCCGACGGCCGGCCGGTGACCGCGGGGGCGATGTCGTTGGGAGCGGTGTCCGTGTCTCGGGCGCTCATGCGTGGGCCCCCAGCGCGGCCGAGATCTCGCCGGTGAGGGCGGCGAACTCGGGCTCGTAGCGGAGCTCGGGCGGGCGATGGCGGCCCCACGGGACCGGGACGTCGGCGACGATCCGGCCGGGCCTGCCGCTCATGACGAGCACCCGGGTGGAGAGGTAGGCGGCCTCGGACACCGAGTGCGTGATGAACACGGCGGCGAAGGAGGCGGTGGTGAACAGGCGCAGGAGCTCGGTCTGCATCGTCAGGCGAGTGATCTCGTCGAGGGCGCCGAAGGGCTCGTCGAACAGCGCGAGCTCGGGCTCCCGGACGAGCGCGCGGGCGAGCGAGACGCGCATCCGCATGCCGCCGGAGAGCTCTCGCGGGTAGCGGTCCTCGGAGCCCGCGAGTCCGACGAGCTCGAGGGCGGCGAGCGCCTCGCGGCGGCGCTGCGCCCGCGGCACCCCGGTGAGGTGGCCCGCGAGCTCGACGTTGCCGAGCGCCGTGCGCCACTCGAGGAGGGTGGGGTCCTGGAAGACGTAGCTGATCGCGTCCGTCCGGGTCGTCAGGGTGCCGGCGGTGGGCCGGTCGAGGCCGGCCGCGAGGCGCAGGAGCGTGGACTTCCCGCAGCCCGACGGGCCGACCACCGTGACGAGCTCGCCCGGGGAGACGGTGAGGTCGACGTCCGTGAGCGCCACGGTGCCGGTGCCGTTCCCGGCGCCGAAGGTCTTGCCCACGCCGTCGAGAGTGAGCATCGGCGAGCCGGCCCGGGCGTCGGGGGGTGCGTCGGCCGGTGCGTCGGCGTGCGGGGTCGAGAATCGTGCGGCCTGTGCCGTCATCGGGGGGCGCTCTCGGTCGGGGTCACGGTGGTAGGCGCCGCCGGTCGGCCCTGGCCGTCCGACCCGGTTCCGCGTCACCCGTGCCCACCTCGACCGGGTGCCGCCCTGGGGCCGGCTCGGGATGACGCGGGTCCCTGTCTGCCCGGGTCGAGGTTGCGGTCAGCATAGTCCCGGTGTCGAGAGTGCGGCTGAGGAGCCGCGATGTGCCAGGAGTGCGGCTCAGCCCGGTCACCGAGATTGCGGTTCGTCGTCGTCGAGATTGCGGTTCGTCGCCGGGGCGGTCGTGGATCGCAGCGGTCGAGAGTACGTTTCGTCGTCGCTGAGACGGTCGTGGATCGCAGCGGTCGAGAGTGCGGGTGGGGCTCCCCCCACCCGCACTCTCGACACCTGTCCGCACCGCTCCCGGCGGTCCTGACCCGCATGCTCGACGTGCACCAACCGCAATCTCGGCGCGCACCAACCGCAATCTCGACGAAGAAGCCGGGTCAGGAGACGTCGGCCCGGCGGACCCGCCATACGCCCACGGCCATCGGCGCCACGATCCACAGCCCGACGGCGGTCAGCAGGTGCGGCCAGCTGGCCACCGTGCCCTGCGTGAGGTCGCCGACGGCCTGGCTGAACGCGAGCCACGGGGCGATCTCGGCGAAGCGGTCCCCGAGCATGAGCTCGAGCGAGTTGACGACCTGCGGCCCGGCCAGGCCGATGACGATCGCGAGCGGGGTGCTGAGCGTCGCGGCGCCCCAGGCGGACCCGAGCGCGGCGTACAGCAGGAGCGCCGCGGTCACGCCGGCGCACACGCACACGAGCTCGCCGGCGGAGCCCAGGTCCACGCCCGCCACGGCGGAGACCGCGATCGCCACCACGAGGCAGGACAGAGCCACGACCAGCCCGACGACGAGGCCCGCCGCGATCTTCGCCGCCATCACGCGCCCTCGACGGTGATCCATCGCGAACGTCGAGACGATCGATCCCTGCCCCCACTCCGAGGTGATGAGCAGGCTCGTGAGCACGGGCAGGAGCAGCGCCGCGGCGATCGAGCCGGCGCCGAGGACGAAGCTGACCGTCGTCCCGGCCGCGCCCTCGGCCACGATCGCGGCGACGACGAGGAGCGGCGCAGCCCCGAGCGTCACGGCGGTGAGCACGGCGCCGGAGACGGTGTCGACCGACTTGCGCAGCTCGATCCGCAGCCGGCGCCACGTGGTGAGGCCACGGACGGGGGTCGCCTCGTCGTCGGGCGTGGTGGTGACGGTGCCGCCCATGGCGGCGGGTCCTGCGTCCAGCTCGGTGGTGGTCATCTCGGGTCCTTCCGGTGCGTGCGGGGAACGGGGGGCGGTGCGGGAGCCGGTGGTGGTGCGGGTACCGGCGTCGGCGCCGGGTCGGGTACCGGCGGCGCTGGTCGGGGCGGTCATCGCGATCACTTCTCAGGCGGCCGTGAGGGAGAGGAAGGCGTCCTCGAGCGCGGAGCTCGCGGGGGCGAGGAGCGTGAGCGGCACGCCGGCGGCCTGGGCGGCGCGGCCCACCTCGTCGGCGCTCGCCCGGACGTCGACGCCGTCGGTCCCGGTCACGGGGTCGAGTCCCGCCGCGGTGAGGGCGGCGAGGAGCGCGGACCGGTCGGTCGCGTCGACCCGCACGGACCCCGCGCCGACGACCTCGGCCGCCGTCCCCTGCGCGAGCAGGCGCCCCGCCCCGATGACGACGTACCGGTCCGCCACGGTCTGCACCTCGGCGAGAAGGTGGGAGGACAGGAGAACGGTTCCGCCGTCGTCGGCGAAGTCGCGCAGCACGCCACGGAACCAGCGGATGCCCTCGGGGTCCAGGCCGTTGAAAGGCTCGTCGAGGATGAGGGCGCGCGGGTCGCCGGCGAGGGCGACGGCCAGGCCGAGGCGCTGGCGCATGCCGAGTGAGTAGGCGCGCACGCGGCGGTCGGCGGCGTCGGTGAGGCCGACCCGTTCGAGCAGCTCGACCGCATGACGGGCCGGCCGGTCGACGGTGAGCAGGGCGAGCTCGAGGATCTCGGCCCCGGTGCGGCCGCGGTGGAGGGCGGCGGCGTCGAGGAGCTGGCCGACCACGCGGCCCGGGTTGACGAGCTCCGTGTAGGGGCGGCCGTCGACGAGCGCCGTGCCGGACGTCGGCCGGCTGAGCGCGCAGACCATCCGCATCGTGGTGGACTTGCCGGCCCCGTTGGGGCCGAGGAACGCGGTCACGGCACCGGCGGGCGCCGTGAGCGTCAGGTCGTCGACGACGGTGCGCCGGCCGTAGGTCTTGGTGAGGAGCTCGGTGGTGATCATGGCTCCAGCCTCGTGATCCAGCGGGATGCGATCCTCGGCCGTGCGGTCAGACCTGCCCCCGACGAAAGTCGGAGGAGCGGCGGCCGGAACGCGCCCGAACGTCGGGGTCGCCCGGCGCTTCCGCTCTCTACGCTGTCGGGGTGACCGAGGTCGGAGGGACGACGGGCGAGCGACGGGGTGCGCTGGGCAGCACCGGCCTCCCCGGCACCGCCCGCCCCGGCACCGCCCGCCCGGGCGGCGCCCATCCAGGCGCCGCCCGCCGTCGCCCCGGGCTGTGGCGCTCGGCCGTCTATCTCGTCCTCGTCGTCGGCGACTACGTCTCCAACCTGCTCCAGCCGGAGCACGCGCCGTGGCAGGACGTCGTCGCCCTCGTCCTCCTGCCGGCCGTGGTCGTGGGCGTGCTGCACCGGGTGCGCGCGCCCCTCGTGCTCCCGGCCGCGACGCTCCTGCTCGGCGCGCTGACCGGGTCCTCGCTCGTCACGCTCGGGGTGTTCGCCCTCGTCCTGCGCCGCCGCGACCTGGTGGCGGGCGGCTTTCTCCTCCTCGCCGCCCTCACCCAGCTCTCCCCGTGGGGCGAGCGGGTCGCCGACGTCTGGGTCACGGGGGACGGTGGTGGTGGGGCTGGTGGCGGGGTCGATGGTCCGGGTGGTTGGGCCACGGCCCTCGAGGTGGCCCTCAGCGTCGCGGCCGCCGTGGTCGTGCCCGCCCTGCTCGCCGCCTACCTGGCCGCGCGGCGCCGCCTCGCCGCCGAGGAGGCCGAGCGGGCCCGGCTGGCCGAGGACGCCCGGGTCGCCCGGGAGCGGGAGGCCGTCCTCGCCGAGCGGCGCCGGATCGCGGCCGAGATGCACGACGCCGTCGGCCACCAGCTCGCCCTCATCAACCTCCAGGCCGGCGCGCTCGAGGTCAACCCGGGGGCCGGGCCGGAGGTCGTCGAGCGGCACGCGGCCGCCGTCCGCGCCGCCGCCACGGCCGCCACCCGCGACCTGCGCGCCGTCCTCGACGTCCTCGGCACCGACGACGCCCCCGCCGCCCTCGGCCCGCAGCCCGGCCTCGCGGACGTCGACACCCTGCTCGACGACGCCGAACGCGCCGGCGCCACCGTGCGCCGCGACGTGGCGGTCGAACCCGGCGCCGAGGTCCCGGACGCCACCGGCCGCGCGGCGTACCGGATCGTCCAGGAGTCGCTGACGAACGCGCTGCGCCATGCGCCGGGAGCCGTCGTCGAGGTGACGGTGGCCGCCGACCGCGCCGACGGCGTGCGGGTGAGGGTGCGCAACGCGATGCCCCGCCGCTCGGCCGGCTCGGCGACGGCAGGGTCGACGGAGGACGCCCGGCGCACCGGCCTCGGGCTGCGCGGGCTCACCGAGCGCGCCCGCAGCGTCGGCGGCACGCTGAGCGCCGGGCAGGAGCCGGGGGACGGAACCGGACCCGTTCCTGGAACGGGGCACGACGACGCCGGGTACTGGATCGTGCGGGCCCACCTCCCCGCGGAACCGTCGGCAGCTGCGCCGGGCACCACCCCTGACACGTCGCCTGCGCCCGCCGCACCCACCCCGACCGGTCCGACCAGGGAGACGCCATGATCCGGGTCCTCGTCGTCGACGACGACGCGCTCGTCCGCTCGGGCCTGTCGATGATCCTCGCCTCGGTCGACGACCTCGAGGTGGTGGCCGAGGCCGCCGACGGGCGCGCCGGGGTCGAGGCGGCGATCGCCCACCGCCCCGACGTCGTGCTCATGGACGTGCGGATGCCGGTCCTCGACGGCATCACCGCGACCGCCGAGATCACGCGGGCCGTCCCGACCGCCCGGGTCTGCGTGCTGACGACGTTCCAGCTCGACGAGTACGTGTTCGGCGCGCTGCGCTCGGGCGCCGCCGGCTTCCTGCTCAAGGACGCGGGGCCGCGTCAGATCGTCGACGCCGTGCGATCGGTGGCGGCGGGCGAGGCGATCCTCTCCCCCGCCGCGACCCGGACGCTCATCGACGCCTACGCCCCGATGGACGACACCGCGGAGGTCGCGGCCGCCCGGCGGCTCCTCGACGAGCTCACCCCGCGCGAGCGGGAGGTCGCCGACGCCGTGGCCCGCGGCGAGTCGAACGCCGAGATCGCTGCGGCGCTGCACATGTCCGAGACGACCGTGAAGTCCCACGTCACGCGGATCTTCGGCAAGCTCGGGGTCGACAACCGGGTGAAGGTCGCGATCCACGTGCGCGTGGCGGGTGGCCGCAGCTGACGAACATGTCGAGAGTGCGGGTCAGCGGCCTCGGACTCAGCGGCCTCGGGCCGCGATCTCGTCGGCGATCGTCGCGGGATCGGCCCCGCCCGCGAGCAGCAGGTGCAGCAGCAGCCGGGCCTTGCGCGCGGAGAGCCGACCGGCCATGAGGGCACCCCGCGCGATGAGGTCCTGCTCGGAACCGGGGAACCCGTAGAGCCGCGTGGTCGTGCCGCCGCGCAGGGTGCGCGACGCGACGACCACCGTCACGCCGTCGTCGATCGCCGCAGACACGAGCTCGGCGGCCTCTCCCGACACGTGCCCGACGCCCGTCCCGGCGAGCACCACACCCCGCACGCCGGTGGCGAGGACGGCTCGCAGGACCGATCCGTCGTCGTCGAAGGGGGACTCGAGGAGCGGGACGGCCACGCGACCGTCGGGCGGGGCGACGAGTGCCGGAAGGCGGTCGACCGGCGTCCAGCTCGGCCAGTACCGATCCTCGACGACGACGCCGACCGGCCCCGTCCCGGGCGACTCGAACGTCTCGAGCGCGGTCGACGACACCTTCGTCACGCGGGCGGCGAGGTGGACGGTGTCGTTGAGGCAGGCCAGCACGCCGAGACCACGGGCGTCGGCGGAGGCGGCGGTGACGGCGGCGGCCAGCAGGTTCGCGGGCCCCTCGGCGCCGGCCATCGCGGCGGACCGCATGGCGCCCGTGACGACGATCGGGACGTCGTGGCCCCACAGCAGGTCGAGCAGGTAGGCGGTCTCCTCGAGGGTGTCCGTCCCGTGTGTGACGACGATGCCGTCGACGCCGGCGCGCACCCTCGCGTCCGCCCATGCGTGGACGCGGAGCACGTCGTCGAGGGTGAGCGACGCCGAGGGGACGTTCGTCAGCTGCTCGGCCGAGATCTCGGCGACGTCGGCGAGGCCTGGCGTGAGCTCGAGCAGGTCGCTCGCCGACAGCGCGGGGACCGCACCCTCGCCGGGCGTGGACGTGGACATCGCGATGGTGCCGCCCATCGCCCCGAGCGCCAGGTGCGTCATCCCCTCACCCTGCCACGACTAGTGAGGGAAGCTCCGGCCCTGAGCCGCACGGCGGTTTCAAGTGGTTGTTGCAACGAGTAGGTCGTTGAGTCGTTTCGCTGGAGTCTGCCAGCCCAGTGTCATGCGTGGTCGTGTGTTGAGCTCGCGGGCGACGGCGTCGAGGTCGCGCTGGGCGTAGGTGCGGAAGTCGGTACTCGAGCGGGGAAAGTACTGCCGCAGCAGGCCGTTGGTGTTCTCGTTCGAGCCTCGCTGCCAGGGCGAGTGCGGGTCGCAGAAGAAGACCCGGCAGTCTGTCGCCAGCGTGAAGTGGGCGTGCTTGGCCATCTCAGCGCCCTGATCCCAGGTCAGAGTCGCGGCCAGCTCGGCCGGCAGGCGGCCCATCGTCTCGATCAGCACGTCGATCACCTGCTCGGAGACCCTGCTCTCCGGTAGAGCGCCGAGCATGACGTACCGCGTGGAACGCTCGACCAGGGTGATGATCGCCGACGCGCTACGCGCACCGATGATCAGGTCACCTTCCCAGTGCCCGGGCACGGCCCGGTCTTCGACCTCGGCCGGCCGGGTGCTGATGTTCAGGCCATGGGTCCAGGCCTTGCCCGAGTGTGCCGCCCGCGCGAGGCGGGACTGGGGGCGCCGCCTGGTCCGCCCGGTACGGAGTGCGACCTGGCGTGCGATCTCGCTGCGCAGCCCGCCACGAGCTTGGTAGTAGATCGCTTGGTAGATCGTCTCGTGGGACACCCATCGCTCCGGCCGGTCGGGATACTCCTGACGAAGCCAGTGTGCGATCTGCTGCGGAGACCACCGCTGTTCGAGCTTGTCCCGCACCAGGGGCCATAGCCGGCCGCGACCCGAGGTCACCCCGCGGCGGCGATCGCCGGTCAACTTGCCGGGCCTGGGCCTGCGGGCCCGCTTGTCGGCCCTGCGCTGCGCGTTCCGGCACGAGTACGCCCACCGGTAGGCGCCACCACGACCGGCGGGATTGGCCTGCCGGCGTCCCGCCGGGGAACGCGTCCCGGGTGTGTCCAGGTGAGCGCCCCGGTAGGAGTTATTGCGAGTGACCTCGCGCCACACCGTGGTCCGGTGACGACCGATCCGCTCAGCGATCTGCGGGAACGTCAATCGCTGACCGAACAGCGCCTCGATCTTCGCCCGCTCCTCAAGTGTCAATCTCTTCCCAGCCATCCGTACACCCTCCCAAGGCGCACGTTGCAACAACCGATTGAAACCGCC
>NZ_JBNDMZ010000015.1:0-70303 GCF_049856295.1 Georgenia sp. Z1344 | reverse complement strand
CCGGTGCCGCCGACTCCGGGGCGTGGGTTCTACCTCAACGACGGCTGGGACGCGGTCGCGGAGCACGAGTTCTCCTTCGGCCGGGTCGGTGACGAGGTGCTCGTGGGTGACTGGGACGGTGACGGGAGCGACTCGCTCGCGGTCCGTCGCGGGAACAGCTACTTCCTGTCCAACTCGCTGTACGGCGGGAACGCGGACGTCGAGCTCGACTACGGCCGGGCGAGCGACACGGTGCTCGTGGGTGACTGGGACGGTGACGGCGTGGACACCTTCGCCGTGCGCCGGGGGAACAGCTACTTCGTGTCCAACACCCTGGAGTCCGGGGACGCGGAGACCGAGCTGGACTACGGCCGCGCCCCCGACGCCGTCCTCGTGGGTGACTACGACGGCGACGCGATCGACACGTTCACGGTGCGTCGGGGGAACCGGTACTTCATCGCCAACTCGCTCACCGGTGGGAACGCGGACTCCGAGCTCGCCTACGGCCGGGCCACGGACGAGGTGTACGTCGGTGACTGGGACGGTGACGCGGTCGACACGTTCGCGGTGCGGCGTGGGATCACGTTCTTCGTCTCGAACTCGCTGACGTCCACGGTCGCCGAGATCGAGCAGGACTACGGCCGCTCCGGTGACGAGGTCTTCGTCGGCGACTGGGACGGCAACGGCACCGACACCGTCGGCATCCGCCGCTGACCCACCTCACCCGCCGGAACGTGAGGCGGATAGTCTGACCGTTCGCCGCTGACCGACACGTCTGTCGGCGGCCCAGGACAGGCACGGAGGCCCGGGACCCCATCAGGGGTTCCGGGCCTCCGTCGTGGATCACGGGACCACCCGGCCCCCGCACCGTGAGGAACGCCAGTGAACGACACGACCGCCGCGGGCACGACCGCCGCGAGCACGGCACCCGCGGGCCCCACCATCTGGCTCGTCGCCACGCTCGCGCTGCTCTCCGCGGTCTCCCCGCTGGCGACCGACATGTACCTGCCCGCCTTCCCTCAGATGCAGGACGACCTCGGGACCACGGCGGCCTCCGTCCAGCTCACCCTCACCGCGTTCATGGTGGGGCTCGCGCTCGGTCAGCTCGTCATCGGCCCTCTCTCCGACGCGCTCGGTCGGCGCGGGCCGCTGCTGATCGGCACGATCGTCTGCCTGGCGGCGAGCATCGCCTGCGTGCTCGCCCCGAACGTCACGGTTCTCGTCGTCATGCGCTTCGTCCAGGGCATGAGCGGCGCGGCCGGGATCGTCCTGTCCCGCGCGGTCATCACGGACATGACCCGCGGGGCACGCACCGCCCGGCTCATGAGCCTGATGATGGTGCTCGGCGGCCTCATGCCCGCGCTCGCCCCGAGCATCGGCGGCGGCATCCTCGCGGTCGGGGACTGGCGCACGATCTTCCTCGTGGTGTGCGCGCTCGTCGGCGTGATGGTGGTGCTCGTCGTCGTCGTGGTGCCCGAGTCCCTGCCCGCCGGGCGGCGCGGGTCCGGGGGCCTGCGCCGACTGGTGGTCGGTGCCGGCGAGGTCCTGCGCAACCGCACCTACCTCTTCGCCACCGGCGTCTTCACCCTCGGCTTCGCGGCGTTCTTCGGCTACATCTCGGCCTCGCCGTTCGTCCTGCAGAACATCCTCGGCCTGGGCGAGCTGCAGTACGCGGTCGTGTTCGGCGTCAACTCCCTCGGCATCATGGCCACGGGCGGCCTGGCGATGAGGCTCGCGGGTCGGGTGCCGATCCTGTCCGTCGTCGGCGTGGGGCTCGCCCTGCTCGCGGCCGGCGCCGTCGCGCTCCTCGTGCTCGCGCTCGTCGGCCCCACCCTCGTCCCGACGCTCGTCGCGATGTTCGTCGTCGCCGCCTCGATCGGGCTGTTCATGGGCAACTCGTCCGCGATCGCGATGCAGGCCCTGACCTCCTCGGCCGGGACCGGTTCGGCGGTCCTCGGCGCAGCCCAGTTCCTCCTCGCAGGACTCATCTCGCCGATCGTCGGTATCAACGGAGAGGACGACGCCGTGCCGATGGGGCTCGTCCTCGTCGTCGGATCGGCCCTCGCCTGGGTCTCCTACCTCGCGCTGCGCCGCGAGCCTGCCGGGTCGGACCGCACGACGACGAACCTCGCCTGACCGCTCCCGATCGCCCGGTGCCCGCGGGCGGACGTGGATGCGCCCCCGTCCGCGCGGGGGGTCGGGGCGCGGCCGTCGTGCGCGGGGCTCAGCCCAGGAGGCCGGGCAGCTCGTGCAGCGAGCTGATCCGCCAGCGCGCCCCGCCGTCGTCGAGATCGAGTCCCGGCGTGACGACCGCGGCGCTGTCGACGCCCGCCCCACGGGCGGCCTCGGCGTCGATCGGGCGGTCACCGACGGCGAGGCAGCCCGCCGGGTCCAGCCGGTGCCGGCCCAGCACCTCGGAGTACATCGTGGGGTCCGGCTTGCGCGGGAACCCGTCCGGCGCGCACAGGAGGTCGTCGACCTCGAGCCCGAGGCTCGTCAGGAGGCTCGTGGCGCTCGCCCGGTCGCGGTGCGTGACCACGAGGTTGAGGCCGCCGAGCGCACGGGCCGCGGCCATCGCCTCGCGCGCGCCGTCCATCACGGGCGGGGGAGTGCGCACCCAGCCGGCCTTGAGCTCGGACTGCGACTCCTCGAGCTCGGCGGCGTCGATGTCGTAGCGCCGTGCCAGCTCCTCGACGGCGACCCCGGTCGAACGCCTCGTCAGTGCCGCGACCTCGTCCGGAGTCACCTCACCCCCGTGGCGCCGGACGACCTCGACCATCGCGGCGTCGACCGCGGGGTAGGTGTCGACCAGGGTCCCGCCCATGTCCCAGACGATGTGTCGCCGCATGCGCCCAGTCTGCACGTGCGGACGGTTGCCCGGTGGTCGGGCACGACCCGCGCGACCGGCCCGACCGCCCGTACCGGCGCCCTCGGCACGCCCTGCCGGGTCCCGGTACGCTCTGCCGGGCCCGGCACCCTGCCGGCGGCCGCACGGATCCGTGCCGCTGCGCGCCCGGCGACCCGCCGGCGACCCTGGGCAGACGGCCGGTGCGGTGGTTGGATGACCGCATGGACACACCCTCGGGCGAGTCGCGGATCGTGCACGCCAGCGCGGAGGTCGCGGCGCCGGCCGCCGAGATCTTCGAGCTCATCGCCGTGCCCGCCAACCAGCCGCGCTGGGACGGCAACGACAACCTCGTGCGGTCGTCCCGGTCCGAGCAGGTCCGCGAGGTCGGCGAGGTCTTCGAGATGCTCAACACGAGCGGCAAGGTGCGCGCCAACACGATCTCCGAGCTCGAGCAGGACCGGCTCATCGCCTGGATGCCCGGCGGGGTCGGCGAGGAGCCCGCCGGGCACGTGTGGCGCTGGGAGCTCGAGGAGATCGGCGAGGGCCGCACGCTCGTCACCCACACCTACGACTGGACGCAGCTGCACGACGAACGCCGCCACGAGCGCGCACGCTCGACCACGAGCGCCAACCTCCTCGCCTCGATCGAACGGCTCAAGGCGCTCGCGGAGAGCTGACCCGCGAGCCGGCGCTGCGCGACCGTCCGGCTCAGAACACCGGCTTGCCGCCGGTGACGCCGAGGACGGCGGCGGAGACGTAGCTCGCCTCCTCCGGCGAGGCGAGGAACACGAAGGCGCCCGCCACCTCCGACGGCTGGCCCGCCCGTCCCAGCGGGGTGTCACCACCGAACGCCGGCATCGAGTCCGCGCCCTTGGTGGCGGGTTGGAGCGGCGTCCAGATGGGGCCGGGAGCCACCGCGTTGACGCGGATCCCGCGTTCGCCCAGCTCCTGCGCCAGGTTGACCGTGATGTTGGTGATCGCCGCCTTCGTCGACGCGTAGTCGATGAGGCTCACCGACGGGTCGTATGCCTGGATCGAGGCGCAGTTGATGATCGAGGATCCGCGGCCGAGATGCGGGAGGGCCTCCTGGGTGATCCAGAACAGCGCGTAGAGGTTGACCTTGACGATCGCGTCCATCTGCTCGGTGGTGACGTCCGCGATCCCGTTCTCGCGACGTGCCCACTGCGCCCCGGCGTTGTTGACGAGCACGTCGAGACCGCCGAGCCCCGCGACGGCGTCGCGCACCACCGTCCGGGCCGTCTCCTCGTCCCGGATGTCGCCCGGGACGAGAACGGCGCGTCGTCCCGCCCGTTCCACCCACGCCGCGGTGTCCTCGGCGTCGGCCTGCTCGTCGGGAAGGTAGGACAGCGCCACGTCGGCGCCCTCACGGGCGTAGGCGATCGCCACGGCGCGACCGATGCCGGAGTCGCCACCGGTGATGAGCGCACGGAGCCCGGCGAGCCGGCCGTTCCCGCGGTAGGACTCCTCCCCGTGGTCGGGTCGGGGCTCCATGGCGGCGGTGAGACCGGGCGGTTCCTGCTCCTGGGCGGGGAACCCGCCGTCCTCGCCGGCCAGCCGTGCGGCGTCGGTGCCCACTCGGTGGAGGTCGTTCTCGCTCATGTCTCCAGCCTCGCACCGGGGCGTCGGTCGCGCGAGTGGAGGCGGGTCGGTTCACCGGGTCGTCGGTCGGGCGAACGGAGGCGTGGATGGATCCGCCGAGCTGAACCGGACGCACCGCGGCCCCGACGCATCTGCGTCGGGGCCGCATGGCCGGCCCGTGGGCGGGCCGGGGCGATCGGGGGCGGATCAGCTCGCGGGGGCCAGCGACTTCTGGTCGTCGGCCGCGAGGTCCGGGGCGACCTGCTCGAGGATCGCGCGCTCGACGGCCGTGTCCGCGGCGCTCTCCTCGATCTCCAGCCCGATGGCGAGCTCGCTCACCAGCGGCACGAGGGCGTCGCGCATGAGCGTGCGCTCGCCGAAGGAGATGCCGGACTCCTCCTCGCGGCGGCGCAGGTCGCGGACGACCTCGGCCACCTTGACGAGGTCGCCGGACGCGACGCGGTCCTGCGCCGACTTCATGCGGCGGGACCACACCTTCTCGAACGGCAGCGAGTCGGCGACGAGGACGTCGAAGATCGCCTCGATGCGCGTGGTGTCCATGACGTCCCGGACCCCGACCTCGTCGAGCATGTCGACCGGGACCGCGACCGTGAGGTCCTGGCCGAGGACCTCGAGCCGCGCGTAGGAGATCTTTCGTCCCTTGACCGTCCTGCTGAACACCGAGTCGACGGTGCTCGGTCCGTGGTGGGGGTGGACGACGGTCTGACCGGGAACGACGGGCATGGATCTCCTCTGCTCGGGACGACCGGTCCGGCCGCCCGCTGGCGCGGCGGTCGTCCGGACGGCGGCGGATCGCTCGCGGCGCTCGTGCGGACATGGGCACAGACGGCTCGGTGAACCGTCCGAAACCTACGGACCTGCCGAACAATTATGGCACAGTGCCGCCGAAAATGCCAGTGTGATGTCGTCCGCTAACCGGTGACGAGGTTCGCGGCACACTCACTGGCAGGCTGGGGCCATGGCGGACGCGGAGATGTACATCGTCAACTACCGGTGGGCCGAGGCGGGACCGGAGCCGTGGGACGAGTCGTCGATCGTCACCCTGCGGGCGGACCTGGTCTCGTCCGAGGACGGCGACACGGTGTGGTCGGCGATCGAGGGGTGGTGGTCCGACTCGCTCGAGAGGACCGACGACGACGCGCCCACCGCGCACGAGGGTGGGTGCGTCGTCCCACGTCCGGAGCGTGCCGGGCCACGGATCGTCGTCCTGCTCCGCGCGCGCGGCGAGGCGGCGTTCGACGAGATCGCCAGGTTCGCCGCGTGGGTCCACCGGTTGGCGACCGTGGCCGAGCCCGCGGTGGCCATCACCTGGACCGAGCTCCCGCACACGAACGCCGGCGACGAGTCCCGGGCGCTGGAGATCCTGCACGGCCCGGCCGGACAGGCCGGCAGGGCCGGGTGAGCGTCGTCGTCGAGGGATGGGAGGCGGGCGCGACGATGCGGGACCTCCGACGGCGCCCCGGGGGTGTGCGCCGCCGTCGCCTCCCGCACGACGGCGGCAACCGGTCGGTGCGACGCCGTGTGAGCGACGCAACGATCAGGGCGTCGAACGGGCGACGACGCGCCGATAACGGTGACCTGCGACCGACCGCCCGGCCCGGCGATGCATCGAACAGCGCTGCATGTACTTACAGTGTGTGGCATGGCTAGACAGCGGACGTACGACGACACCCTGAGGGACCGCCTGATCGACGAGGCGGCCCAGGTGATCGCCGACCACGGGGTGCAGGCGCTCTCGGTCCGCGACGTCGCCATGCGCGCCGGGACCACGACCAACGCGATCTACACGTTCTTCGGCAGCCGTGGCTCGCTGGTGGCCGAGGTCGTGGCCAAGGCTGACGAGTCGTTCGTCGAGGCCCACCGGGTGGCCGCGGGCGAGGGGGCCGACCTCCTCGACCTGTACGCCATCGGCAAGGCATACGTCATGTGGGCGGTCGAGTACCCCACGATGTACGTCATCCTCACCGACCGTGCGGGCGCCCGGCTCGACCCGCCGCCGTGGGCGCCGCACATCGAGCACGGCGCCTCCGAGGACGGCGCGCCGATCGTGCGCACCGTGAGTCGGCTGATGGCCGAGGGCGTGCTCACCGCGGCCGACCCGGTGCTCGTCAGCACCTACCTGTGGGCCGGCGTGCACGGATACGTCGAGGTCAACCGACTGCTCGACGGCCAGGTCCCGGACGGGTACGACCTCGTCGAGTACCTCCACGCGCTCATCGCGCCCTGGGTGGCCACCGACGCCGACGGGAAGCCGGTCGTCGACCTCGACGAGATCGGCCGCGGGGTCTGACGAACGCGCCGACGTCGGTCGTCGACGTCCGGCGTCGAGCGCAGTCGGGCTCGTCGCCCGGGCCCGGGCGGGCCGGGGCAGGAGCCCCGGCGCGGGTCAGGCCAGCATGAGCAGGCTGAGCGCCATGACGGCCATGCCGGCGAGCAGTCCGTAGACCGACCAGTGGTGGTGCCCGTACGCCTCGGCGGTCGGGAGCAGCTCGTCGAGCGAGATGAACACCATCACCCCGGCGACGGCGGCCAGCGCGAGGCCCGTCACGGTCGGCGTGAGGAACGGCGCGAGCAGGCCGAACCCGATGAGGGCGCCCGCCGGCTCCGCGAGGCCGGCGAGGAACGCCCACCGGAGCGCGGTCCCGCGCGAGCCCGTCGCCCGTCGGATGGGCACCGCAACCGCGATCCCCTCGGGCACGTTGTGGATGGCGATCGCCACCGCCACCGGGATCCCGATCTCCGGGTTCTCCAGGGCGGTGATGAACGTGGCGAAGCCCTCGGGGAAGTTGTGCAGGCCGATCGCCACGGCGGTGAACGTGCCCATGCGCAGCAGCGCGGCCGCCTCCCGCTCCGCCGCGGTCCGTTCGACGGGCGGTACCTCGTGCGGGTTCGCGGCGCCCGGGACGAGGCGGTCGATGATCGCGATGACGGCGATGCCCCCGAAGAACCCGGCCGTGGTCGCCCACGCCCCCGGACCGTCTCCCAGCGCGCCGCCGAGCTCGGCCAGGGACCCGGGCAGGATCTCGACGAACGAGACGTAGATCATCACGCCCGCGGAGAAGCCGAGCGCCGCCGAGAGGAACCGGTCGGACATCGCGTGCCGGGACAGGGCGACCAGGGCGCCGACCGTCGTGGCCAGGCCCGCCCCCAGCGTGAGCAGGAACGCGAGCACCGCACCCTCGGGCACCGCCCACCTCCTCGTCGTCCTGCGGCCGTGCCGCCGTCGGGTCCCGGGAGCCGCTCGGCCCCGGCGCGGACGACCGCCCACCGGTCGCCCCGGTCAGGGTAGGTGGGGGAGCGGGGTGCGACGGACGGCGGCGCCCCCCCGTCGTCGCCCGCCGATAGGCTCGAGGCGGCACACCCGACCGACGAGGAGCAGCGTCATGTCCTACGACAACCCGTACGCGACGTCCGGCGGCCCCGAGCACGGCCGGGGGGACGGCGCACCCGGCTCCGACGAGCGCACCTTCGCAGTCATCGCGCACCTCTCGGCGCTCGCCGCCATCTTGCTCTCGGCCGGCTGGCTCACCTTCCTCGGCCCGCTCATCGTGTGGCTCGTCCTGCGTGAGCGGGGCCCGCTGGTGCGCGCGGCCTCTGCCGGAGCCTTCAACTTCGCGATCGGGATCACGATCCTCGGCATCGTCGCCTGGATCTGCTTCTTCACGCTCATCCTCATCCCGGTGGCGATCATCCTGTGGATCGTCGCGTTCGTCGCCCAGGTGTGGTGCTCGATCCGCGGCGCGATGGCGGCCTCCCGGGGCGAGCTCTACCGCTACCCGTTCCAGGTGCGGATCCTCGGCTGACCGGCGCCGCGCCGGGCGTCATCGGTCGCTCGGGGGCGGCTCGACGACCCCGGTTCCCGGTGTTCTCGCAAGTCAGGGGCGTTACGAGAACATAACGAAAGAAACTCAGATGTTCCCGGGATGCGCGCGCCGCTTCGCGAGCATGGTTACAGTGCGCCTCAACCGTGACGGACAACGACCCGTTCGCGCGGACAGACGGCTGGTCAGGCCACCCCCGTGGCCGTGACCACCATCCTGAGGAGGAACATTGAAGATCCGGCGCTTCACCGGGCTCGTCGCGGCTTCCGCCGCCACCGCCCTGGTCCTGGCAGCCTGCGGAGGATCGTCCGACGACGACAACGGCGGCGACGACGACGACACCTCGCAGACGGACGGCGCGGGCGGCGACTCGCCCGACGACGACCCCGACGCTCCCGGCGGCGACGCCGAGGGTCTCAACGAGTCGACGCAGATCAGCCTCGGCTGGAACCAGCACTTCTACGAGTACAACGGCAACACGGAGACCGGCAACGCGGCCTCGAACAACAACATCCTCCACCTGATGAACAACGGCTTCGCGTACTTCAACGAGGAGCTGGAGTTCGTGCCGAACGAGGAGTTCGGCACGATGGAGCTCGCCGACGACGGTGTGACGGCGACCTACACGATCGCCGACGGCGTCACGTGGTCCGACGGCACGCCGGTGAGCGCGGTCGACGTGCTCCTGCAGTGGGCCGCCACGTCCGGCCACCTCAACACCGTCGAGGCGGAGACGGACGAGGAGGGCGAGGTCACCAACCAGGACGAGCTCGACGCCGGCGTCTACTTCAACGGCACCTCGCCGACGGTGGCCTACTTCCAGCCCACCCCGGAGATCTCCGACGACTACACGACGCTCACCGCGACGCTGAGCGAGCCCTTCGCCGACTGGCAGTTCCAGCTCGCGTCCGGCTTCGTCCCGGCCCACGTGGTCGCCATGCGGGCCCTCGACATCGACGACCCGCAGGAGGCGCTCGACACGCTCGTCGAGGCGATCCAGACCAACGACACCGAGGTGCTCTCGCCCGTGTCCCAGTTCTGGAACGAGGGCTTCCAGTTCGACGGCGCGCTGCCGGACGACGAGCTGCTCTACCTCTCCAACGGCGCCTACCTCCTGACGGAGATCAGCGGCGAGGAGTACGTCGTGCTCACCGCCAACCCGGACTACACCGGTTCGCAGGCCGCCACCTTCGAGACGGTGACCGTGCGGTTCAACGGTGACCCGAACGCGCTCGTCGACGCCATGGAGAACCAGGAGATCGCGGTGGTCTCCCCGCAGGCGACCTCCGACCTCCTCACGCGCGTCGAGGGCCTCGGCGAGCCGTACTCCTTCACGCAGGAGGACACGGCGACCTACGAGCACATCGACCTCGCCCAGAACAACGAGGGCCCGTTCGACCCGGCCACCTACGGCGGCGACGCGGAGACCGCGCGCAACGTCCGCGAGGCCTTCCTCCGCGTCATCCCGCGTCAGGAGATCCTCGACCAGCTCGTCATCCCGCTCAACCCCGAGGCCGAGATCCGCAACAGCCAGACGCAGGTCCCGGGCTCGCCGAGCTACGACGAGATCGTCGAGGCCAACGGGATGACGTCCTACGACGAGCCCGACGTCGAGGCGGCCACGGCGCTCCTCGAGGAGGCCGGCGTCGAGACGCCGATCGAGGTCCGGTTCATGTACGACACGGCGAACAGCCGCCGGTCGAACACCTACCAGCTGCTCGCCTCGGCCTACGAGGAGTCCGGCCTGTTCACGCTCGTCGACGCGGGCTCGACCGACTGGGGCTCGCTCCTCGCGGACACCACCGTCTACGACGCGGCGCTGTTCGGCTGGCAGTCCACCTCGACGGGTGCGACCAACTCCCAGGCCAGCTTCTACACCGAGGGCATCAACAACTTCTACGGCTACTCGAACCCCGAGGTCGACGCGCTGTGGGACGAGATCGCCACGACCGTCGAGCCGGAGGACCAGGCTCCGCTCCTCGGTGAGATGGAGGCCCACCTCGTCAACGACGCGTTCGGCCTGGTGCTCTACCAGCACCCGGGTCTGACGGCGTGGAACAGCGACGTGGTCGAGGAGATCACGCCGATCACCATGGCGCCGACGATCTTCTGGAACTACTACGAGTGGACCCCGGGCGGCGCCGCCACGGCAAGCTGACCCAAGCCGTCACGCCTGACGGATCGACGAGAGGCGCCGGGACCCCGGTTCCGGCGCCTCTCGCGTGCCCGGAGGACACCCCAGCGCGCGTGCCTCAGGACACCCCGACGAACGTCGTTCGTCATCACAGAGCCGCGTGTAGGCTCCCAAGCCACGTGCCCCAGCGAGAAGGTCTCACCACATGATTCGGTTCCTGGTTCGGCGAACAGCCACCGGGCTCGTCGTCCTGCTCGTCTCGAGCTTCCTCATGTACGGCATGCTGTCGGTCTCGATCAACCCGCTGCAGGACCTCGAGGAGTCGACCGCCCCGAACAAGGCGCAGCTCATCGCCCAGCGGATCCAGGACCTCGAGCTCGACCGGCCGTGGATCGCGCGGTTCTGGGACTGGCTGACGGGCGTGGTCACCGGCGACCTCGGCGTGGCGTGGCGCAGCGGGCGTGAGGTCGAGTCCGTCATGGGCGACGCCCTCATCGACACGCTTCAGCTGGTCACCGCGGCGACGTTCCTCGCGATCTTCCTCGGCGTCGCGATCGGTATCGCCTCGGCGCTGCGGCAGTACTCGACCTTCGACTACGTCATCACGCTGGTCTCGTTCGTCCTGTTCTCGCTCCCCTCGTTCTGGGTGGCGGTGCTGCTCAAGCAGGGTGGCGCGATCTGGTTCAACACCTTCCTCGCCGACCCGACCCTCAGCTACACGACGATCATCGTCATCGGGGTGCTCACCGGACTCTTCTGGTCGCTCGCCGTGGGCGGCGACGTCCGCCGCCGCCTGACGGTCGGCGGCATCGCGGCCGCCGCGTCGATCGCCGTGTTCGCCTACCTGCAGGAGAGCGGGTGGTGGAGCGAGCCGCACATCTCCGGCGTCCTCTTCCTCCTCCTGTCGCTCGCCACGGCTCTCGTCATCACCCTGCTGACCACGGGCCTGTCGAACCGCCGCGCGCTGCTCACCGGCGTCGCCGTCGTCGTCGTCTTCCTGGCGCTCCACCGGTGGATCAGCCACGGGCTGTTCGTCGACCTCACCGACTCGATGACCTGGGGCATCATCGGCTTGTTCGTGCTCGGCGCCGTCGTCGTCGGCATGGCGGTCGGCGCGGCCTTCCGCGGGCCGGACTGGGTGCAGTCGATGCGCGTCGGCGGGATGACCGGCGGCATCGTCATGGTGTTCATCGTCATCGACCGCTGCATGCGCGCCTGGCCGGCCTACTTCAACGCCAACGCGATCAGCGGCCGGCCGATCGCCACGATGGGCTCGGACACGCCGAACCTCGGTGGCAACTTCTGGATCCAGGCGATCGACATGTACACCCACCTGATCCTGCCGACCCTCGTGCTCATGCTCATCTCGTTCGCCCAGTACACGCGCTACGCGCGCGGCTCGATGCTCGAGGTCCTCGGCCAGGACTACATGCGCACGGCACGCGCGAAGGGCCTCAACGAGCGGACCGTGATCATGCGGCACGGATTCCGCAACACCCTCATCCCGCTCGCGACGATCGCCCCGGTCGACGTCATCACCCTCTTCGGCGGCGCCATCATCACCGAGCAGATCTTCGGCCGTCCCGGGATGGGACGACTCTTCGTCGACTCCCTCAACGGCGCCGAGATGGATCCGCTCATGGCCTACATCGTGCTCACGGCGGCTCTCGCCGTGCTGGCGAACATCGTGGCCGACATGCTCTACGCCGCCCTCGACCCACGGATCAGGCTCAGCTGATGACTACTCCCCACACGCCCGAGACGCCCACCGGGGCGGACGAGTCGCGGTCCAGCCGCGAGGAGAACGAGCTCGAGCTCCGCGACGTCGCCGGCCTCACGCAGGGCCAGATCGTCCGGCGCCGGTTCTTCCGCCACGCCGGCGCCATGGTCTCGCTCGTCTACCTCGGACTCATCACCATCCTCGCCTTCACCTCCGTCGGCTTCCTCGGGATCGACGGCTGGTGGCAGTGGGGCGCGCGCGACCGCGACCCGGCCGGCAACGTCAACGAGCTCGGTGCCCCGACGCTCGAGCTGTTCCCCGACGGCGGCGGCCTCATCTCGATCGGCACGCACCCCTTCGGGCAGAACGAGATCGCCCAGGACCTGTTCGCGCAGGTGATGTACGGGATCCAGACCTCGCTGCTCGTCATGGCGATCATCGGCGTCATCGCCGCGGCGATCGGCGTGCTCGTCGGCGCGCTCTCGGGCTTCTTCCGCGGCTGGATCGACAACCTGCTCATGCGGATGACCGACCTCGTCATCACGGTGCCGACCGTCGTGCTCGGCGCGGTGCTCGGCACGCTGCTGGGCAACCCGCACACGATGGACCGGATCTACAGCATCCCGCTGTTCGGGACCGTGCTCGGGTGGATGTCCTTCCCCGTGCTCTTCGCGATCGTGCTCGGCCTCGTCCTGTGGACCGGCATGGCGCGACTCGTGCGCGGCGACTTCCTCGCCCTGCGCGAGCGTGAGTTCGTCGACGCCGCGCGGGTGGCGGGTGCCTCGAACTCGCGGATCATCTTCAAGCACATCCTCCCCAACGCCATCGGCGTGGTCATCGTCAACGCGACCCTGCTCATGGCGTCCGCCGTGCTGCTCGAGACGTCGCTGGCCTACCTCGGCTTCGGCATCCTGCCGCCCGACTACTCGCTGGGCTGGATCATCTCCGAGTACCAGGGGGCGTTCGCGACCCGCCCCTGGGCCTTCTGGTGGCCCGGCTTCTTCATCATCTCGATCGCCCTGTCGATCAACTTCATCGGCGACGGCCTGCGGGACGCGTTCGACCCGCGGCAGCGCCGCAAGCCCTCGGCCCGTGCGCTCCGCCGCGCCGAGCGCGGGGCCGCCGACCGCAAGGCCGAGCAGGTGGCCGCCGCGACGAGCGCCGGCTCCGCGGCCGGCACGGTCGACGACACGGACGACCGGCGATGACGGTCGCCGTCCCGGGCTCAGCCCAGCAGCAGCGCCAGCACCACGAGTGCGGCCAGGGCGCCGAGCGGGAGCACGTTCCAGCTCGTCGACACCGGCGGCACCGGTGCGTCCGCGTCCAGGTGGCCGTCGCGGCGCAGGGCGTCGCGTCGCGCGGTGATCGCCGACGCGACGACCTCGGCGGTGCCGTCGTGCCGCTCGACGGGGGCGGCCCCCGGCTCGCGGACCGGCGTCTCGTCACCGCCGGACCGGTCCTCGACCTCCGGCTCGCTGCCGCGACCACGCCGCAGGCGGCGTGCCGAGGCCGACGACGCCGGCACTGCCCAGGAGCCGAAGCGCCCCTCGTCGGTCACGACGGTCAGCGACCAGCGCGACTCGACGTCCCGCAGGGCCGGCCAGGGCACGTGGACGTCCCGGAGCAGATCGAGCACACCGATCCCGCCGTCGGAGACCTCGACCGCGGGGCGCCACCACACGACGTGCAGGACGAGTGCGGCGCAGGCGATCCAGGCCAGCGCTCCCGGCCCGACGCCGTCGACCAGGACCATGACGGCCGCCAGGGCGCAGACGACCCAACCGGCGACGGCGATCGGCCGGGCCGCGCGCGTACGGAAGACCAGGGTGGGTCGCATTCGTCGATCCTCCCACCTGCGAGCGGCACAGCCCGTGCCCCGCTCGCCGGCACGACCCCGAGGATGACCACGTGACTGAGACCATCGAGACCACGCCCTCCGCGAGCCGGTTCGCGGACCAGGACCCCATCCTGCGGGTGCGTGACCTGACGATCGAGTTCCTCGTCGACGACGAGTGGTTCACCGCCGCCGAGGACCTCAGCTACGACGTCCACCCCGGCGAGGTCCTCGCGATCGTCGGCGAGTCCGGGTCCGGCAAGACCCAGTCCTCGATGTCGCTGGTCGGCCTCCTGCCGCCCAACGGCCGGACAACCGGCTCGGCGCGGCTCGGGGAGACCGAGCTCGTGGGCCTGCGGGGCCAGCGACTGCGCAACGTCCGTGGCGACGAGATCGCGGTGATCTTCCAGGAGCCGATGACGGCGCTCAACCCCGTCTACACGGTCGGCTTCCAGATCGTCGAGACGCTGCGCACGCACCAGTCGTTGCTGCCGGCGGCGGCGAAGAAGCGGGCGATCGAGCTCCTCACGCTCGTCGAGATCCCCGAGCCCGCGCGTCGCTTCGACTCCTACCCGCACCAGCTCTCCGGCGGCCAGCGACAGCGGGCGATGATCGCCCAGGCGCTCGCCTGCAACCCCCGGCTGCTCATCGCCGACGAGCCGACGACCGCGCTCGACGTCACCGTCCAGGCGGAGATCCTCAAGCTCATGCGGGACCTGCGCGAGCGGATCGACGCGGGCATCATCCTCATCACCCACGACATGGGTGTCGTCGCCGACATGGCGGACACGATCCTCGTGATGAAGGACGGGCAGATCGTCGAGCGCGGCGTCGCCGACGAGATCTTCCACCGGCCGCAGCACCCGTACACCCGCCAGCTGCTGTCCTCGGTGCCCCACCTGGGCTCCCACACCTCCGCGGACGAGTCGTTCGCCCCGGAGGCGGAGGACGGCACCGGCGGGGCGCGGCCCCGGACCGACCGCCTCGAGGTCAGCGACCGCGCCGCCGCGCCGTCCCCGTCCGGTGCCACCGCGGGCACCGCCGAGGTCACCCCGGTCATGCGGGCCGAGGACGTCGTCCTCGAGTACCCCAAGCGCGGCCGGCAGAAGGCCTTCGTCGCGGCCGAGGACATCAACCTCCACATCAACCCCGGCGAGGTCGTCGGTCTGGTGGGGGAGTCGGGCTCCGGCAAGACGACGATCGGCCGCGCCATCGTCGGCCTGCTCCCGGTGAAGTCCGGGTCGCTGGTCGTCGACGGCATCGAGATGCGCGGGGCGAACCGGTCCGCGCTCAAGCCCCTGCGCAGCCGGGTCGGCATGGTCTTCCAGGACCCGGGCTCGTCCCTCAACCCGCGCCTGCCGATCGGCGAGTCGATCGGCGAGCCGCTGCTGCTCCACACGGAGCTGTCGAAGGCGGAGCGCAACACCCGGGTCGAGGACCTGCTCGACAAGGTCGAGCTGCCGCGCGTCATGCGCAACCGCTACCCGCACGAGCTCTCCGGCGGCCAGCGCCAGCGCGTCGGCATCGCCCGCGCCCTCGCGCTCGAGCCGACGATCCTCGTGGCCGACGAGCCGACCTCGGCGCTCGACGTCTCCGTCCAGGCACGCGTGCTCGAGCTGTTCAGCGAGCTCCAGCGGGAGACCGGGTTCGCCTGCCTCTTCATCAGCCACGACCTCGCCGTCGTCGAGATGCTGTCCTCCCGCATCGCCGTCATGCACAAGGGGCACCTCGTCGAGACCGGTCACTCCGGCCAGGTCGTCAACGACCCGCAGCACCCCTACACGCAGCGGCTCATCGCGGCCGTGCCGGTGCCGGACCCCGACGAGCAGGCGAAGCGCCGTCGCACGCGCGACGCCGTCCTCGAGGCATACGCCAAGGCGGGCGAGGACGGGGAGGTCGTCGTGGACTCGCCGACCGACCGGGACGACACGGTGCGCCGCGCGGAGGAGCGCGACAGCGTGGAGGCCCTCGACCGGCTCGACAACGAGGGCCACGACGCCCAGGACCCGGGCTCGTCCGAGCGCAAGCACTGACACGCCGAGCTGCGCCCGTTCGGGCCCGCTCGCAGGCCCGGGTCGGGGGAATCACGGCCGCGGGGCAGGACGGGGGCGCGCCCGCGCGCGTAGGATCGCGGTTCGGGGCACGTGCCGCGACCGGCGAGCCGACGCCCCTGCCGATCGGTGCGCACCAGCGCGTGGACGCCGGAGGTAGCCACCGGACCCGAAGGAAGCACTGCCATGCCCCAGCGCCAGGACCTGCGCAACGTCGCGATCGTCGCCCACGTCGACCACGGCAAGACCACCCTCGTGGACGCCATGCTGTGGCAGTCCGGGGCGTTCGGGGAGCACGACCACGTCGACGAACGGGCGATGGACTCGGGCGACCTCGAGCGCGAGAAGGGCATCACGATCCTCGCGAAGAACACGACGGTCAACTACAAGGGACCGGCGGCCGCCGCCGCGGGCGCGCCGGACGGCGTGACGATCAACGTCATCGACACCCCGGGGCACGCCGACTTCGGCGGCGAGGTCGAGCGCGGCCTGTCGATGGTCGACGGCGTCGTCCTGCTCGTCGACTCCTCCGAGGGCCCGCTCCCGCAGACCCGGTTCGTCCTGCGCAAGGCGCTCGCGGCGAAGCTGCCGGTCATCCTCGTCGTCAACAAGGTCGACCGCGGCGACGCCCGCATCGCCGAGGTCGTCGAGGAGGCCACGGACCTGCTCCTCGGCCTGGCCTCCGACCTCGCGGACGAGGTGCCGGACCTCGACCTCGACGCCGTCCTCGACGTGCCCGTCGTCTACGCCTCCGCGCGTGCGCGCCGCGCCTCGCTCACGCGTCCCGGGGACGGCGAGATGCCGGACTCCGAGGACCTCGAGCCGCTGTTCGCCACGATCCTGCAGACGATCCCCGGGCCCCGCTACGAGGAGGACGCTCCGCTCCAGGCGCACGTCACCAACCTCGACGCCTCCCCGTTCCTCGGCCGCCTCGCGCTGCTCCGCATCCACAACGGGACGATCCGCAAGGGCCAGACCGTGGGCTGGGCGCGGCAGGACGGCACCGTGGCCAACGTCCGCATCTCCGAGCTCCTGCGCACGGAGGCGCTCTCGCGGGTGCCCACCGAGTCGGCGACCGCCGGTGACATCGTCGCCGTCGCCGGGTTCCCGGACATCACGATCGGCGAGTCCCTCGTCGACGCCGACGACCCGCGCCCCCTGCCGCTCATCACGGTCGACGACCCGGCGATCTCGATGACGATCGGCATCAACACCTCGCCGCTCGCCGGCCGCGTCAAGGGCCACAAGCTCACCGCCCGCCTCGTCAAGGACCGCCTCGACCGCGAGCTCATCGGCAACGTCTCCCTCAAGGTGCTCCCCACCGAGCGGCCGGACGCCTGGGAGGTCCAGGGGCGCGGCGAGCTCGCGCTCGCGATCCTCGTCGAGCAGATGCGCCGCGAGGGCTTCGAGCTGACCGTCGGCAAGCCCCAGGTCGTCACCAAGGAGGTCGACGGCAAGCGGCACGAGCCGATGGACCGGATGACGATCGACGTCCCCGAGGAGTACCTCGGCGCGGTCACGCAGCTGCTCGCCGCCCGCAAGGGGCGGATGGACTCGATGGTCAACCACGGCACGGGCTGGGTCCGGATGGAGTTCCTCGTCCCGTCCCGCGGCCTCATCGGCTTCCGCACCCGGTTCATGACCGAGACCCGCGGCACCGGCATCGCCTACTCGATCGCCGAGGGGCACGAGCCGTGGCACGGCCCGATCGAGCACCGTTCGACCGGATCGCTCGTGGCCGACCGCCCGGGAGCCGTCACGCCGTTCGCGATGATCAACCTCCAGGAGCGCGGCTCGTTCTTCGTCGAGCCCACCGCCGAGGTCTACGAGGGCCAGATCGTCGGCGAGAACTCGCGCAACGAGGACATGGACGTCAACATCACCAAGGAGAAGAAGCTGACGAACATGCGGTCCGCCACGGCGGACTCGTTCGAGAGCCTCGTCCCGCCGCGCAAGCTCACCCTCGAGGAGTCCCTCGAGTTCGCCGCCGACGACGAGTGCGTCGAGGTCACCCCCGAGATCATCCGCATCCGCAAGGTCATCCTCGACGGCACCGAGCGCGCGCGGGCCGCCGCGCGGTCCAAGAGGCAGGGCGCCTGATGACGGCGGCCGCGGGACCGGGCCACGCCGGGGGGCCGCAGGTCGGCGGCGAGGCACCCACCGGTCACGCGGCACCGCGCCGCGGCGTGGGGGAGTGGGTCCTCGAGGCCGTCGTCACCGTGCTCCTCACGGTCCTCGTGGCCGTCGCGGGAACGGTCGTCCACCGGATGGAGTCGGGCGGCCTGCCGCTCGGGATCACCCTGGGGATCGCGCTCGCACTGTCCGGCGCCGTGCTCGTGCGCGCGGTCTGCGGCACCACGGCCCTGCTCGCGTACGGCGCGCTGGGGATCGGCGTCGTGCTCCTCATGACCTACTGGGGACCGGGCGAGGACGTCCTCGTCACCTCCACCCCGCGCGCCATGCTGTGGATCCTCACGATGCCGCTCGCCGCGGCGATCGGGTGGGCCGCCCCGCGCGCCTGGTTCTCGTCGTCGAGCGTGCGGTTCGGCCACCGGCGTGCCGCAGGCACCACCGGGCACGACGACGAACGACGCGATGCGCCCGCTCATGTCGACGGGGGCGCCGGCCGGGACACGCGCCCCCACGGAGAGGTGCAGGTGGGCACGGATGCGTCCGCCGGCACCGGCACCGACGCGTCCGCCGGCACCCCCGCCGTCTCCGACGAGGGCGCCGGGACGCAGCGGTGAGGGGCGACGCGCTCGAGGAGGGCTTCCGGGCGGCGCTCGCACGCCGGCCCGCGGGGATCGCCGTGCTCGGCGTCCGCGCCGGAGGTCATCCCCTTCTCGTGCCGGTGACCGACGTCGCGTCGGCGTCGCTGCGTCCGCCGATGGTCACCGTCTCGGTCTACGCCGACTCGCGCGCCGCCGAGGCGCTCGAGGACGCACCGGAGTGGGGGCTGTCCGTCCTGGACGGCTCCACCGAGGCCGGTGCCGCGCTCGCCCGCGTCGCGGAGCCCGGCCGGCCGCTCGTCGGCCAGGCCGTGGGCATCGAGCTGGTCGAGCGTGCCGGGGACGCGGTCCTCCTCGAGGCGGCGAGCGCGCACCTCGTGCTCCGCACGTCGTGGACGCGGCTCGCGGGCGACCACGTCGTCGTCGCCGCGGACGTCCTCGAGGCGCGGGCCACGGGCCGGCCCGGCGCCCACGTCCACGCCCTCGGGCGCGCGCGGCCGTGGTCGCCTCCTGGACAGGGCTGACGTCCCCATCACGGCGTCCGCGCGCCGCCCTCCACGTGCGATGAGATTCCCTACGATGGACCGGGCCGCAGCGATGACGGCCACACACCACGGAACGAGGAACGCATGACCCGCCACGCCCGCGACGCAGGCCCAGCCGACGGCCGGAGGCGGCGCCGCGGTCGCGGCTGGCTGATCGGGCTCGGCGTCACGGTCCTCGTGCTCGCCGGTGCGTACTTCGGCGTCGCGTGGTTCATGGGGGACAAGGTGCCGACCGGCACCGTCGTCGCCGGCGTCCAGATCGGCGGGCTCGAGGCCGAGGAGGCCGTCGAGGAGCTGCGCACCGGCCTGTCCGACGAGGTCGAGGCCCCCGTCCGGCTCACGCTCGACGGCAACGAGGCGGAGATCAGCTCCGCCGAGGCCGGCCTCACCTTCGACGCGCAGAGCACGGTCGACGGCCTCACCGGCTTCGCCCTCGACCCGCGCGTGCTGCTCGGCCACTTCACCGGCCTCGGCGCCTACGACCCGGTCCGCAGCGTCGACGAGCCCGCGCTGCTCGCCGCGATCGAGGCGGCCGAGGAGGAGCTCGCCACCGAGCCCGTGGACGGAGCCATCGAGTTCAACGGGTCCACCCCGAGCGTCACCGACCCGGTCGTCGGTCAGCAGATCGACGCGGAGGCCACCGGCGAGATCGTCGTCGAGGAGTGGCTCGTCTCGACCACGCCCATCGAGGCCGTCGCGACCGAGGTCCAGCCCGAGATCGGCGAGGAGGAGATCGCGGCCGCGCAGGAGTCGATCGTCGCCCCGCTCACCTCCGGCCCGGTCACCGTCCAGGTCGGCGACTCCGAGGTGGACCTCGGGGTCGACCAGCTGACGGCCGCCGCGACCATCGAGCCCGTCGACGGGGCGCTCACCCTGACCATGGACGGCGACCAGCTCGCCGACGCCGTCCTCGAGTCCGGTCCCGACATCGGCACCGAGCCCCAGGACGCGCAGATCACCCTCCGCAACGGAGGGCCCTACATCGTCGGCAGCGAGACGGGCGCGACCCTCGACCCCGAGGGCCTGGGGGCGACCGTCGCGGCCGCGGCGACCTCGACCGAGGACCGCGTCGCGGTGGCCGACGTCGTCGAGGAGGAGCCGGAGTTCACCACGGAGGACGCCCAGGAGCTCGGCGTCCTCGAGGTCGTCTCCGAGATCAGCACGCCGCTCACCTCGGACGACGTCCGCACGCAGAACCTCGTCAACGGCACCGCGCTCGTCACCGGCACCCTGGTCCTGCCCGACGAGCAGTTCGACCTCGCGGCCGAGCTCGGCCCGATCACGGAGGAGAACGGGTTCGTCAGCTCCGGCGTCGTCGAGAACGGCTTCAACGCCACGGCGCTCGGCGGCGGCGTCTCCCAGCTCTCGACGAACATGTTCAACGTCGGCTGGGAGGCCGGGCTCGACGACATCGAGCACCGTCCGCACAGCAAGTACTTCGACCGGTACCCGATGGGCCAGGAGGCCACCCTCTGGGTCGACGAGGACAACCCGGAGAACTCGATCAACATGATCTGGGAGAACAACACGCCCTACGGCGTGCTCGTCGAGGCATGGGTCGCCGACGGCGAGGTCCACACCCGCCTGTGGTCCACCCCGTACTGGGACGTGACCACCGAGATCCAGGGCCCGTACAACATCACCGCGCCGCAGGACGTCGTCAACGACTCGCCCTCCTGCGTCCCGGAGTACGGCGGCGTCAACGGGTTCTCGGTGACGGTCTCCCGCGAGCGCAGCCACGAGGACGAGACGCTGCCGCGCGAGGAGTACGAGTGGACCTACTCCCCGCACAACCGGGTCACCTGCGGCTGACCGAGCCTGCTCGTCAGGGCGTCAGGGCGTCCGGCGGGGCGCGGGCCGCTCGGACCTCCG
This sequence comes from Georgenia sp. Z1344, assembly GCF_049856295.1. Lineage (GTDB taxonomy): Bacteria > Actinomycetota > Actinomycetes > Actinomycetales > Actinomycetaceae > JB111. The sequence continues at coordinate 49,150 of NZ_JBNDMZ010000015.1, read as the reverse complement.
CCTCGGGCCGGCCGCGGGGGCACCCGGTGCCCGGACAGGATCGCCGCCACGGGCACGACGACGCGGCCCCGCCCGGTCTCGACCGTGAGGCCGTCCTCGCCGGATGCGACCAGGTCGCCGAGCGCGTCCCGGGCGTGGTCGCCGTCCCGGAACCGGACCACGACCCGGTCGCCGAGGGACCACGTGCGCCAGGCGACGCCGCCCGGCCCGGGGTAGCCGTCGAAGGTGTGGGCCATGCGCCTCAGCGTCGCACACCTGCTCCGGCCGGTTCGTCCGGAACGACCGGTCCTGCGCCGGAACGGGTGTCTCGCGAGCGAGCCTGGGCCGCGCGCCACGCGAGTCTCGTGGGACGATGGGGGCATGACGTACGTGATCGCCCAGCCCTGTGTGGACGTGCTCGACCGCGCATGCGTCGACGAGTGTCCGGTCGACTGCATCTACGAGGGCGACCGCATGCTGTACATCCACCCCGACGAGTGCGTCGACTGCGGCGCCTGCGAGCCGGTGTGCCCCGTCGAGGCCATCTACTACGAGGACGACACCCCGGCCGCGTGGTCCCAGTACTACGACGTCAACGTCAACTTCTTCTCCGACGTGATGCCCGGCCAGTCCGAGCCGGTGGGTTCCCCCGGCGGCGCGGCCCGCACCGGGCGGCTCGGGTTCGACCACCCGGTGGTGGCCGGGCTCCCGCCCCAGGCCTGACGTGACCCTGCACGGCGACGCGCTGCCGGACTTCCCCTGGGACTCGCTCGCCGGCGCGCGCGAGGTGGCGACCGCCCATCCGGGCGGGATCGTCGACCTGTCCGTCGGGACCCCCGTGGACCCGACGCCGGCGGTGGTCCAGGACGCGCTCCGGGCGGCCGCGGACCGGCCTGGCTACCCGACGACGATCGGCACCGACGAGCTGCGCGCCGCGATGGTCGACTGGTTCGGGCGGCGGCGCGGCGTTCCCCTGACCGAGCGCGGCGTGCTGCCGACGGTCGGTTCGAAGGAGGCCGTGGCGCTCGTTCCCGCGATGCTCGGGATCGGCGCGGGGGACCGGGTCCTGCACCCGGCCGTCGCGTACCCCACCTACGACGTCGGGGCCCGGCTCGCCGGTGCCGAGCCGGTCGCCGTCGACCCCGCGCGGCCGCAGGACTGGCCGCGGGACGGCGTGCGGCTCGTCTGGCTCAACTCCCCGGCGAACCCGCACGGGCACGTGCTCGGGGTCGACCAGCTCGCCGCCGCGGTGGCGTGGGCGCGGGAGGTCGGCGCGGTTGTCGTCGCCGACGAGTGCTATGCCGAGCTGGCCTGGGAGGAGCCGTGGGCGAGCTCCGGCGTGCCCAGCCTGCTCGACCCGCGGGTGACCGGCGGCGACCACACCGGCCTGCTCGTCGCGTACTCGCTGTCCAAGCAGTCCTCGATGGCCGGCTACCGCGCGGCCCTGCTCGGGGGCGACGAGGCGCTCATCGGTCGCCTGCGGGAGATCCGCAAGCACGCCGGGATGATGGTGCCCGCCCCGGTCCAGGCGGCGATGGCCGCGGCCTTGGCGGACGACGCCCACGTCGACGCGCAGCGGGCCCGCTACGGCGCTCGGCGCGAGCGGCTGCTCGGCGCCGTCAGCGCGTACGGCCTCGCGCCCGACCCGGACTCGGTGGCCGGTCTCTACCTCTGGCTCGGCCGGGAAGGCGCGCAGGGGCGCGAGCTCGTCGACGAGCTCGCCGCGCTCGGCGTCCTCGTGGCCCCCGGCGAGTTCTACGGCTCGCTCGGCGAGGGCCGGGTGCGCATGGCGCTGACGGCGAGCGACGAGCGCGTCGACGCCGCGGTCGCCCGCCTCACCGACGGCGAGTGAGCCGGGCGGTGCTCGACGGCACGGTCGAGCACCACGCGGGCGGGGTTCGTCGTCGTCGGCGGGTGTGACCCGTGGGCGCCCGTGACCTCCGACCGGCGGTATCTTGGACGGTGGACGACCTCCGACGGGGGCGGTGCTCCGCCCCTCGTGCGCCCACGAGGCGCTCACCATCCACGAAGGGGACCAGCATGACCGAAGACGCCACGCTCACCGTCGACGACAAGACGCTCTCGCTGCCGAGGGTGAAGGCGTCCGAGGGCAGCGACGGTCTGACCATCGGCAAGCTCCTCGGCGAGACCGGCACCGTCACGCTGGACTACGGGTTCACGAACACCGCGTCGACCGAGTCGGCCATCACGTACATCGACGGGGACGCGGGCATCCTCCGTTACCGCGGGTACCCGATCGAGCAGCTCGCGAAGCAGTCGACCTTCCTCGAGACGGCCTACCTGCTCATCTACGGCGAGCTCCCCGACGCCGAGACGCTCGAGGCCGTCACGCGCCGCATCAAGCGCCACCGCGTGCTCCACGAGGACTTCAAGGGCTTCTTCACCGCGTTCCCGCCCAACGGCCACCCGATGTCGATGCTCCAGGCCGGTATCGCGGGGCTCGGCACGTACTACCCGCACACGCTCGACCCGCACGACGAGTACCAGAAGGAGCTCTCCACGGTGCTCCTCATGGCGAAGCTGCCGACGATGATCGCGTACATCGCCAAGCGGGCGTCGGGCCTGCCGCTGCTGTACCCGGACCAGTCCTACAGCTACACGGCGGACTTCATGCGGATGACGTTCGACCTGCCCTACCAGCACCGCGACGTCGACCCCGAGATCATCCGGGCGCTCGACCTGCTGCTCATCCTCCACGCGGACCACGAGCAGAACTGCTCGACGTCGACGGTCCGGATGGTCGGCTCGTCCGACGCGAGCATCTACGCCTCGATCTCCGCCGGCGTGGGCGCGCTGTCCGGCCCGAAGCACGGCGGTGCGAACGAGGCCGTCCTCGAGATGCTCTCGCGCATCCAGGGCAGCGACGACTCGGTCGAGACGTTCATGAAGCGCGCGAAGGACAAGAACGACAACGTCCGGCTCATGGGCTTCGGGCACCGCGTGTACAAGAACTACGACCCGCGCGCCGCGATCGTCAAGAACGTGGCGCACGACGTCCTCGAGCGCCTCGGGACCGACGACGAGCTGCTCGACATCGCGATGAACCTCGAGGAGATCGCGCTGAACGACGACTACTTCGTCGAGCGCAAGCTCTACCCGAACGTCGACTTCTACACGGGGCTCATCTACAAGGCGATGGGCTTCCCCACCCAGATGTTCACCCCGCTGTTCGCGCTCGGGCGCCTGCCCGGCTGGATCGCCCAGTACCGCGAGATGATCGAGGACAAGAACACGAAGATCGGCCGCCCCCGGCAGGTCTACACCGGCGCCACCGAGCGGGACTACGTCCCGATCGAGAAGCGCTGAGCCGGTACCGGGGGCGCAGGCGGTCCGCCGCCCCGCCCCCGGTCCCCCCGTACTCGTCGAGAGTGCGGTTCGCACGCGTGGCCGTCGCGGTTCGTCGCCGGCCGCGGCCGAGCAGAGAGGCGGGTCGATGGAGACCCTCTACCCGGACAGTGACCTCTACCGGTACGCGGACCTGCTCACCGGGGTCGAGCGGGCCGAGATCCTCCGGCTGCGCGCGGTCCTGGCCGAGCACCTCCCGTCCGAGGTGCTGGCCGACCACTGGGACCGGGCCGCATTCCCGGCCGACGCGGTCGAGCCCCTCGCGGCCGGCGGCTTCATCGAGCCGGAGGCCCTCGGCGGGTCACCCGTCCGGTGGCTGTTCCAGGGCTTCCGCTCCTTCGAGCTCGCCCGCCACGACGCGTCCGTCGCCACCTGGTACAACGGGCAGGCCTCGCTGTTCCTCACGAACATCGAGGTCGGCGGGTCGCCGGAACAGGTCGCGCGGTGGCGGCCCTCGGTGGTCGACTTCTCGGCGCGCGGGGTCTTCGCGATGACGGAGCCGGACCACGGGTCCGACGTCGCCGGGGGCCTCGAGACCACCGTCCGGCGGTCCGGCGGGGACTGGGTCCTCGACGGCACCAAGCGCTGGATCGGCTCGGCCGCCTACGCCGACCACCTCTGCGTGGTCGCCCGCGAGCCCGACCGCGGGCCGGTGCGGATCCTCGTCGTGCCGGCGGACGCCGACGGCGTGCGACTCACCACCATCGAGCGGAAGACCTCGGTCCGGATGGTGACGAACTCGGTCATCGAGCTCGACTCCGTGCGGGTGCCCGACGAGCTGCGGCTGGCGAACGTCGAGTCCTTCGCCGACGTCGGGGCCATGCTGCGGCGCATGCGGATGACCGTGGCGTGGCACGCCGCCGGGGTGCAGGCGGGGGCGTTCGAGGCCGCGCGCCGGTACGCCCGCGCGCGCGAGCAGTTCGGCCGCCCCATCGGCGGGTTCCAGCTCGTCCAGGACAAGCTCGCCCGGATGCTCGGCAACCTCACGAGCACGCTCGGGATCGTCGTGCGGCTCTCGCAGCGCCAGGACGAGGGCGTGTTCGACGAGGTCGAGTCGTCCCTGGCCAAGCGCGAGACCTGCCGGCACATGCGCGAGACGGTGGCGCTCGCCCGCGAGGTGTGCGGCGGGAACGGGATCACGCTCGACTCGGACGTCGCGCGGTTCCACGCCGACGCCGAGGCGATCTACACGTACGAGGGGACCGACGACATCAACGCACTCGTCGTGGGCCGGGCGATCACGGGGCTGTCCGCCTTCACGCGGTAGGGCGCGAGGGCGGGCGGTTCGCCGTCGGGCGGGGTCGTCAGGCCGTGCGCATCTGACCGGCCAGCGGGCACGCCCAGATGTCGGCGCCGCCGCGCCCGACCTTGTGGACGTGCGCGGTGACGGCCTTGTAGGACTGGAACAGCGTGGTCTCGGTGTACCGCACGCCGATCGCCCGGCAGTGCTCCCGCACCATCGGGGCGACCTTGCGCAGGTTCGGGCGGGCCATCGACGGGAAGAGGTGGTGCTCGACCTGGAAGTTGAGCCCGCCCATGAACGTGTCGACCCACCTGCCGCCGGTGATGTTGCGGCTCATGAGGACCTGCCGCTGGAGGAAGTCGACCTTGAGCCCGCGTGCGACGATCGGCATCCCCACGTGGTTCGGGGCGAACGACAGGCCCAGGTAGGCGCCGAACAGCCCCATCTGGATGGCGATGAAGGCGAGGGCCTTGCCCGGCGACAGGACGAGGAACACGAGCGCCACGTATGTGCCGAGGCGGAACGCGATGAACGCGGCCTCGACCCAGCGGTGCTCGAGCTTGGTGCGGGAGAACAGGCGGGCGATGCCCTGGACGTGCAGGCTGAGCCCCTCGAACGCGAGCAGCGGGTAGAACGTGTAGGCCTGGATCCGCGCGAAGAACCGGCCCACGCGGCTCCGGCGCGTCTGCAGCGCCTCGTTGGTCCAGATGACCGGTCCGGGCTCGATGTCCGGGTCCTTGCCGAGCTGGTTGGGCGCCGAGTGGTGCTTGTTGTGCTTCTTGTTCCACCAGCCGTGGCCCATGCCGGTGACGAGGTTGATGAGCACGAGGCCGGCCCACGTGTTCCACCGGCCCGAGTTGAAGATCTGGCGGTGCGCGGCGTCGTGGCCCATGAACGCGGTCTGCGTCATGAGCAGGCCGAGCGCCGCCGCGATCCCCATCTGCCACCACGAGTTCCCGATGAAGAGGAACGCCACGACGAGGCCCGCCCCGATGACCATGAGGATCGCGAACTTCGTCCAGTAGTACGCGTACGCCCGGCGCATGAGTCCGGCGTCCTTCACAGACTTCGTCAGCGTGGTGAAGGAGCTGACGTAGCGCTCGCCGGCGCCGCGCATGGGGCGCTCGGGGCGGGACGGCGGGGCGGGGGCGAGGTCGGTCACCGACACGGTGGGCCTTCTTCCGGGGGAGCTCGAACGAAGCAGGTCGCCCCGAACTCCCTCGACCGTACTGCGTCGGGGCCCGGCCCGTGGGTCGGTCCAGCCGCGGGATCGCGCATCTCTCGCCCGACGACGACGAACGACGCCCCCGACGACGAACCGCAACCTCGACGTCGACCACCCGCAACCTCGAGGACGACGAACCGCAATGTCGGTGGGCGTGAGCCGCACCCTCGACACCGACGACGAACCGCAATCTCGACGACGACGAACCGCAATCTCGACGACGACGAACCGCAATCTCGACGGGCTGCGGGTCAGCCGATCGCGACCTGGCCCGGTTCGAGGCCGGCGGCGGCGTCGACGACCGACTGCTCCACGGGTGAGAGACCGGAGCCGACCTCGTCGAGCGCGGTCCACCCGGCGTCGTCGCCCTCGGAGCGCAGCCACACGCGCCCGTCGGTGGCGACGGCCAGGGCATCCGTCTCGGTGGCCGTCGCCACGCCCCAGTGGGCGACCCCCCAGCCGGCGGCCGCGCCGGAGTCGTCGGAGGCGGCCCCGTCCGGCAGCCCGGCGGAGTCGAGGACGAGCACGCCCGCGTCGCGCTCCTCGGGCGTGAGCCCCAGGTCGCGCAGGGCGAGGTCGGTGACCGTGGCGGTGGCGAGGGAGTCGGTGGCGTTCTCGGCGTCGTCGGGCATGGACAGGCGGCACGTGAGTCCGCCCTCGACCTGGCCGACGAGGTTGGCCGCGAACGCGCGGGCCATGGGCTCGTGCTGGGCGTACGCCTCGGGGTAGCCGGAGCGCTGGACGGCCTGGGCGGCGTCGTTGATCGACATCTCCTCCCAGCCGTCAATCGTCACGAGCTCGTCGTAGAACCGGCCGGTCGAGTAGACGGGGTCCATGATCTCCTCGACCGAGCCCCAGCCCTGCGACTCGCGCTGCTGGAAGAGGCCGACGGAGTCGCGGTCGCCGTAGTCGATGTTCCGCAGCTTCGACTCCTGCATGGCGGTCGAGATCGCCACGGTGGTCGCGCGGATCGGCAGGTCGCGCTGCTGGGCGAGGCCGACCATGAGGGCGGCGTTCGCGGCCTGGTCGCCGTCGAGGGTGGCGGAGAGGTCGCCGCCGGCCTCGGCGCGGCACGTCCCGGACGCGGGGGAGCGCACCACGTAGGTGAGGATCGCGACCACTCCACCGACGGCGACGGCGAGGACGAGCGCGACCACGGCGAGCCCGCCGAGGCAGGACAGGCCGGAGCGGGTGCCGGGCTCGTCGCTCACGCGCGGGGTCGGGTCAGGCGTGCAGGGCGTCGTTGAGCGCGACGCCGTGCCCCTCGCGGGCGAGGACCTGGACCGCGCCGGTGACCGAGTGGCGGCGGAACAGCAGGCCGCTCACGCCGGACAGCTCGCGCGCCGAGACGACCGTCTCCTCGGGCAGGACGGTGACCTTGGTGCCGGCCGTGACGTAGAGGCCGGCCTCGACCACGCAGTCGTCGCCGAGCGAGATGCCCACGCCGGCGTTCGCGCCGAGCAGGCAGCGCTCACCGATCGTCACCTGCTCGGTGCCGCCGCCGGAGAGCGTGCCCATGATCGAGGCGCCGCCGCCCACGTCGGAGCCGTCGCCGACGACGACGCCCTGCGAGATGCGGCCCTCGACCATCGAGCGGCCGAGGGTCCCGGCGTTGTAGTTGACGAAGCCCTCGTGCATGACGGTCGTGCCCTCGGCGAGGTGCGCGCCGAGGCGGACGCGGTCGGCGTCGCCGATCCGCACGCCGGACGGGACGACGTAGTCGATCATCCGCGGGAACTTGTCGAGGAGCTGGACCACGAGGTGGTGCCCGGCGTCGGCGGCGCGCAGGCGCGCGGCCGGGAGGTCGGCGGGGGCGACCGGGCCGAGGGACGTGAAGGCGACGATCGGGAGGACGCCGAAGATGCCGTCGAGGTTGACCGTGCGTGGCGCGACGAGGCGGTGCGAGAGCAGCTGGAGGCGCAGGTACGCGTCGGCGACGTCGGCCGGGGCGGTGTCGAGGTCGATCGTCGTGGTGACGACCTCGACGACGACGCCGCGGACGGCGTCCGTGCGAGCGCCCGTGGCGATCTGCGCGAGCGCCTCCGCGTCGTGCGCGGCGGGCGGGGCGCCCAGTGCGGGGTGCGGGTACCAGACGTCGAGCGTCTCGCCGGACTCGGTGCGGGTGGCCAGGCCGTGGCCCCAGGCGCTGCGGGAGGTCATGGAGCCAGGATAGGTCGCGGCCGCGGGGCAGCGGCGGCCCGTCCGGCGTGAGACCGGTCCCTGGCCGCGGTCGTGGCGGTGCCGGCGCGCTGCCGCGAGCACGACCGGCGCGGTCGGCGCGGTCGGCGTCCGGAGCGGTCAGCCCTCCGCCTTGATCCGGGCGTCCCGCATCGGGGAGAGCGTCACCACGAGGGTCGCGACGGCGAACACCGCCGCGACGGCGACGAACGTCCACCGGTACCCGATCGCACCGACGAGCACGCCGCCGGCCAGCGCCCCGACGAGGGCCACGGTCCGGTTGGCCGACCGCCTGCCCGCGTTGACCCGGCCGAGCATCGCCCGCGGGGTCCGCAGCTGCCACCAGCCCATCTCCGGGGCGTCCTCGACGCCCATCCCGAAGCCGTGGACGAGCTGCACCCCGGCGAGCCAGACGACGAGCAGCCAGACGTCGGCGTCGGCGGGGGTGAGGGCGCCGGCCACCCAGGCGGGCACCATGAGGGCGCGCCCGAGGACGACCGTGCGCCCGGCGCCGAGCCGGGCCGCGACGGTGGTCGAGGTGAGCGTGCCGACCAGGGCGCCGACCCCGCCCAGCGCGAGGACGAGACCGTACGCGGCGGCGGAGAGCTCGAGCTCGCGCAGCACGAACAGCCCGAGAGCCGTCGTCACCGCGCTGTTGGCGAGGAACCACACGTGCGTGGAGATCGCCAGCGGCGCGAGCGTGCGGTGCCGGTAGACGAAGCCGAGCCCCTCGGCGATCCCGCGCCACAGGCGGGGCCGGTCGGGGTGCGGCGGGGGCTCCTCCTCGCGGATCCCCGCCACGAGCAGGGCGGACGCGAGCCGGGAGATCGCCGTGACGACGAGGGCGAACGGGGCGGTGACGAGCGCGACGACGGCGCCGCCCAGCGCGGGCCCGGACGTCTGCGCGACCGTCGAGGCCTGGCCGATCCGCGCGTTCGCCGCCACGAGCGATCCGCGGGGGACGAGGTCGGGGAGGTAGGTCTGCTCCGCGGCGGCGATGACGACGCCACATGTGCCGACGGCGACCAGCACGAGGGCCGTCAGCCCCACGGTGAGCGCGCCCGCCAGGTGGAGAAGGGGGATGGCCGTGAGCAGGAGGGCCTGGACGATGTTGGTGATGACGAGGGTGGGACGGCGCCGCCAGCGGTCGACGTAGGCGCCCGCGATCAGCCCGACGAGCAGGTAGGGCAGGAACTGCGCCGCCCGGACCGCCCCGACCTCGGCCTCCGAGGCGTGCAGGACGTCGATGACGAGGACGTCGACCGCAACCACCGAGACGGCCGCCCCGACCTGCCCGACCGAGGTGGAGAGCCATAGCCCGCGGAAGCCTTGCCGGCGCAGCGGTTCGACGGGACACGACGGGCCGGTGCCGGCGTCGGTGGAGCTCACGCGCGTCCGCCGCGTCTCACGCGCGCGGACGGGACTGTGAGCGCCTCACGAGAGAGGGGCCGACGACGACGGCGCCCACCGCCCGGCACCGCTCGGCGAGCGCGCGGTCGGCCGTCGCCACGACGACCCGCACGAAGCCCGGCTCCGGCGGGGCGGGGGAGTTTGCCGCGAGCGCGGCGGCGACCCGGACGATCTCGTCGTCGCCCTCGCCGGGGGCCTCGTGGACCGTGACGTCCGCGGTCGAGCCGACCCCGCGCGCGGCGCCCTCGGTGACGAGGTGGATCTCGGGGAACCAGCGCGTCCCGGGCAGGCCGACGGCGTCGGCGGGCAGCCCGTTCGCGGCGAGGTCGGTGAGGGAGTCCCGCAGGCGCACCGTGGCGGCGCGTCGGTCGCGCCACCAGCCGTCCGGCACGGAGCCGACGACGTTCGCCGAGTCGACGACGAGCACCACGCGCCCGAGCATCCCGGCGAGCTCGTCGAGGGAGTCGGCGAAGGCGGGCAGGAGGGGTAGGTCCCCGGATCGGAGCTCTGGGGCGCCGACCCAGCGGACCTCGAGCGACTCGGCGTCGGTCGCCGCCACGCGGGCGGACGGGGCGGCCCGGGCGACGACGGTCGTGTACGACCAGTCCGGGTGGGTGAGGACGCGGGTGGCGAGGACCCGCAGGTGGCGCTCCTCGATCCCGGACTCCTCGGCGGCCTCGCGCATGGCCCCGGTCAGCGCTGTCTCGCCGTCGGCGATGGCGCCGCCCGGGATGCCCCACGTCCCGCCGTGGTGGGACCACGCGGCACGGTGCTGGAGGGCGAGCTCGACGCCGGCCGCGTCCGTGGGCCCGGCTGCGTCCACGGCCCTGCTCGCGTCCTCGACGGCGGTCGCACCGGGGGTGGCGCCGTCGTCGTGCCCCGACACCGGCCGCCACGCGAGGAGACCGGCCGCGCCGTTGAGGCCCCAGTGCCGGGCGCCGCAGGCGCACTCGACCCAGCCGTCCCCCGGCATGCGCATCGGGCGTCGCGCGGACGGGGGAGGGCCGGGGGCGGTCACGGGGCGGGCGGCAGCGGGACCGGCGACGGCGTCGTCTCGGGGGTGTCCGTTCCCGGGGCGTCCCCGCCCGGGGCGCCGTCCCCCGCGGGGGGCGACCCTGCGGCGTCGGGCGTGGCGTCGGACCCGGCGTCGACGATCGAGCAGATGACGGTCCCCGCCGAGACGGTGGCGCCGGCGGTGCCGGACAGCCCGGTCACGCGGCCGGCGCGATGCGCGGCGAGCGGCTGCTCCATCTTCATGGCCTCGAGGACCACGACCGTCTGGCCGGCCTCGACGAGGTCGCCCTCGGCCACGGCGAACGTGACGATCGTGCCCTGCATGGGGGCCTTGAGCGCGTCGCCGCCCGAACCGCCGGCACCTCCGGTACCGCGGGCGGCACCGGAGCGGCGCAGGGGCCGGCGGACCGGGCCGCGGCCGAAGCGGTTCTGGGAGATCCCCAGGCCCGCGGGGATGACGACCTCGAGGCGCTTGCCGCCGACCTCGACGACGACCCTCTCGGTCGGGGCCGGCTCCGGCGCGGGCTCGTCGGCCGGCGGGGTCTCGGGGCGGGTGCTCGGCAGGCCGCTGAGCTCCTCGGCGTAGTCGTTCTCGATCCACGTGGTGTGGACGCGGAAGGCCTCGGGGCCGTCGGCGGCGACGTAGTCGGGGTGGTCGAGCACCGAGGCGTGGAACGGCAGGACCGTGGGGACGCCGGCCACGCGGGTCTCGCGCAGGGCGCGGCGCGCGCGCTCGATCGCCTGGGTGCGGGTGGCGCCGGTGACGATGATCTTGGCGAGCATCGAGTCGAACGCGCCGGAGATCTCGTCGCCCGCGACCACGCCGGAGTCCACGCGGATGCCCGGGCCCGCGGGCCACGCGAGCTCGGAGACGGTGCCGGGCGCGGGCATGAAGCCGGACGCGGGGTCCTCGCCGTTGATCCGCAGCTCGATCGAGTGGCCGCGCAGCGGGACCTCGTCGTAGCCGAGGGGCTCGCCGGCCGCGAGGCGCAGCTGCTCGCGCACGAGGTCGATCCCGCTGACCTCCTCGGTCACCGGGTGCTCGACCTGGAGGCGGGTGTTGACCTCGAGGAAGGAGATCGTGCCGTCCACCCCGAGGAGGAACTCGCACGTGCCGGCGCCGACGTAGCCGGCCGCCGAGAGGATCGCCTTCGACGACTCGACGAGACGCGCGTTCTGCTCGTCCGTGAGGAACGGCGCGGGCGCCTCCTCGACGAGCTTCTGGTGCCGGCGCTGCAGCGAGCAGTCGCGGGTGGAGACCACGACCACGTTGCCGTGGGTGTCGGCGAGGCACTGGGTCTCGAGGTGCCGGGGGCGGTCGAGGAACCGCTCGACGAAGCACTCGCCGCGCCCGAACGCCGCCGTGGCCTCGCGGACCGCGGAGTCGTACTGGGCGGTGACCTCCTCGGCGCTGCGGGCCACGCGCAGGCCGCGGCCGCCGCCGCCGAAGGCCGCCTTGATGGCGAGCGGGTAGCCGTGCTCGGCGCCGAACGCCTCGATCTCGGCCGCGCCGGCGACCGGGTCCTTCGTGCCGGGCACGAGCGGGGCTCCGACGGACTGGGCGATCCGGCGGGCGGTCACCTTGTCGCCGAGCGACTCGATCGCGGCCGGCGGCGGGCCGATCCACAGGATCCCGGCGTCGGTGACGGCGCTCGCGAACTCGGCGTCCTCGGACAGGAAGCCGTAGCCCGGGTGCAGCGCGTCGGCGCCGGAGCGTCGGGCGGCGTCGAGGACCTTGCCGGCGTCGAGGTACGTCTCGGCGGCGCGGGTCCCGGACAGGGCGTAGGCCTCGTCGGCGAGCAGCACGTGCTGCGCCTCGCGGTCCTGGTCGGCGTAGACGGCGACGGTGGCGATCCCGGCGTCGCGGCAGGCGCGCACCACCCGGACGGCGATCTCGCCGCGGTTGGCCACGAGCACCTTGCGGGGCAGCGGGTACGTCCCGTCGTTCGCCATGCCTCTCCTCGCTGCCGGTGGGTGCGCGGACGCCTGCGTGCGCGCGTGCCCCGCTACGTTAGCCGAGGGTGCGTCGAGGCCCAATCAGGGGTGGTGTGACGTTCTGCGCGGCCCGCCCGATTCCCGCCGTGGTCGAGAGTGCGGGTCAAGGCCCCCGCAGTCGTCGAGATTGCGGTTCGTGCACGCCGAGATTGCGGTTGGTCGCCCCGCGTCGGTCGAGAGTGCGGGTCAGTGCGACCTGCACCGAGGTCGTGGTTCGACGTCGTCGAGGGTGCGGTTCGTCGTCAGGCCCAGAGCTCGGTCACCGAGACACCGTGCTGCCCGAGCAGGTCGCGCAGCAGCGGCAGCGAGACCCCGACGACCCCGTGGAAGTCCCCCTCGATCCCCGCGACGAACGGCCCCCCGATCCCGTCCACCGTGAATCCGCCGGCCACCTTCAGCGGCTCGCCGGTCGCCACGTAGGCGTCGATCTCGTCGTCGGAGAGGTCGGCGAAGAGGATGACGGCCGAGGACACGCCCCCGACGCCGACCCCGCCGTCCCGGCCGGCCCCGGCGTCGACGAGCCAGTGCCCGGTGTGCAGCACGCCCGTGCCGCCGCGCATCGCGCGCCACCGCCGGGTCGCCGTCTCGGGGTCGCCGGGCTTGCCCACCACCTCGACCCCGGCGCCGAGGTCGGCCTCGAGCATGGAGTCGCACCCGAGCACGAGGACCCGCTCGCCGGGCGCCGGTGCCAGGTGGCCTGCGACGTCCTCCGCCTTGGAGCGGGCGAGCGCGAGGACCTGGTCGGCGGGCGAGAGTGGGGGAGCGCCCGCCTCCGCCGCCGCGCGCGCCTGCGCCTCGAGCACGGCGGGCTCGTCGACGTCGGAGACCTGGACGTCGTGCACGATCTCCGCCGCGGTCAGCGTGGCGGTGCGGGCGGGCGAGGCGGAGGCGAGCAGGAGGCGAAGCACGAGCGGCAGGCTATCGGCGGTACGGACGGCTCCCAACCGCACTCTCGACGCGCAGGCGGTCTCCCAACCGCAGTTTCGGCGTGCACCAACCGCAATTTCGACGTGCACCAACCGCAATCTCGACGAAACGGGGGCGAGGGTCAGGCGAGGGCGCGGCGGAGGGTGTCGAGGCCGACCGAGCCGACGTCGAGCGCCCGCCGGTGGAACCGCCTGAGGTCGAAGTCGGCGCCCTCGCGCTCGGCGGTCTCGTCCCGGATCTGCTCCCAGATCCGCTGGCCCACCTTGTAGCTCGGCGCCTGGCCGGGCCAGGTCATGTAGCGGTCGAGCTCGAAGGCGAGGAAGGCGTCGTCGGAGTTCGCGTTCTCCTGGAGGTAGGGCCACGCGACCTCGGCGTCCCAGGGCCCCGTGCCGAGGTCGGCGGGGCGGGGCAGCCCCAGGTGCACGCCGATGTCGAGGACGACGCGGGCCGCGCGCATCCGCTGGCCGTCGAGCATGCCCATGCGGTCGCCCGGGTCGTCGAGGTAGCCCAGCTGCTCCATCAGCCGCTCGGCGTACAACGCCCACCCCTCGCCGTGGCCGGAGACCCACACGCCGACCCGCCGGTAGGTGTTGAGCAGCGACGAGCGGTAGGCCGTCTGTCCGGTCTGCAGGTGATGGCCGGGCACGCCCTCGTGGTAGACGGTCGTCAGCTCGCGCCAGGTGCCGAACTCGGTCACGCCCTTCGGCACGGACCACCACATCCGGCCTGGCCGCGAGAAGTCCATGCTCGGCGCGGTGTAGTAGATGCCGCCGGTCTGGGTCGGGGCGATGCGGCACTCGAGCCGGCGCACCGGCCCGGGGATGTCGAACGAGGACTCGGCCAGCTCGGCGACCGCCCGGTCGGAGGTCTCCTGCATCCACGCCTGCAGCGCGTCGGTGCCGTGGAGCTTCCGCGCCGGGTCCGCGTCGAGCCGCGCCATCGCCTCGGCGACCGTGGTGCGGGGCCCGTACAGCTCCGCCGCGACGGCCTCCTGCTCGGCCGTGAGCCGCGCGACCTCCTCGAGCCCCCACGTGTACGTCTCCTCGAGATCGACGTCCGCACCGAGGAAGTAGCGCGAGTGCAGTGCGTAGCGCTCGGCCCCGACGGCGTCGCCCGCCTCCGCGTGCGGCGCCAGCTCCGTCCCGATCACCTCGGCGAGAGCGCCGTAGGCCGCCCGCGCCGCCTCGGCGCCCCGCGTCAGGTCGGCGGCCAGCTCGGCGGACGGCTCGGCGCCGTCGACCCGGGCCCCGGCCGCGAACGACGTGAAGAAGGAGTCCTCGCCGGCGAGCTCACGCGCCTGCTCGACGCCGATCCGCACCTGGCGCTTCGACGGGTACCTCCCGCGGGCGGCCTGGGCCCGCAGCGACTCCGTGTAGCCCGCCAGCGCGTCCGGGAGAGTGCGGAGGCGCTCGGAGATCCACGACCAGTGCTCGGCGGTCTCGGTCGCCATGAGGTCGAACGTGTCGCGAAGGAACTGGATCGGTGAGGAGAGGTTGTTGATCGGGGCGAGGTCCTCGCCCGCCTCGTGCAGCGCGATCTCGGCGCCGAGGCGCTCGCGCAGGACGTCGGCGGTCACGGCGTCGACGTCGTCGGCCGGCTCGATCCCCGCGAGCTCGGCGAGCGTGCCGCGGCGCTGGTCCGCCCGGGCGGCCACGCCGGCGGGGGAGAGGTCCGGCCACTCGTGCTCGTGCCCGGGCAGCCCCATGTCGGTCGCCTCGGTCGGGTCGAGGGCCGCGGCGGCGGCGAGGTGGCGCTCGGCCAGCTCGTCGATCGCGGTGGCGGTGCGCGGGGCGGGCTCGGGCGTCGTCGTGGTCACCGGCCCAGGCTAGGGGTGCTCCGACTCACCCGGCGAGCGCTTTGTCGACCACCTGCTCGCCGGCGCGTACGCACCACGAGGAGTGGCCGGTCCCGAGGTCGACCGGGGCCGGCTGCTCCTGCGCGCACGCATCGATCGCGAGCGGGCAGCGGGTCCGGAACACGCAGCCCGACGGCGGGTCGATGGGCGAGGGGACGTCGCCGGCGAGGATGATCCGCCGCCGCTCCCGCTCGGCGACCGGGTCCTCGAGCGGGATCGCGGACATGAGGGCCTGCGTATACGGGTGCCCGGCCGTGCCGTAGAGGGAGGACGCCGGGGCGGACTCCATCGCCCGTCCGAGGTACATGACGAGCACGTCGTCGGACATGTGCTCGACCGAGGCGAGGTCGTGGCTGATGAACAGGTACCCGAGCCCGAGCTCGGTCTGCAGCTCCTTGAGCAGGTTCATCACCTGTGCCTGGACGGAGACGTCGAGGGAGGCGGTCGCCTCGTCGAGGATGAGCAGCTTCGGCCCCGAGGCGAGCGCGCGGGCGATGCACACCCGCTGGCGCTGACCGCCGGAGATCTCGTGCGGGTACCGGTCCGCGAACCGCTCGGGCAGCCCCACGAGGTCGAGGAGCTCGCTCACGCGCCGCCGTCTCCCCGCCCGCTCGCCGATCCCGTGGATCCGCAGGGGCTCGCTCACCGACGTGGCCACCGTGCAGCGCGGGTCGAGCGCCGCCCGGGGGTCCTGGAAGACCATCGCGACGTCGCGGCGCAGCGCCTTGAGCTCGGCGCCCCGCGCGGCGAGCACGTCGCGCCCCTCGAGCCGCACCGTCCCCGAGGTAGCCGGCACGAGGCGCATGATCGCGTTGCCCACGGTGGACTTTCCCGAGCCGGACTCCCCGACGAGCCCGAGCGTCTGCCCGGCCCGGATCGTCAGCGAGACGTCCTCGACGGCGTGCACGCGCGCCGTGCGGGACCCGCGCACGGGGAAGCGCACGACGAGGTCCTCGACCTCGAGCAGCGGCTGGTCGCTCATGCGTCCTCCTCCACGAGATCCGACTCCGCGCGAGCCGTACCACCACCGTCGATCGGCCCCATGTCCGCCCGGTACCACGACCGGGCGAGGTGACCGGGGGAGACCTCCCGCAGCTCGGGGTGCTCGCTCTCGCACCGGGCATCGCCGCGGACCGAGCAGCGGTCCCAGAACACGCAGCCGGGCGGCACGGCGCGCGGGTCCGGCGGCGCCCCGGGGATCGTCGTCAGCGGCGAGCCGTCCCCGCCGGCACGCGGGCGGGACTCGAACAGGCCGCGCGTGTAGGGGTGCGCCGTCGACCGGAAGAGCTCGACGGTCTCGGACTGCTCGACGATCTCCCCGCCGTACATGACGACGACCTCGTCGGCGATCGACCCGACGACGGCGAGGTCGTGGCTGATCCACACGACCGCCGTGCCGAGCCGCTCCCGCAGGTCCCGCACGGCGTCGAGGATCTGCGCCTGGATGGTGACGTCGAGGGCGGTCGTCGCCTCGTCGGCGATGAGCAGGTCCGGGTCGCACGCGAGCGCGATCGCGATCATCACGCGCTGGCGCATCCCGCCGGAGAGCTGGTGGGGGTAGGCGCCCAGGCGCCGCTCGGGGTCCGGGATGCCGACGAGCTCGAGCAGCTCGAGGGCCCGGGTGCGGGCCGCTCGGCGCGTGAGTCCGAGGTGCTCGATCGTCCCCTCGGTCAGCTGCCGTTCGACGTCGAGCAGGGGGTTGAGCGAGGTGGCCGGGTCCTGGAAGACGAACCCGATGCGCCGCCCCCGCACGCGCCGCCGCTGCTCGGCGGACATCGTCAGCAGGTCGACCGGCCCGGCGTCGTCGTCGTCCGCGGCAGGTCCGAGCAGGGACCGGCCCGTGACCCGGGCCCGGTCCGACCCCATGAGGCCCGACGCCGCGAGGACGGACATCGACTTGCCCGACCCGGACTCGCCGACGATCCCGAGCGTCTGCCCCCGCTCGACGGACCAGGAGACGTCGCGGACGATGCGGGCGTCGCGGATGGACACGTGCAGACCCTGGACCTCGAGGGCCGGTGCGGCGGTCATCGGCGCTCCTCTCCGGCGGTGCCGCGCACGTCGAGGACGTCGCGCAGGGCGTCGCCCAGCAGGTTGAAGGACAGCACGGTGAGGAACACGGCCATCCCGGGGAAGACGGCCATCCACCACTGCTGCGGGAACTCGCGCGCGACGTTGAGCATGCCGCCCCAGCTGGGGGTGGGCTGCTGGACGCCGAGGCCGAGGAAGCTGAGCGCGGCCTCGGACAGGATGGCGAACGCGAGGGACAGCGAGGTCTGGACGATGATCGGCGCCACCGAGTTCGGGAGCACGTGCCCGAGCATGAGCCGCGCGGGTCCTGCGCCGAGCGAGCGGGACGCGCTGACGTAGGTCTCGGTGCGCACCGACAGGGCGGAGGCCCGGGTGACGCGCGCGAAGATCGGCGTGTAGACCACGGCGATCGCGATCGTCACGCTCGTCGTGCCCTTGCCCATGATCGCCACCACGGCCATGGCCAGCAGCATCTCGGGGAAGGCGAACATCACGTCGGTGATCCGCATGATCACCGTGTCGAGGATGCCCCGGAAGAACCCGGACACGAGGCCGAGCGTCACGCCCGCGACGAGCGCGATCGAGACGGACACGAGCGAGACCTGCACCGAGATCTGCGCGGCGAGGATGACGCGGGAGAGGATGTCGCGTCCCACCTCGTCCGTGCCGAAGGGGTGGGCGAGGCTCGGCGCCTGCAGCATGGCGGACGTGTCGACCTCGTTGATGCCCTGCGGCGCCACGAGGTCGCCGAAGATCGCGAGGAGGACGACGAGCAGGAGGAAGCCGAGCGAGATCACGGCGACGGGCCGGCGGAGCAGCCGGCGGACCGGGTGCCGACGCTCGAGCGGCGGCGCGGCCACGGCGGTGGTGGCGGCAGCGCCCGCGCCGTTCGTCGTCGGGCCCGTGGGTGTCTCCCCCGCCGGGGACGGGGCCCCGGAGGCCGGGTCGTGGTCGTCGGTGGTCATGCGCCCTCCGCGATCCTCGGGTCGATCGCCGCGTAGGCGAGGTCGACGAGCAGGTTGACGACGAGGAAGAACGTGGCGATGAGGAGGACCGCGCCCTGGACGACCGGGTAGTCGCGGGCCTCGACGGCGTCGTAGACGAGGTACCCGAGCCCGGGCCAGGCGAAGACGAACTCGACGACGATGACCCCGCCGAGGATCGCCGCCACCTGGGTGCCGACGATCGTGACGACCGGGACCATCGCGTTGCGCAGGACGTGCCAGGACAGGATCGTCGAGCGGCGCAGCCCCTTCGACTCGGCCGTGCGCACGTGGTCCATCGCGAGGACCTCGAGGACGGACGAGCGCACGTACCGCGTGAGGATCGCGCCCGCGACGACCCCGACCGTGACCGCCGGCATGATGACGTGGCTCAGCCAGTCCACCGGGTCCTCGGTGATCGAGGTGTACCCCGACGGCGGCAACCACCCCAGCTGCGTGGAGAAGAGCAGGATGAGCAGGGTGGCGAGGAAGAAGTTCGGCAGGGACACCCCGAGCTGGCTGACCGCCCGGGTGATCGAGTCGGACACCGAACCGTGGTGCGTGGCCGTCCAGACGCCGAGCGGGATCGAGACGAGCAGGGCGATGACGATGCCGACGCCAGCCAGCGACACCGTGGCCGGCAGCCGCTCGGCGAGGATCTGCGTGACCGGCTGGCCGGAGCGGAAGCTGACGCCGAGGTCGCCCGTCACCGCCCGGCCGACGTAGGAGAAGTACTGCTCGACGAGCGGCCGGTCGAGGCCCGCCCGCTCGCGCAGCGCGTCGTAGGTGTCCGGGTCGAACCGGGTGCCCATGGCGATCCGCACCGGGTCGCCCGGCACGAGGTGGACGATCGCGAAGACCACGACCGTCACCCCGAGCAGGACGATCAGCGAGTGACCGATCCGGGTGAGGACGAAGCGCACGGGAGGTCCCGCCTCAGTCGGCGATCTCCGCGTCGCGGAACCGGATCGCCCGGTCCGGCAGCGCGGTGTAGCCGGAGAGGTCGGTCGACCAGGCCTGCACGACGTCGGGGTTGTAGAGGTAGATGTAGCTCGCGGTGTCCGCCACGCGGGTGGCCACCTCGTCGTAGATCTCCTCGCGGGCGGCCTCGTCGGTCTCCGTGCGGCCGGCGTCGAGCAGCTCGTCGAGCTCGGGGTCCGCGTTGCCCTGGTGGTTGTTCGACCCCTCGGAGTGGTGCTGGCTGTAGTAGAAGTCGTCGGGGTCGATGTTGCCGAGCCAGCCGAGCATGAGCATGTCGAAGTTGCCCTCGGTCTGCTCGGACAGCCAGGTGCCGAAGTCGAGGGTGTTGATCGTCGTCGTGATCCCGACCTCCTCGAGCTGGCTCGAGATGATCTGCGCGGCGGTGACGGTCTCCGGGTACTCGGAGGTGACCATGAGGTCGATCGTCAGCGAGGCCGGGTCGACCCCGATCTCGTCGAAGAGCTCGAGCGCGCGGTCCGGGTCGTGGCTGTAGGTCGTGTACTCGGTGAACCAGGACGAGGACTCGGGGATGGCGGTCTGGTTGACGGTGGCGGCCCCGAACATCGTGGCCTCCGTGATCGCCTCCCGGTCGATCGCGTAGGCGATCGCCTGCCGCGCCTCGACCTGGTCCCACGGCTCGTTGCCCTGGTTGAGGGCGAGGTACCAGTAGTCGTTCGACCCGACCTGGCCGATCTCGAGGGCGTCCTCGCCGGAGAGCGTCTCGACCTGCTGGGGCGGCACGTTGTCCGTCCAGTGGATCTCACCGGAGCGCAGCGCGGCCAGCGCCGTCGACGCCTCCGCGATGAACTGGAACTCGACGCCGCCGATCGCCGGCTCCCCGCCGAAGTAGTCGGGGTTGGCGGCAAGCTCGACGGCCTGCCCGGAGGAGTAGGTCTCGAACGAGAACGGTCCGGTGCCGATCGGGTCGGTCGCGATGTCGCCGGAGGAGGCGTTCTCCTCCTGGACGATCGCGACGCCCTTGTACCCGCCGATGCTCGCGAGCAGGTTGGGGGAGGGGGCGCTGACCTGGATCTCGACCGTGAGGTCGTCGGTCGCGGTCACCGACTCGACCGCGGCGAACCGCCACGAGGCGGCAAGCTCCTCGTCGATGATCCGGTTGAACGAGTACGCCACGTCGTCGGCCGTGAACTCCGAGCCGTCGTGCCAGGTCACGCCCTCGCGCAGCTGGAACGTCCAGGTGAGCTGGTCCTCCGAGGTCTCCCACGACTCCGCCAGGGCGGGCTGCATCTCGAGGTTCTCGTCCGGCTCGACCAGGGTGTCGAAGACGTTCTCGAGGATCTGGAACGAGAAGTACGAGGTCGTCGAGTGCGGGTCGAGCTGGTCGGGCTCGCCGGCGATCGCGGCCACGAGGACCTCGCCGGAGGAGCCGGACCCGCCGGACCCGTCGGATCCGGACTCGCCGTCGACGTCGACCGACTCGCCACCGCCCCCGCAGGCGGCGAGGACGAGCAGGGCGGCTGCCGCCACGGCCGTCGGGCGCAGGACGCGGGCTGTGAGGCGCATGGGGGATCTCCTCCGGTGCGGGACGACGACGTCGTCGTAATGAACGTGAGTTCACTATGCTTGGCGTTGGCGGGCGATGCAAGCCCGAATGATGATCGGCGTCACATCGTGACGCGGACGAGACCGGCGTCGACGCCGGAGGTAGGAGGGGGCGTGACCTACTCGATCGTCGCGCTGTCCGACGACGGCGCATCCCTCGGCGTGGCGACCGCGTCGGCGTCGCTCGCGCTCGGCGGGATGGTGCCGGCGCTCGCCCCCCGGGTCGGAGCGCTCGTCACCCAGGCGTGGACGAACGTGACCTTCCGTCCGCGCGGCCTCGAGCTGCTCCGGTCCGGGCTCGCGCCGGCCGATGTCGTCGACGTCCTCGCAGCCGAGGACGAGGGGATCGAGCGGCGCCAGGTGGCCCTCGTCGACGCCCGCGGGCGGGTCGCGAGCCGCACGGGGAGCGGGTGCACGCCGTGGGCGGGGGGCCTCGAAGGTGACCGTGTCGTGGTGGTCGGCAACTGCCTCGCGGGGCCGGGCGTGCTCGACGCGATGCTGGCGGCCTACCGGGACTGCGGGGCGTGGTCGTCTGCTGAGCCGCAGTCTCGATCAGTCGCCGAGCCGCACTCCCGACGACGAACCGCAATCTCGACGACGACGAACCGCAATCTCGACGACGACGAACCGCAATCTCGACGACGGACTGAGCCGCACTCCCGGCCGGGCGGGGCGGGGGACCTCGGACGGCGACTCGTGGCTGCCCTGGCGGCGGGCGAGGCGGCCGGGGGAGACGTGCGCGGGCGGCAGTCCGCGGCCCTCGTCGTCGCCGCCGTGGACGAGGACGACGTGGCCCCGCCGCGGACGGCGCTCGACCTCCGGGTCGACGACCACCGCGACCCGGTCGTCGAGCTGGGTCGGCTGCTCGCGCTGGCCACCGCCGAGGGGGAGGCCGCGGAGGTCGAGCGCAGCGACGGGTAGTGGGCGAGCCCTCCGGCGGCTCAGCGGCTCAGCGGCACGGTGACGCCGAGGACGACGGCCTCGTCGGGGCCGGGGTTCGCCCACCAGTGGCCGGTCGAGCAGTCGTAGGTCAGGGTGTCCCCGGCGCGCAGCCGGCTCGTCCGTCCGTCGACGGTGACGTCGAGCTCGCCGGAGAGGACGTGGACCGCCTCGGTGCCGAGGTGCCGGTAGGGGCGGGACTCGTTCGTCAGGCCGACGGGGACGACGGTGCGGATGACCTGCAGCGGGGCGTCGAGGCTCGGGGTGAGGAGCTCGCGCTCGAGTCCGGGGCTCTCGTCGGGGGTCCGCAGGCGTCGCCCCTCGCCGGCACGGACGAGGGCTGACTGGCTCTCGCGGCGCGGCTCGAGGAGGTCGGTGACGCCCATCCCGAGCGCGTCGGCCAGCGAGCGGAGCGTGCTGAGCGCGGGGTTGCCCTGGCCGCGCTCGAGCTGGGAGACCAGGCCGACGGACAGGCCCGCACGGGCGGCGACGTCCCCGACCCGCAGGCCGAGGCGCAGCCGCTGGGCCCGGGCGGTCTCGGCCAGGTCGGCGGCGGGGCCGCCGGGGACGTCGTCGTCGCTCGCGGCGCGCGGTGTCATGGCGTCGACCCTAACCAGGGGCGTTCGTCGCCCGCCTATCGTGGCTCCGTGCGCCGGTCCGACTACCCCGACCTCGTCCCTGCCGCCGGTCTCGAGACTGTCAGGCCGCACCGGCTCCGGGACAACCTCCGGCGCGTGGTGCTCTGGCTCGCGCCCGTGCTGGCGCTGGGCGCCGTGGTCCTCGTGGTCGAGCACTGGTGGCGCAACGGGACGGACGCTCCGATCCCCTGGGGCCTCCACGTCGTCGTCCTTGCCCTCTCGACGGTCGTGGTCCTCGCCATCCTCGTGCTCGTCCTGCGGCAGCATGGTCGCCCGCTGGAGGTCGACCTCGTCGGCCGGCGCGTGCGGGTCCGGGACGAGACGGTCGGGTTCGAGGCGATCGCCGGGATCACGCCCCACGCGGACGCCGCCCGGCGCGGTGCCTTCGGCAGTGGTGTGCGGGCGTCCGCGAAGGAGGGCGCGGCGATCTGGGTGTGCCTGGCGTCGGGGGTTCGGGCCTCGAGGGCGCTCTCGGGGCCGCTCGGTGGCCGGCTCCGCGAGCGGGACGCCTGGTTGCTCGCCGAGCTCGCCCGCGTGAGCGGCGCCCCCGACTCCGACCTCTCGCGGCGCCTGATCCACGAGGCATACGGCTGGCCGCCGCCGCGCTGACCGACGGCCGGCCGACGACGCATCGACGCGGCCGCGGCCCCCACGCACGACGACGGGGCCACCGGTCCGGGTGGACCGACGACCCCGTCGTGGCGTGCAGGCGCCGGGGCGTGGCGGGCCGGTAGAGGACGGCCCGCCACGCGTCAGCGGGTCTGCTCGATGCGGACGACCCCGAGGCTGTCGGAGCCGTCGCCGTCCCAGTCGCCGAACGCGGCGGTGTCGCCGTCGCGCCCGTAGCGGGTCTCGGTGATCTCGGCGTCGGAGGAGTTCTCGTTCGTCACGAAGAAGTCCGCGCCGCGCTGGAGGGCGACGCTGTCCGCGCCGTCGCCGTCCCAGTCGCCCACGAGGACGAGGTCGGAGTCGCGGCCGAGGGAGAGCTCGCCGTCGACGGACGCGCCGGCCGGGTCGTTCGTCCAGATGACGTCGGCGCCGCGGCGGATGCCGAACGTGTCGGTCCCGTCGCCGTCCCAGTCGCCGACGAGCAGCGTGTCGCCGTCGGCGCCGAAGGCCGCCAACTCGATCTCGCCCGGGTTGTCGAGGTCGTTGACGATCTCCATGACGTTGCCGTCGCGGATCGCGAAGGTGTCGGTGCCGTCGCCGTCGAAGTCGCCCTGGACGAGCTCGTCGCCCGCGTCGCCGAGCTCGACGACGTGCTCCGCAGGGCCGGTGCCCAGCGTGTTCGTGATGTGCAGCTCGCTGCCACGGCGTACCGCGATCGTGTCGCTGCCGTCGCCGTCCCAGTCGCCGACGAAGATCTCGTCGCCCTCGACCCCGTAGAGGAAGCTGTGCACGGCGTTGCCGGCGAGCTCGTCGGACAGGAGGAAGCGCGGCGTGCCGGGCACCGGCTCGGGCTCGGGGGCCGGCTCCGGCTCGGTGCGGGCGGTGTCGCGGGTCGCGGCGTCGGCCTCGCGGGCGGCCTCGGCGTCCGTCGTGGGCTCCTGCTCGATCTCGGGCTCGGCCTGCGGCTCCGCCTCGGCCTGGGGCTCGGCCTCGACCTCGGGGGCGGTCTCGGCGGGCGCATCGGCCGTGGGGGTGGAGCCGGAGGGGCCGCCACCGGCGTAGGTGGCGAAGTTCTGCGTGGCGAACACGCGCCCGTCGGCCGAGACGGCCACGCCGACGCCGAAGTGCGTGTAGGACCCGGTGAGCAGGATGTTGTTGTGCACCGGGGAGTTGCGCCACTGGCTCATGAAGTAGTCGGCCTGGTGGTCCGGGTAGATGCCCCAGGACAGGATCTCGGAGGTCCCCGAGGAGCCGGCGGGCACGGCGGAGCGGCCGTAGTCGCCGCGGTGGACCATGGCGCCGATGCTCGCCTGGTGGTTGGACCAGGACTGGGCGACGGAGTCGATCGAGCCGGTGCGGGTGAGCTGCGAGAGGCCGTTGGCTGCGCGGTAGGCGTTGGTCTGCGCCGCGATCGCGTTGGCGACCTGGTTCTGCCAGCCGGCGTCGGTGCGGATCGAAGGGGTCACGGTGCGGACGCCGGCCGGGGCCTCGGCGGCCTGGGCGCTCGTCGCGACCGACGTCGCCGCGGCGACGGTCAGCAGTGCGGTGGCGACCCGGGGGGCAAGGGTGCGGTGCCGTGCGTGGCGGCCGCGCGGGGGTGCGAACACGTCGGGGGTTCTCCTCGTTATCGGAAAGTTACCGGGCGACGCTAAACCGTGACCTTCGATCGGGTCGAGGAGTTGTGTCATGTCTCACCGGTCGCTCATCGACCGCTCATCGGCTGCTCGCCGACCGCACCCCGGCCGGCCGCGAGCACCCGCAGGACGCCCGCACGCCCCCGGTAGCCTCGGCCGCGTGACCTCACCAGCACCGACGCCGCCCGGACCGCAGCCGATCACCCGGGGCGCGATCGTCGACAACGCCCCTGTCCTCCTCCTCATCACGGTGGGCGTCTCGCTCGTCGGCGCGTTCGCCGGGTTCGCCGCCGGTGGGGGCACCACGGCATGGACGATCGGCGGGTTCGGCATCGGTCTCGTGCTCATGGTCGGCATCCTGTGGCTCACCCTGCGCCCCTACGTGCGCGTCGACGCGGACCTCGGCGCCGCGACGATCGCCGCCAAGGGCCGCACCGTGCCGCTCGCCGAGATCGACCAGCTGCACATCGGGCCGGCGAGCTTCGGCACCTTCGGGAAGCCGGGCGTCCACATGGCGTTCGGGCGCGGCACCGACGTCGTCGCGCCCGTCTACCTCCGGGGCGCCCCGCTCCGGCGCCTCCCCGGGCCGCAGGCCCAGCTGCTCGCCGAGGCCATCCACCGCACCTCGGCGGCGCCCGCGGCCGACGCCGTCGAGGCGCTCGTCGTCAGCGGCATGATCGAGCGGCCCGCCTGGCACGAGGTGCCCGACCCCGACCGGCCCGAGGGCATGGTCCGCTACCTCCTCGTGGGCCCGCTCACCGGGCGTCCCGACCCGGCCGGCCTCGCCCGCGTCGCCGCGAACCTCTCCCTCCCCGTCGAGGCCCTGTCCGCGACCATCGGTGGCAGCGTGCGCGCCTCCCGGGAGGTCGCACGGGCGCTCGCCCGGGCCGGCATCCAGGTCGAGCGCCTCCAGGGACCCGCCGACGACGCCGCCTCCGGCGGGGCGGGCACGAGCGACGGGCCCGGCGTCGATGCCGCCGTGCTCGCCGAGCGGGCCCGCGCCGTCACCGTGCTCACCGAGGGGCCGCGCGACCTCACGGGCATCACCGGTGAGGACTCGACGGCCGCGGTCTTCGAGTACGTGCGCCTCGTCAATCCCGCCGGCGCCCGACAGATGCTCGAGCAGCTCGCCTCCGCCCGGCCCGCGGCACGGGACAAGCAGCTCGACTCCGACGCCGGCCTGCGCAAGGTGTGGGCGCGCTACGGCCACGAGGTCTCGGCCACGTGAGCCGCGGACCCGCGGCGTGAGCGGGCCCGAGGAGCTGGTCCGGCTCACCCCGAACCTCTACCGGCACAACCTCCACGTCGTGGTGATCGGTGTCGCGCTGCTCGGGCTCGCCGGCGCCATGGTCGGGGTCGGCCTGGCCGACCTCCGCGGTGAGATCGCGGAGGTGCGCAGCGGGGAGGTCGTCGTGGGCGGCGCGGCCGGAGCGCTGACGGGGGCGGTCCTCGCGCTGCTCCTCCTGCGGCAGGTCGCCCGGCGGTACCCGCCGGTCACCGCGGATCTCGACACTGGCACGATCCACTCCGGCGGTACGGCCACGCCCCTCGCGGACCTCGACAGCTTCCGCGCCGGCTCCCGGCCCGGCGCCACCTGGTGGGCGCCGACCCCGACGTCCGCGCCCCAGGAGCTGGAGCTGAGCGCGGGCGGTGTCGTCGTCGCCCGCATCCTCCTCATGGGTGTGCCGCTCGTGCGGCGGCTGCCGCGGCGCCACGTCGAGCGGGTCGCCGACGTCCTCGGGCGCGCGGGTGGGGCGACCGCCCCGGTCGTGCGCGCCATGGTCGAGCGCGGGCTGCTCGACCCGCCGGGCTGGCTCGAGCCGCCCGCGGACGGCACGCCCGAGGCCACGGTCCGGTCCGTCCTCCGCGGGGCCGTCGTCGACCGACCCGAGCCTGCCGGCACGCGCGCGGTCTCCCGGAGCCTCGGCGTCGACCCGGATGCCGTCCGCCTCGTCATGCTCGGCGACCCCGGTGCGGCGCGCGCCGTGGTGGCGGCGCTCGTCGCGTCCGGGGTCGACGCCGGCCGGCTCGGCGCGGCCTCGCGCGGGGGCGGGGAGATCCTCGAGCCGCTCGAGCCGGAGTCGGGGAGGGTCGTCCTCGGCGAGGTCTCGACCCCTGTACTCGATGTCGAGGTGGTCCGGGCGCTCGCCGTCCTGACCGGTTCGCGCGACGTCACGGCCGTCGCCGCGCAGGACGGCCCCCGGTACCTCGCCGAGCTGGGCATGCTGCTCAGCCCCTCGGCCACGGGGGAGGTCGTCGAGTGGCTCCGGCGCTCCGGACCGGTGGGTCGCGCCGTCATGCTCCGGATCTCGGCGCGCCTCCGGGGGATGTGGGAGCTGTTCGGAGCCGGCACGGGCCACCCGTCCTGAGAGGCGGGTGCGGCCCGCGGGCCCGGATACCCTGACCCGCGTGACCGGACACCAGCCGCCGTGGTCGCCCACGAGCGGGACGCCGTCGTCTGGGCATGGCGCCCCGCCGCCGGGGCATGGCGCCCCAGGGCCGGGCCACGGGCTGCCGGGTCACGGGACACCGGTGCGCGGTCCGGTCACGATTCCACGCCCGTCCCTCTGGGGAACTCTCTGGCGCGCCCTCCTCTACGCCGTGCCGTGCGGGGTGATCGGGTACTTCCTCCTCCAGGTCGAGGGTGGCTGGGGTCACCGGGACCAGGCCACGCCCGAGGAGGCGCTGGTCGCCGCCGTCGGCACCGTGCTCGTCATTCTCGCCGTGCTCGGGTTCGTCGGGGCGCGGCTCCGCGGGCGGATCGTCGTCGACCTCGGCGCCCGGACCGTCACGGTGCGCGGCGAGCGCACCTCGCTCGACGACCTCGCCGACGTCGGCTTCCTGCCCTACTTCAAGCGCAAGGGCGAGCGGCCCGACCCGCGGGCGCTGCCGCCGGCGCAGGGCTACCCGGCGGGCGACACCATGATCTACGTGACGCTCCGGTCCGGCACGCAGGCCGCCCGACCCTTCCGGATGCGGATGGTCGCCCCGACGATGCCCGAGTCCGACGCGCGGCTCCTGCACGAGATCGCCGTCGCGGTGCGCGCCCCGAGCCTCGCGCAGCTGACGACCGCATTCGCGAAGCAGTACGGGTGGGCCGTCCCGGAGCCGTTCCCGTCCCCTCGCCCGGTCTCGCCACCGGGCCCGGTCTCGCCACCGGGCCCGACCTCGCTCCCCGGCTACCGCTGAGCGGACCAGCGCCAGGCGCCCGCGCCCGCGCGTCGAACGCCGAGCCGGTGGGCGTGGTCGCCCCAGGCCGACGTCGCCCGACCGGCACCGCCGGACCCCGCCGCGCCGGCCGTCACGCCGCCCCGGGGCCGTCCCGCCTCGCCCGTCCCGCCGCCGTCCGCGTCGTCGGTGCGCGCGAGCGCCCGCGCCGTCGCGAGGCCGGCGAGCAGGGCCGCGAGCTCGTCCTCGTCGGGGGTCCCGGAGACCACCGTGAGCGCGGCGAGCGCCGCGACGTCCTCGGTGGACGGGCCGTTGCCCAGGTCGCGGCGCGCGTCGGCGACGAGCTCGTCGTCGCCCTCGGGCCCGGACCAGTCCCGCGCGTCCCCCTCGGTCACAGCGGGATGTTCCCGTGCTTCTTCTCGGGCAGGGTGGCGCGCTTGGTGCGCAGCGCCCGCAGCGCCCGGACCACCTGGGAGCGCGTCTCGTGGGGGGCGATCACCGCGTCGACGTCGCCGCGGCGGGCCGCCTCCCACGGGTTGATGAGCGCGTCCTCGTACTCGCCGGTCAGACGGGCGCGCTCGGCCTCGACGTCGCCGCCCTCCTCGCCGACCTTCTTCAGCGCACCGCGGTGGAGGATGTTGACCGCACCGCCGGCGCCCATCACCGCGATCTGCGCCGTCGGCCAGGCGAGGTTGATGTCGGCCCCGAGCTGCTTGGACCCCATGACGATGTAGGCGCCGCCGTACGCCTTGCGCGTGATGACGGTGACGAGCGGGACGGTGGCCTCGGCGTAGGCGTAGATGAGCTTGGCGCCTCGGCGGATGATGCCCTGCCACTCCTGGTCCGTGCCCGGGAGGAAGCCGGGGACGTCGACGAGCGTGAGGACGGGGACGTTGAACGCGTCGCACGTGCGGACGAACCGGGCGGCCTTCTCGGCGGCGTCGATGTCGAGCGTCCCGGCCATCGAGCTCGGCTGGTTCGCCACGATGCCCACCGGGCGGCCCTCGACGTGCCCGAACGCGGTGATGATGTTCGGCGCGAACGCCGCGGAGACCTCGAGCGCCTCGCCGTAGTCGACGATGTGCTCGATGACCGTGTGCATGTCGTAGGGCTGGTTGTCCGAGTCCGGCACGAGGTCGTCGAGCTCGTGGTCCACGGCCACGATCTCCGCGGAGTCCTCGGCGTCCGCCGGCGGCCAGCTCGGCGGCTCGGAGAGGTTGTTGCTCGGCAGGAACGAGAGCAGCGCGCGGACGTAGTCGATCGCGTCGTCCTCGTCGGACGCGGCGTAGTGCGCCACCCCGGAGCGGGTCGAGTGCGTCGAGGCCCCGCCGAGCTCCTCGAACCCGACGTCCTCGCCCGTGACCGACCGGATGACGTCCGGGCCGGTGATGAACATGTTCGACGTTCCCTCGGCCATGACGATGAAGTCCGTCAGCGCGGGGGAGTACACGGCACCGCCGGCGCTCGGCCCGAGGATGAGCGAGATCTGCGGGATGACGCCGGAGGCAGCCACGTTGCGGCGGAAGATCTCCGCGAACTGGGTGAGGGCCGCGACGCCCTCCTGGATGCGGGCACCGCCGCCGTCGGAGATCCCGATGATCGGCACCCCGGTGCGCAGGGCGAGGTCCATCACCTTGGCGATCTTCTGGCCGTGCACCTCGCCGAGCGAGCCGCCGAGCACCGTGAAGTCCTGGCTGTAGACACAGACCTGCCGGCCGTCGATCGTGCCGTGGCCGGTGATGACGCCGTCGCCCGAGACGCGCTTCTTGTCCAGGCCGAACGCGGTCGAGCGCAGCGTGGCGAAGGCGTCGAGCTCGGTGAAGCTCCCGACGTCGAGGAGCGCCTCGATCCGCTCGCGCGCGCTGCGCTTGCCCCGCTTGGCCTGCTTGGCCGCGCCGGCCTCGGTCACGGCGTCGATCTCGCTCTCGCGCCGGCGGGCGAGGTCGTCGATCTTCGACCGGGTCCCGCTCACGCCGTCGGGGCCGCTCGCCTCGTCGGGTCCTGTCGCAGGGTCGGCTCCGGTCGTGCCGGTGGGGTGGGGTGCTGCGTCGCTCACCCGTGGCAGCCTAGATGCTCGACCGGCCACCCCGACGCCGGGACGCGGGGCGAGGACCGGGAATCGATGCCACCCGGACCGCGTCTCCACGCATCTCGACACAGATCCCCCACGTGTCGCACGCTCGGCGGGCGCGCGGGGCCACGACGCGTGGTTGGCTCTGACCATGAGCACCTTCAGCCGCGTGGTCGAGGTCGACTCGACCGGTTCGACGAACGCCGACGCGCTCGCACTCGCGGACACCGACCCCGAAGCCTGGCCGCACCTGTCCGTGCTCGCGGCGCACCACCAGACCGACGGACGGGGCCGCGCCGGGCGCGAGTGGGTCACCGCGGAGGGCTCGGCCCTCACCGCGTCGATCGTCCTGCGGGTCGACCTGCCGCCGGTGCGCACCACCTGGGTGCCGGTCGTCGTGGCGCTCGCCGTGCGCCGGGCGCTCACCGACCTCGGCGTGCCCGCCGCCACGAAGTGGCCCAACGACGTGGTCCTCCTCGGCGCCGGTACCGATCCGGTCGACGGCTGGGGGCGGGCCCGCAAGGTGGCCGGCATCCTCGTCGAGGTCAGCCCACGCACGCGCGCGCTCGTCGTCGGAATCGGCGTCAACCTCGCCCCCGGCAGCGTGCCGGTCGAGTGGGGGGCGAGCCTCGGCGACGTCGGCGTCGTCGCCACGCCCGCGCAGGTGCTCGAGGCGATCGGCACGCACCTGCCGGGCCTGCTCGACCGGCTCGTGGCGGCGGGCGGCGACGCGGAGGAGGCGGGGCTGGCCGACGAGGTGGCCCAGGGGTCGATCACGATCGGGAAGTCCGTGCGCGTCACGCTGCCCGACGGCTCCGAGATCACCGGCCGGGCGGAACGGCTCGACCCGACCGGCGCGCTCGTCGTGGTCGACGACTCCGGCGAGGAGCACGTCCTCGTCACCGGCGACGTCACGCACGTGAGGTTCGTCCAGGTCGACCCGGCGCTCCCCGCCGGGGACGGGACGGCGGGGGACGGGACCGTCCTGCACGACGACGAGGTCGCGCCCTGATCCCGGCCTGAACGCCGCCGACCGGCCACAGGTCGGAGGGCCCACCCACGACCGGCGGGCACCCACTACGATCGCCCTGTGATGCAGCGCACGCCGGAGGGCCGACCTGCCGTCGGCCCGTCCGACGGTGGGGCCCGCGTCGACCCCGGCGCCCCTGAACTTGCCGAGAGTGCGGCTCAGGCGCCGGCGGCCACCTCCGACAGTGTCGAGAGTGCGGCTCAGGTACCGGCGGAGGCAGCGATCGGCCCCGGCACGGTCGACGACCGGGTGCGCGCCCTCATCGGTTCCGACGCCGTGTACACGATCCGCGAGCTGGCCGAGCAGGCCGGGACCTCCCTCGAGCTCGCCCACACGTTCTGGCGGGCGATGGGCTTCCCCAACGTCGGCGAGACGAGCGTCGTCTTCACCGACTCGGACGTCGCGGCGCTGCGCTCGATGGCCACGCAGCTCGACGACGGCAGGATCGACATGTCGACCGCGATCTCGCTGCTGCGCGCGCAGTCGCACACGACCGACCGGCTCGTGCTCTGGCAGACCGAGGCGCTCGTCGAGGGGATCTCGCGCCAGCGCGGGATCGACGACACGTCCGCCCGGCGCCTGTTCCTCGACAAGGTCGGCGACCACACCGACGTGCTCGAGAAGCAGCTGAGCTACGCCTGGCGGCGCCAGCTCGCCGCGCTCCTGCGCCGCACGGAGGCGGAGGTCGCGAGCCGCGAGCCCGCGACGGCGCCGGGATCGGCCGGCTCGGCGGAGCGCTACCCGCTCACCCGCGCGCTCGGGTTCGTCGACATGGTCGCCTACACGCGCCGGTCGACCGAGCTCGGCTCCGCGGCGCTCGCCGACCTCGTCCAGACCTTCGAGTACACCTCGCGCGACGTCATCACCTCGGCCGGCGCCCGCATCGTCAAGACGATCGGCGACGCCGTCCTCTACGTCGCCGACGACCTCGTGCTCGCCGCCGAGGTGTGCGTCGACCTCATCGCCGCGCTCACGGCGAAGGAGCGCATGCTGCCGGTGCGCGCCTCCCTCGTCTGGGGCGAGGTGGTCTCCCGGTTCGGCGACATCTTCGGCCCCAGCGTCAACCTCGCCTCGCGGCTCGTCGACGTCGCCCCGGCCGGGTCCGTCCTCATGGACTCCGCCACCGCGGACGAGCTCTCCGCCCGCGACCGGGTGGGTGAGTTCCGGATGGTCCCGCTGCCGGCCGCCGGCCTCGAGGGGATCGGCCAGGTTTCGCCGGTCGAGCTCGTGCGCGCGACCGGCTGAGCCCCCACGCCACCGGCTGTGCCGCCACGCGACCGGCTGAGCCCGCGTCGCGATCCGCCGAGCCCCCGACGCGACCGCCCCGGCACGTCCACGACCCGTCGACTTGACCAATCGTTGACGATTGCGCCTACGATGCAGATGTGACTGACGTGCTGCTCGTCGAGGACGACCCTGCGATCGCCGAACCGCTCGCCCGCGCCCTCGGCCGTGAGGGTTACGAGGTGCGCTCCCACACCACCGGAGGTGCCGCCCTCGAGGACGTCGCCCGTGGCGCCGACCTCGTGGTCCTCGACCTCGGGCTGCCGGACATGGACGGCCTGGACGTGGCCCGTGCGATCCGTTCACGCGGCCTGACCGTGCCGATCCTCGTGCTGACGGCCCGGGCGGACGAGGTGGACCTCGTCGTCGGGCTCGACGCCGGGGCGGACGACTACGTCACCAAGCCCTTCCGACTGGCCGAGCTCCTCGCCCGCGTCCGGGCGCTCCTGCGCCGCGCCGGTGGGGACATCACCGAGGAGGACGAGCTGGTGGCGCAGGACGTCCGCGTCGACGTCGCCGCCCACCGCGCCTTCCGCGGCACCCGCGAGATGCACCTGACCGCGAAGGAGTTCGAGCTCCTGCGCGTGCTCGTGCGGGACGCGGGCTCGGTCGTCACGCGCGAGGCGATCATGCAGGAGGTGTGGGGGACCGATCCCACGGGATCCACCAAGACCCTCGACATGCACGTGTCCTGGCTGCGTCGCAAGCTCGGCGACTCCGCGGACCAGCCGCGCTACATCACGACCGTCCGCGCGATCGGCTTCCGGTTCGAGACCTCCGGAGGGTGATGTGCGCCGCCGCGCGATCCGCATGATCGTCGTGGCGGTGACGGTGGCGGTCCTCGTCGTCGGCGCACCGCTCGCGGTGTTCGGCGGGGCGATGATCTGGGGCGACCAGCGCGCCACCCTCGACCTGCGCAACTCCTCGCTGTCCCGGTCGGTCGAGCGCCGCATCGCGACGAACGAGGAGCTCGACGACGACATGCTCGTCGCGTGGGTCGGCGGGCAGAACAACATCGAGGCCAACATCGTCGTCCGCAGCCCCGAGGGCGAGGTGTTCAACGGCGGACCGGCCATCGAGGGCGACGTCATGCGCTCGGTGAGCCGCACCCCGTCCGGCGCCGAGGTGATCATGGAGATCCCGATCTCCCAGGTGTGGTTCCGGGTCATGCAGGTGGTCGGCATCATCGCCGTCACCTCGATG
The DNA here is from genome assembly GCF_049856295.1 of Georgenia sp. Z1344. GTDB lineage: Bacteria > Actinomycetota > Actinomycetes > Actinomycetales > Actinomycetaceae > JB111. The sequence continues at coordinate 15,824 of NZ_JBNDMZ010000015.1, read as the reverse complement.
ATGGCCCTCGGCATCGCGGTGGCCATCGGCTCGCGGCTCGCGCGGCGCCTGTCCGCCCCGCTCATCTACCTCGCCGCCTCCGCCGAGCAGATCGGGTCCGGCCAGGTGCGGCCGCGCATGCAGGTCTCCGGCATCGAGGAGATCGACCTCGTCGCCGATGAGCTCGTGCGGACCTCCGACCGCATGGCCGGCCGGCTCGCCGCCGAGCGCCAGTTCGCCGCGGACGCGTCCCACCAGCTGCGCACCCCGCTCGCCGCGCTCTCGATGCGCCTGGAGGAGATCGAGATGACGAGCGAGCAGGAGGAGGTGCGCGACGAGGCGCGCCGCTCGCTCGAGCAGGTCGAGCGCCTGACCGGCGTGGTCGACGACCTGCTCAAGACGTCGCGCTCCGCGGGCGGCGGCTCGACCGAGGTCGTCAACCTCGACGAGATCTTCGCCCAGCAGGACGAGGAGTGGCAGCAGACCTTCCTCGCCGCGGACCGCGACCTCTCCTTCACCGACGACGCCGACATGCCCGTCCTCGTCACGCCCGGCTCCCTGTCCCAGGTGCTGGCGACCCTCATCGAGAACTCGCTGAAGTACGGCGCCGGCAGCACCACCGTGACGACCCGCTCGGCCTCCGGCGCCAAGGGCGTGTTCATCGACGTGGCCGACGAGGGCGACGGCGTCTCCGACGAGCTGGCGCCCGAGATCTTCACCAAGCACGTGTCCGGCAAGTCCGGGACGGGCCTGGGCCTGGCGCTCGCGCGCGAGCTGGTGACGGCCGACGGCGGCCGGCTCGAGCTCACGCAGCGGCGGCCCCCGATCTTCCGGGTGTTCGTCCACGCGGTCCCGCGCGAGCTGACCCCCGAGGCCGTCCTCCCGCAGGGCGCCCTCGTGTCCGTGGGCCGCAGGCGCGGGCGCCGGTGACCGGGGGCGGGCGTCGCGACGGGCCCCGGGGTGAGGCACGCCCCGGTCCGCGCCGCGGGCCCGGCCGCACCGAGGTCTCCGTCGCCCTCGTGTCCGTGGTGGTCCTCGCCGTCGTCACGCTCACCCACCTGGTCGCCCAGCTCACCGGGCCCGGCTGGCTGCGGGAGGTCTCGCAGCCGCTCCTCCTGCCGCCGCTCATGGTCGCGGTCCTCGCCCTGACCCCGGCGCCCCGCTCGCACACGACCTCCTGGGCGCTCGCCGCGCTCGCCCTGTCCTGGGGGGGCGACCTCGTGCCGCGCTTCCTCGACACGGGTGGGTTCGAGGCGATGCTCGCGCTGTTCCTGCTCGCCCACGTGAGCTGGGTGATCGCGCTGTGGCCGCGCCGTCGGGGCACCCCCGTGTGGCGCGCGCCCGTGCTCGTGCTCCCGTTCCTCGGCTACGGGATCGTGCTCGTCATGCTGTGTGCGCAGGGCGCGGGCACGCTTCTGCCGGCCGTCGTGGCCTACGCCGTGGCGATCCTCGCGACCGCGATGCTGGCGCCGGCGCTCGGCACGGCCGCCGCCGTCGGCGCGCTCGTCTTCATCGTCTCGGACTCGCTCATCGCCCTGCGCACGTTCGCCGGCCTCGAGCTGCCCGGGAACGGGATGTGGGTGATGCTCACCTACGTCGCCGCGCAGGTGCTGCTCGCCGCGGGCGTCGTGCGGGTCCAGGGCCGCGAGCGGGCGCGCGGCTGACGCACGCACATCGCCGCTCGCTGCCGGTCAGTAGTCGCCGGTCAGCGGTCAGCGGTGGCGCTGTCGCTGGACACCGACCCGTGCACGACCGGATCGGAGCCCACCGGGTCGGAACTCTGCGGGTCGGACCCGCCGCCGGCGGGCGCACCGGGCGCGGCGGGATCGTCGTCGGGCGTGGGGGTCTGCCCGTCCGCGCCGCCGCCGGACGAGTGGTCCTCGGTGAACACGACGTACCGGTAGCAGACGTACCGGAACGCGGTGCCGAGCACGAGCCCCACGCCGTTGGCGGAGATGTTGTCCGCCAGCGGCGAGGTGAGGCGGAGGACGTAGTGCGAGAACGCGAGGCAGCCGACGGCCACGAGCATGCCGCCGATGTTGACGAGCAGGAACATCAGCGCCTCGCGGTGGGCGGCCGAGCGCCGTTTCTCCCGGAAGGTCCACAGCCGGTTCCCGGTCCAGGCCACGACGATCGAGACGGCGACCGAGATGACCTTCGCCGTCAACGGCTTGTCGATGAGGAGCTCGCCGGGGCCGAAGCGCAGGAGGTTGAACAGGCCGATGTCGACGACGAACGCCGAGAGCCCCACCGTGCAGAACCGCAGGAACTCGATCCACCACTCCCGCCAGGTCTGGCCGCGCAGGAGGAGATCGATGAGGCGTCGCACCGGACAACTGTAGGCGGGCGGGGCCGCGCGGACGGGGCCGGTGCGGGGGAGTTCGCACCGTCTAGGCTGTCTCCCCGTGACTCGACGGACCGTGGCCGTGATCGGTGGTGGGCAGCTCGCCCGCATGATGGCGCCGGCGGCGCTCGCTCTCGACGTGCACCTGCGGGTCCTCGTCGAGTCCGCGGACGCGCCGACCGCGCAGGTGGTCCCCGACGCCGTGGTGGGACGGGCCGACGACCGCGACGCCGTGCTCCGGCTCACCGAGGGCGCCGACGTCCTCACCTTCGAGCACGAGCACGTCCCCGCCGAGGTCCTGGCCGCCGTCGCCGCCACCGGCGTACCGGTCCGCCCCGGTCCGGACGCGCTCACGCACGCGCAGGACAAGATCGTCATGCGCGAGCGCCTCGGCGCGCTCGGCGTCCCGTGCCCTTGGTGGACCACCGTGGCGAGCGCCGACGAGCTCGCCGCCGCCCTCGCCGAGGCCGGCGGTCCGGTCGTCGTCAAGACCGCCCGCGGCGGCTACGACGGCAAGGGCGTGCGGGTGGTCTCCGCCCCGGGCGACGTGGCGGACTGGCTCGCCGACCTCGCCCCGGGCGCGCGGCTCCTCGTCGAGGAGAAGGTGCCCTTCACGCGCGAGCTCGCGGCCCTGACGGCGCGCCGGCCGGGTGGCTCGGGACCTGACGCAGCGGGCCCGGACGGCGCCACGGGCGAGGTCCGCAGCTGGCCGGTCGTCGAGACGCGGCAGGTCGGCGGGGTGTGCGCCGAGGTGCTCGCGCCGGCGCCCGGCCTGACCGATGAGCTCGCCGAGCAGGCGCGCGCGATCGCCGAACAGGTCGCGACGGGGCTCGGCGTCACGGGTGTCCTCGCCGTCGAGATGTTCCTCGCCCCGGGCGACGACGGCGAACGGCTCCTCGTCAACGAGCTCGCCATGCGGCCGCACAACTCGGGGCACTGGACGATCGACGGCGCCGTGACCAGCCAGTTCGAGCAGCACCTGCGGGCCGTTCTCGACCTCCCGCTCGGGGACACCGCCCCGCTCGCCCCCGCCGCGGTCATGGTCAACCTCCTCGGCGCCGAGCGGCCCGAGCCGTCCGCCGCGTACCCCGCGGTCCTCGCCGGGCACCCGCGCGCGAAGGTCCACCTCTACGGCAAGGAGGTGCGGCCGGGCCGCAAGCTCGGCCACGTGACCGAGGTGGGGGAGGACCACGGGGGGCTGCTCGCCTCCGCGCGGGCGGCCGTGGAGCTGCTGCACCGCGCCTGAGCCCGCAGGGATGCCAGGATGAGGCACGGGCGGACGCGCGTGCCGCCGGAGCCGGAGGGGACGTCGTGGTCGAGGTCGGGATCGTCATGGGGTCGGACTCGGACTGGCGGGTGATGTCCGCCGTCGCGCTCGCGCTCGACGAGCTCGGCGTGAGCCACGAGGTCGACGTGGTCTCCGCCCACCGGATGCCGGACGAGATGCTCGAGTACGGGCGCGCCGCCGCCCGCCGCGGGCTGCGCGTCATCGTGGCCGGCGCCGGCGGGGCCGCCCACCTGCCCGGCATGCTCGCCGCCGTCACCCCGCTCCCGGTGATCGGCGTGCCGGTGCCGCTCGCGCACCTCGACGGCATGGACTCCCTCCTCTCGATCGTCCAGATGCCCGCGGGCGTGCCCGTCGCGACGGTCTCGATCGGCGGGGCCCGCAACGCCGGCCTCCTCGCCGCCCGGATCCTCGGCGCCGGCGAGGGCGCGCGGGCCGAGGAGCTGCGCGACCGGATGATCGACTTCCAGTCCGACCTTGCCGACTCCGCCCGCGCCCGCGGTGCCCGGCTGCGCGCCTCGCTCGCCGACGACCACCGGGACGACTGAGGTGGCGGTGCCCCTCGAGGTCGGTGCCGGTCTCGAGGCTGACGGCCGCCTCGCACACCTGCGCGCCCTCTACACCGACCTCCACCGCACGCCCGAGCTCGGCCTGGCGGAGCACCGGACGGCCGAACGGGTCGAGGCGGAGGTCACGGCCCTCGGGCTGACGCCCGTGCGCATCGGCGGCACCGGCGTCGTCGTCGTGCTGGAGAACGGGGACGGGCCGACCGTGCTCGCCCGCGCGGACATGGACGCGCTCGCCGTCACCGAGGCGACCGGCCTCGCCTACGCGTCCGAGGTCGAGGGCGTCATGCACGCGTGCGGGCACGACATGCACACCGCCGCCCTGGTCGGCGCACTCGGCGTGCTCGCCGAGCGGCGGGCGGACTGGTCGGGCACGTACGTCGCCCTCTTCCAGCCCTCGGAGGAGGACGCCGCCGGCGCGCAGGCGATGATCGACGACGGCCTGACGGACAAGGTCCCGACGCCGGACGTCGTCCTCGGCCAGCACGTCATGCCGATCGCGGCGGGCACGGTGGCGATCGCCCCGGGGCCCGTGCTGTCGATGGGGGACTCGGTGCGGATCACCCTGCACGGCCGCGGCGCGCACGGGTCGATGCCGCACACGGCGGTCGACCCGGTCGTGCTCGCCGCCGACGTCGTCCAGCGACTCCAGGGCGTCGTGGCCCGGGAGATCGAGCCGGGGACGTTCGCGGTGGTCACGGTCGGCGCGGTGCGGGCCGGGACGTCGGCCAACATCATCCCCGACCGCGCCGAGCTCCTGCTCAACCTGCGCAACTACGACCCGGTCGTGCGCGAGCAGGTGATCGAGGCGGTCGAGCGCATCGTGCACGGCGAGTGCGAGGCGGCGGGGACGCCGCGCGAGCCCGAGTTCGCGTACTACGACCAGTTCCCGCTCACCGACAACGACGAGGCCGTGGTGGCGCGCACCGCCGAGGGCCTGCGCGCCGACCTCGGCGCCGAGGCGGTGCTCGAGGCGACCCCGATGACGGCCTCGGAGGACTTCGCCCGGATCGGCGACGCGTTCGGTGCGCCGTACGCGTACTGGTTCGTCGGGTGCGTCGACGCGGACACCTACGACGACGCCGCCGGTCGCGACGCCGTGGCGACCGAGATCCCGGCCAACCACTCGCCGATGTTCGCGCCCGTCATCGACCCCACGCTCGAGGTTGCGGTTCGTGCGCAGGTCGCGGCCGCGCGGGCGCACCTCGGCGCCGGGGCGGACGACGCGGGGGCGTAGGAGGCTCGGTCGGCCCTCGCTGAGCCCCTGGTCCGCCCTCGCTCAGCCCCCGCTCAGCCCTGCGCCGGCCCGCCGGCGAGGTCCGAGCGCGCCTCCTCGGCTCCGTTCGCGGCCTGCTCGATCAGCGGGTGGTCCGGCGGGAGCAGGCGCTCGAGGTCGCCGCTCAGCTCCTCGAACTGGGCCAGCGCCCGGCCCGGGTCGACCTCGAGGGTCGCCCACGCCTCGCGGTGGCGGGCGTCGAGCGTGGAGAGGTGCTCGGGACCGACGCCGGGCCGGTTCGACCGCAGCGCGACCAGCTCGGCGAACACCTGGCGCGCCTCCTCGAACCGCCCCTTGGCGGCGAGCAGGTCTGCGCTGCGGGCCGTCGCGATGTCGGCGAGCTCGAGGTCCTCGGGGCGGTACCGGCGCGCGTCACGGCCGAGGAACATGTTGGCGTCGAGGGCCTCGTCGAGCTGCCCGGCCTCGACCAGGGCGGTGACGTGGCGGGCGCCGGCGCGCAGGGCGGTCCCCGAGGTCGGGCCGTCGAGCGAGGAGACGGCCTCCGCGCGGCGGGCGTAGGCCTCGACCGCGCCGTCCGGGTCCTCCGCGCGCGTGCGGGCCTCGGCGAGCAGGAGCAGCGCGTCGGGGAGGAGCTGGCGGTCGGCGGGGGAGTCCGCGCGGTCGACGAGCTCCTGGGCCCGCTCCGGCTCGACGCCGGTGGTCGCGGCCGCACGGAGGTCGTCGGCGAGCGACGAGCCGCCCGACGCCGAGCCCACCCCGGACATCGCCCCGGTGCTCGCGTGCGAGCCGGTCGTCACGGGCGCGCCGGTGTCGTCGAGGTCGTCCGAGCCGTCCGGCCCGGCGAACCGGTCGTGGTCGGGCACCTCGTCCGCGGCCGCGTGTGCCGCGCCGGCCGCGTGCGCCCCACCGTCCGCGTGCGCATCGGCCTGGTGCGGGCCGCCCTCGCCGAGGCCGTCGACGTTCGCCCCACCGGGCGCCCCGTCACCGCCACCGACGCCGCCGGCTCCGTTGCCCGCCTCGCGCCCGTGCGCGGCGGCGTACGACCCGCCACCGGCGGACGACCCGCCACCGGCCTCCTCGAGCTCACGCTCGAGCGACGGCGTCTCCTCGCCCCGACCCGAGGCGCGCAGCGCGTCGATGAGCGCGGAGATGAGACCGGTGCGGGTCTCGGCGTCCTCCGGGCCGAGCTCGCGGGCAAGAACCACCCCGGGGCCGAGGACGTCGACGGCCTCGTAGTGGCGACCGAGCAGCCCGAGGGCCTTGCCGAGCTCCCCGCGCACGAGCAGGACGTCGGCGTCGGCGGGGCCGTAGAGGGACTCGGACCAACCGAGGACGTCGCCGAGGGCGGTGACGGCCGCGGCGTGGTCCCCGGCGTCGAGCAGGTGCCCGGCGCGGTCGACCTCGGCGCCGAGCCGGGCGTCGTCCTCGGGCGTGGGGCGCCGCGGGGCGAACCCCTCGTGGGCGTCGGTGTTCATCGAAGTCCTTCCTCGCGCGACCGGTGCGCCGCGCACACCCCCGACGCTAGCCGCCCGCGGGGGTCGTCGGCTCCTCCGAGGACGGGGCGATCGTCCCGTCGCGGACGGACTCGAGCCACGCGGGCATCGCGTCGGCGTCGAGCAGGACGGTCACGCCGAGGCCGCCGGCCCGGTAGGCGGGGTCGGCCACGGGCGGTGCGCCGACGAACCCGCCGTTCGAGGCGCCCCGGAACGCGAGGGCGAGCCGGCCGAGGTCGACGATGCCGGTCTCCTCGTCGGTGATGAGGACGTCGGTGCCGGTCCGGGCGAGCGAGACGTGGCGTCGCGGGTCGAGCAGGGTGCCGGGCGTTGCCACGGAGTCGGCGATCGCGCCGATGACCTGGCGCTGGCGCAGCCCGCGGCCGATGTCACCGGTGGGGTCGGAGTAGCGCATCCGGGCGAACGCGAGGGCGGTCTCGCCGTCGGAGACGTGGCACCCGGCCTGCCAGCTGAGTCCGGAGAACTCGTCCTCCACGTCGTAGTCGAGGCAGAGCTCGACCCCGCCGACCGCGTCGACGATGTCCGAGAGTCCGCCCATGCCGATCTCCACGTAGTGGTCGACGGTGAGCCCCATGAGCTCCTCGACGGTCTGGACGAGCAGCTCGGGCCCGCCGAGCGAGTAGGCGGCGTTGAGCTTGTTGTCGCCGTGCCCGGGGATCTCGACGAGGGTGTCGCGCGGCAGCGAGATGAGCGAGGGAGTGCCGGACTCCGGGTCGTGCAGCACGAGGATCGAGTCCGAGCGCGAGCCCTCGACCCCGTCCTCGATGGCGCCGCCGCGGGTGTCGGTGCCCGCGAGGACGTAGGTGGTGCCGGTCGTGTCCTCGGCGCCCGAGAGCGCGGTGGTGTGTGCGATCCGGCCGTCGGCCCAGATCGCGAGGCCCACGGGCCACGCGACGACGAGCACGAGGAGGGTGACGAGCACGAGGGCGATCACTCGTCCCGGCCGACGACGACGCCGCTGCCGCGGGGGCCGACCCGGCGGCGGTGGCGGGCGGTGGCCGGGGTCGTCGGGATACCGCGGACCACCGGGGTGCTGCGGGCCGGGGGCGTGCTGCGGCTGGTCCGGGTACTGCGGCCCGGCGGACCGGCCGGCCCGCGAGGACGACGGCGGTGCGTACGACGGCGGGGGCTGTGCGGCCTGCGCGTGGCCGTCGTTCCAGCCGTCCGCCACGGCGGCGGGCATCGCGCGGGTGGCCCCGGCGTCGCCGTGCCCACCGGCGCGGGCGGCCCCGGCGTCGCGGGGCCCACCGACGGGGGCGCCACCTGCGTCGGCGCGCGTGGGGATGCCGCTGCGGTCGGCGGCCGCGCGGCGCGGGGAGGCGGCCGGGCTCTGACGGATCGACCGCCGCACGGTGGCGTTGCCCTGGTCGTTCGGCGGAGGAGGCGGCGCGGCGGACGAGCGGCGCGGGTTCACCCGGGTCGCGCCGGTGGCGGCACCGGCGCCGTCACGCGCACCGTCGGCCCCGGAGCCCGCGGGACGCTCGGACCGCGGCGGTCGCTGCGGCGCACCGTCGGACCGGCGCCCCCGGCGGGGTGCGTACGACGGCGGAAGCTCGTCGTCGTTCATCGTGTCCCCCCGGGTCGTCGTCCAGCGATCCGCAGGCTATCCGCGATCCCGACCGACCGGGTGGCACCACCCCGTGGAGTGGTCACCGGGTGCACGGCGGGAGGGGGGCGGCCTCCGGCTCGGCCGTCGGGGCGGGCGGGGCAGCGTCGTCGGGCGTGCCGTGGCTGTCGGCCTCGTCGGTGGGGGTCTCCTCCGCCGCGACCGCGTCCCGTGCCTCCTGGGCCAGGTCGCCGCCCGTGCCGATCGCCGTGCCGGTCTCCTCCGGGGCCGCGCCGTCCGACGCACCCTCCGACGCCCCCTCGGACGCGCTCTCGCCCGTCCCCGCGGAGTTCGACTCGTCGGTCGGGGTCCCGCCGCCGAGCTCGGGGTCCGCCGCCGCGGTCGTCCCCGGGATCGGCTCGTCCTCGCGCAGGGCGGCCCACACGTCGTCGGCCTCCTCGGTCGGGGTGACGCGGTAGCCCGCGGGCTCCCAGGGCATCGTGAGGAACCCGATGTTCTCGCCCTCGAGGCCGCGCAGCGAGACCGCGAGGCCGGCGAGGTTGCGGATGCTGCCGAACTCGGGCGAGGTCGTCAGGGTCTGCGTGCCGGCGTCGAGCACCGAGTACAGGCGCGGCAGGTCGAACAGGACGCGGCTGGAGAGCACGTCGCGGGCGATGGCGCTGACGAGCTGCTGCTGCCGGCCGATCCGGGAGATGTCCGAGCCGTCGCCGAGCGTCTGGCGGGCGCGCGCGTAGCCGAGCGCCTCCTCGCCGTCGAGGATCTGGCAGCCCTCGTCGAGCTCGAGCCCGGCACCCGGGTCGTCGATGTCCTCGTCCACGTACATCGGGACCCCGTCCAGGGCCTCGACGACGCCGATGAACCCCGCGAAGTCGACCACCATGTAGTCGTCGATCCGGACGTCGGACATGCCCTCGACGGTGGCGATCGTGCAGGCGGCGGCCGCGCTCACGTCGCCGTGCTGACCGCCCGTGTGGAAGGCGGAGTTGAACATCCCGGCCTCGACGGGCTCGGTCTCGGAACCGTCCTCGAGCGTGCAGGAGGGGATCGGCACGAGCGTGTCCCGGGGGATCGAGACGATGTCGACCCGCTCCCGGTCCGAAGAGATGTGGACGATCATCGTGGTGTCGGAGCGCATGCCCTCGACGTCCTCCTGACCGCCCTGGGCGCTGTTCGCGCCCTCGCGGGTGTCGGAGCCCATGACGAGGATGTTCATCGCCTGCCCGGCGTTCGGGTCGTCCGGGTCCTCGACGACGGTGGGGCGCTCGTCCTCGTCGAGGAGGTGCGTGACGTCCTCGGTGGTGATGTTGCCCTGGAGGTCGTTGTACATCGCGGCGACCGCACCGATCCCGACGGCGACGACCGCCGTGGCGGCCCCCGCGATGATCGGTCCGCGGCGCCGCCGCCGCTGCGCCGGGGCAGGCTTGCGGTGCCGGGGCTGGTAGGGCTCCTCGCGCGGCGTCTCCGGCTCGGCCGCGCCGTCCTCGGCGTCGGGCGGCATGACTCTCACGATACGGCCGGGTGGCCGAAAGGTGGACGTCCGTCGACGGCATGGCGGCGGGGAGTTCTGCCCCCGCGCTGGTCCTCGGCCCGCGATGTGGGAGGCGTCTCGTCCCAGGTGGGGCCGGTGGGTCGGTGGTGCGGGTGCTAGCCGTCGGCCCGGCGGTCCTCGACGGGGTCGTCCGCGTCACGCAGGGGTTCGTCGTCGGGCGCGTGGCGGGTGTCGTCGTCGGGGGTGTGCGGGGTCCCCGACGGTGCGCGCCGGACCTCGCCGTCGGCCTCCCGGATGGCGAGCCGCCGGGCGAGGATCGTCGTCTGCCGGTCGCGCCGTGCGTGCCCCCGGGCCGTGACGACCACGTAGCCGAAGAACACGACGACGAGGATGTAGAGCACGAGGTCCGTGCCACGCCCGACGCCGACGAACCGGGCCACCGACGAGACCCACGAGGGGAACAGCACCGAGATCGCGGCGAGCGCCATGAAGCCGAGGAGCCCGAGCCGGCGGATCGCCTGGTGGCGGGAGCCCGCCGTCGACCGGGTGAGCAGGACGGTGAAGGCGACGACGGCGACGAGGAGGAGGATCTGGATGATCCGCGTGTCTCCGGAGACGGGCATCAGCGGATCACCAGCTCCCACAGGATGTTGACGGAGTTGAGCAGCGACTGGCCCTTGGCCTTGGAGTAGTCGGTGTAGACGATCTCGATCGGGTGCTCCGACCACGGCAGCGACGTGCGGCCGAGCTGGAGCACGATCTCGGTGGCGTGCGCCATGCGGTTCTGCCGCAGGTCGACGTGCCGGGCGGCGTCGCGTCGGATGACCCGCAGACCGTTGTGGGCGTCGGTCAGACGCATGCCGGTGGACTGGTTGGTCACCCACACGGCCGTCTTGAGGACGAGCCGCTTGAGCAGGCCCGGCTTCGTGCGGTCGTCGAGGAAGCGGGAGCCGAAGACCACGGCGAGGTCCTCGGTGCGGGCCCTCTCCACCATGTCGACCGCGTCGACCACCCGGTGCTGCCCGTCGGCGTCGAAGGTGACGAGGTAGCGGGCGTCGGTGCGCGTGAGGACGTACTCGATGCCGGTCTGCAGCGCCGCCCCCTGCCCGAGGTTGAACGGGTGCGTGACGACGACGGCGCCCGCCGCGGCGGCCGCGGCCCCCGAGGCATCGGTCGACGAGTCGTCGACGCAGACGATGTGCGGGAACGTCTCGCGCGCCTCCGACACGACGCGACCGATGACGGACGCCTCGTTGAAGACGGGGATGACGAGCCAGGCGTCGTCCACGGGTGGCACCATGGGCATGGGCCGCATTGTCGCAGGCTCGTGGACGACAGCAGGGCAGCGTGCCGTGCGCGGGCCGGTCGCGTGAGCGGCTCGCCCGGGGCGGGGCGTCGGCCTCGACACGAAGGGCAGCGCATGACCGCACGGATCGTGGACTCCGCCGACGTGGCGGAGACCGCTCGCATCGGCGACGGCAGCTCCGTCTGGCACCTCGCGCAGGTGCGGGAGGACGTCGAGATGGGGGAGGGCTGCGTCGTGGGGCGCGGCGCCTACATCGGCACCGGCGTGCAGATGGGGCGGCACTGCAAGGTCCAGAACTACGCGCTCGTGTACGAGCCCGCGCGGCTCGGCGACGGCGTGTTCATCGGGCCCGCGGCCGTGCTGACGAACGACACCTATCCCCGTGCGATCAACCCGGACGGCTCGCTCAAGTCCGCCTCCGACTGGGACGCGGTCGGCGTGACCATCGAGGAGGGCGCCGCGATCGGCGCCCGCGCCGTGTGCGTCGCGCCCGTGACGGTGGGCGCCTGGGCGACCGTGGCTGCCGGCGCCGTGGTGACCAAGGACGTCACCCCGTACGCCCTCGTGGCCGGCGTACCCGCGAAGCAGATCGGATGGGTAGGACGTTCGGGCGCCCGACTCGTCCAGGACGGGGAACAATGGCGGTGCCCGCTGACCGGGCAGCGGTACGTCGAGACGAACGGCGTGCTGACCGAGACGGAGGAGAACGCGTGAACGACGAGCTGCCCATGATCCCCGCGGCGAAGCCGGTCATCGGCGACGAGGAACGCGCGGCGGTCGACCGCGTGATGCGGACCGGCATGATCGCCCAGGGGCCCGAGGTCAAGGCCTTCGAGGAGGAGTTCGCCTCGGTCCTGGCCGCCGGCCGCACCGCCGTGGCCGTCAACTCCGGCACGTCCGCCCTGCACATGGGCCTGGTCGCCGCCGGCATCGGTGAGGGCGACGAGGTCATCGTCCCGTCCTTCACGTTCGCGGCGACCGGCAACTCGGTGGCGCTGACCGGCGCGACGCCGGTGTTCGCGGACATCGAGCCCGAGCACTTCTGCCTCGACCCCGAGTCGGTGCGTGCCGCGGTCACCGAGCGCACGCGCGGCATCATGCCCGTCCACCTGTACGGGCACCCGGCGAACATGGACGCGCTCCAGGCGATCGCCGACGAGCACGACCTGCAGATCTTCGAGGACGCCGCCCAGGCCCACGCCGCCACCTACCGCGGCCGCCAGGTCGGCACGTTCGGCGCCTTCGCCGCGTTCTCCCTCTACCCGACGAAGAACATGACCTCCGCCGAGGGCGGCATGGTCACCACGGGCGACGAGAAGCTGGCCCGCCGGGTGCGCCTCCTGCGCAACCAGGGCATGGAGAAGCAGTACGAGAACGAGGTCGTCGGCTACAACACGCGGATGACCGACGTGCACGCCGCGATCGGCCGCGTCCAGCTCGGCAAGGTCCTCGGCTGGACCGAGCGGCGCCGGGCCAACGCCGCGTTCCTCGACGCCAACCTGCGCGGCGTGGTGGTGCCCCCGGTCGCCGAGGGCGCCGAGCACGTCTACCACCAGTACACGGTCCGCGTGCCCGTCGAGGGCGACGGCGGCGCCGAGCGCGACCGCATCGTCGCCGCGCTGCGCGCGGAGCACAAGGTGGGCTGCGGCGTGTACTACCCGATCCCCAACCACCGCCTCGAGTCCCTCGCCGTCTTCTCGCCGGGCCTCGAGCTGCCCGAGACCGAGCGCGCCGCGCAGCAGGTCATCTCGCTGCCCGTGCACCCCTCCCTCGAGCAGGGCGACCTCGACCGCATCGCGGCCGCGGTCGAGGCCGTGACCGGGGCGGGGGCCTGATCGCGATGGGAGACAACGTGGCTGGAACGACTGCGACCGATGCCCCGCTGCGCGTGGGGCTCATCGGGCTGGGCTCGATGGGGCGCCACCACGCCCGGGTCATCCGGGAGACCGAGGGCATGGACCTCGTGGCCGTGGCCGACCCGGGTGGCGACCGCTTCGGCGTCGCCGGGTCGCTGACGGTGGGCAGCGACGTCGAGTCGCTCATCGACGCCGGCATCGAGGCGGCCATGGTCGCCGTGCCGACGATCTACCACGAGGAGGTCGCCCTCAAGCTCGCCGAGGCCGGCATCCACACGATGGTCGAGAAGCCCATCGCGCACGACGTCGCCGCAGGTCGCCGCGTCGCAGGCGCCTTCGAGGAGGCCGGGCTCACCGGCGCCGTCGGGTACGTCGAGCGGTGCAACCCGGCGATCGTCGCGCTGCGGGACAAGCTGGCCGAGGGGTTCCTCGGCGAGATCTACCAGATCCAGACCTTCCGGCAGGGCCCGTTCCCGGCGCGGATCTCCGACGTCGGCGTGGTCAAGGACCTCGCGACCCACGACGTCGACCTCGCCGCGTTCGTCGCCGGCTCGCCGTACAGCTCGATCTGGGCGCGGACCACGCACCGCTCGGGTCGCGAGTTCGAGGACATGGTGCTGGCCACCGGACAGCTCGCCGACGGGACGATGGTGGGGCACACCGTCAACTGGCTCTCGCCCTTCAAGGAGCGCCGGACCGTCGTGACCGGTGAGCGCGGGGCCCTCGTGGCCGACACCCTCAACATCGACCTCACCTTCTACGCCAACGGCACGATCCCCACCGAGTGGGACGCCGTGGCCGCCTTCCGCGGCGTGTCCGAGGGCGACATCACGACCTACGCGATCCCCAAGCGCGAGCCGCTGCGGGTCGAGCAGGAGCGGTTCCGCGACGCCGTGCGCGGGGAGGGCGACGAGGTCGTGTCGATGGCCGAGGGTGTGCACACGCTCGAGGTCGTCGAGGCGATCCTCTCCGCCGCCGGCGACGGTGTGGCCGTCCAGCTGTAGCCGCTGATCGCTGACGCAGCACCACGAGGGGCCGACCGTCACCGGTCGGCCCCTCGTGCCGTTCGCCCGCGCGTGCCGACCGGCAACCTGCTCGGCGACCACACAACTTCTCGCCGAAAGGACGGTCTCCCGCCGAGGAGTCGGGTTGTGCGCCGAGAGTACTCACGGCCGGAAGGTGTCAACCTGTTTGGAGTCGTTGGGTTGATTGTTCGGTGTTGAGAGTGACGTTCGCTAACGGTGCTCTGATTCGGGGGGTGCGGGGGTAGCGCTCGGGGTGGCGGGCGGCCAGGTCTTCGAGAGTGGACTGTCGCTGGTGATGGACAGTGCGCCAGCTGCCGTCATGGACGCTCTGCGGTGTGTGGCCCTCGAGCGACGTGTGCCGGTGAGTGGTGTTGTAGTCGGTGATCACGGTCGTGGCCCAGCGACGAGCATGGGCCATGTCGTGGAACCAGCCGGGATAGCGGGACTGGTACTTCGCTGTCTTGAACCATGATTCGGCGTACGGATTGTCGTTGGAGACCCGGGGCCGGTTACGTGAGCGGGTAATGCCCAGCTCGCGGTAGAGGTCGGACAGGGTGTCGGACATCATCGACGGGCCGCCATCGGAGTGCACGATCTGCGGGTGCGTGCCCTGCGCGTCGAACGCGGTCTCGAACATCGCTCGGGCCAGGTCATCGTCCTCGCCCTGTTCAACCCGCCAGCCCACGACCAGGCGCGAGAAGACGTCGATGACGAGATAGAGACTGAGCCACTGCCCGTGGTACTTGCCCGCGAGCTTGGTGATGTCCCAGCACCAGACCTGGTTGGGCGCGGTGGCTCGGAACTGCGGCATCGCGCTGGCCCGCCGCCGGCGCCGGGGCCGGCTGGGCCGTTGCGGCCCCAGATGAGCAGCGGCGAGCCGGTGCCACGTCCTGAGCGAGGCGATCGGATCGCCCGCGTCCAACGCGTCGTGCCACGACGAGTACACGCCGCGACCGACGGCGAACCCCTGGGCGATCAGTCCCAGGATCTGCTCCCGCTCGGCGTCGGTGACCCGGTTGGGATAGTCCCGCCGTGCCTGCGGAACCGGACCGGGCACCCGGTCGCGGGGATGGCGGCGGTAGTGCCACGTCGCGCGACTGATCCCGAGCAGTTCCAAGGTGGCGCGCTGACTGGTCCCATAGCTCTTGATCTCAGCGACCAGCTCGTTCTCGAACGCGATGAAGTCCGAACCGCCCGTCGCCGTACCCGAGCCGGTGGTTGGGTTCAGCTCTCGTCCTTGGGCTCCTGCTGCTCGCCGGCGCGGTCGTGCAAGAGCCCGATAGCTTTTCCCAGCGCATCGTTGACCTCCTGGAGTCGCTCGATCTCAGCGGCGTGTTCCCGCCGATCGGCCTCCCGCGCAGCCTTCTCCGCCGCGAGCTGGACCTCGAGCTGTTTGAACTTGGCTCCACCAGCGACATCCATCAAGGAAGTGTCCCTGGGAATCAGCTCGGCATCCAGATCGCCAAAGAAGAACGCCTTACGCCAACGACTCATCGTTCGCGAGTCGATCCCCCTCTCTGCGAGCCATGCCAACTTCTGACCGTGCTCGACAACCAGGTACTCGGCCACGAACTCAGCCTTCTCCTGCGGAGTGCGCAGACGTGCCAACATCGACCTCCTCGATCGACTCACACCCAGGCTGACACACAGGGGGCG
>NZ_JBNDMZ010000014.1:35196-81474 GCF_049856295.1 Georgenia sp. Z1344 | reverse complement strand
GGCTCTTCACATTCGAGGGTGTAGTTGGGGTCGGAATCCGCCCGTCTCGAGTAGTGATCGGGCGATGTAATTGGTCAGGTTGCGGAAGCCGAGGGCCGAGCCGCGCAGGTGCTCGAGCCTGCCGTTCATGGCCTCGGTGGGGCCGTTGGACGTGCCGGGCCGGTCGAAGTAGGCGAGCACGTCGGCGGCGCGGCGCTTCAGGGTCCTGCCCAGCTTGCGCAGCTCGGTCAGGGCGGCTGGCACGGTGGAGCTGACGGAGGCGATGAGCTGGGCCATGAGCTGGCGACCATGTGCGCGGTCGGGGACGCGGTAGGCGGCGATCATGCGCTGGTAGACGGCCCAGGCGGCCTCGACCGCTACGTGGGTGTCGCCGTCGAACAGGCCCTCCAGGCGCTGGGACTGCTTCTCGGTGAGCAGGTCGGCGCCGGTGTGCAGGGTCCGGCGGGCGGCGTAGAGCGGATCGCCCTTGCGGCCCCGGTGCCCGCAGGTGTCCTGCTGGACACGGCGCCGGCAGTCATCGAGCGCGTCGCCAGCGAGGCGGACCACGTGAAAAGGATCCATGATGGCGACCGCGTCGGGCAGCTCTTCGGCGGCGGCGGTCTTGAACCCGGTGAAGCCGTCCATCGCGACGATCTCGACCCCGTCGCGCCAGTCCTGCGGCCGGCCCGCGAGCCACTGCTTGAAGGCGTGTTTCGAGCGGCCCTCGACCATGTCCAGCAGCCGGGACGGGCCGGTCCCCTCGCGAACAGCGGTGAGGTCGATGATCACGGTCACGAACCTGTCGCCGCGGCGGGTGTGGCGCCAGACATGCTCGTCGACACCGATGGCGCTGACGCCGTCGAACCGGGTCGGATCATCGATGAGGACGCGGCGTCCTTCGGTCAGGACCGCGGCGTTGGCGGTGTTCCACGAGACCCCCAGCCCCTCGGCGACACGAGCGACACTCAAGTGCTGGCACACGATCCCTTCCAGCGCCCACCGCAACCCGCGGCGGGAGAGCCGAGCGCGCGGCTCGGCCGCGGCGGTCGTGTCCTGACGCCACACGTGCCCGCAGCCCGTGCACCGGTACCGACGCACCCTCACCTCCAGCGTCGTGGGACGCCACCCCAAAGGCTCGTGAGCGAGCTCGCGCGTGACGGTGTCCCGCGCGACGCCCTCGCACCCGCACCGCCGGCACCAGCTGTCCGGTTCGACGACCCTGCAGGCCAGGACCGCCCGACCAGGCTCGATGCGCTGGCCGACGACCTCCAAGCCGAGCTCGTCCAGACGAGCGAACGTGGTCAGATCAGGGCGGGCGAAGGTAGCGTCAGGCACGTCGAGGTCTTCCCGGTGGGTGGCGTGAGAACCCCCATCATCGGAAGACCTCGACCCCTATCTGGACGCTGACACGCCGGCACCTCGCTCACCACCGCGCCAGGCCGTCTACACCCTCAATCCGGAAGAGCCTCTTTACGCGGGCGAGATTCTGGCTGTCATCGGGGACAACGGCGCCGGCAAGTCAACGCTCATCAAGTGTCTGACCGGAGCTGAGACGCCTGACGCCGGCACGATCACTGTCGACGGCGAGGAGATGCAGTTCCGGAGACCCCAGGATGCGCAGGACGCCGGCATCGAGACCGTCTATCAGCAGCTGTCGCTCGCACCGGCACTCGACATCGCCTCGAATCTCTTTCTGGGGCGGGAGCGGCGCCGGCCTGGGGTGCTCGGGTCGGTCCTGCGGATGCTCGATCACCAGGGCATGCGTGACGAGGCGAGAGAGAAGGTCGATGCCCTGGGGATCCGCACCCTCCAGGACATCACCCAACTCGTGGAGACCCTGTCGGGTGGGCAGCGCCAGGCAGTGGCGGTGGCTCGCGCGGTTGCCTTCGGGAGCCGTGTGGTCGTGCTCGACGAGCCCACCGCCGCGCTGGGTGTGCGCGAGACCGGTCAGGTCCTCGACGTCGTCCGCGGTCTTCGTGACCGTGGGATCGGAGTCATCCTCATCAGCCACAACATGCCCAACGTGTTCGAGGTAGCTGACCGCATCCAGATTCAGCGGCTCGGACGTCGCATCGGCGTCATCAGCCCTGAGTCGCACACGCCCGCCGAGGCTGTGGCCATCATGACCGGCGCAGTCTCGGTTCACGACGACACGGAGGCCGGGGAATGACTCGGAAGATCATTCTTGACACCGATCCGGGTGTAGGGATCCCCGGAACGGACGCCGACGACCCCATTGCGCTCCTGCTGGCGCTTGCTGACCCACGGCTCGACCTCCTCGCGGTGACGACGACATTCGGGAACTGCCCGCCGGAGCTCGGTGCGCGCGGAGCCGCTGCGGTTCTGGCTGCCGCGGGGCGCCCGGACATCCCGGTAGGGGTGGGACGGGGAACCCCGATCGCTCGAGATCTTCCTGGTGTGCTGCGCGACGCGTACGACGGCGAACGGGGAAGAGAAGGTGCGATCGCACTCCCGCAGATCGATGCGGGTGCAGCCCCGACAGCGGTCGAGCTCATCATCGAGACGGTCCGCCGACACCCCGGTGAGGTGACGATCGTGGCCGTGGGGCCACAGACGAACCTCGCGGAGGCTCTGGCGCAGGCCCCGGACATCGCCGATGCGATCGAGTCCATCGTCTTCATGGGCGGTGCGCTGGGACGGGAGCCGGTATACGGGCGAGGGAACATCACGCCGGTCGCCGAGTGCAACATCTGGTTCGACCCGGAGGCGGCCGACCAAGTCTTTCGCGCCGGCGTGCCTCTGACCATGGTGAGCCTGGACGTCACGAGTCCGGCAAGCGGGGTCGTCCTGGCGGCCGACACGATCCGGTCATGGGAACCGACTTCGACCGCGACCCGGTTGCTCGCTGAGATCTGTTCGACCTACCTCGACCGGCCGATGTTCGAGTGGGCGGATGGCTGCGTCCTCTACGACCCGTTGGCCGTCGCGGTCGCGGCGGACGGAGCCCTCGGTCGATTTGAGGATCTGTTGGTCGGCGTCGAGACGAACGGCGACCTCACGACCGGCCAGACCGTCGAACTTCGCGACGGCGATCCCAACCTGCGTGCGCTCGTCGAGGTCGACGGGCCTCGCGTTGTCGATCACATGGTCGACACGCTCTTCACCCATCTCTGACATGAAGGAAGACCACCTGATGGCTAGTACCACCACGACCAACCCGCTCGGTATCCATGCCCTCGTATGGGAGGGCAACACCTCGGTCGACGAGGTCCAGAGCATCGTCGCGCAGTCTGCGAAGGCGGGTTACGACCTCGTCGAGCTCTCGCTGCACGACCTCGAGAACCTCGACGTGGCAAGCACGCGAGCGGCGCTCGACGAGGCGGGTCTCAAGGTCGCGTGCTCCCGTGGACTTGCGTTCGATGCTGACGTCTCCAGCCCGGACACCGGTGTCGTTGCACGCGGTCTGGCGCTCCTGCAGGAGTCGCTGGCCGCCACCGCCGCGCTGGGTGGAACGGTCTTTACCGGAGCCCTCTACAGCGCGCTCGGGAAGTACGGAAGCGCGATGACGCCGGACGGGAGAGGCAATGCGGTCGCGGCTCTGCGCGAGCTGGCGTCCGAGGCAGAGAAGCTCGGCGTGACGCTGGGTCTGGAGATCTGCAACCGTTACGAGACGAACGTGATCAATACTGCTCGTCAGGCATTGCGGTTCGCCGATGACATCGGCAGCGACAACGTGATGATTCATCTCGATACTTATCACATGAATATCGAGGAGGATGACCTTGTGCGGCCCGTCCTCGAGGTCGGTAGCCGACTTGGCTATGTACATGTCGGTGAAAACCACCGCGGATATCTCGGGTCGGGGCATCTCGATCTTCCTGGCTTCTTTCATGCACTTGCGGACGTGAACTACAGCGGGCCGATCACCTTTGAGTCGTTCTCATCGAGCGTGGTTGCGCGTGGCCTCTCCGACGACCTCGCCGTCTGGCGCGACCTCTGGGACGACGGTGCCGATCTCGCTGCTCACGCTCACCGGTACCTGACGACGCACCTGGCAGTGAGTGGTCCCCGTGACTGACCGCCTCATCGAGCTCGCGGCGGCCATCGTGGAACGCGCTCGGTCCGCCGAATCCCCCACCCGCCCGATCCTCGGCATCACCGGCGCCCCCGGAGCGGGCAAGTCCACCCTCGCCGCCGCCCTCGCGGCCGGTCTCCACGACCGCGGCATCCGCACCGCCCTCCTCCCGATGGACGGCTTCCACCTCGCCGACGTCGAGCTCGACCGCCTCGGCCGCCGCGACCGCAAGGGCGCCATCGACACCTTCGACGGCTGGGGCTACCTCTCCGCCCTCGAGCGCGCGGCCGCCGCCACGGACCACGTCGTCTACGTCCCCGGCTTCGAGCGCGACCTCGAGCAGCCGATCGCCGGCGCCGTCCCCATCGACCCCGCCGCGGACCTCGTCATCACCGAGGGCAACTACCTCCTCGCCGACGCCGCCCCGTGGGACCGCCTGACCTCAGTCCTCACCGAGACCTGGTTTATCGACATCGCCGATGCCTTGCGCCGGGACCGCCTCGTCGCCCGCCACGTGGAGTTCGGCAAGTCCCCCGACGACGCCGCAGCCTGGGTCCGCGACGTCGACGAGCCGAACGCTCGGGCCATCCTCGCGCGGAAGCACGCGGCCGACCGCGTGGTCCAGGGCGGCTGACGCTGCGCGCTCCGACGGCGGACTGCCCCGCGCTAGCGAGTGAGCGACTCGTGGGCCGGCGACCGGCCGTGCGGGTTCTCGAGGCATAGACGTCAAACAGGCGTCGGAGTATAGTCGGAACTCACTCGTCTATCAGTCGTTTCGATGATGGCGTCCCGGCCCGGAGGGAGTTCCGTCATGGTGTCCCCGCGATCGGCGCATGGAAGCCGATCTCACGCTCACTCGACGATGTCCGGCGCGCGTCCGGAGGATTGGACGACGGCACAGATCGTCGAGTACTTGAACGAGAACCTCGGGCCCAAGCTGGTGGCCTTCATGGTGGGCAAGTCGCCGCAGACGGTGTCCCGGTGGGCCGAGGGGACGCAGCGCCCCCCGCAGCCTGAGGTCGAGCGCAAGCTCCGAGGCGCCTTTCAGATCTTTCAGCACCTCGTCGAGCGAGACTCCCGGCACGTCGTGCGGGCATGGTTCATCGGGATGAACCCTCAGCTCGAGGACCGCAGCCCGACCGAGGTCATCGCTGACGGTGACGTCCGCGCCGCGATGTCTGCGGCACGCGCCTTCTCCATCGGGGGATGAGCGATATCCACCCCCGAACTGTCGAAGCGCCGGACCGCATCTGGCGCGTCGCTCGGCTGGGGAAGGGCACGGAGTTCTCCTTCATCGACCCGGCGGAAGCCCTGTCGCCGCACGCGGGCAACCGCTTCGATGTCGTCGGTGGGGGAGTGCTGTACGCGGCGACCGATATCGAGGGGTGCTACCGGGAGGTGCTTGCGCGTCTTCGACCCTCGCCGGCGATGGTGGAACTTGCCGAGGACGGTGGCGAGCACATGCGGCCCGGCTCGATCGCTGCTGACTGGCGACAGACGCGACGTAGATTCGAGCTGGCGACACCAGCGGCGTTGCCGTTCGTCGACGTCGAGCATCAGGACACCTGGAACGTGCTCGACCGAGATCTGGTGCTGCCCGCTGGTGTGGAGCACCTGGATGTCGGGCACGTGCGCGGGGCCGATCGGCTCCTGACACGGGCGATCGCGTCCTGGGCCTATGCCCAGGCCGACGACGACGGCGATCCTCTCTACTCCGGTCTGCGGTACATGTCGCGCACCGGCGACTTCGAGTGCTGGGCAATCTTTGACGGGACGCCGGTCGTGGACGCAGCACCGGCCGGCGAGATCGCCCTGGACGACCCGGCGCTCGCCCGCGTCGCTTCGGCCTTCCGACTGACGATGAACTGATCTCCCGTATCGCGGTCGTTCTCGATCTCTGCGCGGATATCAGCACCTTTCTCGCCAGGTTGGCGCCTCCGACGACGAACACCAATCCCGCTGGGCTCGCCTGGACGTGCAGCTCGACCAGACCCGGGGAAGCCTGCGAGATCAGATGATATTGCCTCTGGTCTCATCCGTTTCACCTGATCTCGTGGGGTGTGGCGACGCCTATATGTCCTAGAGGCCGGGAAATCCCCTCACTCGCGAGGGAATCTCCCCTCATTCGTCAGAAGGCGAGCGGGCACCTCTACCGGGGGCAGCGCTCCCTCTGGGCCGGCCCCCTCACGCCCCCTACGGTCGGCTCATGACGACGACGTCCCCCCGCCGCCGCTGGCGCCAACCGGTCCTCGGCGTGCTCGCCGGCGCCGCGGCCGCGCTCATCGCCTTCCTCCTCATCGGCCTGATTCGCGGCGACCACCCCGAGGAGCTCACCACCGGCTATTCGCTGAGCGACGAGGACGCCTTCGCCCCCGGCCCCGTCTCGCTCGTCTCCGTCTGGGACGTCCGGCAGCCCTCCTCTATCCCGGGTCTCGCGGCGCCGACGGGCGACCGCTACCTCACCCTCGACGTGGCCCTCGACAGCAACGAGGGGACCGCCGACGACTGGCTCGACCTCGAGGGGCTCGAGCTCGGGCTGTTCGCCGTCGACGACTCCGGCGAGCGCGAGGAGCTCGTCCCCACCGACTCCTCCCGCGCCACGCTCGACAGCATCGGCGGGACCATCCGCGCGATCGACCCGTACTGGATCGACCTCACCTACGAGCCACCGTCCGGCGACGCCGCGCACTACGAGGTGGACCTGACGGTCG
The DNA here is from genome assembly GCF_049856295.1 of Georgenia sp. Z1344. GTDB lineage: Bacteria > Actinomycetota > Actinomycetes > Actinomycetales > Actinomycetaceae > JB111. Next base: position 74,748 of record NZ_JBNDMZ010000014.1, on the reverse strand, counting down.
GCGGCGAGGAGTACACGCTCGCCGCCCACCCCGGGGAGGACGCATGACCGACGCCGACCGCCCCGCCCCCGATGCGGCCGCCCCCGAGGAGACGACCGCCCCGCCGGGCGCCGCTGACGACACAACCCCCGCCACGTCGACCACCCCCTCGCGCCGTCCCTTCGTCACGACGGCGATCCTCACCTTCGTCCTCGCCCTCACCATCCTCGTGCTGCTCCCGCGCGGCGACGCCGCGACCCCGGCCGTCGCCGGGGACGAGTTCACCGTGGAGCTGACCGACGACGTCACGGCCACCGTCGTGCCCGAGCTGCGGGACCAGGGCTGGCGCGCGTCCTCCTCGGTCCGCCCGTATGCGCTCGACCTGCGCGTCACCGTCACGAACGACTCCGCGGACCTGTTCCCTCGCTGGTACCGGGTCGAGGTGTTCGAGGCCGGCAACGTCGTCGACGGAGAGGACCTCGGCGAGCGGGTGACCGCCAGCCTGGGAACGGCGCACGTCCCCGCGGGCGGCCGGCACGCCGTCGAGTTCTCCTACACCTACGACCGGCCGTGCGGCGAGTTCGTCGCCCGGATCTCGTCCCTCCTCACCCTCGACGGCGACGAGCGGTCCGAGACGGAGACCCCGTTCAGCGTGGGTGACGAGGAGTGCCTCGCCGAACTCGAGTGACGCGAAGCGCCCACTCGCCGGGAGGAAGTCCGTTCCCTCGCCGCAGGGTTGAGCGCACTCCCACCTACTCGACCGGGAACACACCGTCCTCCGTCTCAATGAGCCCGTTCGATGCTTGGCACCCCTCACCGGTGACCGGCCCGTGGAGCTCCCCGTCCGGTGCCATCGCCCAGCAGACAGGCCTCTCGTGCCCCGTGACGTCGCGGATCTCGCCGCCCAGCGACAGCCACGACCAGCCGCCAAGGGTCCATACATCGTCGACATTCACCCCGTCCGGAACCTCGACAAGCTCGTCGCTGATGGGGTTCCACAGTGTGTGCCCCTCCTCGCCGGGGACGAGCACCCACACGTCGTCCTGCCGTTGCCACTCCAGCACCTCGATCCGTCCGGCGTCCGGGTCGAGCACGCCCGCGGGGGGGCGGACCCGCTCGGACTCGCCGGTCTCGACGTCGATGAGGTCGACCCCGGCCCAGTCGGCTGCACGAGAGCTGGGTGGGACGACGATCGTGCTGCCGCTGCCCTCCCACACCCAGGGGCGGTCGATCTCGGTGCGCCAGAGCTCCGTGCCGTCGGTGATGCTCCTGCCGACCAGATCGTCGCCGCCTTCCTCGACAAGGATTCCGCCCACGAATCGGGCCTTGTGATCGCAGTTGGCGACTGTCACGGTGACCTCGCCCGTCGCAACGTCGAGGACCCGCCACTCCCGGCTCATGGGGGAGTCGTTAGGCCCGATCAGCACCGCGGTCGACTCCGTCGCTGGCCGGTCCGTGCGCCTGCTGCGGTCGTTGGTGCACTCGTGCGTGGGTGCTCCCGGCCGCTTCCACCGGACTTCGCCGTCGGCGAGGCCGAGGGCCACAGCGTCGTCGTCGTTGGTGGCCATGACGATGACGTCGCCGTCATGGCTGATGCCGAATCCGCCGACCGGGGCGGTCCATACCTGTTCGCCGCTCGTAGGGTCGACGGCCACCGTCGCATCGGCGGTCGCGAAGACGACGAGCTCATCGGACACGGCCGACGGGATCGCGTAGTCCGTGAACTCGATCGACCACGCGACATCGCCGGTCGCGACGTCCCACGCCGCGCCGTCGGCGATGTACAGGTCGCCGACCCGGACCGACCTGCGGTCCACCACGTCTGCGTCCTCGCCGGGGTCGTCCCACGCCTCGTACTCGCTGGGGGCGCCGTTGACGGCGACGACCGCCCCGCCCGTCAGCATCACCGCAGCGGTGCTCGCGAGGACGGTGGCGACGGCACGACGACGAACAGCTTCCGTGATCAGGGCCGTCACGCCCAGGACGGCCAGCAGGACACCGGCGCCGTAGGCGAACCGTCCCCAGCCCCAGATGATCGTCGAGGCCACGAGGACCGCCCCGACGATCGCGAGCACCGCGCCGATGCGGAGGCCAGACCTGGTGGGGGAGTCGTTCACATCCCGAGGTTATCGAGCGTCAGTGCAGGCTCCATGGGCACTTCTCCCTTGCGCAGCCCGCCCCTCAGGCCCCGACCGGCCGAGAACCAGGCTGCGGCCCCCTCGCGCGCAACCACTTCTCCGCCGGGTGCTCGACCAGCGTGTACAGCCCCCAGGCCGCCACCTGGGTCAGCACCAGCAGGTACACCCACTCGAACGCCGGGCCCACCCCCATCGCGTGATGGCCGAACCCGTCCGGCACCACCTGATTCCACGTCCGGATGACGGGCTCGTGCACGAGGTACCAGGCGTACGACCACGCCCCGAGCCGCACGGACACCCGGTCGCGCACGAGGGTCGGCCGCCCGTCGATGTCGTTCTGCGCCGCGGCCACGATGAGCAGCGCGAACAGGGGAGTGGACCACCACTGCGACCCGGAGTACGGCCCGAACGCCGCCCCATCACCGACGGCCCGCTCCCACGGCACCATCGCCGCGTGGAACACCACCACGAGAGCAACAGCCACCCAGTACCCCACCGGCGACCGCCCGCCCCGGCGCACCATGACCGCGCACAGCACCCCGACCACGAACTGCACGAGCCGCGACGGCGGGAAGTAGTCGAGCCAGAACCCCGCCCAGCCGGCGGTCCCGAACACCCACCACAGCCCGACGAGCACCACCGCGCACGCCACCCACAGCGCCGCCCGCCACCGCCTCCCGGCAGCGGCCAGCCCCAGCACAGCCGGGAACAGCAGGTAGAAGAACCACTCGTCGCTGAGGGACCAGGAGGCGGGATTCGCCCCGCTCGCCCACTCGGGCCGCCACGCCTGGAGGAACAGGAACGTCGACGCCGCCTCGCCCCGTCCGGGCATCGCACCGATCCACCAGTAGATCGCCAGAGAAATCACCCCGGTGACCAGCACGAGCGGCCACAGCCGCGCGAACCGCCGCCACATGAACACGGAGAACCGCACGGGCCGATCCAGGTAGGTCCACGCGAGGACGAACCCGGACAGGACGAAGAAGAAGGTGACGCCGGTGCGGCCGAACGCGGTGAGGTAGCTGAGCACCGGCACCTGCCCCACCTGCGCGCTCAGGTGGTACATCACCACGAGCAGCGCGGCCCAGAACCGCAGTCCGGTCAACGAGTGCAGGCGGGACGGAAACTCCCGCCCACCCGCGGAACTTAGGCCCCCGCCGCTCATGCTCGACACGGGCGGACACGCTACGGCCATCGCCGAGCCCCCGCAGTCCCTCGTGCCCAAGGGCACACCGCCCGACGACGAACCCCCACGCCCGGCCCGCCACTGCCCGATCTACCCTTGAGCCATGCCCCGCCGCCGTATCGACCCCACGATCGGGCTCGCGGCCGTGCGCGCCTGGCAGGAGGATGCGGGGTCGATCTCGCGGGCCGATCTGATGACCGCGGTGCGGTTCACGCTCGAGGAGCTGGCTGTCTCCTCCCCTGGCGGTGCGCTCGAGGTGCGGGTCCCGCCGGCCGGCGCGGTCCAGGCCATCGCCGGCCCCAAGCACACACGCGGCACGCCGCCGGGCGTGGTGGAGACCGACCCGGCCACGTGGCTCGAGCTCGCGTCCGGAGACGTCTCCTGGGACGAGGCCCTGGCTGCGAACCGGGTCTCGGCCTCCGGTGAGCGGGCCGATCTCGCGGCGTGCCTGCCGCTCGTGCGCCGGGGTAGGTTCAGCCGGTGACTCCCCCCGACCCCGCCGACACCCCGCGCCCCGCCGGGGGAGAGCCCACCATTCCCGACGACGACGCGCACCCGCCCGCCGCCGACCCCGCGTCGCGCCCCGAGGAGTCCGAGGGTGAGCCGGAGGCCCAGTCCGAGGACGTGACCGACGACCCGGCCGAGCCCGAGACGACGCCCGAGCCCGAGAAGCCGGCCGCCACGACGGTCGGGCACATCCGCAGCGCCCCGCGGTACGGCCGGTTCATGTGGACGGGGTTCCTGCTGGGGATCCTCGTCAGCATCCTGCTCGTGGTGTTCACGGAGGGGCAGTCGTTCGACGAGGGCTACGCCGAGCAGGTCGGCGGCAGCCAGTTCTACGTGGACCAGCTGAGCGACTCGAACGCGATCGGCCTGCTGGTCCTCACGCTTGGGCCGCTGGGCATCCTGCTGGGCGCGATCGTGGCGTACGTCCTCGATCGCCGCTCGCTGCGCCGCCGCGAGCGGGCGACGCGCGGCCTCGCTGGCTGAACAACGCTGACCGGGCGCGTGCGGATCGCCGGGTCCCAAGGTTCCTGACCAAGCGGTGAAGCTGCCAACAGGACGAGTGTCTGGGCATAGGCTTGCGTCATGGCCAGATGGGTAAAGCGTGTGATCGATGTTGGTCTCTCGACCCTTGGAATCGTTGCCGCTGCACCGATTGTCGCAGTGGCCGCCGTGGCGATTCGGATGGAGAGCGACGGGCCCGCGATCTTCAAGCAGGAGCGCATCGGTCGCGATGGAGCACCATTCGAAATTCTGAAACTGCGCACGATGACGAAGGATGCGTCGAAATCTGGACCGGGTATCGCGGCGAACGATCCCCGAATCACACGGGTGGGCAGTGCCTTGAGGGCGACCAGTATCGATGAGCTGCCGCAGTTGGTGAATGTCTTCAAAGGAGACATGAGCCTCGTCGGCCCCCGTCCGACCTTGGGCTACCAAGTAGAGCAGTACACCCCACGACAGCGACGCCGACTCGAGGTTCGGCCAGGCATCACAGGATGGGCTCAGGTGAATGGCAGGAACGAGTTGTCCTGGGCCAAGCGAATCGAGCTCGACATTTGGTACATCGACAACTGGTCGAACAAGCTGGACATGCAAATTATTGGGATGACCGCTCGTCGAGTGCTAGGCCGTGAGGGAACATACTCGGCAAGCGGCGGGACCACGCTCTTTTCGGAAGGTGCGCTGTAGATGTCCCGGCCGATCGTGATAATCGGAGCTGGTGGTTTCGGTCGCCACGCGCACGACGTCGTGGAAGCCATGAATGCGGTGGCGCCGACGTTCGAGATGCTTGGGTTTCTCGATGACGGTGAGCCCGATGAACGCTTGCTCGATGAGCGCGGTTCCAAGCTGCTGGGTCCGGTGACGACTCTCGAAGAACTCCCGGCGGAAGTTGGCTATCTCATCGGCATTGGCGTGGGGGATATTCGCCGCCGAATCGACAAGTGGGCGACGTCGTTGCATAGGGAACCCGTGATTGCCGCGCACCCCAGTGCGACATTCGGGCGCAACGTCAGACTGTCACCCGGTGTGGTCGTGTGCTCGAACACTAGTGTGGGCACCAACATATCGATCGGTAGGCACACGCATCTCAACTTCAACTGCTCGATCGGTCACGATGCCAAGCTGTCTGACTACGTCACTGCATACCCTGGGGCCAACATCGCCGGAAGCGTCAACCTGGACGACGGCGTGACTGTCGGAACGGGTGCCGCCATCATCCAGGGAATTACAGTGGGAACTGACGCCAGTATTGGCGCCGCTGCTGGTGTCGTGCGTGACATTCCATCCGGCGTGGTGGCGGTAGGAGTGCCAGCCAGACCTCGTCCACGTGAATCCTGACAGTCGTACCACAGTCAATAGACTCGTTAGCAGGAAGTACAAACCAGAGGTGAGAGAACCTTGGATTTGCAGATAGGTCGCCGTGCAGCGTTCCAATTGATTGACACCGTTCGTGGACGGCAAACTGCTCGGGCCGTCGCGCACATGAGGCGTGTGATGACTTCGAGTAGTTTCGGTAATGACGCTGCGGACAGCGCACTACGACGACTCCTTGAGCATGCACGGGCAACTACTATTGCTTATAAGTCAATGCTGCCGGGGAGCGCGCTCGAAGATTTTCCGGTAGTCAACAAGGCATACTTGCGTGATCATACCGACGATCTTGTGTCAAGCCAATTCAGCGTTGACGATCTGGTGACCGCTTCGACAAGCGGGTCGACAGGCACCCCGTTGCGGGTTTTGCAGGACCGTGGGAAGAGGTTCTGGCGCAATGCGGAGACGATCTATTTCGGCGCCGAGGTGGGGTTTGACGTCGGAATGCGGCTGTATAACCTGAAAGTGTGGAGTGAGCGGAACAGGCAGCCTCGTTGGCGACACCTCATTCGGAACACGCGGCCGGTCGACGTAGTGAAGCTGTCGGACGATCAGATCGCTCGCTTCATCTCAGAGCTAGCGGAATTGAAGCAGCCTGCAGCGATCATCAGTTACGCATCAGCCCTTGACCAGATCGCCGCCTATGTGACCCGAACGCCAGATTGCCCGCAGGTATCAAAGGTTCAATCGATCATCGCTCAGTCGGAACCGCTCTCCGAGGAGACGCGGAATCGGATGGGGGCGCACTTTGGCGTCCTTCCGGTGTCGCGGTATGGGATGGAAGAGGTCGGTGTGATCGGCCAGGAATCCGTCGGTGGTGTTAGTGGGTATAGGTTGAATCGTTCGGGTGTCGTCGTTGAGGTGCTTGACAACAATGCGGATGTGCCTGCGGGGCCGGGTGAGGTCGGCCGTATCGTGGTGACAGACTTGCGGAACTATGGCATGCCGATCATCAGGTATGACACCGGCGACGTCGGAAGGTTCGCCGTTAAGGACACCGGTGAGCCCGACACGTCGAGGCTCGCCTCAATCGAGGGAAGATTTCTGGACCGCATTACCGATGCCTCCGGAAATCACGTGTCTCCGTTTGTCTTCTACAAGAGCGTGTGGAAGTACCCGGAGATCAGACAGTTCCAGTTGGCGCAGACAGCGCATGCGAAGTATGAGTTGCGCCTGCAGGTCGACGCGCCACTCGCCGACGAGGCGCAGATCGCGCGTGACTTTACAGAGCATCTAGGATCTGGCGCCGATTTCGAGGTGCGGTATGTGGATGATTTTCCTGTCTTGAAGTCAGGTAAGCGCAGACAGGTTGTGAACGAGAGTCGTGCCGCGTAATCTATTGCCCTCCCGGAACACCACGGCATGACTGATTGGCCAATCGTGGCCCGTCGGACCGACCTTGTGGACGCATGTGCGACCTGGGGTCAATGTGTCTGGGCGGGTTCGACTGATGGATCTGCGCCTGGCAAGTGGATGAGGTAGTTCCGGTAGGCGACTGCCGTGGGGCGCCGCCGTACGGCCCTGCCGCTTGATGTGGATCGGGTTCCTGAGGGATCTTCGTCGTCATCTTGCTCGTCGCGGTCATGGCTCGCGTGATCCACCGCGGCCTTGAGCGGGCCACGTGCGGTCTCGCGGGCCGACTACCTTTCGCCAACCAACTAGTGGCGTAGCCGCGCGACTACCAGGTCGACCCACCATCGGTGGACACGAGCGTCTCGTCGTCGGCCCAGAGCCACATCGCACCGCCGGCACCAGACACGGCCGTCTGCCCCGCCTCGGTCTGGACGTCCTCGGCGCAGCCCACCGGCGCGGTGTCACCCTCGACCCCCGCCGTCCAGATCTGCGTGCCCGCGCACTCCTCGTCGGACCCCGCCAGCACGTACCCCTGCAGCGTCAGCCCGATGGCCACGGCGTTCGTCTCCTCGGCGGCCGTGGTCCACGAGGCGCCACCATCATTGGAGACCGTGAGGCTGCCGTCGGTGCACAGCAGTGCGGCGGCGTTGTCGTCGAAGCCGGCGAGCCCGGCCACCTCGCAGGGGGCGTCGACCTCGCCGACAGACGTGCCGAGCACGGCGCGGTCGCTCGGGTCGATGTACCAGCTGCCCTGGGCGAGCTCGGGCGCCTGCTCCCAGTTGTTCCCGCCGTCCACGGAGCCCGCGTAGGTGGGGGAGCAGTTGGGATCCACGCCGCCGATCGCGAACACAGCGGCCGGGGTGATGGCCTTGAGGCGGGAGACGGGGGCAAGACCACCGACGTCGGCCGGCGACCAGGTCGCGCCACCGTCCGTGGTGAGTTCGACTGACCCCGGCGCCTCGCAGCTGCCGACGATCGCCCGCCACGCGACGTCGCCGCTCGCGCTCGCGATGAGGCGCTCGGCCGGTTCTGGCATAGGTACATCGATGGCAGGCGCGTCTGACTCCGACTCGGTGGGCCCCTCCACGACATCGTCCGACGGCGATTCGGCCGGCGTCGTGCCCTCGTCGCTCGGCGACTCGTCGGTCACGGAGCCGGCGGTCGGTGTCGTGTAGGCATCGCCCATGACCGACTCGGCGCTGACGTCCCTGGTCAGGAGGAGTGCGAGGAGGACGACGTTGAGGACCACGAGGGCGCCGAGCCCGGCGTACAGGAGGACTCGGCGCGCGCTGGAGGACATGGCGTCGAGCATAGGGGAGCGCATCCGTCCGCGACCCAGATCTGTTATGAAATTGTGCGCAGCCCCGGACGAGTTCTTGGCGTGATCGAGGAGCCATTTTCATGCGTCTCAATCGAGCGGGGGTGAAGTGGAGGGTGATTACGATGCCAGTACCCCCCCTCGTCGATGGCCTGTTGTGTGGTCAGTAGGAGTCGTCTACCCGATGGACCTCCATCCGTTCGTCCGGCGCCTACTCAGAGCGGCGTGGGATGTCGCCGCATGGTTGATCGCGATCGTCTTCGTCGTACTCACGCGGTACGACTTCTACCTCGAGACCGACCAGTGGAATTGGATCGCCGTCTACGCAGCACTCGCGTGCGGCAGCCAGCTCGTGGCCGGTGCGGTGCTCAAGCTCTACCTGGGCCGCTACCGGATCGGAAGCTTCGACGAGATCATCGGCCTCATCACTACTGTCGTCATCTCCAGCTTCATCGCCGGTTCGACGTTCCTCGCGATCCGCCCGATCAGCGACTTCCCGCGCGGGATCGCGCTCCTCGCGCCGCCACTCGCCCTCCTTCTCATGGCCTCGGCCCGGTGGGGGTATCGCGCCTGGCGGTCGCGCGGTCGAATCATCCCGGACGACGCCGAACCCGCGCTCGTCTACGGGGCCGGAGACGCGGGCTACCAGCTGGTGCGGTTGCTGAAGATGGATGCCGCCTCGCCGTTCCGACCCGTCGGCCTCATCGATGACGATCCGAGCAAGCGGAACCTCGTGCTCACTGGCGTGCCGGTCCTCGGTAGCCGGGACCATCTTTCCGATGCCGCGCGGGCAACGGGCGCGACCACGGTGATCATGGCGATCTCGGCGGCCACCCCGGAGATGATCCGCGAGGTCTCCAAGCTGGCGGAAGACTCAGGGATCAAGTTCCTCATCTTGCCCCCTGTCAGGCAGATGGTCGGCGGGCGCGTGAGCCTGTCCGACGTCAAGGAGCTCGATATCGCCGACATCCTCGGACGGCGGCAGGTCGACCTCGACCTTGACTCGATCGCCGGCTACCTCACCGGCAAGCGCGTCCTGGTCACGGGAGCTGGCGGGTCGATCGGTTCCGAGCTCGCACGGCAAGTCCATCGCTTCGGGCCGGCGGAGCTCGCCCTGCTCGACCGGGACGAGTCTGCGCTCCACTCCGTGCAGCTCTCGATCTACGGCAAGGCGCTGCTCGACACCCAAGACATGGTGCTCGTGTCCATCCGGGACGAAGACTCGTTGCGGGAGGTGTTCCGAGCCCACCGCCCGGAGGTCGTCTTCCACGCGGCTGCACTCAAGCATCAGCCGCTCCTCGAGCTCTACCCGGAGGAAGGGTGGAAGACGAACGTCCTCGGCACGCTTAACGTTCTTAGAGTCGCCGAGGAGTTCGGCGTCGAGCAGTTCGTCAACGTCTCCACCGACAAGGCCGCGGACCCGGTCAGCGTGCTCGGTCGGACAAAGCGCATCGCCGAGCAGCTCACGTCCTGGTACGGCGAGCAGGCGAAGGGCACCTACATCTCGGTGCGCTTCGGCAACGTGCTTGGCTCACGCGGCTCGATGTTGCACACGTTCCGGGGCCAGATCGAGAAGGGCGGGCCCGTGACGGTCACCCACCCGGAGATCACTCGCTACTTCATGACGATCCCCGAGGCAGCCCAGCTCGTCATCCAGGCTGCCGCGATCGGGAACGACGGCGAGGTGCTCGTGCTCGACATGGGCGAGCCCGTCAGCATCCTCGACGTCGCCGAGCGCCTCATCGCCGCCTCGGGGAAGCAGGTCGAGATCGTCTTTACGGGGCTCCGCCCGAACGAGAAGATGCACGAGGTGCTCCTCAGCGACCAGGAGACGGCCTCCCGCTCGAACCACCCGTTGATCTCCCAGGTTCCTGTGCCGCCCCTCGCGCCGTCAGCTCTCGATTCGGCGCACCGAGCCGAGTTGATGAACGGTGTGGATACGGGACGCAGGGTGCCCGAGAATCCCACGACCTCACCTGAGCAACAGACCGGAGCAATCGCACGTGGCTGACCGCATCTTCCTCTCGTCACCGGACGTCACCGAGCTCGAGGAACAGGCTCTCCTGCGGGCATTCCGCTCCGGTTGGATCGCACCGCTCGGCCCGGAGGTCAATGCGTTCGAGGAGGAGATCGCGCGGTTTGTCGGTCGCAATCACGCGGTGGCACTCTCCTCGGGTACCGCAGCGCTCCACCTCGGGTTGATCAATCTGGGTGTTGGGCCAGGGCAGGTAGTCATCACCGCGAGCATGACCTTCGCAGCCACTGCAAACGCCATCACATACACGGGCGCGGAGCCCGTGTTCGTCGACAGCGATGAAAGCGGCAACATGTCGCCCGCGCTCCTCGAGGAGGCGATCGAGGATGAACGCCGGCTTGGGTCAACAATCGGAGCGATCATCCCGGTCGACCTGCTCGGAAAGCCTGCTGACTATGCCGAGATAGAGCCATTGGCTGCGAAGTACGGCATCCCGGTCCTGTCCGACGCGGCAGAATCGCTCGGTGCAGTCCGCGACGGCAGACCTGCGGGCCAACCGGGTGTCGCCGCAGCCATCTCCTTCAACGGCAATAAGATCATGACGACATCTGGTGGAGGAATGCTGGTCACCAACGATGCCGACCTTGCCGATCGCACTCGCTACCTCGCGACCCAGGCGCGCCAGCCCGTGCCATATTACGAGCACACGGACATTGGTTACAACTACCGACTCTCCAATTTGCTGGCAGGACTCGGACGCGCACAGTTGGGTCGCCTTCACGAAATGGTCGAGCGTAGACGCCAGAACAGGCTACGGTATCGGAAGATGTTCACCGATGTGCCTGGCGTCGAAATCTTCGGACAGCCAGATGGCGCTAACGACGTAAGCGGCGACCACGATAACTTCTGGCTTACTTCGATGCTCGTTGACCCCCTTGCTGCGGGGTGGGACGCATACCAGCTGCGCGAGCACCTTGCCGAAGCCAACATGGAGGCGCGACCGCTGTGGAAGCCAATGCATCTACAGCCAGTATTCGGAAAGTGCACCAGCTATCTCGACGGGACGAGTGAAAGGCTGTACCGGACTGGGATCTCCATGCCCAGCGGATCCTCACTCACCACCGAGCAGTTCAATCGAATCCAAGAACGCGTGCATGCATTTATCGACTTGGTGGAGTAGGTGGTGCAGCAAAACTAGACTCCGAATGTTGAAACCCATCGGAACTTGCATTGAGCAGGGTTGGTTGAAATCCGTATGTGACTCGCCGGTGAAATGACCAATCACATTTCGACCGTACTTCAGGTCGAGAGCAGTCATCGACGGGAGCGGGATTTAAGTAGCGGACGCATATGCCGCGAAGCGGCACGGATGTTTCAGCAGAAGGGAGAACCAGGTGGAAGGAAACCGCGAGCAGATTGCTCGTTCGAGAGCCCATGTAGTGCATGTTACGACGGCGCACCCCGCTACCGATAATAGGATTCTGTATAAGGAATGCTCCGCATTGGCCGGGGCGGGATTCCAAGTATCCCTAATTGCGCGAACGGATCACGACTTCACCACGAACGATGTCGAAGTTCATGCGATCCCGACCGTCCCGGGACGTCTCAAACGGATGATCATTGCGCCAGTAATAGCATGGAGAAAGCTACGGAGCCAGAATCCGTCGCTCGTACACCTGCATGATCCGGAACTAATACCTTTCGGACTATTGTGGCGCGCCCTCCACCGCACACCTGTCATATATGATGCACATGAAGATCTCGAATTACAGATCCGAAACAAGCCATATATTCCTTCATGGGCAAAGAAGCCTGCATCTGTATTCGGCAAGTACATTCAGGCTGTAGCTGGCCTAGGAATGAACGGCGTTGTCGTAGCGATACCAGATTTCGTCGACAAGTACCGTCGAAGTTTGGTAGCAACAGTGCAGAATTACCCTTGGCTAAGGGCATACGAGGAACCGGTCGATGCGCCCGATAATCGCACATTCGCCTATGTTGGGGCTGTCTCCCGCATCCGAGGAGTGTCGGAAATGTGCAAGGCTGTTGCGATAAGCAGATCTGGAGCTAGGCTCGTCGTTGCTGGCCCTGGCCAGAACGAGGACTCCCTTGCAACTCTGGACGCTGAGTCCCGGGTAAAGTATCTTGGGCGGGTAGACCCAACGAAGGTTCCCAGAGTAATCGCCGATTCGATCGCCGGGCTAGTAGTGCTTCATCCAACAAAGAATCACCTCGAGTCAAGGCCCACGAAGCTATTCGAGTACATGGCCGCCGGCCGCCCGTTCATCGCGAGTGATTTCCCCTACTGGAGGAGACTCGTGGGGGAGGACTGCGGAATCTTTGTGGATCCGAATGAGCCTGCGGAGATTGCGCAAGCAATGGATTGGCTCATTGAGAACCCATCAGAAGCACGAGCGATGGGGCGCAGAGGACGTCAGCGATTCGAAACTGAATTTACGTTCGAGGTCGAAGCTGCGTCCCTCATAAAGATGGTTGACACTCTGCTAGGTACGAAGCCCAGCAGTAACGTCGCTTGCTCTGGTAAAGGCGAAAAGACGATGGTTGAACGAACCGAACGAAACGGCTAGCAGTGTCGGGTTCATCGTTCAGGCGATCGACCGGAATCGTTCTGGCGGGAAGCGCATCGGGCCATCTAATCGGACTTGTGTTCACGATCCTCGTCGCTCGGATCTACGACCCGTCAACATACGGAGAGTTTGCGGCGGTACTAGCGCTCAGTTCCGTATTTATCGGGGTTTCGACGTTACGTTTGGAAGTTCGAGCGCATGGTATTGAGGGCTCAGAGAAGCCGCTATTCCGTCTGGCGCTAGTCGTCGCAGCTATTGTATCCATTCCGATTCTCATACTCTCAGCTGTAGCGGTCCTTCTCGGTGCTGACATCGTATGGCTATTCTGCGCGCCGATGGTCTACATCGGCAGTGTGCAACTCGTAAGGTCGGCACAGTTGGTCTACGGTAGGCGGTATCTGGCCCTGGCGACGAACAATTTCGCTCAGGGTGCGTCCATGGGTTCCACGCAATACATCCTTGGTTTAGCGGCTCCAGCTAGCGCCACGCTAGCCGTGGGTTTTCTTGTATCGAGACTTACTTGGATCAAGGGAATCGGGGTGATGTTTACCAACGTAGAACCTCTTTTGGTCACTTTCAAGTCGCACTGGAGGTATGCAGTCGTAGCTGGAACCACAGCGCTTATCAATAGTGCCGCTGGTCAGCTTCCTGTGCTCTTGATAGTTGCCGTGTATAGCTCGGTGGAAGCTGGACTGTTTGCGATGATGCTCAGATTGCTCGTGTCGCCATTGGCGGTGATCGGAAGGGCCGCGGGAGCAACTTCGATAGGTGAAGTCGGCAAACTTGTCCGACGGAGGCAGCCTGGAGCTCGCCGTTTCATAGCTCGCGCCTCAATGGAGCTTGCGATCGCAGGCCTGGTGCCATGCCTTATAGTTGGATTCGCAGGCCCGTGGATCGCCACCACTCTAATGGGAGGAGAGTGGCGCGGAGCTGGCGTACTGATGGCAATCATGTCGGTCGGGGCATTCGGGCAGTTCGTAGCTTCTCCGTTCTCACAGCTTCTGAATGTCGTGGGTGCGAGCAGATCGCTCCTGGTGTGGGACTTGGTGAGGCTGCTACTGTTCGCAGGTGCGATCGCATTGCCAGCTGCGTTTGGCCAATCTTTCACCTACGCGATTGGCGTCTATTCTCTGATGCACGTTCCCGTATATGGTTTGCTACTTATGCAAGTATGGACCGCAATCGGGCGTATCGGCGATGAGGAGTAGTTTATGGAGCCGCATGGACCGGATGCTCGACGCGTAATGCATATGACTGGGGGAAACGTCAGCATGCCGTCGCCGGAGCGGCTGCGTGCGGACGCAACAGGCGAGCTACGGAGTTTCGGGATCCGTAGGACTATAACGCTAGGTGCGGTGGTCCGAGACGCGTTGATTGGTTGCTCGGCTGTGGTCTATGCATTGACATTGCACTGGGTGTATGAGGACTACGTTTCTCCCGCGTTCGGTTACATGGGGTCGACCTATCACACACCCGAGTATGATCTGTACTTCTATTCGCTGGCGATTTGCGCGGTTACCGCGTTAGCGCTACCGCGCGCAATCTCAAAGCCATCCTCATTTGTGATCTGGGTTCTTTACATAATTGCCGGCGTTCCTTCAATTACCATTGGCCACTACTCTGGCACTGTGTCACCTGTTACGGCAATGCAAGCATCCATCGGAATTGGGCTTGCCTTTATCTCGACTTGCCTGTTGCTGCGATGGTTCGGTGCGCCTCGAAGCTTGCTGAGATGGCGTCCGAGCGGAACGACATTCTGGATTCTGCTGGGCGTATTCTCTTCGGCGTCGTACCTGTACATAGCAGTTTCGGTGGGTCTGCGGTTCGAATTGGTGGGAATCCTGGATGTTTATGACGTTCGCGATGAGTACCGGGAGAACCTAACCGGAGCGGGTGGACTAGCGGCCTACTTGATTGGTTGGCTCGGTAATGTCATTAATCCGGTGATTATGGCTGCGGGTACCTTGCAGCGGCGCCTGCCGATCGTGTTGGCTGGTTCTCTCGGGCAGTTTGTGCTGTATTCTACTACTGGCCTGAAGACATTCTTGCTGTCGGTGCCAGCGATTCTCATCGTCGGATGGGCAGTCGGGCGTTCATCGAAGCAGCGATCTGTTCTACTTGTTTGGGCGGCGGCCGCACTTCCTGTTTTTACGATGGCTGCGGACAGGGTACTGGGTTCTATACTATTCACGTCACTTCTTGTGCGACGATTCTTGGTAGCACCCGGGCGGATCACGGTCGAGTATGTGGAGTTTTTCAACGTCAATCCTCGCTTGTATCTGAGTAACTCAGTACTTTCAGGGTGGGTAGATTACCCATACGACGGGTCCTATATGATGATAATCGGGGAGAAGGTCACCGGATCCCCGGGCCTTTCAATGAACGCTAATGTGTTTGCGCATGGGTACGCGAATGCTGGTTGGGTCGGGGTGGCGCTTATTGTCGTGGTGCTCGCGGTCGTTCTAGTATCAATGGATTACGCAGCACACGGCCTGAGGCCGGTGATTCCTGCGATGGTCTTGTTAATGCCCGCGATCACCTTATCGAATTCGGGGCTTCCCACATCTCTCTTGACACATGGTGTGGCGGTGGCGGTGGTAGTGCTAGCTTTGTTTCCTCGTGAGTCGTGGGCTGTTGCTGACATGTGCCAATCACTCGAAAGTTCTGAATCGGGACCATCAATCGGAGGGCAGTGGCAAATGGGTAGGAGAAGATGGTGAAAAGCGCTCGTAGGAAAAGAGGATTTGGCGCCAATTCTAGGGCCAACGCCGTGAACAATGTCGTCGTTGTGATTAATCAATATGCTATGCCCGCGGGTGTCGGCGCGGGCAGTCGGCATGCCGACTTGTTTGGCGGTCTAACGACGTGGTCACCGGTTATCATCACTTCTGATCGTACGCATCAAACGCAGGAACTTGTGCCCGACGCCGATGGCTTCATTTTGCTTCGTTTGCCAAAGTACAATTCAAATGGCATTCGACGTGTGTTTGGCTTTGTGGTTTACGGCTTCAAGAGTGCGCTGACCGCATTTCGGCTCAATCCTGACGTGGTGTATGCCTCTACGCCCCATCTCCTCTCGGCTTTGTCGGGGCTTGCAGTCTCAAAGCTGAGAAGGGTGCCGTTTGTGCTGGAGGTCCGTGATTTATGGCCAGCGTCAATCGTTGATGCAGGTGTGATCCGAGAGGGCGGTCTCTTGGAGATCGTATTGAGTTGGCTTGAGCGCGTGTTGGCGCGATCTGCCGACTCGATAGTTGTGGTTACTCCCGGCTGGGAGGAACACTATGGCGCTATGGGTATTGAAAGTAGTCGCATTGTGGTGGTGCCCAACAGTGCAGACTTGGCGCGTTTGCGGAGAGAGCCTAAGGTCGAAGTTGGGGTCTGGCGGTCGGAGCGGTTTAAGGTAGTGTACGCGGGCAGTCATGGCCCAAAGAATGGGATCGACTATATTATCGACGCCGCCGCGAAGCTTCCGGAAGTTGACTTCCTGCTAATTGGGGGTGGTGCTTCGAAAGGTGCCGCCGTGCAACGAGTGGAGCGAGAGCGTCTTCGCAACGTGGAATTCCGTGCGCCGGTACCCAAGGACGATCTGGCTGATGTCCTTGCGGATTGTGATGCTGGTATCTTTTCGATCTCTCCCTATCCTGTATTTCGTTTGGGGATGAGCCCGAATAAGGTGTTCGACTATCTAGGTGCGGGACTTCCGGTGGTCAGTAACGCGAAGGTTCCGCTCCGGCACGTTATGGCAGATAACGAATGCGGACGTCTTGGGGATATTGATGAGTTGACTGAATGTATTGAAGCTGTACGGGCTGCAACAGTTGAGCAGCGTGCTGAATGGGTTGAGCGCGGCAGGGGCCTGGTGGAGTCGAGGTTCTCTAGGTCGGCGGGAATTCGTGCGCTTGAATCGGTCCTGGATCGTGCGCGGCGCATAAATCCGCGCCTTGGGTGAAATGTCCCCAATTCGTGGAAAGATGGATGTGGGTGAGTTCACCAGGTAGCGAATAGGTCTTGTCGCATTCTGGGACGTGGGGGCGTAGAATGCGAGTGAATCGCCCGGTGCGGCCCTATAGACGACTAGAGCGTGGGTGAGAGTAGTACTGGTGGCCTGGCGAGGACCTGAGTTTGTCTCTAGCTATCAGATGCTCTTGGGTGCTCAGTGGTCGTTTTTCGCGGAGGCACTCTTTGGCTTGAAGGGAAGCTGGGGGCGGCTGTTCGCGCATGCTCGGGCGTTGATTGAGTTGTTCATCAATCGCTACCGGTGCGTAATCGCGTGGTTGGACCTGCCCGAGACGCACGGGCTGTGGCAGGCGGTGTGGACATGGCGTCACCGCATGGCAGTGGTTGTCGTTTGGGACATGATCCTTGCAGCGTTCACCGCCATGGCTGATGCGGGAGGTGTCATCGACTTGTTGTTTCGATCGACTCCACGGTCGCTCGCGCGCATCGGATCCAGCGGATAGAGTAATCCCATCTGCGGGAGATAGCTCGTAATGTTTCGACACTCAAACAACGGAGAGGGTGAGATGCTTGAGCGTTCTCTACCTGGCGGTGTGGTCGGACGTCGCGTCGGCACGCGAACCCGGAACGATCGACGGGCTTAAAGCTCGTGTTGCTGGATGGGTCGAGGAGTCCGATGAGCCGGGGCCCTTATTGGAAGGCCGGGGCGAGTTCAAGGTCTCTCAGGGACGGCGCAGGCGAGTGTCCGTTCGATCGATCGGCTCGGAGGCTTTCGAGGTCATTGCGACCGACCAGGTCCCCGGTGACTCGACCGAGTGGGTGACGACGATTCGGGTCGTTGCCGACGATGAAGGCATCCACACTTTGGTCGAACTCAGTATGTCCTCTGACGACCTCGCGCGCCGAGTCTCCGTCGGCCGACCGAAGATCGTGCACGAACTGTTGGAGGCGGCCCAGAAACCGCGTACTGGTGGCAGCGGTGTGCTGATCGAACCCCTGGCGCTGCCGGTGAACGGGATCGCCGTGCTAACCGAGATGCTCGCGGACGCGAACCGGACGCTTCCGATCATCGTCTGTGCCGAACCGAACGGCAGCCACGATGGGTCATGGTTGCGCACCGCTGGGAGGATAGCGGCGCGTTCGGAGGGAGTCGCTGCGGTGATCACGCTTGACCGGGCGGCGGTCAGGGCATTCCGAAGCCAGTTCGGTCCGCTTTCTATCTGGGACGGTGGCGTGCGCGTATACGCACCCGGCGTCGTGACTGCAGAGTCTGAAGGGTGGAGGCACCGCTACTACCTTCGGCCCCGCCTGGAAGAGTCCACGCGGGCCACCGTTGATCGGATCGTCTATTCCGTCTCGCAGCTCTCGACCAGGCGTCGAGTACCTGAAGTTTTCCGCGTCTTCGGCGTTCAGAATGGGCTCCCTGCGGATGTTCTCGACGGAATGATCCCCAGTAGGGACCTCCTCGATGCCCGCGAGCATTGGGAGTTTGAGCTCGAGATGGCACGCGACGAGCAGAGCGCGCTGGAGCGCGAGCTCGTCAGCACGAACGGTCACCTGGCCCGTCTCAAGAAGGCGTTAATCGACAGCGGCCAGTCTCAGTTGCTGTGGGGGACCCAGCACGAGGAAGCAGGTTCAGTTCCAGATGAGGTGCAGGACACCTCGGAAGCCGCTATGGCTGCTCAGGCCTATTTGTCTGAGTGGCTCGTGCTACCCGATTCGGCGATCCGGGAGCTCGACGATATCGATACTGCGCCTGAGGCTTACAACTGGGGGAACAAGACCTGGCGCGGTCTTCGAGCCCTCGCCGCCTACGCGGAGGATCGTGCAGGCGGTTGGGACAGGGGAGGGTTCTGGGATTGGTGTGCCTCGGGTCCGCTCCTCGGATGGCCAGCGACGAGCAAGAAGCTTTCAATGACCGAGAGCGAGACGGTTCAGAACAATGAGAGGTTGAGCAAGGCCAGGGTCTTTGGGGTCGACCCGAATATTGATCCGTCGGGCGAAACAACTATGCTCGCGCACCTGAAGATCTCCGAGGGTGGAGGAAGTCTCGCGCCCCGCGTCTACTTTTATGACGACACCAATGGCCCCACGAAGAAGGTGCATGTGGGCTTGGTTGGACCGCACTATCTTGTTCCAAACAAATCGACGAACTAGGAGAGCGGGGATTGCCGGGGTGGATGGGCTAGTCAGGCTGATGGCGAAAGGGCGCCTGCCGGAACAGTGAGAGCCGCCCTGGCACTCTCTCTCTCTCTCTCTCTCTCGATAATCGGCTCGTCACATTCGGGGGGTCCGCCAGTCTATTGGAGTATCTGGTGGATGTAGTGGGTGGGGTCGCTGAGGCCGAAAGTTGAGTAGCAAACGTGTTCGAGGCAGCCGTAGGTCCCCTTTCAAGCGCTCGTCGCGCGCCGGTGCCGCGCGACCATCGCCACGAGCGGCGCCGCGGTCGCCAGGTCGAGCCCCAGTGCAGCGACCGCCCAGAGTGGCCCGTGGAACGGCCCCCAGGGCAGCAGGTCATCGATTGAGCACTCGCCCGGGACCGTCACCGCAAGCACCAGTGCGATGAGCGCGTAGGCGAGCCGCACCTCGTATCCACCGAGATGCGCCCACAGGCGCTTCTGCGAGAGCGTCGCCGCCTCGAGCTCGGAGAGCCCGGCGATCGTCACCATCAAAGCTCCGGGTCGCACGCCGTCGGCCTCGAACAGCGGGGCCGTGCCGGGGTTGCCGCGACCGTGGAACCAGCCGAAGAGCTTCTGGCCCGCGCGCCCCGCCAGTAGGGCCCCGAGGGCCATGCGCAGGAGGAGCAGCCTCAGGGCGGTCTCCACTGTCGCCTCCATGCGTCCGTGTAGCGTACGGGTGTCCGTTGCTGAGGGGTTCGGCGTCGTGCCGGTCGACGATCCGCCCCGTGGGTCGACACCTACACTGATCGGCCGGCGGCGGGTCGTGCCAGCAGACGTCAGGAGAGCGGGATGCGCGAGAAGACGAACCCCGACTTCGTCGAGGCGATCGCCCGGGGCTTCGACGTGGTTCGCGCCTTCGACGGCGCCCCCGTCCAGAGCCTGAGCGAGGTCGCGCAGCGCACCGGACTCGCTCGGCCCACCGCGCGCCGCGTGCTCATCACCTTGACCGAGCTCGGCTACGTGGCCGCCCGCGACGGCCGGTTCGAGCTCACTCCTCGCGTGCTCGAGCTCGGCGTCGCCTACTTCAGCGGCGGCGACCTCTGGGCCGCCGCCATGCCACGGCTCCGCCAGCTCGTCGACCGCACCCACGAGTCCTCTTCCATCGCCCAGCTCGACGGCTCCGACATCGTCTACGTTGCCCGCGTCGCCGTGCCCAAGCTCGTCACGCTCTCCGTTTCCGTCGGCACCCGGTTCCCCGCCGCCCAGACCTCGCTCGGCAAGGTGCTCCTCGCCGACCTCACCGCCGACGAGCTCGACGCGGTCCTCGAGCAGCCGTCCCGCTCGGGCGTCGTGCCCAGCTGGCAGCCCAGCCGCAGCGAGCTCGACTCCGTGCTCGCCGAGGTCCGCGACCAGGGCTGGGCCATCTCCGACCAGCAGCTCGCTCCCGCCATCCGCTCCGTCGCTGCACCGGTGCGCCGCGCCGACGGCACCGTGCTCGGCGCCATGAACGTCAACGCCCACGCCGCCGAGACCACCCTCGAGACGCTCCGCGAGCAGCACCTCCCGCACCTGCTCCGCGCGGCCGCCGACCTCGGGGTGGACATCGCCCTGCGCGAGCGCGTCCCCGCCGCCACGGCCTGAGCGCACCGGGGGGCGGGCGTCGTCGTCGGGGGAGGCCGTTGACTTCCCGCATCTGGCATCGCTAGCCTCGCCACCACACCGAGTGTCCGCCAGGCGGGTGACTGTACGCAGGGCGGACACGGGTCGACGACGACCGCAGCACAGGAGGACCCCGATGACGGATGGACGGCGCGCGCCGCTCGGCGAGACGCGGCCGGGTCGCTCCGACTTCTCCGAGCCCGGCGGGCGCGGACCGCTCGACGGCCTGCTCGTCGCCGACTTCTCCCGCGTGCTCGCCGGCCCGTTCGCTACCCAGATCCTCGGCGACTTCGGCGCGGACGTCATCAAGGTCGAGGCCCCCGTGGGTGACGAGACGCGCGACTGGCGCCCGCCCGAGCTCGACGGTGTCTCCACGTACTTCCTCGGCATCAACCGCAACAAGCGCGACCTCGTGCTCGACTTCCGCGACGCGGACGACCGCGCGGCGGCCCAGGAGCTCGCGCGCCGGGCCGACGTGGTCATCGAGAACTTCAAGCCCGGTGGCCTGGCGAAGTTCGGCCTCGACTACGGGAGCGTCTCGGCGAGCAACCCGGGCGTCGTCTACTCCTCGATCAGCGGGTTCGGCAGCGCCGGGGGAGCGGGACTGCCCGGCTACGACCTCATCGTCCAGGCGATGTCCGGGCTCATGAGCCTGACCGGCGAACCGGGCGGAGCGACCTACCGGTCCGGGGTCTCCGTCTTCGACATCATGAGCGGGCTCCAGTCCGTCATCGGCATCCTCACCGCGCTGCGCCACCGCGATGCCACGGGGGAGGGGCAGCACGTCGAGGTCAACCTCCTCTCCACCGCCCTGGCCGGCATGGCCAACCACTCCTCGACCTACGTGGCCGGCGGCCAGGTCCCCACCCGCATGGGCAACGCGCACCCCAGCCTCTTCCCCTACGAGCCGCTGCCCGCCGCCGACGGCGAGATCATCGTGGTGGCCGCGAACGACCGGCAGTTCGCCGCGCTGGCGAAGGCGCTCGGCGTGCCGGAGGTGCTCGACGATTCGCGGTTCGCGACCACCGACTCACGCAACCGGAACCGGGACGCGCTGCGGCCGATCCTCGTCGAGGCCCTGAGCCACGCGACGATCGGCGAGTGGTTCGAGCGCCTCACCGAGGCCGGGATCGCGTGCGGCCCCATCCAGGGCATCGACGGCGGCGTGGCCCTCGCCGAGCGACTCGGGCTCGACCCGGTGGTGCAGGTGGGCGAGGGGGAGCGGGCCGTGCCGATGATCCGCAACGCCATCACGTTCTCGAGGACCAAGGCGCAGTACCGGCTCCCACCGCCCACGCTCGGCGAGCACGGCGACGAGCTGCGGGCGTGGCTCGCGGCGCCTCAGGAGAAGGTCGAGGAGACGGCATGAGCGAGGAGCGGTCCTACCCCACGGGCATCGGGACCTCGAGCGAGGACACCATCGAGCTGCTCGGCGTGGACCTCGCCGCCGACGTGCTCGGCCAGGTGACCTTCGGCGAGCTCGCCTACTGGCTGGCCACGAAGCGCCTCCCCACCGCCGGGCAGCTGCGCGTGTTCGAGGCCGTCCTCGCCTCGCTCGCCGACCACGGCTACACGCCCACCGCGATCGCCGCCCGGATGACCTACTACTCCGCGCCGGACTCGATCCAGGGCGCCATCGCGGCCGGCCTGCTCGGCGGCGGCTCGCGGTTCCTCGGCGTCACCGAGGACACGGGGCAGTTCCTCGCCGAGGCGGTGACCGGGCTCGGCGACGTGACCGGGTACGGCGAGGGGGAGTGGGACGACGTCGCGCGGGAGCTCGTCGCAGCCGCGCGTGCCGAGGGCCGGAAGATCCCCGGCCTCGGGCACCCCGTGCACAAGCAGGGCGACCCCCGCACGCCGGTGATGTTCCGGATCGCGCGGGAGGAGGGCGTGTTCGGGGCGCACCTGGCCCTGTTCGAGGCGATCGGGCGCGTGCACGCCGAGGTGCTCGGGCGTCAGCTCCCCTTGAACGGTGCGGGCGTGGCCGGGGCGTGCCTCGTCGACGCCGGCCTGCCGGTGGGGCTGCTGCGCGGGTTCGCCCTCCTCGCGCGGACCGCCGGGCTCATCGGGCACCTCGCCGAGGAGCAGGAGAACCCCGTCGGGCCGTCGATCTACGCGGAGGTCGACCGGCACGCGCGGTACGTGCCGCCGGCAGACGAGACGCCGACCGACTAGCCGCTTGCCGGACCCCACGCTCGAAGGAGAGTTGCATGGCCACCCTGTCCGCGGTGCTCGCGACGACGCACCACCCCTTCTACTACAAGGCCACCGAGCTGACGCCACCCGAGGAGCAGATGCCGCAGGCCGCTGAGTGGAAGGCCAAGGTCGAGGCCTACCGGGCCACGCTGACGGCGGCTGAGCCGGAGCTGCTGGTCATGGTCGGCTCGGACCACTTCCACCAGTTCTTCTACGACAACTACCCGACGTTCCTCATCGGCAAGCAGGCCCGCTACGACGCGACGTTCTCCAACGAGATCCGCGAGTTCGGCATGCCCACCTACGAGCTCGAGGGCCACGAGGAACTGTCCGGCTTCATGCTGCGCGGCCTGCTCGAGCGCGGCTTCGACTTCTCCGTGTCCAACGAGCTGAAGATCGACCACTCGATCATCTGCCCGATCATCACCACCCGACCCGCGGGCGACCTCCCGATCGTGCCGATCTACACGAACATCTTCGCGCCGCCGCTGCCGAGCCCGAAGCGGTTCTACGAGCTGGGCCGGGCGATCCGGGAGATCATCGAGGAGTTCCCGTCGGACAAGCGGGTGGCCGCGATCGGGTCGGGGCACCTGTCGCTCGAGCTCGGCGGGCCGCGGATGTTCGAGGAGCACGGGCCGGACCCCGAGTGGGACGTCCAGGCCATCGAGTGGCTCGCGACCGGGAACATCGAGGCGATCCTCGAGAACGTCACGTGGGAGTCGATGTCCGCCTCCGGCAACGCGACGCCGGGCTTCCTCGATCTCATCCTCATGCTCGGCATCGCCGGGCCCGAGCAGGCTGCCTACGTCGACGACCTCGACCTGTACCACACGCGCGAGATGTACATGACGTGGTACCCCGGCGGAGACCCGCGCGAGAAGCGCGGGGCGAGCTCCGCCGTCGTGAGCGAGGAGGCGAGGGCATGACCAGGTACGCCGTCAACAAGTTCCTCTTCCAGGTCGACCGCGACCCCGAGCTGCTCGCCGCATACAGGGCCGAGCCGGCGGCGATGGTCGCGCGGTGGGAGGTCGAGTTCCTCCCCTACCTCGGCGCGGGGAACCAGCGCGTGGAGCGGTCCACGGTCCATTCCCTCGACGACGACGAACGGCGCGCGCTCGTCGATCACGACTACGTGGCCCTGTTCGAGATGGGCGCGCACTACTTCCTCACGCTGACGATCTTCATCGGCATCTACGAGGAGGACTACATGGCGCGCAGCGGTCCGCTCGCGTTCCAGAAGGAGTACCGCGAGAAGCTCGCGCACTGGATCGGCAGGCAGTACCCCAGCGTCGAGGTCTGACGCAGCCGCCGGGCCTCGCGCGGGGACGCCGCGGGCTCGGCTTGGGCTCGATGCGGGCCCTGTGCGGGCTCGACACGGGACCAGCACTGGCTCGGCCCACCCCCGGATCGACAACGAACCGTCCAGACATTCTCAACGAGGAGCATGCAATGACCACCCCCGCACCCGAATCAGGCCGGCCGATCGTGCTGCGCGGCGGCATCGTCGTCACGATGGACGAGAGGCGGACCGTGCACGAGGGCGCCGACGTCCTCGTCGTCGAAGGAGAGATCGCCGCGATCGGACCGGCGCTCGCCGTGCCCGACGGCACGTTCGAGATCGACGCCGCCGGCGGCATCGTCATGCCCGGCATGATCGACTCCCACCGGCACATGTGGCAGACCGCCATGCGCGCCTACGGCTCGGACTGGACGCTCACGCAGTACTTCGTCTGGTACTACCTCGAGCACGGCACCGCGTTCCGACCCCAGGACTACGCGGCGGGGAACGCGCTGAGCGCGCTCGACGCGATCGAGTCGGGCATCACCACGACCGTGGACTGGTCGCACGGGCTGCAGTCCGTCGAGCACGCCGAGGCCGCCATCGACGCCCTGGTGAGCTCGCCGGGTCGGTACGTCATTGGCTTCGGCAACATCTTCGGCGGCCCGTGGGAGTGGACCGCCGACCCGGCCTACCGCCGCGTGTTCGAGAGCGCTCGTGCTGATTCGAGGCTGGCCGGCGTGCAGCTGGCGTTCGACGTCACCGGCGACCCGGCGTTCCCCGAGCAGAAGGCGTTCGAGGTGGCCCGCGAGCTCGACGTGCGGGTGACCACCCACGCCGGCGTGTGGGGCGCGACCAACGACGACGGCGTGCGGCTCATGCACGAGCACGGCTTCATGGAGCCCGGCACCGTGTACGTCCACGCGGCCACGCTCAGCGAGGACTCCTACCAGCGGATCGCCGCGACCGGCGGCATCGTGTCGCTCTCGACGGAGAGCGAGCAGAGCTGCGGCCAGGGCTACCCGCCCTCCCACGCGCTGCGCGCGCACGACATCCCGGTGTCCCTGTCCGTCGACACGAGCGCCTGGTTCAGCGCCGACCTGTTCTCCGCGATGCGCACCACCCTGGGCGCCGACCGCTCCTGGGAGCACCTCACCGCCCACGAGCACGGCGACACGGTGACGCACTCGCACCTGCGAGCGCAGCACGTGGTCGAGTGGGCGACGCGGGGTGGGGCTCGCGCGATCGGGCGTGAGCGGGAGCTCGGGTCGCTGGAGGTGGGAAAGCTCGGCGACGTCGTGCTGCTGAAGAACGACCACTCGCCGACGATGTTCCCTGTGCTGAACCCGTACGGGCACATCGCGATGCAGGCGAGCCGCGGGGACGTCCACACGGTGCTCGTCGGCGGGGACGTGAAGAAGTTCGACGGGCGGCTCGTGGGCGTGGACCTGCCGGCGATGCGCTCGCGGCTCGAGGACACGGTCGAGCACCTGCGCTCGACCCTCGGCGACGACGTCTGGCAGGCCGGGATGAACCCCGACATCCCCGAGACCAAGGTCCTCGACAACCCGTACATGTACACGGAGTACCGGGACAGCTCGACGCGGGGGGCGTTCCAGACGCAGGCGCCTGGTGGTGGGGCTGGTCGGCCGACGGACTGACTCTTCACCTCTTTCCGCCGACCCAGGTAGTTGTGCGCCGAGCCAGGCCACGCCGTCTACTGGCTCGGCAGGGGACCTCTAGGGTCGGCACGCAACGTCTGGGTTCGACGTCGGCTCGTCCTCCCCTCCGCCGACCCGTGTAGTTGTCCGCCGACCTCAGTACCTCCCGCCGACCCAGGTAGTTGTGCGCCGAGCCAGGCCACGCCGTCTATTGGCTCGGCAGGGGACCTCTAGGGTCGGCACGCAACGTCTGGGTTCGACGTCGGCCGGTGGTGCGCAGCGCCCGATTAGTCGCCGCCGAGGAACTCCTCGCTCGCCACGCTCGGGCGCGGCGGGCCGAACGTCTCGATGAGCATGTCCTCGTCCCGGTAGGACGCCAGCCGCGCCCAGCCAGGCTGGTCCGCCAGGGCCCGATGGATCGCGTCCGCGTTCCGGTAGGCGCCGGGGATCGGGTGCCGCCAGTGGGCCGCCACGAGCACCCCGTCGACCGCCAGGGACTCGCGCGCGTGGCGGAGGGTGTCCTCGAACTCTGTGTCGTCGAGGTAGTACGCGAGCTCGCTGAGCACGATGAGGTCGAGCTCTCCCGCGGGCCAGTCGGCGATGCCGCCCACCCGGAAGTCCACGTGCGGAGGCGGGACGCGCTCGCGCGCGGTCTCCAGCGCGGCGGGGACGACGTCGGTGGCGAGGAGCTGCTGGCAGCGCTCGGCCAGCAGCGCCGTGAGTCCGCCGATCGAGCAGCCCGGCTCGTAGCCCCGCCGGAAGGTCCGCCGCGGCAGCAGCGCCGCCGTCAGGGCGTACTTGCGCTCCTCGTACCAGCGCCCGGTGACCGACCACGGGTCCTCCCCGCGGTCGTAGATCGCGGCGAACCCGGCCGCCGGGTGGGGGAAAACGACCTGGCGGCGGCGCAGCATCCGGTCCCGCACCCGGCGGGGCAGGACCACCTGGTGCTCCGGGTCTACGCCGGCGCGGCCGGTGGGCACGCCGAGGTCGAGGCTGATCTGCGAGCGGAACGCGTCCATGGCTGCGGACCGTGCGTGGTCGAGCTCGTCGTCGACGACCAGCGCCCGCGCGCTGCCCCAGTCGATGACCGGGTGCTCGTGGGGCTGCGTGTGCTGCCACAGCCACACCGGGTACTCGACGAGCCGCGCCGTCGGGACTCGTGCCAGGGCTCGGCGGGCGGCGCGCCCGGTCGCGTCGTGGTCCGGGTGCCCGTCGTGGCGCAGCGGTGCGGCCACCCACGTCCCCGGCGGGAGTCGGCCGAGCGCCGCGCCGATGCGCTCGGCGAGGGCGTCCTCGTGCTCGGTGACTCGCCCGTCGGGCAGCCGCAGCCGGGTGCGCCGGATCTCG
This sequence comes from Georgenia sp. Z1344, assembly GCF_049856295.1. Classification (GTDB taxonomy): domain Bacteria; phylum Actinomycetota; class Actinomycetes; order Actinomycetales; family Actinomycetaceae; genus JB111. The sequence goes on along the minus strand of NZ_JBNDMZ010000014.1, from coordinate 47,613 downwards.
TGGTCCGGGTCGGCGGCCAGCCCCGCGAGCGAGGCCAGCGCGGCGCGGGACTCCGCGGCGCGGAGCTCGGCAAGGTCCGCCGGTGCGACGAGCTCGGGCGGGTGGGAGGCGTCGCCGTCGGTGACGGCGAGCACGAGCGTCGGGATCCCCTCGCGGGCGGCCGTGCCGATGAGGGCGCCGGCGCCGAGTACCTCGTCGTCGGGGTGCGGGGAGAGCACGAGCAGCGCCGGTGCCGCGGCGATCTCGGGTGGTGCGGCGTCGTCGGGTGCCTGGTCGGCAGGACGGTGGTCGCCGGTCCGCGCCGCGCGCAGCGTCCACGGCGCGAGTCGGGACTCGAACCGGGCCAGCGACGGCTCGGACGTGGCCGGCGGGTCCTCGGCGCGGAAGAGCGGCTCAGGCATCATCGTCGGTGCTCGCCGGACGGTCCGCTGCCGGGGCTCGTTCCGGGGCGTTCGCCCCGGTGGGGGAGAACCCGATGATCGCTTCCCACAGGGTGGTCGCGTCCTCGCCCGCCTCGGCGCGGGCGGCGACCTCGGCGGCGATCTGGGCCTCGTCGGCCTCGGCGTGGGTCTGGCGGATGTAGACACCGAGATCGGCCACGCGCCGGGCATGGTCGCCGTCCGCGCACAGGGGACCGGCGCCGAGGCCCCGGCCGACGCGCTCGACGACGGTGGCGGCGAGGCGGTCGATGCGGGTGCGCACCGCGAGCGCCCGCGCCGCGCGGAGGCCGTCCCGGTCGTCGGGGTCGGCGTCGATCGTCGCCGCGGCCTCGGTGAGCATCGCCCACCCGGCCCCGAGCTCAGTAGCGGTCGCGCCGGCGTGTGCGCGGACCAGGTCAGAGGCGCCGGGACGGGCGGCCCGCGCCAGCAGGGGAGCCGCGACGCCCGCGGCCCCGCCGAACCAGCAGGCGGCCACGCCGGCGCCGCCGTGCCAGAAGCCGGGTCGGTCGAGGTAGTCGGCGTGGCTGCCGAGGCGGCGCGCGGGGACGCCCTCGAGCTCCACCCATCCTGAGTCGCTGTCTGCCATACCCACGGCCGGCCAGGTGTCCGGCACGGCGCGCACCCCGGGCAGGCGCAGGTCGACGGCGAACAGTGCCACCGCGCCGTCGTCGTCGGTCGTGGCGGTGACGAGCGCGTGCGTGCACAGCGACGCGCCCGAGCACCACGGCTTGGTGCCGGTCAGCGTCCAGCTGCCGCCCGCCTCGGCGGCGTAGAGCCGGGGGCGGGGTGGCTCGGCCGCCCAGACGCCCCAGTGGGAGCCGGGCTCCACCAGTTCCGGCGCGCCGAGGTCGGTGGTGATCGCGACGGCGTCGGCGTGCGCCTCGGCGAGCCGGCCGGTCACCACGTTCGCGGCCGTCAGCTCGGCGAGCGCGCGCCAGCGGGCGAGGGTTCTCCCGCGGCCCGGCAGCGGGAGCTCCAGCCCCGCGAGGAGCCGGCCGTAGGTGCCGCGCGCGGAGCTCACGGGCGCCTCGCCGTCGGCCCGTCCGTGCCCGGGGCTCGCTCCTCGTGCTCGTGCTCGTGCGACGGTGTCGCCATCACGGTCCTTCCTGTGCTCGGGATGTGCTGCGGTCTCGTGCTCCGCGAAGGGATGCGCGCCCGTGCCCCACGCTGCGGTGGCCGTCGGGCGAGGCCGGGTGGTCCGTCGGTCGCGTCGGGGCGGTTGTCACGCGGGGCAGGTCCCGGCCGGGGCGAGGGATTCGGCCAGGTCGGCGAGGTCGCCCGCGAAGCCGGCGGGTGCGCGGCCGGCGGTGCGGCGGGAGGTGACGACGGGCATGTCCAGGGCGCGCACCGTGCACAGCCCGCGGGCCGCGGCGCGGCGCACGAGGTCGACGTCCTCGCCGGTCCGCAGCGGTCGGAAGCCGCCGAGGAGCCGCAAGGCCTGCGCGGAGAGGCCGAGGTTGGCGCCGTGCACGTGGTCGTGGCCGCGCGCGCTGACGGCGCTCGCGTACTGCTCGGCCCAGGCGCGGGCGAGGGGGTCCTCGGCGTGACCGCCCTCAAGCGCGACGGTCCCCACCACGAGGTCGACCTGCCTCGACCGGTATCGAAGGTGCGCCGCGACCCAGTCCTCGGGGACCACGGAATCCGCGTCCGTCGTCGCGATCCAGGAGCGCGGGTCCGGTGCGGCGCCGGACAGCAGGGCGCGGTCGCAGCCGGCCTGGCGGGCGGCACCGACGTTGCGCGCGTCGATCTCGAGCACCTCCGCGCCGCAGGCCCGGGCGATCGCCGCGGTGCCGTCGGTGCACGAGTCGGCGACGACGATGACGCTCACCTCCGCCCCGGCCGCTCCGGCGGCCGCCCGCAGGGAGTCGAGCGTGCGCCCGATCAGCGCCTCCTCGTCACGCGCGGGGACGACGACGCAGACGTCGGGCCGGCGCGCAGGACCCACGCTCACGACTGGCCTCCTCACGGTGTGCCGGGTCGACGCGCGCGAGCGCACGCCGTCACGGGCAGTGCACCACAGCGCGGACCGTCTCGCACGGCGAGGTGGCCGGCAGGGGCGGCGCCGGGTGCAGGGACGATGGGCGGATGCGTCCACTGCGAGAGCTGGCCCTGCGGCCACAGTTCACGACCGACCTGCTGCAGATCCTCAAGAGCGTCGCCGCGGCCACCGCGGCGTGGTGGGTCTCAACCACCGTGCTCAGCTCTCCGCTGCCCTTCCTCGCTCCGTGGACGGCGCTGCTGACCGTGCACGCCACGGTCCACCGATCGCTGTCGCGCGGGGTGCAGTCGACGGTGGCCTCGGCGCTGGGCGTCGGGCTGTCGTTCCTCGTGGGCGCCTACCTCGGGGTGAACGTGTGGACCTTCGCTCTCGCACTGTTCGTCGGGCTGGCCGGAGCGCGAATCAGCTGGATCCGCGACGAGGGCGTCGCGATCGCGACCACCGCGATCTTCGTCCTCGGCAGCGGATTCTCCGAGCAGCAACCGCTGCTGCTCGACCGCATCATCGAGGTCGGCCTCGGCGTGGTCATCGGGGTCGCGGTCAACCTGCTGGTCATCCCGCCGCTGCGCGATCAGCAGGCCTCGCGGTACGTGGACAGCATCAACCGCCGGATGGGGGACGTCCTGGTCGACATGGCCGACGAGTTCTCGAGATCCTGGGAGACCGACAAGGCCGAGTCGTGGCGGGACGAGATCGAGTCGATGACCCACGAGCTGGACACCGCGTGGCAGTCGGTGCGCTTCGCCACCGAGAGCCGGCGGTACAACCCCCGGGAGCGCCTCGCTCGTCGGTCGAGGACGGGCGAGGAGGTCGGCTACGAGAACATCCTCGAGCGCGTCGACGAGGGGGTCTCGCACCTGCGTCACCTGGCCCGGACCTTGTACGAGGCCGCCTACGCCGAGGGCGCGTGGGACGAGGAGTTCCGCGAGCGGTGGACCACGATCGTGCGCGACACGGGTCACGCCGTCGCCGATCCCGACGCGGACGTGGAGCCGGTCCTCGGCCGGCTGACCGCCCTGGCGCGGGACGTGTCCCACGAGCACGAGCTCCCGGCGGAGAGCTGGCCGCTCTACGGCTCCCTCCTGTCCGGCATGCGGCACATCGTCGTCATCATCGACGACGTCGCCTCGGCCCGCGAGGCGCGCGAGGCCGGGGCGAGCAATCCGCGAACCAGCGGTTCGTCGTAGGCACGCGTCGACGGGCAGCCGGTGCCCGACGGCGGGCAGGCGGTCGGGCCCGCGGAGCTCGTCGCTGATCGGAAGGATCGGAGCGAGCAGCGCCGGAGCCTCGGCAGCGCCGACCCCACCACTCACCGCCGACCCATGTAGTTGTGCGCCGACCTCACCTCTTCCCGCCGACCCAGGTAGTTGCGCGCCGACCCCAGCACCTTCCGCCGACCCATGTAGTTGTGCGCCGACCTCACAGGTTGCCGCCGACCCAGGTAGTTGTGCGCCGACCCAGGTGACGTCGTCCGCTGGCTCGGCGGTCAACCTCTAGGGTCGGTACACAACGACTGGGTTCGGCGATGAACTTCTAGGGTCGGCACACCACGACTGGGTTCGGCGGTGAACCTCTAGGTTCGGCACTCAACGTCTGGGTTCGGCGGTGAACCTCTAGGGTCGGCACGCAACGTCTGGGTTCGTCGTCGAGCGGAGTCGTCAGCGGCGGGGTGTCGTCGTCGTCGGGCGTTCGAACGTCTCGGTGGCCGCCCCTCGTGACGCGCGATGCGTGCCCGCCCAGCCGAGGACGACGCCGGCCATGAGGACCAGCGGCGGGAACTCGGCCAGGTGGTCGATGCTCGAGTGGATCGCCAGCGCGGTCCAGGCCGTGGCGGCGATCGCGGCGGCGGCGCGCGAGCCGCGGGTGGCCACCCCGTAGGCCACGACGAACATCGCGAGCAGCAGCACCACCCCGACGGCGCCGAGCTCCGCGCCCACCTGCAGCACGTCGGAGTGGACCTCGGAGAGCTTCGCGTTCCCCGCGGCGAGGGCAGAGTGCTCGACGAACGACCCCGGACCGGACCCGGTGAGCGGGCGCTGCGCCCACAGGTCGAGGGCGTCGCCCCAGAGCCGGTGGCGGGCCGAGCTGAGGCTGCCCTCGGCCGCGAGGAATCCCGGCCACGTCTCGCGGCTGCCGAGCCACGCGACGACCACCGCTGCGGCGAGGCCCAGACCCGCCCCGACCGCCGCGACGGTGCGCACTGGTGGGCCGCGGCGCGTGGCGACGACGAGGGCGACGACCGCCGCCGTCGCGAGGACGAGGACCATCCCGGCCTGGGCGCGCGCCGCGAGCAGGACGGCGACGACGAGGAGCATCGTCGTCGAGACGCTGAGGTGCGTGCTGGTGCGAGCGTCGCCGGGGTCAGTGCCGAGTCGGAGCAGGCCGGCGAGCGCGACGAGCTGGACGCCGATCGCGGCCTGCGCGTTCGCGTAGAACGGGATCCCCACGACGACGACGAGCGCCCCGATCGTCAGGACCGTCGCGACGGTCCACCCCGGGACGCGGCGGGAGAGGTGTCGCCCGGCGACGATGCCGACGAGCAGGACGACCGGTGCCGCGAGGTGCGGGGCGGCGTCGATGAACGGGTGGGCGCTGGCGGCCGTCGCGGTCAGCGTCCAGAGCAGCCAGAGGACGGCGAGGCCGACGAGGTAGCGGTCGGCGCGTCCGTCGAGGCCGATGACTGCGAGGCCGCGGGCGACCGCCCGGCGTGCGGTGCCGAGTCGCGGGGTCGCGGTCGGCCGGCGGGCGGAGCTGTCGCCTGGGTCGGGCGACGGCTCGGCGTCGGGATCGGGGGAGGACACCACGTCTCCCGATCGTAGGTGCGCGGCCGGTCGCACTGGTGGGCGGGCGGTGAACGGCGGGCGTCGTCGTCGGGCGTGGAACGTATCCGACGCCGACGCACGGGCCCGAACGGCGGTGAGAGCTCGGCGTCCTTACGCTGACCGGATGGATCAGAGCGAGCAGCGGCGACGGCTGGGCACGACCGACTTCGACGTCGAGGACGAGCTCGTCGGCGAGGTGGCCACCACCGTGCGCGAGGGGTCGAAACGGCTCAACCGGACGTGGCCCGAGCTCCTCGTCACCGGGTTCTTCGGTGGCGTGGACGTCGGCCTCGGGATCCTCGCGATGATCCTCGTCAAGGACGCCACGGGCTCGACGATCCTGGCGGGGATGGCGTTCGGCGTCGGGCTCCTTGCCCTGCGACTCGCGCACTCGGAGCTGTTCACCGAGGAGTTCCTCCTGCCCATCAACGCGGTGCTCGCGGGGCAGGGGACGTGGCTGCAGGTGGTCCGGCTGTGGTCGAGCAGCCTCGTGATGAACCTGGCCGGCGGGCTGATGTTCGCGTGGCTCATCGTGCTCGCGCTGCCCGGGTACCACGCGACGATCATCTCGTCGGCGACGTCGTACCTCGAGCAGCCCTCGCTGACGGTGACGATCGCGCTCGCCCTGCTCGCCGGTGCGACGATCACGCTGTCCACCCGGATGCAGCAGGGCACGTCGAACGACGTCGTGGCTGCCATCATCTGCATGAGCTCCGGGCTGCTGCTCATCGGGCTGGGGATGCTGCACGGGGCACTCAACGCGATCGTCATCTTCGCCGCGATGCTGGCCGGCGCGGACATCTCGGTGGGGGACTTCCTCCAGTGGTTCGGCCTGGTGATCCCGTTCAACATGCTCGGCGGGCTGCTCATCATCACGATCCCGCGCGTGACGCGGACGTGGAAGCTGCTGCGCGGGCTGCGCACGGGGAAGTTCGAGCTGGAGGACGTGACGCGGCAGGCCGGGTGAGGTGGTGCGACGTGGTGGGTGCGGCGTCGGGCTGAGGTGCGATGACGTCTCCAGCGGCGGGCGGGCGTTCGTCGTCGTCGGGCATGTCCCTCTCCGCCCGACCCTGCCGCCCTCGCACGTTCCCGCCCACCTCACAGAATCCCGCCGAGCCGGCTGACGGCGTCAGCGGGTGGGGCGCTCGTTGTATGGGGTTCGTCGGCGGGTGGGCCTGCAACTCGTGGATCGCTGACTGTTCGTCGACTTCGGGTTCGACTGCCATGGTGACGGTGTGGCGCAGGAAGAGTTCTCAGCGCGACAGGTGTGACTCGGCGCCCTGTGCCTGCAATCCGAGCGTCGGCATGCCCGCGTCCTGAGAGGACCGGCATTGCTTCGATGCGAGCGACATCCGGACCAGCACAGAGCACCGAGCTCGGCTGAGTAGTCCGTCGGCACGCGGTCCAGTCTCTGCTGTGCTCGGAGAAGCCATGAGTGCCAGCGTTCCAAGTGGACCGTTGCCTAACGATGGTTGAGCCGTCATGCACACCGCAGTCATGTTCCATCGGCCTAGCCCCGGGCCCCGCGCGGTCACCGCCCGTCGGGGACGGGACCTCGGGCGGTAAGTCGGGGCTCCGACAGCAGAGGCCGGCACCGCCTGTCCGGTACCGCCGCCAGGCGGTGCCGGACAGGGGATTGACACGGAGAATCCGAACTGGTTACGTTACCGGTACCGATACCGGAAGGATGAGAATGGGCTCATCACTGATCGACCAGGTCGACGTACGCATCCTGGAAGTCCCCCTGAACAAGCCGTACTGGATGTCGCAACAGGCGTACGCCACCGCCGGACAGGTGTTCGTCACCGTCCGGACGGCGGGAGGCGTTCTCGGCTACGGGCAGGCACATGGCAACCCAATGACGACGATCGCCGACCTCGTCACGGACACCCTCGCGCCACTGGTGCTCGGTCGATCCGTGTGGGAGGTTCGGGCGATCTGGCGCGACCTGTTCGCAGTCTCCACTGGCAAGCGTGAGGCTGTGGCTACCGGTCAGCCGCACTTCGGCATGCGCGACCGATTCCAGCTCCTCGCCGGAATATCCGCGCTCGACATCGCGATCTGGGACGCACGCGCCAAGACGGCAGGGCTCCCTCTCTGGAAGCTCCTAGGAGCGGATAATCCGGTGCTACCGGCCTACGCGACGGGCGGCTACTACCCGAACGGCGATAATGACGACCCCGGAATCGACTCGTTGCTCGCTGAAATTGGCGCATACGTCGACGCTGGATTCACAGCGGTGAAGATCAAGACCGGACGAGCTCCGGAGGTCGACATAGCGAGAGTACGTGCGATCCGGGACGACCACCCTGACCTGCGAATCAAGGCGGATTCAAACGGCGGCTGGGACCTCGACGAGGCGCTCACGGCAGGGCGTGCATTCAGTGACCTCGGCGTCTTCTGGATGGAAGAACCCATCCACTGGCACCTCGGCACGCACCACCTTCGTCGACTCCGTGACGAGTCCGGCCTCCGCATGGCTGCGGGTGAGCAGGAGATTCATCAGTGGTCGAGTGCGTCGCTCGTGGACGAGGGGGTGATCTCGGTCCTGCAGACCGATTGCACCCGTGCTGGCGGCCTGACTGCGTGGATGGAAGTCGCAACCTACGCCAATCTCCGCGGCGTTGCCGTGGCACCGCACCACGACGGCCACATCCACGGTCACTTCCTCGCCGCGCTCTCCGGTGAAGTCCACTGCGAGACGTTCCCCGACTCCGATCGAGATCCACTCTGGGCCAGGTTGTATGGGGAGAAACCCGAGTTGGTGAATGGCGCCTTGGTGCTTAGTGAACGTCCTGGTCTCGGCATCACCCCCGATTCCGGGCAGCTCGACGCCTGGACGATCCGACAGACAACTATCCACCCCGAATAGTTCCCCCGACCAACGACTACACAACTCACACCAACGGAGGTGTACCGAGATGGGCAAGTCAACGAAGCTACCTCTTGCAGGTGCCGCGCTCACAGCCACCCTCGCCCTTGCTGCATGCGGAGGCGACACAGGCGGCCTCAGCGCGCCGGACGAGGATGAACAGGGAGGACAGAGCGGAACGAGTGCCAGCCTCGCCACGTCCTGGGGGCCCAGCGACACCGACTGGTACCTCTACGGCGCCGAGAGCATGGCACTGATTGAAGAAAGTTCAGCCCTCGACATCACGGTTCAGGAGAGTGCAGGCTCCGAGGAGAACGCCATCCGGATGGACGCGGGTGAAGTCGATCTCGGCATGATCGACGTCCAGGGTGCCGAGACTGCCCTGGGGGAGCACGAGCTGGCTGCTCTCTACCCGATTTCTATCGTGCTCTGGCAGCTCGTCGTCGGTGCCGACACCGACGCCGAGACGCCGGCGGATCTCGACGGCCTGCACTGGAACGCCGGCCCAATCGGCGGCGGCTCGACGCAGATCACCATGGACGCGCTCGAAGCGCTCGGTGTCACGCCCGACTACTACGAGGCGGGACTTGGAGATGCCGTCTCGGCCTACGCTGGCCGGCAGATCGAAGGGTTCTCCTACCGGGGAGCCGGAGTGCAGGCAACGGGAGCGATCCTGGAAGCCTCGTCCAGCAGGCCGATCAACCTCATCAACTTCGCCGATGAGGACATCGCCACCGTCCAGGATCAGAACCCGGCGATCGTTCCTGTCGACATCCCGGGCGGCACCTACTCGGACGTTCCCAACGACATCCAGACACTTGGGTACTGGGGTGTCATCGTCGCGGCGGCTCCGGAGCTCTCCGAGGACGTCGCGTACGAGGTCACCGCCCAGTTCTGGGAGAACATCGACGAGGTCAACGAGCGTCTTCCCCAGACCGAGGGCCTGACTCCCGAGGTAGCGATCGACGAACTACTCCTGCCGCTCCACCCGGGCGCCGCGCGCTACTACGAGGAGCAGGGCATCGACATTCCGGAAGACATGATCCGATGACCTCGACTTTCGCGGAGGAAGCCGAGGCGATCGTCGACGACGAGACCGAGGAAGCGCCACGCGGCCGCTTCGAGAAGACCGCGGTGGCGCTTCTCAACGTTGTTGCCGTCGGGTCCGCCGCCTTCCACGTCTGGACGGCCGGAGCAGGCCCGCTAGCCGGGATTAAACAGACGACTATTCACGTCGTCTTTGCAATCATTCTCTGTCTGTTCAACGTCAAGTCTGCGACCGGCTCGAAGAAGCCGACTACCGACGTCGGCAAGGCGATCGACAGAGTGGCCATCATTCTGGAGATCGCCATCGCGATCATCGCCACGATATACGTCTGGTCGGAGTTCGACAGGATCGTCTACGAGCTCGGTTATGCGCGGCCGACCGAAGCCGACATCATCATCGGCACCCTTATGGTCGTCGTGCTGTTCGATGCCTGCCGACGAGCCATGGGCTGGGCGTTCCCGATCATCGGGCTCGTCACGATTTTGTACTGCATCTTCGGCAGTTACATACCGGGGATCTTCGGTCACTCCGGACAGACTTTCGAGTCGGTCATTGCCAACTCGTTCACATCTCCGCTCGGAATCTACGGCAGCGTGACAGCTACGTCCGCGACACAGATCGCGATCTTCGTCATCTTCGGTGCGCTGCTCATGAAGCTCGGTGGGGGCGACGGTTTCCTGAAGATGTCGCTCGTTGTCGCAGGCCGCCTGCGCGGTGGTCCCGGCAAGGTGTCCGTGCTTTCCAGCGCGCTGTTCGGCATGGTGAACGGAAGCGCGGTCGCCAACACCGCGAGTACAGGCGTCATCACGATCCCAATGATGAAGAAGTACGGATTCCCCAAACGGTTCGCAGCGGCCGTCGAAGCCACGGCTTCCACCGGTGGACAGTGGACACCTCCAATCATGGGAGCGGCTGTATTCCTCATGGCCCAGCTGCTCGGGATGTCGTACTACTCGATCGTCCTCGCTGCCATCATCCCAGCAATCATCTACTACATTTCATTCTGGTTGACTGTGGATTCCGAGGCTGGGTTGCACAACCTGAAGGGGCTAAAGCGCGAGGAGATCCCGAGGGTCCGCGACTTCGTCGACGAGCTCGTCATCCTCATTCCGGCTGTCAGCGCGCTTCTTGCACTCATCATCATGGCGTACCCAGTCCGCATGGCTGGCTTCGCAGCCACCGTCGTCCTGTTGGTCAGCGCTCTGGCCGTTCAGGTCTTCTGGAAGCGTCGGTCGATCCTCGAGTTCGGCAAGGACATTGTCATCGGCTGCCGCAACGGCGCCCTGACTGCAGCCACCATCGGCGTACTGGTTGCCGGCTCGCAGATCGTTGTCGCAGGCATCGGCACGACGGGCGTCGCTCTGAACGTGGGCTCGTTGATCTTCTCGATCGCATCGGCATCGATCATCCTGGCACTTGTCCTCGCGGCGATCATCAACATCGTGCTCGGGCTCGCGCTCCCCACCGTGCCTTCCTACCTGATCGCTATCGCGATCACGGGATCGGCTCTGATCGAGCTTGGCGCGACCCCGCTTAGCGTTCACATGTTCGCTCTGTACTTCGCCGTTCTCGGGGGGCTCACGCCACCCATCGGCGCAACGGTGTTCGTGGCTTCTGCGATCGCCGGGACCGACTGGTTCCGCGCGAGCCTTACGGCCATGCGCATCGCCGCGATCGCCTTCGTGCTCCCGTTCGTATTCGTGCTGCGACCGGAGCTCCTTCTGCAGGGACCGGCTGGTTCGATCATCTGGACATCCCTTGCCGTGACGGCTGGTGCGGCCCTCTTGGCGATTGCAATGGCGAGGTATGCAGGTCGCAAGCTCCGGTGGTGGGAATCGGTTAGCATCCTCGCCGCAGCGGCAGTCCTCTTCTACCCGAACAATATCCTTAACTACATCGGCGCGGGAGCCGGCATTGTGCTCCTCCTCTGGTGGCTCTGGCGTAGGAATCGAAAAAGGGCGTCGATGCCCGACAGTGGCGATGTGCCTGTTGCGTCGAACTCGAACTGAAGGAATCAAAAGTGCAGATCATTGACATTGATATCATCCCCGTTGTCGTCGATCTTCCGGAGAAGTTCTCCGGGTCGAAGTACAGCATGACCCAGCGCGCCACCCTGGTCACGCGCATCGCGACAGACGACGGCATTGTCGGGCTGACCTACAACGGTGACGAGATAGACACTCAGCACGAGATCGCAGCCATCATGAAGGACGAGCTCTTCCCGTTGATCAAGGGAAAGGATCCACTGTTCGTCGAAAAGCTCTGGAACGACATGCTTCCAGTCACATTCGATATCTTGCGTGATCGAAAACTCGTCATCATGGCAATGTCCGCCATCGACTCCGCGCTGTGGGACATCGTCGGGAAAGCAGCGAATCTCCCGCTCAATCGGTTGTGGGGTGCCTACCAGGACAGCATCGAGATTATCGCGATCGGTGGCTACTACAACAAGTCCAACTCCGAGCTCGCAGAGGAGGTCGACTATCTGCGAGGCTTGGGTCTCGGCGGCTGCAAAATGAAGATTGGCGGTGCAAACCCCTCGATCGATGCCAGCCGCTTCATGGCGATGGCGGACGCTGCTGGCGACGACTTCCAGCTGATGGCAGACGCCAACCAGGGATACACGCTCGCGGAATCGGTGAAGTTCCTCGAGCAGATCGATCGTTCGAAACTGGTGTGGTTCGAAGAGCCTGTCCGCTGGTATCACGACAAGACTTGGCTGCGCGACGTTCGTTATCAGGGTGGTGTGCGGGTCGCCGCGGGCCAGAGCGAGACGTCACGCCAGGGCGTGCGTGAACTGTTGGAGAACGGCGCGATCGATGTCTGCAACTACGACGCATCATGGGCGGGTGGCCCAACCGAGTGGCTACGCGTGGCAGGGATGTGTTCCGCCTACGGTGTGCAGATGGCGCACCACGAGGAGGGACAGATCTCAGCGCACCTCCTGACGAGCACACCGAATCCTGGCCCCGTCGAGGTCTTCGCGCCGGCCCGAGACCCACTGGTGTGGGCAATCCACGCCGAGCCGCTCAATCCCCGGAACGGCATCTATGAGGTCCCCAAGGGGCCCGGCCTAGGGCTGAACCTTGACTGGGACTGGATCGAGGCTCACCGGGTGGACGCCGAGTAAGGTGGATGAACTCAGCACGGCCGACGCGCAGCTGCCCGGCACCCACGTAGTCAGCGGAAGGCACTGATTTGAGCCGAAAGCAGCGGCCCCGGGCGGCCACCATCAA
>NZ_JBNDMZ010000014.1:0-35186 GCF_049856295.1 Georgenia sp. Z1344 | reverse complement strand
AAGATGGTGGCCGCCCAGGCCGGAGTCGGGCCCGCTTCTGTCTCCCGTGTGTTCTCCGGGCACCCCGATGTGTCGGAAGATATGCGTGAGTCCGTCCTCAAAGCGGCCTCGGAGGTTGGGTATGAGGTCGACCTCGTCGCACGAGCATTGCGGAGCGGAGAGTCACGGACGATCGGCATCCTGATCGGCAACATCCTCAACCCGTTCCTCGCTGAGATCGTCGCGGGGGCCTCCGAGCATCTGCGGTCCAAAGGCTATGCGGTGCTGCTTGCCGATGCGGCAGGCGACCGTGAAGATGGCAGTGACGTCGAAGCGATCCGGGTCCTGCTCCAGCGGCGTGTGGACGGTCTGATCCTGTCGCTGACTGACGAGACGAGCGCTGGGCTTCGCGAACTGCTGGAGCGTTCGGCCGTGCCCCAAGTCCTGCTCGATCGCAGTCTTGACTTTGCTGATGTGGACGCCGTGATCTCCGACCACCGTGGGGGCATGAAGAAGATTGTCGATCACCTGCACGGTCTTGGGCACAGGAGGATCGGTCTGATCATCGGCTCATACAGCACTCGACCATCACGCGAGCGTCGAGCGGGGTTCATTGATGCAATGACGGAGTTCGGACTTGCAGTCGACGAGGAACTAATCCTTTCGGCGGCGCTATCTGAGCCGTTTGGTTATGAAGCAATGTCGCAACTCTTGAACCATCCTGAACCGCCGACTGCGATCATCTGCGGTGGAAATCAGATCACGGCCGGGGCGTTGCGTCTAACTCACGATCGACAGGTCGAGATCCCCTCGGATGTTTCCGTAGTGGCCTGCGACGACATCCCGATTACCCAGCTTCACCAGCCGAGCATTACCGTGCTGGCGCGTGACGCGATGGAGATGGGTAGGACGGCAGCCACTGCCCTCCTGTGTCGGCTCCAAGACGACGGCACGCCACCTCAAGAGATCAACGTGCCGACGACGATTGTCGTTCGAGGTTCTACAGCTCCGGTGGAGTGAGGCGCCTCTTCTTAAGCGCCTCGTTCCGCGGAGGTCAAGGTACCCTGGTTAGGCGACTGACCATCGGCGTTTACGGCATTCCTCGATGGCTGTGCGCGTTTGATGCTCCGGGTCCTTTTAGCGGCTCTTCGGACATTGGGTGGGGAGGGTGACGCGCGGGGGTGAGCATCCGGGGGTAGGGGTCGAGGTCCTCGATGATCAGTAGCGACCAAGCAACTGCTCTACTCGAGGACCTCGACGATGCCCAACGCTACGTGGTGCCCGGACGCGCCTTCTACTGATCCCTGCGACCGCTGTGACGAGCTGGTCGGAATCCCCGGGCTGCATGTCGAGGCCGTCGAGCGGACGGACGCGGTCGTGAGGGTCACTGTTTCTACGCCGTGGCAGCTGATGGGCTGCCCGGCCTGCGGTGTCATCGCGCCCAGCCGTGGCCGACGACGGCGGGTCCTGCGCGACGTGCCGTCGGTGGTGCCAGTGCAGATCCTGTGGCGTCAACGGACCTGGCGGTGCCCCGACCCGCACTGCCCGGTCGGGATGGTCGTCGAGCAGCATCCCGGTCTGGTCGCTCCGCGCGGATCGATCACCTGCCGGGCGATCGAGTGGGCAATAGGTCAGCTGCGTCGCGAGCACGCCACGATCCAGGGCCTCGCCCGTCGGCTCGGGACGGCGTGGAAGACGTTGTGGCGCGCGATCCGGCCCCGCCTGGAAGCGATGGCCGACGACGAGGACCGGTTCGGCGGCGTGCGGTCTCTCGGGGTCGATGAGCACGTCTGGCACCACATCGTTACCCGCAAACGGGGCCCGAAGGAGCTCACCGGGATGGTCGACCTGACCCGTCACCGCGATGCGAAGGGCAACTGGCGAGTGCGTGCCCGGCTGCTCGACCTCGTCCCCGGCCGGTCAGGGACGGCCTACAGGAACTGGCTCACCGAACGCGGCGAGCACTTCCGCTCCGGCGTGCAGGTCGCCGCCCTGGACCCTTTCGCCGGTTACAAGGCCGCGATCGATGACAAGCTAGAGGACGCCGTCGCCGTGCTGGACGCATTCCACGTCGTCAAGCTCGGCACCCAGGCCGTCGACGACGCCCGCCGCCGCGTCCAGCAAGAGACCCTGGGTCACCGCGGTCGCAAGGGCGACCCGCTGTACGGCATCCAGAAGCTGCTCCGCGCCGGCGCGGAGAACCTCACCGACCGCCAGCTCGACCGTCTCACCACCGCGATCACCGCAGATGAGGCCCACCAGAGTGTCTATCTCGCCTGGCGCTGCGCCCAGGACCTGAGGGCCGCCTACCGGTCCGAGAACCAGGCCGAAGGCAAGAAGATCGCAGAGACGATCCTGGCGACCTTCTACCGGTGCCCCGTGCCTGAGATCGCGCGCCTGGGCCGGACACTACGCAGGTGGCGCGGAGCGTTCCTGGCCTACTTCACCGCCGGACGTTCCTCGAACGGCGGCACCGAGGCCATCAACGGGATCATCGAGCTCCACCGCCGCCTCGCCCGCGGCTACCGCAACTTCGAGAACTACCGCCTCAGAATGCTCCTCGCCGCAGGCGGACTCACACCCTGATCCCCACCCAATGTCCGAAGAGCCCTGAAAGCGGCTCGAGCACGTCGAGCTCGAGGTCCTTCGATGGGTCGACTGGTACAACACGACCCGCCCGCACTCCTGGTGCGACCACCTCGCCCCCTCAGCGTACGAACACGACTACTACGCTGCCCTCACCCCCTCGACGGCACCCGCCGCCGAACCACACACAACTCTCCACTGAACCCGGCGCGGTTCACTTCGCCTCGTCCTGCGGGAGCGGTTTGTCCAGGAGCTTTGTGCTGGTGCGGTCAAGAGCGACGGCGTGATGCTCGCTCTTGCCGACATCGATGCCGAGGAACACCTCGACGCTGTCGTGCTCGGGGATCACTAGTCCTCCAGAGTCTGCGCTGGTAGTGGCCAGGCTGGCATGTCCCACGGCCCCAGAGCTCGGCGGGCTCGGCAAGGCCCCTACGACGTTGGCATTGCTGCCTCGTCCCCCTTCGCTGACTGTCCCGCCCCGCCTTTCGCCGACCCGGGTAGTTCCCGCTGACCCAGGTAGTTGTGCGCCGAGCCAGGCCACGTCGTCGGTGGGGTCGGCGGCGAACCTCTAGGGTCGGCGCCAACTGCATGGGTCGGCGGCGAACCTCTAGGGTCGGCGCCAACTGCATGGGTCGGCGCGGGTTCGGCGTCGGCTACCGGGCCCCCGAGGGACACCACCGCAACGTCCCGAACCCTGAGACGAGCGTGACTCGCGCCGGAGCGCCTGGCGTACGTTCCCCTCGTGCGCATCAGTCGTCAGTATTGGTTTGGCGTGTCGGCCCCGGCCGGCGCGTTGATCCGCTGACGCGCGCAACCGGAGCCGACAGGGCGTGGACCGCGAGGTCCGCGCCCTTTGCCATTCATGGTGGGCGCTCCGGACGGGGCGGACCGCCTCTGTCCGAGGAGAGCCGCATGACCGCAACCGTCACTGAACGCGCCGAACGCACCGACGACCTGCGCGTCCGACGCATGGCCCCGCTGCCCACGCCCCGCGAGGTCCTCGACGAGCAGCCGCTCCCGGCCGCCGCCGCGGAGCTCGTCGCCCGCTCCCGCCACGAGGTCCAGGAGATCCTCTACGGGCGGGACGACCGGCTGCTCGTCGTCGTCGGGCCGTGCTCCGTCCACGATCCGGACGCCGCCCTCGACTACGCACGCCGGCTCGCCGTCGCGGCCGAGCGGCACGACGGCGAGCTGCACGTCGTCATGCGCGTGTACTTCGAGAAGCCGCGGACCACGGTGGGCTGGAAGGGCCTCATCAACGACCCGGGCCTCGACGGCGGCTACGACATCCCGCGCGGTCTGCGGCTCGCCCGCCGCGTCCTGCTCGACGTCCTCGACGCCGGGGTCCCCGCCGGCTGCGAGTTCCTCGAGACCACCTCGCCGCAGTACATCGCCGACACCGTGACGTACGGGGCCATCGGCGCGCGCACCGTCGAGTCGCAGGTCCACCGCCAGCTCGCGTCCGGGCTGTCCATGCCGGTCGGCTTCAAGAACGGGACCGACGGCGACGTGCAGGTCGCGATCGACGCCTCCGTCGCTGCTGCGGCCGAGCAGACGTTCTTCGGCGTCGACGACGAGGGGCGGGCCGTGCTCGTCGACACCGCCGGCAACCCCGACGGGCACGTCATCCTGCGCGGCGGGCGGGGGAGTAGCAACCACGGGCCGGACGCGGTGGGGGCCGCGCTCGAGCTGGTGCGTCGGGCGGGGCTGGAGTCCGGGCTGGTGGTCGACGCGAGCCACGCCAACAGCGGCAAGGACCACGTGCGGCAGGCCGAGGTGGCGCGCGAGATCGCCGGGACGGTCGCGGCGGGTGAGCGCGGGATCGCCGGCGTGATGCTCGAGAGCTTCCTCGTGGCGGGGCGGCAGGAGCCGGCGCCGAGCGGGCTGACGTACGGGCAGTCGGTGACTGATGCGTGCATGTCGTGGGAGACGACGGAGGGCGTGCTCGAGGAGCTGGCCGCGGCGGTGGTCGCGCGGCGGGGTCGGCGTGGGTGACGGCGACGGTTCGCGACCGCATCCGGGCCTCCGCACCCCGCAGTGACCCGGGTCTCGTTACTGTCTACGCGTGCCCACACGCCACCTGCGCATCAACACCGCCGCCCCCGACGAGCTCAAGGCCGCCCTCGACGCCCTGGCCGCCGAGCTCGAGCTCCCCACCGCTTTCTCCCCCGAGGTGCTCGCCGAGGCGGAGGCCGCCGCCGAAGGCGCCGCCCTGCCTGCCAAGGACCTCACCGACCTCGACCTGGTGACGATCGACCCGCCCGGCGCGCGCGACCTCGACCAGGCCGTCCTCATCGAGCGCGACGGCGACGGGCACCGCATCCGCTACGCCATCGCGTCCGTCGGGTCGTTCGTGAGGCCGGGCGGGGCGCTGGACGAGGAGGTTCGACGTCGGGCGATGACGGTCTACGGACCCACCGGGTCCGTGCCCCTGCATCCGGAGGTGCTCTCCGCGGGGGCCGCGAGCCTGCTGGCCGACCAGGTGGCGCCGGCCTGCGTGTGGGACGTGCGGATCGACTCCACCGGCGAGGTGCGGTCCTCCGCGGTGGAGCGGGCCCTCGTGCGCTCGCGGGCGCAGCTCACGTACGACCAGGTGCAGGACGCCCTCGACGGGCGCGCTCCGCTGGCTGAGGGTGTGCCTGCGGACCTGCCGCGACTGCTGGCCGAGGTGGGGCGGGCACGGCAGGCGCAGGAGGTCGCCCGCGGGGCGGTCTCGCTCGACCTGCCCGAGCAGGTCGTCGAGCTCGGCGACGGCGGGCGGTACGTCCTCGACAGCCGCACCGTCCTGGAGGTCGAGGGCTACAACGCGCAGATCTCCCTGCTCACCGGGATCGTGGCCGCGGAGATGATGCTCGGGGCGGGCGTCGGTGTGCTGCGGACGTTGCCGCCGGCGAGGGGCAAGGACGTGGCGAAGCTGCGGCGGACCGCCCACGCGCTGGGCGTGCCGTGGCCGGACGGCATGACGTACCCGGACCTCGTGCGGTCGGTAAAGGCGAGCACGCCCGAGGGGGCGGCGTTCCTCAACGAGGCGACGGCGTTGTTCCGCGGGGCGGGGTACCTGGCGCTGCCAGTCTCGCCCGGTGAGGGCGGGGACGACGGCGAGGGCGGGGATGTGGTGTCGACCCAGCACGCCGCGATCGCGTCCGACTACGCACACGTCACCGCGCCGCTGCGCCGGTTGGCCGACCGGTACGGGCTCGAAGCGTGCCTGGCGATCGCGGCGGATACGGAGGTGCCGGGCTGGGTGCGGGAGGCGCTGCCCGAACTACCCAGTGCGATGGGTGCCGGCGGTCGGAGGGCGAGTGCGTACGAGCGCGGCGCCGTCGACGCCATGGAGGCTCTCGTGCTGCGCGGCCGCGAGGGGGAGGAGCTGCGCGGGGTGGTCGTGGACGTCGACGAGAAGAAGCCGCAGCGCGGTGAGGTCCAGGTGGCCGAGCCGGCGGTGCACGCCGTCGTCGAGGGGGAGGGCCTCGAGCTGGGCGCCGAGGTGACTGTGCGCGTGGCCGAGGTGGATGTGCAGGCCAGAAAGGTGCGCGTCGAGGTGGTGTAGGGGCGGGGTCCGGTGAGCGCTGAGGCCTCTGCGACGAGCGGATGGGTCGTGTCATGAGCGGATGGACTGAGGGCATCCTCTCGTGACACGACCCATCCTTTCGATTGGGGGGGCTGGCGGAGCAGGCCGACCGGGCGGACCCGGTGGCGCTGCCCTCGCACGGCGGGACCACCGCGGGTTCAGCGGGCGGCTGCGCGATCGTCCCGTGTGCGTCGCACGGCTTGATCCTGCTCGGTCCGCCGTTCCGGGGTGCGGCCGGCGCTCGAACCCGCACCGGCGCGGAGCCGGAGCAGCCGCATGGCGTTGGCGATGACCACCAGCACCGAGGCCTCGTGGACGAGCATGCCCACCGACATCGTCACGCCACCGGCGAAGACACCGGCCAGCAGCACGACCACCGTGGCCAGCGCGACCGCGATGTTCTGCCGCATGATCCGCGCGGTGCGCCGCGCCAGGTCGATGGCCTGGGGGAGCCTGAGCAGGTCGTCGGCCATGAGGGCGATGTCCGCGGTCTCCACCGCCACCGCGGACCCGGCGGCGCCAATCGCCACGCCGATGTCGGCGGTGGCCAGCGCGGGGGCGTCGTTGACGCCGTCGCCGACCATCGCCACGGTGTGCCCCTGACGCTGCAGCTCCGCGACGGCGTCGAGCTTGTCCTCCGGGAGCAGGGAGGCGCGGACCTCGTCGACGCCGGTCGCCGCGCCGACGGCCTCGGCGACCCGGTGGGTATCACCGGTGAGCATGACGACCGTCGACACCCCTGCCCGGTGCAGGCGCTCGACCATCTCGGCGGCGTCGGTGCGGACCTGGTCGGCCACCGCCAGGACGCCGATGACGGCGCCGTCCAGCGCGACGATCATCGGGGTCCTCCCCTGAGCGGCGAGCGAGTCGGCGACCTGCTCGGCGTCGGGCTGCTCGGGGAGCTCGTGGTGCGCGAGCAGGGCGGCGTTGCCGATGAGGACCTGGCGGCCGTCCACGACCGACGCGATGCCCTTGCCGGGGACCGGGGTGACAGCGCCGTCGATGGCATCCGGGGCGACGCCCTGGGCCGCGGCCGCCTCGAGGATCGGGCGGGCGAGCGGGTGCTCGGAGCCGGCCTCGGCGGCGGCGGCCCAGGCCAGTACCTCGGTGCGGTCCATCGCGGGGTCGAGGACGACGACGTCGGTCAGCTCGGGCCGACCCTCGGTGAGGGTGCCGGTCTTGTCGACGGCGACCGCGGAGATCCGCGCCGACGTCTCGAGGTACTCGCCGCCCTTGATGAGGATGCCGGAGCGGGCGGCGCGGCCGATGCCGGCGACGATGGCGACCGGGATGGAGATGACCAGGGCGCCGGGGCAGCCGATGACCAGCAGCGTCAGCGCGAGGACGATGTCACCGGTCAGTAGGCCGGCGACGAGGGCCAGCACCATGACGCCGGGGGTGTACCAGCGGGAGAAGCGGTCGATGAAGGTCTGGGTGGCCGCCTTGGCGTCCTGGGCCTCCTCGACCCGGTGGATGATGCGGGCGAGCGTGGTGTCGGCGCCGATCCCGGTGGCGCGCACCTGGAGGAAGCCGCCGCGGGAGACGGTGCCGGCGAAGACCTGGTCGCCGGTGGCCTTCTCGACGGGGATCGACTCGCCGGTGATGGAGGCCTCGTCCAGGGCGCCGGTGCCGGAGACGACCTCGCCGTCGACGGGAACCTTCGCACCGTTCTTCACCAGGACGACCTCGCCCATCGCGACCTGACCGGCGGGGATCTCCTGCTGCGCGCCGTCGCGGACGACGATCGCGGTGTCCGGGGCGACGGCCACCAGCTCGGCCAGCGCCGAGCGGGTCTTGCTCAGCGTGGCCGACTCCAGCGCATGCCCGACGGCGAACAGGAAGGTGACGGCGGCGGACTCCCAGAAGTTGCCGATGACGACGGCGCCGATCGCCGCGACGGAGACCAGCAGGTCGATGCCGATGACGCGCGCGGTCAGGGCGCGCAGGGCCTTGACCACGATGGGGTAGCCGGCGACGACCGCCGCGGTCAGCATGAACACGTCGGCCAGGGTGAAGACGCCCGTGGCGTGGGTGGCGTGCCGTCCGGCGTCGAGCCACCACTGGGGCGTCAGCGCGAGGTTCGCCGCGCCGCCGGCGACGTGCTGCAGGGCGAAGGAGATGAGGATGAGCGCACCGGAGATCGCGGGAACTGCCCAGTTCCCGCGCAGCCGGCGCTGAAGCGTGTGCACGTGAGTCACGACCTTTCCCGTCGCGAGGTGGAGAAGCTGGTGATGGGTGGTTGGAGGAGGACCGGGGCGATGAGGAGAGGGAGGGCGGGGCGCCCTCCCTCTCCTGACGTGGAGTGAGTGGCCGGGGGTCAGAACGCCGAGGGGGCGGCGCTGTAGCCCGCCTTGGCCACGGCAGCGACGAGGTCGTCGACCGAGGCCCGGACCGGGTCGTGGTCAATCTCGATACGGGCGGAGGCGAAGTGCACGGTGACGTTCTCGACGCCGTCGAGCCGGCCGACCTGCTTCTCGATCTTGGCCACGCACGAGGGGCACGAGAATCCCTCGGCCCTGAGGATCGTGCGGGTGGTGGCGGCGGTGGTGGTCATGTCGATCTCACCTGTCCTTTCGTCGTGGATTGCGGTGTCTTCGCAATCTAGGAAGGTGGCGCGGGATTCTCCTTGACGCAGGTCAAGTCCGTGCGAGGTGAGGGGCGCCGGGTAGATTCCGGGTATGTCCGAGCCTGATCTGTGCGTGGTCCGGGTCCCGATCTTCCAGGGGCTGACGCGCGCCGAGCAGGAGACGGTGGCGGAGGTCGTGCGACCCCTGCGGGTGGCCAGGGGCGAGACCGTGCACCTGCCCGGACAACCGGTGACCCGGGTGCTCGTGGTGCACAGCGGGCGGCTCAAGGTCAGTCAGACCTCGGCCAACGGGCACGAGCAGGTGCTGCGGACCGCCGGCGCGGGTGAGGTGGTGGGGGAGCGGGCCTTCCTCACCGGGCAGCGGTCCGAGGACCTCGTCGTCGCGATCGAGGACAGCCAGATGTGCGCGCTGGACCACGACGACCTCTCGGCGCTGCTCGGGCGCTACCCCGACATCACCCAACGGATCCTGCGCACGCTGTCCGATCGGCTGCACTCGACCGAACGGCTGCTGGCCGCGGTCACCTCCAGCGACGTCGGCGCTCGCGTGGCGGCCTACCTGCTCGACCTGCCCGTGAGCGTGCGCGACTCGGTGGTGGCGGTGCGGCTCCCGATGGCCAAGCAGGACGTCGCGGGCTACCTGGGCACGACGCCGGAGACCCTGAGCCGGCGCCTGGCGGCGCTGTCCGACCGCGGGATCATTCGCCTGCAGGGGCGGCGAGACGTGGAGCTGCTGGACATCGACGCGCTCGAGGAGGTCGCGGAGCCGGGGTGAGGGTGAGCCGGTGGTGGATCACTCGGGTGTGGTGGTGCGCCGTCGTGCGGGGTCGGGGCCAGGTAAGGCTTGCCTGACCGGTGGGTTGACGACAGACTGTCAGCACACTTGATCGTGACGCGCCGTCAGCAACCCAGGAGCCCCCATGGCCACCACCACCCAGCCGCTGTCCGAGGTCCTGCGGGACACCACCCGGCCGCAGCACGAGCACGCCGAGACGCGCTCCTTCGTCAGCGACCTCATGGGCGGGCGCCTGGGCCGTGCGGCGTATGTCGACCTGGCCCGTCAGCACCACGCGATCTACACCGCGCTCGAGGGTGCGGGTGACCGGCTGGTCGGTGGTGGGACAGGTGGTGACCCGGTGGCGGCGGCCTTCGTGCTGCCTGAGCTGCGGCGGGTGCCGAGCCTGGAGGCGGACCTCGCCACCCTCGCCGGCCCGACCTGGCGCAAGGAGCTCCCCGTGCTGGCGGCGACCGAGACCTACGTGGCGCGGCTGGAGGGCATCGCGGACGCGGCCACCTACCTGGCGCACGCCTACACCCGCTATCTCGGCGACCTCTCCGGCGGCCAGGCCATCGCGCGGATGCTCCAGCGCCACTACGGCATGACCGCTGACGATCTGACCTTCTACACCTTCACCGGGATCGAGAAGGTCAAGCCGTTCAAGGACCACTACCGCGCCCTCATCGACGCCGCCCCCTTCACGTTCACGCGCGAGGAGCGCGATCGGGTGGTCGAGGAGGCCAAGGTGGCCTTCGACCTCAACGCGGCGGTGTTCGTCGCACTGGGCGAGAGGCACGTGGCCGCGGCGGAGGGCGGGCGCGAGACGGCGTCGTCGGGGGCGGCCTGAGTCGCATCCCTTACCTCGCGCGTCGGGACTCAGACCGTCTCTCCCGCTTCGAGAGGATGGGTTGTGTCACGAGGGGATGCCCTCTGCCCATCCTTTCGTGACAGAACCCATCCTTTCGATGAAGTGGTGGGGCTGCGGAGGAGGTGGATGGGGCTGAGCGGGGTACGTGGCCGGTCGGACAGTGGGCGCGTGGTCAAGCAGGTCGGTGGTGCGGGGCCGAGGCCCAGCCGAGGACGAGGCCCGCGGCCAGGGTGACGGGCGGGAACTCGTAGAGATGGTCGATCATCGAGTGCACCGCCAGAGCGGTCCAGGCCGTGGTGGCCACGAGCGCCGCCCGACCTCCGCGTTGCGCCCCGACGGCCAGGCCCGCGGCAAGGAGGCCCGCCAGCATCAGGACGCCGACCAGGCCGAGCTCGGCAGCGACCTGCAGGACCGAGGAGTGCACCTCGGACAGGTCGGGACGCGACGCCGCGATCGGCGAGGAGGCCACGAAGGAGCCCGGCCCCGACCCGGCCTGCGGACGCTGCGACCACAGCTCGAGGGCGTCGGCCCACAGGGCGTGGCGGGCACCGCTGAGGCTGCCGGAGGTCGACAGCCACGTGGGCCAGGTCGACAGGCCGCCGAGCCAGGTGACGAGGGCGGCCGCCACCGCGATGACGGCACCACCGGCGATGACCAGGGTGCGCGGGGCGGTCAGACGGCGTCGGGACGGCAGGTCGCGGCGGACGAGCGCGAGGGTGAGGACGAGCGCGAGAACGACGACGAGCACGCCGGCAGCCTGGGCGCGACCCGCGAGGAGCACGCCGAGCACGACGGCGACGAGCGTCGGGACGGGCAGCGTGAGGTGGGTGACGCGGGTCGGTGCGAGGGTGTCTGGTTCGTGCCGCTCGTTGCTCAGCGCGAGCAGACCGGCCAGGGCGACGAGCTGGAGGCCGAACGCCGCCTGGGCGTTGGCGTAGAACGGGACGAGCAGGGCCAGGCCGGCGACGAGCGCGACGGCGGCGCTCAGGTGCGTGGTGGTGACCCCTCGTCGGGGAGCTGGTGCGTCGGTGGTGTCGTCGTCGGGGGAGCGACTGGGGTCGACGTGCGCGGAACGTGAGGCGAGCACCCGCCCCGCCGCGACGCCGGCGAGGATGACGACCGGCGCGATGAGGAAGGGCAGGGCGTCGGCAGGCGGGCCGCCGTGGGCGAGCGAAGCGATCGCCGTGTATCCGAGCCACAGCGCGACCGCGAGCACCAGCAGGAGGTCGGCGCGCGAGTCCAGGCCGAGGTGGGACAGGCCACGACGGGCGGAGCGCTCGGCGGCGGCGAGGCGGGAGCGGGCGGTGGACTGGGAGGTCGCGCCGGTGCGCCGCTCGGCAGAGGACAGGTCTGCGCGGGAGCTGTCACCGGTGCGCGGCTCGCTCGGTGTGGAGTCCTCGGACCGGGGGAGTCCATGAGGCGCGTGTGGGGGCACGTAGGACGACGCTAGCGAAGTCGGGCTGTCCTGGGGGCGATGGTGATCTGCGGCGGGAGGAGCCGGCAGTGCGATCCGGGGCGTCACTGCGTCGAGCGGATGGGTGGGGCCAAGTGAGGATGTGCTGAGGGCGTCTGCTCGTGACACACACCAACCCCTTGTGAGGGGGACGAAGATCGGGGGTCGGAAGCGCCGTGGGAGATCCTCGTCGGCTGGGGCTGCTGCACCTGGCGGTCTTCTTCAGCTCCTTCGACCGGCTCGTCATCGCGCCGATGCTGCTGGCGATTGCCGACGAGTTCGACATCTCCCTGACCGAGGCGGGCGTCATCGCCTCCGTCTACCTGGTCGGGTACGGGGTGATGCAGATCGTCTGGGGGATGATCTCGGACCGGCTCGGGCGGGTGCGGACGATGCGCGTCGCGCTGCTCATCGCTGCATCCGCCAGTGTCCTCAGCGCGGTGTCCCCGCACGTCGTGGTCCTGACGGTGGCGCGCATCCTCGCCGGTGGCGCCTATGCCGCCGTCGTCCCGGGTGCACTGATCTACATCGGGGACACGGTCCCGGTCGAGCGGCGGCACGGCCCGCTGACCGACGTCATGATGATGACGGCGAGCGGGATGGCGACGGCCACCCTCGTCGGCGCTGCCCTGGCGGACCTTGCCAGCTGGCGGCTGGCCTTCGGGGTCCCTTCGATCCTGGTGATCGGCGTCGTCGTGCTGATGAAGCAACTTCCCGAGGTGGTCTCCCACGGGGAGCCGCGCTCGGTGCGTGCCTCGTTGGTGCGAGTGATCGGGCATGGGTGGGCGCTCGTGGTGTTCGCCTGCGTCTTCGTCGAGGGCGCGGTCCTGCTCGGCGTGCTCAACTTCCTGCCGACCGTCCTGCAGGCCGAGGGGTTGAGTACCACGTTGTCCGGTGTCGTCACCGCGGCGTACGGGGTTGCCGTCGTGGGTGCGACCCGGGTGGTCAAGCGCGTGGCGGACCGGATGAGTCAGGCGGGGCTCATCGCGGTGGGTGGGGTCTCCGGGGTCGGTGCGTACGTCGCGCTGGTGCTCGATCCGTCCACGGCCGGGGTTCTCGTGGGGTGTGTCCTCCTGGCGGGTGCCTGGGCCTTCATGCACTCCACGCTGCAGAAGTGGGCCACCGAGGTCACGCCGGACGCGCGCGCGACGAGCGTCAGCCTCTTCGCCTCCTCCTTGTTCCTGGGCAGCGCGGTCGGGACCGCGCTCGGAGCGGGACTCGCCGATCGGGGCAGCTTCGTCACGCTGTTCTCGATCGGTCTGGCGATCATGGTCGTCCTGGGTGCGTCGGCGTCGGTGCTCCGCGCCCGTAGCGAATGAGGCGGCCCGTTGGCGTCTGTGCGATGGGCGGGGCGCCTCCCCTGACCACCGAGCTTGGGTCCGGTCCGACCCGACGGTGCCCACAGCTGCTCCCCGTACCGTGGCGGCCATGCGCAACCTCTACGTCGTCACCCACCCCGAGGCCACGCATCACGTCGACCGCCTGGTCGGCGGCTGGTACGACTCCGAGCTGACGGAACGCGGCCTGGCGGCCTCGCGGGCGCTCGCGACCAGGGTTCGCGGGCTCGTCCCCGAGGGCGCGACGGCGGAGGTCATCAGCTCCGACCTGCGCCGCACCGCGCAGACGGCGCAGGTCATCGGTGCGGCTCTCGGCGTCGAGCCGGTCCTCACGGCCGACCTGCGCGAGCGCTCCTACGGGGAGGGCGAGGGGCGCCCGCAGGCATGGCTCGACGAGCGGTACGTGCCCGCGCCGGCGATGGGCGACCGGATGACCCACGACCACGGGGTGGCCGGCGCCGAGCGCACGATCGACGTCGCCGGCCGCGTCTACCGGGCGATGGACCAGGTCACCGCCCGCGACTGCGAGCACCAGGTGATCGTCACCCACGGCGGGGCGCTCACCTACGTGATCGCCGCGTGGATCAAGATGCCGCTCGACGCCGCCGGGCACGTCGCGTTCCGGGCGACCAGCGGGGGACTCACCCACCTGCGCGAGCACCCCCGTTTCCGCAGCCGTGAGGTGGTCACGCTCAGCAGCGTCTGAGGTGGCCTGGGCCGGACTCGCGCGCTCCGGTTCTCAGCTCCCGACCGGCGCGGCCGGGATGCCGCCGTGGCCACCGACCACCTTCATCGTGAACACCGGTCCGAACCAGCGTTGCCGCGAGCTGTCGGTCGCGAGGTCCACCAGGCTCAGGGCGGCGGCGACGCCGTTGGCGATCAGGCGGCGGCCGGGTGAGCGGGGAGCGAGGCGCTCCAGCGCGACGGTGCTCGCGACGGCGGTCGAGCAGCGGAGTCCCGCACGCCTCCAGGATCCTTCGCCCAGCAGCGGCAGCGCGAACGGCTGGACGTGGACCAGGGCGAAGGTGAGGCGCGAGCGCATGGCCTTCATCGAGTAGCGCTCGCGGGTGGCCGGGAGCTGGAACGCGACGAGCCCACCGACGAGGTCGAAGGCGACGGCGCCGACGAGCGAGCCGCGCAGCCAGCCCGATCGTCGTGCGGTCCGAACGCCGACGGCGAGGGCCGAGGCGGTCGCCACGCCCAGTACTGCGGCCGACTCGCCGCGGCCCAGCGGGCCCACCAACGACGTCCACGCCGAGGCGGGGCGCGTCGTGTCGGCGGGGCGGGTCGAAGCGCGTCGTGCGGGCGAGAACATGGCTGCCTCTCAGGTCGGGATGTCGTGGTCGGCTGTGCGGTGGGAGCGGCTGAGCCGTGCGGCCGTCGCGGACCGGATGCTCAGCGGTGCGGAGCGCGAGGTGCTCCGCCTCGGTCGATTCGGCACGTCGTCGACCCCTGCTCACGAGGCCGTCGACGAGGAGCCCCAGGACGATGCCGAGCGTGACTGCGACGGCGGCGTCGAGCAAGCGATATTCGTCGGACCGGTGGCCGGCGAAGGTCCCGATGCCGAGGCGCACGCCCGTCCTCCGGCGACCAGCCGGTTACACGTTCTTCGAGACGATGGGTGGTGTCTCGAGACGATGGACCCGGGGCATGTTCTCGAGACACCACCCATGCTCCCGACGCGAGCAGCGGGCAGGGGAGTGGGCCAGGCGGTCAGTCGCGGGTCAGCAACTGGTCGATCTCCTCGGCCGTCGGCGACGTCGCCGGGCCGCGGCGGGTGACCGCGATGCCGGCCGCGACGTTGGCCCGCCGCACCGCCTCCGCGAGCGGCACGCCGGCGGCGAGGTCCGCGCACAGCACGCCGGTGTGGGCGTCACCGGCACCGTTGGTGTCCACCGCCTCGACGTCGATGCCCGGCACGTGTACCGCAGCCTCGCCCGGCCGGGCGACCCAGCAGCCGCCCGCCCCGACGCGCACGAGTACCACCGCCTCGAGCTCCTGGCTCAGGGCGGCGGCGAGCTCGTCCGCACCGACGCTCGCCTCGTCAGTGCCCGCCGCACCGGCGCCCGCAGCGTCCTCGGGCACATCCGCAGGATTCCGCTCTCCCGCGCCGTCCCGCTCACGGAGCACCCGCCCCGCGAGGATGCCGGCCTCGCGCTCGTTGACCGACCACAGCGTCGCCGCGCCGCGCACCGCCGCCAGCGCCTCGCCCGCCACCTCACCGATGACCGGCGAGGCGTCGACGACGACCTGCGCCGCCTCCGCCATTCTCGGCAGCGCCCGGGCAAGCATCGCGGCGTTGTCGGGGTGCAGGAGCGAGTAGCCGCTGACGTAGACGACGTCGCCCGGCCCCACCGGTACGCCGTCGAGTGCGTCCACCGCGACGTGTCCCTCCGCGCCGAGTGTGGAGACGAAGGTGCGCTCGGCGTCGTCGTCGACCAGGGCCACGCAGAAGCCGGAGTCCATCCCGGGACGGGCGGCCAGGAGCACCTCGATCCCCTCTGCGGCCAGCGCCTCGCGCACCCGGTCGCCGAACGGCCCGGTGCCGTGCCCTCCCGCGTAGAGCACCTCGGCGCCCTCGCGTCGGGCGGCGGCCATGACGTTGAAGCCGCCGCCCACCTCGAGCGCGTGCTCGGAGGCGAAGACGTCCTCGCCGGCGGCCGGCACGCGGCCGACCTGCATGACGACGTCGACGATCGCCTGCCCGGTGTGGATCACCCGGCCCGCACGGCCGGTCACCGCGGCCGCACCCCCGACGCGGGCCGTCATCGCGCGGCCACGGACGGGTCGCGGCGGCCGGCGCGGGCACCGCCGAGCGCGGCGTAGAGGCCGGCCGAGATGGCGAACGTGGCGACCCACGCGAGACCGTTGGACCCGATCCAGGTCTCGGCCAGCGCGCCGGTGAACCACACCTCCTCGGAGCTCACGCGCGCCGTCGTGAACAGGAAGCCGACGACGATCGCCGCCGCCCACGCGAGCGTCGAGCGCCACTCCACGCCCCCGCGGTACCAGTAGCCCGACGTCTTGCCCAGGTCCATCAGCGAGTCGGCGTGGTAGGTGCGGCGCCCGATCATGTCGACGACGAACACGCCCACCCACGCCGTGATCGGCACCGCGAGCAGCGAGATGAACGTGATGAACGGGCCGTAGAAGCTCTCCGAGACGAGCATGAAGTAGATGGCGCCGATCGTGGTGACGACGACGTCGAGGATGACGGCGTTGACCCGCTTGATCCGGATGCCCAGGGTGAGCGTGGTGAGGCCCGCCGAGTAGACGGACAGGTGGTTCGACAGCAGCAGGCCGCCGAACGCGGTGACGAGGTAGGGGATCGCCACCCAGGCCGGCAGGACCGAGCGGACCGCCGCCACCGGGTCGCCGGCGCTCGCGAGCCCGGAGTCGCCGGCGCCGAGGATCGCGCCGAGACCGATGATGATGACCAGCGGTATGCCGGCCCCGGCGGACGCCGAGGCGATGAGCGACCCGGCCCGCACGCGGGGCGACTGGTAGCGGGCCATGTCCGCGCCGGCATTCGCCCAGCCGATGCCGGTGCCGGCCGCGATCGTGCCGACGCCGATGATCACGGCGGAGGCCGGCCCCGCCGGGGCCGACAGGACGAGGTCCCAGTCCACGGTGGTCACCAGGTAGGCGGCGACGAAGATGTTGAGCGCCCCGAAGATCCACGTGGCCCACTTCTGCACGGCGACGAGGAAGGCGTGGCCCATGCCGGACACCGCGACGGTGCAGACGACGAAGATCGCGATGCAGACCAGGGCGAGGACCGGGCTCTCCTTGGCGTCCGCGTTCGTGCCGAGCACCAGGGTGGACAGCGAGAGCAGCGCGAACGCACCGGTCGTGGTGTTGACGGTCTCCCAGCCGAGCCGCGAGGCCAGCGAGACGATCGTCGGGCCGATGTTGCCGCGCACGCCGAAGATCGCCCGGGACAGGGTGAGGCTCGGTGCGCCGCCGCGGCGGCCCGCGATCGAGATGACGCCGACGATCGCGAAAGAGCCGAACGCGCCGAGCACGGCGGCGATCAGGGCCTGCCAGATGTTCATGCCCAGCGCCACGAGCGTGACGCCGAGCGGGATGCCGAGGATCGACAGGTTGGCGGCGAACCACACCCAGAACAGGTCGAGCGGGTTGCCCTGCTGCTCCTCGACCGGCACCGGCTCGATGCCGCGCTGCTCGTACTTCGACAGGATCACGTCCTGGGCCTGCTCGGCCGCGGTCGGTGAGGCGTCGTGGTTCGGGGACATCATGCACCCTTCGTTGGATGGTCCGGGGAAGGACGGGTGGGCGCCGGTACGCGCCGGCGGATCGTCGGTTCCGGGTTGTTCGGGTAGTTCGGAGTCGTTCGGGTTGGTCGGGCGGTGCCCGGTGCGTCAGGCGGGGTCCGGTGCCGCGGGGGCGTGCGACCGGCGCAGTGCGAGCAGCTCGTCCGTGACGCCGGCGAGGTCGAGGTCGGAGACGGACGAGACGGTGGCGACGTCGTCGGCGGGGAAGCCGGCGGGCCCGTGGGTGGCGCCGAGGATCGCGCCGGCCATCGCCGCCACGGTGTCCGTGTCCCCGCCGATCGTGGCGGCGAGGCAGAGGCCGCCGTAGGGGTCGTCGCGGAACCGGCTCGCGATGACCAGAGCGCTGACGACCGACTCCTGGGACTGCACCGACGTGCCGACCACCCCCACGAGGAAGTCCGCCAGGTCGGCGGTGCTCATGGCGTGGGTGGCACGCAGCACCCACCCGGCGCGGTCGGGGATCGAGGCGCCCGCGACCCAGTGGCCCATCGTCTCCGCGCGGCGGGCCAGGTCGAGGCCGTAGGTCAGCGCGTCGTCGAGGTCTGCGCCGTCGACCGCGGCGGAGACCGCCCCCGCGACGGCGGCCGCCCCGGACAGGCCGAGCCCCGTGTTGTGCGTGACGAAGCTGAGGTCGTGGACGGCGCGGAGCAGGGCGTCGGGGTCTGCGGACGGCACCGCCACGGCCACCGGCGTCACCCGCATCGCCGCACCGTTCGTCGTCCCGCCGGAGCCGGTCTCCGCCGGGTCTCCGCCGTCGGCGATCGCCGTGATGGCCGCGGAGGTGGAGGGGCCGAGGAGGTCGAGCGAGCCCTTCGCGCGCATCCGTCCCTCCCAGGCCATGAGCGCGTCGGCGAAGGCCCGGGTCGCCACCCGGCCGCCGCCGTCGACGAGCAGCCGGGCGACGAGAAGGGCCTGCTCGGTGTCGTCCGTGACCGAGCCCGCCGGCATGCCCGGGGCGATCGGCTGGTCGGCCGGGCCGTCGACGAGGCCGGTGATCGGCCCCAGCTCGCGGGCGATCCGCTCGCGGGACATCGACTGCGTGGGCATGCCGAGCGCGTCGCCGAGCGCGAGACCGGTGAGGGCGCCGAGAGCGCGGTCGTGCAGGGTGGTCATGCGGGGGTGTCTCCGAACGTGAGGTGGAGGCTGAAGTGCGCCGGGTCGAGGAAGGACTCGACGTGCTCGACGACGTCGCTGCCGATCGAGAAGGACAGCCGCGTCGTGCGCAGCACGACGGTGCCGGGGGCGTGCTCGAGGTGTGCGGCGACGTCGCCGGACGTGGGCACGACCCGCGCGTCCTGCGTGCCGTGGTGCGCGACGAGGCCCGCGCCGCGGAGCGTGGCCGTGAGGGAGTCGTCCACGAGGCCGGTGGTCGGGAGGTCGCGCAGCGGGCCGGTGGCGGGCACGACGGCGCGCTCGTAGGAGATCGGGCGGCCGTCCAGGAGGCGTCGTCGGGCAAGGACGACGACGTCGCGGCCGGCGAGCTCGGGCGGCACGGCGTGTGCCGGGGCGGCTGTCGGGTGCGCGGGGCCGGGTGGGGGCGTGGCGCTGGCCGCGGGGACGAGCGTGATGCCGAGGATCTCGGTGGTGACGGCGGCGCCCGCGTCGGTCAGGGCGCGCGCCCAACCGACGCCCGGGTCCAGCGGGCTGCCGTCGAAGGTGACGAACGAGCCGAGCCCCGCGCGGGTGGCGATGAGGTCGCGGCGCTGCAGCTCGGCCAGGGCGCCGCGGACGGTGCCGCGGGAGACGCCGAACTCCGCGGCGATTCCCGACTCGCTGTCGAGGCGCTCGCCGGCACGCAGCGCGCCGGCGTTGATGCGCGCGGACAGGGCGGCGACGATGCGCTCGCGCTGCGTCATCGCAGCCGGGGAACCGGACATGCTGCACATGTTCATACCTGTTCACTTCGCCTGTCAAGGCCGTGCCGCGACCGAACGCTCACCGCCCCTTGCGCGGCTCCGCCGCCAGCAGCCACGCCAGGTACGCCCCGCCGAGCACCACCGTCACGGTGCCCACGGGTACCGGCTGCGCGAGCGTGTGCTGCGCCAGCAGGTCGGCGCCGAGCAGCACGAACGCCCCGGTCAGCGCGGAGTGCACGAGCGGGATGCCCGGGCTGCGGGCCAGCCGACGCGCGATCTGCGGCGCGGACAGGGCGACGAACGCGATCGGCCCCGTCGTCGCGGTCACCAGCGCGGTGAGCAGCACGCCCACCCCGAGCACGAGCAGCCGCGTCCGCTCGACGTGCACGCCGTGGGAGGCGGCCACGTCGTCGCCGAGCTCGAGCTGCCGCATCGGCCGCACAGACAGCAGGAGCAGCGGCAGCGCGGCGAGCACGACGGCGACGGCCGGCACCACGTCCGACCAGCTCGCCAGGCTCAGCGACCCCGACCCCCAGATCGCCGCCGTCATCGCCGTCTCCGTCTCGGCGCGCAGGAGGATCCACGAGTTGACCGCGTGCAGCGCCGCCGTCACCGCGATCCCGACGACGATGAGCCGGAAGCCCTGCACCCCGCCCCGCCACGCGAGCAGGTAGACGAGCACGCCGGTGCCGAGCCCGCCGAGCAGCGCCCCGCCGGTGGCCCCGACGAGCCCGCCGCCCAGCACGATCGTCGCCACGACCACGCCCGTGTACGCGCCGGTCGAGAACCCGATGATGTCCGGCGAGCCCAGCGGGTTGCGCGTGAGCGTCTGGAACAGCGCGCCGGCCACGGCCAGAGCGGCCCCGAACACCAGCGCCGCCGACACCCGCGGCAGCCGCCACTCGAGCACCACGGTCGAGGGGAAGCCGTCCTGCCCCGTCGCCGCGCGCAGCACCTCGAGCGGGGTCAGCGGGTAGTCGCCGATCCCGAGCGCCAGCACGGTGAGCGCGAGCAGGACCGCCGCGAGCACAAGACCCACGACCATCGGACGACGACGACGCCGCCTCCGCGCTCTCGCCAGACCCTGACCGGCGGTCTGCGGGTGCTGCGTCGCGGTCCCGGGCTCCTGGGCGGTCACAGGGTCAGCGCCTTTCGTCGTCGGGCGAGTGCCACGAGAACGGGTGCGCCGATGAGCGCGCTGACCAGACCCACGGGCATCTCCGCCGGCCACACGACGAGGCGGGCGAGGATGTCCGCGCCGATCATGAGCACCGGCCCGAGCACGAGGGACAGCGCGAGCACCCACCGCTGGTCGGCCCCGGCGAACCGCCGCGCGGCGTGCGGGACCATGAGGCCGATGAAGGCGATGGGGCCGGCGATGGCCGTCGCGCTGCCCGCGAGCACCGTGATGGCGACGACGCTCAGCACCCGCGTCCGCCTGAGGGAGACACCGAGGGAGGTCGCGACGTCGTCGCCCATCGCCACCCCGTTGAGCGCCTTGCCGAGCAGGAGCGCGAGCACGAGGCCGGGGATGAGCAGCGGCGCCACGGCCCCGACGACGTCGAGCCCCCGACCGGACAGGATCCCCGCCTCCCAGACCTGCAGGGCGTTGAAGGTGCGCGGGTCGGACAGGCGCAGCGCGCCGAGGATCCCGGACAGGACCGCGCTCAGCGCCACGCCGGCGAGGACGATGCGTACCGGGTCGACCCGCCCGCCGCCCGTGCGGCTGATGAGCGTGACCGCGACGGTGGCGAGGAAGGCCCCCGCGAGCGCGAACCACACGTAGGCGCTCGGCGCGGACACGCCGAGGAGCGAGATCGCCATCGCGACGGCGAAGCTCGACCCCGCCGACACCCCCAGCAGCCCCGGCTCGGCCAGCGGGTTGCGGGTGAGCGCCTGCATGAGGGCGCCGGCCACCGCGAGCGCGGCCCCGACGGCGACCGCCGCGATCGTCCGCGGCAGCCGCAGCCCGGTGACGGCGTGCTGCTCGGTCGGCGGGACGTCGCCGCCGGTGAGGGAGTCGAGCACGGTGGGCAAGGGTATGTGGCTGCTGCCCACGACGATGCTCAGCACCCCGAGAACGACCAACGCCCCGACGCCGATCAGCAGCGCCGCGATGCGCGCCCGCGTGGCTGAGCCGCGGGATCCCGCGCGGCCGACGGCCGGCCCGCCGGAGTCCGCGCGGCCGGCGTCCCGCCCGCCGGAGCCCGCGCGGCCGCCGGCGGGAGGGGGAGTGGTGGGTGCGGCGTCGTCGTCGGGCACGGGTGTGGTGGTTCGTTCGGCGACCGGACTGCCGGCGGGCGCGCCTGAGCTCGCGCCGTGCCTGCCGCTCTCGGCGGAGGGGCCGCTGCCGGCGGGTGGCGGTGGTCTCATCGTCGTCGTGCCTGTTCCTTGATCTATTAGGTGAGGCTTACCTTAGGGGCTCTGTGGGCCGCCCCGGTCCGCACCCCCGGTTCGACCAAGGAGTATCGATGACCATCGACCGCCCCGCGCGCACCCGACGCCTGACGATCGGCGCCGGCCTCGCGCTCGCCGCGTCCCTCACCCTTGCGGCCTGCGGCGGTGGTTCCGAGGAGGAGTCGGGTGACTCCGGCGAGTCCGGCTCCGGCTCCGGCGCGGGCGCGGGCGACTCGGGCGAGGCGTTCCCGGCCACGGTCGAGACCGAGTTCGGCGAGGTGACGATCGAGGAACGGCCCGAGCGCGTGGTGGCGCTGGGCTGGGGCGACGCCGAGGTCGCGCTCCAGCTCGGCGTGCAGCCCGTGGGTGCGTCGGACTGGATCGGTTTCGACGACCCGACCGGAGTGGGGCCGTGGATGGAGGGCGCCTACGACGAGGCCCCCGAGATGTTCGGCACGCTCGAGCTGTCGTACGAGGCGATCGGCGCGCTCGAGCCGGACCTCATCCTCGATGTCCACTCGAGCGGTGACCAGGAGCGCTACGACCGACTCAGCGACATCGCACCCGTGGTCGGCGTGGCCCCCGGCGGCGGGGACTACCTGACGACCGGGACCGAGCAGCTCGAGATGATCGCCGCAGCGTTGGGGGAGAGCGACCAGGTCGAGGAGATCCTCGCCGAGCAGGAGGAGGCGTTCGCCGAGGTCGCGGCGGCGCACCCCGGCTGGGAGGGGCAGACGGTGACCGTCGGGTCGCGCACCTCCGAGGGCTGGGGCGCGTACACCGCCGCGGGCAGCCGCGTGTCGTTCATGACCGAGCTCGGGTTCGTGCCCAACCCCGAGATCGAGGAGCTCTCCGAGGACGGCAGCTGGAGCGTCTCCCTGTCCGACGAGCAGCTGCCGGTGTTCGACGCCGACCTCGTCATGGCCACCCCCATCTGGATCGAGCCCACCGAGATCTCCGAGGATGCCGGCTGGCTCGCGATCCCCGCGGTCGAGGACGGCCGCTCGATCCTCATCGACAACGAGGTCTCCGACGCTTTTGCTCTGGCCACGCCCGAGGCCAGGCTGTACGCGCTCGAGCAGCTCGAGCCGCTCATCGAGGAGGCCCTCGGCGAGTGAGGGGAGTTCTCGTTGTTCGCCGACCCATGTACTTGCGCGCCGACCCATGTACTTGTGCGCCGAGCCATGTACTTGCGCGCCGACCCATGTACTTGTGCGCCGAGCCATGTACTTGTGCGCCGAGCCAGGTAACGGCGGGGGTGGGGTCGGCGCACAACGACTGGGGTCGACGAGAGCATCGCGGCTCGGCACGCGACCGCTCCGAGACCTGACCCCCACCCCTGGCGAGTGAGGGGTTTTCGGTCGGGTGAGCGAGCGGAATCCCGCCCGGCGAGTGCGCGACGATGAACCGACCCGCCCCCGAACGAAGGACGACCATGCCCCGCGACGCGCACTCCAGCTCGATGATCACGGACCCGCAGGTCCTGGCGGTGCTCGACGAGCTCTACGAGCGTGAGCGCCACATCGAGTGGGCCGAGTACGCCTGGCACGCGGACCCCCACCGGCACGCGGAGACCGGGTTCTCGCTCAGCCCCGAGCAGGGCGACCAGCTCTACCTGCTGGCGCGGTACGGGCGGGCTCGGAACGTCGTCGAGTTCGCGACGTCGCTCGGCTTCGCCACGATCTACCTCGCGGCCGCCGTACGTGACGCCGGAGGCGGGATCGTCCGCACCGCCGAGCTCGTGCCGGAGAAGGCGGAGCGGGCGCGGGCGAACGTCGAGCGGGCGGGGCTGGGGGAGTACGTCGAGGTCCTCGTCGGGGATGCGCGCGAGACGCTGACGTCCGTGCCCGACGGCGTCGACCTCGCCCTCATCGACGGCTGGGCGCCGGACGTGTCCCTCGAGGTCCTGCGCGTGATTGAGCCGAAGCTGCGCAGCGGCGCGCTGGTGTACAACGAGAACCTCGACGCCTCCTTCCTCGACCACGTCCGCGGCGACGGGAACGGCTACCGGAGCGTGACCCTGCTCAGCGGCTCGGAGTACAAGCCGAAGGGCGAGCTGGCGCTCAGGATGTGAAGGAGTCGGGCGACGTCGCCGGCCGGTGACAGCTCGCGACCGTCCGGCGATCGCCGCCCGCCTGTGACCCCTACCACGGCGAGCGACTCCTCGATAGCATCGGCGTCGTCGGGGCCGTACGGGGGTGCGCGCGGGAGCCATCGCCCGGATCAGGGCCGCGGCATCCACCCGGCGATCCGCGCGAGCAGGCACCACACCTGGTCAACGACGAGCCAGTGGTGCGCGTGTCGCCACCTGTCAAGGAGGCACATCATGACCGACTCGACCGACTTCACCCGCTCCGGGGTCTCCCGGTTCAAGGACCGCGACCTGGGCGTCCAGCGGTTCCGCTGCGAGGTGGGCGTCCCGCTCGCCGAGCAGAAGCATCTCGGCCACAACCGCTGGCACCCGGACATCCCGCCGCTGGTCGAGGTGGGCATCGGCGACGAGCTCATCCTCGAGTCCGGCGGCTACGACGACTACCAGCTCAAGGACGTCGACGACGACGCCGACATCCACTCCTTCGACCTCACCCGCACGCACCCGCTGACCGGCCCGGTCAAGGTCGACGGCGTCAAGGCGGGTGATCTTCTCGTCGTCGACATCCTCGACGTGCTCCCGCTGTCCGGGATCGGCTACTCGAACATCCTGCCCGGGATGGGTGGGCCGCTCGCGTCGCAGTTCCCGCAGGGCTTCAAGACGATCTGGGACCTGCACGGGACGTACGCCACGAGCCGGCAGATCCCGGGCGTGGAGATCCCCGCGATCAGCCACCCCGGGATCATGGGCGTGGCGCCGTCGCACGATCTGCTGCGGATCTGGAACGAGCGCGAGGACCCCCTGATCGCCGACGGCCTGGCCGGTCCGCGTGCGGACGCCGTCGCGACGTCCGTCCTCCGCGACCTCGAGGGCGACGAGTGGCGGCGCGTGGCCCAGGACGCCGCCCGCACGATCCCGCCGCGCGAGAACGGCGGCAACATGGACATCAAGAACCTCTCGCGGGGCTCGCGCGTCTACTACCCGGTGTTCGTCGACGGCGCTCTGTTCTCCTCGGGCGACTTCCACTTCGCCGAGGGCGACGGCGAGGTCACCTGGAACGCCATCGAGATGGACGGGGCCGGCTGGTACCGGTTCGGCGTCATCAAGGACGGGATGGCGCGCTACGGCGTGAGCACGCCGATGTTCCGGCCCTCGCCGTTCGATCCGCAGATGGGGACGAGGTACCTCTCCTTCACCGGGCTGTCCGCGAGCGGCTCCGAGCAGAAGTACCTCGACACGACGATGGCCGCCGTCCAGGCCCTCGAGCAGGCGATCGAGTACCTGGGGAAGTTCGGATACACGCCCGAGCAGGCGTACACGATCATCTCGGTGGCGCCCTGCGAGATGCACGTGGGCGGGATCGTCGACATCCCGAACGCGGCGGTCGTGCTCAAGGTGCCGGTCGACATCTTCGACAAGGACATCCTCCCGCAGCCGGAGTAAGGCCCGGTCCCGCGGGGGTGGGTGCGGCTCGCGAACGGAGCACGACGTCGAACCCCTCACCCCCGCTGCGGGACCGACGTCTCTTCGCCGACCTCACGCTCGGTCTGACGGCACCACGCCCCCTCGCCGACTCACGCTCTGTCCGCCGGCACCACGCCCCCTCGCCGACTCACGCTCTGTCCGCCAGCACCGCACTCCCTCGCCGACCTCACACTCTGTCGCCGAGACGGCCGACGGCGTCTGTGAGGTCGGCGAGGGGGGCGGGTGGCCACTGCTGACGTCGCTCTCTCGTGCACCGCGCCATGTACTTGTCCGCCGAGCCAGGTACCTGCTTGCCGAGCCGTGTACTTGTCCGCCGAACCAGGTAACGGTGGGGGTGGGGTCGGCGTACAACGACTGGGGTCGACGAGAGCATCGCGGCTCGGCACGCGACCGCTGGTGTCGGCGCGGGTCCGTAAGCTGCCTTCCGGCTCTCGGGGGGCGGTGACGGGGCACCTGCACGGTCACCACACCACATCGAGTCGGTCCGACCACTCGTGTGTCACGGCGACCGCGAGCGGGCGTGGATGAATGGCGCCGTCGCGCCTGGTCCGTCACTGCGAGGCGCCCCACCGGCCTGGTGCAGGGAGGGGCCCGTCAGGCCGACCGGCCGGTGCGTCGCCGCGTCCGGGGCATGAGGTCGGTGACCGGCGAGAGACTGAGCCGGACACCGTCGGGCACCTTTGCGACGATCCGCTCGACCGTGAGGGCAGGGTTGCCGGCCTCGGAAGCGCTGAGGTGCAGCACCGTGTGGCCCGCACGCTCGAGTGCCTGGTCCCGACGTCTTTCCTTCATCAAGGCGTCCGAGGTGACGGTGGGGTCGGTGCCGAACTTCGAGTGCCCGTCGAACTCGACGATGAGCCATCGCGGCCTCCCGTCCGGCGTCGTGCCGATGGGGATGGCAAGGTCGACCCACCACCGGTGCCCGTCGGCCGCGATCGGGCACTGCTGTACCGCGTCGCGCACGCCCCAGACGAGAACGATCCACCTGACACGCGACTCCCACGCCGACTCCGACCACGGCGACGCCAGCTCGACCAGTCGGATGGCGCGCCGGACGCCCCGTGCGCCCCGGAACTCGGTGCGCAGCCGGCTGATCAGCAGGGCTCGCAGCTCGCCCGCCTCCCGATCGACCCGTTCGCGCTCCGTCCGACTCGCTCGGCACATCCTGGCGAACACGTGATCCAGCGTGACGATCGCCTGCTCTGGATCACGAAGGCGTGCGAAGTCCATCGCTGTCCGCTCGAGCGTGGTGACAGGCTGGCCGCCGATCATCACGATGTCGCCGTCAGCCACGGTGAACTCGTGTCGGAGCACGTCACGGGCACTCCCGGGCCCCGCGGGACTCGGGGCCGCGAGGTGCACCGTGGTCGGCACCGTCCATGTGTAGAGGTCGTGGACCGCAGCGGCCGATTCCAGCACCAAGGGCCGAGGAGTCGACGTCCGTGCCTGGGCCGCGGTGCATCGTGCGCGGTAGAGGGCCCGTGTGCGTGCACCTCCGTTGAGCCCCTTCGGCACCACAGCGACGGCACCGCGGCGGACCGTGACGAGTTCAGTTCCTTCGTTCGACCGCGACCTGGCCAGGGGGTCGTGGAGGCCGCGGACGTCGCCCAGGAGGACCCGCAACGTCGGTGTTCCCGTGGGCAGCGCCGAATTCATCATGGCCCGACCCTGAGTGACGACGTCCGGTACGACTGGGGAGGACATCGCGACCTGTGGATGGACGTGTAGCCGCAGTGCCTGTGGTGATCTCGTGGCGTCCCGGATGGTGCTCACGCCCGGAAGCTGGGCAGGCGTGGACGGAGGCGCGCGCTGCTCGAACACTCGAGCGTGCGACGCGACCTGTGGGGGCCCGGCGATCGTCGAACCAGCACCTTGTCGCCGACCCATGTACTCGTCCGCCGACCCGTGTACTTAATTGCCGACCCGTGTACTTGTCCGCCGAACCAGGTGACGGCGTGGGTGGGGTCGGCACCCAGCATCTAGCTTCGGCGACAACCCTCGGGGTCGACGCACAACCTGTGGCCTCGGCAGGAACGAGTGAGGTCGGCACTCACCCTGTGACCTCGGCGGAACCGGGGGAGGTCGGCACCGTCCCGCCGCGCTCACGCCCTCCCGCGAGGCCCGGCCCAGTGCTCGGCCACCGGTACGGTCAGCCGTCTCTCTGGCGGCTCCGGCGCGCTCCCGCCGAGCAGGGCCAGCAGGTGATCCATCGCCGCCGCGCCGAGCGCCTCCCCGTCCACGTCGACCGCGAGCGACCCCGGCACGCCGACCACCTCGACCGCGTCGTCGCTCCGGGGCTGGTCGCCGAAGTGCGCCCGGCCGCGCGAGATGAGCTCGAAGAGCAGACCCAGGCCGAGGTCGGACGCGAAGGGGAGGGCCACTGTCGCGCCCGTCGCGAGGACGTCGTCGGCAAGCGCCGCCCCGGTCGTGAAGAGAGCGGGGGAGGGGCCGAGGATGTCAACCTCGACCCCGGTGGCGCGTGCGGCACCGAGAACGGCCTCCGACCGCTGGACGTTCTGCCACGACTTGTCCGGCCCGTTGAGGAACGCCACCCGCTCGTGCCCGGCGTCGGCAAGCCGCTCGACGAGCGAGCCGAACGCGGCGGCGGTGTCCGCGGACACGGACGGGATGCCCTCGATCTCCCGGTCGACGAGCACGCTCGGCTTGAGCGCGCAGGCCCGGCGCACGAGCTCGTCGTCGCCGCGCGGTGCCACGACGATGAGCCCGTCGACCTGTGCGACGAGCTGCTCGAACCGCACCCGCTCGGCCTCGTCCTCCAGCGGGTGGACGGCGATCGTCACGTGCAGGTCCGTTGCCGCGGCCCGGTTCTGGGCGCCGCCGATGATCGGCGTGAAGAACGCGTTGTGCAGGGT
The DNA here is from genome assembly GCF_049856295.1 of Georgenia sp. Z1344. Taxonomy (GTDB): domain Bacteria; phylum Actinomycetota; class Actinomycetes; order Actinomycetales; family Actinomycetaceae; genus JB111. The sequence goes on along the minus strand of NZ_JBNDMZ010000014.1, from coordinate 7,029 downwards.
CGGCACCAGCAGCGAGACGATCCCGGAGCGCCCCCTGGCCAGGTGCTGGGCGCCCCGGTTGGGGATGAACCGCAGGTGCTCCGCCGCGTCACGGACCCGCTCGACGGTTCGAGGGGCCACGAGGTCCGGTCGGTTGAGGGCTCGCGACGCCGTCGCCTTGGAGACCCGTGCGTGCGCCGCGACGTCGCTGAGCGTGGCCACCGGGCTCCCTCCCTCGTCGTTCCTGGCATTGTTCCCCGCTTGCGCGCACCTCGCGCGTGAACCGCACCGACGACGTCGGCACGCACCTCCCGCCCGAACGGCACCGTCGGCACGTCTCGCCCCGGAACGGGTCCGACGACGCCGACACGCACCCCGGACCACGCCGGCATCACCACCCCCGCTGGCGCAAGACAGGCATCGCCACCGGGCGGCCCGGTATGTATAGTCCCACCGTAACCGGTTGTGGAACCGGTTGCGGTCGCCAAGCGCCGAGTCCTGGACCACAGGGGCGTCGAGCGGCCGACCGTCAGTGACGACGCCCCACCCGAAGGAGGAACTCGTGCGCCAGACCCGTGGCACGACCGCGCTCCTGCTGCTCCCCGGTCTCGCGGTCCTCCTCGTGGGCTTCCTCGTGCCGTCCGTCGCGATGCTCGTGGCCCCGCCCGACATCGGGCCCGGAGAGGTCCTCGCCCGCCTGGGGCAGATGCTCAGCGACCCCTACGACCTCGCGATCATCGGCCGCACGCTGCTGCTCGGGCTCATCACGACGATCCTGTGCCTGCTCCTCGGTTTTCCCATCGCCTACCTGCTCGCCCGGTCGACGTCGCGTTGGTCGGGCGTGCTCCTCGCGCTCGCGATCTTCCCGCTCCTGCTCAGCTCCGTGGTCCGCACCTTCGGCTGGCTCGTGGTCCTCGGCTCGCAGGGGGCGGTTCCCCAGCTCCTGCTCCGGCTCGGGCTCGTCGACGAGGCGCCCCAGCTGCTCTACACGCCGCTCGCGATCGTCCTCGGGCTCACGCAGCTGTTCCTGCCGCTCGCCGTCGTCGCCTCGTACTCGGCGGTCGCCCAGGTCGACGCCGGACTCGACGACGCCGCCCGCGGGTTGGGTGCCGGGAGGATCCGCACCTTCTGGACGGTGGTCCTGCCGCTGTCGTTGCCCGGCGTCGTCGTGGCCTCGGTCCTTGTGTTCGCGGGCTCCATCACGGCGTACACGACCCCCTATCTCCTCGGCGGCTCGCGCGAGCGCGTCCTCGCCACGCAGCTCTACACCTACGCCAGCACCACCATCGACTGGGCGGCCGCCAGCGCGACGGCGCTCGTCATGACGATCCTCGTGTTCGCCATCTCGGGCCTGTCCGCACTCGTCGGCCGCAGAGGGGCGATCGCATGAGCAACCGCCGACCCGTCGCCGCGGCGCTCGCCGTCCTCGGCTACATCGTGATGATCGTGCCGATCCTGTTCGTCGTCGTCACCGCGTTCTCCGCCGGCAGCACGCTCCGTTTCCCGCCCGAGGGCTGGTCCCTGCGCTGGTTCTCCGAGGCGGTGAGCTACGAGCCGTTCATGACCTCGCTCGTGTCCAGCCTCCAGCTCGGGCTGCTCGCGACCGTCATCGCGCTCGCGCTCGGCGTGCCCGTCACGCTGGCGATCCACCGCGGCCGCCTGCCCGGGAAGGGGCTCGTCGAGGGCCTGTTCCTCTCGCCGCTCATCGTGCCCGAGCTCGTCGTGGGTCTGGCGCTCTACCAGCAGCTCATGCTCGGCCTCGACCTCGACAACTTCGAGGTCCTCCTCTTTGGTCACACGGTGCTGATGTTCCCCTACGCCGTGCGGGTGACGGGGGCGTCCCTCGCGCTCATCGACCCCGCCGTCGAGGAGGCGGCCCGCGGTCTCGGCGCCGGGCCCGCACGGACCTTCTTCACGGTCACGCTGCCGCTGCTGCGACCGGGGATCTTCTCGGCCGCGCTGCTCAGCTTCGTCGCGTCCTTCAACAACGTGCCGCTCTCGCTGCTCCTGCAGAGCCGCGACTTCCGCACGCTCCCGGTGGTGATGCTCGACTACGTCCAGCAGAGCTACACGCCCATCATCGCCGCGATCTCGGTGCTCATCCTCGCCGGCACCGTGCTCGTCGCGATCATCACCGAACGGACCCTCGGGTTCGCCAAGGTCTTCGGAGGCATCAACGGATGACTGCTGCCCAGCTCGTCGGCGTGACCCAACGGTTCGGCGACTTCACCGCCGTCGACTCGATCGACCTCACCATCCCCGAGGGGAAGCTCACGACGCTCCTCGGACCCTCCGGCTGCGGGAAGACCACCACCCTGCGCATGCTCGCCGGCTATCTCGCCCCGACGTCGGGACAGATCCTCATCGGCGGCAAGGACGCGACCCGCACCCCGCCCGAGAAGCGCAACCTCGGCATGGTGTTCCAGTCCTATGCGCTGTTCCCGCACATGACCGTGGCCGAGAACGTCGGCTACGGCCTCAAGGTGCGTCGAGTAGGGGCTGCCGAGCGCAGGACGCGCGTGACCGAGTCCCTCGAGCTCGTCGGTCTCGCCCACCTGGCCGGCAACAAGCCGAAGAAGCTCTCCGGCGGTCAGCAGCAGCGCGTCGCGCTCGCGCGTGCCATCACCATCGGCCCCGAGCTGCTCCTGCTCGACGAGCCGCTGTCCAACCTCGACGCCCGCCTGCGCATCCAGATGCGCGCCGAGATCCGGCGCATCCAGTCCGAGACCGGGCTGACCGTCGTGCTCGTGACCCACGACCAGGACGAGGCCCTCGAGATGAGCGACGAGATGGTGCTCATGCAGGACGGCCGCATCCAGCAGCAGGGCGCGCCGCAGGACGTCTTCCCCGCGCCCGCCAACCGGTTCGTCGCCGAGTTCCTCGGCTACGAGAACTTCCTCCACGACGCCGGTGGACAGCTCCTCACCGCGCGCCCCGAGCACATCGAGCTCGATCCGGCCGGTGGGGCGCGGGGGAGCGATACAGCCTCCTCGGGCCTCGCGCTCGACGGCACCGTCCTCGACGTCGCCTACCGCGGGGTCGACGTCCTCGTGAAGGTCGCCGCCCAGGACGCCTCCGGCGAACGCGTCGAGCTCCTCGCAGACCTGCGCGCCACCACGGCACCCCACCTCGACGCCGGCGACCCCGTCCGCGTCCAGGTCCCCGAGTCGCGGCTCGTCGCAGTCGCCCCCTGACCGTCGCCCTCCGCACCCGCGGCCCCCGAAAGGAACAGTCCATGTCACCCAGCCGCCGGTCCACCGACCGCCGCCGCGTCCTCGCCCTCTCCACCGTCGTCGTGCTCTCCGCCGCAGGCATCGCCGCCTGCGGCGGCGGGGGAGACTCCGAGGGCGACGCCGACACGATCGTCGTCAGCACGTTCCCCTTCAACGTCGAGCCCTTCACGGAGGCCGTCGTCGACCCCTTCACCGAGGCCACCGGCATCGAGGTGGAGATCGAGACGGGATCCAACGCCGACCGTCTGTCCCAGCTGCAGCTCGACGAGGGCGACTCCGGCATCGACGTCATGCTCATCTCCGACACGTACGCGGCGATCGCCCAGGAGGACGACCTCTTCCAGCAGGTCACCGCCGAGGACGTGCCGGCGCTCGAAGAGATCGCGCCGTTCGCGACCGAGGAGGGGTTCACCGGTCCCGCGTACAGCTACCAGCTCAACGGGATCATGTACGACACCGAGACGTTCTCCGCCGAGGAGGCCGCCGACTGGGCGATCTTCGGCGACGAGGCCAACGCCGGGCGCGTGGTCCTGCCCGACATCGCTGTCACCTCCGGCCAGCTCACCGTCTCCGCCATCGGCGAGGTCTACGGTGCCGGCCCCTACGACGTCGACACGGCGTTCTCCACGCTCGCCGAGTGGTCCCCGAACGTGCTGCAGTTCTACGGCTCGAGCACCGAGATGACGAACCTGCTCACCCAGGGGGAGATCGTCGCGGGTGCCGCGCTCAACGGGTTCGCCACCGACCTGGTCGCCGCGGGCGAGAACGTCGGATGGACGCCGCCGGCGGAGGGGCGCTACATGGCGACCAACCGGGCGATGGTCCCGAGCGAGGCACCCAACGTCGAGGGCGCCCACCAGTTCATCGACTACCTGCTCTCCCTCGAGGCGCAGCAGGCCAGCGCCGAGCTCGTCGGGGACCTGCCCGTCAACCTCGAGGTGGAGATGCCCGAGGAGCTGACCGCCGTCGTCGGTGACGTCGCCGACGACCCCGAGGCTGCCGGCTACTCCACCCTCGACCCGAACGAGATCACCCCGAACCGCAACGAGTGGGTCGAGCGGTTCGCGCGGGAGGTTGTTGGTGGCTGAGGCGACAGGAGCCGTGACGGCGGACGTCGGGCCCGACGCCGAGGCCTTCCTCCGGCGCCTGCCCAAGGTGGACCTGCACTGCCACCTGCTCGGCACCGTGCGGCCGACGACGTTCGGCGACCTCGCGCGCCGCGAGGGGCTGTCGCTGCCCGATGCGCCCGAGCGGATCTTCGCCGACATCAACTCGACGCCGCCCGACCCGTCGTTGTACCTCGACACGCGGATCCCCATGCCGCAGGGACGCAGCGACGACGAGCCCGACCGGTCGTACTCGTTGTTCGAGGCGTCGGACTGGGTTCGCCAGGTGCTGCGCGGGCCCGACGACCTCACGCGGATCGTCTACGAGGCCCTCGAGGACGCACACACCGTCTCCGGGACCCGGCACGTCGAGTTCTCCATCGACCGGCCACCGCCGCAGATCGAGGCCCTGGGGTACGCGCAGATGGTCGAGGCCTACGCCGAGGGCATCCGGTTGGCCGAGCGCGACTTCGGGATCACCGCGCGGATGCTCGCCGCCGTCGACCGGTCGGGGACCGGCGAGGAGGCGTTGGAGTGGATCCGGACCGTCGTGGACCACCCGCACGAGCACCTCGTGGGGATCGGCCTGGACAACCTCGAGACCTCGGGCCCGCCGGAGCGGTTCGTCGACGCCTACCGCCTGGCGGGGGAGGCCGGGCTGCGGCGCACCGCGCACACGTCCGAGCACGTGCCGAGCGCGCGCAACGCCGTCACCTGCCTCGACGTCCTCGGCTGCGAGCGGCTCGACCACGGGTACTTCGTCCTCGAGGACGACGCCGTGGTGGCGCGGATGCGCGACGAGCAGGTCGCGTTCACGGTGGTCTCGACGACGTCGCGGCGCTCGTGGCGGCCGTGGCGGCGTGCCTCCATCCGCGCGATGCTCGACGCCGGTCTCAACGTCTTCCCCGCCAGCGACGACCCGGGGATGTTCCCGACGACGCTGCTCAGCGAGTACCGGATCCTGCACGACCAGGTCGGGGTGGGGTTGGAGAAGCTCGCCGCGATGGCACTCGCGGGGGTGGAGGCCAGCTGGCTGCCGGAGGCGGGCAAGGACGTGCTGCGCTCCGACATTCGTCGCGAGGCCGAGGCGCTGGCAGGAGGACAGGAGTAGACCGGCTGGACGTGGGGCCGGTCTCCCCTCCCGCGCCGACCCATGTACTCGTCCGCCGACCCGTGTACCTGTCCGCCGAACCAGGTGACGGCCGGAAGGTGTCAACCTGTTTGGAGTCGTTGGGTTGATTGTTCGGTGTTGAGAGTGACGTTCGCTAACGGTGCTCTGATTCGGGGGGTGCGGGGGTAGCGCTCGGGGTGGCGGGCGGCCAGGTCTTCGAGAGTGGACTGTCGCTGGTGATGGACAGTGCGCCAGCTGCCGTCATGGACGCTCTGCGGTGTGTGGCCCTCGAGCGACGTGTGCCGGTGAGTGGTGTTGTAGTCGGTGATCACGGTCGTGGCCCAGCGACGAGCATGGGCCATGTCGTGGAACCAGCCGGGATAGCGGGACTGGTACTTCGCTGTCTTGAACCATGATTCGGCGTACGGATTGTCGTTGGAGACCCGGGGCCGGTTACGTGAGCGGGTAATGCCCAGCTCGCGGTAGAGGTCGGACAGGGTGTCGGACATCATCGACGGGCCGCCATCGGAGTGCACGATCTGCGGGTGCGTGCCCTGCGCGTCGAACGCGGTCTCGAACATCGCTCGGGCCAGGTCATCGTCCTCGCCCTGTTCAACCCGCCAGCCCACGACCAGGCGCGAGAAGACGTCGATGACGAGATAGAGACTGAGCCACTGCCCGTGGTACTTGCCCGCGAGCTTGGTGATGTCCCAGCACCAGACCTGGTTGGGCGCGGTGGCTCGGAACTGCGGCATCGCGCTGGCCCGCCGCCGGCGCCGGGGCCGGCTGGGCCGTTGCGGCCCCAGATGAGCAGCGGCGAGCCGGTGCCACGTCCTGAGCGAGGCGATCGGATCGCCCGCGTCCAACGCGTCGTGCCACGACGAGTACACGCCGCGACCGACGGCGAACCCCTGGGCGATCAGTCCCAGGATCTGCTCCCGCTCGGCGTCGGTGACCCGGTTGGGATAGTCCCGCCGTGCCTGCGGAACCGGACCGGGCACCCGGTCGCGGGGATGGCGGCGGTAGTGCCACGTCGCGCGACTGATCCCGAGCAGTTCCAAGGTGGCGCGCTGACTGGTCCCATAGCTCTTGATCTCAGCGACCAGCTCGTTCTCGAACGCGATGAAGTCCGAACCGCCCGTCGCCGTACCCGAGCCGGTGGTTGGGTTCAGCTCTCGTCCTTGGGCTCCTGCTGCTCGCCGGCGCGGTCGTGCAAGAGCCCGATAGCTTTTCCCAGCGCATCGTTGACCTCCTGGAGTCGCTCGATCTCAGCGGCGTGTTCCCGCCGATCGGCCTCCCGCGCAGCCTTCTCCGCCGCGAGCTGGACCTCGAGCTGTTTGAACTTGGCTCCACCAGCGACATCCATCAAGGAAGTGTCCCTGGGAATCAGCTCGGCATCCAGATCGCCAAAGAAGAACGCCTTACGCCAACGACTCATCGTTCGCGAGTCGATCCCCCTCTCTGCGAGCCATGCCAACTTCTGACCGTGCTCGACAACCAGGTACTCGGCCACGAACTCAGCCTTCTCCTGCGGAGTGCGCAGACGTGCCAACATCGACCTCCTCGATCGACTCACACCCAGGCTGACACACAGGGGGCG
>NZ_JBNDMZ010000013.1:0-129333 GCF_049856295.1 Georgenia sp. Z1344 | reverse complement strand
GATCAGGTCTCCGAGATGGGCCAGGACGGTGCCGGCCACCCCACCCATGGGCGGACAGATCAATCTCCAGACACCCCCAACAAGGGGTCTGCGGTTCGCCGAGTCACACCCACGAGCGGAACGACCAGCCACCACCCTGCCAGCCAGTCCCAGACCAGCCACCCCCACACTCACAGCGGTTGGTGCTCGTCGAGATTGCGGTTCGTCGTCGTCGAGATTGCGGTTGGGAGCCGCACGAACGGTCGAGAGTGCGGCTCAGCGCCGGCCCCATCGAGACTGCGGTTGGTGCACGTCGAGATTGCGGTTCGTCGAGGTTGACGGCGAGGTTGGTGATCGGCAGCCGCGACTCGCCGCCGGCCGGGATCAGCCGAAGTACGGCGTCGACGTCCCACGCAGGTCGGATGGGCGGCCCGGCTTCTGCCGCGTGCCGCCGGGGCGGACGATTCCCACGGCCAGTCCGACGACGACGAGGCCCACGCCGATCCATTGGAGCCAGCCGATCTCGTGCTCGACGACGCCGATCGTGATCGCGAGCGCGCCGAGCAGCATCGGGGTCAGCCACCAGCCCACGGGATCCTCCTGAGGTTCGACGTCGGGTCCAGGTTCTCACGCGAGCGGCCCCATGGGCCGGCGGCCGCCGGGACGAGCTCCCCACCGCAGCGTCCGCAGCGTCCGGGGTGACCGACGAACCGCAATCTCGATGAAGGCCTCACGGTTCTCACCCGCACTCTCGACCCGTCGTACAGCTCCCAACCGCAATCTCGACGACGACGAACCGCAATCTCGATGAAGCTTGGGTCAGCGGCCGCCGACGAACCACTTCCGCACGAGCGCGATCCGGGCCTCGATCTCCTCGGTCGACGCCGTGGCGATCTCGGGCCCGCCGCACGTCGAGCGCAGCTGGGTGTGGATGACGCCGTGCGGTGTGCCCGCCCGCCGCGACCACGCGGACACCAGGGAGGACAGCTCCTTGCGCGCACGGGCCCGCTTCTTGTGCTCGTCGACGCCGGCGTTCGCCGCTCGCTTGCGCGCGGCCGCCGCCTGGTCCTTCTGCGCCGCGGCCTGCTTGGCCTGCCGCTCGCGCAGCAGGGTCGTCACCTGCTCCGGCTCGAGCAGCCCGGGGATGCCGAGGTACTCCTGCTCCTCGGGCGAGCCGACGTCGGCCTCGGTCCCCCAGTGGCCGCCGTCGAAGAGCACCCGGTCGAACGTGGCCTGCGAGCCGAGCGCAGCGAACCCGGGCAGGGCGAGCTCGTCGGAGGCCTTCTCCTCGCGGTTGGCCTCGGCCATGAGCTGGTCCTCGGGGACGACGAACTCGCCCTCGCGCACCGGCCGGTCGAGCGCGTGGTCGCGCTCGGCCTCGAGCTCGCCGGCCAGCTCGAGCAGCGGCCCGACCGACGGGAGGAACAGCGACGCCGTCTCGCCGCGCCGCCTCGCGCGCACGAACCGCCCCACGGCCTGCGCGAAGTACAGGGGCGTCGCCGTCGTCGTCGCGTAGACGCCGACGGACAGCCGGGGCACGTCGACGCCCTCGGAGACCATGCGGACGGCGACCATCCAGCGCTGCTCGCCGCGCGCGAACTCCTCGATGCGGTCGGACGACCCGGCGTCGTCGGAGAGGACGACGACCGGCTCCTCGCCGCTGATCGCCGCGAGCACCCGCGCGTAGGCCCGGGCGGCCGCCTGGTCGGTGGCGATGACAAGCCCGCCGGCGTCGGGGACGGTGCGGCGCACCTCGGTGAGCCGGGCGTCGGCCGCGGTGAGGACGGAGGGCACCCACTCACCGTCGGGATCCAGGGCGGTGCGCAGCGCCTGCGCAGTCTGGTCCTTCGTCAGCGGCTCGCCGAGCGAGGCCGCGATCTCGTCCCCCGTGCGCGTACGCCACCGCATGAGCCCGGAGTAGGCGAGGAAGATGACAGGCCGGACCACGCCGTCGGCGAGCGCCTGGCCGTAGTTGTAGCTGACGTCGGCGCGCGAGCGTCGGATGCCGTCGGCGTCCGCCACGTAGTCGACGAACGGGATCGCCGCCGTGTCGGACCGGAACGGGGTACCGGTCAGCGCGAGGCGCCGGCGGGCGGGCTCGAAGGCCTCACGAACGGCGTCGCCCCAGGACAGGGCGTCGCCGCCGTGGTGGATCTCGTCGAGGATGACGAGCGTGGGCTCGGCCTCGGTGCGGGCGCGGTGCAGGCCCGGGTTGGCGGCGACCTGGGCGTAGGTCAGCGCGACCCCGTCGAAGTGCGCGGCGTGGCGGCCCTGGGCGTTCGCGAACGCGGGGTCGAGCGCGATCCCCACCCGCTCGGCGGCCGCGGCCCACTGGGACTTGAGGTGCTCGGTCGGGCAGACCACGCTCACGCGCCGGACCTGGCCGCTCGCGAGGAGCTCGGTGGCCACGCGCAGGGCGAAGGTCGTCTTGCCTGCCCCGGGGGTCGCGACGGCCAGGAAGTCCCGCGAGTCGCGCTCCCGGAAGCGTTCGAGCGCCTCGGCCTGCCACGCGCGCAGCGGCGCGGCCGTGCCCCACGCGGCGCGCTGCGGGAACGCGGGCGAGAGCTGCTCGGCTGCCGCCGTCGACGGCGCCTGGGGCGCGGAAGGTCCGGCGTGCGAGGTGGTCGGCTCTGACCGGGAGTGGGGTCCGGCGGTCACTCCCCGCGGCCCCGGCCGAACGGCCAGCCGCGGCGTCCGCCACCATCGCCCTCGCCACCGCCGGAGAGACCCTCGTAGATCTCCTTGCAGGTGGGGCAGACGGGGAACTTCTTCGGGTCCCGGCCCGGCGTCCAGACCTTGCCGCACAGCGCGACGACGGGGCGGCCGGCCTCGACCTTGTCCTTGCGGACGTAGTGGGCGAACCGCTCGGCGTCGCCGGAGTCGAGCCGCTCCTCGTGCTCGGTCTCCGTGCGCTCGAGGACGTCCGTGGACGTCGCCGGGCCCGCCGGGGCGGAGTGCGGCTGGTTCTCGTCCGGGATCGAGGTCATGGTCGTCAGTCTAGGACGCCGGTCCGACGCCGGGCAGTCCCCCTCGGGGTCGGGAACGCCACGGGGGTGTGTCGCCGTCGTCCCCGGGTGTGCCTCCACGTCCATGCCCGACGACGAGCGCCGACCCTCGTCGTCGAGGGCCGTGACCGGGCGCGGTGCGGGGGTTGCCTGCCGGAACGACGACGGGCGCGGTGCGGCCGGAGCCGCACCGCGCCCGTCAGGGCTCCCGAAGGTCACTTCGAGGAGACGGCGTCCTTGAGCTTGGAGCCGGCCGAGACCTTGACGCCGTAGCCGGCGGGGATCTCGATGGCCTCGCCGGTGCGCGGGTTGCGACCCGTGCGGGCGGCGCGCTCGACGCGCTCGACCGAGAGCAGACCCGTGACCTTGACGGGGTCGCCGGCCTTGAGCGACTCGATGAGGACGTCCTGGAACGCGGCCAGGGCGGAGTCGGCCTGGGCCTTCGTCAGGGAGGCGCGCTCAGCGATGGCGGCCACGAGCTCGGTGCGGTTGACGGACATGTAATCCCTCTCGTCGTACGTGGTGAGCGCCCGGTGGGGCGCAGTGCGACGAGACTACGCACAGATGGGCCCCGATGCGTGGCGCGGCGGGCGGATTTTGGCGGTGTGGCGCCGTTCTGGGGGTGCGGGGCGTCACGCGGACCCCACGAGTCACATCCGTATCAGTGGCGCGGGGCGGCGGTGCCGGGGTTCCGCGGTGTCGGCGGCCCGCACTAGCGTGTGCGGCGTCGGGCGCCCGGTGCCCGGTGGGTGCCCGCGACGACGCGGGGACCGGACAACGAGTCGCCCGGCCGGGCGGCGTCGCACGGGAGGAACCCGTATGACCGTCACACTCGTCCCCTACCTCAACTTCCAGGGCACCGCCGCGGAGGCGATGGAGCACTACCGGTCCGTCCTCGGCGGCGAGCTCGAGGTCGACACGCACGCCTCGTTCGCCGAGAGCACCGGCGGCGAGGTCATGGTGCCGCCCGAGGACGCCGACCTCGTCATGCATGCCCAGCTGACCACGCCGTTCGGCTTCCAGGTCATGGCCGCGGACGTCCCCTCGGGGATGCCCCACCAGCCGGGCTCGAGCGTCCAGATCTCGCTCGTCGGCGACGCCGACGACAAGGAGGCCCTCACCGCCGCCTTCCACGGGCTGGCCGAGGGCGGACAGGCCACCCAGCCCCTCGAGGAGGCCCCCTGGGGCGCCTCGTTCGGCATGCTGACCGACCGCTACGGCATCGGCTGGATGTTCAACATCGGCTGACGCCCCTGCGACGCCCGACGGCGTCCGCCCGGCCCACCCGGACGGACGCCGTCGCGCTGCTCCTGCGCCGCCGGATCAGCCGGCGAGCTCCGCCATGAGCGCGTACAGGTCGGTCTTGCCCTCGAACCCGATGCCCGGCAGCTCGGGCAGGGTGACTACCCCATCCACCACGCTCGCACCGTCCGGGAACCCGCCGAACGGCTGGAACAGGTCGGGGTAGGACTCGTTGCCGCCGAGGCCGAGCCCGGCGGCGATGCTCAGCGACATCTGGTGGCCGCCGTGCGGGATGCAGCGGGTCGGCGACCAGTCGTGCTCGCGCAGCATGTCGAGGATGCGCAGGTACTCGACCAGCCCGTAGCTGAGGGCGCAGTCGAACTGCAGCCAGTCCCGGTCCCGGCGCATCCCGCCGTACCGGATGAGGTTGCGGGCGTCCTGGACGGAGAACAGGTTCTCCCCCGTGGCCATCGGCCCGGCGTAGGACTGGGAGAGCTGCGCCTGGAGCTCGAAGTCGAGCGGGTCGCCGGCCTCCTCGTACCAGAACAGGTCATAGCTGCTCAGCGCCTCCCCGTACTCGAGCGCCGTCGGGAGGTCGAAGCGCCCGTTGGCGTCGACGGCGAGCGTGGCGCGGCCGTCGATGACCTCGTGGATGGCGTCGATGCGCCTGAGGTCGGTCGCGAGGTCGGCCCCGCCGATCTTCTTCTTCACCACCGTGTAGCCGCGGTCGAGGTAGCCGCGCATCTCGTCCTGCAGGGCCGCCAGGTCCTGCCCGGGGTAGTAGTAGCCGCCGGCGGCGTAGACGAAGACCTCCCGGTTCGGCCTCCCGTCGCCGTACCGGTCGGCGAGGAGCTGGTAGAGCGGGACCCCGGCGATCTTCGCGACCGCGTCCCACACGGCCATGTCGATGGTCCCGACGGCGACGGAGCGTTCCCCGTGCCCACCCGGCTTCTCGTTGCTCATCATCGCGTCCCATACGGCCGCCGGGTCGAGGTTGTCGCCCGTCTCGTCGAGCAGGGAGGCCGGGTCGGCCTCGAGGACGCGCGGGATGAACCGCTCACGCATCATCGAGCCCTGCCCGTAGCGGCCGTTGGAGTTGAACCCGAACCCGACGACGGGGCGGCCGTCCCGCACGACGTCGGTGACGACGGCGACGAGGCTGAGCGTCATCTTGCTGAAGTCGATGTACGCGTTGCGGATGGGCGAGCTGATGGGGAACGTGCGCTCGCGGATCTCGACGATTCTCAACGGGACTCCTCACAGGGATCGGGCGCCGGTCGGCGGCGCCCGGGTTCGGGCATGGGTGGGTCGTTCGGACGGTCAGGGCGCTGGTGCCGGCGGGCCGTGGGTGGGCCGGCCGCCCCCCGCCCGGGCACGACGACGGACACCCACCAGGGGTGCGTCGTCGTGCCCGGGGTCTCCGGCTCAGGGACGGTCGGCCGGACTCGGACCGGCCACCCGGGCCGGGCTCACAGGCCCAGCTCGGGCAGGCGGATGTAGAGGTACTCGCTGAACACGTAGTTGAACGCGAGGAGGAGGACCACCGCGACGGCGACGTCGAGCAGGACGCCCTTCCACGAGGGTCGCTCCTTGCGCATGAGCAGCGCGGTGAGGACGAAGAAGATGATCCCCCCGACCACGTACCCGAGGTAGGGCAGCGTGAGCACCCACGCGGCCAGCACGGCGACGGCGATCGCCAGCCGCATGATCGGCAGCCGCTCGAGGTCCTGGTCGTCGCCCCCGCTGATGTCGCGGCCGATCAGCCCGAGGATCACCAGCACGATCCCGAGCGCACCGAGAACGAGGATGACCGGGTCGGCGAACGTGCCGCCGTGCTCGGTCGTGTAGCTGCGCTGGGACCAGAACAACCCGGCGAGGGCGACGACGACGATCCCGACGAGGACGTTGACCTTCGTGGTGGCGGACAGTACGCGTGCCATGTCAGTCCTTCCCCTCGTGACCCTGCGGTCGGTCGGACCGTGAGGGTGGCGCGTCTGGTCGGGCGTCGCCGGTGTGCGCCGTCGTGCCCGCGTCCGACGTGGACACGGCGGTCGACCCGCCGACGGTGGCCGCGGCCCTGTCGGCCTCGTTGGCATCGATCATCTCGGCCTCGAGGTCGCCGCCCGTGCCCCGGCGGCGGCGCACGCCCTGGACGATCGGCCACAGGAGCGCGAGCACGGTCATCGCGATGAGGACGATGCAGATCGGTCGGGTGAAGAACGACATCCACGGGTGGGCGTCGCCCTGGGAGGTGAGCAGGCCCTGGACCAGCCCGGTCTCGGCGATCGTCCCGAGGATGAGGCCGAGGACGATCGGCGCGGAGCTGATGCCGACGAGCCCGAGGAAGTACGCGGCGACGCCGACCACGAGCATGATGACGACGTCGACGACCGACGAGCGCACGGCGAACGCACCGACGATCGTGAGCACCATGATTCCCGGCGCGAGGTAGCGCGCGGGCAGCGCGATGACGCCGCGCTGCAGGCCGCGACCCGCGATGAGGCCGACCGGCACCATCATGATCGCGGAGACCGCGAGGGCCACGATGAGCGTGCCGACGAGGTCGCCCGACGTCTCGAAGAGCTCCGCGCCGGGCCGCAGCCCGTGCAGGAGGAGCACGCCGAGGATGATCGCGTCGGGCGGCGTGCCGGGCACACCGATCGTCAGGGTGGGGATGAGCCCCGCGCCGACGGTGGCGTTGTTGGCGGACTCCGCCGCGACGACGCCCTCGACCTCGCCCTTGCCGTAGTTCTCCTTGACCTTCGACGCGCGCTTGGCCTCGCTGTAGGCCACGAGGTTGGCCACGCTGCCGCCGGCGCCGGGCAGGATGCCGACGACCGTGCCGATGACCGCGGAACGGATGGCGTTGAACGGCTTGCCGACGGTCTGACCGATCATCTGCCACACGCTGTCCCGCTCGCGAGGGGCCTGCTCCATCTCCGCCTCACGACCCTTGCGGGCGATGAGCTTGATGACCTCGGGGATGGTGAACAGACCGACCATCGCCGGCACCAGCGGGACACCACCCTGGAGCATGGGCTCGCCGAAGGTGAAGCGGACCTCGCCGCCGACCGGGGCGATCCCGATGGTGGCCAGCAGCAGGCCGATCGTGCCGCCGATGAGGCCCTTGAGGATCGAGCCGGTCGACATGCTGACGATGATCGTCAGACCGAAGATCGCCACCCAGAAGTACTCCTGCGGGCCGAACCGCAGCGAGAAGTCCGCGAGCGGTGGCGCGAGGAAGATGAGGGCGATGACACCGATGATGCCGCCGACGAGCGAACCCATCGTGGCGGCGACGATGGCCAGCTCGCTCTTGCCCTTCTTCGTCATCTTGTAGCCCTCGAAGGCGGTCGCCACGGAGGACGGCGTGCCGGGGGCGTTGACGAGGATGGCGGTGAAGGACCCGCCGTAGATGGCGCCCATGTAGAAGGCCCCGAGCAGGACCATCGCGCTGGTGGGTTCCATCGTGAAGGTGAAGGGGACGAGCAGGGCCAGGCCCATGGTGGCGCTCAGCCCCGGCATGGCGCCGATGGCCATGCCGCCCGCCGTGCCCACGAGCACGAGGAGCAGCATGGACGGCGCGAGGTTCGCCAGGAATCCCTGGCTCAGCATCTCGAGCATGGTGTCTCGCTATCGGTCGAGGACGGTCAGATCAGGCCGAGCCGCTCGAAGAGGTCGGTGTAGACCTCCCGACGCTCGTCGATGAGCTCCTGCGCCTCCTCCGGACCGATGTTCTCCAGCACGAAGCCCTGCTGCTCGAACTGCTCGACGAGCTCGGGGTCCTGATTGACCTCCTCGAAGGCGGTGACCAGCTGGTCGATGATCTCCTGGGGCGTCTCGGGCGGGACGGCGACGCCGCGGTAGGCGCCGTCGGCGAGCTCGACACCGCTCTCGATGAAGGTCGGGTACTCCTCCCACTGCGGGAGGCGCTCCTCGGTCGCGACGGCGAGGACCCGGACCTGGTCGCCGAGCTGGTCGATCATCGGCGTGTAGGTCATGAGCGCGTCGACGTGCCCGCCGAGCAGGGCCGGGGTCGCGGCGCCGGTGCCCGAGAACGGGGTGTAGGTCGTCTCGATGCCGGCCTCGTCGTTGAGCAGCAGCGTGGCCACGTGGTTGGCGCTGTAGTCGCCGGAGCCGCCGACGGACAGGGAGCCGGGGTTCTCCTCGGCCGCGGCGATGAAGTCCTCGATCGTCTCGTACTCGCTGTCGGCGCTGACCATGAGGACGTTCGGCGTGCTCTGGAAGAAGTAGACGTGCTCGAGGTCGTCGGTCTCGTACCCGGCGTCGTCGCGCATCATCGGCTGGAGGATGATGTGCGGGATGTTGTGGCCCATGACGGTGTAGCCGTCGGGCTCGGTGCGGGTGAGCTCGGACCAGGCGAGCGCGCCGCCGCCGCCGGGCTGGTTGGACACGGTGATGTCGACCCCGAGGGCCTCGGCGAGCGGCTCCTGCTGGAGCCGGGCGGTGATGTCGGACTCGCCGCCGGCGTCGAACGCCACGACGTAGTCGATGGGGCGGTCGGGGTAGTCGGCGGCGTCGTCGCCACCGCCGCAGGCGGCCAGGAGCAGGGCGGCCCCGGCGAGGGGGGCGGCAATCTTCGTCAGGCGGTTCATCTCTCGTCCTCCGTTGGATCGTGTGGTGGAACCGGGTCGTGCGGGTGCGAGGGCAGCAGCGGTGCCGCTCCCGCACCGGTTCGGCGGGCGGTGGGCGCCCGCCGGACTACTGGGAGACGACTGCCGCGTCGTCGGCGGGCCGGGAGCCGGCGGCGGCGCGCAGCTCGGCGATGAGCGCCGACGTGATGTCGGCGGTGCCGGAGGTGCCCCCGACGTCGGGCGTGAGGACGCCGGCACCGGTGACGGCGTCGACGGCGGCGCGCACCGCATCGGCGGCCGCGGTCTCGCCGAGGTGGTCGAGCATGAGGGCTCCGCTGAGCACGGCGCCGATCGGGTTGGCCACGCCCTTGCCCGCGATGTCCGGCGCCGAGCCGTGCACAGGCTCGAACATCGACGGGAACCGGCGCTCGGGGTTGAGGTTGGCGCTGCTGGCGAGGCCGAGGCTGCCGGCGAGCGCGCTGCCGAGGTCGGAGAGGATGTCGGCGTTGAGGTTGGAGGCGACGACGACGGACAGGTCCTCGGGCCGCAGCACGAACTTCGCGGCCATCGCGTCGACGAGGACGCTCTCGGTCTCGACGTCCGGGTAGTCGGCGGCGACCCGCCTGAAGACGTCGTCCCACAGGACCATGCCGTACTGCTGCGCGTTGGACTTGGTCACGCTCGTGACCTTCTTCCGGTCGCGCGTGCGGGCGAGGTCGAAGGCGAAGCGCATGATCCGCTCGCAGCCGGCCTCGGTGAACAGCGAGCTCTGGACGGCGACCTCGCCGGACTCCCGTCCGGAGAAGTTGCGGCCGCCCACGCCCGCGTACTCGCCCTCGCTGTTCTCACGGACGACGACCCAGTCGAGCGGGGTGGTGTCGGCCTTGCGCAGCGGGCTGGTGATGCCGGGGTGGAAGGTGACGGGGCGGACGTTGGCCCACTGGTCGAAGCCCTGGCAGATCGCGAGGCGCAGGCCCCACAGGCTGACGTGGTCGGGCACGCCCGGCCAGCCCACGGCGCCGAAGTAGATGGCGTCGTGCCCCTTGAGCTGCTCGAGACCGTCCTCGGCCATCATCACGCCGTGCTCGGCGTAGTAGTCCGAGCCCCAGGGGAACTCCGTCCACTCGAAGGTGGCATCGCCTCCGGCGACCGCGAGTGCCTCCTCGAGCACCTGGCGGCCGACCTCGACGACCTCGCGGCCCACGCCGTCGGCCGGGATGGTGGCAATCCTGTACGCGTTCGTCACGTCTCGCTCCTGTGCGGGTCTCGTGCGCGCCGCGTCGTCGCGGCGTCCTCCACCAGTAGAGCCGGACACCGGGTGTGACGTCCAAGACCAACATCGGATCGCTCCGATAGGTCACGCCTATCTGATGACGCGCCGACCCGAGCGGCGTTCGTCGTGGCGTCCGCTTCGCCGATAGGTTTCGGCCACGGTAACGTGCAGCCGGTGGACGCCCGCCAGCTCGAGTACTTCCTCGCCGTCGTCGACGAGGGCGGTGTCCGCGCCGCGGCGGAGAAGCTCTACGTCGCCCAACCCTCCGTCTCCCAGTCCATCCGCACCCTCGAGCGCAGCCTGGGCACCGACCTGTTCTCGCGCGCGGGGCGGTCGTTGCGGCTGACGGCCGCGGGCGAGGCGCTCGTGGCACCGGCGCGCGAGGTCCTGCACTGGCTCGACCTGTCCCGCGCGAACGTCGAGGCCGTCTCCGGCCTCCGGCGCGGCCGGCTCGTCATCACGACGATGCCGTCCCAGGCCGTCGACCCCCTGCCCGGCGTGCTCGACGTGTTCTCCCGCCAGTATCCGCACGTCGAGGTCGTCATCCGCGCCGCCGGCACCCCGGCCGTCGTCAGCGCGCTCGTGCTGTCCGGCGCGGTCGAGGTCGGGATCGCCGCGACCACCACGCCGCTCTCCGCGGGCAGCCTCACGCTCGTCCCGGTGGCGCAGCAGGGGTTCATCGTCGTCGCGCCGCGGGACAGCCGGCTGCCCGCCGGACGCACGCTGAGCTACGCCGACCTCGAGGGGATCCGCCTCATCGCCGGCCAGGACGGGACGGGCATGCGCAAGGTGGCCGACGAGGTGGTGGCCGCCAACCGGTCGACGGCGATCGTCATCGAGTCCGAGCACCGCGAGGCGATCCTGCCGATGGTGCTCGCCGGGACGGGCACCGCGATCATGGCGGAAGGGTGGCGCTCGCTCGCCCGGCACGCGGGCCTCCAGGTCAACGACCTGCGGACCGACGTCGGACTCACCCTCGTGGCCATGCACCGCAGCACCGAGCTCAGCCCCGCCGCGTCGGCGTTCCTCGACGTCTTCCGGTCGGCCGGGAGCCTCTGAGCCACGTCCACGAGCACCCCCGGGCACACGCTCACGACGACGACGAGCCCCGGACCGCGAGGGGTCCGGGGCTCGTCGGGGGCGGGCCGCACGCTCGCGACCCACCGATGTCAGGCGTTACCCATGTCCGGCAGGAACGTGACGATGTCGGGCACGAGGATGAGGATCGCGACCACCACGACGTCCGCGACGATGAACGGCACGATCCCGCGGAAGACCCGGCCGAGGCCCGCCTCGGGCACCGAGCCCGAGTAGACGAACGCGTTCATGCCGACCGGCGGGGTGATGAGCGCCATCTCGGCCACCTTGACCACGAGGATGCCCAGCCAGATGCCGTCGAACCCGTACTCGGTGAGGATCGGGTGCAGCAGCGGGGCCGCGACGAGGATCATCGACACGCCGTCGAGGAACATCCCCAGCGGCAGGAGGATGAGCAGGCACAGCACGAGGACGAGGTAGGGCGGGAGCTCCGCCGAGACCACCGCGTCGACGAGCGCGCTGCTCGCCCCGGACAGGGCGAGGAAGTACGTGAAGACCCCGGCCCCGGCCATGAGCAGGAACGTCATGGCGGTGAGCCCGACGGCCTCCGTCACCGACTCCTTGAGCACGACCATCCACCGCGGCGGCCGCGTCCGGATGAGCAGGATGATCAGCGCGGTCATCGCACCGAACGACGCGGCCTCGGTGGGCGTGGCCACGCCGGCGTAGATCGTGCCGATCGAGACGAGGAAGATCACGGCGAGGTAGGCGACGCCGGCCCGGTCGGGCCTGTTCGTCGTCGTCGGGGCGTTCCCCTCACCCTCGGGATGGTCGGAGTCCCCGACGCCGGACACGCCCGCGTCGTTCGCCCGCCCCTCGCCGGTCGCGTCGGCCGAGGTCCCGGCCGCACCGGCACCCACCGTCGCGGGCACCTGGGCCTCGATCGCCGCCGAGCGCCGCCGTTCGCGCACGACCAGCAGGACGATCGTCACGGCGTAGACGAGGATCGTCAGCAGCCCGGGGCCGATGCCGGCGAGCAGCAGCCGGCCGATGCTCTCCTCGGTGACCACGCCGTAGAGGACGAGGACGATCGACGGCGGGATGAGGACGCCGAGCGTGCCGCCCGCGCTGACCACACCCGCCGCCAGCTTGATGCCGTGGCCGGCCTTGACGATGGCGTCGGTCGAGACGCGCGCCATCGTGGCGACGGTGGCGACGCTCGACCCCGTGACGGCGGCGAACATGCCCGAGCCCGCCAGCGAGGCGAGCGCCGTGCCGCCGGGGAACCGGCCGAGCATCCGGGAGGCGCCGTCGAACCCGGCGGCCGCGAGGCGGCCGTGGACCGCGAACACGCCCATGAGCATGAACAGCGGGATGATCGTCAGCGAGTAGTCGGCCGAGGCCGAGAACGGCTGGCTGGCCACGGTGCTGACGGCGGCGTCGGTCGTGCGGAGCAGGATGACGCCGACCATCCCGGCGAGCATGAGCGACAGGCCCACGTGGAACCGGATCGTCAGCAGCGCGAGGAAGACGACGAGCACGGTGGCCAGGGCGAACAGGTTCTCGGCGCTCATCGCGCACCCCCCTCGGTGTCGGTGGTCCCGCCCGGGGCGGTGTCTGTCGTGCCGGCTGTGGCGGTGTCGGTCGTGCCGCCCGCGGCAGCACCGGTGCTGCCCGCCGGCGTGACGAGCAGGCTCTCGTCCGCGGCCTGGTCGGCCCAGGACGGCGCGAGGTCCTCGCCCCGGCGCAGCACCCGGACGTCGTTGACGGTCGACCAGATCGCCGTGACGAAGAAGAGCACGTAGGAGACGACGAGGGCGAGCTTCGCGGGCCAGGTGGGCAGCCGCAGGATGTCGTTCGTCGTCTCGCCGCGGTCGTAGGCGCTCATCAGCTGGTCGGTCAGGCCCCAGACGAGCACGGCGCCGAGGCCGACGAGAAGCACGCAGCGCACGATCGCGAGGACCACGCGGGCCCCCTGCGGGAGCCGCGCCTCCACGAGGTCGACGTCGACGTGCCTGCCGTCGACCTGCGCTGCGGCCAGACCGAGGAACGCGACGCCGACGAGCAGCATCGTCGAGATGTCGACCGTGCCGACGATCGAGCGGTCGAACAGCGACCGTCCGGCGACGTCGGCGACCGTGAGCACGGCGAGGACGAGCAGGAGGGCGCCGGCCAGGAGGCTGAGCGCACCGGCGAGGCCCGTGAGGGCGCGGGGCAGGCGGGGGGCGGTCATGACGCCTCCCCCATGCAGTCGTGGAGCGGGTCGACGTAGCTGGACGCCTCGGTCTCCTCCGCGATGATGCGGCGGTAGCGCTCGAGGACGCCTGCCGCGTCGTAGCCACGCTCGGAGTAGCGGTCCACCCAGTCGTCGTCTGCCCCTGCCAGCTCGCGCCACTCCGCCACGTCCTCGTCGGGCAGCGAGGTGAACTCGGCATCGGACTCGCGCAGGTCGGCGCACGCCTCGTCGGCGAGCACGCCGAGCTCCTCGAGCCCGTTGTCGACCGCGTGGCCGGACGCCGTGAGGAGCGCGTCCTGATACTCGGCGGGCATGGAGTCGAAGAGCTCCTCGTTGACGACGACGATCGACGACCCGTAGGCACCGATCCCCGGGTCGAGGATGTAGGGGGTGACGTCGGAGAGCCCGAACGTGGGCAGGTTGGCGAGCGCGAGCGAGGTGTAGCCGCCGATGACGCCACGCTCCATCGACTCGTACACGTCGGTGGCGGTCATCGCCACCGGGTTCGCGCCGGCCGCGAGCATGACCTCGGAGGTGAGCCCGCCGGCACGGATGCTGCGGCCGGCGAGGTCGTCCAGGGAGGAGACCGGCTCGTTGACGCCGACGACGGCGCTGGCGAGCGGCAGCGGGAAGAGCTGGCGGACGCCCTGGCGGTCGAAGTCCTCCCGGTAGACCGGGTCCTCCTCGAACATCCGCGCGAGGGTGCGCATGTGGGCCTCCGGGTTCTCCGTCTCGAAGGGCAGCTCGGAGACCGTGTACATCGACAGGTCGGACGCGGCGTACAGCGACCCGACCTGGGCGAGGTCGGCGCGGCCGTCCAGGGTGGCCTGCACCGACTCGTCGGCGCCGACCAGGCTCTCGGAGTAGTGGAACTCCACCCGGACTCCCCCGTCGGTCAGCTCCTCGACCTCCTCGGCCCACCGCTGGACGGTGCGGCTCTGGTCCGACGTCGCGTTCGAGTAGGTCGTGTAGTGCAGGACGAACTCCTCGTCCCCGTCGGCGCCCCCCGACCCGCCGCAGGCGGCGAGCCCGAGGCTCGCGGCCACGCCGGCCAGGGCGATCACCGAGACCGGACGACGGCGCGAGGCGCGCGCCGTCATCGCACCTCCCGAGGGTTGACGGCGTAGCGGCGCAGCTGAAGAGCAGGGTTGACCGTGCGCACGTGGTCGAGCCGGGCGCGGTCGAGCTCGGCGACGGCGATGCCGGCCGCCTCCCCCACCCCGGCCAGGGCGATGCCCATGGGGTCGAGGACCACGCTGTTCCCGGCGCCGGTGGGCGCGCACTGGTCGGCGGCGAGCACGTAGGTCGTGTTCTCGATCGCCCGGGCGCGCAGGAGCGTGTTCCAGTGGTACTCCTTGAGCGGCCCGGGGACCCACTCGGCCGGGAGCGCGAGGACGTCGGCCCCGGCGTCGACCAGGGTGCGGCTCGTCTCCGGGAACCGGAGGTCGTAGCAGGTCTGCATACCGACGGTGAAGCCGTCGACCTCGAGGAGCTGGGGCACGGACGGGTCGGCGGCGTCGACCTTGTCGGACTCCTTGTAGCCGAAGGCGTCGTAGAGGTGGACCTTGCGGTAGACCGCCCGGACCTCCCCGCCCTGGAGGCCGACGAGGGTGTTGTGGATGCGCCCCTCGCCGGCGGGCTCGTTGACGCCGGCGACGATCGTCAGGTCGAGCTCGGTGCCCATCTCCGCGAGGCGGGTCACCGTCGGCCCGTCCAGCGGCTCGGCGCTCTCGACGAACCGGTCGTCCATCGCGGGCACGGTGAACACGGCGTACTCGGGGAGCACGGCGAGGCGCGCCCCACGGGCGGCGGCCGCACGGAGGTGCCCCTCGATGGTGGCGAGGTTCGCCTGCTTGTCCTTGCCCGGTGCCAGCTGCACCACGGCTGCGGTGAGAGTCATGTCAGTCGTCCTTCCCGCGCTTCTCGATCTCGAGCAGCGCCTCCCTCGTCGCGGTGAAGCCGCCGAGCATGGCGCCGTACTGCATGACGGCCACGATCGTGTCTGCCCCCTCGGCGACCGCGAGCTCCTGCTCGGCACGGCTCCAGGCGGGCAGGACCCACGGCTTGCCGGCGGCCCGCGCCGCGCGGGCGACGGTGCGGATGTCCGCGAGGTCGTCGGGCCCCACGGAGTACGCCCCACGGTCCCGGCGCAGCGAGAGGTCGGACGGGCCGACGAACACGCCGTCGACGACGGGGAGGGCGAGGATGCCCTCGATGTCGTCGAACGCGGAACCGTCCTCGATCATCGGGTAGCAGGCGGTCCCGGTGTCCTGGTCGGTCACCCACTGGTCGGTGAACCCGCGGTAGGCGGAGGTCCGGCCGCCCGCGAAGGAGCGGTCGCCGAGCGGGGGGAACTTCGCGTAGCCGCAGATCTGGGCGGCGTGCTCGGCGGACTCGATGTGCGGGATCGCCACGGCGTTCGCCCCGAAGTCGAGCGCCTGCTGGATCGGGCCGCGCTCGGGGCCGAGGACCTTGGCGATGACGCGCATGCCCTTGGCGCGGATGAACGGGATGAGCGAGTCGAGGGCGGCGAGGTCGAAGAGGCCGTGCTCGATGTCGAGGACGACCGTGTCGTACCCGGCGATGCGTGCCATCTCGACGGCGGCCGTCGACGGCTCGGTGAGCCAGACCGCGTGCCGGGCGTTCGTGGGGGTATTCATCTTCCTCCTTCGTCGGAGGTGCCCGGAGAGCGGCGGTGGCCACCGGGAACCATGTGCACGCCATGTATACACGGCGCATATTCCGGGTGCAACGATATGCTCGCCCCATGAGCCGGACCGCGAAGGAGCCCCGCAGGCGCTCCCCGCGCACCCCTCCGGCCGGCGCCCGCGCCTACGAGTGGGTCGTCGAGGCCATCCTCACCGGCGAGCTCGCCGAGGGAGAGTTCGTCGAGGAGGTCGCGCTCGCCGAGCGGGTGGGCACCTCCCGCACGCCGGTGCGCGAGGCCCTCCAGCGGCTCCAGGCCGAGCGGTACGTCGACCTCGTCCCCCGCCGTGGCGCACAGGTGCGGACGGTCAACTCGCGCGAGATGGGCGAGATCTACCAGGCGCGGTTCGTCGTCGAGTCCCACGTGGTGGCCCGCATCTGCGAGCTGAGACTCGGGGCGCCGCCCGACCTTTCGGCCATCGCGGACGAGATGGACGCGGCGGCGGAGGAGCTGAGGTGGAACGACTCCGCCAGGCTCGACCAGCGCTTCCACGAGCGGCTCGTGCAGTGGAACGGCAACGACGTCCTCACGCAGATGTACGAGTCGCTGCGCTCACGACAGATCCGCCTGGCGCTGCGCACGATCACCACCGCGCCGCAGCGCTACGAGACGATCGCCCGCGAGCACCGGGAGATCGTCACCGCCCTCGAGGAGCACGATGCCGAGCGCGCCGCCCGCACCGTGGCCACGCACCTGCGCGAGGTGCCCGAGCTCGTCCAGGCCTTCGGCAGCTGATCCTGCAGCCCGCACGTCACGGCGGCTCAGTCAGGGCTGCGACCATCGCAGCAGGGCGTCCGAGATCTCGTCGATCGTCGCGGACCTGTCGGCGACGGCGACCACCAGGTCGTAGGCCTCGTCGTCGGGGGCCTCGATCCAGATTCCGTTCACGTCGAGGAAGACGATCATCGCCAGCCACCCGAGACGCTTGTTGCCGTCGAGAAGGGCGTGGTTGTTGACCAGCGAGTCGTGCAGCGCGGCGGCCTTGAGGACGACGGTCGGGTAGACATCCGTGCCCCACAGCACGGTCGTCGGCCGGTGGGCGGCCGACCCCAGCAGCCCCAGGTCCCTGACCGGCCCGACGCCGAGGTCGTCGACCAGCGCGAGCAGATCCTCGGTGGTCAGGTAGACGGTCAACGCCCCAGCCGCTCGAGCACCTCTGCGTAGCGGCTCCGCGCGCGCGCCGACGCCTCGGACACCGCCTTCACGTGCCCGCGGCGCTCCGCCACCTCGTGGATCGCACGGATGGTCGCCTCCTGCTTGCTCACCCCGTCGGCCTCGGCCAGGGCGGCAAGCGCCCGCTCGTCGTTCTCGTTCAGACGCAACGTCATCGCCATGACCGAACGATACCAGCGTGGTATCACGCAGATGCGGCCGGCCGTGCGCCCCGGGCGGGCAGACCTGATACGGACCTAGCTCCGCGCACGAACCGCCACGCGCACCAACGACGAGAGGCCCCGGACCGTTGCGGGTCCGGGGCCTCTCGGCCTCACAGGGATGAGTGGAGATGGCGGGAATCGAACCCGCGTCCGACGGCGTGAGAACAGGACTTCTCCGGGTGCAGTCCGCTGGTAGATTTTCTCGGCCCCAGCAGTCACGCGAACAAGCTGCTGACGGGCCCAGTCAACTGAGTGTTCCCGCAGCCCCGCTGACGAGGGCTACGAGCAGTGGCTCTCTAGATGACGCCAGGATCCGGGACGAGAGCAGGCCCGGGCTGACGGACTTCGAGGCTCGCTCAGGCGGCGAGGGCGAAGTCGGTGCGCTTGGAATCGGCACCTATTGGTTTGCAGAGGGCGTTAAAGAGATAACTCTGCATCCTCTACCCGCTTCTCCTGGAAGCACGACCATCGTCGAAACCGATCATCCCCTGTTGAGTTGTTCCGCCCCGCGGTCCGGACGAGCCGGGTTGCCGCGGTGCGACTGTCCATCATACGTGCCCAACGTAGCGGCGGGCGAGGACATTCCCGGCGACCCACGCCACCGTGCGGCCGCTGAGCCGCACTCTCGACCGGTCGGGGGCCGGACCACGCGCCCCTGACCCGCACCCTCGACCAGATGTGGTGGGTGTCAGCCGTGGTTGCGCAGGCTCATCATCCGCCGCGCCTCCATGTCGTCCTGCCGCTCGCGCAGGGTCTGACGCTTGTCGTACTCCTGCTTGCCGCGGGCGAGCGCGATGGAGACCTTCGCCCGGCCGCCGATGAAGTACAGCTCGAGCGGGATGACGGTGTGCCCCTTCTCGCGCGAGGCCACGGCCCACTTGGCGATCTGCTCCTTGTGCAGGAGCAGCTTGCGCTTCCGCCGCGGGGCGTGGTTGGTCCACGTGCCCTGCGCGTACTCGGGGATGTGGACGTCCCGCAGCCAGGCCTCGCCGCGATCGAACTCGACCCAGCCGTCCACGAGGGACGCGCGGCCGGCGCGCATCGCCTTGACCTCGGTCCCCCACAGGGAGATGCCGGCCTCGAGGATCTCGTCGAGGTGGTAGTCGTGGCGCGCCTTCTTGTTGCGGGCGACGATCTTCTTGGCGTCCGCCTCCGCCTTGGCCTTCTCCGCGGCGGTCGGCTTGGCCGCCCTGCTCATCCTGCTCATGACCGACCTCCGTCCGTCCGATGGTTCCGGGACCGCGCCGGGTGCGCGGTCGTTCGCCCGCGCCCCGTGCAGGGGCGACCTCTGGGCCGAGGATCGAGTCTACCGAGCCGTGTCCAGCCCATTCCACCGGACGCCCGACGACGCCGGACGCACCGGCCCCTCCCCCTCACGAGCCCCGCGGGAGCCGAGGGTCAGAGGACGTTCATCGGGTCGGTCATCTGGCCGTCGAGCCACAGCTCGAGGTGCACGTGGCAGCCGGTGACCATGCCGGTCTGGCCGGTGGAGCCGATGGACTGGCCCTGCGACACCGTCTGGCCGGGCGAGACGGCGAACGACGAGAGGTGGTTGTAGATCGACACCGTGGAGCGGCCGTCGATGATCCCGTGGTTGATGATCACCTGGTTGCCGCTCGTGCCGGTGGTGCCCGACGGGTTGGTCGCGGACACCGTCCCTGAGGCGATCGCCCCCTGGGTGTTGCCGCAGGCGCTGCGGAAGTCGACGCCCGGGTGGATCGACCAGGCCCCGGTGATCGGGTAGATCCGCGGCCCGTACGGCGAGGTGATGATGAGCGGCCGCGGGACGGGCGGGACGAAGGTCGCGCTCGGCGCCGGCGCGGGGTCGGGCGCGGGCGCCGGGTCGGGTTCCGGTGCGGGCGCCGGTGCCGGTGCGGGCGGGGGTGGCGCGGCCGGGGCGGCCTCCCGCTCGGCCTGCTCGCGTCGGAGCCGCTCGGCGCGCTCCTGGGCGGCCCGCTCCTGCTCGGCCTGCTCGCGTGCCTCCCGCTCGCGCTGCTCCCGCTCGAGGCGCTCGCGCTCGAGGCGGCGGTTCTCCTCGTCGATCGCGGCGATCTGCTCCTGCGTGGAGAGGCTGGACAGGCCGATCGCGTTGATGTCGGAGTTGAGCTCCTCCTCGCGGTCCTCGAGGTCCGCGACGAGCTCCTCCTGCAGCGCCTCGAGGTCCTCGACCTCGGCGAGCGCCTCCTCCTGCCGGACGCGCAGCTCGTCCGCGGTCTCCACGGCCTCGACGGCCTCGTCGTTGAGGTCGTCGACCCGCTGGGTGAGGGTGTCCTGGCGCAGCCTCTGGTTGCGGTTGGTCGCGTTCTCCTCGGCCACCCGGTCGAGCAGCCCGGTCTGCGTGCGCACGGCGGTGCTCACCACCGAGTAGGAGCCGATGAAGTCGTCGGCCGAGGAGGACTCGGTGATGAGGGCGAGGGTCGAGGGCGCGGTGTCGCCGCGGTAGGTCGACCGGGCGAGCTCCCCGAGCGCGTCCTGGGTCTCCTCGGAGGCCTCCTCGCCCTCGGCGATCTCGTCCTCGAGGGCCGCGAGGTCGGACTCGGCCACCCCGAGGCGCCCCTCGACCTGCTCCTGGTGCCGCTCGGCGGCCGCCAGGTCGTCCTCGGCGACCTGCAGCGCCTCCTGGGCCACCGGGATCTGCTCGCGCGTGAGCTGGAGGTCGACCAGCGAGCTCGCGAGGTCGGCGGAGACGCCCTCGAGGTCGTGCTCGAGCTCCTCGCGCCGCTCGGCGTTGTCCGCGAGCCGCTCGACGAGCTCCTCCCGGGTGGGTTCGTCGTCGTCGTCGGCCACGGCTCCCGGCCCGACCAGGGTCGCGGCGAGCGCGAGGGTCGCCGCGAGTGCGGCCCGCTCGCGCAGACGGACGAGCCACGTGCGCGCGGGCGCGGGGTGGGAGGAGGACGTCGACATCAGTGACCTAGACCTTCGTGTAACGGGCGAGCGAGACGACCGAGGACACGCCTGCCACCAGGACGGCGGCGAGGACGAGAAGTGGGGCCACCCGCCACACGTCCGCGGTCGTCACGAAGGCGACCCAGGGTGCGGAGGGCGCGAGCCACCCTTCGACTCCGTACCGTACCGCCGCGAGCAGCCCCGCGACGGACAGGACGGACCCGAGCAGCGCGGCGATCGCGCCCTCGAGCATGAAGGGGGCCTGGATGACCCAGTTCGAGGCGCCGACGAGGCGCATGATGCCCGTCTCCCGCCTGCGCGAGAGCGCGGAGAGCCGGATCGTCGTCGTGATGAGGAGGACGGCGGCGACGGCCATGACGCCGGCGAGCCCGAGCGCGACGGCGGTGGAGCGGTTGAGGATGACGAACAGGGGCTCGAGCTGCTCGCGCTGGTCGACGACCACGTCGACGCCGGCGCGGCCCTCGAGCTCGTCGGCGACGATCCGGAACTGCTCGGGGTCCTCGAGCCGGATCCGGTAGGAGACCTGCATCTGGTCCGCCGTGACCTGCCGGGACCAGGCGGAGTCCTCGAGCCGCTCCCGGAAGTTCTCGTAGGCCTCCTCCTTGGTCTCGAGGAAGACCTCCGCGACGTAAGGCTCGAGGTCGGAGGACTGAAGGAGGTTCCCGACGGCGTCGATCTCCTGCTCGGTCGCCTCCCCCGCCGCGCACGCCGGGTTCTCCGACGCCGTGGGGCACATGAAGACGGCGACCTCGACGCGGTCGTACCAGTCGTCCTTGAGCCGGTCGACCTGGGTCTGCAGGAGCAGGCCGGCGCCGACGAAGACGAGGGACACGAACGTCACGAGCACGACGGCGACGGTCATGGCGACGTTGCGGCGGATCCCCTGGGAGACCTGGCCGAGGATGAACCGGAGCCTCACCGCGCGACCTCCGCGGCCTCGTCGCGGCCGCCTGCCGCCCGGCGCGCGGCCGCGACCACGGCGAGGTAGGAGCCGCCGGCCTCGTCGCGCACCACGCGGCCGTCGACGAGCTCGACCACGCGGCGGCGTGCGCGGTCGACGAGGTCGTCGTCGTGCGTCGCCATGACCACCGTGGTCCCGGTGGAGTTGATGCGGGTGAGGAGCTCCATGATCCCCTCGGACGTGTCCGGGTCGAGGTTGCCCGTGGGCTCGTCCGCGAGGAGGACCTGGGGGCGGTTGACCATGGCGCGGGCGATCGTCACGCGCTGCTGCTCGCCGCCGGAGAGCTCGTGCGGGAGCCGCTTCTCCTTGCCGGTGAGCCCGACGAGCTCGAGGGTCTGCGGCACCACGGTGAGGATCTGGTGCCGCGGGCGGCCCGTGACCTGCATGGTGATGGCCACGTTGTCGAACACCGACTT
Organism: Georgenia sp. Z1344; assembly: GCF_049856295.1. Lineage (GTDB taxonomy): Bacteria > Actinomycetota > Actinomycetes > Actinomycetales > Actinomycetaceae > JB111. The sequence goes on along the minus strand of NZ_JBNDMZ010000013.1, from coordinate 107,598 downwards.
GCCCGGCAGGAGCCGGTAGTCCTGGAAGACCATCCCGATCTGCCGGCGGTGGCGCGGCATGCGGAAGCGCGAGAGGCGCGCGAGGTCGTGGCCGAGCCCGAACACGGTGCCGGAGGTGGCGCGCTCCTCGCGCAGCACGAGCCGAAGGAAGGTCGACTTGCCGGATCCGGAGGCGCCGACGAGGAAGACGAACTCGCCCCGCTCGATCTCGAGGGTCACCTCGTCCAGCGCGGGCCTGGCGCCCCGCTTGTAGACCTTGGAGACGTTGTCGAATCGGATCACAGCAGCGGCGGCCAGTCTCGGGGGCGGGGAAGGTGGAACCTGGCCGGTTGGATGCTACGTCCCGGCACGCCGCCGGTCCCGGACGCCACGCCGCCCCGACACCGGACCGTTGCCGTCCTCGTCAGGTCGCCGTGACCGGGGGTGGGTCAGTCCTCGGAGTCGCCCGAGCGGCGCCAGCGGATCCCGGCGTCGATGAAATCGTCGATCTCGCCGTCGAACACGCCGGACGGGTTGCCGGACTCGTGCTCGGTGCGCAGGTCCTTGACCATCTGGTACGGCTGGAGGACGTAGGAGCGCATCTGGTCGCCCCAGCTCGCCTTGACGTCCCCGGACAGGGCCTTCTTCTCGGCGGCCTCCTCCTCCTGGCGCTGGAGCAGCAGCCGGGACTGGAGCACGCGCAGGGCGGCCGCACGGTTCTGGATCTGGGACTTCTCGTTCTGCATCGACACGACGATGCCGGTGGGGATGTGCGTCATCCGCACGGCCGAGTCGGTCGTGTTGACGGACTGCCCGCCCGGTCCGGAGGACCGGAAGACGTCCACCTTGATCTCGGACTCGGGGATCTCCACGTGGTCGGTCTGCTCGATGAGCGGGATGACCTCGACAGCGGCGAAGGAGGTCTGACGACGCCCCTGGTTGTCGAACGGGGAGATCCGCACGAGCCGGTGGGTGCCGGCCTCGACGGAGAGCGTGCCGAAGGCGTACGGCGCGTTGACCTCGAAGGTCGCCGACTTCAGCCCCGCCTCCTCGGCGTAGGAGGTGTCCATCACCGACGTCGGGTAGCCGTGGCGCTCGGCCCAGCGCAGGTACATGCGCATGAGCATCTCGGCGAAGTCCGCGGCGTCGACGCCGCCGGCGCCGGCGCGGATCGTGACGACGGCGGCGCGCTGGTCGTACTCGCCCGAGAGCAGCGTGCGGACCTCGAGGTCGGCGAGGACCTTGCGGACGGCAGCGAGCTCGGACTGCACCTCGGCGTCGAGGTCGTCGTCCTCCTCCTCGGAGAGCTCGACGAGCGCCTCGAGGTCGTCGATCTTCTCCCCCACGCGCTCGAGCCGCTCGAGGTCGTGCTGCGCGTGCGAGAGCTTCGTCGTCACCACCTGGGCCGCCTCGGGGTCGTCCCACAGGTCCGGCGCGGCCGACTCCTCTGTGAGCTCGGCGATCCGCGCACGCAGGGCGTCCGGGTCGGTCACGGCCGAGATGGTCGCGTAGGTGCTGCGCAGGTCCGCGATCTCGGAGGAGAAGTCTGTAGCCACGAGGGCCGACTCTACTAGCCGCCCGCCCCGGGGTCCGAGGAGGGGCCGCTGCCCGCGTCCGCGGCGGGATCCTCGTCGAGGAGCGAGCCGTCGAACCACTCGGTGTCGCTGGTCGTCGTCACGGCGCAGAGGATCGTGCGGTCGCCGTCCGCGAAGGTCTCGGCCGTCGGCGGAAGCGCCACCACGTCGACCTCACCGACGTCAGCGAGCCCCGGAGGCGCCTCGGAGTCGACGATCCGGGAGCACGTCTCGGCCGACTGCCGCAGGATCGCGGTCTCGCCCGGCCAGGTGTCGCCCGCGAGGGTCGTCTCGCCGACGACCTGCACCTGGAAGGGCTCGTCGCACGGGACCACCACGGTCATCCCGGACCGGTCGGCGAGCGCCGCGGCCGTCAGACAGTCGCCGACCTCGAGGTCGCCGGAACTCCCGAGCCGCTCGGGCCTGCTCTCGGGGCGCAGCTCCATGCCGCCGCCGCGCCGGATGCCCGGCGGGGCGTACGGATCTCCCGGCGCCCGGGTGGGCTCGTCCTCGGTCCCGCCGTCGGCATCCGCATCGCTGTCCACACCGCTGTCGGCGTCGCTGTCCGCGCCGCCGAGCTCCGTCTCCTCCTCGGCATCCTCCTCCGACTCCTCCTCGGCCGGGGCGGGAGCCGCGCCGTCCGGCTCGGAGTCGGCGGCGCCGGGGGCCTCGGGGGCCGCCGGGGCCTCGGTGGCCTCGGGGGCCGCCGGCGCCTGCCCGAGGTTGCTCGAGAGGTCGTCGCCGCTGCCGAGGGAGGCGAAGGTCGTCCACCCCACGGCGGCCACGACGACGAAGGCGGCGGCGGCCGCGAGCAGGCGCGTCGTCCGGCGCCGCCGGCCCGGTGAGCCCGGACGGGCGCGGCCCGATGGCGGCGCCCCCGGAGGCGGGGCGTCCCGCCAGGCGTGCGCGCCGCCGGTGGCGGTCCGCGCTGGGGCGTCGTCGGACATGCGGGGCAGACCCACGGCCGCGCCCGCCCCGCCGCGCGCGTCGTCCGCGCGGGCCGCGCTCTCGCCGGGACCGTCGATCTCGACGGAGGTGGGCACCGCGCTGGGGCTGGCCTGGTCGGGACGCGCGCGCGAGGTGCGGGGCTGGAGCCCGTGGAAGACGGTGCGCGGGAGCGCGCGGCGCGCGGTCGGTCCGGTGTGGGTCGACTGCGGGTCCTCGTCCGGCGCCGCGGGGCGGTCGGCGAGGCTGCGCAGCTCGTCCGCTGCGGACGGGGTGCGGGCGCCGCGCGGGGCCGGGCGCGCGGTCCCGGGCAGGGGCGCCGGGCGGGCGCCGGAGCCTCGACGCGAGGCGACGCCCGGCGGCGCCGACGGCGGGGAGTCCGCCGTGGGCGCGAAACGGGACCTGGTGGACGCGTCGCCCGGTGCGTCGTCGGTGGCTGCGGCGGCTCCCGCTCGCGGGTCGGCGTCGACGTGCGGACGCCCCGCCGCAGGGTCGACCGTGCCGCCCTGCGGCCCGTCCGCGGCGCCCCCGCCGGCGGCAGGGACGGTACGAAGGGCCGGCCAGCCGGCGCCCGGCGGCAGGGGCACCTGGGCGCGCTCGACGGGCAGGTCGTCGTCGGGCGGGTTCTCGTCCGTCGGGCTGTCGTTCGCCGCGGTGCCGACCGACGCGGCGCCGTTCGTCGCCGATCCGCCCCGGATCGGCTCGTCCGGCGCCGACGCGTGGGGGCTCGCCTCGTCCGGCGTCTGCGCGTCGCCCGGACGGCCCTCGCCGCGCGGGGCGGGATCGGGGTGCGCGTCGGCCCGGCCGGTCCGCGCGGGCGCGGTCCGACCGTCGCGGAGGCGCGCGGAGCCGGGAGTCACGGAGCGACGATAGATAACGCGGCGAACGATCGGCAGCGCGGGTGATGGGTTGCGCTCCCCATGCCTGCCGCCACCGCCGGCACGACGGGTGGCGCACTGCCGCCCGCGCGCGGCGCGCTCACGAGGTGAGGACGGCCGAACCGTCCTGGAAGTTGCCCTGGAGCGAGTCGGTCTCGTCGACGGTCCGGGCCACGCACAGCACCTCGCGGTCGCCGTTGTCCCAGGTCCTCTGGGACGGGGCGAGGGTCGACAGCTCGACGCGGGCGAGGTCGAGTGAGGGCTCCGGCAGGGCGTCCCACGCGACCCGGCACCCCTCCTGCGCCTCGGCGTGGATGCCGTCCACGCCCGGGAACTCCTCCCGGTCCGGGACGTCGAACACGTGGTAGAACTCCATGAAATGGGGCTCCGCGCACGGCGTGAGGACGAGGTCGTTCGAGAGTGCGGTGTAGTCGGAGTAGAGGGCGCAGTTGCCGACGTCGATGTCGAACACGGTCGTCGCCCCCGACTCCTCGACCCCGGGCGGTGCGGTCGGCGCCGGCGGCTCGGTCGTCTGCGGGGGTTCCGTCGTCGTCCCCCCGCCGGGGCCGGGTGCCGGGCCGGGCGAGGTGGTCTCGGTCGGGGTCCCCGCCGTGGACGTGAAGCTGCGGTGGACGAACAGCCCGACCACGACGAGCACGACGACGAGCACCGCCGCGATCGCGAGCACGACGTAGACGGCGCGGTTCCCGTCGTCGGGTCCGCCCCCGCCCCAGGGACCGCCGCCCGACCCCTGCGGCGACTGGTAGGCGCCGGCCGGCACGGCGGAGTAGGGCGCCGGGGCGGCACCGTACGGCTCGTTCGGCGTGGTCCCGTACGGCACGCCCTGCGTGGGGTCGCCGCCGGACCACCCACCCTGGGCGTAGCCGCCGCCCTGCGGGACCTGTCCGGTCCCCCAGCCGCCCGGCGCACCGCTGCCGGGACTCTGCGCGCTCCACTGGTTCACGCGCTCACCGTAGCCAGTCGGCCGCGCCACCCGTCCGACCGACCAGGGGTACCCCTGTCCGGGTGGTGGCGCCGCCCACTGACGCGAGCGCCGCGATCGGCGATGATGGGCCGATGACCCCCCAGCGCCGCACCTGGCAGCAGACCGCCGTGGAGGAGGCCATCGGGGCCGACTCCACGTTCGTCAGCGCCCAGGAGCTGCACCGCAGGATGCAGGGCTCCGAGCGTCAGGTCGGGCTCGCCACCGTGTACCGGGTCCTCAAGCGCCTCGTCTCGCTCGGGCAGGTCGACGCGCTGCAGACCACGGACGGCGAGACCCTGTACCGGGCGTGCGAGGTGGGGCACCACCACCACCTCGTGTGCGAGTCGTGCGGGGCGACGGTCGACGTCGAGCCGCCGGACGAGTCCTGGATGGACGAGGTCGCCCGGCAGCACGGCTTCGAGAAGGTGCGCCACGTGGTGGACATCTACGGCCGGTGCGCGGCCTGCCGGGAGCGCGCCGGCGACTGACGCCGCGGCCCGCGAGCGGGAGCTGAGCCCGTGGGCGGCGGTCGGCGCGTCGCACGCGCACCGCTCCCCTGCTCAGCCCTCGCAGACGAGCCCCTGCTCGAGCGCGGCGAGGTTCGACCGCATGACGTCGACGTAGTCGGCCTCCGGATCGGTCCGGCCCTCGATCGGGTCGAGGACGTCGGTGGCGACGTCGACCTCGCCGGCGAGCGCCTCGACGACGTCGGGGCCGGCGATCACCTCGAAGTACACGGTCTGCACCCCCTCGGCCCGGACGGTTGCGCCGACCTCGCGGATGCGGGCGGGTGACGGTTCGACCTCCGGGTCGACCCCGGTGATCCCGACCTGCTCGAGCCCGTACCGGTCGGCGAGGTAGCCGAACGCCTCGTGGGAGGTCACCAGGGTGGCGCCGGCACAGTCGGCCAGGCCCTCGGTGTAGGCGTCGTCGAGCTCGGTCAGCTCGGTGACGAGGCCGGCCGACCGTTCCTCGAAGTCCTCGGCGTGGGCGGGATCGAGCTCGGCGAGCGTGGCGGCGACCTCCTCGACGAGCGGGACCATGAGTGTGGGGTCGAGCCAGAAGTGGGGGTCGCGGGCGAGGTCGTCGTCGGCGACCCCGGCGGCGTCCGCGGCGTCGAGCACGGCGCCCGGCGACGTCGCCCCGATGGCGTCGTCCGTGGCGGCCTGGAGGCCCGGGACGTAGGCGACGAGGTCGACCTGCTCGAGCTCGGCCACCTGCGCGGGCGAGAGCTCGAGGCTGTGCGGGTCGGCGCCGGGCGGCGTGAGGGACTCGACCGAGACCTGTTCCCCGCCCACGGTCTCGAGCACGAACTGCAGCGGGTAGAAGGCGGCCATCACCTCGATCGTGTCGCTGTCCTCGTCGGGGTCCGCGGAGCCGGTGCCGGAGCAGGCGGCGAGGAGAGTCGCGGCGGCGAGCGCCGCGGCGGCGGTCTGGCTTGTTGGGTGGTGGTGAGGGTAAACGGGGTTCCTTCCAGGACGGCGCGGGGCCGGGTCGGTGAGACCCGGCCCCGCGGCGTGACGGATCAGTGGTCGTGGTCGTCGTGGTCGTGCTCGTGGTCGTGCCCGTCGCCGGACTCCGCCTCGTCGTCGTTGTCGTGCCCGTCCTCGCTGCCGCCGTACTCCGACGAGCCGGCCTCGACATTGCCGGAGATCCCGTTGACCTCGTTCGGCTCGACCTCGAGCTCGGCGGTGTTCCACACCTCGCCGGTGAGGATGTCGACGGCGTGGATCGAGCTCGTCGCGGGCTCGGTCACGTACGCGGTGCCGTCGTGCACCCAGAGCGCGGGCCGGGGCTCCTGCCACTCGACCGGCTCCTCCCAGGGCCCGACCACGGGGTGGGACGCGGTGATCGCCCCGGTCTCGGGGTCGATGACGTGCAGGTTGCCGTCGGTGCCGAGCACGAGCGCCTCGCCGTCGTCGCCGCGGGCCAGCGAGCGGAAGCTGTAGCTCGACGGCAGGTCGACGAGGGTGAGCTCGTTCGTCGTCGTGTCGATGAGGGAGACGCGCTCGGGACGCTCGAGCTCGGCGTCCGGGTCGGTCTTGTAGTCACCGAGCACGATCGCGGAGGCGTCGCTCCCGGCCTGGTTGCCGATGCGTCCGTAGTCGTCGGGGCTGTCGACGTGGGTGATCTCGCCGCCGGAGTAGACGAGCGCGCCGTCCTCGCAGCCGATGACGACGACCTCGTCCGCCGCCGTCGCCTCGCCGTGAACGCCGGGGCACTCGTCGGAGGCGGCGATCTCCTCGCCCGACCCGTCGAGGACGCGGATGCCGGTGCGGGCGTCCTCGGTGCCCTCGGAGATCACGAGGGAGCCGTCGGTCAGCTCGATCGCCACGCCGTGGTGGGCAGTGGGGGTCGTGTGGTCGCGCGTCTCGGCGTCGGGGTCGTCGACCGCGGAGGAGTCGAGGACGACGACCTGGCCGGTGGCGTCGTCGAAGAGGGCGGTGCGGCCCTCGTGCGGGACGACGTGACCGGGCATGTCGGCCTCGACCAGCGTCTCGGTCAGCGCCGGCGGCGCCGTGTAGTAGTGCGAGTGGTCGCCGTGCGGCTCGGCCCAGGCACCGGCGTCGAGCAGCTGGAAGCCGCCGGTGGTCGAGACGTAGAGGTGGCGGCCGTCGCCCGCGGGGTTGAGGCGGTTGAAGCCGGGCAGCTCGATGTCCTCGACCACCTCGAGGGTGGTGGCATCGAGAACCTGGATCCCGCCGTCGTAGGTCAGGGCGATCCGGGGCGTCGCCGCAGCGGCCTCGGTGGCGGCCCCGGCCTCCTCCTCGCCGTGGTCGTGGCCGTCGTCGGCGGGGGTCTCGTCGTCGGAGGAGGTCTCCCCGTCCGTGGCTGCCGTGTCCCCGGAGGTGGATTCCTCTCCGGCCTGGTCGGTGGCGGGCGCGTCGTCCTCCCCCGACTCGGCGGCGCCGGAGCAGCCCGCGAGAAGGGCGAGCGGGAGGACGGCGAGCGCGGTGAACGCGCGGCGGCGTCGAGGGGCGGTGGTGGTGTTCATGGGTGGTGGGGCGCCGCGGTGGCGGGCCCGGCTCCTTCCGGACGGTGACGCTGACCGGGCGACACTAACACTACTGAGAATCATTATCGTTCTCTGTTCAGGGTGCGCTTCGGGGCCCCCACCCGCGGAGCACCCTCGGTACCGGACCGACCGCCCCGCGCGATCTCCGTGAGATCCACCGCGCGACTACCCTCGAACGACCGCCCCGCTCCCCCGACGAAGGACCCATGCGCACCGATCGATCGCTCGTCCTCGGATCGTCCGACGAGTCCGTCCCCGGCACCGCCGACCAGCTGCGTGCCCTCGTGGCCACGCGCCGCGGCGAGCAGCTCGCCCAGGGGCTCGACCCGGAGGACCTCGCCGAGCAGCTGCGCGAGGCGCTCGACGGTTTCGCGGCGCTGCGGATGCACTACCAGGCGGGGATCGAGGAGGTCCGCACCAAGGTCGACATCCTGCGCCAGGAGTTCGAGCAGATCCACGACTACAGCCCGATCGAGCACGTGCGGACGCGCCTGAAATCGACCGAGAGCCTGCTGACCAAGGCGCTGCGGACCTGCGACGAGCTCTCGCTGCCCGCGATCCGCCGGCAGATCCTCGACATCGCCGGGATCCGGATCACGTGCAGCTTCGTGTCCGACGTCTACTGGATCGCGCAGATGCTCGAGCGGCAGCCCGACCTCACGGTGCTCCAGGTCAAGGACTACATCGCGGAGCCGAAGGCGAACGGCTACCGGTCGCTCCACCTCATCGTCCAGGTGCCGGTGTTCCTGTCGACACACACCGAGCACGTGCCCGTCGAGCTGCAGATCCGCACGATCGCCATGGACTTCTGGGCGAGCGTCGAGCACAAGCTGAAGTACAAGTACGACGCCGAGATCCCGGAGCACCTCCTCGGCGAGCTCGACGACGCGGCGCGCCTCGCCACCGAGCTCGACGAGCGGATGGGGCGCCTGCGCGAGGAGATCCGGCCGATGCCGGACGGGGCGGAGAACGAGGAGCACGACGACGGGCAGGCAGCCGGACCGGTCGACGTCGACGGCGCTGTTGACGTCGACGGCGACGAGCACGGTGTCTCGAGCGAGGACGGTGACGCGAGCAAGCCGGATGACGCGACCGCGTCGGGCAGCGCCGCGTCGCTCCGGTTCATCTGACGAGAGACGTGGCTGCCGTGACCGATCGGACCGCCGGGGCACTCCGTGCCACGCACGCCACCCGCCGCTCGATGGTGGCCGCGGTCGCGGCGCTGGCCCTCGGCGTCAGCCTCGGCGCGTGCGGGCCGAGGGAGGGCGGGGATCCGACGGGTGAGAACGGCACCGAGGAGTCGAGCACCGGGGATCCTGGAACGACCTCACCCCCCGACGGCCGCGAGGCCGCGCGCGCCGAGGAGCCGATCGTCGAGGCGATGGTGCGCGAGGTCGCAGCGGAGCTGGAGCCGGTGGACGCGGGCTCGGTCGCGGCCGCCGGCTGGGTGAACGGGGCGACCACGGCGTGCTCGGGGCGCTCCGGCGGTCCGGTGTCGTGGACCGGGCGGGGACAGATGGACGCGGCGGACCCGGAGGAGCAGGTTCTCGGGCTCGCCGACCGTCTCGGCGACGACTGGGAGCCGGTCGATACGAGCGCGACGACGGCGCGCACCTTCCAGGACGCCGACGGCTACCTGCTCACCCTGGCCTGGAGCGTCGACCCCGACACCGTCACGGTGTCGGTCGAGTCGCCCTGCCACTGATCGCGACGCCGCTGGTCGGACCGTCGCCGATCGCCGCCTCGCCCAGCTCGGGCACGTGGGGCGGGTCCGGGCTGTCCGGGTCGACCTCGGCGAGGATCCAGTCGAGCACCCGTGCCGTGAATCCCCAGATGTAGGTGCCCTCGAACCGGAACGCCCGGCCCGCATGCCGGCCGCGGTACGAGACGGTGGTGCGGTTCTCCGGGTCGAGGAGGTGGCGGCGCGAGACCCAGTGGGCGGAGTGGATCTCGTCGTCGTGCGCGAAGCTCGGCACGTGCCCGTCGGGCCCGAGGCGAGCGAGAACGGGGGTGACGACGTTGCCGCTGGCCCACAGGTAGAGCGGCGGAAGCGTCCCGATCACCAGGGACCGGTCGACGAGCACCCCGGTCTCCTCGCCGCACTCGCGGATCGCCGCGTCCACCGGGGTCTCCCCCGGGTCGATCCCGCCGCCGGGGAACGCGAACTCGCCCGCGTGGTGGCGCAGGCGGGTGGAGCGGCGCACGAGGAGGTAGGCGAGGTCGTCGCCGACAGGCCTGGTGAGCACGACGACGGCGCTGGCCCGGGCGGTGCGGTGGTGCTCCTCCGTGGCGCGCGGCAGACCGATCCATCCCCAGGCGCGGTCGTCGGGCGTGCGCGGGAGCGGACCGACATCGCGCAGCGCCTCGCTCGTCACGACTCTCCTTCCGATCGGTCCCGTCATCGTCACCCGGGACAGGCCCGCCGTCACCCGATTTCGACGCGGCCCCTCGGGTCCGGCTACCCGTTCTCGACGTCGATCGCGCGGGCGCGCCCGGTGACGGTGACCTCGACCGGGCCGACGACGCCGGAGACGAGCGCCGGCGCGAAGGGCGGGTCGATGACGGCGACGAGCGTGACGACGGCGGTCTCCCCGTCGACCGTGCCCGTTGGCTCGCCGAGCACGACGCTGCGCAGTCCGCCGGACGAGGTGGGATCGACCCTTTCGAGGTACTCGGCGGCTTCGGCGCGGACGAGCTCGTCGGTGAGCATCGACTCCCGGTCCTCGCCGTAGAAGGCGGCCTCCGCGACGGCGTCGGCGGCCGCTGCGGCTGCGGCGTCCGCGACCCCGAGGGCCCGCTTGCGGTCGAGGTGGATCGCCGAGACGGAGGCGATGACGAGGATGAGCGCCACGAGCACGACGACGAAGCCGATGCCCATCACCATGATCCGGCCGGACTCTGGGTCCTCGGTCGCTTCCGGAGACGGTCGTCCGGTGAGGTTGCCGGCGCGGGACGCGCTCACCCGGTCCCCCGGTGGTCCTCGACGAGGACGAGATGCCGGGCCTCGACCGACATCGAGGTCGGGACCCCGGCGATCGAGGTCGGCAGCAGGGGCAGAGCCACGACTGTCGTGACCTCGACGTCGATGCGGGCGCCCGGCGTGTGGCACGGGTCGGCCTCGCACGTGATGACCAAGGAGCCCGCGCCGTCGACGTCGAACCCCTGGTCGGCGAAGGCGAGCTCGACCGCGAACGCCGCCGGTCCCGCCGCCGAGGCCTCGTCGTCCGCCTGGGCGACGATCCGGCCGGCCTCCCGCGCGGCCCCCTCTGCTGCGTACGAGGCGGCCTGGATCCGGCTGATCGCCACCACGAGGTAGATGAGCGGGAGCAGGAGCAGCAGGGCGACCCCGAGGTACTCGACGATCGCGCTGCCGGCCTCCGGGTCGCGATCGGTCGACGCCGCACGGCGACTCACGGCGCGACCTCGAGAGCGGCGTGGCCGACGACCTCGAGCCCGTCGCCCGGGCCGAACAGACCGACGACAGGCATCGGCGCCCGCACCGTCACCTGGACGAGCGAGACCCCGTCCGCCGTGACGACCTGCGCCGTGACGTCGTCGGCGTAGGAGTCGGCGAGGCCCGCACGGATGAGCTCCGCGGCGCGGGCGGCGCCGTCTGCGGGGTCGGAGCCGAGGAGAGCGCCGTGCCGCGCCCCCTCCGAGGCGGAGTCGATGAGCGTGTTGCGGACGTGCAGCAGGAGCGCGAGCTGAAGGACCGCCGCGACCAGCAGGAGGAGGAGTGCCGAGACGAGGACGAAGTCGACGATCGCCGAGCCGGACTCGGCGTCGCGTCGGGCGGGTCGAGCTAGCTGCCGCCACCGAGGACGCGGTCGATCGCGGTCTGGAACAGCTCGCCGAGCTGGGTCTCCGCGATCGCCCAGATGATGATCACGAGACCGGCGGTCATCAGGGTCACCATCACCCACCCGGGGACGTCGCCCCGCTCCGGGTCGTCGTCCCGGAGTCGGTCGCCCAACCAGGTGAGCAGGAACAGGATCGGATGCATGGCGGTCGCCTCTCGGGGTGGTGGACGGGGTCGGGTCGACGGGATCGGTGGCGGTCACAGGCCCATCCGGAGTGCAGCGAGCCCGGGGAACAGGGCGAACATGACCGTGGTGGGGAGGATGAAGAAGACGACGGGCACCATCATGGCGACCTCCTTCTTGCCGGCAAGCTCCATGAGCTCGCGCCGGGTGGTCTCCCGCGCGTCCTGGGCCTGCGCGCGCAGCACCTCGGCCAGCGGCGTGCCGCGCTCGACCGCTCCGGCCACGGCGTCGGCGAACCTGCTGAGCGCGGGCGAGCCGGTGCGGCCGGCGAGATTCTCCAGGGCGACGACCATGGGCGCACCGGCACGGGTCTCGGCGAGCGTGCGCCGCAGCTCATCGGCCACCGCGCCGTGCGCGACCTTCTGCACGCGCTCGAGCGCAGGGACGAGCCCCTCGCCCGCACCGACCGAGAGAGCGATGAGCTCCGCGATGTCCGGGAGCTCGGCGGCCAGGCGCTCGCGACGCCTGGTGACCTGGGCGGTGAGATGGGTGTCGCGCATGACGGCGCCGCCCACACCGAAGATCACCACGCCGAGCAGCAGGAGGAGGGCCGGGGCGTCACGCACCGCGCCGACCGTGAGCGCCACGACGAGACCGGCCGCAAGCCCGATCGCCCCCCAGACCATCTGCTCGGTGCGGAACTGGGCCACCGTCGTCGTCGACCCCGCCTCCGCGAGGCGTCGTCGCACGGTCGTGGTCGTCGACCCCAGCTTCTCGAGCATCGGCACGACGTCGTCGATCACGGGGGCCACCAGACGCTCGACGACGGCGAACGGCGAGCGCGCCGGCGTCTCGGCGAGCAGCCGCGAGGACGTCGGGCGCTCGACGAGGTAGGGCGCGAGCCGATCGGCGAGCCGCGGCCGACGGGCACCCAGCCGGGCCACGACGACCCACACGCCCACGGCGAGCAGGAGGCCGGCGAGTCCGCCGTAGGTGGCCGGGCTCATCGGAGCACCCGGGCCTCGGCGGGGAGCCGGCCGAGGCGGAGCATGAGCCAGTAGGCGAGCGCCGATGTCCCGGCGCCGATACCGAGGACGACGGCGCCGGTGGTCGTCCCGTAGGCCGCGGCCGCCTCGGGTCGGCCGGCGAGGACGGCGAGCACGGCCCACGGGGCGGCGACGGCGAGCCGGGCGCCGTTGACGGTCCAGCTCTGCCGAGCCTCGAGCTCGCCGCGCGTGCGCTGGTCCTCACGCAGCATGTGGGCGAGCGCGCGCAGGAGACGGGTGAGGTCGGAGCCGCCGACCTCCCGGGTGAGCTTGAGCGCCTCGACGATCCGGTCGGCGACCGGGTCTGCAAGGCGGGCCTTGAGCCGGTCGAGGGAGACGACGAGGTTCCCGGTGGCGCGGTGGTCGGCGACGAACCGGCGGAACTCGGGCCGGACCGACTCGGGCCCGCGCTCGGCGAGCGTGCCGACCGCCTCGGGCAGCGACCGTCCGGCACGGACGGCGGACACGAGCCCGTCGATGACGTCGGGCCAGACCTCGCGCAGCCGGGTCGTCCGGGTGCGTGCGCGCGAGGTGACGACGAGCCACGGCACGACCGCCGCGATGAGACCGAACGCGACCGCGACCGGGGCCGCTGCGGTGAGGGCGAGGACGACGACGAGGACCGCGAGCCCGAGCACCGTCGAGACCGCGAGGAACGAGGCCGGGCTCACCGACGGCGAGCCCGATCGCGTGAGTGCGTCCTGGATGTGGTCGGTCCACCGCGCGTCCCGCGACGTCCGCTCGGCCGGCTCGAAGAACGAGAACCAGACGAGGCACAGCCCCGCTCCCAGGAGGAGTCCTGCGACCACTCCCATGTCAGCCGCCCGCCCGCTGGTGCTTGGCGTCGCGCGGGGGTGCGTCGGCGCGCAACACGGCGCGCAACGCCCTGGCCCGATCGTCGGCCATCCCTGCCCCCTGGGTGTGGTCCTGGTGTCCGGAGACACATTCGTGAGCGTAGTTCGGCCCATCTCGCCGCGGGCCGTTTTCCACAACCCTGTTCGCGGACTGGACGAGAGAACCTGGCGAGCGCGCCGGACGCTGTGCTCAGGCGGCGGCCAGAAGGGCGGTGACGTCGAGCCCGGCCCGCTTGAACCTGGGGTCCTGCCCCATGTGGCCCTCGGCCCGGACGAGCCGTCCGTCCCGGCGCTCGAAGAGCCTCGACGTCTCGACGACCCCGCCCTCGACCCGGCCGGTGACGTGGACGATCTCGCGGACCGTGCGCCGCCCGTCGTGGTCGAGATCGAGGTGGACGACGAGGTCGACCGACGTCGCGACGGTCGGCACCGTGAAGTCCGACGTGACGTTCTCACCTGCGAGCAGCGGAAGCGTGCACAGCTTCGACACGGCCTCCCGGGCAGAGTTCGCATGCAGGGTGGCCGCACCGGGCAGGCCGGCGTTGAGCGCCACGAGCAGGTCGAACGCCTCGGCCTCCCGGACCTCGCCGACGATGATCCGGTCCGGTCGCATGCGCAGCGACTCCTTGACGAGCCGGCGCAGCGGGATCTCGCCCGTCCCCTCGAGGTTGGGTTGGCGGGTCTGCATGGCCACGACGTCGCGGCGCGCGAGGTTGAGCTCGAAGACCTCCTCGACCGTCACCACGCGCTGGGTCGCCGGGATCGAACCGCACAGCGCGGCGAGCATCGTCGTCTTGCCGGCCTGGGTCGCTCCGGACACAAGGACGTTGAGGCCCGCGCGCACCGAGGCGTCGAGCACGCGGGCGGCGTGCGGGGTGAGTGATCCGCGCTCGACGAGGTCGTCGAGCGACCGGGCCCGCACGAGGTACTTGCGGATGTTGACCGCCCAGTGCTCCCGGGTGATCTCCGGGATGACGACGTGCAGCCGCTCCCCACCCGGCAGGGCAGCATCGACGAATGGCGAGGAGAGGTCGATCCGCCGTCCGCTCGACCGGAGCATCCGCTCGACGAGGTCGCGCACCTGCTGTGTGTCGAGCAGGACCGTCGTCAGCTCGGCACGGCCGTGGCGGGCGGCGAACACCTTCCCCGGCTCGTTGATCCACAGCTCCTCGACCTCCGGGTCGTCGAGCAGCGACTGGAGCGGGCCGAAGCCGACCACCGCGTCCATCACGTGCTTGATCGCCGCGTCGATGTCGGCCAGGGGTGGGACGAGGCCGCGCGTGGACCGCTCCTCGTACTCGGCCGCCGCGGCGACGACGAGCGCCCGGGTCGCCTCCGACTCGCGGGCGGGGTCGATGCCTCGCCTGCGGACGAGCTCGCGCACCTCGGACTCGAGCATCGACAACGGATCGATCATCCTGTTCTCCCCTATGAGGATGTGCTGACACGGCCCGCAGTGCCCGGGTTGCGTGACGCCGAAAGGATCGTGCATGTCACCCCAGTCTCGCCCAGATGACCGAGCTCGCGAGCGCGCGCCCACAGGCCAACGCAGGCACGGTATTACGAGTTATACTCACTTCCATGAAGACTGCCATCTCGATTCCCGACCGCGATTTCGAGCGCTTCGAGCGCGTGGCTGCGCGACACGGAATGAACAGGTCGCAGTTCTTTCGACGGGCCGCACAGCGTCTGGTCGAGGAGCTCGAGGGCGAAGCCGAACTCACAGCCCTGGCGGACTCCGTGATCGAGCGGGCCGGGCAGCCTGGCGCCGACAGCCCGTTCCTGCACGAGTCGGAGCGCACGATGCTCCGGAGCACCGACTGGTGATCTCGCACGGCGACATCGTCTGGGTCGACTTCGGGTCACCTCGCGGGTCTGAACCTGCCAAGCGGCGCCCTGCCGTCGTCATGCAGGAGGACTGGCTTCTCGCCACACAGATCTCGACCGTCCTCGTCACGCCGCTGACGTCGAACACCTCCCTCGAGGCATTCCCCGGGAATGTGCTGCTCCCTGCGGTCGCCGCCGGGCTCGACAAGGACTCCGTCGCCGTCGTGTCGCAGGTCGGACCCGTCAGTCGCGAGTTCGTCGAACCACACCCGGTCGGACGAACACCGTCCTACCTCCTCACGAGAATCGCCGACGGCATCCGCCTCGTCATGGGTATCTGAACGCACGTCCAGTACGCACACGGGTCGGCACCGTGAAGTCCAGGTGCAGCTGCATGGGGACGTCGTGGTCGGGCCACGTGGTGGGCTCGAGCCTCTCGACCTCCTGGAACGCGAGCCGCGGCGCTCCGGAGTCGTCCGTGAGCACCAACCAGTCGAGGAACCCGGTGCCGCCAGGCTCGTCGCCCGGTCGGTACGAATAGCCGAACAGCTCGCGGTAGAACTCGGCGAGACCGCGGACGTCGGTCGTGTCGATGACGGTGTGGAGCAGCCTGGGGTACTCGGTCATATCGGCCTCCCAGCGCCATTCTTCGCCGACCCGTCCACGCGCACAAGAGCCGACCGATGTGCCTCTCCGGCCCCATGGCCACGCGAGGCGAGCAGAAGTCCGCTCATTCGCGAGGCGGAAGTCCGCTCACTCGTCGAAAAGTCCCCTCATTCGTCGACGGTGGGGGGCGTCCGAGCGGGGTCACGGAATGGCCTTGACCGATCGGGATAGGATTGGACCGATCGGTCAAGATTGCTGGAGGACCCATGGACACCACCGACACCGTCGACGCCCTGCAGGTTCGTCGCCCGGCACTCCCCGTCGACCGGCGTGCCATGGCGCTGTGGGCGCTGCGGGCACTCGTCGTCTGGGGCGCAGCGTTCGCCGCGCTCCTCGTCCCCGCCGCGATCTGGGAGTCCGCCCGCCCGTGGCTGCTCGCGCCCACGGTGGCTGTCGGCGTCGTCCTCGTGGTTCGACTCGCCGTCGAGCCCTGGTGGCGCTTCCGGGTGCACCGCTGGGAGCTGACCGAGCACGCCGTCTATGCCACGACGGGCTGGCTCGTGCAGGAGTGGCGGGTCTCCCCCACCTCCCGCATCCAGACCGTCGACGCCGTCCGCGGCCCCCTCGAGCAGCTCCTCGGGCTCTCCACCCTGCGGGTGACCACGGCGTCCTCGTACGGCGCGGTCAAGGTCCAGGGGCTCGACCGCGCCGTCGCCGAGGAGGCCTCGACCCGCCTGGCCAAGGCCGCCGAGCTCACCGAGGGGGACGCGACATGAGCGGAGACGTCGCCGACGACACCGTGGAGACCGACGCCGTCGGCACGGAGACCGCAGCCGCGACCGAACCATGGCTGCGCCTGAGCTACCGGGTGATCTGGGTGGACCTCGCCCGCAGCCTGGTGGCCACGCTCCCCGTACCGATCGCCCTCGCGTTCGGCATCCGACCCGAGCTGGGTTCCCTGTGGCCGTTCGTGCTCATCGCGGTGCTCGGCGTCCTCGGCGCGGTCGCCGACCTCGTCCGGTGGGCGTTCACCCGCTACCGGATCACGCCGACCCACGTCGAGCGCCCCACGGGGGTGCTCGTGCGCTCCCACCGCACGATCCGGCGGGAGCGCATCCGCAGCGTCGACACCGAGGCTAGGCTCCACCACCGGTTCGGCGGGCTCCGGGTCGTTGCCATCGGCGCCGGGCAGCAGACGGCCGCGGGCGAGTCGGCGCTGCGCCTCGACGCGCTCGCACGTGCCGACGCCGAGCAGCTGCGCGAGGAGCTCCTGCGCACCCCGGGGAGGCCGGCACCACAGGCGGTCGACTCCCCGGCAACCACCGAGCAACTGACATCCACGGAGGAGCCGGCGACCGCCGACGAGTCCGCACTCGCCGACGACCCGTCACCCGACGACGACCAGGCGACGGTGTTCGCGACCTTCCGTGCCTGGTGGGCGGTCTACCACCTGTTCAGCATCTGGTCCTTCGCCATGGCGGCTGGACTCATCTGGGGAGGGTACTGGTTCGCGCTGACGTTTGGTGTCGACCTCCTGCAGATCTCCGGCCGCGTCGTGGACTGGGACTCGCTCGACACCCTCGGGAGGGTCGCCGTCGTCCTCGCCGGCGGCGCGGTGGTCGGCGCCGTCGGGATGGGCGTCAACTTCCTCGTCTCCTGGTGGTACTTCGAGCTCGCCCGCGTCTCCGCGGACGGCACGACCTTCCTCCGCACGCGCCGCGGCCTGCTCAGCACGCGCGAGGTCAACCGGGACGAGGCGCGCATGAGGGGGCTGTCGATCAGCGAGCCGCTGCTCGGGCGGCTCATCGGCATGGCGGACACCGAGATCGTGACGACCGGCCTCAGCGTGTGGGACCCCTCCGAGCCGACGGCGATCCTCCCGCGCGGACCGGTCCGGGTGGCCCGCCGGGTCGCGGGCCTGGTGCTCGGCGACCCGTCACCGTTCGACGCGCCCCTACGCCGCCACCCCCGCACCGCACTGGTCCGACGCGCCGTGTGGGCGACCGGGCTCGCCGCCGTCACCGCGGCCGTCCTGGCGGCGCCCCTGCTCACCGGATCGGTCCCGGAGTGGGCCGGGTGGACGCCGCTGGTGGTCTGGCTGCTCGGGCTGCTCGGCGCGGTGATCGCCCACCGCGCGCTCGGGCACGCGATCGCGGGCGAGCACCTCGTCGTGCGCTCCGGGCTGGCAGCTCGGACCACCACCGCGCTGCGCCGGGACGCCGTGAGCACGATCGCCGTCCGGAGCTCGCTCCTGCAGCGCCGGCTCGGGCTGCGCTCCGTCTCTGCGATGACGGCCGGCGGGTGGGGCGCGTACGAGGCGTTCGACGTCGACGCACGCGAGTCGGTCGGGCTCGCCGCCGCGTTCGCACCCGGCCTGATCGACGAGATCACCGTCCCCGAGCGGGCACGATGACACCGTGACCGCCTCTCCCACCTCCTTCACGGCCGCGGCCCGGCGCCGGCAGATCGTCGCCGCGGCCATCACCACCGTCAACGAGGTCGGCTACCCGCGCACCTCGCTCGCCGAGGTCGCGCGCCGCGCCGGCGTCGCGAAGAGCGCGGTCGTCTACTACTTCGGCACGCGGGACGCCCTGCTGCTGCACGTCCTCGAGCACGTGTGGGGCGATCTCGGGGTGGCGCTCGCCGCCGCGGCCGGCCGGGACGAGGAGCCGACGGCGCGGTTGCGCGCCTACGTCGAGGCGTACCTCACCCACCTCGACTCACACCGGGCCGAGATCGCGGCGGGGGCCGAGATCGCCATCTCGCACCGGGACGCGGACGGCACGCCCGTCTACCTCACGGTCGACACCGACGACACCGCGCTGCTGCGGGACATCCTCGACCAGGGAATGGCCGCCGGCGTGGTGCGGCGGATGCCGCTCGACGTGGCCGTCGACCTCGTGGAGCACGTCATCGACATCCCCACCACGGTGTTGCAGCGCGACCTGGGTGCCGATCTCGGCGCCCTGCTGCCGGAGGTCGCCACGACGATCCTGCGCGGCCTCGAACCCGATCGAGAATAATCTTTACGCCGGCAACTTACCGGTGGTAACTTTCCGGCATGCACGCGAGCTACCACCACGGCGACCTGCGCCGCGCCGTCCTCGACGAGGCGCTGCGCGTCGTCTCCGCCACCGGGCCCGAGAGCCTCTCCCTGCGCGCGATCGCCGCCGCGATCGGCGTCTCGCACACCGCCCCGCGCCACCACTTCGGCTCGCGGGACGGCCTGCTCACCGCGATCGCCACCGAGGGCTTCGACGGCCTGGCCGACGCGCTCGTCGCCACCCGCGAGTCCGGCGGCGCCTTCCTCGACGTCGGCGTCGCCTACGTCGAGTACGGCACGACCCACCCGGCGCACTTCGCCGTGATGTTCACGCCGGACCTCCTGCTCGACGACCCGGAGCTGACCCGCGCGAGCGAGCGCGCCTTCGACGAGCTGCGCGGCGGGGTCGAGGCGATGAGCGCGAACGGCCGCATCGAGGACGCGCACGCCGCCGTCGTCGCGGGGTGGTCGCTCGTCCACGGACTCACCACGCTCGCCCTCACCGGCAACCTCGAACGCGCGGACCTCACCTCCGGCCGGCTCCCCGACCCGGACGTCACCGACCTCGCCCGGCGCGCCGCGGGCATGCTCTTCGGGTCGCCGACGTGACCACCGCCCCGCCCCGCGAGCGCCGCGCGCACCAGCGCACCGGCCTGCGCACGGTCCGCGCGGCCGGGCTCGGCGTCCTCGCGTTCACCGGGACCGCCGCGCTCCTCCTGCTCGCGTCCTCGCTCGCGGCACCGGGATGGAGCCGGGCGCCCGTGCTCGACCCACCGGACACGGTGCCGGTCGCGGATCTCGGCCTGACGACACCGCCGACCGGCGGCTTCACGGTCACCTCCGACGTCGTCGCCCCCACGGGGGCCGACGCCTGGCTCGCCCTGCCCGACGACGGCGCGGACGTCGCCCTCGTCCTCCAGCCGGGCGCCGGGGCCGCCGACCGGGACCGGATGCGGGAGGTCGCCGAGCACCTGGCCGCCCTCGGCATCGCCGCCCTCACCTACGACAAGCGGGACACCGGCCCCTCCCCCCTGACCCGCGACTACCCGGCCCTGACCGCGGACCTGGCCGCCGCCGTCGATCATCTCCGCGAGCGGACGGGCGCCGGGCACGTGGGCATCCTGTCCGTCTCGGAGGGCGGGTGGCTGGCGCCGGCCGCCGCGCGGCTGACCGACGTCGATCTGCTGATCCTCGCCGTCGCCCCCACCGTCACCCCGCTCGAGCAGGTCTCCTGGATCGCCGACGCGCGCATCGACGGCGCGCCCGACTGGGTCCGGCGCATCCCGGCGACGGCCCTCGCCTCCGGTCGCGACCGGTTCGACTACACGGACACCGTCCCGGTGCCCGACCTCGCCGCGCTCGACGTCCCGGTGCTCGGCCTGTGGGGTGCCGAGGACGGGATCGTGCCCGTCACCGAGGCGGTCCGACGCTCGCGCGCGGCTCTCGACGGACACCTTGTTGCGGTCTCTCTGCCCGGCGTCGGGCACGAGCTGCCGCCGGAGGCGCTCGACCTCGCGGCCGCCTGGCTCGCGGCAGGAGCGCCCACGCCCGACGACGGCGGCGCGGACGCGCCGGAGGCCCTCCTCCACGGCGCCGCCCCGTCCCGGCTGCTCGGCGTCGCGGAGCTCCCCGACGCCCGCTGGTTCATGCACCCGCTCCTCCACCTCGCCGTCTCGGCGCTCGTCACGACGCTCGTCGTGCGGCGCGCGCTCGGCCACCACGCACTCCCGCTCCCCCTCCGAAGGGCCCGATCATGACCGACCTCAACGCCGGGATCGTCCTGCTGACCGTGGTCGCCATCGCGTTCGGCGGGAGCTTCCTGCTCCGCGTCGTCGGTGGCGACGTGCCGGCCAACGAGCTCCAGCGCACCTACTTCCGGGCCGGCCACGCGCACGCCGGCGTGCTCGTCATCCTCGGCCTCGTCGTCGGGCTCTACCTGCGGGGCGCCGAGGTCCCCGCGTGGGCGGAGGCGATGTCCGGCGGGGTGCTGCTCGGCGCGATCCTCATGCCGCTCGGGTTCTTCCTGTCCGTCATCGGCCGGGACCCGCAGCGCCCGAACGCAATGCGCTGGTGCATCGCCGCCGGTGGGATCTCAGTGGTGGTCGGCGTGATCGGGGCGGGCGTCGGGCTCATCCTCGCGGGCTGAGCAACCCCGCAGGAATGCGTGCCCCCAGGTCGTCGTTGTTGCTCCCGGTGCCCAGAGCACCGCAACCGCACCCGATGAAAGGTGACACATGCCTGTCCTGCCCCGGACCGACCTCGACATCTTCCCGCTCACGCTCGGCACCAACACGTTCGGCTGGACCTCGGACCGCGAGGCCTCCTTCGCCGTGCTCGACGCGTTCGTCGCCGCCGGCGGCAACCTCCTCGACACCGCGGACCTGTACTCCGTGTGGGTCGACGGCACGGGCGGCGTGTCCGAGCAGGTCATCGGTGACTGGATGGCCGCGCGCGGCAACCGCGCCGACGTCGTGGTCGCCACGAAGGTCGGCGGCCTGCCGACCCGCCCGGGCTTGAGCCGCGAGAACGTCATGGCTGCCCTGGACGACTCGCTGCGCCGCCTGCAGACCGACTACGTCGACCTCTACTACTTCCACTACGACGACGAGAAGGTCGCGATCGCCGACCAGGTCCGCACCGCGCACGAGCTCGTGGAGTCCGGCAAGGTCCGGCACATCGCGCTGTCGAACCACTCCCCCGAGCGCATGCGCGAGTTCTTCGAGACGGCGACGCGCGAGGGGCTGACCGTGCCGGTCGCCATCCAGCCGCAGTACAGCCTCCTCCACCGCGCCGACGTCGAGAACGGCTACGGCGCGATCGCGCAGGAGTTCGACGTCGCCGTCCTGTCGTACTTCTCGCTCGCCTCGGGCCTGCTGACGGGCAAGTACCGCACGGCCGAGGACCTCGAGGGCGCCGCCCGCAAGGACTTCGCCTCCGGGTACCTGGGCGATTCGACCTTCGGCGTCGTGGACGCGCTCGTGGAGATCGCCGAGACGCACGGCGCCGAGCCCGCGACCGTGGCGCTCGCCTGGCTGCTCGCCAAGGGCGTCACCGCCCCGATCGCCTCGGCCAGCAAGGTCGAGCAGCTGCCGGCCCTCATGGCAGCGCCGTCGCTCACCCTGACCGAGGACGAG
Source organism: Georgenia sp. Z1344 (assembly GCF_049856295.1). Taxonomy (GTDB): domain Bacteria; phylum Actinomycetota; class Actinomycetes; order Actinomycetales; family Actinomycetaceae; genus JB111. Next base: position 85,728 of record NZ_JBNDMZ010000013.1, on the reverse strand, counting down.
ATCGCCCGGCTCGACGCCGCGTCGCAGCCCTTCGCCCAGGCGGCCTGACCCACCCCATGGGTCTGGCCCACGCGTCGGCCTCACCCACCGCCGGGCAGTGCCTCCGCACGACGACCGGCCGCACGGCCCCGGACGAGCCCCCGCTCGTCCGGGCCGTCGCCGTCTCCGACGGCCGCCGGTCGGAGCGATCTGCGGTCCCGGACCCGCACCCCGTACGGTGGAAGCCGTGGCCTCGGACCGGAAGCGACGACGCGCGGCCCGCCGCATCAAGGCCGGCGACGGCAGCGAGCTCAAGCGCTTCCGCTGGTGGCAGCTGTTCTTCCGCTCGCTGTTCCACGCGCGCATCCCGGACGCCGCCGGCGAGGCACCCATCTGGTCCGTCGACGTGCGCCACGGCGGTGACTCCAACGGCGAGGTCTGGGCCGTGCTCTACCGAGCGGGGAAGCAGCACGCGCGGTCGAAGCCCCCGGCGCTGTTCCCGGTGCCCGGCGGGACCATCGAGGTCGCGACGAGCGGGTACGGGCTCCGGCGCTGCCACTTCGTCGCCCACGACGGGACGGAGTACCAGCTCTCCCCGGACCCGCGCTCGGCCGAGGGGCGCCGCGCGCGGCTCGAGCACAACCACCCGGGAGCGAGCCGCCTCATCGGGGCCGTCTCGTGGACGATCCTCGCGGTCGCGCTCGTGCTCGGGGTGCCCCAGCTGGTCCAGGAGATCTCGCAGATCCCGCCGGTGGCCGAGCGGTTGGGCACCTTCACGTCCCCGTTCCAGCTGCCCGCCTGGTTCAACTTCTCGCTCGTGGTGGCCTCACTCCTGGCCAGCACCGAGCGTGCGCTCCGACTGCGCCACCACTGGCTTCTCGACGGCGGGCTCTTCGACGGCGAGAGCTAGCGGCTCACGCTCCCCGCAGGTGCACGTCGAGGTCGTGACGATCGGCCGGGAGCGGTTCGATGTCGGTGGTGGGTGCGAGGGTCGGACCCGGCGGCGCGGCGTCCCCCAGCTTCCGCGCCACCACACCCCACCGACACCCGCTACGGGAACCGGACCGCCCCCTGCCCTGGAGCCCCCATGACACGTCCGCACCCCAGCTGCGGACCCGGGGCGGGCGTGTCCCGACCTGGACCGCGGTCCTCACGGGTGCCGGTGGCCTTGCTCTCGGAGTGGGTGCCACCCTCGCGGTCGTCGCCCTGAGCGGTACAAGTTCCGCGGAGGCCGGGTCGACGGACGCGCCGGCGGGGCCGTCGGCCGCCGAGATCGCCATGAGCGCGGCCGCCACCGAATGCGCGGCGGCCGAGACCGAGGGCCTCGCAGCCGTCGACGACGGCCGGACGATCACGTTCGACAACCGTGGCGGCGAGGACGTCTTCGGCGCCGACTACGCATCGATCAGGTGCGTGCTCGACGCGCTCGACATTCCCGCGAGCATCGATACCCACATCGGGCAGACGACCTCGCTCGACGGCCGCCAGACCGCGGAATGGAACGGCCTGCAGATCCAGTGGTCCTACCACCCGGACCGCGGGCTCGACGGCCTCGTGACGATCGTCGACGGCTGAGCCACTCGGCCGGGGAGGGCCGACACCCACCGCACCGTCCGTCCCCCTCGTCCACGCATCCGACACATCCGGGGCCCGGACCTCACGCGCGCTCGAGCACGATGCGCGCGCTCGCCTCGGGCGACAGGTCGAGGCGGCGGAGCGTCTGCGCGTTGAGCGCCACGACGATCGTCGAGAGCGACATGAGGATCGCCCCGACCGACATCGGCAGCACGAACCCGATCGGCGCGAGGATGCCGGCCGCCAGCGGCACCGCGAGGAGGTTGTAGCCCGCGGCCCACCACAGGTTCTGCCGCATCTTGCGGTAGCTCGCCCGGGACAGCTCGATGACGGAGAGCACCGAGCGCGGGTCGGAGCTCGCGAGGACCACCCCGGCCGAGCCGATCGCCACGTCCGTCCCGGCACCGATGGCGATGCCGACGTCGGCCCGCGCGAGCGCGGGGGCGTCGTTGACGCCGTCGCCGACCATCGCCACCGTGCGGCCCTCGCCCTGCAGCGAGGCGACCTTCGCCTCCTTGTCCTCCGGCCGCACACCGGCGAAGACCCGGTCGATCCCCAGCTCGGCGGCGACCGCCTCGGCGACGGGCCGTGCGTCCCCGGTGACCATGGCGACCTCGACGCCCAGCGAGTGCAGGGCGTCGACGGCCTCGCGGGACTCGGGTCGGACGTCGTCCGCGAGGCGCAGCGCGCCGACGACCTCGTCGCCGATCAGGACGTGGAGCACCGTCGAGCCGTCGGCGCCCCAGTGCTCCGCCACCGGCATCGGCTCGGCGCCGCGCTCGGTGAGCAGGTGCGGTCCGCCCACGGACACGCGTGCGCCGTCGACGTCGGCGCTGACGCCGACCGCCGGCGAGGCGGTGAACCCGGTGGCCGCCGGGACGTCGAGGCTCCGCTCGGCGGCGGCTCCGACGATGGCGCGTGCCAGCGGGTGCTCGCTGTCCGCCTCGGCGGCCGCGGCCAGGCGCAGGACGTCCTCCTCGGAGCGGCCGGCGGCGGGATCGACCGCGGTGACGGCGGGCTCGCCGCGCGTGAGCGTGCCCGTCTTGTCGAACAGGACGACGTCGACCGTGCGCATCAGCTCGAGCGCGAGCCGGTCGGTGACGAGCACACCGCCACGCGCAGCGCGCTCGGTGGCGATCGAGACGACGAGCGGGATGGCGAGGCCGAGCGCGTGGGGGCAGGCGATGACGAGGACGGTGATGACCCGGACGACGGCGGCGTCCGGCCTGCCGAGCGCGAACCACGTGATCGCGGTGAGCGCCGCGGCCCCGAGGGCGAACCAGAACAGCCATCCCGCGGCGCGGTCGGCCAGGCGCTGGGCCCGCGAGGTCGAGTTCTGCGCCTGCTCGACGAGCGAACGGATACCGGCGAGCGTCGTCTCGTCGCCGGTCGCCGTGACCTCGACGCGCAGCCCGGAGTCGGTGGCGACGGTGCCCGCGACCACCTGGTCGCCGGTCTCTCGCAGGACGGCGGCCGACTCGCCCGTGACGAGCGACTCGTCCATGCTGGCGGCGCCGTCGACGATGCGACCGTCGGCGGGCACGGTGGCCCCGGGGCGCACGACGACGACGTCCCCGACGACGAGGTCGGCCGGCGACACGCGCACGACGTCGTCACCCTCGACCCGCTCGGCCTCGTCGGGCAGGAGGGCGGCGAGGGAGTCGAGGGCGGAGGAGGTGCTCGCGAGCGAGGCCATCTCCACCCAGTGGCCGAGCAGCATGATGACGACGAGGAGGGCGAGCTCCCACCAGAACGTCAGCTCGCCCCGCAGCAGTCCGAGGTGCGCACCCCACGAGGCGAGGAGGGCGACCGTGATCGCCATGGCGATGAGCAGCATCATGCCGGGCGTGCGCGACCTCAGCTCGTCGACACCGCCGGTGAGGAAGGGGCGGCCTCCCCACACGTACATGACCGTGCCGAGCACGGGGGCGACCCAGGTCAGCCAGGTCGCGTCCGGGAGCGAGTAGCCGACGAGGTCCGCGAACATCGGGTCCAGGACGGTCGTCGGGATCGCGAGCACGAGCATGATCCAGAACAGGCGCCGGAACTGGGCCACGTGGTCACCGTGACCCGCGTGCCCGCCGTGCCCGACGTGCTCGCCGTGACCCCCGTGGCCTTCATGGTCACCGTGACCCGCGTGCGCGTCATGCCCGGCGTGCGCGTGCCCGTGGCCTCCACCGCTGCTGTGCTCCTGCTCGACCGACATGCAGCCACCATATACCCCCCGAGGGTATAAAGCACGAGCGGGTGGGCGCACTCTACGGTCCCGACCCCGGCCCGCCGGGAGGCCCGGGCTAGCGGTTCGCCGGATGCAGGATGGGGCGGTAGACGAGCACCGTGGTGCGGCCGTCGAGCGTCGTGCTCTCGAGCAGCTCGAGGTCGAGGTCCGGTGCGCCGGCGAGGATCGGGCTCGTCCCCGTCACGCCCGAGACGACCGGGAAGAGCGTCACCTGCAGACGGTCGACGAGGCCCGCCGCAAGCAGGGACCGGTTGAGCGTCAGGCTGCCGTGCGAGCGGAGCGGGACGTCGGACGACTCCTTGAGGCGGGAGACGACCTCGACGCCGTCCCCGGCGACGATCGTCGCGTCCGGCCAGTTGACGGGGCCCGCCAGGGTGGCGGAGACGACCGTCGCCGGGGTGTCCCGCATGCGGGTCACCCAAGGGTCGAGGGCCTCGGACCCCGGTGGAGGGTCCGTGAGCATGTCGACGAACTCCGTGAAGGTCGTGGCACCGAACACCATGCGCTGGTCGCGGTCGAACGACGCTCGACGATGCTCGAGGAGCTCGGGGCCCTGCTTGCCCCAGTAGCCGCCCCAGTCGCCTCCGGGCCCGTAGGAGCCGTAGCCGTCGAGGGTGGTGAAGAGGTCGATCGTGTAGGTCGCGCTCATGGCTTCCTCGCCCTTCGTTCCCGCGGACGCGCCGCGCCGACGCGCCGGACCGGTCGACCCGCGACCCTGGCCGCCGCCACGTTCACCCGCCCGACCGGGGCACCGGCGAGCGAGGATCACGAGCCGCACTCAACATAGCGCCCGCGTCGTTCCGCCGGACAGGAGCGGTCAGATCGAGTCGACCACCAGCTTGCCGACGTGGCGGCGCGACGCGAGCTCGTCCTGCGCCTCGCGGATGTCCGCCAGCGGGTACGTCGCGGCGATCACGGGCCGCACGCTCCCGGCCCGCGCGATCGCCACGAGGGCGCGGAAGTGCGCCGGGGTGTGCATGCTCGAGCCGACGATGCTGCGGTTGTGCAGGTAGAGGCGGCGGACGTCGACCGCGAGCTCGTGGCCGGCGAGGGCGCCGGCGACGATCCACCGCCCGCCGTCGCGCAGCCTCTCGATCCCGTCGGCCACGCCCGTCCCGGCGACGACGTCGAGGACGGCGTCCGCACCACCGGGCGCGACCGCGTCGGCGCCCGGGCAGGTCCCGGCGCGCCGGTCCACCACGGCCCGCGCGCCCGCCTGCCGCAGGACGTCCTCGTTGCCGCTGCTCACGGCCACGACGTCCGCCCCGCGCGCCGCGGCGAGCTGGACGAGGGCGAGCCCCACGCCGCCGGACGCGCCGGTGACCACCACGGTCTCGCCGTCCGTCACACCGCCGCGCTCGAGCATGCCGAGGGCCGTCCCGTAGGCGGTGGGCAGGGCGGCGAGCTCCGGGTCCGTCAGCGGCGAGTCGTCGACCGGATGCGCGCGCACGGCCGGGACCGCGACGTACTCGGCGAACCCGCCGTCGCACTCGCTCCCGAGCAGGCCCACCGGATGCGCGTCGTCGCCGCCCCCGTCGTAGATCGCCGGGTCCACGAGGACGCGCCGGCCCTCCAGCGCGGGGTCGACGCCGGGACCACGCCCGACCACGGTCCCGACCACGTCCGCCCCCTGGATGCGCGGGAAGCCGATCGGCCCGCGCCAGCCCGATCGGGCGTCCGGGTCGCCCGGCCTCCCGTACGCGCCCTCCCGCGTCCACAGGTCGGTGTTGTTGAGCGCCGCCGCGCCGACGCGCACGAGCACCTCGCCGGCCCCGGCTACGGGCACCGGCACCCGCGCCGGCTCGACCGCCTCCGGACCACCGTGCCGACGCAGCACCGCCGCGGCCATCGTCTCCTCCGACATGGTCTCCTCCTCCCAGACTTCACCGATCGGTGAACTAGACTTCGACACTATGGTTCACAGATCAGTGAGGTCAACCCCCCTCGACATCGACACCCTCACCCCCGCGGCGCGGCGGATCCTCGACGCCGCGTCGCAGCTGTTCTACGACCGCGGGATCACGGCCGTCGGCGTGGATCTCGTGGCCGAGCGGTCCGGCGTCACCAAGCGCACGCTCTACGACCGGTTCGGCTCGAAGGAGGTCCTCGTGGCCACGTACCTCCGTGACCGCGACCGCCGGTGGCGCGCGCTGGTCGAGGAGACGGTCGCGGACGCCGAGTCTCCGGTCGAGCGTGTGGTCGCACCCTTCGCCGCGCTCGTCGCGTGGTCCACCACCAGCCCGCGCGGCTGCGCGTTCATCAACGCGCTCGCCGAGCTCCCGGACCCGGACCACCCCGCGCACGCCGTGGCGGCCGACGAGAAGCGGTGGCTACTCGACCTGCTCGAACGCCTCGCGACGGAGGCCGGGCTGGCCGACCCGCGCGACCTCGCGCTCACGCTCGCCAGCCTGCACGAGGGCGCGCTCGCGCTGCTCGGCGCCCTTCCCGAGGTCGATCCCGTGGGCGGGGCCCTGCGGAGTGCATCCGCCCTGGTGAGTGCTTCGGCACGCCCGGACATCGGCTGAGCGGCGGCGCGCCAGCCCCACCGCCCCCGGGGGCAGCGCCTAACGTGGGCGCGTGACTCGCTCGCCCATCGCTCTGGCTGCGCTCGCGACCCTGGCTGTGCCGGGGCTCGACGTGGTGGCCACCCGACCCCCGGTCCGCGCCACCACCGACTTCCAGACCACGGGTGTCCTCGACGCCCGCGGTCGCCACTGGGTGGTCCGGATGCCGCGCACCGCGGCCGCGGGAGCGTCCCTCGAGGGCGAGGTCGCCCTGCTCGAGCGGCTCGGCGAGCGGGTCGACGCCGGGGAGCTGCCGTTCGACGTCGAGCGGCCCGCCGGCTTCACGGTCCTCCCGGAGGGCGGCCGCGCCATGGTCTCCCGCGAGCTGCCCGGCCGCGCGATCGACCCCCGCGACGTCGAGGAGAGCCCGGCGCTCGCCGAGCACCTCGGCCGCGCCCTCGCCGCGCTGCACTCCCTCGACACCGACCTCGTCGGCAGCGCCGGCCTGCCCGTCTACGACATGGCGGCCTACCGCGCGCGCCGACTCACCGAGGTGGACGAGGCCTCCCGGACCCGTCACCTGCCCGCCGAGCTCGTCCACCGCTGGGAGTCGGCCCTCGAGTCGGACGACCTGTGGCCCGCCGCCACGACGGTCGTCCACGGCGACCTCGACGCCGAGCTCGTGCGCGCGTCCGAGGACCGCGTGGTCGCGATGTCCCAGTTCGGGGACGCCCACGTGGGCGACCCGGCCGAGGACCTCGCCTGGCTCGTCACGTCCGTCGAGCCCGACAGCGTCGACGAGGTCCTCGCGTCCTACGCCCGGCACACGGCGGCGCCGGAGGACCCGTTCCTCCTCGACCGCGCCCAGCTCGCGTCGGAGCTGCTGCTCACCCGCTGGCTGATGTTCGGGCTGCGTACGAAGGACGACGCGGTGGTCGGCGACGCCCGGGAGATGCTCGACGAGCTCGCGCGCGACGTCGCCGACGCCCCGTCCATCGGCGCCGAGATGCGCGAGCACCTCGGCCGCTCGGCCTCCTCGGGCCCGGTCTCCTCCGGCTCGTCCCTGGCGGGCGCCGCCGCGGCCGGGGGGCCCGGGAACGGGGGCGGGTCCGACGCGCACGGGGACGCTCCCGCGCAGCACGGCCACGGCGGCGGGACCGACGACGACCCGTGGGGGCACGGCCGGGTCGACGTCGACGCGGCGGCCGACGTCGGGGAGTCGTTCTGGCCCGAGCCCGGTGAGGACGGAGCGGCCCACGGAGCGGGCCCCGACGACGACGCGCACCGGGGAGGCGACGCGCCCGCTCCCCGCGACGACGGCTCGGGGGCCCGGCTCGACACCGAGGCGTGGCCCGCGTTCGACGTCCACCCGGGCGAGCCCACGGAGACGCCCGGCGTGCCGGAGCCGACGGCCGCGACGGCCGACCTCACCGAGGAGTATGAGCAGTGGCGGCGCGAGGGCCGCGAGATCTGACTCCTACGCGCCGATCCGCACCCCGTTCTCGATCGCTGACCTGATCCGTGCCTCGACCTCGGCCTCGCCGTCGGTCCGCGCGGGGATCGTCTCGGCGTGGAGCACGTAGTACAGGTGCGCGCGCACGTCCTCGATCGGGACGTTCTTCGCGCGCGACCAGGCGAGCCGGTTGACGTCGAGCTGCAGGAGCTTCGCCGCCCGATCCTTCACCCCGGGCACGCGCCCGGTCTTCCAGTCGACGATCTCGACCGTGCCGTCGTCGTTCGCGTAGACGGCGTCGATCCGGCACCGGAGCACGACCGGCCCGACCCGGACCTCGACGGGCTCCTCCACCGCGGTCGGCCGGCGGCTCCCCCACGCGGAGGACTCGAAGGCCTCCTGGAGCCGGCGGAGCTCGCGCTCGTCGTCCGGCGCCGCCGAGGTCGCCACCGGGTCCTCGCCGTCCGCCCCGGCGCCGCCGCCCGCCCGGGCACCGTCCGCCGATCCGGTCGACCCGGCGAGACCCCCGAGCAGCGAGTCCGCGTCCCCGACGTCCGGGTCGAGGCCGAGTGCGCCGCGCTCGGCGTCGTCGAGGTCCGGGACGAGCCCGGTGAGGACCTCCGACTCGAACCGGTGCTCGACCCACTCGTGGAAGCGGGTACCGAGGTCGGCCTCGCGGCGCGGCGCCCGGGGGATCGGCCGGAGGATCTGGCGCGCGAACCACTCCGGGTCGCTCGCGAGCGAGACCAGGCCGGTCGCGGCGAGGTGCTCGCCGAGCGGCACCTCGCCCCGGCGCGCGCGCAGCTCGTCGCGCTCGGCGAGCAGCAGCGCGGCCGCCCGGTCCCAGCGCGAGGCGTCCGCGCCGTCGTCGAGGTCGGTCGGCCCCGCGGCGGCCGCCTCCACAGCGTGGGCGGCGGCCCGGCTGCGGCGCGCCGCGGCTCCCTGCTGCTCGGGCGGGAGCGGCCAGGTGCCCGCGCGGACACGGCCGATCTGCGCGTTCTCGGTGGGGGCGTCCTCGGGCCGGTCGAGGACGTGGTCCTCGAGCGCCACCACCGCGCCGGTGTCGACCGCCTCGTCGAGGAACGGCGAGCGGAACCGCTCCGTCGTCGTCTCCTTGGTGAAGCTCGCCCAGGTGAGCAGCAGCTCGCTGCGCGCGCGGGTGACGGCGACGTAGGCGAGGCGGCGCTCCTCGGTCAGGGCGTGCTGCCCGGCCGCCCGCTTGAACTCCTCGATCGCGTCGTCCATCCCGTGCTGGTCGACGGCGCCCGTGAGCTCGAGCTGCGGCAGCCGGTCGGCGTCGCCGCGGACGCTCGCCGGGAGCTTGCCCTTGTCCGTGAGCCACGCGGACGCTGTCGGGACCCATGCCTCGGGCCCGTCCCTCGTCGACCCGTCGACCTTGGGGAACGACTTCAGCGAGAGGCTCGGGATCGCCACGACGTCCCACTCGAGTCCCTTCGACCGGTGCATCGTCAGCAGCTCGACGACGCCGCGCTGCGCGTCCTCGGCCTCCGTGCCGTCCGGCGCGTCCCCGAGGCCGTTCTCCTGCTCCTCCGCGCGGTCGAGGTAGCCGAGGAAGCCGGCCACCGATGCGCCGTCGACACCTGCGGCGTACGTCCGGGCGATGCGGACGAGCTCGTCGAGGCCCGCCCGGGCGGTCGCCGGGTCCTCGGTGGACGCCGCGACGACCTCGAGGTCGAGCCCGAGCGCCTCGACCGCCACGCCGACGGCGTCGTGGACGGGAAGTCGCACGGCGGACCGGATGCGCGCCAGCGCCCGCGACAGCTCGGTCAGCCGGCCCCGCGCCGCCTCGGTGAGCTCGTGCCCGGCCGAGGCGAACGCGTCGCGCGGCAGGTGGTCGATCGCCTCGGCGAGCGACTGCTCCTGGCGCGGGTCGATGGCGGACTCGTCGCGGTCGGCGCCTGCGTCGCTCGCGTCCGCACCGGAACCCGGCCCGACCCCGGCGGCCCCACCGGGACCGTCGACCGGCACCGCGCCCGCCGCGGCACCGTCGGAACCCGAGCCGTCGGCACCGGCCTCCGCGCCCTGCCGCAGCCCGAGCCGGGCGATGTGCCCGGCCCACGCCCACAGGGTCCGCAGGTCGGCCAGCCCCAGCCCGAGCCCGGTGACGAGCCGGACGAGCTGGTCGCCGCGCGTGGGGTCGACCGCGACGGCGAGTGCCGCCCGCACGTCGAGGATCTCGGGGCGCGTGACCAGGCCGCCGACGCCGACGATCCGGCACGGCACGCCCTCGAGCCGCAGCGCGTCCTCGAGCAGGGCGAGCTGGGCGTTCGTCCGGGTGAGGACCGCCGCCGTCGGGCCCGTGCCCGGCTCTGCGGCCTCGGCGGCGAGGAACGGCTCGTACCAGCGCTGCCGGAGCGCGTGCGCGAGCCCCTCCGCCTCGTCGACGTCGGTCGGGAACCAGGCGCCGAGGACGGTGCCTACGCCCGCACCGGGCCGCGCGCCGAGCGTGGGCAGGTCCCGGCCGGCGCCGGACCGCAGGGGCGCGGCCACGGCGTTGGCGACGTCGAGGATCGCGTGGTCGTTGCGCCAGGACACCGCGAGGCTCCGCACGGTGGCGGGCTCGGCGCCGCCGAACCGCTCGGGGAACTCGTCGAGGGCCGCCGCCGAGGCGCCGCGCCAGCCGTAGATCGACTGGTGCGGGTCGCCCACCGCCGTCACGGGCCACCCGCCGCCGAACGCCGCAGCGAGGAGGTCCGTCTGGGCCACGGAGGTGTCCTGGTACTCGTCGAGCAGGACGAGCCGGTACCGCGCGCGCAGCTCGTCGCGCACCTCGGGGATCTCCGTGACGATCCGGCGGGCGGCGTCGGCGATGTCGGCGAACGTGGCCACGCCGGTCGCCCGCCGCTCCGCCCGCAGCGCCTCGACCATCTCGAGGAGCTCGACCCGGGCGAGGTGGCTCGTGGCGACGTCCTTCACCTCCTTGCTCGGGCCCTTCTTGCGGCCGGACACGGGGGCCTCGAGCAGGGTCGACGCGGTGGCCTCGAGCTCCTCCCGGAGCAGCCGGGGGGTGAGGTCCGAGGCGAGCAGCGAGGTCATCTCCGCGTCGAGGGAGAGCACCGCCTTGACGAGGGTGGACAGCGCGGCGTCGGCGCCGTGCACGAGCGGGCCCGTCCACCCCGCGACGACCCGGTGCGCGAGCTCGTAGGTCTCGGCCGCGGTGATGAGCCGCGCGGTGGGGTCCAGGCCGAGGCGCAGGGCGTGGTCCTTGTAGATCGCGCCGGCGAACGAGTCGTACGTGCTGACCTCGGGGCGCTCGGCCTCGAGGTCGTCGCGCGGCTCGGTCCGCCGCTGCCCGAGCGCCCGCCGCAGCGTGCCGAGCCGCTCGCGCAGGCGGACGTCGAGCTCACCGGCCGCCTTGCGGGTGAACGTGAGGCCGAGGACCTGGTCGGGACGCACGAGCCCGGCGTGGACGAGGTGGACGACGCGCAGCGACATCGTCTCGGTCTTCCCCGAGCCCGCGCCCGCCACCACAAGCTGTGGCTCCATCGGGTGCGCCATGACGGCCGCCTGCTCGGCGGTGGGCAGGTACCGGCTGCCGAGGAGCCGGGCGGTGTCCTCCGGCGTCACGGCGGTCTCCGACGTCGGGCTCGTCCCGGAGGCCGCACCCTCGCTCGACGCCGCACCCGCGCCCGACGCGTCGCCGGCCCCGTGCCCGTGCGCTCCGTGGGTGCTCATGTGCTCTCCTCCGTGGTCCCGTCCCCGCCGACGCGCCGGCCCGAGGTCTGCAACGGGCACGACGTCCTGACCTCGCAGAACCCGCAGTACTTGTTGGTCCGCACGTGGACGGCGGACCCCGACATCTCGGTGACCGCCTGCCCGATCAGCTCGTGCGCCCACGTGCCCTCCGGCGCGCCGAGGGCCTCCTGCTCCCGCTTGGCGACCGTAACGTTGCTCGTCCCCAGGTAGACGAGCCGGGCACCGGCGGGCTCGGGGCCCTCGCCCCTGCGGTGCTGCTCGAGCAGGGCCACCTGGTAGGCGCCGAGCTGCGCGTGCTGGTCCGCCTCGGCCTGGGAGATGTGGTTGCCGGTCTTGAGGTCGGCGACGACGACCCGGCCGTCCGACTGGGTCTCGAGCCGGTCGATCTGCCCTTTGATGCGGGCGTCGCCCACCACCACGTCGACGTCGACCTCGGTCCTGACCTCGGCGTCGGTCGCCGTGTACTGCGCGAGCTTCTCGATGAGCCGCTCGGCCTTGGCTCGCTCCTGGTCGGCCGCGAGCCCCTCTCCCAGCTCGAGCTCGTCCATGCGGGCGTCGAGGGCGGCGCGGAGCTCGTCGTGCGTCCCGTGCGGGTGCTGCTCGGCGATCTCGTGGACGAGCGTGCCGAGCGCCTGGCTGCCGGAGTCGGCGCCGCGCCCGCCGAACCGGGTGAGCGCCCACCTGAGTCCGCAGGTGGTGACGGACTCGATCGCGGACGGGCTGACGGTGACGGGCTCGTCCCCGGAACGCAGCGGCGCGTCGGTGGTCGGCTCGTGGGCCAGCGCCCAGCCCCGCGGGTCCGCGCCGGCCACGCCCTCGGCCCGCAGCCGGGCGAGGACCCGGGCGGCGTCGGCGTCGCCGGGGTCGGCGGTGAGTCGGTGGCGCAGCCGCGCGACGAGCTCGCGCAGGTCCCGGGCGACGAGCTGCTCACGGTCCGCCGGGCGGGGGCCGGAACCCGGGACGGCGCCCGACGACGAACGTCCCGCCTGGCCCGCCGTCGTCCGTCCCGGTGCAGCGGACGTGGACCCGCCGCTCCCGCCCGCTTCTCCGGGACGGCCGGCCGCGGCGTCCTCGACGGCGTCGGCTCCGCCGTGGTCATGCCCCTCCTCGCCGGGCCCGGCCGCGTCCTTCGCGAGCAGCTCGTGGAAGAGCGAGGGGCCCGAGTCGGGGCCGTCGACCGCGGTGACGAGGAGCCGGGTGGTGGCCCGCGAGGCCGCGAGGACGAGCTGGCGCAGCTCGTCGTCACGGACCTCCTTGCGCGCCTCGGTCCAGCGGTCGGCGCCGTCGCCGCGGCCGGTGACGACGTCGACGAGTGCCTGGCTGCCGAGGATCGTGTCGCGCCGGCGCAGGTCCGGCCAGACGTCCTCCTGCAGTCCGGCGACCACGACGAGGTCCCACTCCTGCCCCGCCGCCTGCGCGGGCGTGAGCACCTCGACGAGGTCGCGGCGACCGGACTGCGCCGCGAGCGTGTCCTCGGCGACCTTCCGGCTCTCGATCCGGTCGACGAACCCGAGCGCGCCGGCGCCCGCGCCGCGCAACTCGTACCGTTCGGCCGCGTAGAACAGGGCAAGGACGGCGTCGAGGTCGGCGTGCGCCTGCGCGGCGCCGGCACCGCCCTCGATGGCCCGGGACTGCCACGGCTCGGCCAGCCCGGACGCGTCCCAGGCGGCCCACAGCATCGGCGTCGGTCCCGCGCCGCCGGCCAGCGCCTCGCGGGTCCGGACGATCACGCGGGCGACCCGCTCGAGCGGGTCGGTCAAGGGCGCGGGCATCGATCCGGGCAGCGCCGCGACGCCGCCGGTCTCGACCGCCCGGGTGGCCTCGAGGAGCACGGTGTCGGAGTCGATCGCGCCGCCCCGGGCCTCGCTGGCCGCCCGCAGGGTGCGCATGAGCCGGCGCAGCGTGACCGGGTCGGCCCCGCCGACGGGCGAGAGCATGAGGTCGCGCAGGGCGGCGCCCGTCGGGCCCTCCGCGGCGGCGCGTACGGCGGCGAGCAGCGGGCGGACGGCCGGCTCGTCGCGCAGCGCACCAAGGCGGCCCGGCGAGACCGGGACTCGGCGGGCCCCGAGCAGGGACCGGATCGCGCTCGCCTGCCCGCTCGTCCGCACGATGACGGCGCACCGCGCGTAGGGCACGGCGTCGACGAGGTGCGCGTGCCGCACGGCGTCCGCGATCGCGTCGGCCTCGATCGCCGCGGAGCCCAGCGTGAGCACCTCGACCGGCGGGCCAAAGGCCGGCGCATCGTCTGCCGCCACACCTCCGGCCGCGGCGACCGGACGGCGACCGCGCGCGGCACCGGCCGCATCACGGTCCGCACCGGCGACGTGCGATCGGCGTCGGGCCACGCCCGGTCCCCCGGCGGGGAGCCGTTCAGCGAGCCGGGCTACGGCCGACCGGAGCGCGGGCGTGCCGCGGTGCACCTCGGGCAGGAGCCGGACCTCGGCCCCGAAGCCGCCGTCGGCGTACCCCGCCGTCGCCTCGCGCACGAGCGAGGGGCTGCCGCCGCGGAAGGTCTGCACGGCCACGTCCGGGTCGCCGAGCAGGACGAGCCGGGCGCCGTCCCGCACGAGGACGCGCAGGAGCCGGGCGGTCGAGCGCGTGGCGTCCTGGTAGTCGTCGACCACCACGAGGTCCCACCTCGGCGTCTGCGGCACGTCGGTCGCCGAGGCGCGCACGCCTATCGGCGGAAGGTGCCACGAGGCGAGGACGAGCGCCGCCTCGTCCACCAGGCGCGCGGAGTCGTACCGCCGGAAGCGACGCTCCGCCCCGCGGCCGCCAAGGGTCGGGGCGTCGTCCGGGTCGTCCTGGTGCCCGAGGGTCTCGCGATACTCCTCGAGGACCGCGGCCACGGCGGACCAGGCGGGGCGGTCGTGCCGCGCGGCGAGCAGGCGCAGGTCCTCCGGCTCGAGGGCGAGCTCGCCGGCCCGGGCGAGGATGTCGCGCAGCTCGTGGCGGAACGCGTCCAGGGCGAGGGCCTCCTGGGGGACGGAGTCCGACCAGCCCGGCCCGCGCACCTCGCCCGAGGCGTGGCCCTCGAGGAGCTCGGCGAGGATGCCGTCCTCGTCCGGCCCGGACAGGAGTGCGGGCTCGGCGCCGCCCCAGTAGGCGGCGTGCTGCCTGAGGAGGGCGAACGCGAAGGAGGTCGGCGTGACGACCTGCACCGCGTCGTCGTGCGCACCGGCGCGGCGGGCGACCTCGTCCCGCAGCCGGCCGGCGACCCGGCGCGACGGGCTGAGGAGCGCGACCCGCCGTCCGGCGCGGGCGGCCTCGACGACCGTCCGCACCGCCAGCGTGGTGCGCCCCGAGCCGGGGGCGCCGAGCACGAGGAGGTGCGGGCCGGCACCGGATGCGACCTCGTCCGCCACCGCGCGGGCCGCCGGTGCGAGCGGGACCTCGGCGGCCTCCGGGGCGGTGTCGAGGCGCAGCCGAGGACGGACCGGGGAGGGCATGCGGACATGCAACCACGCAGGTCCGACATCCGGGCGCGCCCGAGGGGCGGTCCGCGCACGGACGGTCAGGGAGCTCGAGGAGCCGTCCACGTCCGGGCCCACGCGGAGCCCAGGACGCCGTCCGCGATCAGGCCCGCGGGCGCACACCCGGTCCGGCCTCCCGGCCGGATCCGCGCGGGCGTCTACTCCTCGGCGGCCCAGGCGTTCGGCACGCAGCCCTGGAGACTGATCGACTGCTGGACCATGACGGGCGCGGGCTCCCCGGGGGCCGGGCAGTCGACGTGCTGGTGCCCGATGAGGTGGCCCACCTCGTGGTTGACGAGGTACTCCCGGTACTGCCGCAGCGTGCCCCCGGCCTCGAGGAACGGCTCGATCGACTCCCCGAACCGGTCGGCGTTGAGCACGGCGCGGCCGTTGCGGCCGCACGAGTAGATGCCGCCCACGTCGAGCGGCTCGCACAGCTCGATGCTCAGGGGGCCGTCCGCGAGCGTGACGCCGAAGTCCGCGTCCGCGTCGTCGACCCGCTCGAACGCGACCGAGCCGTCGTGGCCCCAGCCGCGGTCGTCGTTGAGCGTGGTCATCACGTAGTCCGCGAACGCCTCGCGGTCGATCGGGAGGCCGCGCTCGACCTCGACCCGCACCCGGTAGGTGTGCTCCGCCTCGCGGGGGGCCGGCTCGGCGCCCTCGACGACGCGCAGCGAGCCGGAGCCCTCCGCGCCCGCGAGGTCGCCCCGGATGCCGGCGGCGTAGGCGTCCTCGTCCACGCCCTCGGGGAGGTCGTCGGCGGCGGACCGCGCGGTCTCGGGGAGCCGGACGAGCTCGAAGAGGGTGGGATCGTCGTCGTCGTCGGGCAGGAGGGGGGAGAGCACGGGCGTGCCCGACGCGTCGGAGTCGTTCGCGACGGTGGTGTCCTGGGCTGTCGTGTCCCGGGCGCCCGCGCCTCGCGCGGGGGCGTGCGCGGTGACGGCGGCGGGGTCGGAGGCGTGTGCCCCGACGGCCGGCGCTGCGCCCGTCAGGGGCGAGGAGAGGACCGGAGCCGTCAGCAGCGCGGCGCACCCGAGGGCGCCGAGGAGCGTCGAACGTCGTCTGGAGGTGGACATCGTCGTCCATCCTGGCAGCCCGCCGCCACCGTTGTCAGTGAGCGTGCTTACGATGTCGGGGCACCGTCACGGTGCCACGCACGCACGCTCGAGGCCCGCCGCAGCGGGCCGGACGGAGGGACATCCATGCAGGTCACGATTGGTATGCGGGCGAGCATGCGCGACGTCGTCGTGGAGATCGACTCCGAGGAGGACGCGTTCGTCGCGTCGGTCCGCGAGGCGCTCGCCACGGACGCGCCGCTCGACGTCACAGACTCCAAGGGCAAGCGCTACCTCGTCCCCGCCGCCGCGATCGGCCACATCGAGATCGGCGCGGTCGAGGACCGCCGCGTGGGGTTCGGCCTCAGCTGAGTCCGGTGCCACTCCCCCGCGCCCGCCCCTCGGCGGCGCGGGGAGTATGGTCGGTCCCGTCCCGGCATGACCGGTCGCTGTCCTTGTGAATCCTCGGGCGCCTCTCTGCGCCCTGCCTCGTGTGCGATCGGCTGCCCGCGCCAACCGGCGCCCACCGATCGACCGAAGAAGGATCATGACCACCGCTGCCACCTCCGGCGTCGTCGACGTCTCCGGCGCCCACGCGCCCGTCGAGATCGACGCCGCCACCCCCGACATCACCGACGCCGGCACCGTGCCCGCCGCGGTCGAGCAGACCTTCGCCGACATCGGCGTGGCCGAGCCGATCGCCGGCGCCCTGCGCGACGTCGGGATCACGCACCCGTTCCCCATCCAGGCGCTCACGCTGCCGGTCGCGCTCAAGCGCGCGGACATCATCGGGCAGGCCAAGACCGGTACCGGCAAGACGCTCGGCTTCGGCATCCCGCTGCTCCAGCACACGGTCGCCCCCGGCGAGGACGGGTACGACGAGCTGCTCGACCCCGGCGCCCCGCAGGGCCTCGTCGTGGTCCCCACGCGCGAGCTCGCCAAGCAGGTCGCCGAGGACCTCGTCGCCGCCTCGCGCCGCCGGTCCGTGCGGATCGTCCAGGTCTACGGCGGCCGCGCCTACGAGCCGCAGATCGCCGCGCTCGAGGCCGGCGTCGAGGTCGTCGTCGGCACGCCGGGCCGCCTCATCGACCTGCTCAAGCAGAAGGTGCTGCGCCTGAGCTCGGTGTCCACGGTCGTCCTCGACGAGGCCGACGAGATGCTCGACCTCGGCTTCCTGCCCGACGTCGAGACCCTGCTCTCGCGGACCCCCGCGAACCGCCACACCATGCTGTTCTCGGCCACGATGCCGGGCGCCGTCGTCTCGCTGGCTCGGCGGTACATGACGCGGCCCACCCACATCCGTGCGCAGGACCCCGACGACACGGGTGCGACCGTCAAGGCCATCCGTCAGGTCGTCTACCGCGCGCACGCGATGAACAAGGTCGAGATGCTCGCGCGCATCCTCCAGGCCCGCGAGCGCGGCCTGACGATCGTCTTCACGCGCACCAAGCGCACCGCCGCCAAGGTGGCCGACGACCTCGCCGACCGCGGGTTCGCCTCCGCGTCCATCCACGGCGACCTCGGCCAGGGCGCCCGCGAGCAGGCGCTGCGCGCGTTCCGCACCGGCAAGGTCGACGTCCTCGTGGCCACCGACGTGGCGGCCCGCGGCATCGACGTCGACGACGTCACGCACGTCATCAACTACCAGTGCCCCGAGGACGAGAAGATCTACCTCCACCGCATCGGCCGCACCGGCCGCGCGGGCAACTCCGGCACCGCGGTGACGTTCGTCGACTGGGACGACATCCCCCGCTGGTCGGTCGTCAACAACGCGCTGGGCCTCGGCCTGGCCGAGCCGCCCGAGACGTACCACACCTCCGAGCACCTCTACGCGGACCTCGACATCCCCGAGGGCACCGGCGGCACCCTGCCCCGCTCCGCCCGCACCCGCGCGGGGCTCGACGCCGAGCAGGTCGAGGACCTCGGCGAGACCGGCAAGTCCGCCGGCTCGCGCCAGAGCGCCCGGTCCGGCGGCGGCCGTGGCCGCTCCGGTGGCGACCGCTCCGGCGGCCGGAACGGTGGCGGTCGCTCCGGCGGCGAGGGCCGGTCGCGCTCCGAGCGCTCCGGCGGCACCCGGTCCGAGGGCTCCGGCGAGGGCGGCTCGGGTCGTCCGCGGCGGCGCCGTCGTCGTCGCACCGGCGGTTCGGGCGGCGACGGGTCGGGCTCCGCAGCCCCCGCCTCGTCCAGCGACTGACGAAGGATCCCCACTCGGCGGTTCGCCGCCCCGACCACGCCCGCCCGGGACCACCGGGCGGGCGTCGTCGTCGTCGTGCCCGGTCCTACCGACCCAGGTACATGTCGACGAACGCGAACGTCGCCGTGGCCATGAGCTGGACAGCGATGGCGGCGAGCAGCATGCCGGACAGGCGGGTAACGAGCGTGGTCCCGGACGCCCCCAGCACGCGGTGGACGATGCTGGAGAACCGCAGGGACAGCCAGATGACGAGGTGGACGGCGACGATGCCGATCGCCACGCCGACCAGGGTGGGTGCCGTGTCCGCCTGCTGCACCGCGAGCATCGCCGCGACGATCGACCCGGGCCCGGCCATGAGCGGCGTGCCCATGGGGACGAGCGCGACGGCGGCACCGGACCCGGACGGCCCGGGTTCCTCGGCGGCGCCGGTGAGCAGCTGCATCGCGACGAGGAGCAGGAGCAGGCCGCCCGCGAGCTGGAGCGCCGGCACCGTGATGCCCAGGAACTCGAGGATGTAGGGCCCACCGACGGCGAACGCCCCGATCACCCCGAACGAGACCGAGGTGGCGAGGAACGCGGCACGCTGACGTTCCTTGACCGTCATCGTCGAGGTGAGGGAGAGGAAGATGGGCAGGTTGCCCACCGGGTCCATGATGACGAACAGCGTGACGAACGTGGACAGCAGGATCGTCCAGTCGACCACGCCGCTCATCCGGCGTTCCCCGGGACCACGAGCGGGAGCGTGCCGGCGGCGACGATGCGCGCAAGCTGGTCGGGCGCCGTGAGGTGGTCCCCGAGGCGGTTGGACTTGCCGGTGCCGTGGTAGTCGGAGCTGCCCGTGACGACGAGGTCGAGGCGCTCGGCGAGGGCGCGCAGGGCGGTGCGCGTGTCGTCGTCGTGGTCGAGGTGGTCGACCTCGAGGCCGAGCAGGCCGGCCTCGATCGCCCCGCGCATGCCTGCCTCCGGGAGCGCGCGACCGCGGACGGCCCCCGGGTGCGCCATCACCGGCACTCCCCCGGCGCCGCGGACGAGCTCGATCGCCTCACGGACGTCGGGGGCGTAGTGCGGGACGTAGTACCTCGTCCGGTTGGCGCAGGGGCCGCCGGGGGCGAAGGCGGCGTCGCGGTCGGGGACGTGCCCGGCGGCGACGAGGGCGTCGGCGATGTGCGGACGGCCGACGGTGGCGCCGTCCGTGACCTGCGCGAGGACGTCCTCCCAGGTGATGGGGAAGTCGACGGCGATGCGCTCGACCATCTCCCGGGCCCGCTCCACGCGCGAGCTGCGGGCCCGTTCGGTGCGCTCGAGGAGCGCGGGGTTCACCGGGTCGTGGAGGTAGGACAGCAGGTGGACCGAGCGCCCCTCGAACTGGGTGGAGATCTCCATGCCGCGTAGGAGCGCGACACCGTGGACCTGCGCGGCGGCGACGGCCTCCGACCAGCCGGCGGTCGTGTCGTGGTCGGTGAGGCCGAGGACGTCGATCCCCGCCCGCGCCGCCGCGGCCACCAGCTCGCCCGGGGTCTCGGTCCCGTCCGACACCGACGAGTGGGTGTGGGGGTCGATGCGCGTCGTCGTCACGGACGGAGTGTACGAGGCGCGCCGCGGCCGGTCCGACGCCGTCGCTCCTCACCGGGGGACGGCGGGGCCGGGGCCCGTCACCGGCGGCCGGCCCCGTTCCCGGCCACCTGACGGCGGTGGGACGATGAGCGCATGACGACCGCTGCCGATGAGCACCCGACGACCACGCCCACCGACGACCAGCCGGTCGAGGACCGGGGGTCGAACCGGTCGCAGCGGCCGAGCTCGGCGGCGTTCCGCGCCTTCATCGCGGACGGGTGGGAGGAGCGGGAGTCGCCGCTCCCGGAGCGGCTGGCCTCGGCGGCGACGGCGGCCACGGCCCGCGCGGCGCTCTCGCTCGACCTGCCCGGCGAGCGCCTCGTGCTGCCCGGCGGCGACCTGCGGGTGCGGAGCAACGACACCGACTACATCTTCCGGGCGCACTCGGCGTTCGCCCACCTCACGGGTTGGGGATCGGCGACCGAGCCGGACTCCGTGCTCGTGCTGCACCCGGCCGAGGCGGGCGAGGACGGCTCGACCGCCGGCCACGAGGCCGTCCTCTACTTCCGCCCACGCGCCGGCAAGGACACCGAGGAGTTCTACGCGGACGCCCGGTACGGCGAGCTGTGGGTCGGCGAGCGCCCCTCCCTCGAGGAGGTCGCGGCGGCCACCGGCCTGCGCACGGCCCACATCGACACCCTGCGCGACGACCTGGCGAAGGACGCCGGGGTCGGCCAGGTCCAGGTCCGGCTCGTGCGCGGGGCCGACCAGGCCGTCACCGAGCTCGTCGACCAGGTGCGCGCGCAGGCGGGGCTCACGGGGACCGAGACGGTCGACGCCGAGCTGACCGAGCGACTCTCGGAGCTCCGGCTCGTCAAGGTCTCCTGGGAGGTCGGCGAGCTGCGGGCGGCCGTCGCGGCCACCGCGCGGGGCTTCGAGGACGTCGTCCGGTCCTTTCCGCGCGCGTCCGGGCACGCGCGGGGCGAGCGCATCGTCGAGGGCGCGTTCGCCGCGCGGGCGCGGCTCGACGGCAACGGCATCGGGTACGACACGATCGCCGCCGCCGGCAACCACGCGAACACCCTGCACTGGATCCACAACGACGGTGAGGTGCGCGCGGGCGACCTCGTCCTGATCGACGCCGGGGTGGAGGTCGACTCGCTCTACACGGCCGACGTCACGCGCACCCTCCCGGTCGACGGCACGTTCACCGAGCCCCAGCGCCGCGTCTACCGGGCGGTGCTCGACGCCGCCGACGCCGCGTTCGCGGTGGCCGGGCGGGTGAACGAGGACGGGTCGCGGGTCCGGTTCCGGGACGTCCACGCCGCGGCGATGGAGGTCGTCGCCGCCCGGCTGGCCGAGTGGGGGATGCTGCCCGTCGACGCCGCGTCCTCGCTCGAGCCGGAGGGGCAGTACCACCGGCGCTGGATGGTCCACGGGACGTCGCACCACCTCGGGCTCGACGTCCACGACTGCGCGCAGGCCCGCCGCGAGATGTACCTCGACGCGGAGCTCGTTCCCGGGATGGTCTTCACCATCGAGCCGGGCCTCTACCTGCGCGCCGACGACCTCAAGGTGCCCGAGGACATGCGCGGGATCGGCGTGCGGATCGAGGACGACGTCCTCGTCACCGAGACCGGCGTGGAGAACCTGTCGGCGGCCCTGCCGCGCACCCCCGAGGCGATCGAGGAGTGGATGGCCGCCCTGCGCGGCTGACGGACCGCCTAGTCCCCGGAGGTCCCGGACTCCCCCGACGACGACGTTCCCGGCGCCGCACCGTCTCGCACCGGCGCCAGGTGCTCGCGCGCGAACCGCAGCGACTCCATGTTCATCGTGCGGCGCTGGAGCGTGGACACGGACCGGGTGTTGATCTCGACGACCACCGAGCCGGAGAACCCCGTGTCCCGGAGGTGGTGGAGGACCTCGGCGCACGGCTGGTTGCCGCGGCCGGGCACGAGGTGCTCGTCCTTGATCGTGCCCGTGCCGTCGGTGAGGTGGAGGTGGGCGAGCTTGTCCCCCAGGGACCGCACCATCGACATCGTGGCGTCGGCGTCCATCCCGGACGTGGCCGCGTGCGAGAGGTCGATCGTCACCGAGCCGTAGTCGTGCTCGGTCGGGTCCCAGCCCGGCGAGTAGGCCTTGAGGTGGGCGCCGCCGGCCTGGGCCTGCCAGGTGAACATGTTCTCCACCGCGAGCCGCACGCCGTCGCCGGCCGCCTCCCGCTCGGCGATGGCCTCGACGAACCGCCTGGCGTACTTCCTCTGCCACCGGAACGGCGGATGGAGCACGACGACGCCGGCCCCGACCTCTCCCGCGAGGTCCACCGAGCGGTCGACCTTGTCCCACGGCTCCCGGCCCCACACGCCCTGGGTGAGCAGCAGCGTGGGCGCGTGGATCGCGTGGACCGGGATGCCGTACTTCTTCGACAGCGCGTTGATGAGCCGCGGCTCGCGGGACTCCGGCGCCGTGAGCACCATGATCTCGACGCCGTCGTAGCCGAGCTCGGCCGCGAGGGCGAACGTGTCCTCGACCGACCCGGGCATCACCGAGGCCGTCGAGAGGCCGACCGGGATGCTCACTGCTGGTCGTGCCCGCCCGCGTCGGGGGCCGTCCGGTTCTCGGCGGCCCCCCGGTGCTCGTCCGCCGCGCGCAGCTGGGCCTCGGCGTGGGCCCGCTGGTCGGGGGTGAGGTCCTCGAGGCGGGCGCCGTAGCGGGGCGCCCCGTCCGCCGTCGGCTCGAACCCGGCGGGGGCGGGACGAGGCGCGCTGTCCGCGCCGGCCTCGGCACCCGCGGGCTGTTCGGCCCCGTACGCGGGGGTGCCGGCGTCATGGCCCCCGTGCACCGACGCTCCCGCGTCGTGGGTGCCGGCGGGGTGCGAGCCGGTCGCACCCTCGCCGCGCGCGCCGGGGGTCCAGGCGTCCTGACCGCCGTCGGGCTGCCCGCTCGTCCCGGGGGTGCCCGCGTGTCCGGGCATGCCGCCGTGTCCGGGCGCGCCCGCCTGACCCTGCGTGCCCGCCGGCCCGCCCGCGTGCTGCGGTGCCCCGTGCGCGGACACGCCGTACGCACCCTGCCCCGCGCCGTACGCCCCCGCACCCTGTTGGGCGGCCGGCGCGTTGCCGAGCAGCCCCTCCTTCTGGAGGGCGGCACGCATCTCGTCGGCCACGGTCGGCCCGGCGATGATGACGTACCGCTTGGCGACCACGGTGCTCGAGGAGGTGAAGTCGCGGGTCTTGGGGCGCACGGCGTAGCTGACGATCCCGAGAAGCACGCCGAAGGCCGCGCCCACGAGCACGGGGATGACGAAGTCGACGAGCCCGAAGTTCCCGATGACCAGCCACATGACCAGCGCCATCATCAGGCCGAACCAGGCGCCGGTCAGCGCGCCGGAGCCCGCCACCTTCCCGTAGTCGAGCCGCCCCGTGATGCGCTCGACGAGCCGCAGGTCCTCGCCGACGATCGACACGAGCCGCACGTCGTGGTCCGTGTCCGAGAGGTGGTCGACGGCACGCTGCGCATCCTCGTAGCTGGAGTACGCGGCGAGCTGGACCCCCGTGGGGATCGACAGCGCCCTCGCGCCGAGCGGCTGGTTCTGGATCGACATGGGTCCAGTATCCCGCCCGGCGCGGCCGGGCCGCCACCGCGCTCCACTCCCGGCGAAACAACGCTCCGCTCCCGGCGTGACCGCGCCCCGCTCCCCGCGTCATCACGGCCCGTCCCCGGCGCCGCCCGCACGGCCGCGGTTACGCTTCGACGCGTGTCAGCCACCACGCCCCGCCCGACCAACGTCGCGCGCGTCTACGTGGCCCGCCTCGCCGGCACCACCGTGTTCGACCCGATCGGTGACCAGGTGGGACGGGTCCGTGACGTCGTCCTGCTCACCCGCGTCCGCGCCGCGCCCCGCGCCGTCGGGCTCGTGGTCGAGGTGCCCGGCCGGCGCCGCATCTTCGTCCCCCTCACCCGGGTGACGGCGATCGAGCCCGGGGCCGTCATCACCACCGGGCTGCTCAACCTGCGCCGGTTCCAGGCCCGGATGGCCGAGCGCCAGGTGGTCGGCGAGCTGCTCGACCGCCGCGTCACGCTGACGGACGGGTCGGGCGACGCGTCGGTCCTCGACATCGCGATCGAGCAGCAGCGCAACCGCGACTGGCTCGCCACCAAGCTGTTCGTGCGGCGGATCAGGCCGCGCGCGACCTTCCAGCGCGGGGAGACCCTCGTCGTCGGGATCGACGAGGTGACCGGCCTGACGGGCGCCGCGCTCGCCCAGGGCACCGAGTCTCTGCTCGCGCAGCTCACCGACCTCAAGCCGGCCGACGTCGCGGACGTCCTCCACGACCTGCCCGACCAGCGGCGCCTCGACGTGGCGCGGCACCTGCCCGACGAGCGGCTGGCCGACGTCCTCGAGGAGCTCGGCGAGGACGACCGGGTGCACATCGTCTCCGGGCTCGACCTCGAGCGGGCGGCCGACGTCCTCGACGTCATGCAGCCCGACGACGCCGCCGACCTCATGTCCGAGCTGCCCGAGACCACGGCCGCGACCCTGCTCGAGCGGATGGAGCCCGAGGAGGCCGAGGACGTGCGCCGGCTCCTGGCCTACGACGAGCACACCGCCGGTGGTCTGATGACGACCGAGCCCGTCATCCTCCCGCCGGAGGCGACCGTGGCGACCCTGCTCGCCCACGCGCGGCGCAGCGACGTCCCGGCCGCCCTCGGCGCCCTGACGTTCATCGCCCGCCCCCCGCTCGAGACCCCGACGGGCCGGCTGCTCGGCGTGGTCCACCTCCAGCGCGCGCTGCGCGAGCCGCCGACCACTCCGGTGGGCACGATCCTCGACAAGGACATCGACCCGGTGCTGCCGACCGACGGCCTGGGCAAGGTCACCCGCCTGCTGGCGACCTACAACCTCACCGCCCTGCCGGTGGGGGACGAGGACGGCCGCCTGCTCGGCGCCGTCTCCGTGGACGACGTCCTCGACCACCTCCTGCCGGAGGACTGGCGCGAGGCCGACGAGGACGTGACCGACGAGGCCATGGACGAGAGCGTGGAGGAGCGGCGCACCGATGACTGACCGGCTCGACACCCCCACCAGCCGGCGCCCCTGGTTCACGCGGCGCCCGTCCGACCCGGACAAGGTCGGCCGCGTCTCCGAGTCGGTGGCCGTCTTCTTCGGCACGCCCCGATTCCTCGTCTACCTCACCGTGTTCGTCACGGTCTGGCTCGTGTGGAACTCGTTCGCGCCCGTGGCCTGGCGGTTCGACTCCCAGGAGTTCGGGTTCACCCTGCTCACGCTCATGCTCTCGCTGCAGGCCTCCTACTCCTCGCCGCTCATCCTGCTCGCGCAGAGCCGGCAGGTGGACCGCGACCGGGTCTCGGCCGAGCAGGATCGCCAGCGCGCGGAGCGCACGCTCGCGGACACGGAGTACCTCACCCGCGAGATCGCCTCGCTGCGGATGGCGGTCGGCGAGGTCGCCACCCGCGACTTCGTCCGCTCCGAGCTGCGCGACCTCCTCGCCGAGGAGGTGGCCGACCGCGACCGGCGGATCGTCGAGCTCGAGCGGGAGGTCACCGAGCTGCGTGGCCGGGCCGGGGGCGATATGTCCGACGACGAACCCCCGGTGGGCGACTCCGCACCCGCGGGTGACCAGAGCCACCAGGATCGGGGCCCGGGGCTGCCTACCATGGAGGCATGACCGCCCCCACCGTCGAGACCGTCCGCGCCGAGCTGACCACGGTGATCGACCCCGAGATCCGCCGCCCCATCACCGAGCTGGGGATGGTGCGCAGCATCGAGATCGAGGAGTCGGGCGAGGTCGAGGTCGGCATCGACCTCACCACCGCGGGCTGCCCGCTCAAGGACACGATCACCCGGGACGTGACGAACGCCGTGGCCGCGCTCGAGGGTGTGAGCGGCGTCCGGGTCGCGATGGGCGTGATGACCGACGAGCAGCGCAAGGAGCTGAAGACGCAGCTCCGCGGCGGCACGCCGGAGCCGGAGATCCCCTTCAGCAAGCCCGGCAGCCTCACCCGCATCTACGCGGTCACGTCCGGCAAGGGCGGCGTCGGCAAGTCGACGGTCACCGCGAACCTCGCCACCGCGATGGCGGCGACCGGCCTCAAGGTCGGGGTGCTCGACGCCGACATCTACGGCTTCTCCATCCCGCGCATGCTCGGGGTCGAGCTGCCGCCGACCAAGGTCGACGACATGATCCTCCCGCCGGTCGCGCACGACGTGAAGGTCATCTCGATCGGCATGTTCGTCCAGGACCGCAGCCCGGTCGTGTGGCGCGGACCGATGCTGCACCGCGCGCTCCAGCAGTTCCTCGCCGACGTCTTCTGGGGCGACCTCGACGTCCTGCTCCTCGACCTCCCGCCCGGGACCGGCGACATCGCGATCTCCGTGGCCCAGCTGCTGCCCGGCTCGGAGATCCTCGTCGTCACCACGCCGCAGGTCGCGGCCTCCGAGGTGGCCGAGCGCGCCGGCACGATCGCGACCCAGACCCGCCAGAAGGTGGTCGGCGTGGTCGAGAACATGAGCTGGTTCGACGGCCCGGACGGCTCGCGCACCGAGCTGTTCGGCTCGGGCGGCGGCGGGGAGACCGCGACGCGGCTGAGCGAGACCCTCGGCTACGACGTGCCGCTGCTCGCGCAGCTGCCCCTCGAGGTGGCGATCCGCGAGTCCGGCGACTCCGGCGTCCCGGCCACGCTGTCCGGCGACGCGGCATCCTCCCCCGCCACCGGCGCCCTGCTCGACCTCGCGGCGACGCTGGGCACCCGGGCGCGCGGCCTCGCCGGCCGCTCGTTGGGCGTCACGCCGGTCTGACCCGCTCGGGCCGGCGACGGGGTCAGGTCGCGTCGGGGTCGTGGGGCGCCGGCCGCGCCTGGTCGAAGGGGTCGGGGCGGCGTCGCTCATCGGCGCCGGCCGCGGACACTGCCCCGGTCCCGCGCGACTGTCCCGGGCCCGCGCCCGAGCTCGCGGTCGCCGTGACGCCCGCCGCCGAACCCGTGGCGGCGGCGCTCGAGCCGGCACCCGTAGCGGTGCCGGCCCGGCCCGCGGTGCGCGCAGGCTCCTTCATCGCGTCGGCGACGATCCGGCGCGGGTCGTACTGGCGCGGGTCGAGCGACTTGAGATCCTCGAGGTCGTCGCCGAGCTCGGCACGGACCTTGTCCCCGGTGTCGCGGGCGACCGCGGCGACCTTGCGCACGATGCGGGCGAGCTGACGGGAGAGCTCGGGGAGCTTCTCGGGGCCGACGACGAGGAAGCCCACGAGCAGCAGGACGACGAGCTCGCTCCCGCTGATCCCCATGACGCACCATCCTAGGCGGGCCGGGTCCCGGGTCCCGGCCCCGCCCCAGGGGTCAGAGGGGTTCCTCGACCTCTGCGAGGGTGACGTCGACCTCCTGCTCCTCGCCGTCGCGCTCGATGGTGAGCGTGACGACGTCACCGCCCTGGTGGGAGCGGACGAACACGATCACCTCCGACGGCTCGGTCACGGGCGTGCCGTCGAACGCGGTGATGATGTCCCCGGGCTCGATGCCCGCGTCGTCACCCGGTCCGTCGGGGACCACGCCGTCCTCGTCCTCGACGACCCGCACGCCCTCACCGAAGTAGCTCGGGTCGAGGCTGATGCCGATCTGGGCGAACGAGGCCGTGCCGTCCTCGATGAGCTGGCCGACGGTGGTCTCGACCTGGTTGGCGGGGATCGCGAAGCCGAGACCGATGCTGCCCGCGCCGCCCTCGCCGCTGGAGTAGATGACCGAGTTGATGCCGACGACCTCGCCGTCGTAGTTGAGCAGCGGCCCGCCCGAGTTGCCGGGGTTGATCGCGGCGTCGGTCTGCAGGGCGTTGATGTAGCTCTCGTCGCCGGGATCGCCCGCGGTGACGGGCCGGTTCCGCGCGGAGATGATCCCGGCGGTCACCGTGCCGGTGAGACCGAGCGGGGCGCCGACGGCGATGACCAGGTCGCCGACGACGACCTCGTCCGAGTCGGCGAGCACGAGCGGCGTGAGGCCCTCGCGCGGGACCTGGAGGACCGCGAGGTCGTATCCCGGCGAGCGGCCCACGAGCTCGGCCTCCTCCTGCGTCCCGTCGTGGAACGTCACGGTGAGCTGGCCACCGTCCAGCGCGGGCTCGACCACGTGGTTGTTCGTCACGATGAGGCCGTCCTCGGAGTAGATCATCCCCGTGCCGGAGCCGCCGACCTGGCCGTTGCGGGCCTCGATGTAGACGGTCGAGGCGAGCGCGATGTCCGAGATCTGGGCGACCGACGCGTCGGGCCGGTCGACCCCGACCGCCCCGCTCGCGGACTCGGGCGGATCCGACTCCTCGGAGTCGTCCTCGCCGATCACGGCGCTCGACTCGTCCCACAGCAGCCAGCGGCCGCCGAGCGCGCCGAGCACGAGGCCCGCCAGCAGCGCGACCGCCGTGATGAGGGCGACGACCGGCACGGCCACGCCCCGGCGCTGCGACCGGCCGGAGCCTCCGCCGTCTCCCGCGGACGCGCTGCGGTCGGCGCCGTAGCCCGAGCCACCGGCTGCGCCCGACCCGGCGCCGAAGCCGGAACCCGGGCCCGCACCGGAGCCGCCACCGAAGCCGCTGCCGGGGGCCGACGGGCTGCCGAACCCGCCGAACGAGGAGCCGGACCGGTCAGGCTGACCGGGCGACCCGACGGGCGCCGCGAAGCCGTGCCCGGGCTGGTGCGCCGCGCCGGCGGCCGACGCCGGGGAGCCCGAACCGGCCGCGGCCGCGCCCACTCCCGCCGCGGTGGGACCGGCGGAGCCGGAGAAGGACGACGACGAACCCCCACCGGGGCCCGCCTCGGGCTGCCCCGCGGGCCGGGTGGTCTCGGAGCTGCCCGCGCCGGGTGCACCGGCGGAGGGCACGCCGTGGGCCGCCGAGCCGTTGCTCGGCGAGGTGTACGCAGGAGCGCCAGGTCCCGTGGCCCCCGGGCCCGGGGCGGCGGAGCCGGCCGCCCCCTGCCCGTACGGACCGGGGGCCGCTCCGGGCCCACCGGGGGTGGGGCCGCTCTCGCCGGGAGCACCCTGGAAGGGGCGTGTGGCCCCGCTCTCGGGGGACCCCGCCATCGGGGAGTCTGGTCGGCCACCGACCTCGTGCGTGCCGGTGCCGGTGGGGCGCGCCGAGGGCATCGGCTGGCGCGCACCGGAGGGCATCCACCGGCCGTCGCCGTTGTCGGCGCGGTCCCGCGGCATCCCCACGGGACGCGCCGGGTTGGCCGGTCGCTGGGCGGGGCCGGGGTCACCGGCGGGCGCCCCCTGGGCGTGCCGGCCGCCAGGCTCGTCGCCGTCGTCCGTGGGCGGGGCGAACCGCGAGTACGGGCCCCCCTGCGTCGGGCCGTCCTGGCCCTGGCGCCCGTCCGGGTGCTGCGCGTCGTCGCCTCGACCCGGCCCGGCGGGGAACTGTCTCTCGTCGGCCATGTGACCCTCCTTCGTCCGGGCTTACGGTATCGCCGCGGGCGCCCCCGCGGGTGCGGACGCACGGTGAGCGCTCCCCGTCCTGCGCCTGGTCCCCGCCCCGGGCGACACCCGCCACCGGGCCCGTCGTGACCCGTCTCCCCCTCGGACCTCGCACCACCACCGGGCCCGTCGTGAGCCGTCTCCCCCCTCGGACCTCACACCACCACCGGGCCCCCTCGTGGCCCGCTCCTCGCACCCGGTTCCCACCCCCGGCCCTCACCCCGTCCCCGGCCCGCCTCCCGGCACCACGTGGGGCGCCCGCCTACGATCGGACGCAGTCCGGCACGCCGTGCCGTGGGAAGGGAGGACCGGATGTCGGTCGACAAGGCGCAGTCGTGGGCCTACGCGGAGGAGTTCGCCGCCGAGGGCGAGGTCATCACCCAGGCGCGTGCGCGCTCCGAGGAGCTCGGCGTCGGGCCGGTCTCCGCCGGGACGGGCGCGGTCCTCCGGCTGCTCGCCGCGACCGTCCGGGCCAAGGCCGTCGCCGAGATCGGCACCGGCACCGGGGTCTCGGGCCTCTGGCTCCTCGCCGGCATGCCGTCCGACGGCGTCCTCACCACGATCGACGTCGAGGGCGAGTACCAGCGTTCGGCCCGCGAGTCGTTCCTCGCGTTCGGCGTTCGTCCCGCCCGCACCCGCCTGATCTCGGGCCGCGCGCTCGACGTGGCGCCGCGCCTGGCGGACAGCGCCTACGACCTCGTCCACGTCGACGGCGACCCGGCCGAGGCACCGGAGTGCGTCGAGCAGGCCGTCCGCCTCCTGCGTCCCGGCGGCGTCCTCGTCGTCTCCGGCGCGCTCGCCGGTGACCGCGTCGCCGACCCGGCACGCCGCGACGACACGACCGTCACCGCGCGCGAGCTCGTCCGCTCCGTGCGGGACGACGAGCGCCTCCTGCCGACCCTGCTCACCGCCGGCACCGGCGTGGTCGCGGCCGTCCGGGTCTGACCGACGCGGGTCCGGCCGACACAGGTCCGGCCGACACAGGTCCGACCCACCGGGCTCAGGCCTCGCGCCCGTCCGGACCGAGGCCCACGAGCCAGTGCACGAGCAGCGCGGCGCCCACCCCGGTCGGCGCGCCCGTGGCGAGCCGCTTCCCACCCGTCGACCGGCCGGTCCCAGCGATGTCGAGGTGCGCCCACCGGCGCCCCTGGGTGAACCGGCGCAGGAACATGGCGGCGAAGATCGTGCCGCCCACGGCGTGGACGTCGGCGCGCGGGGTCTGCCGCACGTCGGCGAGGTCGGAGTCGAGTGCCGCCTCGGAGTCGTCGGGCATCGGCAGGCGCCACACCTTCTCCCCCGCGGCGTCACCGGCGGCGGCCAGCTCCTCCGCCAGCGCGTCGTCGGTGGCGAACAGCGCCGAGACCGTCGTCCCCAGCGCGATCTTGGCGGCTCCCGTGAGGGTCGCGACGTCGAGGATCGTGTCCGGGTCGGCCACGTCGATCGCGTGCGTCAGTCCGTCGGCAAGGACGAGGCGGCCCTCGGCGTCGGTGTTGCCGATCTCCACGGTGCGGCCGGACAGCGTGCGCACGACGTCGCCGGGGCGGTAGGCGCCGCCGCCGAATGCGTTCTCCGCGAGCGGCAGCACGGCGGTGACGGTGTGCGGCAGGCCGAGCCGGGCGGCCGCGAGGACGGTGGCGAGGACGACCGCCGAGCCCGCCATGTCCGTCGACATCGTCAGCATGCCGTCGGTCGGCTTCTTCGACAGGCCGCCGGTGTCGAACGTGATGCCCTTGCCGACGAGCGCGACCCGGCGACCGACGGGCGACGCGGGCGTGTAGGTGACGGTGACGAGCCGCGGCGGCGTGGGCGACCCGGCCCCGACGGCGAGGATCGCGCCGGCCCCGCGCTCCGCGAGGCGCGCCTCGTCCTGGACGTCGACGCTCACGCGCGCCCTGACCTCCGGCTCGAGCCCGTCGACGAGGTGCTGCGCGGCCGCGGCCGTCCACGCGGGGTTCTTGACGGTCGAGCGGGTCGCCGTCAGCGCCCGCGCGTGGTGGGTGGCGGTGACGGACTCGCGCGCGGCGGCCGGCACGTCGGTCCCCTCCGACCAGCCGGGCACGAGCAGCTCGACCGCCCCGACCGGGGGCTTCGCGGAGCTCGTGCGCGCGCGCGTCGGCAGCCGGTAGGCGTCGAGCCACAGGCCGGCCGCGAGGGCCGCCACGGCATCCGCAGGGGCCGCGGGGACGGCCGGGTCGCCGGCGGGCTGCTCGGTCGCTGCGTCGTCGGGGCCGATCGGGTCCGCCGTGCCCGCCGGGTCGGCGGCCCGAGCCGACTCGAGGACGACGACTCCGGAGGCCGCCCCCGCGAGCGCCCGACCGAGCCCGAGGCCCGCGGCGCGCAGGTCCGCGACTCCGGCGTCGCCGGTGCGGACGAGGTGGACGGTGGCCGGCAGTCCGGCCCACGGCACGTCGACGCCGTCGCGCATGCGCGGGAGCCGGACGGTGCGGACGCTGCCCGCGGTGCCGTCGGTGAGCTCGGCCTCGAGGTCGATGCCGTAGCGCTCGGCGACCTCGCCGGCGCGCGGTCCGGGGCCGTCCGCACCGACGAGGAGGGCAACGGCGTCGGGCACGGGGTCCGTGGCGAGCGCGTCCGACCACGGCCGGTCGCTGACGTCGAGCCCGGGAAGGCCGACGGGCGGCAGGTCGACGACGGGGGTGTCGCTCGGTTCACTGGGCACGGGACTCCTTCGGGGACGCCGACGGCCGGCCGCGTCGCGCGGCCGGCCGTCGGTGGGGTGTCTGGCGTCGGTCGGTGTCAGGAGGCGACGGCGGCGAGCGCCTCGCTCAACTCACCGGCCTCGGTCGCGTTGAGCTCGACCACCAGGCGGCCGCCGCCCTCGAGCGGGACGCGCATGACGATGCCGCGTCCCTCCTTCGTCACCTCGAGCGGCCCGTCCCCGGTCCTCGGCTTCATCGCTGCCATTGCCGCACCTCTCGTTCTCCTGCGTGATCGGGCCCGCAGCACCGGGGACCTACCCCGAAACCGTCTGCGCGGACACCATGGCCTCGTCCATTCTAGGTCACACCGGGACCTGTGCCGGATCGTGCGGTAGGGTCCGCCCCCGTCACGACCCGGGCGCCCTGCCGGGCGCCCCCTCACCCGACCCGGTCGTCCTCCGGGGTCGACCCGTCGGGCCGTGGGTAGGTGTCGGGGTCCTCGGCCGGGAAGATCTCGCCCTGGTACTTCGGGTGCATGAGGTTCTCGCGCGAGAAGAGCTCGTCGATGCGCGCCTCGTCGAGCAGCCCGAGCTCGAGGACGACCTCCTTGACGGACCGGCCGGAGCGGGCGGCCTCCTTGCCCACGCGGTCGCCGTTGTGGTGGCCGATCACCGGGTTGAGGTAGGTGACGATCCCGATCGAGCCGAGCACGTCCGCGAGGCCGACCTCGGGATTCGCGGTGATGCCGTCGACGCACTTCTCGCGCAGCCCGATCGCGGCGTTGCGGAGCAGCGAGACGGACTCGAAGAGGACCTGGGCGATGACGGGCTCCATGACGTTGAGCTGGAGCTGGCCCGCCTCGGACGCCATCGTCACGGTGACGTCGTTGCCGATGATGTTGAAGCACACCTGGTTGACGACCTCGGGCATCACCGGGTTGACCTTGGCCGGCATGATCGACGACCCGGCCTGGAGCTCGGGCAGGTTGATCTCGTTGAGCCCGGCCCGCGGGCCGGAGGACAGCAGGCGCAGGTCGTTGCAGATCTTCCCCAGCTTGACGGCGACGCGCTTGAGCCCGGCGTGCATGGAGACGTAGGCACCGGTGTCCGACGTCGCCTCGATGAGGTTCTCCGCGAGGACGACCGGCAGGCCGGAGACGTCGGCGAGGCGCGCGACGGCGAGCTCCGAGTAGCCCTCGGGGGTGTTGAGGCCCGTGCCGATGGCGGTGGCCCCGAGGTTGACCTCGAGCAGGAGCTCGGCGAGGCGGGAGAGGTGGCGGACCTCCTCGCGCAGGAGCACGGCGAACGCGGTGAACTCCTGTCCCAGGGTCATCGGGACGGCGTCCTGCAGCTGCGTGCGGCCCATCTTGAGGACGTCCGCGAACTCCTCGCCCTTGGCCTCGAAGGCCGCGGCCAGACGGTCGATCTCCTCCCACAGCTCACGCACCACCGCGTAGACGGCGAGGCGGAAGCCGGTCGGGTAGGCGTCGTTGGTCGACTGGCTCTTGTTGACGTGGTCGTTGGGGTTGACCACGTCGTACCGGCCCTTCTCGAGGCCGAGCTGCTCGAGGGCGAGGTTGGCGACCACCTCGTTGGTGTTCATGTTGACCGACGTCCCCGCGCCGCCCTGGAACACGTCGATGGGGAACTGGTCCATGCACCGGCCGCCCACGAGGATCTCGTCGCACCCGTCGGCGATCGCCCGCGCGACCTTCGGCGGGATGGTCCTCAGCTCGCCGTTGGCGAGCGCGCAGGCCTTCTTCACCTGGACCATCGACCGCACCATCGCCGGCACGTCACCGATCGTCGACGAGCTGATCCGGAAGTTCTCGATCGCCCGCTGAGTATGGATGCCGTAGTACGCATCCGACGGCACCTCGACGCTCCCGAGCAGGTCGTCCTCGGTCCTCGTGCTCATCCGTGCTGCTCCCTCGCGCGCGTGGTCGTGGGCGGCCGACGGGACGGGCCGCCGCCGCCAGTGTCCCGGATCGGGGCGTGCGCCACCTCCCGGGCGCGCGGAGGACACGGACGCGACGCACAGGACAGCGCCGGCAGCTCGGCGGACCGGGGCGGGCCTCCGACCTCGGGGTCGGGCCAGGTGGGCGCGCGGCGGCTACTCGGGCCGGCCGTCGCCCTCCTCCTCGGCGGCCTGCTGGGCGCGCTTCTCGTCGGCGAGCCGCTGGACCCGGGACAGGACGGCGTCGACGGCCTCCTCGGCGGTGTCGACGACCGGCATGAGGTCGACGTCGTGCTCCGAGATCGTGCCGCGCTCGAGCATCGTGCCGGCGACCCAGTCGACGAGCCCGCCCCAGAAGTCGCTCCCCACGAGGACGATGGGGAAGCTCGTCACCTTCTGCGTCTGGACGAGCGTGAGTGCCTCGAAGAGCTCGTCCATCGTGCCGAGACCGCCCGGCAGGACGACGAAGCCCTGGCTGTACTTGAGGAACATCGTCTTGCGGGCGAAGAAGTAGCGGAAGTTGACGCCGAGGTCGACGTACTCGTTCATGCCCTGCTCGTGCGGGAGCTCGATGCCGAGACCGACGCTGAGGCCGTCGCCCTCGACGGCGCCGCGGTTGGCGGCCTCCATCACGCCGGGACCACCGCCCGTGACGGTGGCGAACCCCTCGGCGGCGAGCCGGCGGCCGACCTCGCGGGCGATCTCGTACTCCGCGGCCCCCTCCCCCAGCCGGGCGGAGCCGAAGACCGAGATCGCGGGCCCGAGGTCGGCGAGCGCCCCGAAGCCCTCGACGAACTCGGACTGGATGCGCATGACCCGCCAGGGGTCCTGGTGGACGAAGGACCCGTCCTGGTCCGGCGCGAGCAGCCGCGCGTCGGTGGTCTGGTCGGGGATCAGGTCGCGTCTCAGGAGGACCGGTCCCTTCCGATAGGTGCCGTTCGTCAGGCGTGCGGACCGCTTCTCGACACTCATGCCATCAGTGTGGCCCACCGACGGCGTGCGGCGCGCACGGATCCGCGGGTCAGTCTCCCCCGCCCGCGGTGTCGAGATCGAGACCCGGGGCGAGCCAGGCGCCGAGCGCCCGCGCGCAGTCGCGCACCTGGGCGGTCGGGCAGCGCTCGTCGTCGGCGTGGGCGAGCATCGGGTCCCCGGGGCCGAAGTTGAGGGCGGGGATCCCGAGCTCGGCGAACCGCGCGACGTCGGTCCAGCCGTACTTCGGCCCGACGCTCCCGCCGGTGGCCCCGGTCAGCTGCTCGACGGCGGCGGCGAGCACCGGGTCGTCGAGGCCGGGGCGGGCGCCGCCCGCGGCGTCGGACAGGACGATCTCGGCATCGATGCCGTCGAGCACGGACCGCACGTGCGCGGTCGCCTCCTCGACCGAGCGCGACGGCGCGAACCGGTAGTTGACGGTGACCGTGCAGGAGTCGGGGATCATGTTCGTCGCGATCCCGCCGGTGATGCCGACCGCGTTGAGGCCCTCGCGGTAGACGAGCCCGTCGACGGCGACCTCCGCCGGCTCGTAGTCGGCGAGCCGCTCGAGGATCTCGCCGGCGGCGTGCACGGCGTTGTGGCCGCGCCAGGCACGCGCGGAGTGCGCGGTGACGCCGCGGGTGGTGACCTCGACGCGCAGCGTCCCGTTGCAGCCGCCCTCGACCCCGCCGGCGGTGGGCTCGCCGAGGACGGCGACGTCGCCCGTCACCCAGTCCGGGTGCTCGCGCACGACCCGGCCCAGGCCGTTGAGGTCGGCGGCGACCTCCTCGTTGTCGTAGAGCACCCACGTGACGTCGTGATGCGGTGCGTCGAGCCGGGCCGCGAGCCAGAGGGCGACCGCGACGCCGCCCTTCATGTCGACCGTCCCCCGGCCCCACAGCACCTCGGCGCCGTCCTCGACGCGCCGCTCGGTCGGCAGGTTGCCCGCCAGGGGCACGGTGTCGATGTGGCCGGCCACGACGATCCGCGAGTCCCGTCCGAGCTGCGTGCGGGCGACCACCGTGTCCCCGTCGCGCAGGACCTCGAGGTGACCGGTCGCGCGCAGGGCGGTCTCGATCGCGTCGGCGAGCGGCGCCTCCGCGCCGGAGACGGAGGGGGCGTCGCACACCGCCTGGAAGAGGTCGACGAGGTCGCAGGTCGCGAGGTCGGGCAGGCGCGCGGCGGGGGCTGCCGGCGCGGGGTGGGAGCCGGTATCGGCGGGGTCGCTCACCGCCCCAGGGTAGTCGGTGCCCGTGGTTCTCACTCCTGGCCCTGCTCGCCGGTCACGTGCAGGGTGCGCGCCGCCTCCGTGATCGACCCGCTGAGCGAGGGGTAGATGGTGAAGGCGTTGGCCACCTGGTCGACCGTCAGCCGGTGCGTGACCGCGAGGGTGATCGGCAGGATGAGCTCGCTGGCCCTCGGGGCGACGACGACGCCGCCGAGCACCGTGCCCGTGGCGCGGTCGGAGATGACCTTGACGAAGCCGTCGGTGATGCCGAGCATCTTCGCCCGCGGGTTGCGCCCCAGCGGCAGGATCGAGATCGATCCGTCGACCTGTCCGGAGGCGCAGTCCTGCGCCGTGGCGCCGATCGTGGCGATCTCCGGAGCCGTGAAGATGTTGGCGGAGACGGTGGACAGGTCGAGCGGCGGCACGGCGTCGCCGAGCGCGTGCCACATGGCGATCCGGCCCTGCATGGCGGCGACCGAGGCGAGCGGGAGGACGCCGGTGCAGTCGCCGGCGGCATAGACGCGGAACGCGCGGGTGCGCGAGACGCGGTCGACGACGACGTGCCCGGAGTCCGTGGTCTCGACGCCCGCCTCCGCGAGCCCGATGCCGTCCGTGGCGGGGATGCCACCGACGGCGACGAGGCAGTGCGAGCCCTCGACGACGCGGCCGTCGGTCAGCTCGACCTCGACGGCGTCGCCCACCCGGCGCACCGCCGCGGCGCGCGAGCGGGACAGGACGGTCATCCCGCGGCGCCGGAAGACGCCCTCGATGAGCTCGGCCGCGTCCGCGTCCTCGCCCGGGAGCACGCGGTCGCGGGAGGAGACGAGGGTCACCCGGGCGCCGAGCGCGTTGTAGG
This sequence comes from Georgenia sp. Z1344, assembly GCF_049856295.1. Lineage (GTDB taxonomy): Bacteria > Actinomycetota > Actinomycetes > Actinomycetales > Actinomycetaceae > JB111. The sequence goes on along the minus strand of NZ_JBNDMZ010000013.1, from coordinate 48,851 downwards.
CGCCGGCGAACTCGGCACCGGTGACGCCCGACCCGACGACGATGAGGTGCTCCGGGAGCGTGTCGAGCGCGTACATCTGCGCCCAGGTGAGGATCCGCTCGCCGTCGGGCTGCGCGGTCGGCAGGACCCGCGGGGTCGCGCCGGTGGCGAGGAGGACCATCTCGGCCTCGAGCTCGCGCACGCTGCCGTCCGCGAGCGTAGCGGTCACCCGGCGCGTGCCGCCGTCGGAGAGGGTGCCGCCGAGCGCGCCGGTGCCGTCGACGATCTCGACACCCTCGCGCTCGAGGCGGGTGCGGATGTCCTCGGACTGGCGGGCCGCGAGCTCGCGCACGCGCGCGTTGACGACGCCGAGGTCCGCGTACAGAACGCCGACGCCGCTCTCGGGCACCTCGTCGGAACGGATGCCGAGCTCGTGGGCGGACTCGGTGACGGTGAGCCACTCGGCGGTGGCGATGAGGGTCTTCGAGGGGACGACGTCGGTGAGGACGGCCGAGCCCCCGAGTCCCTGGCGCTCGACGAGCGTGACGCGGGCGCCGAGCTGTGCGGCGACGAGGGCCCCCTCGTAGCCGCCGGGGCCGCCGCCGAGGATGACGACGCGCGAGCCGCCGCGGACGCCCGAGGGGCCCGGACGCTCGGCGCCGTGCTGCGGCGCGGTGGTCGGGGCGGGGGCGGCGGACGCGCTCGGCGGCGCGCTGGTCGTCTGGCTCACGGCGGACATGGTTCCAGAGTCGCGGCCCTCCCGCGCACGGTTCGCGCCCGCGCTCCGGCGGCCTCCGCGTCGCTCGCACCCCGCACGCGCAGTAGGTTCGGGGGATGACCGACGCGCAGGGCAGCGAGACCGCACCGATCGTCCTGGGACCCGACGTGCTGGGCCGGGCCCGCACCTGGGCCGAGCAGGATCCGGACCCCGCCACGCGGGCCGAGCTCGAGGGGCTCATCGCGCTCGCCGGGACCGACGAGGACGCGGCCGCCGAGCTGTCGAGCCGGTTCGCCGGCCCGCTCGAGTTCGGCACCGCCGGCCTGCGCGGCGAGATCGGCGCCGGCGAGACCCGGATGAACCGGGCCACCGTCACGCGGGCGACCGCCGGGCTCATGGCCGCGCTCACCGCCGAGATCGGTCCGGACCCGGTCGTGGTGATCGGGCACGACGCCCGGCACGGCAGCCACGAGTTCGCGCGCGACGCCGCCGAGATCGTCGCCGGCGCCGGCGGCCGCGCCCTCCTGCTGCCGCGCCCCCTGCCGACCCCGGTGCTCGCGTTCGCGGTCCGTCACCTGGGAACCGACGCCGGGATCATGGTCACGGCCTCCCACAACCCGCCGCGGGACAACGGCTACAAGGTCTACCTCGGCGGACGGGCCGTCCCGGCCGAGGAGCGCGGGACGCAGATCGTGGCTCCCTGGGACGCGCGGATCGCCGAGGCGATCGCCGCCGTCGGGGACCTGCGCGAGCTGCCCCGCGGGGAGCGCGAGGGGCTGGGCGAGGAGATCGTCGAGGCCTACCTCGACCGGGTCGCGTCGCTCGTGCCCGCGGGCGCCGCGGAGGGCCTGACGATCGTCCACACGTCGATGCACGGGGTCGGCGCCGAGACGGCGCGGGCGGCGCTCGCGCGCGCCGGGGTGAGCGAGCTCCACGAGGTGGCCGAGCAGGCCGAGCCGGACCCCGACTTCCCCACGGTCGCCTTCCCCAACCCCGAGGAGCCCGGCGCGCTCGACCTCGCCCTCGCCCTCGCCCGCGGGACCGGCGCCGACCTCGTCATCGCCAACGACCCCGACGCCGACCGCTGCTCGGCCGCGATCCCGGCATCGCACGCGGCCGGCGGGTGGCGGCAGCTGACCGGCGACGAGATCGGTGCCCTCCTCGGCGACCAGGCCGCACGCGCGGGGACCGGCACCCCGACGACCTCCGGCTCGACGCCGGACGGCACCTCCGCAAGCGCCTCCGACGGGCGCCCCGTGCTCGCCAGCTCGGTGGTGTCCTCCCGCCTGCTCGGGCGGATCGCCGCCGCGCACGGCATCGACCACGCCGTCACGCTCACCGGCTTCAAGTGGATCGCCCGCGCCCCGCGGATCGTGTTCGGCTACGAGGAGGCGATCGGCTACTGCGTGGACCCGGAGGGCGTGCGGGACAAGGACGGCATCTCCGCGGCCGTCCGGCTCGCCGCCCTCGCCGGCGAGACCCACCGCGCCGGTCGCACGCTCCAGGACCTCCTCGACGACCTCGCGCTCGCCCACGGCGTCCACGTGACCGCGCCGCTGACGGTCCGTGTCACCGACCTCACCCTCATCTCCCGGGCGATGACGCGTGTCCGCGAGCAGCCGCCCACCGAGCTCGGCGGGTCGCCCGTCACCGTCTCCCTCGACCTCGCCCACGGGTCCGCGGACCTGCCGCCGACCGACGGGGTCGTCTGGGAGACCGAGATCGGCGACCGGGTCGTCGTGCGCCCCTCGGGGACCGAGCCGAAGCTCAAGTGCTATCTCGAGGTCGTGCAGCCGGTCGGCCGGGCCGGGCTCGCCGCCGCCCGCGAGGCCGCCGATACCCGGATGGCCGTCCTGCGCGAGGACGTCGCCGCCGCGATCGGGATGTAGCAGCCGCGCGCGCCCGGTCCTTCGCCGCCCCACGCGGCGTCGACCACGCGTGGTGGCGCCGCAACCGCACGCGCGCCGACGGCAGACTCCGTGGCCGCAGCTGCCGCTCAGCCGGCCCGCGGCACCGGGAGCAGCGCGATCACCACGTGGCTCCACGAGCCCAGCGCCTTGAGGGGCGTTGAACGAGCGAGGAGGTCGGCCACGGGGACGAGGTGGTCGAGCCCGCGGGACGGGTCGTAGATCGTCAGGGCGGGCGCTCCCGAGGCGTCGAGGCCGGGCCCGCTCCCCCGGTCCTGCGCCGGCCGGGCGAGCACCACGTGCCGGGGGACGGCCTTACCGAGGCCCCCACCGAGGTCGCCGGAGGTGTACAGCGGGACCGGCAGTCCCGCCAGCGTGGCCGAGTGGACGGCCGCGAGGACGTGGGCGGCACGCTCGGAGCGGTCGTCGACGGGGGTCCACCGGTACCGCACGCCCGGGAACCGCGCCTCGCGGGCGGCGGCCCACGGCGGCGTGCCGAGGCTGTCGGGCCAGTCGGCCACCCCGAGGGCTCGGTGGGACGTGGCGGCCTTGACGAGCCGCTGCGCCGCGTCGAACCGGTGCTCCGGGGAGTCGAGCGTCAACCCCTGCTCGGCGAGCTCGGCGAGCTCGGCGCTCCGGGCCGCGTCCGGGATCTCGGGCCGAGGCGCCGTCGGCTCCGTCCCCTCGGCGATCCAGCGCTCGAGCTCGGGGTCCCCGAGCGCGGCGAGGACCACGAGGGACGCGGACCCGCACGTGGTCGGGTCGCGCTGGACGGCGTGCGCCCCGCCGATCTCGGCCCGCACGCCCGCGAGCGCCCGCGCCTCACCGGCGGTCGCGGCCCGCTGGGTGTCCTCGGCCAGGCCTGCCGCCCGCGCGGGCAGGACGGCGCTCGAGAGCCGGCGGGCCAGGTGGCCGGTCCGGACGGGTCGGGCGAACGGGTCGATCAGCGTGGACAGGGTGACGTGGGCCCACGGGCGGGGCGACGGCGTCGGCATGCGCCCAGGGTGCCGCGCCCGGCCGCGCGGCGCCACCGTCAGGCGGTGATCCGGCCGAGCACGACCTCCCCCGCCCCCGACGGGGCGTCGTCGCTGATCGCGAGGGCGCCGTCGAGCGCCTCGAGCGCGCGAGCGACCCGCCCCTCGTCGTCGGTGTGCAGGGTGAGGACGGGCTGCCCGGCGGCGACCCGCTCCCCCTCGCGGGCGTGGATCTCGACCCCGGCGCCGGCCTGGACGGCGTCGCCCTGCCGCGCGCGGCCGGCGCCGAGCCGCCAGGCGGCGACCCCGATCCCGAGCGCGTCGAGCCGGCCGACGACGCCGGCGCGGTCGGCCGTCACGGTGTGCGTGTGCCGGGCGATCGGGAGGTCCGCGTCCGGGTCGCCGCCCTGACCGGCGATCATCCGGCGCCACACGTCCATCGCACGGCCGTCGTCGAGGGCGGCGGCCGGGTCGGCGTCGGGCCGGCCGGCGGCGTCGAGCATCTCCCGGGCGAGGGCGAGCGTGAGGTCCCGGACATCGGCCGGTCCCCCGCCGGCGAGGACCTCGACTGACTCGCGGACCTCGAGCGCGTTGCCGGCGGTGCGGCCGAGCGGCGTGCTCATCTCGGTGAGCAGCGCGGTGGTGCGCACCCCGGCGCGCTCGCCGAGGTCGACCATGGTCGTGGCGAGCTCGCGGGCGCGGTCGAGGTCCGTCATGAACGCACCGGAGCCGACCTTGACGTCGAGGACGAGCGAGTCGGTGCCCTCGGCGATCTTCTTGCTCATGATCGAGCTGGCGATGAGCGGGATCGCCTCGACCGTGGCGGTCGTGTCCCGCAGGGAGTAGAGCTTCTTGTCCGCCGGGGCGAGCCCGGACCCGGCGGCGCAGACGACCGCCCCGACGTCGCCGAGCATCCCCATGATCTGCTCGTTCGTCAGGCTCGCCCGCCACCCGGGGATCGCCTCGAGCTTGTCGAGCGTGCCGCCCGTGTGGCCGAGCCCGCGGCCGGAGAGCTGGGGAACGGCGACGTCGAAGACCGCCACGAGAGGGGCGAGGGGCAGCGTGATCTTGTCGCCCACACCGCCGGTGGAGTGCTTGTCCGCCGTCGGGCGGCCGAGGGAGGAGAAGTCCATCCGCTCGCCCGAGGCGATCATGGCCGCGGTCCACCGCGCGGTCTCGGCGCCGTCCATGCCGCGCAGGTAGATCGCCATCGCGAGCGCGGACATCTGCTCGTCGGCGACGACGCCGCGCGTGTAGGCGTCGACCACCCAGTCGATCTGGTCGTCGGACAGTCGGCCGCCGTCCCGCTTGGTCCGGATGACGTCGACGGCGTCGTGACGTTCGGTCATGGGTGCTCCCCCGGTCGGTCGTGGGTCGGGCGGTCGTGGGTCGGGCGGTCGTGGGTCGGGCGGTCCCCGGCGGGGTCGTGCTCGGCAGGACACTGCTCGGCGGGCCGGTGCTCGGCGCGCCGGGCGGCCCGGGCGAGGTCGTCCTCGCCGAACGCGAACGGGACGACCTCCTCGATGGTGCGGATGCCCGCGGCAAGGGCGAGCGGCATGCCGGGCGCCGCGTGCTCGACGAGGAGCTGGCGGCAGCGCCCGCACGGGCTCAGGGGCGCACCGTCGCCGCCGACGCAGGCGAACGCGACGAGCCGGCCCCCGCCGCCGCGGACGAGGTCGGACACGAGCCCGCACTCGGCGCACAGCGTGACCCCGTAGCCGGCGTTCTCGACGTTGCAGCCGGAGACGAACCGGCCGTCGTCGACGAGCGCGGCGGCGCCGACCGGGAACCCCGAGTAGGGGACGTACGCGGCCGCGCACGCCTCGCGGGCGAGCGACGTGAGCCGCTCCCAGGTCTCGGGCCCGACCGGTTCGGGGGTGGCCATCGCACTCCTTGCCTCGCGCGGGCCGGCCCGCGCGGCCTCGGGCCTCAGCCCTTGATGTAGGGGATGTTCTCCGCGGCGGGCGCGCGGACGCGGCCCACGAGGCCCGCGACGGCGACGATCGTCACCGCGTAGGGCAGCATGAGCAGGATCTCGGACGGCACGGGCGAGTTGATCGACGACAGGACGTTGCCGACGTTCTTGGCGAACCCGAACAGCAGGGCCGCGGCGACCGCCCCGACCGGGTTCCAGCGCCCGAGGATCATCGCGGCGAGCGCGATGTACCCCTGCCCGGCGGACATGTCCTTGCCGAAGGCGAGCCCGGAGCCGACCGTGAGGAACGCGCCGCCGAGCCCGGCGACGGCGCCGCCGAGCATGGTCGACCAGACGCGGGTACGGATGACGTCGATGCCCACCGTGTCGGCCGCCTTGGGGTGCTCGCCGACGGCGCGCAGGCGCAGGCCCCACCGGGAGCGGAACAGGTAGATCTGCAGCGCGATCACGCCGGCGAACATGAGGTAGACGAGGATCGACTGGTTGAACAGCACCGGACCGACGATCGGGATGTCGGACAGCCACGGGATCGGCAGCTCGGGCAGCCGCATCCGCTGGTTGAGGTCCGTGCCGTCGCCGGAGAGCACGGTGGAGAACAGGAAGCCGGTGACACCGAGGACGAGGACGTTGAGCACGACGCCGACGATGATCTGGTCGACGTGGTACTTCACGGAGAAGAGCACGAGCAGGCCGCCGACGAGCGCGCCGGCGACCGGTGCGGCGACCATGCCGACGTAGGCGGACGCGGTCATCGAGGCGACGACGGCCGCGAGGAACGCGCCGGCGAGCAGCTGGCCCTCGATGGCGATGTTGATGATGCCGGAGCGCTCGCACAGGATGCCCGACATCGCACCGAACACGAGCGGGACCGACAGCGCGAGGCCGCCTGCCACGAGCGAGGTGACGGGGATGATCGTCGGCCGCCCCGCGCCGACCCAGGTGAGGAACGCGATGACGAGCGCGAGGACGCTGATCACCTGGAGCCACACGGTCACCCGCTTGCGGGACCACGCGAGGAAGGTGACGACCCCGAGGACCGCGACGATGACGAGCCCGAGGACGAGCACGGTGGTGAAGCCGGGCAGCTCGACGTTGGGGATCTGGACGACGTCGTTGCGCAGGGAGAACTGGAACGTGGTCGCGCCCTCGGGGGTGCGCGGCAGGAACCAGCCGAGCACGAGGAGGGCGAGGACGGCATGGACGATCGTCCAGCGCCAGGACCGCGGGGCGAGCTCGTCCCGCGTGGTCTGCTCGATGGGCCCCTGGTCGGGCGTGAGGTCGCGCTCGGCGACGGCGGCGCTCATGACTCCTCCGAGGTGCTGGTACGGGCGTCGGCCGTGGCGGTGGCGTCCGCGGCGTCGTCGGCGGGGGCGGTGGCATCGGTGCCGCGGCGGGACCCGCGGGCGGACCGGGACGTGCCGCTGCGCCTGCTCTCGCGGCGCTTCCTGGCGGGCCGCGTCGGGTCGGGCAGGTGGAAGATCCACCGCACGAGCGGGGGCGCCGCGATGAACAGGACGATGACGGACTGCAGGACGAGGATGAACTCGATCGGCATCGCCGCGGGCGCACCCTCGAGCGGGGTGGTGTTCGTCGTCGACATGAGGGTGCCGCCGGCGCGCAGCGCGCCGAAGAGCAGGCCGGCGAAGAACGTGCCCCACGGTCGGGACCGGCCGAGCAGGGCGACGGTGATCGCGTCGAACCCGTACGTGCCGGCGACGCCGAGGGAGAGGTACTTCTCGGTCCCGAGGACGGGGCCGGTCGCGGCGAGTCCGCACAGCGCGCCCGAGACGGCCATCGCCACGATCGTGGCCTTGGGCACCGAGATGCCGGCGGTGCGCGCGGCGTCCGGGTTGGCACCGACGGCGCGGAGCTCGAAGCCCCAGGTCGAGCGCTCGAGGAACCACCAGGTGAAGACCGCGGCGAGGATCGCGACGATCAGGCCGGCGTGCAGGCGGAAGTCGGCACCGAGCAGCAGCGGGTAGGTCGCGTCGGGGTCCACCCGGAAGGACGTCTGGCCGTTGGGCCGCTCGCCGCCGAACACCGTGGACTTGAGGACGTACAGGACGAGGAACCCGGCGATCGAGTTGAGCATGATCGTCACGATCACCTCGTTGGCGCCCGTGCGCGCCTTGAGGATGCCGGCGATCGACGCGTACGCCGCCCCGCCGACCGCACCACCGACGATCGCCACGAGCAGGTGGAGGACGACCGGCAGGTCCCAGCTGAACCCGATGTAGGTGGCGACGATGGCGCCGAGGATGATCTGGCCCTGGCCGCCGATGTTGAACAGGCCCGCGCGGAAGCCGATGGCCAGGCCGAGGCCGGCGAGGATGAGCGGGACCGAGTTGACCAGGGTGTTGGACAGGGGCTGGAGCGCGCCGGTCAGCGAGTCGGCGCGGAAGTCCCAGATGGCCCCGCGGAACATCGCCTGGTAGGCGCCGTACACGGCGTCGATCGCGGCGTAGATCGTGTCCCAGGGGCGCGCGAAGAAGTAGCTCGACGTCTCGGCGACCCGCGGGGAGGACACGATGACGAGGATCGACCCGACGACGAGGGCCACGACGATCGCGAGGACCGTGACGAGCCAGCCCTTGGTGGAGATGTCCCGCAGCGTGCGCGGCCAGTCGCGGCGGCGGCCGCTCGCGGTCGACTCCTCCTCCCCCGGGCCGGCCACGGGCCCGGCGGCCGGGTCGCCCGGGACGCGGGCCGCGGCGGCGTTCGACTCGGTCACGAGACCTCCTCCTCGTCGGCTGCGCCGAGGGTCGTGCGGTGGGTCGCGGCCTGAGCGGCCGCCTCGTCTGCGGGCACGCCCGCCATCATGAGCCCGAGGGTGTCCCGGTCGGTGTCCCCGGGGACGACGCCGACGATCGCGCCGCGGTACATCACGGCGATGCGGTCGCCGAGGGCGACGACCTCGTCGAGCTCGGTGGAGACGATGACGACCGGCGTGCCCGCGTCGCGCTCGGCGACGATCCGCTGGTGCATGAACTCGATGGAGCCGACGTCGACCCCGCGGGTGGGCTGGGAGGCGACAAACAGCCGCAGGGGCTTCGACATCTCCCGGGCCATGACGACCTTCTGCTGGTTGCCGCCCGAGAGGGTGGAGATCGGGTCGTCGACCGAGGTCAGCCGCACGTCGAACTCCTTCGTGCGCTCCTCGGCGTTGCGGGCCACCTCGCCGGGCCGCATCGACGGCCCCGCGGCGAAGGGGGCGGTGTCGTAGAGGTCGAGCACGTAGTTCTCGGCCACGGAGAAGGAGGAGATGACGCCGTCCGTCGACCGGTCCTCCGGGACGAAGCCGAGGCCGCCGTGGAGGCGCTGCTTGACGCCGCGGCGCGTGACGTCCTTCCCGTCGAGGGTGAGGCGGCCGCGCACCGGTCGGGTGAGGCCGAGGATCGTCTCGGTCAGCTCGGTCTGCCCGTTGCCCTGGACGCCCGCGACGACGAGGATCTCGCCCCGGCGCACGTCGAGCGACACGTCGTCGAGCACCACCCGGTTCTCGTCGTCGAGGACGGTGACGTTCTCGAGGGCGAAGCCCTCGCCGGAGGGCTGGGCCGGCTCCTTGGCGACCTGCATCTCGACGGGGCGCCCCACCATGAGCGAGGCGAGCTCGGCCTCCGGCAGGGACGGCTCGACGGTGGCGACGACCTTGCCCCTGCGGATGACGGTGATGGTGTCGGCGACCGCGCGGACCTCGCGGAGCTTGTGGGTGATGAAGACGATCGAGGTGCCCGCCGCCTTGAGCTCGCGCATGATGGCGATGAGCTCGTCCGTCTCCTGCGGGGTGAGCACGGCGGTGGGCTCGTCGAGGATGAGGATGGAGGCCTGGCGGGACAGGGCCTTGACGATCTCGACGCGCTGCTGGGCGCCGACGGGGAGGTCGCCGATGCGCGCGTCGGGATCGAGGTCGAACCCGAAGCGCGAGGAGATCTGCCGGACGAGACCGGCCGCCTCCCGCTTGCGGATGAGGCCCGAGGGGCCGGTGGGCTCCTGGCCGAGGACGACCGACTCGGCGACGGTGAACACGGGCACGAGCATGAAGTGCTGGTGGACCATGCCGATGCCGGCGGCCACCGCGTCGCCCGGTCCGTCGAGCTCGACGGGCTCGTCGTCGATGAGGATCTGTCCGCCGTCGGGCCGGTAGAGGCCGTACAGGACGTTCATCAGGGTGGACTTGCCGGCGCCGTTCTCGCCCAGGAGGGCGTGGATCTCGCCGGGCCGGACCACGAGGTCGACGGAGTCGTTGGCGACGAGCGGCCCGAAGACCTTGGTGATGCCGCGCAGCTCGAGCTTCACGGGAGTTGAGCTCCTTCGCTCTTCGTCTGGGCCGGCCGACGCGGGGAGCGGGACGGCGGGCGGGTCGGGGCGGTCGTCACACTAGCGCCGACCGAGGGGGACGCCACGGCGGCCCGGCCTACCGGGCCGGGCCGCCGTGGGTCGTACGACCGCTCAGGGTCGCGGCGAGATCACTGCTGCGGGCTGGACACCGACTCCACGGTGCGCTCGCCGGAGATGATCTCCTCCTCGAGCTCCGCGAGCCGGTCGACGAGCTCGGACGGCACGTCCGCCTCGAAGTCGTGGAACGGGGCGATGGACACACCACCGTTCTCGAGGGTGCCCACGTACGGGGTGTTGTCGAAGCTGTCCTCCTCGTAGTCCCCGACGGTGTCGACGACGGACTGGCCGATCTCCTTGAGGACCGAGGTGAGCACGATGTCGCCGTAGTCGGTCGACTCGTACCAGTCGGAGTCGACGCCGACGATCATGACGTCGCCGGCCGACTCGGCGGCCGCGGCGGCACCGAGGCCGACGGGGCCGGCCACCGGCATGATGATGTCCGCGCCCTGGGCGATGAACTGGTCGGCGAGGGTCTGGCCCTGCCCCTGGTCCTCGAAGTTGCCGGTGAAGGAGCCCTCCTGGGCCTCCTCGTCCCAGCCGAGGACGGCGACGTCGGTGCCGTTGTCCTCGTTGTAGGCGTCGACGCCGAGCGCGAAGCCGTCCATGAAGATGGTGACCGACGGGAGCTGGATGCCGCCGAAGGTGGCGACGATACCGGTCTCGGACATGCCCGCCGAGGCGTAGCCCGCGAGGAAGGCCGCCTGGACGGTGTCGAAGATGAGCGGGCGGCCGTTCTCGAGCTCGACGGGCTGGAAGTCGTCGGTCTGGAAGCCGGAGTCGATGAGCGCGAAGCTGACGTCGGGGTTGTCGTTCGCGGCCTGCTCGATGGCGTTCTCGAGGAGGAAGCCGACGCCGAACACGAGGTTGCAGCCCTGCGAGATGAGGGAGTCGACGTTCTGGGTGTAGTCGGCGTCCGTCTGGGACTCGACGAGGATCTGGCCGATGCCGTACGTGTCGACGGCCTCCTGCAGGCCCTCGGCGCCGGACTGGTTGAACGACTGGTCGTCGAAGCCGCCCTGGTCGGAGACCATGCAGGCGGTCGTGTCGGACGAGGCACCGGTGGCGCCGCCCGAGGCGGACTCGCTGCCGCTCTCCGAGCCCGTCTCGCCGCCCGTGTCCTCGGCGGGGGTGGACTCGTCGCCGTCGGCCGAGCCCTCCTCGTCGGGCGCGTCGCCGCAGGCGGCGAGCACGAGGGCCGCAGCGAGGGCGACGCTGCTGAGGGTGAGGGTCTTCTTCACGCGATCTCCGATCCGTCCGGCGTCGGCTCCGATTGCCGACGCACCGGGGTGAGTGCGGCTCACACTAGTGGCCCGGACGGCCCCGTCCGGCCAGTTGATGCGCATCCGTGACCGGCCCCGTTGTCGCGTCGGTCACCCGGTCGACACCGGTTGTTCGCCCACTGGATCGCGGGTCCGAGGAGTGGGACCCGGCGGGCCGCGACGCGGCGGTGAGGAGGCCCTGTCGGACGGCGCCGAGCCGGTCCCGTCGCGGTCCCCGGCGAGGTCCGGCCGGCGGTCAGGAGGACGCGTCGGAGGCACCCGTGAGGGCCACACCGGCGAGGACCTTGGCGCCGGCGGCGAGGGCACGCTCGTCGAACTGCGCGTCCCCGCGGTGGAGGTCGTAGGTCGTCCCCCCGGGGGTGCGGGTGCCGAGGCGCGCGAGCGCACCGGGGACCCTGCGCAGGTACCAGGCGAAGTCCTCCCCACCGAGCGACTGCTCGGTCAGCTCGGTCGAGTCCTCGCCGAGGACCGACTTGGCCGCCCGGTCCAGGGCTCGGGTGGCGCGCTCGTCGTTGACGACCGGCGGGATGCCCTGGAGCACCTCGACGTCGACCTCGACCCCGAAGGGCTGGAGCATCGCGCGCACGGCGGGCTCGACGAGCGCACCCGCCTCCTGCCAGGCGTCGGCGTCGAGGCAGCGCAGGGTGCCGCGCAGCACGCCGGTCGACGGCATGGCGTTGGCGGCGGTCCCGGCCTGGATCGCGCCGAACGTGAGGTCGACCCCGATGCGCGGGTCGAGTCGGCGGCGCAGCACGGCGGGCAGGCCGGTGACGACGGTGGCCAGGGCGTTGACGACGTCCCCGGTCAGGTGCGGCCTCGACGTGTGGCCGCCGTCGGAGCGCACGTGGACGGTGACGGCGTCGGAGGCCGCGGTGATCGCGCCGATGCGGCTCCCGAGCCGGCCGACGTCGAGCTTGGGGTCGCAGTGCAGCGCAAAGATCCCGCCCACGCCCTCGAGCACGCCGTGCTCGACCAGGGTGCGAGCGCCCGAGGGCTGGGCCTCCTCGGCCGGCTGGAAGATCGCACGCACGCCGCGGGCCAGTCGGCCCGCCGCGTCGAGCTCGGCGAGCGCCAGGGTGGCGCCGAGCAGGGCGGTGGTGTGGATGTCGTGCCCGCAGGCGTGGGCGGCCCCGCGCCGCTTCGACGCGAACGGCAGCCGCGTGGTCTCGGGGATCGGCAGCGCGTCCATGTCGGCGCGCAGCGCGAGCCGCCCGCCGGGCACGTGCCGGCCGCCCGATCGGCGGGACCGGTCGGCGGGGGTGCTCGCGCCGTTCGGCGGGGCGGGGTGGGAGCGGCGGGGGTCCGGACCGAGGTCGACGACGACGCCGGTCCCCGCGACCCTGCGCGGGCTCAGGCCGGCGCCGATGAGGACCTCCTCGACGAACGCAGCCGTCTCGTGCTCGGTGAACGCCGTCTCCGGGTTCATGTGGATGCGGCGGCGCCACGCGACGAGATCGTCGGAGCGGGCGTCGATCGAGGAGACGACGGCGGACAGCAGGTCGGGGGCAGGCACCGCTCAACGGTACTCGGGCCCGCGGGCGGCCCTGGGTGAGGCTGCCACCGGCGGGGCGGTCCGGTGTCGAGCGGTCCGGGGCCGGCCCGCCCCGTGCGAGGTGCCCTCAGGCGAGGTGACCGAGGCCGCGCCCCTCGAGGGAGTCGACGACCCCCTTGACGCCCTGGGCCCGCTCGCGGGTCGTCACGAGCAGCGCGTCACCGGTGTCGACGACGACGACGCCGGGCACCCCGAGCAGGGCCACCGTGCGACCGGGCGCGTGGACGAAGGCGCCCTCGGCGTCCTCGGCGACGATGCGGGTCCCCGGCGCTGCGGCCACCCCGCGGTCGTCGGGGACGAGGACCGAGGCCAGCGAGTCGGCGTCCCCGACGTCGGTCCACCCGAGGTCGGCGGGCACCACGGCGACGCGGCCCTCCGCGGCGAGCGGCTCGGCCAGGGCGTGGTCGATGGCGATGCGGGTGAGGGTCGGCCAGGTCTCGTCGAGCACGGCGTCGCGCTCGGGGGTGTCCCAGGCCCGGCCGACGGCACCGAGCCCGGTCGCGAGCTCGGGGTGCAGCTCCGCGAGCGCGTCGAGGAGGTCCCCGGCGAGGGCGACGAACATGCCCGCGTTCCACAGGTGCGCGCCGCCGTGGACGTAGGTGCGTGCGGTGGCGGCATCGGGCTTCTCGACGAAGCTGTCGACGCGGCGGGCGTCGGGGGCGTGCTCCTCCCCCAGCGGCTCGCCCACGGCGATGTAGCCGAACCCGGTGGCGGGGTGGGTCGGCGTGAGGCCGACGGTGACGAGGGAGACGTCGCCGCGCCGCGCGGCCACGGCCGCCTGGGCGACCGCGGAGACGAAAGCCGCCTCGTCGGTGACGAGGTGGTCCGCGGCGAAGGAGCCGATCACCGCGTCGGGTCCGTGCCGTTCCGCGAGGATCGCGGCGGCGAGGCCGATCGCGGCCATCGAGTCCCGCGGGCTGGGCTCGGCGACGACCTCGGCGCGGTCCCCCACCTGCTCGGCCACGGCCTCCGCGTGGGCGACGCCGGTGACGATCGTCGTCGTCGCCGCCAGCGGTGCGAGGCGGCCGACCGTGGCCTCGAGGAGCGAGCGCCCGGACCCGGTGAGGTCGAGGAGGAACTTCGGGCGGTCGCGGCGCGAGAGCGGCCACAGGCGCGTGCCCGCCCCGCCGGCCGGGACGATCGCGTGGATCACCGGAACGCCGTCCGGCTCGACCGGGACGCTCACCGTTCGTCCTTCGGCCCGTACTTCTCGTAGACCTTGCGCGTGTCGGCGTCGAGCTCCCGGCGGGCCTCCGCGGCCTTCTCCTCGAGCCTGCGCACGCGGCGCTCGCGGAACGACCCGAGGAAGCCGCCCGGGTTCGACCCCATCTCCTCGGCGATCCGCTCCTCGCGCTCGCGGGCCGCGACGGCGTCGGGATTGAGCGACGGGTCGACGTCGATGACGCCCGTGATCTGCTGGTGCGGCCAGTCCTTGGTCTCCGGGACGGACTCGGTGATGTAGTTCGGCCGCTCGGTGAAGTGGACCTCCTCGGGAGCCTCGGCGAGCTGCGGCAGCGGCGGGTTCGCGATGAAGGCGCTGACGTAGAGCATGAGGCGGGCGAGCAGATTGACCCAGAGCAGCAGGGTGGCGATCGCGGCGAAACCGGCGAGGAGCGGGTTGTCGACGGCCCCGACCGCGCTGGTGCCGAGCGCACGCAGGACACCCGATCCGACGGCGCCGATCGCGGCGCCCGCCAGGAGGTCCTTCCGCGGCGGCTTCACGGACGCCGTGAAGGAGATGAGCATGACGAAGACGAGCGCGTCGATGACGAACGAGGCCGCGATCGTCCCGATGCGCAGCAGCCACTGGCCGGTCTGTCCCTCGATGCCGATGAGGTCGAGCACCGTCGAGCCGATCGTGTTGACCATGATCGACGCGATCGCGGTGGTGAGCACCGCGAGCGCGAGGACGACGAACCCGGCGATGGGGCGCGCGAGCCGGCCGACGACGAAGTTCTCGGGCGGCGCGTTGATGCCGAACATCGCCTGGATGGCGAGCCGGAGGTTGTTCATCACCGAGCTCGCGGTCCAGACCAGGACGGCGAGGGCGATGATCGACGCCGGGTTGAGCGCCGTGGACACGACGAGCTGGTCGGGACTGACGAGGCCGCCGTTGGTGCCGTCGTCGATGATGCCGGGCATCGCGTCGTTGACGGCGTCGATGACGGTCTGGCGCAGCTCGTCGTTGCCGCCCATGATGCGGCTGAAGATCGTCCAGCCGATGGCGAGCGCGGCGAAGATCGAGAACAGGGCCGAGTACGCGATGCCGCCCGCGAGCATGGCGCCGCGCGCCGTCCCGTAGCGCTGGTTCGCCCGCCACAGCCGGGAGCTCTGCACCCACTCCCAGGCCGCGAGCGCGCGGTCCTTCAGGGTCGGTGCCCCGTCGGCGGGCCGGGGGTCGTCGGCCTCGGTCACCCTCGTCGTCTCGGTCACACCCTGCAGGTTATCGACCTCGCGCGCGTTCGTCGCACGCTCACGGACCGGTCGGGCGAGGGCGACGACGACGACGAGCGGGGCGCGGTCGGGCCACGCCCGTCGAGAGTACGGGTGGGCGAGCCCGGTCAGGCGTAGGTGACCACCAGCGGGGCGTGGTCGGACCAGCGCGTGTCCCAGCTCGGGGCGCGGTCGACCTGCGACTCCTGGGCACGCCCGGCGAACCCGGGGGTGACGAGCTGGTAGTCGATCCGCCAGCCGGCGTCGTTGTCGAACGCCTTGCCGCGGTTCGACCACCACGTGTACGGGCCCTGGACGTCACCGGAGAGCTGCCGGTGGACGTCGACGAGCCCGAGCTCGTCGATCCAGGTGTCGACGAACGCGATCTCGTCGTCGAGCACGCCGGAGGTCTTGTTGTGGTTGCCCTTCCAGTTCTTGATGTCCTGCTCGGTGCGGACGATGTTGAGGTCGCCGGCCAGCAGGACCTCGCGCTCGCCTGCGGCGTGCTGCTCGGTGAGCTCGGACAGCCGGGCCGTGGTGCGGCGCAGGTGGGCGTACTTGTTGTCCATCTTCTGCTGGTCGGTGACCGTGCCCGAGTGGATGTACGCGGAGACCAGCGTGAGCGGGACGTCGAGGCCGGGGACGACGACGTCGGCCTCGACCCACCGCCCCGTGTCGACCGGGGCCTCCTTCTCGGTCCCCAGGCCGATGCGCACCGCCGTGACGTCGAGCGTCGTGGCGATGGCGACGCCCGCCCGGCCCTTGAGGTCGCTGGCCTGCTGGACCACGGTCCACCCGTCCCCGAGGAGACCGGAGAGCGTGGCCTCGTCGGCGCGGACCTCCTGGAGGAGCGCGACCTCGGGGGCGGCCTCCGCGAGCCACTCCCCCATGCCCTTGCGGTAGGCGGCCCGGACCCCGTTGACGTTGACGGTTGCGATCTTCACCCCGCCATCGTGCCAGGCCCTGCCGAGGGCCGGGAACGTGCCGACGCTCGACGGGCGCGGATACGACTCCGCTCCCGCCTAGCCTGGGAACGTGCTGGAGTCCTTCGCCGAGCTGCAGGAACGGCTCACCGACCCTGTCCGGCCTCGCGCGTGCGCCCTGGCCACCGTCGTGGCCACGACCGGATCCGTGCCGCGTCCCGTCGGCACGTCGATGCTCGTCGACGCGGGTGGGACCGTGCGAGGCTCGCTCACGGGCGGCTGTGTCGAGGGTGCGGTGCTCGAGGCCTGCCAGGACGCGCTGGCGACCGGCCGCGCGGCGGTGCACCGGTTCGGCTACAGCGACGACGACGCTCTGGCCGTCGGCCTCATGTGCGGCGGCAGCGTCCACGTGCTGGTCCAGCCGTTCTTCCCCGCGGACCACGCCGTGCCCGTGCAGACCCGGGAGCCGGTCGCGATGGTCGCCGTGCTGCCGGGAGCCGCCGGTCCCGGCGGGTCCGGCACGTCGGGCGGGCGGGGCGGACGCCCGTCCTCGGTCCCGGGCGCCGTGGTGCTCCTCGACCAGGACGAGGCCGCTGTGCGGTCGGCGCTCGCTCCGATGGTCCCCGGTCCTGCGCTCGAGCAGGCGACGGCGCAGGTGGGCGAGATGGTGCGCTCGGGCCGGACGGGCCGCGTGCGCTGCGCGCCGCCGGGCGGATCGCCGGGCCACGAGCAGGAGGAGCCGCTGGAGCTCGTGTGGAGTCCCGCACGCGGCCCGTGCACCTGGTCGTGGCGGGTGCCAACGCCTTCAGCCACGCGCTCGTCGAGGCCGCGCGCCCGCTCGGCCACCGGATCACCGTCTGCGACCCTCGTCCCGCCTTCACCGACCCGGACGGCTTCCCGGGCGCCGAGGTGGTGCGCGACTGGCCGCACCTGTACCTGGAGAAGGCGGCGCGGTCGGGCGACCTCGACTCGCGCAGCCTCGTCTGCGTGCTCACGCACGACCCCAAGGTCGACCTCCCGGCGATCGCCCGGGCGCTCGACCTCGGCGTCGCCTATGTCGGAGCGATGGGCTCGCGGCCGGCCGACCGCGACCGGCGGGCGGCGCTCCGCGCGCAGGGCGTCGGCGAGGCCGCGCTCGCGCGGCTGCACTCCCCCATCGGGCTCGACCTCGGAGCCGTCACGCCGGCCGAGGTGGCCGTCGCGATCCTCGCCGAGATGCTCGGCGTCCGTGCCGGGACCCGTCGGATCGCACCGCTCAGCGCCGGCGACGGTCCGCTGCACCCGGCGTCGGGGACGGCGCGCGAAGCGCTGACCGGGCGGTCCTGACCGAGACTGTCAGCCGCGCAGGAAGGCGTCCCCGAAGAGCGGCAGGTCGCGCACGCGCACACCGGTGGCGTGGTAGGCGGCGTTGGCGATCGCGGCCGGGGAGCCGACGATGCCGATCTCGCCGATCCCGCGCGCGCCCAGCGGTCCCGAGGCGGGGTCCTCCTCGTCGAGCCAGGTGACGTCGATCTCGGGGATGTCGGCGCTCACCGGCACGTGGTACTCGGCGAGGTCGTGGTTGACGACGTGGCCGAACCGAGGGTCGAGCTCGCTCTTCTCGAGGAGGGCCATGCCCGCGCCCATCGTCATGCCGCCGATGAGCTGCGACCGCGCCGTGCGGGGGTTGACGATCCGGCCGGCGGAGAAGACGCCCAGCATGCGGTCGAGCCGGATCTCGCCCGTGGACTCGTTGATCCGTACCTGGGCGAAGTGCGCCCCGAACGAGTTGAGCGACAGCTCCTTCGACGCCGGGTTGGGGTCGGCCGTCCCCTCCGCCTCGGCCCCGGCGGCGGGGTCGGCGCCGTGCTCGTCGTGGAAGTTCTCCGCGGCCGTCAGGACGGCGGCGCTCCAGCTGGACAGCCCGCTCGAGCCGCCCGCCACGGTGGCGTTCGGCAGGTCCGTGTCGCCGATCCGCAGGTCGATCTGGGACAGCGGCACGCGCAGCGCGTCCGCAGCGACCTGGCTCAGCGTGGTCCAGGTTCCGGTGCCGAGGTCCGCCGCGCCGATGTCGACGCGGTAGCCGCCGTCCGTGCGACGGATGCGCGCGACCGAGCCGGGCTGCCGGAACGAGGGGTAGAGCGCCGAGGCGACCCCCGTGCCGATCAGCCAGCCGTCCTCGGGTCGCGAGCGCGGGGCCGGATCGCGGTCGGCCCAGCCGAAGCGCTCGGCGCCGACGTGCAGGCACTCGATGAGCCGGCGCCGGTTGAACGGCAAGCCGGTGTCGGGGTCGGCGTCCGGCTCGTTGCGCTCGCGAAGGACGATCGGGTCCACGCCGCAGCGGGCGGCGAGCTCGTCCATCGCGATCTCGAGCGCCACCATGCCGGGCGCCTCGCCGGGGGCGCGCATCCACGACGGCACGGGGACGTCGAGGGGCACCACGCGCTGGGTGATCCGCCTGTGTCGTCCGGCATACATCATGCGCGCCGGCTTGGCGGCCAGCTCCGTGAACTCCTTGGTGCGCGAGGACATCGCGACCGCGTCGAACCCGAACGCGGTGAGCGTGCCGTCGGCGCGGGCGCCGAGCCGCACGTGCTGACGCGTCGGCGCCCGGTAGCCGGTGAGCGCGAACATCTGCTGCCGGGAGACGGCGTACTTCACCGCGCGCCCGGGCACGCCGCGCGCGGCCAGCGCCGCGAGCACGGCGTCGGCGTGCGGCAGTCCCTTGGAGCCGAAGCCGCCGCCGATGTGCGGGGCCACGATCCGCAGCTGCTCCGGCTCGATCCCGAGGACGGGGGCGAGCGCCTCCCGTGCCGGGTGCGCGCCCTGCGTCGACATCCACAGGGTGAGCCGGTCGCCGTCCCAGCGCGCGACGGTGGTGTGCGGCTCCATCGGGTTGTTGTGCTCCATCGGCGTCGCGTAGCTCTCGTCGACGACGACCTCCGCGTCGGCCAGGGCCGCGTCCAGGTCGCCGTCGTCGACGTCGTCCGCGCCGCCTTCCGGCTCGCGCAGCGACGGATGGTCGGCGCGGAAGTCGGCGTCGTGCTCCTGGTGCTCGTAGCGGATCTCGACAAGGCCGGCGGCGTGCCGCGCGACCTCCGGCGTCGTGGCGACCACGGCGCCCAGGTACTGGCCACGGAATCCGATCTCGGCGCTCTGCAGGACGGCGAGCTCGCCGTCGGAGGTGTCGCCGAGCGCCGGCGCGTCCCGGTAGGTGAGGACGTGCACGACCCCGTCGACGGACCCGGCGGCGGCGGTGTCGATGCCGGCCGCGCGGCCGCGGGCCACGGTGGCCTGCAGCGGGTAGAGGTACAGCGCGGTGCCGACCTCGTGCTCGTAGGCGTAGGGCACGCGGCCGCGGACCTTGTCGGCGCCCTCGAGGCGTGCCGGGTCGGTGCCGATCGCGGAGGCGGCGAGGAGCTCACTCATCGTCGCTCACCTCGATGCCGGTGAGCTCGGCGAGCACGGCGACGAGGGTGCCGCGCGCCATGGGGACCTTGAACGCGTTGCCCTCCAACGTCCTCGCCGCCTCGAGCTCGGCGTCGGCGGCGCGGCGGAACACCTCGCGCGTGGGCTCGGCGCCGCGCAGCACCTCCTCGGCCGGCCGCGCCCGCCACGGCTTGTGGGCAACGCCGCCGAGCGCGATCCGTGCGTCCCGGATCCTCGGCGTAGGGCCGGTCTCGTCGAGGTCGACGACCGCGGCGACGGAGACGAGCGCGAAGGCGTAGGAGGCGCGGTCGCGGACCTTCCGGTAGGTGGAGCGGGACGACGGCGTCGGCGGGGGCAGCTCCACCGACGTGATCAGCTCGCCGTGGGCGAGGACCGTGTCCGTCTCGGGCCGGTCGCCCGGGAGCCGGTGGAGCTCGACGACCGGGAGGCGGCGTTCACCGTCGGGCCCGAGGACGACGACCGTGGCGTCGAGTGCGGCCAGGGCGACGGCCATGTCGGAGGGGTGGGTGGCGACGCAGTGCTCGGACGCGCCGAGGACGGCGTGGTACCGGGTGTAGCCACCGATCGCCGAGCAGCCGGACCCGGGCTCGCGCTTGTTGCACGGCGTGCTGACGTCCTGGAAGTACACGCAGCGGGTCCGCTGCAGCAGGTTCCCGCCGGTGGTCGCCGCGTTGCGCAGCTGCCCGGAGGCACCAGAGAGCAGGGCGCGCGAGAGCACCGGGTAGTTCCGGCGGATGCGGGGGTGCGCGGCGAGGTCGCTGTTGCGCACCATCGCCCCGATCCGCACGCCGCCGTCGTCCAGGTCCTCGACCTCTGCCAGGTCGAGCCGGTTGATGTCGACCAGCAGGTCCGGCTCGCGCACGCCGAGCTTGAGGTGGTCGACGAGGTTCGTGCCGCCCGCGAGGAAGGCGGCGTCCGGGCGGTCCGCGACGGCGGCGACCGCGCCCTGCGGGTCGGCGGCCCGCTCGTAGTCGAAGGGTCTCATCGCTGCTCCTCCGCCACCTGCCGGACGGCCGCCACGATGTTGACGTAGGCGCCGCAGCGGCACAGGTTGCCGCTCATCCGCTCACGGATCTCCGCGTCGGACAGCTCCGTCGGTCCCTCGAGGTCGTCGCTCGCGGCGCTCGGTGCGCCGTCGGCCGCCTCCCGCAGCATGCCGGCGGCCGAGCAGACCTGTCCCGGCGTGCAGTAGCCGCACTGGAACGCGTCCTGCTCGAGGAAGGCCCTGTGCAGGGCGGCGGGTGCGTCGCCCTCGGCGAGACCGTCCGACGTGGTGACCTCGGCCCCGTCGTGGACGAGGGCGAGCGCGAGGCAGGAGTTGAGGCGGCGGCCGTCGACGAGGACGGTGCACGCCCCGCACTGGCCGTGGTCGCAGCCCTTCTTCGGCGACATCACGCCCAGCCGGTCCCGAAGGGCATCGAGCAGGGTGGTGCGCGGGTCGACGGCCACGGTGCGTTCCTCGCCGTCGACGACGAGTTCCAGCTGGTGATCCACAGGTACCTCCGCGGGATCGTGGGCGGCGTCGCTCGACGCTAGACCCGCGTCCGAGGGTCGGCAACCGCGGACCGACCACCCGGGGCCGGTCGGGGCCGGGTCGGAGCCGGGTCGACTTATGCGGCCGTACCGGTGGCGGTCGCCCGCTCCGCCGCCTCGACCGCGTTGCGGAACAGCAGCGCGATCGTCGTCGGTCCCACCCCGCCGATCCGCGGCGTGATGGCCCCGGCGACCTCGGCGCACGACTCGTCGACGTCGGGCAGGAGCTTCCGCCCCTCGTAGCGCACGCCACCGCCGACGACCGTGACGCCCGGCGAGAGGTGCTCGGGCCGGAGGATGCCGGGCACGCCCGCGGCGGCGATGACGACCTCCGCGCGGCGCGTGTACCGCTCCCAGTCCGGCACGCCGGTGTGGACGACCGTGACGGCGGCGTTCGCCGTCGCCCGCTTCTGCGACAGCAGCAGCGCGAGCGGCCGGCCGAGGGTGGTGCCGCGGCCGAGGATGACGACCTCGCGCCCCGAGATCGGGATGTCGTGGAACGCGAGCAGCGCCTCGATGCCCGCAGGCGTGCACGGGACGGGGCCGGGCATGCCCAGTGCGAGCCGCCCCATGTTGACCGGGTGCAGGCCGTCGACGTCCTTGTCCGGGTCGAGCGCGAGGAGCGCGGCGTCGAAGTCGATCTGCGGTGGCGTGGGGTGCTGGAGGAGCACGCCGTGGACGTCCGCCGCGTCGTTCATCTCGGACACGGCGGCGAGCACGTCGGCCTGGGTGGCGTCGTCGGGCAGGTGGATGTGGGGCGAGGTGAAGCCGAGCTCGGCGGCCTTCGCCTGCTTCATCCGGATGTACCCGGCCGAGGCGGAGTCGGAGCCGACGAGGATCGTGCCCAGGCCCGGCGTCGTGCCGCCCTCGACGAGGCGGGCGGCGCGCTCGCGGACGTCCGCGAGGACCGACTCGGCGACCGGGCCGCCGGGGAGCAGCCGGGCGGTCACTGGGCGAGGCCCTCGTAGAGCGGGAACTGGGCGGTGAGGGCGTCGACGCGGGCGTGCAGGGCCTCGACGTCGGCGCTCTGACCGTCCCGCAGGGCGATGGCGATGATGTCGGCGACCTCCCGGAACTCGGTCTCCCCGAACCCGCGGGTGGCGAGCGCGGGGGTGCCGATTCGCAGGCCGGACGTCACGCGCGGGGGACGCGGGTCGAACGGGACGGAGTTGCGGTTGACCGTGATGCCGGCCGCGTGCAGGAGGTCCTCGGCCTGCTGGCCGTCGAGCGCGTGGTTGCGCAGGTCGACGAGCACGAGGTGGACGTCCGTGCCTCCGGTGACGAGCGAGACGCCGGTCGAGGCGACGTCCTCCGCGAGGAGGCGCTCGGCGAGGATCTGCGCGCCCTGGACCGTGCGGCGCTGGCGGTCCTTGAACTCGTCGCCGTGGGCGAGCTTGAGGGCCACGGCCTTGGCCGCGACGACGTGCATGAGCGGTCCGCCCTGCTGGCCGGGGAACACGGCCGAGTTGAGCTTCTTGCCGAGCGGCTCGGGGTCCTTCGCGAGGATCATGCCGGAGCGGGGACCGCCGATCGTCTTGTGGATCGTCGTGGACACCACGTCGGAGTGCGGGACCGGGTTCGGGTGGAGGCCCGCGGCGACGAGCCCCGCGAAGTGCGCCATGTCGGTCCACAGGTAGGCGCCGACCTCGTCCGCGATCTCGCGGAAGGCGGCGAAGTCGAGCTGGCGGGGGTAGGCGGACCAGCCGGCCACGATGACCTTGGGCCGGGTGGCGAGGGCGGTCTCGCGGACGGCGTCCATCTCGATCCGGTGGGTCTGCTCGTCCACGCCGTACGCGGAGACGTCGTAGAGCTTGCCGGAGAAGTTGATCCGCATCCCGTGCGTGAGGTGACCGCCGTGGGCGAGGTCGAGGCCCAGCAGCGGGTCGCCCGGGGTGAGCAGCGCGTGGAGGACGGCCGCGTTGGCCTGGGCCCCGGAGTGCGGCTGGACGTTGGCCCAACCGGCGCCGAAGAGCGACTTCGCGCGGTCGATCGCGAGGTTCTCCGCGATGTCGACCTGCTCGCAGCCGCCGTAGTAGCGGCGCCCCGGGTAGCCCTCGGCGTACTTGTTCGTCAGGACGGAGCCGGCGGCCTGGAGGACGGCGCGCGGGACGAAGTTCTCCGACGCGATCATCTCGAGGGTCTCGCGCTGGCGGGTGAGCTCGCCCTCGAGGACCGCGGCGATCTCCGGGTCCACCTCCGCGAGCGGGGCGTCGAGCGAACGGGCGGTGGGGCTGGTCTCGGTGGTCATCTCTCTCCTCGGTCGGTCACGCCACGGCGTGAGCTCTCACGACTGTGGTGACCTCGACCCAGGCGGACGGCCGAAGACTTCTCCCCGTGGCGGACCACGGTCGCGTCGCTCCCCGGTGGTCGATCCACCTCTCGCCAGTCACGACGTGGTCAGCCTACCGGCCCGCGGGAGCCTCCGCCGTCCGGCTACTCGGCGCTGCGCGCGGCGTCGGCGCTCGCCCCGACCGGGTCCCCCTCGCCGAGGATGCGGCGCAGGTAGGCGTACGTGAGGTCGCCGGTGTGCTGGTCGAACTGGTGCTCGAAACCGTTCTTCTGGTACATCGCGAGGTTCTGCACCGAGTCCTGGCCGGTGGAGATCCAGACCTCCGCGGTCTCCTCGGGCAGGTACTCGAGGACCGACATGAGCAGCTCGGTGCCGATGCCCTGGTTCTGGAGGTCGGGGACGACGGCGAGGCGGCTGAGGGTCGCCCGGTCCCCGCCGAGCTCGACCCGGACGGAGCCGACGAGCCGGTGGCCGAGCCAGCCGCCGATCGTCACGACGTCGGCGCGCGCCAGGTCGGCGCGCAGCTCGGTGAGCGACTGCGTGAGGGCCGGCAGGTGCGGGTCCTGGTAGATCTGGGCCTCCGTGACGAACGCGGCACGACGGACCGTCATCAGCTCGCCAGCGTGCTCGTCGTCGACCACGTCGATGGTTACGTCCATGTCGGTAGTCTTCCATCCCCGACGCCCCCGCGTCGGACCTCGGCGCGCGGAGTGGTCACCTCGGCGGCGGCCCGACGCGGACGACTAGGGTGCCGCCGGTGAACCCCACAGTCGTCGACCCGCAGCATCTCGTCCTCGCCCTGTCCTGCCCGGACCGGCCCGGCATCGTGCACGCCGTCTCCGGCCTGCTCTCCGAGCACGGCGGCAACATCACGGAGTCCCAGCAGTACGGCGACCCCGAGACCGGCCTGTTCTTCATGCGGGTCCAGGTCCGCACGGAGCACGACGTCGACGACGTGCGGGCCGCCGTGGAGGGGCTCGCCGAGCGGTTCGACATGACGTACACGCTCGACGTCGTCGGACGCCCGCTGCGCACGATCGTGCTGGTCTCCAAGGAGGCGCACTGCCTCACCGACCTGCTGTTCCGGCAGCGCTCGGACCGCCTCCAGGTCGACGTCGCGGCCGTGGTGTCCAACCACCCCGACCTCGAGCCCCTCGCGCGGTTCTACGACGTCCCGTTCCTGCACGTGCCGGTGACGAAGGAGACCAAGCCGGAGGCCGAGGCGCGGCTGATGACGCTGGTGGACGAGCTCGGCATCGAGCTCGTGGTCCTCGCCCGGTACATGCAGATCCTCTCCGACGACCTGTGCCGCAAGCTCGCCGGGCGGGCCATCAACATCCACCACTCGTTCCTGCCGAGCTTCAAGGGCGCGCGCCCCTACGCCCAGGCGCACGCGCGAGGCGTCAAGCTCATCGGGGCGAGCGCGCACTACGTGACGGCGGACCTCGACGAGGGGCCGATCATCGAGCAGGACGTCGAACGGGTGACCCACGCCGACGAGGTCGCCGAGCTCGTGGCGCGCGGGCAGGACGTCGAGCGGCGCGTGCTGGCCCGGGCGGTGCGCTGGCACGCCGAGCACCGGGTGCTCCTCAACGGTCACCGGACCGTCGTCCTCCCCTGACGACTGCGGGGACTTTCCGTCACGAGGGTGGGGGTCCCTCGGCGGGTGAGCGGCTGTCCGTCTGACGAGTGAGCGCTCACCCCGCCCACGACGACGAAGCGGGCCCCGCACCCATCAGGGTGCGGGGCCCGCTCACGCGTGACCGTCAGGTCGGATCAGCGGCGGATACCCAGGGTGTCCGCGCCGTCGCCGTTCCAGTCGCCGACGAACACCTCGTCGCCCGAGCGGCCGTAGTGGACCTCGCGGTCCGCCCAACCACCGGTGAGGGTGTTGGACATCAGGTACAGGTTCCCGCGACGCGAGGCGAACGTGTCGCTGCCGTCCCCGTCCCAGTCACCCACGAGCACCTGGTCGGCCGCGCGCCCGTAGGTGAACTCCGCGTCCGCCCAACCACTGGCCAGGCTGTTGGACACGAAGTACCGGGCCCCACGACGCACCGCGAACGTGTCCGTCCCGTCGCCGTCGTAGTCACCGACCAGGACCTGGTCGTTCGCGCGGCCGTAGTCCAGCTCGGTCTCCGCGTCCCCACCGGTGTGGCGGTTGGTGAGGAAGTAGCTGTTCCCGCGTCGGACGGCGAAGGTGTCCACGCCGTCGCCGTTCCAGTCACCCACGAGCACGGTGTCCCCGGAGCGGCCGAACGTCAGCTCGATGTCCGCGTTGCCCCCGTAGAGGGAGTTGGACAGGAAGTAGGCGTTCCCGCGGCGGACCGCGAGCGTGTCGGACCCGTCGCCGTCCCAGTCACCGACCAGGACCTCGTCGCCGGGGCGCCCGAAGGAGAACTCGTGGTCGGCCCAGATGTCCCAGCCGTCGTTGAGGTAGAACCCACGACCCGGCGTCGGCGGGACCGGCTCCGGCTCGGGCTCCGGCTCGACGGGCGTCTCGGTGAGGTCGAAGCCGCCGGCGAAGCGCGCCGGGATGCCGGCGCTGAGCACGGCCTCCCGGGTCTCCTCGGCGTCGAACTCGAAGCCCTCGGGCACCGCGACGACCTGGACGGTCCAGGTCACGAGCTCGAGGCCGTCGACACGCAGGGTGCCCTCGGCGTCGCTCGTGTCCTGCTCGGAGCCCTCGACGACGTCGAGCGTGTCGCCGTTCGACCCGGTGAAGCGGTAGGTCACGCCGGCGACCGGCTCCTCGTCCGGACCGGTCGCGTAGACGCTCACGCGGCCGTTGCCCGGGAGGACGAACTCGCCCAGGTCCTGCTCGTCCCCGGTGATGGTGACCGAGAAGGGCTCGGACGCGCGCCAGGGGCTGGCCACGCCGATGTTCTCCACCGTGTACTCACCAGCCGGCAGGCCCATCACCGAGAAGGCACCGTTCGCCTCGTCCGAGTCGGACAGGTTGGCGATGTCAGTGTTCCGCGCGTCGTTGTCCGCGACGACGAAGACGTTGTCCTCGGCGTCGGTGAACTGCCACGTGGTGTTGCTGATCGCGTAGTCGGACGAGTCGGCCACCGTGAAGGAGACCGGGCCGGGGATCTCGGCGAGGACCCAGCCACCCGCGAACCGGGAGGACGTCCCTGCGTCGATCGTTGTCGTGAGGGCCTCGGCCGCCTCGACGTCGTAACCCTCGGCCTCGATGATCTCGACCGTGTACTCACCCAGCTCGAGACCACCGGCACGCACCGTGCCGGCCGCCGGAGCAAGGTCAGCCTCGGACCCGTCGACAACGTCGACGCTCGTGCCGTCGGCGTGCGTGAACCGAACCGTCACGCCCTCGATCGGAGCGTCGTCCTCGTCGGTCACCCAGGCCGCGATGCGGCCGTTGCCCGGCAGGACCAACTCGCCGAGGTCCTGCTCGTCCCCGGTGATGGTGACCGAGAAGGGCTCGGACGCGCGCCAGGGGCTGGCCACGCCGATGTTCTCCACCGTGTACTCACCAGCCGGCAGGCCCATCACCGAGAAGGCACCGTTCGCCTCGTCCGAGTCGGACAGGTTGGCGATGTCAGTGTTCCGCGCGTCGTTGTCCGCGACGACGAAGACGTTGTCCTCGGCGTCGGTGAACTGCCACGTGGTGTTGCTGATCGCGTAGTCGGACGAGTCGGCCACCGTGAAGGAGACCGGGCCGGGGATCTCCGCGACGCGGAGGCCACCGGCGAAGCGGTGCGGAGCGCCCGCGGTCAGCGTGACCGTGAGCTCCTGGGACTCGTCGAAGGAGTAACCCTCCGGCGCCTCGACCATCGTCACCGTGTAGGTGCCCAGTTCGAGCTGACCGAACTCGACGTAACCGTCGCGGTCGTTGCCGTCACCCTCGCCACCGTCGACGACGTCGCGGCTCTCGCCGTCCGCGTCGGTGATCCGGAAGGTCGCACCCGCCACGTACTCGTCCGCCTCGTCCTGCAGGTAGACGGTCGTGGACGCGTTGCCCAGCATGACGAACGGCTCGAGCGACTGCTCGCCACCGTCGACCGTCACCGTGACCGGCTCCGGGGCGCGGTAGGCCGAGGAACCGTGACGCTCGTTCGTCACCGTGTACTCGCCGGCAGGCATGCCGTCGACGACGATCGAACCGAACGCGTTGTCCGAGTCACGCAACGTCGTGACCTCGCCACCGTTGCTGCGGTTGTTGTCCGCCACGTAGAACTGCGTGCCGTCCTCAGCGGTGAACAGCCAGGCCGTCGACCCGACCGTGTCACCCAGGGTGTTGAGCACCGAGATGCTCAGCGGACCCGGGATCTCGGCCAGGACCCAGCCGCCGGCCCAGACGGCCGCCGCACCGGAGTCGATCGTCGTCGTGAGAGCCTCGGCCGCCTCGACGTCGTAACCCTCGGCCTCGATGATCTCGACCGTGTAGTCACCCAGCTCGAGGTTGCCCGCACGCACCGTGCCGGCCGCCGGAGCAAGGTCAGCCTCGGACCCGTCGACAACGTCGACGCTCGTGCCGTCGGCGTGCGTGAACCGAACGGTCACGCCCTCGATCGGCGCGTCGTCCTCATCGGTCACCCATGCCGCGATGCGCCCGTTGCCCGGGAGGACGAACTCGCCCAGATCCTGCTCGTCCCCGGTGATCGTCACCGAGACCGGCTCCGCGGCACGCCACGGCGAGGCCACCGAGATGTTCTCGACCGTGTACTCGCCGGCCGGGATGCCGGAGACGGACGCCTGACCGTTCGCGTCGTTCGCGTCGTCGAGGTCGGCCTGACGCGCGTTGTTGTCCGCCACCGTGAAGGTCTCGCCCTCGGCGTCGGTGAACTGCCACACCGTGTTGCTGATGGTGTAGTCGGACGAGTCGGCGACCGTGAACGTCACCGGGCCCGGGACGACCGGGATCTCGGTCAGGACCCAGCCGCCGGCGAACCGGGAGGAGGTACCGGAGTCGATCGTCGTCGTGAGGGCCTCGGCCGCCTCGACGTCGTAACCCTCGGCCTCGATGATCTCGACCGTGTAGTCACCCAGCTCGAGGTTGCCCGCACGCACCGTGCCGGCCGCCGGAGCCAGGTCCTGCTCGGACCCGTCGACAACCTCGACGGACTCACCCGAGGAGTGCGTGAACCGAACGGTCACACCCTCGATCGGCTCGTCCGCCTCGTCGGTCACCCATGCCGCGATGCGCCCGTTGCCGAGCATGACGAACGGCACGAGCGCCTGCTCGCCGCCGTCGACCGTCACCGTGGCCGCCGCCGGAGCGCGGTAGGCGGAGGAGCCCGCGCTCTCGTTGGTCACCGTGTACTCGCCGGCCGGGAGGCCGTCGACCACGATCGAGCCGAACGCGCTGTCCGTGTCCTCCAGCGTGGTGATCTCGCCACCGTTGCTGCGGTTGTTGTCCGCCAGGTAGAACTGCGTGCCGTCCTCAGCAGTGAACAGCCAGCCCGTGGAGCCGACCGTGTCGCCCTGCATGTTCTCGACGCTCACCGTGAGCGGGCCGGGAACGACGGGGGTCGCGGGGAGCACGAAGGCGCGGTAATCGACGAAGCTGAAGCCCGAGCGCGAGAACGTCCGCGAGCGGGCATCGTCGGCCGGGATCTCGTAGCCCTCGGGCGCCGCGACGATCTCGTACGTGCTGGCGCCGAGAGGCAGGCCCTCCACGCTGATGACACCCGGGAGCGAGTTGTGGTCGCCCTCGGCATTGTCGACAACATCGATCTGCGTGCCGTTGGCGGTCGTGAAGCGGACCGTTGCGCCCTCGACGTATGCACCGGCGGCGTCGTGCGTCCGGACCTGAGCGATGCCGTTGAGGTCGAGCACGATGTCCTCGAGCGACTGCTCGCCACCCTCGATGGTCGCCTCGAACGCCTCGGCGCGCTGCCAGGCGCGCAGCGAGCTCGTGTCGGTCACGGTGTAGTCGCCGGCGGGCAGACCCTCGACCGTGATCGCGCCCTGGGCCGGGTCGGTGTCCCCGAGGACGTTCTCACCGTCGGCGGTACCACCGTCGACGACGACGAACGCCGAGCCCTCGGCGTCGGTGAAGGTCCACTGCGTGCCGTTGACAGCCGCACCGTCCGTGCCGTTGATCGCGAAGCTGACGATCGGGTCCTCGACGACGGGGGCGTCGGTCCCCGGGCTCGGGGCGGCCATCGTGAAGTCGGCAGCGTTGTCGTCGGTGTCGACGAAGTCCGTGCGGTGCCACGACCGGGGGTCGGTCGAACCGCCCTGGCTCGCCGCGGCAGCGGTGCCCTCGTACGCGTTGACGGAGCCGGTGCCGACGAGGTCGATGATCTGCTCGTGCTGCGTCGTGTCGATCGACCCGGTCGGGAGCGCGATCGTGTCCTGCGTGTCGACGAGCGCGATGACGCCGAGGTTGTAGCTCGCCGTGGTGTTCTCGGCGTACTCGTCGGCCGAGGGGATGAGGTCCTCGCCGTGCGCGTCGACACCGCCACGCATGGCTACGACGTAGTACTCGCCGGGCTGGATGGTGCCGGAGAGGTCGTGCGTGCCGTGCGACAGCCCGCTGCCGCGTCCGCGGTACTGCAGCGACATCTCGCTGAGGTCGACGGGGGCGTCGGTCGGGTTGTAGAGCTCGACGAAGTCCTGCTGGAACGGCTGGCCGGTGGAGCCGCCGCGCGTGTAGTACTCGTTGATGATGACGTCGGTGCCGTCGGGGGCTGCCGCCGCGGGTGCCGCGACGACGGGGACGGCCAGAGGGGTGAGGACCATCGCAGCCACTGCGCCGAGTCCCACCCCCCGCCGTCCGTTGAGTGGGCGTTGAGACACGTTGAACTGCTCCTTGACCAGGGGGGAGGGAATCGACGAGCGCAGGACTCGCCTCAGCCATCCTCACATCGTCCGGAAACGAAACGCCCGGTCAACGCCATCTTGTCGTCAACTATGTTCCGGTCGTTCACCTGCCGTCCACCCGACGGTCCCGGCCAGGCAGCAGCGGGCCATGCATGGCCTTCTGGCCTGGTCAGGAGGGTTGCTCGATACGGACCCGCCATGCATGAGCGGTGCGCGAACCACCAGGCCGAGCTCGGCCGGCAGACAGCACGACAGCGCCCGCCTGCCATGGATCCGGCAGACGGACGCTGTCTCGTGCTACGTGGTCTGGCTCACCTGTCAGCCAGACACCCGCTCACCCGTCGATCATGTCAGCGGCGGATACCCAGGGTGTCGGAGCCGTCGCCGTTCCAGTCGCCGACGAAGACCTCGTCGCCCGAGCGGCCGTAGTGGACCTCGCGGTCCGCCCAACCACCGGTGAGGGTGTTCGACATCAGGTACAGGTTCCCGCGACGCGAGGCGAACGTGTCGCTCCCGTCCCCGTCCCAGTCACCCACGAGCACCTGGTCGTTGCCGCGCCCGTAGGTGAACTCCGCGTCCGCCCAGCCACTGGCCAGGCTGTTGGACACGAAGTACCGGGCCCCACGACGCACCGCGAACGTGTCCGTCCCGTTGCCGTCGTAGTCACCGACGAGGACCTGGTCGCCAGCGCGGCCGTAGTCCAGCTCGGTCTCCGCGTCCCCACCGGTGTGGCGGTTGGTGAGGAAGTAGCTGTTCCCGCGTCGGACGGCGAAGGAGTCCACGCCGTCGCCGTCCCAGTCACCCACGAGCACGGTGTCCCCGGAGCGGCCGAAGGTCAGCTCGATGTCCGCGTTGCCCCCGTAGAGGGAGTTGGACAGGAAGTAGGCGTTCCCGCGGCGCACGGCGAGCGTGTCGGACCCGTTGCCGTCCCAGTCACCCACGAGCACCTGGTCGCCGGGGCGACCGAAGGAGAACTCGTGGTCGGCCCAGATGTCCCAGCCGTCGTTGAGGTAGAACCCACGACCCGGGGTCGGGGGAACCGGCTCGGGGTCGGGGTCCGGCGTCGTGCTGTCGTCGAAGGTGTGGCTCCACTCGGTGGTGGCGTCCTCGGCCAGCTCGTACCCGTCGGCGGCGCGCGCCGTGACGGTCACGGTCCCCTCGCCGGGGTGCGTGCCCGCCTCGACGACCTCGTCGCCGACCAGGTACTCCACGCCCTCGACCGCCGGGACCGTGAAGGTGTCCGCGTCGGTCCCGTCCGCGTCCGTGAACACCACGTCCTCAGGAGTCACCACGACCGGCTCCTCCGGCTCCTCGCCACCGGAGACCGGGATGTCGAGACCGACGATGCCCGGGTTGTGGTCGGAGGACCGGAACGGCGAGACCTCGTGGAAGTTCGTCACGTTGTAGTTGTGCCGGCTGTACTCGAGCGCGAGCGGCTCGTTGGCGTTGATCTCCCAGATCGCGGAGCCGGTGAACAGCTCCAGCGCGGCCTCGTTGGCGAGGATGTGGTCGAGCGACCCGTCCATGCCGTCGAAGTTGTAGCTGTGGGCGCCGGAACGCTCGAACTCGGTGAGGTTGGTGTAGCCGGCGCCGTAGAGGATCTGCATGGGGTCCTCGGCGGTGTAGGCGTTGAAGTCACCGGCGTGGAGGACGGGCTGCTCAGCGCCCCAGTTCTCCTCGGTGAACTCGACGAGCGCCTCGGCCTGGGCGATGCGGTCCGGGTTGGCGTTGCCCTGCCCGGTGCCGTCGTCCGTGCCGGAGCCCTTGGACTTGAAGTGGTTCGCGGTGACGACGAAGGTCGTCTCCGAGAGCTCCTCGTCCGCGCCGACGGCGGCGAACTCCTGGGCCAGCGGCTCGCGCGCGTTGCCGAACGCGGGGCTGTCCGTGAGGATCACCGAGTCGCCGACGGGCGAGATCGTGTCGATCCGGTAGATGAAGGCCGTGCGGATGACGTCCTCGTCGGCGGGCAGCTCGGCGGGCGACTCGACGTAGCCCCACGTTCCGGCGCCGGCGTCCTCGTTGAGGGCCTCGGTCAGCGTGGCGAGGGCCGCGTCGCGGTCCTGGCCGAACTCGGCCGAGTTCTCGATCTCCTCGAGCGCGACGACGTCGGCGTCGAGGGTGTTGATCGCCTCGACGATCTTCTCCTCCTGGCGGGCGAACGCCTCGCTCGACCAGGCGCCGCGGACGTCGCACCAGTCGGCGGTCGTCGGGTTGCCTTCGCGGTCGGGGTAGAACTCGCAGCCCTCCTCGTCCTCGCCGAGGGTGGAGAAGTAGTTGAGGACGTTGAACGAGGCGACCTGGATGTTGCCGCCGACCTCTGCGGGTGCGGCGTGCTCCGCGCGGTCGTTCTCGAACGAGACCCACTCGGTGTAGTTCTCGCCGGTCGCACGCGTCGTGGGCTGGAAGCTCCACGCGCTGTCCCCGTTCTGGACACGACGGAAGTCAACGACGACGGGCGAGCTGATCGTGGCCGACGCCCCGGTCCGCAGCGGCGCCTCCGGCGTGACGTACGGCAGCGGGATCTCGTGGTCCTCGAAGTTGAAGTTGATGAGGTTGAAGCTCGAGCCGTCGTTGAGCACGACGCCGCGGGCGGCGTTGTCGGCCTCGGCCGCGGCGACGCCCTCGGGGTCGGTGACCGGGTTCGCGACGTCGGTCGGGGTGACGAGCGGGCTGTCGCCGGTGGCGAGCCCGACCTCGCCGTACTGGAGCGTCCAGTACGTGTTCGAGACGGTGAACTCGTCGGTCGGGAGCATGAGCATCGACTCGTAGAGCTCGCGCTCGGCGTCCGTCTCGGGCCACGCGGCCTCGACCGGCTCGACGGCGGCGAACTCCTCCTCGAGCGGCGTGACGGTCGGGCCCGAGATCTGCGTGAGCCCGAAGTACTCGCCGGCCTCGCCGGAGACCTCGACGAAGTCACCGATCTCGACGTCTCCCACGACGTCGGGTCCGTAGACGAAGATGCCCGACGACGCGGTGTGCTCCGTCAGGTCGCCGCCCGTGCCCTCGGTCTGGATCGTGAAGCCGTTGAAGCCGCCGGTCGGGTAGACGGCGGTGACGACGCCGCGAGTGGTGACGGACTGGCCCGCGAGCGGGGTCGCGTCGCCCTCGCCCTGGATCTCCTCGATCGTCACGGGCTCGCCGGGCTCGGGGTCCGGGTCGGGGTCCGGATCGCCGCCGCCCTCGATCTCGGGGGTCGGGGCGGCCATCGTGAAGTCGGTCGAGTTGTCGTCCGAGTCGGCGAACCCGTCGCGCTGCCAGGACAGCGGAGTGCTGTTGTTTCCCTCGGAGGCGGCCGCGGCTGTCTCGAAGGTCGTGGCGGTGCCGGTGCCGACGAGGTCGACGATCGCGCCGTCGAGGTCACCGGTGGCCACGGTGCCCTGCGGGAGAGTGACGTTGTCCGTGCCGTCGACCAGCACGACGACCCCGTTGGTCCCGCCCGGGTTGAACGAGCCCCCAGCGTCCTGGTCGGCCAGCGCGGAGATGTCCTCACCGTTGCCGCCGTTCGAGGCACCGGAGACGACGAAGTGCTCACCGGGCTCGATGGTGCCCTCGAGGGCGACGTTGTTGTTCGTCGCGCCGCTACCGGTCGCGGACCGGTACTGCAGCGACATCCCGGACAGGTCGATCGGCTCGTCCGTCGGGTTGTACAGCTCGACGAACTTCTGCTGGTACGGCGCGTTCGCGGACCCGCCGCGCGCGTAGTACTCGGTGATGACGACGGCCGAGTCGTCGGGTGCGGCGGCGGCCGGCAGGGCGGCCACGGGGACGACCACGGAGGTCAGGCCGAGAGCGACGACGGCGCCCAGCCCCACCCCCCGTCGTCCGGTGGTGGGGCGATCAGTCACGTCGCGCAGCTCCTCGGTGGTGTGCGGTCGGCGGCACCGGTCCGGTGCCGCGCGCGGTCATGGTGACACGCGGCACCGACGCCGGGACCGCTCGCACGGACCCGCCCACCAACGGTCATCCCGCGTTCAGCGGGCCGTCACCCGGACAGCGGTCCTGCCCGCTACGCGGTCACTGCCCGTAGACGCTCAGCGTCTCGTCGATGGAGGCCGCGGAGTCGCCGTCGGCCGGCTCGTCGTCACCGCTGCAGGCCGCCACCCCGAGTGCGAGGAGCGCGGGCGTCGCGAGAGCGGGCGTGCCCGCCGGGACCTTCGGCCCGGTCAGGACGGCCGACGACGCACCCCCAGCGTGTCCGTCCCGTCGCCGTCCCAGTCGCCGACGAGCACCTCGTCGTCCGCGCGTCCGTAGGTGAGGTCGAGGTCGGCCCAGCCGTCGGTGAACGAGTTGCGCAGGAGGTACCGGTTGCCTCGGCGGACCGCGAGCGTGTCGTGACCGTCGCCGTCCCAGTCGCCCACGAGCACGACGTCACCGTCGCGTCCGTAGGTGAACTCCTGGGACGCCCACCCGCCAGCGAGGGAGTCGTCGAGGAAGTAGCGGCTCCCCCGGCGTACGCCGAGGGTGTCCGCTCCGTCGGCGTCCCAGTCCCCCACGAGCACCGGATCGCTCGCCCGGCCGTAGTCGAGCGTGACGTCCGCCGGGCCGCTGGTCAGAGAGTTGCGCAGGTGGAACCGGTTGCCGCGGCGGACGGCGAAGGTGTCCACACCGTCGCCGTCCCAGTCGCCGACGAGCACCTCGTCCCCGCGGTGCCCGTAGACCAGCACGACGTCGGCCGAGCCGGCGGCGTGCCGGTTGCGCAGGAAGAACGTCGCGTTGTCGCGCACGCCGACGGTGTCGGTGCCGTCGCCGTCCCAGTCGCCCACGACGACCTGGGCCGACGGGACGCCGAAGCGGAAGATGTGGTCGGGCGAGTCGTCCCAGCCGTTGTCGAGGAAGAACCCGTGGGTCGGGGCCGGCTCGACGGGCGGCTCGGCGTCCTGCTCCGCCACGAGGACGGCGACGGTGCGCGCCGGGATCGTCACCGTGCCGGTGGCCGCGTCCCACGTGGTGCCGCGGACCACCTCGTCGTCGCCGTTCGCCTGGACCTCGTGGAGGGCGAGCTCGACACCGGCCAGTCCGTCGACGGCCTCGGTGATCGGCTCGGGCGAGGCGTTGAAGACCGTGACGAGCCGGTCGAGATCCGGGTCGACGTCACGTCCCGTCGTGTCGTCCACCGACATGACGAGCAGACCGGGGGTGGCGTCCGCTCCCCCGTTGGGGAAGGTGACCATCTCCTGGATCGCATCGGCGTCCCCGAGGCGGAACAGCTCGGTCGATGTCCGCAGCCGCATCAGGTCGAGCGACTGCTCGTGCGCGGCCGCGATGTCCGCCGGCTCGGGGGTGAGCGCCGGATTCTCCAGCAGCGGCGTGAGCAGGTCCCAGTGGGCGCCGTTCTTCTCCTCCGGCGGCAGGCCGACCCCGAAGTTGTTCGACTGCCCGGACCAGTCGACCGCATTGAAGTGATCGCCGGAGTTGTAGCTGTCCCGGTCCATCGACTTCGATCGGAGCTGGTCGGTGCCTGCGTGCCAGAACGCCGGGGACTGCCCGAGCGCGACCGTGGCGAGGGACAGGGTGTTCATCCGGACCCGGTCAGCCATCGACGTGTCGGTGGGCAGGCGCCAGATTCCGAGGTCGTAGAGCGTCTCGTTGTCGTGCGCGTCGACGTAGTTGACGGACTCCGACGGCGAGGAGGCGTACCCGGCGGGCGCCCCGTTGTAGTCGAGCTCGTCGCCGCGCTGCTCGGACCCGGTGCTCGTGACGAACGTGTAGTCCGCCAGGTTGCCCGCCATGCCGAGCCGGACGAGGTCCGTGCGGTGGAGAAGGTCGGCGCGCTGCTCCTCGGGTGTCGCCGTCGAGACGCCGTTGGGGTCGGTGAACAGTCCGGTGCCGAAGCCCTGGTTCTCCCGCTTGTCCTCGTCGAACGGGCCGCCGCCGTGGACGGCGTCGCGCAGCCGGTCGTTGAAGGCGCCGATGTCGGTGCCGTCGAGCTGGCCCTGCGTGGCCTGCTCGAACCGGGCGTTGTCCGTCACCTCGCCGAAGTTCCAGCCCTCGCCGTAGATGTACATCTCGGACCCGTCGACGCCGTCGTCCTCGAGGGTGAGCTCGTCGAGCGCGGCCCGGACGGCCTCCATGTTCTCCCGGCTGTGGTGGCCCATGAGGTCGAACCGGAACCCGTCGACCCGGTACTCCCGCGCCCACGTGACGACCGAGTCGACCATCAGCTGCTCCGCCATCGCATGCTCGGTGGCGATGTTCTGGCAGCAGGTCGAGGTCTCCACCTGCCCCGTCAGCGAGAGCCGGTGGTAGTAGCCGGGCACGACCCGGTCGAGCACGGACTGCTCGGACTGGCCCGACGCGGCCGTGTGGTTGAAGACCTGGTCGAGGACCACCTGGTAGCCGGAGCGGTGCAGCCCGCCGACCATCTCGCGGTACTCGACCACGCGGTCGCCGCCGTCCTGGTTCCCGTCGGACGCGTAGGAGCCCTCCGGGACGGAGTAGTGCAGCGGGTCGTAGCCCCAGTTGAAGGCGTCCTGGTCGGCCACCGCGCTCACCGCGGCCTGCTGCTCGGTGGACGCCGGTCCGGCGTCGGGGATCTCCGGGACGACCTGCTCCGCCCGGTCCTCCTCGATCGTGGCGATGTCGAAGGTGGGCAGGAGGTGGATGGTGTTCATCCCGGCGTCGGCGAGCTCCTCGAGGTGCTCGACCCCGTCGGTGCCCTCGAGCGCGAACGCGCCGTACGTGCCGCGCAGCTCCTCGGGGACCGTCTCGTCGGAGATGGAGAAGTCGCGCACGTGCAGCTCGTAGATCGACCGGTCGACGAAGTCCTCGATCACGGGGGCCTCGCTGTCCGTCCAGACCTCGGGGGCCAGCGCGGGGTCGTCGAGGTCGAGCAGCACCGAGTGCGTGCTGTTCGTCGTCAGTGCGAGGGAGTAGGGGTCGGTGACGACGTTGTGCTCGACCTGCCCGGTCGACGGGACGAACACCTCGACGTCGTAGCGGTAGGCGCGGCCCAGCCAGTCGGCGCTGCCCGCGGCGGACCACGTGCCGTCCTCGTCCCGGGTCATCTCGACCTCGGTGGGCTCACCGGTGCCGGCGGCGTCGTCGAAGAGCTGGAGGGTGACGGTGCGGGCGGTGGGCGCCCAGATCGCGAGGTGCGGGACCCCGCCCTCGACGACCGGGCCGAGCGCGGTCTGCCTCGCGCCGTCGGCGTAGAGGTCGTCGAGCACCCCGGGGACCTGCACGCCGGTGGCCGCCTCGACCGTGTCTCCGGTGCGGGTGACGAGGAGCTGGCCGCGCAGGGCCTCCTCGAAGACTGCGCGGTCCGCCTCGTCGACGCTCAGGGCCGACATGCCGGCGAGGTGCGGCCAGGTCGCGGCCTGCTCGTCGGTGGGACCGGCCGTGTCGTAGCTCAGGGTGATCGAGCCGTCAGCCCCGGTCACGGCCCCGTCGACGACGGCCATGCCGCCGTCGGCCGCGTGATGGAGGGTGTAGGTCGATCCGGTCGGGTCGTCACCGGCGAGGTCGGTGGGCCACAGGATGGTCCCCCGGTCGACCCAGTGGGCCAGCGTCTGGCCGGTGCCCGGCACCGCCGGGTTCTCCACCGAGATGTCGAGCACGTGGGTGGCGAGGTCGTAGGAGAAGGTGACCTCCTCGCCGTCGGAGGAGACGACGAACGGGTAGTTCGCGCCGTCGAGCTCGCCGCCGACCCCGTAGTTCTCGGCCCAGGAACGGCCGTGCGCGGCCTTGACCTCGTGGCTGCCCACGGGGATCTCGGTGGTGGTGAAGGTGTAGACGCCGTCGCCGTCCGCGTCCCACATGAGCGAGGCGAGGCAGTCGGGCGCCCAGTCGGAGCCGCAGCCGAGCGCCGGCTGGAACGATCCGGGAAGGGTGACGAGCGGCCCCTCGGCGGTGCTCGTGAACAGGTGGGTGGCGGGGTCGTAGACGAAGGTGATCTCGCCGCCGTCGTGGCTGTAGCTGACGTTGTCTCCGCCGGGGACGCCGCCGGCGCCGTAGTTGACGTCCCAGCTGTCGCCGATCGCAATCTTGTACTCGTAGTCGCCGGCGGGGAGATCGAAGGTGCCGACGTAGAGGCCGGAGGCCTCGTCGAGGGTGAGCGCGGAGTCGGCGCAGCCGGGCTGCCAGTCACCGGGGCAGCCCATGGCGGCCTGGTGGGAGCCGGGGACGGTGACGATCTCGCCGTCGCCCGGGCCGTCGTCCGCCGGCGTGCCGGAGAGGTCGTATCCGACGACGCCGAAGGTCGAGCCCGCGAACGAGGCACCGTCGGCGTCGGTCGCCACGGCGCGGTACTCGACGACGGTGCCCGCGGCGAGTCCCTCGACGTCGTGGAAGACGCGCGGGGTGTCGTCCTCGGCGACGCCGAGCGGCTGCCAGTCGGTCTCGCCGGCGACCCGGTAGGCGAACGAGGTCTCGAGGTAGTGGTTGTCCGGGACGTCGGCGGAGATCGGTGCCAGGGTCGGCGTGTTGCCGGACCCGGCGAGCTCGGTGCCGCCGGGGAACATCTCGAGGGTGCCGTCGCCCACCGGTGCGACGGTGGTGTCGGCGACCCACGCGAGGGCCGTGAGCGGCGGGACCTCGATCGTCACCTGAGCGCCGTCGGCGGTGAGGGCGGCGCCGTCGCCGAGGATCGGGGTGTAGGTCGCGTCGCGGCTGAGCGTGTCGAGGGTGACGGTCTGCGGCGTCGTCAGGTTGTTGACGGCCACGAGGTGCTCGACGGGGTCCGCGCGATCGACGCGGCTGAAGGCGTACACGCCGCCGCCCGACTCGGCGTAGAGCTCGACCTGGGCGCCGGTGACGAGGGCGGGGTGGTCCTCGCGGAGCTGCGCGAGCTCGGCGATGTGGGTGTAGAGCGGGGCGCCGGTGTCGAAGAGGTCGCGGGAGCCGACCTGCTCCCCGGTGAGGAGGGTCTGGTCGGTGTACTCGGCGGTCCGGGAGGCGAAGAGCGACTGCCGGGCGCCCTTGTCGTTGCCGGTCCCGACGAACCCTTGCTCGTCGCCGTAGTAGACGACCGGCTGACCGCGCGTGAGGTACATGAGGGAGTGGCCGAGCTCGGAGCGGGCGAGCTCGTCGCCGCGCCCCTGGAGGAGGTAGCCGACGCGCCCCATGTCGTGGTTGCCGAGGAAGGTCGGCAGGGAGGTCGAGGTCGAGTGCGGGGTCGTGTAGTAGTCGTCGGACGCGAAGAGACCCGCGAGGCCCTGGGCGGTGTAGCCGCTCGCATAGTTGAGGGCCGAGGACTGGTAAGCGAAGTCGAGCACCGAGGTCATGTCGGTGTCCCGCACGTACGGGGACGTGAGCGTCGCGTCGGCGTCGAAGACCTCGCCGAACGTGAAGAAGTCGGGGTTCGTAGCCTCGGCGTGAAGGTCGAGGGCGGCGGTGAACTCCTCCCAGAACTCGACGTTGACGTGCTTGACGGTGTCGATGCGGAACCCGTCGATGCCGAGGTCCATCCAGGTCGTGTAGATGTCGATGAACTCGGCGACCACGCGCGGGTCCTCGGTCATCACGTCGTCGAGGTTCTCGAAGTCGCCGAAGGTGACGGACTCGCCCTCCCAGGTCGAGCTGCCGCGGTGGTGGTAGACGGTGGGATCGTTGAACAGCTCGGGGACCATGTCGACGGCGCCGTCGTTGCGCACGGGCGTGTAGGGGAACGACGTGGCCGGGTCGAGCTCGGGGAAGTCGGGCGAGCCGGCGAGCGCGGAGACGTCGACGGCGGTGCCGGCCGCGTCCGTGTAGGGGTAGGTCGCGATGTCCCGGTAGGCGTACTCCCCCTCGGCGAACGAGAAGTTGTCGGCCGTGTGGTTGGTGATGATGTCGAAGTAGACGTCGATGCCGCGGGCGTGAGCGTCGTCGATGAAGGCCTCGAGCTCGGCGTTCGTGCCCAGGTGCGGGTCGATCTGCGTGAAGTCGGTGATCCAGTAGCCGTGGTACCCCGCGGAGGCGTCCTCGCCCTCGCCCTGGACGGGGCGGTTGACGAACGACGGCGTGAGCCAGATCGCGGTCGTGCCCAGGCCCTCGATGTAGTCGAGCTGCTCGCTCAGGCCGGCGATGTCGCCGCCCTGGTAGAAGCCTCGGTTCGTCGGGTCGAAGCCGTGGTCGAGCCGGTCGCCCGCGATCCCGCCGGTGTCGTTCGACGGGTCGCCGTTCTCGAACCGGTCGGTGAGGACGAAGTAGAAGCTCTCCCCCGCTCCCGCGTCGCGATAGGGCTCGGCGACGAGCGCGTCATCGGTGGACTCGTCGTACTCGCCCGGGAGGTCGGGCAGATCGATGGCGAGGGTGCCGGCGGCGTCGTCGACCCGGAAGGTGACCGTGGTGGGCGCGGCGAGGGTGATCGAGTAGTTGTCCTCGCCGTCGCCGATCGCGCCGTCCCAGACACCGTCGAGCGCGGCCTTGAACTGCCAGGTGCCCGCCGGGACCTCGGCGGTGAGCTCGTAGACACCCTCGACGTCGGTGCCCGTCAGTGTGGTCTCCGCACAGGCGGTGTCCCAGTCGGCGGCGCAGCCGAGTTCGGTCTGGAGGTCGCCTGCAAGGACGACCTGGCGGTCGCTCGCGTCGGGCGCGGGTACCGCGGGAGTGTCCGGCGCGGGAAGCGGCGCCGCGGGGCTCGGCGCCGCGGGCAGTGCCGTCCCGGCGGCGGGCGAGGCCTGTACCGCGCCGGCCGACGTCGCGGCGGCGAGCGTTCCGCCGGCCGCGAGGCCGGAGCCCAGCAGAGCGACCGCCGAGAGGACGGCGAGGGTGGACGTGACTGGGCGAGGTCGGGTGACGCTCATGGACCGGTGACTCCTTCGTCGGGCGCGGCGGTGCGCTGGCGCCTACCCAACCAGGCTGCAAGTCATCCTGCAAGAGGTGCTGCAATTTTCCGCACGCGATTTCAGACGGCCCCGCTCACTGGTCGAGAGTGCGGTTCGGGGCCCTCGGACGCCCTGCCGGGAGACCGATCGGCGAGGCTCGGCGCGCCGTCGACGGATGCCTCGCCGCGCACGACGACGGGGCCACCACCCGAAGGTGGCGGCCCCGTGAGGTCCGGTCCCGTGCCGGACCGGACGCGTCAGTTGATCGCGATGTGCGGCGGCCACGTGCCGCTGTCAAGGTTGGCGTGATTGCCGATGGGATCGTTGAGCATCCTCTGGAGCTCACCGAGAGCATCGACGGTGATGCCATCAAGTTCGGCCATGACATCGTCCCACTTGCCCGGGAGGGTGACCAGCGCGGTGATGGACGCGATCAACGCACTGACAGCCGCAACGATTCCCAGCGCGAGGAGACCTGCGGTGAGGCCGGTCGCAAGGCATGCCGCGATGAGTCCCGCTATGGATCCGATGACCCCGACGACCCCACCAACGAGCTGGCCGATGAACTCGAAAGCTTCTCGCCAGTAGTTTTCCAGGTGCTGCGCCATGTCTTCGAGCTGATCATGGATCGCATAGGCGATCTCGGGCAGAGCGGTACCGACTGCTGCGTGCTGCTGCCCCGCCACCGTCGAATAGACGTCCCCGTTGTCGTCCCATGAGTCGAGCGAGGGAAGATTGGTCCCCGTCGGGCTGATGCTCGTGGCATGACCGCCCATGTCATCGCCCCAGGTCTGCCAGTCCAGTGCGACCTCTCGGATGAGTTCCGCATCGCCCAGACGATCGATGAGCTCCTCGACATATTCGATGAGCACCTCGGCGTCCTCACGGAGAGGATCGATCGTCGGGTCCACAAGATATCGGAGGAAGCCTGGGCAGCTGTTCTGCACCTCGGTGCAGTCGGCAAGGAGCTGCTCGATCTCGAGTAGCGCCTCGCCTCCGTCGCTGATGATCGAGTCCTTGAGCGACATGTCTTGGTGTCCCTTCTATCGTGCTGCGCTCAGACGCGCGAGAAATCGATCTCGGACTGGTAGTCGGTGTCCTCGTAGATGTCGGCCGCTCGCCGCAGCACGCTGGCGACGGCGGTGAAGGCTGTCGGCCCGTCGCCCGCGAGCGTGTCGACCGTCGATCGGACCGCCTCGTACGCCTCCTTCACGCCGAGCTCGATCGCAGCACCTGGAAGTGCACCTTCCGGCATCGTGAGGTCGTCGACCTGGTTCGCGGTGGGGGTGAAGGTATCGGTCGAGAACGCCTCCCAGTGCGAGGCGTCCGTGCGAAGGTCGTCGGTGTCGACCCTGACGTTCATTCCATTGCTCCGATCGTTGGTGAGAGTGTCAGCGGTTCTGCGCGCGCGTGATGAGTTCGGTGGTTGCCGGGAAGTCCTGCGCGAGTCGTCGGTTCATCTCGTCGAGACGAGCGGCGGCGGCGTCGACGATCTCGAGCAGGGCGCGCGCGAGAGGCTCTGCCCGTCGACGCGTCCAGATCTCCCCGATCGACAAACTGACAGGAGAGCCGTGACGTGAGACGACCGCCAAGTTTTTCTCTGAGTTCGCATCCTCGAACTCGGTCGAGTACATCTCCATCAGGCGGTCGCGGTAGAGCTCACGCTCCTCCCGTGCCCGACGCGCAAGCTCGATCATGCGTTTCGCCTGTTCGAGCTGGTCGCCGCGGTTCGGTTCTGTCCCGATACCGCTATCCGGCTGCGCACCGGTGCTGCGACGGGCGGCATCCCTAGCACCGCCGGCGGTCCCGTTGCGCCGCGCCTCCAGCCGTGCGCGAACCTCATCCGCGATCGGGGTGACCTGCGGAATCCGTCGTCCTCCGGCCGACACAGGCTCGTCCCCCTCAGCCGGTACACGCGCCATCTGAGCGGCACCGTATGCCTCCATCAGCGCTGCAGCCAGCTCCTCCGGGGTCAGCTCGGACGCCCAACCGCCGTCGATCTCCACGTAGGCGATCCGCCCGGCCTCGTCCACACCAATCTGTGCGAACTGCCCCTCGTCGACACCGAATGAGAGCTCCGGCCCGGCATGGTTGTCCTCGGTCATGCGACTCCTTCTGGATGGTCGAGGTAATTGATCGGCAAAGATCCGCCACGCAGGTCGAGATGGGGCGTTCCGGCAAGTAAAACGCCTGCTTGAAGAACGGATGATCCAGGCCACGGGGAGTTGTCCCCTCGGGGTCGATCGACGCCTGATCCTTCGACGAGCGAAGAGGGGCGGTCGACCCACGACGACGGGGCCGCCACCCGAAGGTGGCGGCCCCGTGAGGTCCGCTCCGGCGTCGTGCCGGATCTTCCGCCAGCACATCGGCCGGGCAACCGCCGGCTCATCGGCCGACGGAACCCCGTCAGATCAGCCCGAGCGCCGCAACCGCGTCGCGCTCCTCGACCAGCTCGGCAGCCGTCGCGTCCATCCGCCCGCGCGAGAACTCGTCGATCTCGAGCCCCTCGACGACCCTCCACTCCCCGTTCTCCGAGGTCACGGGGAACGAGTAGACGACGCCCTCGGGCACGCCGTAGTGCGAGCCGTCGGAGTAGATCGCGGCCGAGGTCCACGAGCCCGTCACACCGTTGACCCAGTCGTGCACGTGGTCGATCGCGGCCGACGCGGCCGAGGCCGCCGACGACGCACCGCGCGCCTCGATGATCGCGGCGCCGCGCTTGGCCACGGTCGGGATGAAGTCGTTCTCCACCCACTCGCGGTCGGCGAGCAGGTCGGTCGCCGGCGCCCCGGCGATCGTCGTCTGCGTGAGGTCCGGGTACTGGGTCGAGGAGTGGTTGCCCCAGATGGTCAGCCGGTCGATGTCGCTGACGGCGGCGCCGGTCTTGGCGGCGAGCTGGCTGACGGCCCGGTTGTGGTCGAGCCGCGTCATCGCGGTGAATCGCGAGGCCGGCACGTCGGGCGCGTTCTTCGCGGCGATGAGGGCGTTGGTGTTGGCCGGGTTCCCGACGACGAGGACCCGGATGTCGTCCGCGGCCCCCGCGTTGATCGCCTTGCCCTGCGGGCCGAAGATCCCGCCGTTGGCGGCGAGCAGGTCGCCGCGCTCCATGCCGGCGCCGCGCGGACGCGCGCCCACGAGCAGGCCGACGTTGGCGCCGTCGAACGCCTTCGTCGGGTCGTCGAAGATGTCGACCCCGGCCATCAGCGGGAACGC
Organism: Georgenia sp. Z1344; assembly: GCF_049856295.1. Taxonomy (GTDB): domain Bacteria; phylum Actinomycetota; class Actinomycetes; order Actinomycetales; family Actinomycetaceae; genus JB111. The sequence continues at coordinate 4,749 of NZ_JBNDMZ010000013.1, read as the reverse complement.
GCCGTCGGCCAGCTCCATCGCCGTGCCCTCGGCGGCCGTGACGGCCTGCGGGATCTCCAGCAGGCGCAGGCGCACGGGGGTGTCGGGGCCGAGCAGCTGGCCCGAGGCGATGCGGAACAGGAGGGCGTAGCCGATCTGGCCGGCGGCGCCCGTGACGGTGACGTTCACGGGGGTGGCGGACATGCAGGACTCCTTCGTCGGGGTACGTGGACGTGGTCGGTGGGGTGCGAGCCGGTCGGATCGCGACCGGCCCGTCGAGCCCCGCACCACCCCAGGCTAGTGCGCCCCGGTACCGCCCGCGCCGGATCGTCCCTCGCCGCTCTCGATCCGGCCGTCGACGGCAAGCGGGTCCTCGCCCCGCTCCGCCGCGTTCCGGAGCTCGACCTGGGGGCCGGACGGCCCCCTGGGGGTTCCCGCCTCCTTCGGCCCGTCGGCGCCGATCTCGTCCGCACCGACGGCGAGATCGCGTCCGCCGTCGTCGACCGGGTCGCGCTCGGCCCGGGTGACGGTCACGCGGTCGACCCGGCGGCCGTCGAGCGTGCGGACCGTGAGGGTCGCGTCGCCCCAGGCCACGGTGTCGCCCTCGGCGGGCAGGCGGCCGAGCTCGGACATGATGTAGCCGGCGAGCGTGTCGTAGGGCCCGTCGGGCAGCTCGACCTCGAAGAGCCGCTGGATCTCCGCGCGGCTGAGCAGCCCGGAGACGTCGTCCGCACCGGCGCCCTCGACGACCTCGGGCTCCTCCCGGTCGTACTCGTCGTGGATCTCGCCGACGAACTCCTCGACGACGTCCTCCATCGTCACGATGCCGTCGGTACCGCCGTACTCGTCGACGATGACGGCGAAGTGCGCGTGCGTGCGGCGCATCTCGGTGAGCGTGGACAGGACCGCCTTGCCCGTGGGGAAGTAGAGGGTCTCGCGCACGAGGTCGCGGACGAACCGGATCTCCGGCCCGGGGTTGATGAAGTCGCGGACGTGGACGAAGCCGAGGATGTCGTCGTCGTTCTCGCCCCGGACGGGGTAGCGCGAGTGCTCCATCGCGCCGACGGTGGCGCGGGCCTCGTCGATCGTCGTGTCGGCGTCGAGGAACTCGACCTCGGTGCGCGGCGTCATCACCTCCTGGACGGACCGCTCCCCCACGGCCAGCAGGTCGGCGACGATCTGCCGCTCCTCGTCCCCGAGTCCCTCGTGACCGACGACGATCTGGCGCAGCTCCTCCGCGTCCATCTCCTCGGCGCGGGCGTGCGGGTCGCGGCCGAGCAGGCGCAGCACGAGGTTCGTCGAGACGTCGAGCAACCAGATGACCGGGCGCAGCACGAGGGCGATGAGGTTGAGCGGGCGGGCCACCACCATCGAGAACTTCTCGGCCCCCTGCATGGCGAGACGCTTGGGCACCATCTCGCCGAAGACGAGGGACATGTAGGACACGATGAGGGTGATCCCGATGAACGAGACCGTCCCGGCGGCGCTCTCGGACAGACCCCAGTCCACGAGGTACGGGGAGACGTAGGGGGCGATCGTCGACGCGCCGTAGGACGCCGAGAAGAAGCCGGCCAGCGTGACGCCGACCTGCACGGCGGACAGGAAGGTGTTCGGGTTCTCCGTCAGCCTGGCGACGGTCGCGCCGCTGCCGCCCTTCTGGGCCATCGACCGGACCTGCGACTCGCGCAGGGAGACGAGCGCGAACTCCGAGGCCGCGAACACACCGCCGATGAGGACGAAGACGAGAACGAGCAAGGAGTCCTGCAGTAACGGGTGCACCCGTCCATTATCAGGTCGGGGGCCCGGGAGCGACACGTGCCCGCGTGTGGCACTGCGCTCGTGCTGGGCACCGCTCCCGCGCCGGGCGGCGCGCTCCCGCGGGCGGGCCGGTCAGACCGCGACGGCCTCGCCCCAGGGCGCGAGGAACGCGAGGACCGCCGCCGCGCCGAGCAGTGTGACCAGGTCGATCGCGAGCGCCCGTCCGCCGATGATCTCCCGTGCCCCGAAGGCGGCCCGGACCACCGCGACCACGACGAGCATCCCGGCGAGCAGGTAGCAGGCCGTGGGGACGTCGACGACGACACCCACGAGCACGACGACGACGAGCCACCCGAGGATCGCGAGCCCCGGCAGCACGGGTGCGCGGTTGGTCGTCACGCGGCGAGGCTACCGTGGCCGGATGCAGGCTCCCGGCTCCCCCTCCGACGACGACGCCACCCCCGAGACCGCCGTCGACGTGCTCGTGGTCGGTGGTGGCGTGGCCGGCCTGAGGACCGCCGCCGCGCTGCGCGAGGGCGGGTTCGACGGGTCAATGCTGCTGGTCGGGGCCGAGGACCGCGCGCCGTACGACCGCACGACCCTCTCGACGCACCTGCTGACCCAGGACGCTCCGCCGGCCCTTGCCGACGCCGGGCTCGGCGACCTCGCCGCGCTGGACGTCGACCACCGGCTCGCGAGGGTCACCTCGGTCAGCGACCTCGGCGAGGAGGCCGCGATCACCCTCGACGACGGCGCCGTCATGAGGGCGAGGACCGTCGTCGCGGCCTCCGGGGCGCGGGCGGTCGACCCGCCGTGGCCCGGTGCGCGCGTGCTCCGGTCGGCGGCGGACGCGGCCGCGTTGCGCGAGGCGTTGGCCCCCGGTGCGCGGCTCGTCGTCGTCGGGGCGGGGTGGATAGGAGCGGAGGTGGCCGGGTCGGCGGCCGCGGCGGGCGTCGACGTGACCGTGGTCGAGGCCGGCGCGCAGCCGCTCGGACGGGCGCCGGGGGTCCTCGGCGCGCACGTGCGCGCGTGGTTCGACGCGGCCGGGGTCGGGCTCGTCACGGGCGCGGCGGTCAGGGACGTCACTGGATCGGCCGACGACGGGGCCGCGCGATCGCACCCGTCCGTGCGGCCCGCCGGACGGACCGTCAGGCTCGCGGACGGCCGCGAGCTGCAGGCCGACACCGTGCTCGCCGCCCTCGGCGCCGCGCCGGAGACGGGCTGGCTCTCCGGCGTCGCGGAGCTCACCGGCTCCGGGCACGTCCTCGTGGACGCGACCGGCCGCGCGATCGGTGGGCCGGCCTGGCTGCGGGCGGTCGGCGACGTCGCGGCCACCGCTCTCCCCGACGGCTCCGTCGAGCCGGGCGCCCACTGGAAGGGCGCCCTCCACCATCCCGCGGCCGTCGCCGCGGGACTGCTCGGTCTCGAGCCGCCGCCCCGCCCGGCGTCGTACGTGTTCTCCGAGATGTTCGGCCACGACGTGGCGGTGCTCGGCGCGCCCGCGGGCGAGCCCGCGGTCGTCCGGTCCGACGACGCCGGCACCACCTGGCTGTGGACCGATGCGGCCGGCCGGCTCACCGGGGCCGCGACGGCGGACCACCCGCGCGACGTCCCGCCGCTGCGGCGGTCCCTCGCCGGCGACGCCCGTCCGATGCTCGATCTGGAGGTCGCCGCCGACCCGGCCCGCCGCCTCCGCGACGCGATCGCCCGCCCCTGACCCCTCCGTCGTCGAGATTGCGGTTGGTGCCCATCGAGGTTGCGGTTGGTGCACGCCGAGATTGCGGTTGGGAGCCACGATTGCTCGAGAGTGCGGGTCAGGCGGTCCTCCCGCCGGCGGTTTCAATCGGTTGTTGCAACGTGCGCCTTGGGAGGGTGTACGGATGGCTGGGAAGAGATTGACACTTGAGGAGCGGGCGAAGATCGAGGCGCTGTTCGGTCAGCGATTGACGTTCCCGCAGATCGCTGAGCGGATCGGTCGTCACCGGACCACGGTGTGGCGCGAGGTCACTCGCAATAACTCCTACCGGGGCGCTCACCTGGACACACCCGGGACGCGTTCCCCGGCGGGACGCCGGCAGGCCAATCCCGCCGGTCGTGGTGGCGCCTACCGGTGGGCGTACTCGTGCCGGAACGCGCAGCGCAGGGCCGACAAGCGGGCCCGCAGGCCCAGGCCCGGCAAGTTGACCGGCGATCGCCGCCGCGGGGTGACCTCGGGTCGCGGCCGGCTATGGCCCCTGGTGCGGGACAAGCTCGAACAGCGGTGGTCTCCGCAGCAGATCGCACACTGGCTTCGTCAGGAGTATCCCGACCGGCCGGAGCGATGGGTGTCCCACGAGACGATCTACCAAGCGATCTACTACCAAGCTCGTGGCGGGCTGCGCAGCGAGATCGCACGCCAGGTCGCACTCCGTACCGGGCGGACCAGGCGGCGCCCCCAGTCCCGCCTCGCGCGGGCGGCACACTCGGGCAAGGCCTGGACCCATGGCCTGAACATCAGCACCCGGCCGGCCGAGGTCGAAGACCGGGCCGTGCCCGGGCACTGGGAAGGTGACCTGATCATCGGTGCGCGTAGCGCGTCGGCGATCATCACCCTGGTCGAGCGTTCCACGCGGTACGTCATGCTCGGCGCTCTACCGGAGAGCAGGGTCTCCGAGCAGGTGATCGACGTGCTGATCGAGACGATGGGCCGCCTGCCGGCCGAGCTGGCCGCGACTCTGACCTGGGATCAGGGCGCTGAGATGGCCAAGCACGCCCACTTCACGCTGGCGACAGACTGCCGGGTCTTCTTCTGCGACCCGCACTCGCCCTGGCAGCGAGGCTCGAACGAGAACACCAACGGCCTGCTGCGGCAGTACTTTCCCCGCTCGAGTACCGACTTCCGCACCTACGCCCAGCGCGACCTCGACGCCGTCGCCCGCGAACTCAACACACGACCACGCATGACACTGGGCTGGCAGACTCCAGCGAAACGACTCAACGACCTACTCGTTGCAACAACCACTTGAAACCGCC
>NZ_JBNDMZ010000012.1:28909-171254 GCF_049856295.1 Georgenia sp. Z1344 | reverse complement strand
TCCGCTCACTCGTCAAGAGGACGTCCGCTCACTCGCCATGAGGGCGAGGCGGGCGCATCCCTCCTGGATCAGCGGCGGACACCCAGGGTGTCGGAGCCGTCGCCGTCCCAGTCGCCGACGAAGACCTCGTCGCCGGAGCGGCCGTAGTTCTGCTCGATCTCGGCCCAGCCACCCTCGAGGGCGTTGGACATGAGGTAGAGGTTGCCGCGACGCGAGGCGAACGTGTCGTTGCCGTCGCCGTCCCAGTCACCCACGAGCACCTCGTCGCCCGAGCGGCCGTAGTCGAACTCCGCGTCGGCCCAGCCGGACTCGAGCGTGTTGGAGACGAAGTAGGTGTTGCCACGGCGAACCGCGAAGGTGTCGACCTCGTCGCCGTCGTAGTCACCGACGAGGACCTGGTCGTTCGCACGGCCGTAGTCCAGCTCGGTCTCCGCCCAGCCCGACTCGTGCGAGTTCGAGAGGAAGTAGCCGTTGCCGCGGCGCACGGCGAAGGTGTCCACGCTGTCGCCGTCCCAGTCACCCACGAGCACCGTGTCGCCGGCGCGGCCGTAGGTCAGCTCGACGTCGGCGTCGCCGCCGAACAGCGAGTTGGTGAGGAAGTAGGCGTTCCCGCGACGCACGCCCAGGGTGTCCTGCCCGTCGCCGTCCCAGTCGCCGACGAGGACGTCGTCACCGACGCGGCCGAACGAGAACTCGTGCTCGGCGTTCGCGTCCCAGCCGTTGTTGAGGTAGAAGCCGCGGCCGGCCGAGGGGGGCGTGGGCTCGGGCTCCTCCGGCTCATCGGTCACGCCGATGCGGTCGAGCAATTGCTCTGCGACGTCGAGGAAGTACTCGGCGCCGTACTCCGTGAGGTAACCGGCCTCGATCAGCTCGGCGTCGACGGACGACACGATCTCGAGGTACGCGTCCCGTGTCCCGTACCGGGCGGCGAACTCCTCGGCCGAGATGAGGTCCATCGAGCCGTATACGGCACCTGGGGACGCGGCTCCGGCGTACGTCCCGAGCGGGTGCTCGATGAGCCCGTACCGCACCCCGCCGGTGGCGTTGCCGTCACCGTCCCGGACGAGCTCGGCCTCGGTCTGGTCGAACCACCGCGACTGCGCCGGGGCCGTGCCGTCCTGGTCGGCGTCGACCAGTGCCTCGGCAGCGGCGATGATCGCCGGCTCGAGCGGGTAGAGGTTGAGCGCGTCGCGGAAGTCGGCGTCGTGCACCTGGGTGTTGGGCACACGCCCCGCCTGATGGATCTCCTCGTCCGCAGGAATGACCGTCGAGAGCAGGTCGGTGTGCGGCGTGCCGGGGACCTGCCAGTGGAAGCGGTTCTCGGGCAGCTCGGTCTCGGCGAGGGTGGCCGCACCGAACAGGCCGGCGTCGCCCTCGGACGAGACCGTGATGAAGGGGACGTCGAAGCCCGGCTCCGCCCCCGGAACGGTGACGAAGCCGCCCTCGTCGCTCTGCGATAGCGGGCGCTCGAGCACGGCGCCGACGGAGTTGAGGTACCCGTCCCAGACGGAACCGCCGTTCGCTTCGGCCTGCGCCTCGTGGAAGGCGCTCGTGTAGGTGTTGAGGTACACGCCGGACTGCGACTGGCCGAGCAGCAGCGTGGTCTCGGGCGTCTGGCCGCCGAGGATCGTTCCTGCCTCGTCGCTCGCGAGCAGCACTCCGAGCTGGGTGGTGATGTCCCAGACGAGCCCCTCCTCGGAGCCCTCGACGAGCATGAACGGGTCGAACGACCCCGGGTCCTCGGGGTCCGCGACGATCGGGCCCGGGTCTACCGACGGGTCGGTCACCCAGGACAGGTCGGCGTACCGTTCCGGGTCGTAGTTCTGCAGCGCGTTCACCTGGATCGGCTTCGAGGTGAGGCCGATGACGGTGTGCCCCTCCTCCATCGCCCAGTCCCACATGCGCCGCCAGTGGTCCTCGCCCGGGAAACCGTTCGAGGCGTTGAGGATGTCCACGAGGACCACGCCGCTCGCGTCCGCGGGGTCCGCCGGCCGGCGCACGAGGATGTTGTTGACGTACGGGACCTCCTCGCGGGTGATCTCGATGCCGTCGGCGTCGTCGTAGACGTTGGCCGTGCCGGACAGGAAGTACTCCTCCTCGACGTACCCGTGGTCTGCGACGTCGAACGGCACCCGCGCGCGTTCCATCCCGGACCACATGAGGCTGTCGGACGTCTCGGCGATCGGGCCACGCACCTCCGGGATCGCGGTGAGGGTTGGGGTCGCGGGCACGTTCGCGGAGCTCTCGGCGATGCCGGCGTCGTCGGTCGTGTCGTCCGTGGGACTCTGGGTGGCAGCGGCTCCGCCGGACAATACGGCCGTCAACAGCATCGGCACCGTGGCCGCTGTGCCGACGGCTACCCGCAGTCGTCTCGCGCGTGGGGATCCTGACATCGTCCGTCCTCCTGTAGTCGTCCTCGACTCACGCACCTGCGCATCCGTTGCGCGGTGCACCGCGGGTGGAATGACGCTCCCCCGCGGCTGACTCGAGACTCACACCACCGACGACGGCGCCCCGCATTGTTGCCAGCACTTTCCGTGCCGGGATTGTCGACCATGGCCCGTGAACGACCGAGCGCTCCCCCACCCGGATCGGGTGGAGGAGCGCTCGATGTGTGTCGGACCGAGGTCCGCTCACTCGTCAAGAGGACGTCCGCTCACTCGCCATGAGGGCGAGGCGGGCGCATCCCTCCTGGATCAGCGGCGGACACCCAGGGTGTCGGAGCCGTCGCCGTCCCAGTCGCCGACGAAGACCTCGTCGCCGGAGCGGCCGTAGTTCTGCTCGATCTCGGCCCAGCCACCCTCGAGGGCGTTGGACATGAGGTAGAGGTTGCCGCGACGCGAGGCGAACGTGTCGTTGCCGTCGCCGTCCCAGTCACCCACGAGCACCTCGTCGCCCGAGCGGCCGTAGTCGAACTCCGCGTCGGCCCAGCCGGACTCGAGCGTGTTGGAGACGAAGTAGGTGTTGCCACGGCGAACCGCGAAGGTGTCGACCTCGTCGCCGTCGTAGTCACCGACGAGGACCTGGTCGTTCGCACGGCCGTAGTCCAGCTCGGTCTCCGCCCAGCCCGACTCGTGCGAGTTCGAGAGGAAGTAGCCGTTGCCGCGGCGCACGGCGAAGGTGTCCACGCTGTCGCCGTCCCAGTCACCCACGAGCACCGTGTCGCCGGCGCGGCCGTAGGTCAGCTCGACGTCGGCGTCGCCGCCGAACAGCGAGTTGGTGAGGAAGTAGGCGTTCCCGCGACGCACGCCCAGGGTGTCCTGCCCGTCGCCGTCCCAGTCGCCGACGAGGACGTCGTCACCGACGCGGCCGAACGAGAACTCGTGCTCGGCGTTCGCGTCCCAGCCGTTGTTGAGGTAGAAGCCGCGACCGGCCGAGGGGGGCGTCGGCTCGGGCTCCTCGGCGCCGGCGGTGACCTCGAAGGGCACCTGGGCCACGGTGGGCTCGGCGTTGACGGTCAGCGACTGCTCGCCGGCCTCGGCGCCCTCGGGGATCGTGATCTCGACCGTGGAGGTACCGGTCGTGTTGTAGCCGTCCGACGGGTCGTTGTTGACCTCGCCCGTGCCGACGACCTCGTCGCCGAGGAGGACCTCGACCTCGAAGGGCTTGGCGTCGGGCTCGGTGGTGAAGGACAGGCCCGAGAGGTCGACCGAGACGGTCTCGCCGGCCGCGGCCGTGGTCGGACCGGTCCAGCCGATCGACGCCTGGTCGTAGCTCGGGGCCAGCTGCTCGTTGGCCGCGAGGTAGTCGTTGAGCGCCTGCACGTCCTGGACGCCGGTGTCGACGAAGTTGCTCGCGTTGTCCGTGAAGCCGGTGAAGGCGTCACCGCCGGCGAGGAGGAAGGTGTTGCCCGCGATGCGGATCTCCTGGTCGTCGGCCACGGGCTCGCCGTCGATCGTCAGCGAGAGGATCTCGTTGCTCTCCGGGTCCCACACGTAGTCGAGGTTCTCGGACCAGCCGAGCGCGAGGTACGGGTGCGAGTCGGTCGCGGTGCGCAGCTGCTGCTCGAGGAGCAGACGCAGGTCCGCGCCCGGGATCGTCACGGCGCCGATCGTGTTGCCGAAGGGCTGGACGTCGAAGGCCTCCGCGTAGGTGACCGTGCCGTCGCCGTTCGGGTCGAGGTCCGCGCGGATGCCGCCCGGGTTGATGACGCCGATGTCGGCGTTGAGGTTGAACTCGTTCGCCGACGCGAGCGCGGCGTCGCCGAGCAGGTTGCCGAGCGTGGACTCGGCGCCACGGTTGGTGCCGTCCGGGGCGCCGGTACGCGAGCCGCGGTTGAACGGCGCGATGACGGTGCCGACCTCCTCCTGGCCGAGCACCTGGCTCTCGGCCAGGGCCTCCTGGTAGAGCGCCTCGATGTCCGCGTCGCGCGCGGTCTCCTCGGTGATCTCGATGTTCTCGGCCGTGTCGACCGTGATCTCACCCGACTCCGGGTTGACGGTCAGCTGCGTGTTGGCCACGTGGCTGCCGAAGTTGCCCGGCTGGAGCAGCGGGGCGCCGGCGCCGGTCTCGGTGTTCTTCAGGAGGTGCGAGTGACCGGCGAACGCGGCGTCGATGTTCTCGTCGAGCCCCGGGGCGATGATGTCGGCGTCCTCGTGGATGAGTGCGACGACGACGTCGGCCTCACCGTTGGCGTCGTCACCGTCGCTGAGGGTGGCGGCGCGCTCGTTGGCGACGTCGACCTCGTCCTGGAACTCGAGGCCCTCGATACCGGCTGGCGAGACGACGTTCGGGGTGTCGGAGGTGACCGTGCCGATGATGCCGACGCTGACGCCGTCGATCTCCTCGACGACGAAGCCCGGGTCCGCGATCTCCGGCGCACCGGCGACGTTCGCGCCGAGGTGCGAGAACTCCGACGCCGGGATGACGCGGTCGCGCAGGTCCTCGTAGCCCTGGTCGAACTCGTGGTTGCCGACGGCCGTGTGGTTCAGGCCCATCGCGTTGAGGATGTCGATCGTCGGCTGGTCGTTGGCGATGGCCGACACGAACGCGGAGCCGCCGATGTTGTCACCGGCGCTGAGGAACAGCGTGCCGGTCTCGTTCTCGGCGCGGATGCCGTCGACGACGGTCTGCACCTGGGCGGCCGTCTCGATGTGGCCGTGGAAGTCGGTGATGACGGCGAGGTCGATGGTGACCGTGCCGTCCTCGTTCTCGACCGCGAAGGCCGGGGCCGCAGCGGCGACCGATCCGATGAGCGCGAGGACGCCGGCGCTGGCCGTGATCCTGACGCGGGAGGGGCGTGACATGGGAGAGAGACCTCAGTCTTTCGTCTGGCCGACAGGGGTAAGGCTCGGCCAGGTTATCCCCGGGGTGAAGGCCAAACTATGGGATCGTTCGCCGGTCTCCAAGAGTTCACCCGCGGTTGGTCGGGCGCCGGCGAGGTGCCCGATGTGTCGCGACTGCGCTGACGCCACTTCTCTCGCCGAGAGTGCGGTTGGGGCCCCAACGGCACTCTCGACGAGGACGCGGAATCCCGGGAGCGGGCGAGTCGTTCGTCGTCGTCGATCGTGGCCGCTACGCGGCCCTCCGCGACGCACGCGAGGTGAGCTTCGGCGTCGGGCATCGTCCTTACGCGGAGGGGCCGGAACCCGACTCGCTCGAGGTCTCCCCGCCCGGCGTGACACCCGCGGCGACGCCCTCGACGGCGAGCCGCAGCGTCTCCGCGTCCTGCAGGCCGACCATGACGAACCCGCCGACCACGGTGGTCGGCGTGCCGCTGAGGTCGATGTCCATCGCGAGCTGGGCGTTGGCGCTGATCTGGGCGGCGGTGTCGGCGGCGGCGAGGTCGGTGCCGAACTGCTCGGGCTCGAGGCCGGCCTCGACGGCACGCTCGGTCAGCGTCTCCGCCGTGACGTCCTCGGCCGCCGGCGGGTCGGCCATGAGCGACTCGTGGTACGCGGCGTAGCCGTCCTGCTGCGCGGCCGCCCACGCCGCCTGCGCGAGGGTGACGGACTGGGGGGCGAGCACGCCGACGTCGCGGTACTCGATGCGCAGCGTGCCGTCGTCGACGAGGTCCTGCAGCTCCGGCAGCGCCTGCGTGGACATGGCCTGGCAGTAGTGGCACAGGTAGTCCTCGAAGACGACCATCGTCACCTCGGCGTCCGGGGCGCCGACGGCGGTGAGGTAGTTCTCGTCGGGGCTGACGTCGACGTCCGTGGTCGGCAGGTCCGCGAGCGTGGCCGCGGCCTCCTCGGCGCGCTGGTCGGCCTCGGCGGCGGAGGTGTCGGACTCCGGCGGGGTCTCGGCGGCGGGGGCGGACGAGTCGTCACCCGTGCAGGCCGCGAGCGCGAGGGCCGCGCCGAGGATGCCGGCGGTGAGCGCCGGACGAACCGTGCGGGTCATGTCTCCTCCGAGGGGTGTTGCCGAGGGGAATTCGTCGAGATTGCGGTTGGTGCTCGTCGAGATTGCGGTTGGGAGCCTCCGTCTGTCCAGCGTGAGAGCGCCCTCGTTCATCGAGAGTGCGGTGGGGAACCGGCCCGGTCAAGTTCGGGCCGCCCGCCCCTCGTCGAGATTGCGGTTGGGGCCCCAACCACAATCTCGACGACGACAAACCGCAATCTCGGTGACGACGAACCGCAATCTCGACGAAGGAAGTTGCGAGCCAACCCGCACTCTCGACAAGAAGTGGTCAGACGACGCCGTGGGCGAGGAGGGCGTCCGCCACCTTGGCGTAGCCGGCGACGTTCGCACCGAGGACATAGTTCCCCGGGGCGTCGTGCCGCTCGGCCGTGCGCGCCACGGTGTCGTGGATCTGGGTCATGACGACCTCGAGCCGCGCCACCGTCTTGTCGAAGTTCCACTGCTCGCGCGAGGCGTTCTGCTCCATCTCCAGGGCGGACGTCGCCACGCCCCCGGCGTTCGCGGCCTTGCCCGGGCCGAACGCGGTGCCGGCGGCCTGGAAGATGTCGACGGCCTCGGGCGTCGAGGGCATGTTCGCGCCCTCGGCCACGGCGATCACCCCGTTGTCCACGAGCGTGCGGGCGTGGTTCTCGTCGAGCTCGTTCTGCGTGGCGCAGGGCAGCGCGATCGTGCACGGCAGGTCCCAGACGGAGCCCTCGGTCCGGAGCTCGGCTCCGGGACGCCCCTCGACGTAGTCGGCCACGCGGCCGCGACGGACCTCCTTGACCTCGCGGAGGAGCTCGACGTCGACGCCCTGCTCGTCGAGCACGTAGCCCGAGGAGTCGGAGAACGCCACGACGTGCGCGCCCAGCTGCTGGGCCTTCTGGATCGCGTAGATCGCCACGTTGCCGGAGCCGGAGACCACGACGCGCTGGCCGTCGAGCGACTTGCCCTGGCGGCTGAGCATGCGCTCGGTGAAGAAGACGGTGCCGTAGCCGGTGGCCTCGGTGCGGCCGAACGAGCCGCCCCAGCCGGTGCCCTTGCCGGTCAGCACGCCGGCCTCGAAGCGGTTGGTGATGCGCTTGTACTGGCCGAACATGTAGCCGATCTCGCGGCCGCCCACGCCGATGTCGCCGGCGGGGACGTCGGTGTACTCGCCGATGTGGCGGTACAGCTCGGTCATGAACGACTGGCAGAAGCGCATGACCTCGCTGTCGGACTTGCCGTGCGGGTCGAAGTCGGACCCGCCCTTGCCGCCGCCGATGCCCTGACCGGTGAGCGCGTTCTTGAAGATCTGCTCGAAGCCGAGGAACTTGATGACGCCGAGGTTGACCGACGGGTGGAACCGCAGCCCGCCCTTGTACGGGCCGAGCGCGGAGGAGAACTCCACGCGGTAGCCGCGGTTGACCTGGGTGCGGCCGGCGTCGTCGACCCACGGGACGCGGAACATGATCTGGCGGTCCGGCTCGACGATGCGGCGCAGGATCGCGGCCCGCTCGTAGTCCTCGCGCAGGGCGATGTCGCCGATCGAGCCGAGCACCTCGTGCACGGCCTGGTGGAACTCGGGCTGGCCCGGGTCGCGGGTGACGACCTCGTCGTACACCGCCTGCAGCTCGTCGATCATGCGGCTCCTGACATCGGGCCCGGCTCACGCCGGGCGGGTGGTCCGTTCGGTACTCGCGACAGTCGTTCGGGGCTGCTCGCGTTCGGTGGTGCTCGCGCGGCTCACGCGTGGTGCGTCGGCCGTGGGGCACGGGACGCACCAGTCACCGTCCACGATTGTCTCAGCAACGTGCCAACGGCGGGTCGTGGGTTCCCCCACGATGCCGCGTCGACCACCTCGCGTCGAGATCAGTCCCAGAGTGCGGGCAGCACGGCCGCCGAGTCCTCGGCAAGCCCGACGACGTCGATCCCCGTGACTCCGCCGACCGCGAGGGTGGTCCCGCCGGTGGTTCCGACCGTCGCGCACGGTACGCCCTGCGCGGCGGCGAGCGCCTCCACCCGGGCAACGTCCCCCGGCGCGACGACGACGAGCGCCCGCGCCTGCGACTCGCTGAACAGGGCCGTCGCGAGGTCGATCCCGTCGCGCTCGGTCACCGGCGTGAGATCGATCTCCGCCCCGACGCCGTAGCGGGTCGACGCGTCGACGAGCGCCTGGGCGAGGCCGCCGGTCGCGAGGTCGTGGGCGGCCGTGGCGAGCCCCTCGCCGTGGATGGCGAGCAGGGTCTCGACAAGGGCCTTCTCCGCCGCGACGTCGACCCGCGGCGGCGTGCCGCCGAGGTGGCTGTGCACGGTCTGCGCCCAGGCGGAGCCGTCGAGCTCGAGCGCGGTGGTGCCGAGGAGGACGATGGTCTCCCCCTGCCCACGCCAGCCGGACGGCGTGGCGCGCGTGACGTCGTCGTGCAGGCCGAGGACGCCCACCACGGGGGTGGGATGGATCGAGGAGGTCGCCGTGCCCGGCTCGCCGGTCGAGTTGTAGAGCGAGACGTTGCCGCCGGTGACGGGGATGCCGTACGCGAGGCAGGCGTCCGCGAGGCCCGTGACCGTCTCGACGAGCTGCCACATCGCGCCCGGGTCCTCGGGGTTGCCGAGGTTGAGGCAGTCGGTGACGGCCATCGGGCGGGCGCCGACGGTGGCGACGTTGCGGGCCGCCTCCACCAGGGCCTGGGCGGCGCCGGTACGCGGGTCGAGGAACGCGTAGCGGTGGTTGGCGTCGGTCGCGAGCGCCACGCCGCGGTTGGTCGACTCGTCGATGCGCAGGACGCCGGCGTCGTCGGGCTGGGCGAGGGCCGTGCGGCCCTGGACGAAGCGGTCGTACTGGTCGGTCACCCAGCCCTTGGACGCCTGGTTGGGGTCGAGGGCGACCGCGCGGATGTCGGCCGCGAGGGTGTCCGGCGTCGTCGGGCGTGAAAGATCTGCGGCGGTGTCCGCGACGATCGGGTCGAGCCAGTCCGGCCGCGCGTAGGGGCGGTCGTAGACGGGGCCGTCGTGGGCGACGGTGCGCGGGTCGACGTCGACGATCCGGCTGCCGTGGTGGTCGATCGTCAGGCGGCCGGTGCCGGTGACCTCGCCGATGACCGAGGTCTCGACCTCCCACCGCTCGGTCACGGCGAGGAAGGCGTCGAGCTTGTCCGGCGCGACGACGGCCATCATCCGCTCCTGCGACTCGCTCATGAGGATCTCGCCGGCGGTGAGGCTGGGGTCGCGCAGGAGGACGGTCTCGAGGTCGACGTGCATGCCGCCGTCGCCGTTGGACGCGAGCTCGGAGGTGGCGCAGGAGATGCCGGCCGCGCCGAGGTCCTGGATGCCCTCGACGAGCTCGCCGGCGAAGAGCTCGAGGCAGCACTCGATGAGCACCTTCTCCATGAACGGGTCCCCGACCTGCACCGACGGGCGCTTGACCGGCCCGCCCTCGTCGAAGGTCTCCGACGCGAGGATCGACGCGCCGCCGATGCCGTCGCCGCCCGTGCGCGCGCCGAACAGGACCACCTTGTTGCCCGCGCCGGACGCGTTCGCGAGGTGGATGTCCTCGTGGCGCAGCACGCCGATCGCGAGGGCGTTGACCAGCGGGTTGCCCTGGTAGACCGGGTCGAGGTCGAGCTCGCCGCCGATGTTCGGCAGGCCCAGGCTGTTGCCGTACGAGCTGATACCCGCGACGACGCCGTGCGCGACACGTGACGTGTCCTGGTGGTCCGGCGCGCCGAACCGCAGCTGGTCCATGACGGCAATCGGGCGGGCGCCCATGGCGATGATGTCGCGGACGATGCCGCCCACGCCGGTCGCCGCGCCCTGGAACGGCTCCACGTAGCTCGGGTGGTTGTGGGACTCGACCTTGAACGTGACGGCCCACCCGTCGCCGACGTCGACGACGCCCGCGTTCTCCCCGATGCCGACGAGGAGGTTCTCCTTCATCGCGTCCGTCGTCTTGTCGCCGAACTGGCGCAGGTGGCGCTTGGAGGACTTGTAGCTGCAGTGCTCCGACCACATGACCGAGTACATGGCGAGCTCGGCGGAGGTGGGGCGGCGGCCGAGGAGCTCGACGATGCGCGCGTACTCGTTGTCCTTGAGGCCGAGCTCCGCGAAGGGCATCGGGGTGGCCGGGGTCGCGGCGGCGTCGTCGACGGTCTCGTCGTGCCGCGGGGCCGGGGTGGTGGAGCTGTTCGTCGAGATTGCGGTTGGTGCAGGCGCGGCGTCGTCGTTCGTCGTCGAGATTGCGGTTGGTGCAGGCGCAGGCGAGCCGTGCGTCTCGTCGGGCGCTCCGGCGCCGGATGCGGGGGTGTCTGCGGACATGCTGGCGACCTCACGGACTCGCGGGCGGACTGACGTGCGGGCCTGTGACTACGGCCTGGCTGGGTCGAATCTACCTGGGCGGCAAAAGGGCGGTTCTCGTGACCGGGGAGCGGTCTCGGTGACCGGGGAGCGGTACCCGTGGGGCGCGCCCGCCTCGTGGCGCAGGATGAGACCGTGCACAACGAGCGGGCCGACCGCCCCCGTCCCGCGCTGAAGGTCCTGCAGAACTTCCTCCTCCCCCTGGCCGCGTCGGTCTGCTTCGTCCTCATCGCCGTGGTCCCGATGCTGATCCTCGCGTGGGGTGTCTGGCCGACGCACATCAACTACTTCCCCGACGCATTGTTCTGCCCCGACGGCTACGCACTCGCCAACGAGTTCAGCCGCACGTACTCCGAGGTGGGCGAGGATCCGATCATCGACACGAGGGAGCTGTGCCGGAGCGCCTCCGGCGCCGTCCTCGACCCCGGTTGGTGGAGCGTGATCTGGCGCGAGACGGTGATGATCGGACTGGTGGTCGTCGCGGTCGTCGTGTTCATCGCCGTGCTGCCGTCGCGGAGAGGCTCGTCGTCCGGCCCGACCGCCCCACAGCCCCCGGTCACCCAGGCGGCCGGCAACCCCACGTCTGCCGGCCCGACCACCTCGAGCTACCCGACAGCACCGGCCGGCCCGGCCACCCCCACCTCAGGCGGCTGGGCGAGCGGCCCGGTCGACGACCTCTGGGGCAAGCGCTGACGCACCCCGCGCCACCCTGTTGATAACGCGAGCAACGCCGGATCCCGAGTGCGAGAATCCGGTCATGACAGCCTCCCTGCTCGACCGAGCGCTCTACTCCTACGCGGACGTAGACCGACTGGTCGCGCTCCAGCCGGGGACCGGGCGTCGGTGGCTCGAGGGCTACACACGGCGCGAGACCTTCTACGAACCGGTCCTTCGAGAGGAACCCACGGGCTCCGACGAGGTCACCTGGGGCGAGATGGTCGAGGCCCGACTCCTGGCCGAGTTCCGGGCACCTGACGTGGCCGTCGCGCGCATGCGCCCGGCGATCGAGAAGCTCCGGGAGACCTTCGGGCGCTATCCGCTCGCGCACGCGCGCCCGTTCCTCGACGTCGAGGGCCGAGAGCTGGTCCAACTGGTCCAGGACGACGTGGGCCTGGATCGGCCGTTACGCATGGTCGTCGTCCGAGACGGACAGTTCGTGCTCACCGAGGCCGCCGAACGATTCCATCGGTCGATCGACTACGAGGGCGCGGTCGCGGGCCGCCTCCGACTCCACCGATACGCCCCCGAGGTCGTGATGGACCCCCGCCATGCCTTCGGCCAGCCTGCGGTCCGCAACGTGAGGACCGAGGTTCTTGCTGAGGCCTACCGTGCGGGCTCCAACCGCGAGGAACTCGCTGACCTTTACTCACTCAGCCCCGACCAGGTGGACTCCGCGCTGAGGTTCGAGATGATCGCGAGCACCGACCGGGTCGCCTGACATGGAGGTGCCGCCGGCCCCGAGGTACTTCACCGACGAGAACGCACTCGGACTGGGCCTGCTCCTTCATCGCGCGGGACGGACCGACATTCTCTTCCCCGACCACCCGGACCTCCCCGAGGTCCCTCTCGGCACCCCTGACACCGAGTGGATGCCTGTGATCGCTCACCGCGACCTGATCGTGCTCAGTCGCGACCGCCGGATTCGCACGCGCCCAGCCGAGCTGCGCGTCTATTGGGAGCACGGCATCCGATCCGTGTGGATCGGCGCCAAGCGCGACCTCTCGCCGTCCGATCAGGTCGATCTCTTCCTCAGGCATGAACAACGACTTCAGCGACAGGCGGTCAAGCTCGGGCCGGGCCCATGGGCGCTGTCGCTCGGCGCGACCGGTCCACGACCGATCCGACTTCGGGAGCCGGACTGACGACGACCACGACATCGCAGCGCCACCCGCATGGGCACCGCTCCCCCCGGCCGCCGGGTCCCGCCACCTGTGATCACGCTTACCTTGGCCTCGTGAGAGACCCTCTCCCCACTCCCCCGGGCTCGACCACGACGCAGGGGAGGCGGAGGCACGGGGTGCGCTCCGCCGTCGGGCTCGTGATCGTCACCGCCGCGCTCGCCACCACGCTCACCGCCTGCGTCGGCGCCGAGCCGTACCACGAGGTCCTCGACGAGGCCGCCCACCGCGGCCCGAGCGCCGACCGGGAGCGCTTCGAGTCCGCCCGGGACGCCGTCGCCGGAGCCCTCGACGTGAGCCCCGCCCAGCTCGCCATCAACCGCATGAACGCGTCCCCCGAGCACGTCACCGTCCTCGCCTCGCCGGCCACCGAGCCTCTGTGGGACCAGTGGAACGTGCGCGGCCTCGACGACGCGTCGAACATCGGCCCCTACCCGACCGACGCCGTCGACGGCTGGTTCGTCCTCTCCGACGTCCCCGCGCTCGACCGGATCGGCGAGCTCTACGACGAGGCCCTCGCGCTCCGCGGCGTCGCCCCCGGCGAGATGGCCGTCGACCTCGCCGTCAGCTGCGCCCCTCCACGCGCCACCGACGCCCACGCGATGTCCCCCACCGGCGACCCACCCGGCATGCCACCGCACTGCGCGCCCGAGATCGCGTTCACGTTCAGCGATCCACGGCGCACGGTCGAGCGCGTCACCTTCGACGCCGACGGGGAGCTCGTCCAATGACCATGCCCGACGCCGGACACCCCTCCACGCCCCCGCACTCGCGCACGGCCCCGGCCCGGTCCGCCCCGGCAACCGCAACCGCGTCCGCGTCCGCGTCCGCACTCGACCCCGGCGGCAGCGCGCTCGCCGTCCCCCTCCTCGCCGTGCTCATCGCCGCGCCGATCGTCCCGTTCGTGCTCATGGCGCTGTGGTTCATCTGGCCGGGGCACGTCGAGCTGCTGCAACCCCTCGGCTTCATCTGCCCGCCTGGCTACGAGGACGTCCGCGCGATCTCGACGACCACCGCCCTCGCCGACGGCGGACAAGGCGTCTCCACCAGCTTCGTCTGCCTCGCGGACAACGGGGCGGTCCTGCGCCCCGGGCTCTGGCCGGTCCTGTGGAAGGAGGCGATCGGCGTGGGCATCCTGCTCGCGCTGCTGCTCCTGCCGATCGCCGCGCGGGTGAACTCGCCCGCACGCCGCGCGGCCACGGCCCGCCGCCTCGCCGAGCACGTCATGCAGGAGCGGGACCGCGCCGACGATGCGGGGACGACCACCGCCCCCGACGACGACCGGCACCGCCCCGCTTCCCACCGCCCTGCCGGACCGCCCGATTCGCCGTCTCCCTCCGCAACCGCCAGCCCCGCAACCGCCAAGACCACGCCCGACGGCGCACATCCCCGCCCGGCCACCGCGCGCCCGAGCGCACCGGCCGACCGGCCCTGGGCCACCCCGCCCGACCAGGACCTCTGGCGGCGGCGCTGAGCGACCGCGCGGGTGGGACCGACGTCGGCGGCGCTGGATAACCTGACGCCGTGAGTGCAGGGGCGGATCGGGCGGGCGACGGTCGACCATCGGGGCGGCGCCCCGCGACCGACCCGACCCTCGCCCCGGGCGAGGCAGACAACGCGGGCGAGGCTCCGGCGTCGGGCGCGGTGTCTCGGGTGACGTACCTGTACCTGCGGCTCATGCTCATGACGCTGCCGGCGCTGCTGCTGCTCGGGTCCGTGCTCGCGTTCTTCTGGCTTGGCGCGATCGAGGAGTCGATCAGCGCGTACTACCTGGGGCCGATCCGGGACATGTTCGTCGGCGTGATGATGGCGATCGCGGCGTGCCTGGTGGCGTACCGCGGCGCGTCGGCGCTGGAGGACTTCAGCCTCGACGTCGCGGGGTTCTTCGCGATCTTCGTGGCGCTCGTGCCGACCTCGATCGGGCCCACGCTCGACGCCCTCGACGACGCCGCACGCCACGAGATGGTCACCGCCCTGCGGGCCACCTGCGTGACGGTGCTGGTGATGTCGGTGGTGTTCGTCGTGCTGGAGCTGCGGTTCTCGCCGTCGCGGCCGGCGCCGATCGAGCGGCACCGGCTGACCCGGGTGGCGGCGAACGCGATGAACGTGGTGCTCGTGGCGTTCGTCGGGCTCGTGGTCTGGCGGGTGGTCGAGGGAGGCGACTTCGCGGGAATCCACGTGGCAGCCGCGGTGCTGCTCATCGTCAACCTCGCGATCGCGGTGGCTAGTCACGCGTGGCCGGAGCTGGCCGGGCGGCCGCACGCCTCCCTCGACTCGGGCCGCCGCGACCTGCGCCGCCGTTACCAGCTGATCTTCTGGCTGATGGTGGCGGGGGCGCCGATCTTCGGGGTGCTGCACCTGATCGGGTGGGAGTACCGGCTGCTCGCCGTCGAGTGGTACGAGATCGCGCTGTTCGTGTGGTTCTGGGCGCTGGAGACGCAACGGACGTGGGTGCGCGTGGAGGGGAGGCGTCCGGCCGACTACGGGACCATCGTCGTCGCGTCGGGGAACCGGGCGGCGAGCGCCGAGTCGAAGGTGGCGAGGCGGCCTTCGTGATGGCGCGCGAGGGCGACGAGATAGGTGTCCGTCACCTCGCGGTGCCCGTGGATCCCGTCGAGCTCGACATCGCGGTACGACAGATCGTCACTCCAGAACCGGCACGCCGGATGACCGCCGAACCCGTCGAGCAGAGCCGCCGCGGCAGCAGTTCCCTCGCCGGTCCGGACGAGGAACCGCACGAGTGCACCTTCGACCACGGGGCACAGCGCGAACGTCTCCACGCCGGCGAGCCAGGCTGCTGCCCGCTCATGGTGCTCGTGCTCGGCGACTGCGAGCGCGATGAGCACGTTCGCGTCCAGGAGGTGGGTCACGGCTCGTCGTCCAGCGCGTCAGCCACGTCCTGCGACGTCACCCGACGGCCGACGGAGAGCACCGGGAGACCGGTCAGCGGGTTCGTGCTGATCTCGACCGGCGCGTCGAGCTGCCCGAGGCCGCGGACGGTGAGCTCAGCGAGCACGGACGACAGCGACGTGCCACGGGAGCGGGCCAGCTCCACGGCACGTCGATGCACCGCGGGGGGCAGATCGACGGTGGTGCGCATGACTGCATCGTACGTGATGCAGACTCGATGCGCCTATCGATGCGGAAGCTCTCGCCCCCGACGACCTCAGACATTGACTGCCGAGCCAGGGGTTTAACGCCGAGCCTGCGGGTTGAGTGCCGAGCCAGGTCACGGCGTCGGTGGGTTCGGCACATAACTACCTGGTTCGGCACATAACTACCTGGGTCGGCGCACAACACCTTGGCTCGGCACACAACTCCCTGGGTCGGCGCGGTGGCGACCGCCCCTCCGCCGACCTCACACACCGACAGCCGAGACAGCCGACGGCGTCGGCGGGGTCAGCGCACAACCTGTTAGGTCGTCGAAAGGTGAGGTCGGCGAAAGGTTGGGAACGGTCGGCGAAGGAACTAGTCAGGCAGGCGCGCCGGGCTGTTCCGCCGTCGCGTCCTGGGACGCCTGCTTCGCCCGCGCCCGCATCGTCTTCTCGTCCACGGGCGCCTCGCCGGAAGCGCGCAGCCGCCGCTGGTACTCCCGCGTCGCGCGCTGCCGCTCCCCCTCCCCCGGGCCGGCGATCGTCGCGCCGAGGTGCTCGGGCGAGTACCCGAACCCGTCGACCAGCGCCTTCGCGTGCGGCCGCAGCCGCGCCAGCAGCCGCTCGACGTAGCTGGTCACGGTCTTCGCGCGCTGCATGGTCATCCGGCCGTTGACGAGGTACCAGGCGAGGTCGGCCTCGATGACGGTGAGGCCGTAGAGGTCGCGCACGGTCCGCAGCACCTCGAAGGTCTCCTTGTCCCGCACGCGCGACAGGGCGTCGGTGAACGCCTCCCACGCGAGCAGCTCGCCGTGCGCACGCGCCGCGGCGATGATCCGGTCCTGGTGGGAGTTGAAGACCTCGAAGGCCTTCTCGTCGGACTCGCCGCGGGCGGCGCGCATCCCGAGGACGATCTCCTCGACCATCGTCTCCACGCGCTCCTCGAGGAGCTCGCGCTGGACGTCGGCGGAGCGCAGGTGCCCGGCGGAGCGCGCCTTCGAACCGGAGTCCCGGATCGACTGCGCCGCCCGGCGCAGCGGCGTGCGGTGCAGGGCCGTGTCGGCGGCGCGCGCGGCGACCCACCGCACGGTGCCCGCCACGTCCATCTGCATCATCTCCCTGCCGGCGTCGGTCATCAGCCGCTTCCCGACGAGCTGGAGGAGCACGTTGTTGTCCCCCTCGAACGTGGCGTACACGTCGAGGTCCTGGTGCAGGCCGGTCAGCCGGTTCTCCGCCATGTAGCCGGCGCCGCCGCAGGCCTCGCGCGCCTCCTGGATCGTGTCGAGCGCGTTCCACGTGGCCAGCGGCTTCGTGGCGGCGGCGAGGGTCTCGAGGTCCTGGCGGTCCTCGTCGGTGTCGTGCCGGCCGGAGAAGACGTCGTCGAACCGCTCGAGCAGCTCGGCCCCGAGGAAGGACAGCGCGTACGTGCGGGCGATCCTCGGCAGCAGCCGGCGCTGGTGGCGCTGGTAGTCGAGGAGGACGACCTCCTCCTGCGGGTCGCCGCCGGTGAACTGGCGCCGCTGCTCCGCGTGGGTCACCGCGATCGCGAGCGCCATCCGCGCGGAGCCGGACGCCGCGTTCGACAGCGACACCCGCCCCTGGACGAGCGTGGAGAGCATCGTGAAGAACCGGCGCCCGGGCGACTCGATCGGCGAGGAGTAGGTCCCGTCCTCCGTGATCGATCCGTACCGGGGCAGGAGGTTGACGCGCGGGATGCGCACGTGGTCGAACCACAGGCGCCCGTTGTCGATGCCGTTGAGGCCGCCCTTGACGCCGTCGTCCGCGCTGCCCACGCCGGGCAGGAGCACGAGCGAGCCGTCGGGCCGCTGCTCGCGCACGGGCACGTACATCGCGTGCACGCCGTGGTTGACGCCGCCGACGATCAGCTGCGCGAACACGACCGCCGCGACCCCGTGCAGGGCGGCGTTGCCGAGGTACTCCTTCTGCGCGGCCTCGACCGGGGTGTGCACGACGATCTCGTCCGTGTCGGCGTCGTAGGTGGCCGTGGTGAGCACGCCGGAGACGTCGGAACCGTGCCCGCGCTCGGTCATCGCGAAGGCGCCGGGGACCGTGAGGTCCATGGCGCCGGGCAGGAAGCGGTCGTGCTGCTCGGCGGTGCCGAGGTGGAGGATCGCCGACGCGAACAGCCCCCACTGCACGCCCGCCTTGATCTGCAACGACGGGTCGGCGACGACGAGCTCCTCGAACGTCGCGAGCGAGCCGCCGTGGTCGTCCTTCCCGCCCAGGCGCGTGGGGAAGGCGCGCAGCGGGTCGCCGATCTCGGTGAGCAGGTGGAGCTGGGTGAGCACACGCTCGCGGTGCTCGTGGTGGCTCAGGCCCTCGATCTTGCGCATGCGCGGGTCGAGCGCGAGGTCGCGCGCGCCCTGGCGCAGGTGCCACCAGCGGCCGCCGACCAGGCGGGTGAGCTCGGCGACGTCGATGCGCAGGTCGGGCCGGTCGACCGAGGCCGGTGTGTGGGCCGACGGCGTGGTCGTCGGGGTGCTGTCCGTCGGGCGGATGGGGGTCTGGGTCACGAGACGTCCTTGTCGGTCTTGGTGGTCGGGACGGTGCGGGGTCTGGTGTCGGTCCGGGCGCGGCGCAGCACGCCGACGGCCCCGTCCCACAGCCACGAGGCGATGAAGGCGGCGAGCTCGTCCCGCTCGATGCCGGCGACGGCATCGTCGATCTCGCTGAGGGGCAGTCCCCCGACGACGCCGCCTCGCTGCGTCGTCGGGTCCCCCTGGTCGGGGGACGGACCGGGCACGACGGCGGAGCCTCGCCCCGCGGGCACGTCCCCCTGGTCGTTGGTCGTCCCGGGCACGACGGCGGAGCCTCGCCCCGCGGTTGCGTCCGCCTCGTCGGGGGTCGTCCCGGGGACGGGGTCCGCGGCGGGCCGTTCGGCGTCGTCGGACCGTGACTCGATCTCGGCGCGCGCGGCGAGCCACCTGTCCGCGACGGAGCGCACCGTGCCGGTGACCCCGGACGCCCACAGGGTGGCCCGCGTGGCCGTCGCGGGCGAGATGCGGTCGACCTGACTGTCGTCGTCGAGCCCGAGGACCGCGGGCACGAGCGTGCGGGCGACGATGACGTCGACCTCGGCGACGAACCCGCGGACGTCGCCCGAGGCCTCGGCCGTGGGCGAGGTGACGAACGCGTAGACGTGCGGGGCGTCGTCGACGAGGCGCAGGTAGGCGGCCACCATCGCGTGGATGCGCTCGCGCGGACCGCCGGAGTGGCCGGCGGCCTCGGTCAGCTCGCGCAGGATGCGCTGAAGGACGTGCTGGCCGACGGCCCGCTGCAGCCCGGCCTTGTCCGTGAAGTAGCGGTAGAGGATCGACTTCGAGGTGCCCATGTGGGCGGCGAGGTCGTCCATCGAGACGTCGGGGCCCTGCTCGTGGACGCAGCGCCTCGCGGCGCGCACGAGCTCGAGCGTGCGGGTGGCGCGGTGGTCCGCCCACCTCGTCGTGCGGCCGTCGGCACGCGGCGCCCCGCTGGCGGGACGCGCGACCACGGGCGCGGCGGCGCTTGGCGCGGCGGCGGGCACCACGCTGCCCGCGACATCCTCGCTCTCGGGCTGTACCATGGACTCAAAGTATCAGGTACTTTCGGTACCGGCCAGTTTTCTCCGTGCCGTCCGACCGGCTGTCTACCGTTCCGCCCGTCCGTCCCAGCGAAGCGAGGACCCACGTGATCCCCATGCCCACCCCGCGCCGCGCCGCCGTCGTGGCCGCGAACCGCACCCCGTTCGGCAAGGCCGGCTCGGCCTACAGCTCCTTGAGCCCGAAGGACCTGCTGACGGCCGCGATCGAGGGCCTCGTGGCCCGCACCGGCCTCGCCGGCGAGCGCCTCGACGAGGTCGCGGCCGGCGCCGTGCTCAAGCAGCCCAAGGACTTCAACCTCACCCGCGAGTCCGTCCTCGGCACCGCGCTCGACCCCACCACGCCGGCCTACGACGTCCAGCGCGCGTGCGCCACGGGCATGGAGGCCGCGGTCGGAGTGGCGAACAAGATCGCGCTCGGCCAGATCGAGGTCGGCGTCGCGGGTGGGACCGACTCGGCGTCGGACGCCCCGATCGTCGTCAGCGAGAGGCTGCGCCGGATCCTGCTCACGGCCTCGCGCGCCCGTTCCACCACCGACCGGCTCAAGGCGTTCGCGAAGATCCGCCCGGCGGACCTCGCGCCCGTCGCGCCCGACGTCAACGAGCCCCGGACCGGCCTCTCGATGGGCGAGCACCAGGCGCTGACCACCGCCGCGTGGGGCATCACCCGGGAGGCGCAGGACGAGCTCGCGCTCGCCTCGCACCAGAACCTCGCCGCCGCGTACGAGCGCGGGTTCTTCGACGACCTGCTCACCCCGCTGCGGGGCCTGACGAAGGACGAGGCGCTGCGCCCGGACACGTCGCTCGAGAAGCTGGGCAAGCTCAAGCCGGTCTTCGGAACCAAGAACCTGCCCGAGGGTGCGCCGCCGGCCACGATGACCGCCGGCAACTCGACCCCGCTGTCCGACGGCGCCTCCGCGGTCCTGCTCTCCTCCGACGAGTGGGCCGCCGAGCGTGGCCTGCCCGTCCTCGCGCACGTGGTCGACGCGCAGCCCGGCGCGGTCTCCTTCGTCGACGGCGCGCAGGGCCTGCTGATGGGCGGCGCGTTCGCGATCCCCGCCCTGCTCGAGCGCACCGGCCTCACGCTCGCGGACTTCGACCTCGTCGAGATCCACGAGGCCTTCGCGTCCACCGTGCTCTCCACCCTGGCGGCGCTCGAGGACGAGACCTTCGCGCGCGAGCGCCTCGGCCGCAGCGAGCCCGTGGGCACCGTGGACCGCAGCCGCCTCAACGTGGCGGGCTCCTCGCTCGCCGCCGGGCACCCGTTCGCCGCGACCGGCGGCCGGATCGTCGGCACGCTGTCCAAGCTCCTCGCCGAGCGTGGCGAGTCCCAGGTCCGCCCCGGCGAGAAGGCCCTCGGACTCATCTCGGTGTGCGCGGCCGGCGGCCAGGCCGTCGCGATGATCCTGGAGGCGGCGTGAACGACTCCTACCTCTCCTTCGTCAACGGCGGCGCGGGCAGTGCGGTCGCCAAGCAGCTCGGCCTGCCCCGGCCCGCGGTCCTGCGCCGCACCGACGACCTTACGGCGGTCGACTCCCCGCTGACGCCGGGGCCGGTTCTCGTCCTCACCGACGGGTCCGACGCCGCGCGGGTCGACTCCGAGGCCCTGGTGGAGCACCTGCTCGCCTGGGGCGCCGACGTCCGCCGCGACGCCGGTCCGGGGGCCTCGCGGAAGCTCGGCGCCGTCGTGCTCGTGGCGACCGGGCTCGAGCGGAGCGCCGACCTCACCGACCCGGCGCTCGAGGTGGGTGGGACGCTGCGTGACCTCGCGCCGAACGGCCGGGTGCTCGTGGTCTCCCGGGCCGCCGAGGAGGGGGACGCGCCGAGGCTCGCGGCCGCCCGAGCGGGTGTGGACGGGTTCGTCCGGTCGCTCGCCAAGGAGCTGCGCGCCGGGGCGACCGGGAACGCGATCGCCCTGGTCGGGGGCGTGTCTGCGGGCGATCCGTCGCCGGCGGGTGCCGCCCGGTTCCTGCTGTCGGCGCGCTCGGCGTTCGTCGACGGTCAGGTCCTTGCGGCCGGTCCCGGCGGGGAGGCGCCCGCGGACTGGGCGCGCCCGCTCACGGGTCTCGTCGTCGCGGTGACCGGTGCCGCGCGCGGCATCGGCGCGGAGATCGCGCGCGTGGTCGCCCGGGACGGCGCCCACGTGGTCGGCATCGACGTGCCCGCCGCCGGCGAGGCCCTGGCCTCCACGGTCAACAAGGCCGGCGGCATCGCCGTGCAGCTCGACGTCACGCGCGAGGACGCCGCTGAGAGGATCCTCGCCGCCGCCCACGCGCGGTACGGCCGGCTCGACGTGGTGGTGCACAACGCCGGGATCCTGCGGGACAAGCTGCTCGCCAACATGACCGAGGACCGGTTTGCCGACCTGCTCGCGGTCAACATCGCCGCTCCCGTGACGATGAACGAGACGTTCGTGGAGCCCGGCGTGCTCGGCGACGCCGCGCACGCTCCAAGGATCATCTCGCTGGCCTCGACCTCCGGCATCGCCGGCAACCGCGGCCAGACGAACTACGGGTACGCGAAGTCCGGGATCATCGGGATGACCCGCGCGCTGGCCCCGCTGATGGCGGCATCCGGCGGGACTGCCAACGCCGTGGCGCCCGGGTTCATCGAGACGGACATGACGGCGAAGATCCCGCCGGTGCCGCGCCAGATGTCCCGGCGGATGTCCTCGCTGCAGCAGGGCGGGCTCCCGGTCGACGTGGCCGAGGCGATCGCGTTCCTCGCCTCCCCGCAGGCCGGTGGCGTCAACGGCGAGGTGCTGCGCGTGTGCGGCCAGCTCCTCGTGGGGAAGTGATCCCGCGATGACCAACGGGACGTACCACCCGGAGCCGTCGGGCGACCTCCCCGGTGCGACGAACAAGGGGATGTCCGCCGGTGATCGGTCCGGCTCCCTCCCCCGTTCGGCGAGCGAGCAGACCTCTCCGCGGCACGCGAGCGCATCGCCGTACACGCGCGAGGGGACGCTGGACTCCGACCGGAACAGCGGAGAAACCTCCGACGACGACGGTGCGTTCTTCGGTCCTCCGTCGTCGTTCCGGGTCGAGGAGGTCGGGGACGTCCCGCCGCTCGGGGCCACCTACCGGACCGTGCTCGGGCGCTCGGCGCAGGCCGTCCTCGCCTCGCGGCCGGCGGCGGGGCTGCCCGAGGTGGCGCTGGCTGCCGGTCCCGTCCGGGCCGACGCCGAGCACCTCACCGCGTACCAGCACCTCGTGGGCGCGCCCGTGGACGACACGCTGCCCCCGGGCTTCGTGCACGTCCTCGCGTTCCCGTTGGCCGTGGCACTCATGGCGCGGGCGGACTTCCCGTTCTCGCCGCTCGGCATGATCCACGTGTCCAACCGGATCACGCAGACGCGGCCGGTGCGCCTCGGCGAGGAGCTCACCGTGACCGCCTGGGCGCACGACGCGCGGGAGCACAAGCGGGGGACGACGGTCGATCTGTCGGTCCTCGCACGCACCTCGAAGGGCGAGCCCGTGTGGTCCGGACGAGCGACGTACCTGGCCAAGGGCTCGGCTCCGACCGGACTCGACCGCGGGCCGGCAGCCGAGGAGCGGCCGCGCGTCGAGATCCCGCACCGTCCGCAGGCGCTGTGGGCGGTCTCCGAGAGCGACATCCACACCTATGCACAGGTCTCGCGGGATCGCAATCCGATCCACACCTCCCGTTTGGGAGCGCGCGCGTTCGGGTTCCCGCGGCGCATCGCGCACGGCATGTACACGGCCGCGCGGGCGCTCCACGCGGCCGGTCGCCCCGGGTCCACCACGTGGGACGTGGAGTTCGGGTCGCCGGTGATTCTTCCGGCGAAGGTGGCGTATGCGCAGGTCAACGATGTGATGCAGGCATCAGGGGCGCCCTACGCGGGGGCTGTCGAGCATCGCGAGGCTGATAACGGGCCGATCACAACCCGGAGCGTGGTATGGGACCCCAAGCGCGGCAAGGTCCACGCGACGACCGTCGTGACGACCGCGGGGAGCTGACCGACCGCCGGCTTGTCCACAGGCTGTGTCCACACCCGTGTGCACACACCCGTGGACAAGCCGAACATCCTGTGGAGCACGGCCCGACACCGGTCCGTCACCCACCGGACACCTGGTCGTTCGGCCCCGTTATGGCTGCGTGCGGGGTGCGGGAACACCACTGCTGATCAGGGCAGTCACACCCGTATCCCGCACCACTGGAGCACCTCACGACACGTCCGTGAGAGCCGAGTCGCTCCCCACCGGAATGAGTTCGGCCACCGGCAGGGCCCGACCTACGCTGGCGCCCATGTCTGCCACCCTGCGCGCGATCGGGCTGCGCGCCCTCCGGGGCCCACGCGAGCTGTTCTCGGACCTCGACCTGACCGTCGCACCGGGCGAGGTGTGGGGCCTCGCGGGTCCCAACGGCGCGGGCAAGTCGACCTTGCTCGAGATTCTTGCCGCGGCCGACACGCGTTCGCTGGACCACACTCTCGACCATGGGGGCGGACATGCCGATACGACCGGACGAGCTCCCAACCGCAATCTCGACGAGAGCGCCGGCACGCGGGCCACCAACCGCAATCTCGACGACAGCACGGCCGGGTCGGGTGCTCCCAACCGCAATCTCGACGACGGGGGGCCGGAGGTCAGCGGGCAGGTGGTGCTCGCACCCCCGACGGCGACCGTCGGGCTTCTTGCCCAGGAGCCCGACCGCCGGCCCGGCGAGACGCTCGCGGCGATGATCGGGCGTCGCACGGGGGTCGCGGCGGCGGAGGCCGAGATGAACGACGCCGCGGCCGCGCTCGCCGCCACCGATCCCGGCCGCGCTGCCGAGGACCGGTACGCGACCGCGCTCGACAGATGGCTCGCCCTCGGTGGCGCCGACCTGGCCGAACGCACGGCGGAGGTCGTCTCACGGCTCGGGCTGGCCGCCGAGCTCGACGCCGCGACCACCACGCTCTCGGGCGGCGAGGCGGCCCGCGCGTCGCTCGCCGTGCTCCTCCTCCAGCGCTACGACATCCTCCTGCTCGACGAGCCCACCAACGACCTCGATCTCGCCGGGCTCGAGCAGCTCGAGACGTTCGTGGCGGGGGCGCGGCAGGGCATCGTCGTCGTCAGCCACGACCGCGAGTTCCTCGCGCGCACGACCACCGGCATCGTCGAGATCGACTCCGCGCAGCACCAGGTGTCCGTCTACGACGGCGGCTACGAGTCCTACCTGGCCGAACGCGCCGTGGCCCGCCGCCGGGCCCGCGAGGCCTACGACGCCTACGCCGACAAGGTCTCCGGCCTCAAGGCCCGCCACCAGCAGCAGAAGGAGTGGACCTCCACGGGCATCCGGAACGCCCGCAAGAAGGCCACCGACGGCGACAAGCACATCATCCACGCGGCCAAGGCCCGTACCGAGAAGCTCGCGGCGAAGATCTCCCAGACCGAGCGCGCGATCGAACGCCTCGAGGAGGTCCCCGAGCCCCGCAAGGAGTGGCAGCTGCGGATGACGGTGGCCGAGGCGCCGCGCTCGGGCACGGTCGTCGCCACGCTCGACGACGCCGTCGTCACCCTCGGCTCCGCAGCCACCTCACCGCTCGCCGGCGCCGCAGGCTCCGCTCGCCCCACGGACTCGCCCCGCGACGACGCAGCTCACCAGCCCTCCGCGGGCACCTTCACGCTCGGGCCGGTCACCGCCGAGATGTCGTGGGGCGACCGCGTAGTCCTCACGGGCGCGAACGGCTCGGGGAAGTCGACCCTGCTCGCGCTCCTGCTCGGGCGGCTCGCCCCCGACGAGGGACGGGCATCGCTCGGGTCGGGCGTCGTCGTCGGGGAGGTGGATCAGGCCCGCGACACGTTCGACGGAAACGAGCCTCTGACCAGGACGTTCACCGACGCCTCCGGCCTCTCGCCCGAGGAGTCCCGCACGCTGCTCGCCAAGTTCGGGCTCGCCGGCGACCGCGCGACGCGACCGTCAGGCTCCCTCTCCCCCGGCGAGCGCACCCGCGCCGCGCTCGCGCTCCTCCAGGCGCGCGGGGTCAACTTCCTCGTGCTCGACGAGCCGACGAACCACCTCGACCTGCCCGCCGTCGAGCAGCTCGAGCAGGCCGTCGACTCGTTCGGCGGCACCGTCCTGCTGGTGACGCACGACCGCCGGATGCTCGGCGGCGTGCGTGCGACGCGGCGTTGGCACATGGACGCCGGCCGGCTCACCGAGGCGGACTGAGCCCCGGACACTGGGCCCAGAACCACCGAACCCAGGTGCACCGGCCCCAGGGGCATCGGGCCGATGCAGATCGCCCCCGCTTGCTCACCGGGAGGCGGTCAGCAGCGGGGGCGACCACAGACGATCGACGTCCAGACGACCCTCAGACCTGCGGAGGCGCCCCGAGCTTCTCGCGTCGCATCCGGTGGAGGATCGGCTCGGTGTACCCGTTGGGCTGGTCCGCACCCTCGACGATCAGGGCCCGCGCGGCCCGGAAGGCCACGCCGGGCCCGTCCTCGCCGATGAGCGCCTCGTAGTTCGGGTCGCCGGCGTTCTGCTCGTCGACCACGGGGGCGAGGCGCTGCAGGGCGTCGTCGACGTCGGCCACCGTGATCACGCCGTGGTGCAGCCAGTTCGCCAGGAGCTGCGAGGAGATCCGCAGCGTGGCGCGGTCCTCCATGAGCGCGATGCCGTTGATGTCCGGGACCTTCGAGCAGCCGACGCCCTGGTCGATCCAGCGCACCACGTAGCCGAGGATCGACTGGACGTTGTCGTCGAGCGACGAGCGCACGTCGTCATCGGAGAGGTCCTGGTCCGTCAGCGGCGGGACGAGGATCGGGTCGACGCTCTGCGGCTCGCGGCCGGTGATCTCGGCGCGCACGGCGTCGACGTCGACCTCGAGGTAGTGCAGCGCGTGCAGGGTCGCGGCCGTCGGCGAGGGCACCCATGCCGTGTTCGCACCCGTGCGAGGGTGCGCGCCCTTCTGCTCGAGCATGTCCGCCATGAGGTCGGGCGCCGCCCACATCCCCTTGCCGATCTGCGCCTTGCCCGAGAACCCGGCGCGCAGGCCCGCGTCGACGTTGGCCGTCTCGTAGGCGGCCATGAGCTCGAGGCCCTTGATCTGCCCCTTGGGCAGGACGACGCCGGCGTGCAGGGAGGTGTGGATCTCGTCGCCCGTGCGGTCGAGGAAGCCGGTGTTGATGAACGCCACGCGGTCCGCGGCCTCGGCGATCGCGGCGCGGAGGTTGACGGTGGTGCGCCGCTCCTCGTCCATGATGCCCATCTTGATCGTGCCGTGCTCGAGGCCGAGGAGCGCCTCGACGCGGGAGAAGAGCTCGGCCGCGAACGCGACCTCCGCCGGCCCGTGCATCTTGGGCTTGACGACGTAGATCGAGCCCTCGCGCGAGTTCGTGCCCGCGCGCTCGCCGGACAGGTCCGGGAGGGTACCGAGCGCGGTGATCGCGGCGTCGAGGATGCCCTCGAACACGTCCTGCCCCTCGGCGTCCTTCACCGCGTCCGTGCGCATGAGGTGGCCGACGTTGCGGATCCACAGCAGGGAGCGGCCCGGGAGCACCAGGGGCGTGCCGTCGGCGCCGGTGTACTCGCGGTCGGGGTTGAGGGAACGGGTGAAGGTGCGGCCGTTCTTCGTCACCTCCTCCGTCAGCGTGCCGCTGACGAGCTCGCGCCAGTTGCGGTAGCCGAGGACCTTGTCCGCCGGCACGACGGCGGCCACCGAGTCCTCGAGGTCCATGATCGTGGAGATCGCGGACTCGACGACGATGTCCTGCACGCCCGCCGAGTCGGT
Source organism: Georgenia sp. Z1344 (assembly GCF_049856295.1). Lineage (GTDB taxonomy): Bacteria > Actinomycetota > Actinomycetes > Actinomycetales > Actinomycetaceae > JB111. Next base: position 144,257 of record NZ_JBNDMZ010000012.1, on the reverse strand, counting down.
GGAGCCGATCGCGCCCGAGTGGTCGACGACGAGCTCGAGGTGCAGCTTGTTGTGGACGAGGAGCACAGTGGCCGGGGCGGCGGCGTCGCCCGTATAGCCGACGAAGGCGCTCGGGTCGGCGAGGCCGGTGGTGGTGCCGGCGGCGGAGTCTGCTCCGGCGATGTCGACGCGCAGCGCGCCGTCCTCGACCCGGTAGGCGGTGGCGTCGGCGTGCGAGCCGCTCTCCAGCGGGACGGACTGGTCGAGGATCTCGCGGCCGCGGCGCACGACCTCCGCCGCGCGGGCGGTGTTGAACTCCGTGCCGCGGGCGAGCTCGCCCTCGTCGGCGATCGCGTCCGTGCCGTACAGGGCGTCGTAGAGCGAGCCCCAGCGGGCGTTCGCGGCGTTGATGGCGAAGCGGGCGTTGAGGAGGGGCACCACGAGCTGCGGACCGGCGACGTCGGCGACCTCGGTGTCGACCTTCGTCGTCGTGATGGTGAAGTCCGCCGGCTCCTCGACGAGGTAGCCGATCTCCCGCAGGAACTCCGTGTACTTGGCGGGGTCCGGCAGGCCGGGCTGGTCCTTGTGGTACTGGTCGATCGCGGCCTGGAGCTCGTCGCGCACGCCCAGCAGGCGGCGGTTCTCCGGCGTGAGGTCGGCGATGATCGAGGCGAGGCCGCCCCAGAAAGCGTCGGCGTCGATGCCGGTGCCAGGCAGGGCCTCGTCCTCGACGAAGGCGGCCAGCGGCGCGTAGACGTCCAGGCCTGCGCGCTCGACCCGATCGTCGGACCCTGGCGCGCCGGCGGACTGTGCGGTCGTCATCTCGTGGACTCCTTGGCTCGAGGTGCGGTCACGGCGGTCCGGCACCACCTCGCGGCGGCCGCCATGGGGCCAGCCTACGGACTGCCGGAAATCCTCATACGAGGGTAATCCACTGAGCGGAAAGCCGGTTCCGAATCGTGGGGAGAACGGGGCTCGCACGCGTCCAGAGACCTCGTCGGCGCAGGTCGTGACGCCACCGGGCCGGAGAGACGACGGGTCGCGTGATCTCGTCCAGAACCCGACACGCCCTTGCCAGTGAGGCGAGCCTTACCTAACTTGTCGGTCATGTGCCTCTGCGACGCTGGCCCCCACCCGCACGTCCTCCTGGTCGGCGAGCAGGTCGACATCCCCTATATCCGCTCGGTCCTCGACCGCCTGCCCGAGAATGCGTACGGCCAGGTCTACCTCGAGGTCGACACCGACGAGCACGTCGCAGCGCTCGACGCGCCCGCCCGGGTCGGCGTCCGGTGGCTGACCCGCGCCCGGGTGGGCGACGAGGCACGCCTCCTGCCCCGCGGCGCGCGGGTGGAACGTGCCGTGCGCGCGTGGCTGTCCGAGTGGCTGTGCGACGCGCCCGACGAGGGGCCGATCGTCGTGTGGGTCGGCGGGGCGGACAACCTGCGGCTCGCCGAGCTCCACCTCGAGCTGCACGCCCGGATCCACGAGCACCACCACGCGCAGGCCCACCGGCGCCACCCCTGACTCAGAAGGCGAGGACGATGCGCCCGCGCACGCCGCCGGCCTCGAGCCGGCGGTGCGCCTCGGGCGCCTCCTCCTTCGACAGCACTGCCGCCACGCGCAGCGTGACGGTGCCGGACTCGGCCTGCTTGCGCAGCTGGTCGAGCTTCGCCCGCTCCTGGGCGTAGTCGCCGACGAAGATCGGGGCGAACGTGACGCCGCGGTCGGCCTTCTCGTCGTAGCCGCGCACCGTGACGATCGTGGCGCCATCCTTCACCGCCGGCGCGAGGGCGGCGTCGAGGAGCGCACCGTCGACGGCGCCGTCGACGCCCTCCGGGTACCGCTCGCGGACGCGGTCGGCGAAGTCGTCCCCGCGGGGCAGCACGACGTCGGCACCCAGCTCCCGGACGAGCTCCTCGTCCTTGTCGGCGGCGTCGGCGACGACCGTGAGGCCGTCGGCCTTCGCCAGCTGCACGACGTAGCCGCCCATCGCCCCGGCCGCACCGGAGACGGCGACGACGCCGCCGCGCGGCAGGGCGAGCGTGTCGAGAGCGAGGCGCGCGGTGAGGCCGTTCATCGGGAGCGAGGCGGCCAGCGCGTGGCTGGTGTCGCGGGGAGCCGCCACGACCGAGTCCGCGGGGAGCACGACCTTCTCCGCGTAGGCGCCGTGCGTGCCGCTGGGCACGACGATGCCCATGACGCGGTCCCCGACCTTCAGCGTGGTCTGCGTGTCCGGCCCGATCTCCTCGAGGATGCCGGCGACGTCCATGCCCGGCACGAGGGGCATGTCCCCGGCGGGGCGCCGGGACGTGCCGGCGCGACGGGTCGTGTCCGTGGGGTTGACCGCCGCCGCGTGGACGCGGACGAGGAGCTCGCCCTCACCGGGCGCCGGGTCGGGCAGGTCGAGGACCTCGAGCACGTCGGGTCCGCCGGTCGTTGTCAGTCCGATGGCCTTCATACCGCCGCCAACAGGGGTGGCACGCGAGACATTCCAGGGTGGGGCGTGAGGCGGGCGGGGTTCGTCGTCGTTCGTCGAGATTGCGGTTCGTCGTCGTCGAGATTGCGGTTGGGAGCCAGAAGTTGGTCGAGAGTGAGGCTCAGGCCGCGCGGCGCCCGCCTCCGGCGTGTCGAGAGTGCGGTTCAGACCGCGCGCATGTGCAGGTTCTTGGGCGACCTCCCGCGATTCAGGGCCTGATCCCCCGGCGTTCGCGTCCGCTTCACGTCGCCGGGGCAGAGTCCGGCCCCATGGCATCCACCTCCCGCATCCGGGCCCTCGTCACCATTCCCGCCCTCGCCCTTCTCCTCGCCGCGTGCGGGGAGGGCACCGACGACGGCGCCCTCGAGGACGACGGCGCGAACGAGTCGGAGGCCGGCAGCGAGGAGACCGCGTCCGACGAATCCCCGTCCGACGACGCCGATCCCGGCACCGAACCCGGGTCGACCGACGCCGCCGGGCTGCGGGTCGCCGTGGCCACGAACGAGCCGTGGGGCGCCTACCACGTCGAGCACGTCGCCGACGAGATCGAGGCCCAGGGCGGCACGATCGAGCTCATCGTCCCCGACATGTCCGAGGTGGACGAGGAGGCCGCGGTCGCCTCCGTCCCGCTGGACGACGCCGATCCCGCCGACTACGACCTGCTGGTGGTCAACGGTGCCGAAGAGTGGCCGGCCGAGGTGGTCGAGGCGTTCGAGGACCTGCCGGTCGTGGCCAGCAGCACCGCTTACCTCGAGGCCGAGGAGGCCCCCTTCGCCGACGACATCCGGCCGCGACTCACCGCGGTGACGGCGAGCTCGCCGGCCGAGCAGGAGACCTTCGCGGTGTACCTCGGCGTCGACGAGGAGGACATCGAGGTGGTCGGCGTCCCGGAGCTGGACGAGACACCCGAGTGGGAGCCGGAGCCGGACACCGTCCTCATCCTCACCAGCGTCACGTACCCGGACGAGACCGGTGGAGCCGCGCCGAGCGCCGAGCTCCTGCTGGACACCGCGCACGCGCTGAGCGACGAGGGGTACGAGATCCTCGTCGGGATGCACCCGCGCGAGGACGCGTCCCTGTGGGAGGAGTTCGAGATCGCCGAGGAGGGTTCGGTGGAGGCGGCGGCGCGCGCCGAGGTCGCCGTCGGCATCCCCGGGAGCGTGTTCCCCAAGATCGCGGCGATCGGGACGCCGCTGGTCGGGACGGTCGACGCGGAGCTCGAGGTCCCCGAGTACCTCACCACCACCGGCGCGATGGTCGACACCGTGGAGGACGCACTGGCCGCCGTGGAGGACGCGGAGCCGCTCACGGGCGACGAGCTCGAGTTCGTCGTCGGCCCGCTCGGTCAGGCCGGCCCGGACCTCGTCGACGCCTGGGCGGAGGGCTCCCGGCTGACCCCCGAGGACGCCGACCTCTGACCCGAGGGATCGCGGCCGGTGCGGTTCGTGCACGTCGAGATTGCGGTTCGTGCACGTCGAGATTGCGGTTGGGAGCCCGACACCAGTCGAGAGTGGGGTTCGTCGTCGTGCTCGTTCCGACGAGGCGCCCCTACGCGCGGCCGTGGACGACGTCGTAACGCAGGCGCACGGTCCCGTTGCCGAACCGCCGCTCGCTCGTCAGCCGCAGGTCGAGCGCCACGTCGTCGGGCAGGAACCGCAGGCCCCCGCCGAGGGCGACCGGCCAGAGGTACATCCCCACCTCGTCGACGAGGCCGGCACGCAGCGCCTGAGCGGCGAGGGTGGGCCCGTTGACGGTGATGTTCGTCGTCGTCGAGTCCTTGAGCTCGCGGACCCGGGCCGGGTCGAAGGTCCGCTCGACGCGCGTGCGCCGCGTGGGGACGACTCCGAGGGTCGCGGAGTGCACGACCTTCTCCGCGGCCTGCCAGAGACGGGCGAACTCGGCGTTCCCGGCGGACTCGGCGGCGATCGCGGGATCCGTCTCCCACACGCTCATCAGCTCGTAGATGCGGCGGCCGTAGAGGTAGGTGCCGACCTCGGCCGTGTCGGCGTTGAACGCGGCCATCACCTCGGCGCTCGGCTCGGCCCACCCGGGGCTGCCGTCCGGGCCTGCGACGTAGCCGTCGAGCGAGACGTTCATCCAGTAGATCAGGCGGCCCATCGTGGTGACTCCGTCGTGGCGGCGGTGGGGTGGCGGGGGTTCGTCGTCGGGCTCGTTCCCGCGTGTCCGGGGTGTCCCCGGGGTGAGCCGTGCTCAGTCGCGGGCGTGGACGACGTCGTACTCGAGGAACACGATCCCTCGCCCGACCACGCGGTCGCGGCGCAGCGTGAGGTCGAGGCGCAGGTCGTCGGGGAGGAAGCGGAGGCCGCCGCCGATCGAGACGGGGTAGATCACGGGCATGACGGCGTCGACGAGGCCGTGGCGCAGCGCGTGCGCGGCGAGGGTGGGGCCGTCGATCGTGAGGTCCTCGTCGGAGGCGTCCTTGAGCGCGCGGATCTCGGCGGGGTCGAACGTGCGGCGCAGCTCGGTGCGCGCCGTGATGGGGTCGGAGAGCGTGGTCGAGAAGACGATCTTGTCGGCGCGCTGCCAGATCTGCGCGAACTCCGCGGCCTCGGGGCCCTGCTCGGCGATCGACGGGTCCGTCTCCCAGACGTGCATCATCTCGTACATGCGGCGGCCCATGAGGTACGTCCCGACGTCGGACATCGCGTCGTTCATCGCCTGGTGGTCGCCGGCCTCGGGAGCAGCCCAGGAGAAGTCGCCGGCCGGGTCCTGCACGTAGCCGTCGAGGGAGACCTGCATCGAGTAGAGGAGCCGTCCCATGGCCGTTCCGATCGTCGTCGAGTGACGGGGCGTCCGTTCGTGGGCGGTCCCGTGCGGAGGAACGTACTCCTCGTGCGGGGCTTGCGCAGGGGGAAATTCGCACGACGACGAACTTCCCGCGCCCCGTTCATCGAGATTGCGGTTGGGAGCTCGAACCCGTGTCGCAATGAAATTCTTCCGGATCCCAGCCGCAATGTCGGCGGAGCTCGTGACAACACGCACTCCCTGCCGACGTCGGTGGGCATGCCTACGTTCGAGACATGGGGGATACGAAGGACACATCATCGCCACGACCGACATCGGACGCCGAGCTCGGGCAGCCATCCATGGTCGACGCCGTCATCGGTACGTCCACCATGTCCCTCAGCTCCGTGCTGGGGCTGGTGTGTCTGGCGGCGGCACTCGGAGACGGCCCGGATCTCCTGTCCCGCGCAGGCTCGTCCGCTACAACCTGGGGGTCGCAGCTCTCTGGTCACGTCGGCTGGTCCGTCGCGCTTTGGGCCACGCTCCTGCTCGGCGGCTACGTGTTGCTCGCGGGGCTCCAACGGGTCGGCGGCGACGACGAACAAGCGAGAAGAGCTCACGTCACACGCGACCTGCTGATCCTGGCCGGACTCATGCTGCCGCCGCCATTGCTAGTGACCTGGTGGGCCGTGACGAGCGGGCAGAGCGGGGGCCTGGCGATCGCGCTCATCCCGACGATGGGGGTCCTCCTCGCGCTGACCGCGCAATCCGTCACCTTTGCGACCTTCGACCGTTCAAGCCTTCGCGCGCGCCGCGAGAACCGGATCAGGAATGCCGAAATATCACTTGTGGGACTCCCTCGCATGGGGCGTAAGGCCTTCTATGTGATCGCAGCACACGTCGTCGCCGGAGCAATGATTGGGACCGTGCTGGCAATGCTCCTCGGACTCGAGAACACGTCGCGCGATCTGCCACACACCCTCAGATGCCTCGTGGCGTACGGCGTGTTCTCAACTCTCGTGGCATTCGCCTTCGTTCTAGGAAGAACTCCGTCGTTCCGGCGCCATAACAGCTGGAACTTCTTCTACCGCGCCGTCAGCGCCGCGATCGGCGTGGGGGTGTCGGCCGCCGTACTGATGGGGGCGGTTCTCCTCCACCGTGCGTCAAACCTCGTTGCCCTTGTTCCGACGCTTACCGTCATCGTTCTGCTGCTGGTCTCGGCGATCATCACCAGTCGCTCGGCGGGGACGGCCATCTCCTCCTGGTCGCTTGGCGCTGCCGCGGCCCGCATCGCACACTGGACATTCATGTCGGATATCGATTCAACACGGAAGGCGCTGGCCAAGGCGACACCGCCGGCACGTCCAGGCACAGCCGGAGGAGCGCTGGAGGGGACCCTGCACGGGTCGTCCTGAGACGCCGGGCCCGCAACATCAGCGCATTGCTGATCCACGTCCTTCGGGTACCGGGAAGTCAGGCCTGGTACTCAGCGGGCACCCACCTGGGTTGTGAGAACCGAAGTGTCGGTGCACCTCAGCCGCACTCTCGACCGTTGGTGCCCGGCTCAGCCGCACTCTCGACCACTGGCGCGCAGCTCCCAACCGCAATCTCGGCGTGCACCAACCGCAATCTCGATGAAAGAAGCGGGGGTCAGGCGGGGATGAGCGACTCGATCGCGCTGCGGAAGAGCTCGAGGCCGTCGGTGCCCGCACGCACACCCGCGGCCGTGTCCGGCCCGAAGCCCTTCTCCACGGCGTGCTCCGGGTGCGGCATGAGCCCCACGACGCGGCAGGACGCGTCGGACACACCGGCGATGTCGCGGAACGAGCCATTCGGGTTGACCCCGACGTACTCGAAGACCACGCGCCCCTCGGCGGCGAGCTCGTCGAGCGTCTCGTCGGTGGCGACGTACCGACCCTCACCGTTCTTCAGCGGGACGACGATCTCCTGGCCCGCCTCGAACCGGTTCGTCCACGCGGTCCGGTCCGACACGACGCGCAGCCGCTGCTCACGGCACACGAACCGCTGCCGGTCGTTGCGCACGAGCGCCCCGGGCAGCAGGTGCGCCTCGCACAGCACCTGGAAGCCGTTGCAGATGCCGAGCACCGGCGTGCCGGCGCGGGCGGCGTCGACGACGGACCGGATCACCGGCGCCAGCGCCGCGATGGCGCCGGCCCGGAGGTAGTCGCCGTAGGAGAACCCGCCGGGCAGGACCACGGCGTCGACCCCCTGGAGGTCGGCGTCCGCGTGCCACAGGGCCACCGGCTCCGCACCGGCGAGGCGCACCGCGCGGGCGGCGTCGACGTCGTCGAGGGTGCCGGGGAAGGTGACCACCCCGATGCGAGCGGTCACTGCGCGACCTGGGTGCCGGCGTCGGGCGTGGTGGTACCGGCCGTCCCGGCCGGGACGGTGCCCGACGCCGCAGCCTCCTCCGCGCGCACGCTCACCACGTCCTCGATCACCGGGTTGGACAGCACGTCCGCGGCGGCCCGACGGGCGGCCTCGAGGTGGGCATCGGTGACGTCCCCCTCGACGGTCAGCTCGAACCGCTTGCCCTGGCGCACGGCGACGCCGGCGATCCCCTGGTGCTCGAGCGCGCGGGCGACGGCCTTGCCCTGCGGGTCGAGGATCTCCGGCTTCGGCATGACGTCGACGACGATGCGGCCCATGTGGTGTCCTTCCTGACGGCTGGCCCCAGCGTAGGCCGGGGCGCGGGATCAGACGTCGGCCGTCCGCCCCGTGAGGGTCTCGAACGCGGTGACGTAGCGCTCGCGCGTGCGCTCGACGACCTCGTTCGGCAGCGGGGGCGGCGGCGCGTCGGAGGTGCGTTCCCAGCCCGCGGCCGGCGAGGTGAGCCAGTCGCGGACGAACTGCTTGTCGATGCTCGGCGGCGTCACGCCGGGGGCAAGGTCCTCGGCCCGCCAGAAGCGCGAGGAGTCGGGCGTGAGGACCTCGTCGGCGAGGACGAGCTCGGCGTCCCCGGGCCGGTTCTCCCGGCCGAACTCGAACTTGGTGTCGGCGAGGACCAGGCCGCGCTCCGCCGCGATCTCGGAGGCGCGGGCGAACACGGCGAGCGAGCGATCCCGCAGCCGGCGCGCGGCCACGACCCCGACCGCCTCGACGGACTGCTCGAACGTGATGTTCTCGTCGTGGTCCCCGACCGCCGCCTTCGACGCCGGCGTGTAGATCGGCGGGTCGATGCGGTCGCCCTCGGCCATCCCCTGCGGCAGCGCGATCCCGCAGACCTCGCCCGTGGCCCGGTACTCCGCCAGCGCGGAGCCCGTGAGGTACCCACGGACCACGCACTCGAGCGGGAACATCTGCAGGCGGCGGCAGATCATCGCGCGCCCCTCGACCTCGGGCGGCACCTCGAGGGAGACGACGTGGTTGGTCACGAGGTCGGCCAGCTGCTCGAACCACCACAGGGTCAGCTGCGTGAGGACGACGCCCTTGCCGGGGATCGTCGTCGGCAGCACGTGGTCGTACGCGCTGATCCGGTCCGAGGCCACCATCAGCACGACGTCCCCGCCGCGCCCCGACTCCTGGTCCGCCGGGACGTACATGTCCCGCACCTTGCCGCTGTAGACGTGGGTCCAGCCGCGCAGGTGCGGCGCCTCACCGACCAGGATGCTCATGCCGCCATCCTCCCACCGGCGGCGTGGCGGGAGTAGGGCTGTCCGTCCGGGGTCCGAGGGGTGGGCGGCCTGACACACACGTGCCCGACGACGAAACCCCGTCAGCCGAGCTCCGGCACCGAGATCCGCCCCTCGACGGCCGCGAGCGCGATGTCGGTGCGGTGCTGCGAGCCCTCGAGGCGCACCTCGGCCACGCCGGCATAGGCGGCGTCGCGCGCGGCGGCGAGGTCCGCGCCCCGTCCGACCACCGTCAGCACCCGCCCGCCGTCCGAGACCACCGCGCGGGAGGCGGCGTCGTCGTCGGCCCCGGTTCCGGACCCGCTCCCGGACCCGCCCCCGGACCGGCTCCCGGACGCGACCCCGGCCTCAGCAGTACCCGCCTGGACCACGTGCACGCCGTCGATCGCCTCGCACTCGGTCAGCCCCTCGACCCGGTCGCCGGTGCGGACCTTGCCGGGGTACCCGGACGACGCCACGACGACCCCGACCACCGCGCCCTCGTCCCACTCGAGGACGCCACCGGCGGGCAGGCTCCCCGTGGCGGCGGCGTGCAGGAGCCCGGCGAGCGGCGTGCGCAGGCGCGGGAGGACGACCTGGACCTCGGGGTCGCCGAAGCGGACGTTGAACTCGATGACCCGCAGGCCGCGCGAGGTCAGCGCGAGCCCGCAGTACAGGAGGCCGACGAACGGGGTCCCCCGCCGCGCGAGCTCGTCGATCACGGGCTGCGCGACGCGCTCGACGACCTGCTCGGTGAGGTCGGCCGGTGCCCACGGCAGCGGGGAGTAGGCGCCCATGCCGCCGGTGTTGGGGCCGGTGTCGCCGTCGCCGATGCGCTTGAAGTCCTGGGCGGGGGCGAGCGGGAGGACGCGCTCGCCGTCGGACAGGCAGAACAGGGAGACCTCGGGGCCGTCGAGGAACTCCTCGACGACGACGGCGGCGCGCCCCCCGGTCGACTCGTCCCCGCCGACGGCCGGCGCGAGGCAGGCGACCGCGTGGTTCAGCGCGGCGTCGCGGTCCTCGGTGACGACGACGCCCTTGCCGGCGGCGAGCCCGTCGTCCTTGACCACGTACGGCGGGCCGAAGGCGTCGAGTGCGGCCTCGACCTCCTCGCGCGTGACGCAGACGTGCGCCATCGCCGTGGGGACCTCGGCGAGCGCCATGATCTCCTTGGCGTAGGCCTTGGAGCCCTCGAGGCGTGCGGCGGCGCCGCTGGGGCCGAACACGGGGATCCCGGCGGCGCGGACCGGATCGGCGACGCCCGCCACGAGCGGGGCCTCCGGGCCCACGACGACGAGGTCCACCGCCTTGTCCATGGCCAGCCGGACCACGGCGGCGCCGTCGAGGATGTCGATGTCGACCCGCTCGCCGAGGTCGGCGCACCCCGGGTTGCCGGGGGCGAGGACGAGGGACTCGGTGGCGGGGTCGGCGGCGAGGGCGCGCGCGAGGGCGTGCTCGCGCGCGCCGGAGCCGAGCAGGAGGATCTTCACCCGCGCAAGGGTACGGGGCGGGTGCAGCGGTCAGCCGCGGGCGGCCGCGATGCGCTCCCTCAGCCTGGCCAGCTGCTCGCGCACCGCCGCCGGTACCTTGTCCCCGAACTGCTCGAGGTAGGTCTCGGTGGCGTCGGACTCGGCCACCCACGCGTCCGGGTCCACGCGGAAGATCTCCTCGAGCACCTCCGGGGCGAGGTCGAGCCCGCCCAGCTCGAGGTCCTCGACCCGCGGCATGCGCCCGGTGATCCCGTCCACGGCGTCGACCTCGCCACTCACGCGGCGGATGATCCAGTCGAGCACGCGGGAGTTGTCGCCGAAGCCGGGCCACATGAAGCGCCCGTCGGCGTCCTTGCGGAACCAGTTGACCGTGTAGATGCGGGGCGCGTGCTCGCCGAGCTTCTCCCCCATCGCCAGCCAGTGGCCCCAGTAGTCGGCCATGTCGTACCCGCAGAACGGGAGCATGGCGAACGGGTCGCGGCGCAGCGCCCCCACGGTGCCCTCGGCGGCGGCCGTCTGCTCGGAGGCCACCGTCGCGCCCATGAACACGCCGTGCTCCCAGTCGTAGGCCTCGGACACGAGCGGCACGTTGGACGCGCGCCGGCCGCCGAAGAGGATCGCGTCGATCGGCACGCCGCGCGGATCCTCCCAGTCGTCCGCGATCGTCGGGGCCTGCGCGGCGGGGGCGGTGAAGCGGCTGTTCGGGTGGGCGGCCGGCGTGGGCGAGTCCGGCGTCCAGTCGTTGCCCTGCCAGTCGACGAGGTGCGCCGGCTTCTCCTTCGTCAGGCCCTCCCACCACACGTCGCCGTCGTCGGTCAGGGCCACGTTCGTGAAGAGGATGTTCTCGCCCAGGGTGTCGATCGCGACGGGGTTGGTCGAGCGCCCCGTCCCCGGTGCCACGCCGAAGAAGCCGGCCTCGGGGTTGATCGCGTACAGCCGCCCGTCCGCGCCCTGGCGCATCCACGCGATGTCGTCCCCGACGGTCTCGACCCGCCACCCCGGGATCGTGGGCTGGAGCATCGCGAGGTTCGTCTTGCCGGTGGCCGAGGGGAACGCGCCGGTCACGTGGTACGCCTTCCCGGTCCGCTCGTCGGTGAGCTTGAGGATGAGCATGTGCTCGGCCATCCACCCCTCGTCGCGGGCGATGACCGACGCGATGCGCAGGGCGTAGCACTTCTTGCCGAGCAGGGCGTTGCCGCCGTAGCCGGAGCCGTAGGACCAGATCTCGCGGGTCTCGGGGAAGTGGGTGATGTACTTGTCCTCCGAGCACGGCCAGGGGACGTCCGCACGCTCGTTCCCCGCGGCGTCGACCAGCGGGTAGCCCACCGAGTGCACCGCCGGCACCCAGTACTCGCCGCCCTTGATGAGCTCGAGCGCCGGCGCCCCCATCCGCGTCATGATCCGCATGTTCGCCACGACGTAGGGCGAGTCCGTGATCTCGACGCCGAGCTTGGAGATGTCGCCGCCGAGCGGGCCCATGCTGAACGGGACCACGTACATCGTGCGGCCGGCCATCGCGCCGTCGAACACCCCGCGCAGGGTCTCGCGCATGGCGGCGGGCTCGGCCCAGTTGTTCGTCGGCCCGGCGTCGGACTCCTTCTCCGAGCAGATGAACGTGCGCGACTCGACCCGCGCCACGTCCGAGGGCTCCGACCGCGCGAGGAAGCTGTTCGGGCGCAGCTCCTCGTTCAGCCTGATGAGCGTGCCGGTCTCGACCATCTCGCCGGTCAGCCGGTCCCACTCCTCCTGCGAGCCGTCGGCCCACAGCACGCGCGCCGGCCTGGTCAGGGCCGCGATCCCGGCGACCCACTCGAGCAGGTCCTCCGGGACGCCTCCGGGCGCCGTTTCTCGGGCCAGCTCGATCGCCGGGGTCTGGGTGGTCATCGCTGATCGTCCTCCTCGCTACCGGGGGTCCGCTCCCCCGTGGCCTCGTCGCCCGTGCCGCTCGACCGGTGCCGCGCCACCGGACCCGATCTCGCGGCCGTCCACTCCCGGTACCGCTCCCCCGGCGCCGCTCTGCACCGGGTCCTGCCGACGGAGACATCCGTGGGTGATCTACCCACGTCCGACCCGCCCGTGGACCGCTACCGTGACGCCATGAGACGTCACCCCCAGCCTAGTGGCCTGCGCCGCCGCATCACGGCCCTTCTGTCCCTCCCTGTCCTCCTCCTCGTGCTCACCGGGTGCTTCCGCGCCGAGACGACCTACGAGATCGGGACCGACGGCAACACGACGATCCACGCGCAGGGCGTGGCGACCATGCCGGGCATCACCCGGGAGGACGTCGACTGCTCCACGCTCGCGGAGGGCGGTGACTCCCCCGTCGAGGGCGGCAACATCACGGCGGAGGACTACGAGGAGAACGGGATGCCGGGCTGCACGATCGAGGGGTCCGGGCCCACGAACGAGATGATCAACGAGGACGACGGCAGCTACGTCGTCACCCAGGAGGGCGACACCCTCACGTTCGACCTGCACGGCGACCCGACGCTCAACCCCGACGAGATGGCGGCCCTCGGCGGCGCCCCCGAGCTCACCACGACCGTCGTCTTCCCGGGCGGGGTCATCGACGGCGGCGGCGGCGAGGTCAACGGCAACGAGGTGACCTTCGAGGGCATCGAGTGGATGCGCGACGGCATCACCGCCACCGGCTCCGCCTCCCCGGGCCTCCTCGACAGCCTGCCGGGCTGGGCGCTGTGGGTCGGCATCGGCGTCGTCGTGGCGATCCTCGCCCTCATCATCGTGCTCGTCGTGCGCAGCGGCTCGAAGAAGAAGCGCGCGGCCGCGCAGCAGTCCGGCGGCTACGGCGGCGGTCCGGGTGGCTACGGCGGTGGCGGCTACGGCGGTCAGCCGCAGTGGGACCAGGGCCAGCAGTGGGGCGGCGCCCAGCAGGGCCAGCCGCAGCAGTGGGGCGCCGGCGGCCAGCAGGGCTGGGGCGCCGACCAGGGCCAGCAGTGGGGCGCCGGTGGCCAGCAGGGCTGGGGCGCGCAGAGCCCTGGCCAGGGTCAGCAGGGCTGGGGCCCGGGCGGTCAGCAGCCCCCGCCGCAGCAGCAGGGCTGGTCATAAGGCCCCGCCCGACGCCGGAGCTCACCCCGGGCGGCCCACCTCGCCCGGGCGCAGCACCTCTCACGTAGCAGCGACGGCCGCCTCCTTCGGGAGGCGGCCGTCGTCGCGTGCGGGTGGGGTCGGCGGGGAGGGGCGTGGCGGGCAGGGCGGTCGCGCGCCGGGCGGTGCCCCGTCGTCGTGCGGGGTTGTGTCCTCAGTCGATGAGGTCGTGGCGGACGATCGTCGCCTCGCGGTCCGGGCCCACGCCGATCGCGGAGATCCGTGTCCCGGACATCTCCTCGAGCGCGAGCACGTAGTCGCGCGCGTTCTGCGGCAGGTCGTCGAACTCGCGGACGTGGCTGATGTCCTCCCACCAGCCGGGCAGCTCCTCGTAGATCGGCCGCGCGTGGTGGAACGCGGACTGGTCGGCGGGCATCTCGTCGAGCCGTTCGCCGTCGACCTCGTACGCGACGCACACGGGGACCTTCTCCAGGCCGGTGAGCACGTCGAGCTTGGTGAGGACGAGGTCGGTGAGCCCGTTGACGCGGGAGGCGTAGCGGGCGATGACGGCGTCGTACCAGCCCGTGCGGCGCGGGCGGCCGGTGGTCACGCCGAACTCGCCGCCGGTCTTGCGCAGGTGCTCGCCCATGTCGTCGTGCAGCTCGGTGGGGAACGGGCCCTCGCCCACGCGGGTCGTGTAGGCCTTGATGACGCCGACCACGCGATCGATGCGCGTGGGGCCGATGCCCGAGCCGGTGCTCGCGCCGCCCGCCGTCGCCGAGGAGGACGTGACGAACGGGTAGGTGCCGTGGTCCACGTCGAGCATCGCGGCCTGACCGGCCTCGAACAGGACGATCTTCCCGGCGTCGAGAGCCTGGTTGAGCTCGAGCGAGACGTCGCCGACCATCGGGCGCAGCCGCTCGGCGTGGGTGAGCAGCTCGTCGACCACCACGTCGACCTCCGCCGCCCGCCGGTTGTAGATCTTGACGAGGACCTGGTTCTTGAAGTCGAGCGCGGCCTCGACCTTCTGGCGCAGGATCGACTCGTCGAACAGGTCCTGGACGCGCAGGCCGACGCGGCTCATCTTGTCCGCGTAGGTGGGGCCGATGCCGCGGCCGGTGGTGCCGATCTGGCGCTTGCCGAGGAAGCGCTCCGTCACCTTGTCGAGCGTGCGGTTGTAGCTGGGGATGAGGTGGGCGTTCGCGGAGACCCGGAGCTTGCTCACGTCGACGCCGCGGGCCTCGAGGGCGTCGAGCTCCTCGAACAGCACGTCGACGTCGACGACCACGCCGTTGCCGATCACCGGGATCACTCCCGGGCTGAGGATGCCGGACGGGAGCAGGTGGAGGGCGTACTTCTCGTCGCCGACGACGACCGTGTGGCCCGCGTTGTTGCCGCCGTTGAACTTGACGACGTAGTCGACCCGGCTGCCGAGCTGGTCGGTGGCCTTGCCCTTGCCCTCGTCGCCCCACTGGGCCCCGACGACCACGACTGCCGGCATGTGCTGCTCCCTCTGCTCGCTGGCGCCGGGTGCCCCGACGACCGCTCGAGCGTACCCGCGGGGCGACGGGGTCGGGCTGCCCCTCGGAGCGCGGGCTCGTCGAGAGTCACGGTCCGGCGTCGGCGTCGGCGTCGGCGTCGGCGTCGGCGTCGGCGTCGAGGATGTCGAGGAAGAGCTCGAAGGCCTCGTCGACCCCGCTCCGGTCGCCGGTGACGAGAAGGTCGAACAGCAGGCCCCGGACGACCGCCGTGCCGAGGCGGGCCCGGGTGCGGGCGCGGGCCGCGTCCACCCCGAGGTGGACCTGCTCCTCGGCGACCACCTCGATCCACGGCTCGACGAGATGCGCCGCGAGGTCGGCCGCGTACGGTCGCCGCTGCATCGCGTGCGCGGACATCTCGAAGAACAGCGGCCCGTACCGCATCGCCGGCCCGACGACCCGCGCCCAGAACTGCGTGGCCACCTCACGGGTCGAGGCCGTCGGCAAGGTGCCGTCGGCGGGGCCCGCACCGCCGATGCCACCCTCCGCGACCACGGTGAACGCGTCGCGCTGCATCTGCTCGACCGCGGCCGCGACCTCGACGAGGAGTCCTTCCCTCGAGCCGAAGTGGTAGATGAGCATCCGATGACTCGTCCCGACCGCCGCGGCGATGCCACGCAGGCTCTGGTTGTCCACGCGGCCGTCCGCGAGGTGCTCGATGACGGCTCGGAGCAGCTCGTCCCGTCCGGAGGGTGGTGCCGTCGTCGCCATGTACCGTATGGTACACGCGGGATGTACCGGACGGTACAGATCGGTCGAGGACGGAGGCCCTGAGCCATGGAGACCGAGACACGAACCGCGACGTCGATCGAGGCCACGAGCGCCGCCGTGTGGGAGGTCCTCGCCATCCCGGAGGAGTGGCCCCGGTGGACGTCGTCGATGCGTACCGTCGAGCTCCTCGACGGAACGTTCAAGGCGGGGTCACGCCTGCGGATCAGGCAGCCCGGGCTCCCGCCGGCAGTCTGGACCGTGACCGACCATCGGCCGCCCGCCGCGTTCACCATGGTCTCGCGGGCACCGGCGGTCGTGACGACGGCCGAGCACGTCGTTCATCGGGTCACCCGCGACCGCACCCGCCTCGCCCTCCGGTTGTCACACTCCGGCCCGCTGGCGCGGGCCGCGCACGTCCTGCTCGGCGGCCGGACGCGACGGCTCGTCGAGCTCGAGGCGGCGGGAATGCGGCGCGCCGCCGAGCACCGGGAGGCACGCGCACTGGACGCGGACGACCGCACCCGGCCCACGCAAGGATCGTGACAGCAGCCGACCACCCGTGCGCGGACGCCCGCTGATACGTTCGCGGCATGCGGCGCCACGAGGGTTCGATCCGGTTCCTCGCCGCAGTGGTGGTCGCGTTCGTCGTCAATCTCGTCCTCGACGTCACCCTCGACCCGCCCAGGCTGGTCCGCTGGATCGTCGTGCTGGCGGTGGTCCTGATCCTGACCGCCGTCTTCGAGGTGCTGCGCCGGCGGCGCGCGGCCGCGCGGCGCTCCGAGGAGCCTGCGAGCGACCGGGCGTAGGGGACCTGGAGGCCGTTCGAGCACACCCGCGGGATGGCCCGTGGATCCAACTACTTCCGCGAGGCGGCGACCTCATCGGCGACTCGGCGCGCGATGGCCTCGACCTGGTCCACCGTCAGCACGGGCGTCGTATCCTCCTGGACCGACCGCGTGAGGAGGCGTCGCACCAGCGCGGAAGTCGGGATCTGCTCCACGGCGGCACGCCGACGAAGTTCCACATCCAGACCACGGGTGATTCGAATGTTGAGCGCGACGTCGAGTGCTGCCCCACTCTCGGCGACCTCGATCTCCGCAGCCTCGGCTTCTTCTTCCGCATACTCGTCGCGAATCGCCTGCCGGCGCGCACGTGCCTGCTCGTCAGCGGTCATCATGCCCTCCCTCGTATGAACGAAGATCAGCTCCGTTGGTCTTCCACGCGGTGATTCCTGCCCCGTCGACGGGGTCGACGATCACCGTGACCACGAAGCCGGCACTTCGCGAGTAACCGATGATCCGCACGGCACCCATTCGGCTTGCGGGGTCTGGGTCGCGCACGACCGCAGACGGATCGCCGGCGGCCTCCAACGTCCATCGAGGTTCGATCCCAAGCGCACCCGGATAGCGGTCACCGCGAGCACGGATGTATCGGGCCTGCTCCTCTGGCCACCACAGCCCGCGATACACAGAGGAAGCGTATCGCAATGTGTGACAATGCGGGAGGTTGGGCGGTCGCGCCCCACGTCATGTGGCCCCCGACCGGTGCATACCGGTCGGGGGCCACAGCGTCGAGCGCCCTCAGCCTCAGGTCAGGAGATCTTCTTGCCCGCCGAGCCGAGCCACTCGCAGGCCTCGACGATGCGCGCGGCCATGCCGGCCTCGGCCGCCTTGCCCCACGCGCGCGGGTCGTACTGCTTCTTGTTGCCGACCTCGCCGTCGATCTTCAGCATGCCGTCGTAGTTGCGGAACATGTGCTCGACGACGGGGCGCGAGAACGCGTACTGCGTGTCGGTGTCGATGTTCATCTTGATGACGCCGTTGCGCACCGCGGTGGCGACCTCCTCCGAGGTGGAGCCGGAGCCGCCGTGGAACACGAGGTCGAACGGGTTCTCCTTGCCGACCTCGGCGCCGACGGCCTTCTGGATGTCACCGAGGAGCTCCGGGCGCAGCTTGACGGCGCCGGGCTTGTACACGCCGTGCACGTTGCCGAAGGTCAGGGCCGTGAGGTAGCGGCCCTTCTCGCCGGTGCCGAGGGCGCGGGCCGTGGCCAGGCCGTCCTCCGCGGTCGTGTACAGCTTCTCGTTGATCTCGGCCTCATGGCCGTCCTCCTCGCCGCCGACGACGCCGATCTCGATCTCCAGCAGCGTGCGGGCCGCGACGGACTTCTCGAGGAGCTCCTCGGCGATCCGCAGGTTCGTCTCGAGGTCGACCGTCGAGCCGTCCCACATGTGCGACTGGAACGCGGGCAGGCGGCCGGCGTCGACCTCGGCCTTGGCGATCTCGAGCAGCGGGCGGACCCAGGAGTCGAGGTTGGACTCGGCGCAGTGGTCGGTGTGCAGGGCGACGGTCACCGGGTAGCCCTTGGCGACCTCCTTCGCGTACGCGGCCAGCGCGAGGGAGCCGGCGATGCGGTCCTTGACCGTGGAGCCGGACGCGTACTCGGCGCCACCGACGGAGACCTGGATGATGCCGTCGGACTCGGCCTCGGCGAACCCGCGCAGCGCAGCCGTCAGGGTCTGCGAGGACGTGACGTTGATGGCCGGGTAGGCGAACTTGCCCGCCTTGGCCCGGTCGATCATGTCGACGTACACCTCGGGGGTGGCGATGGGCATCGTGGACCTCCTGGAGCTGGGACGTGGTGCTGTCCTCCCGATCATCCCACCGATCGGGGTGCCGCGTCCGGGCCTTCCGGTCCTCGACGACGGGACGAACAGCATCGGGCCCCTCGTCGTCGGTCGGCGGGGCGTCAGGTCACCGGGGCGTCGACGGCGGCGCCGCGTGCTGGGACATCCACGCGTGCATGGCGATCGCCCCGGCGGCGGCCACGTTGAGGGACCGGGTCGAGCCGTGCTGGCTGATCTCGAGCAGCAGGTCGCAGCCGTCCACCAGCTCGTCGGGCAGGCCCGCGGACTCCTCGCCGAGCACGAGCACCGCCTCCCGCGGCAGCGCCCGCCCCTCGAGCGGGACCGCGCCGGGCAGGTTGTCGAGGCCGAGCACCGCAAGCCCCCGGTCGCGCGCCCAGGTCAACAGAGCGGCGACGTCGGGGCGGTGCTCGACGGTGAGGTAGCGGTCGGTGACCATCGCGCCGCGGCGGTTCCACCGGCGCCGCCCGACGATCTGCACCGACGCCAGGTTGAACGCGTTCGCCGTGCGCACGAGCGAGCCGATGTTGAGGTCGCGGCCGGTGTTGAGCAGCGCGAGGTGCAGCGGTTGCGCGCGGGCGGCGAGGTCGGCGCGGATCGCCTCGACGCTCCAGTACCGGTAGTGGTCGGCCACGTTGCGCCGGTCCACCGCCGCGAGCAGCTCCGGGTCCAGGCGCGGGTCGTCCGGCGGCTCGCCCTCCCACGGCCCGACGCCGACAATCCGCTCGTCGTCGTCGCCGGTGTCGTCAGTCAAGTCCGACGTCGGCGAGCTCGAGCGCGTTGAGGTACCGGTGGCCCTGCGCCTCGACGGCCTCGCGCGCGCCGGTCGCCCGGTCGAGGACCACGAGGACGGCCGCGATCTCGGCGCCCGCCTCCTGGACCGCGTGCGCGGCGGTCAGCGCGGACCCGCCCGTGGTGGACGTGTCCTCGACGACGACGACCCGCCGCCCCGTGATGTCCGGCCCCTCGATCCGCCGCTGCATGCCGTGCGCCTTGGCCTCCTTGCGCACGACGAACGCGTCGAGCGCCTGCCCCCGCGACGCCGCCGCGTGCATGATCGCGAGCGCCACCGGGTCGGCGCCGAGGGTGAGGCCGCCGACGGCGTCGATCTCGCCGACCCCGAGCCCCTCCTCCTCGAGCAGGTCGAGCAGGACGTGCCCGAGCAGCGGCCCCGCCTCGTGGTGGAGCGTCACGCGGCGCATGTCGACGTAGTAGTCGGACTCCTTGCCCGAGGACAGCACGACGCGCCCGCGCACGACACCGAGGTCGGCGACGTAGGAGGCAAGGCGGGCGCGCTGGGGGTCGTTCGCGGCGGGGGCGGGCGTCGAGGTCACGCGCCGAGGGTATCCGGCCCGCGCCCGACGCCGATGCTCACCCCGCGGCGGCACGCGCGCCGGACGTCAGGGGCGGGTCGAGTGCCCGCCCCCGACGCCGGGACTCAGCCCGCGGTCGCCGCTTCCCCCACGCGCGACGCGTCGTCGACGCCGAGCGCCTCGGCCTCGGCGTCCGTGAACAGGCGCGAGCGGATGAGGAACCGCACGCCGTCGGGCGCCTCGAGGGAGAAGCCCGCCCCGCGGCCGGCCACGACGTCGATCGTCAGGTGCGTGTGCCGCCACACCTCGAACTGGTTGCGGCTCATCCACACGGGCACGGTGAACGCATCGCCCGACCCGCCGCCGGCCCCCTCCTCCGCGGGCACGGTGAGGTCGCCGAGGTGGACGTCGGCGTCGCCGGTGAGGAAGTCGCCCTGCGCGAAGCACATGGGCGACGACCCGTCGCAGCAGCCGCCGGACTGGTGGAACATCAGCTCGCCGTGCGTGGCGCGCAGCCGCCGCAGCAGCGCCGCCGCGTCGTCGGTGAGCGCGACCCGCTCCGTCGTCGTCATGTCAGGTCCTTCCCGGGGTGCCCGGCCCGCCCGGGCCGGGCACCCGCCGTCGGGCGGCTCAGAAGAAGCCGAGCCGCTTCGGTGCGTAGCTGACCAGGAGGTTCTTGGTCTGCTGGTAGTGGCTGAGCATCATCTGGTGGTTCTCGCGCCCGATGCCCGAGCCCTTGTAGCCGCCGAACGCCGCACCCGCGGGGTACTGGTGGTAGGTGTTCGTCCACACGCGGCCCGCCTGGATCGCGCGACCGGCGCGGTAGCAGGTCGTCGCCTCGCGGGACCAGACGCCGGCGCCGAGGCCGTAGAGCGTGTCGTTGGCGATCGAGATCGCGTCGTCGAAGCCGTCGAACCTGGCCACGGACACGACCGGGCCGAAGATCTCCTCCTGGAAGATCCGCATCGAGTTCTGGCCCTCGAAGATCGTCGGTGCCACGTAGTAGCCGCCGCCGAGCTCGCCGTCGTGCTCGAGCCGCTCGCCGCCGAGGAGGACCTTGGCGCCCTCCTGCTTGCCGATGTCGATGTAGGACAGGATCTTCTCGAGCTGGTCGTTGCTGGCCTGGGCGCCGACCATCGTCTCGGTGTCGAGCGGGTTGCCGGCCTTGACGGCGCGGGTGCGCTCGATGGCGTCGGCCATGAACGAGTCGTAGATGTCCCCCGAGACGAGCGCGCGCGACGGGCACGTGCAGACCTCGCCCTGGTTGAGGGCGAACATCGTGAAGCCCTCGAGCGCCTTGTCGTAGAAGTCGTCCTTCGCCTGGGCGATGTCGGAGAAGAAGATGTTCGGGCTCTTGCCGCCGAGCTCGAGGGTGACCGGGATGATGTTCTGGCTGGCGTACTGCATGATCAGCCGGCCGGTCGTGGTCTCGCCGGTGAAGGCGATCTTGCGGATGCGGGGGTTCGAGGCGAGCGGCTTGCCGGCCTCGGCGCCGAACCCGTTGACGACGTTGAGGACGCCCGGGGGCAGCAGGTCGGCGATCTTCTCGACCAGGTAGAGGATCGACGTCGGCGTCTGCTCGGCCGGCTTGAGCACGATCGCGTTGCCGGCAGCGAGCGCCGGGGCGAGCTTCCACACCGCCATGAGGATGGGGAAGTTCCAGGGGATGATCTGCCCGACGACGCCGAGCGGCTCGTTGAAGTGGTACGCGATCGTGTCGCCGTCGATCTCGGTGATGCTGCCCTCCTGGGCGCGGATCGCCCCGGCGAAGTAGCGGAAGTGGTCGATCGCGAGCGGGATGTCGGCGACGAGGGTCTCGCGGACGGGCTTGCCGTTCTCCCAGGTCTCCGCGACGGCGATCTCCTCGAGGTTCTCCTCGATGCGGTCGGCGATCTTGTTGAGGATGATCGCGCGCTCCGTGGCCGACGTCTTGCCCCAGGCGGGGGCGGCGGCGTGCGCGGCGTCGAGGGCGGCCTCGATGTCGTCCGCGTCGCCGCGGGCGACCTCCGTGAAGGTCTTGCCCGTCAGCGGGCTCGGGTTCTCGAAGTAGCGCCCGTTGACCGGGGCGCGGTACTCGCCGTTGATCCAGTGGTCGTACCGCGTGCGGTAGTTGACGATGCTCGACTCGGTGCCCGGGTTGGCGTAGACGGTCATTCGGGTCACGACTCCTTCGGCGTCAGTGCCACGTCGGTGTGGCGGGTCCCTCGAGCATAGGGAGGTCGGGCGGCCGGTGGCAGGTCGGGTCGGCAGGTCGCGCAGATGTGCGAGGTGGGTGTGGGCGGGTGTCGGGGTTGTCCGGGTTGTCGGAGTTGTGATGGGGGGTGAGCGCTGCGGCGCGGGGTGATGCGCGTCGGTGGGTGAGGGGTGCTGCGCGGGGTGATGCGCGTCGGTGGGCGCGGCTAGCGTGGTGCCATGCGCATCGCCACCTGGAACGTCAACTCCATCCGGACACGCATCGACCGCGTCGTCGCGTTCCTCGAGCGGTGGGACGTCGACGTCCTGGCCATGCAGGAGCTCAAGTGCAAGCCCGAGCAGTTCCCGATGGCGGCGTTCGAGGAGGCCGGCTACGAGGTCGCGCTGCACGGGCTCAACCAGTGGAACGGCGTGGCGATCGCGTCGCGGGTGGGGCTCAACGACGTGGCCGTGGGGTTCCCCGGCATGCCCGAGTTCGGCGACCCGCCCGTGGCCGAGGCCCGCGCGATCGGCGCGCTGTGCGGCGGGGTGAAGGTGTGGAGCCTCTACGTGCCGAACGGTCGGGAGATCGACCACCCGCACTACGCGTACAAGCTCGAGTGGCTGGGCACGCTCAAGGACGTCGCCCGGGGTTGGCTCGAGGACGACGGCGACAGGCGCATCGCCCTCATGGGTGACTGGAACGTGGCGCCGCTCGACGAGGACGTGTGGAGCATGGAGTTCTTCGAGGGGAAGACCCACGTGACGGCACCCGAGCGGGCGGCGTTCGGGGCGTTCGAGGACGCCGGCTACGCCGAGGTCACGCGCCCGCACACGCCCGGCGTCTACACGTACTGGGACTACCAGCAGCTGAGGTTCCCCAAGGGCGAGGGCATGCGCATCGACTTCGTCTACGCCTCCCCCGAGCTGTCGACGATGGTCACCGACGCGCACGTCGACCGCGAGGAGCGCAAGGGCAAGGGGGCATCCGACCACGCACCGGTGATCGTCGACGTCGACCTGTCGTTGTGAGGCCGTAGGGGCGGCTGCTCCGGCGCCGTCGGCACGGCCGCTGCCTATGGTGGGGCCGAACCTGTCGCCTGCATGAACGGAGTCCCGCGTGGGTCGCGTCGAGCGCAAGCACACCGGCGCCTCGCCGGCCGCCTGGGCGGTCCCGGCCGCGCTGTTCTGCGTCGTCGCAGGGCTCACCCTCCTCAGTCAGATCTTCGGCCCCTTCGACATCCTCTGGCAGCCGGTCGACGACGTGCTGGAGCAGTTCCAGCACGTCGAGCCGCGGTGGCAGGCCGCGGCCTTCCTGCTGCCGCTCGGGCTCCTCCTCCCGATGGTCGGTCTGCGCATGCGCGGCCTCCTACGGGCGTTCGGGGAGCACGACTCCCTGCCCGACCTGGCAGCCGTCGGCGGACTGCTCGCCGGCGGCGCGGCCGCGGTGGCCGCCGTGGTGTCCTGGGTCGCTCACCTGGTGGACCGCACGGCGCACATCGACGCGGCGCAGGATGCCCTCGCACCCTCGGTACTCGTCCTCCTGGCGCTCGGCCTGTGGCTGTACCCGACGGCGGTCGGGCTGGGGGTCGTCACGGCCGTGGCCGCCTGGCGTCTCCGGGACGAGAACCTCATCGACGGTGTGCGAGCAGGGCTCGGTGGTGCCGCGGCCGTGATCGCCCTCGTCAGCCCGGTCTCCATCATCTTCGGCCACCTCGTCGCGCTGGCGGTGATCGGTCAGCTGGCGACGCTCGCCTGGCTCGTCGTGGTGCCGCGGGACCTCTGACGCCGGCTACCCCGCGTCCTACCGCGCGGCGAGCGACTCAGCGCGCGTCGAGCGCGGCGACGACCTGCTCGTTGAGCTCGGGCCAGATAGCGCCGTGGACCTCGGTGTCGAAGCCCTTGTCCCCGAGGAACGCCGCCGCGGCGCGCCGTGTCGGGTCGACCCACAGGAACGATCCGGACTGCCCGAAGTGGCCGAACGTCGTCGAGGAAACGCCAGGTCCGGTCCAGTGCGGGTCCTTGTCGGCGCGGATCTCGAAGCCGAGGCCCCAGTCGTTGTGGGTCTGCCGGCCGAATCCGGGCAGCACGCCGGACAGCCCCGGGAACACGGTGGCCGTGGCGTCGGCGTGGAGGTCGGCCGAGATCAGCGCCGGGTCGAGCAGCTCGAACCCGTAGGTCATGAGGTCGGCGGTCGAGCCCGAGTAGCCGTGCGCGCAGCTGCCCTCGGTCACCACGGACGTCAGCCCGAGCGGCTCGACCACCTGGGCGCGGACCCAGTCGTTGATCGGCATGCCCACGCGGCTCCCGACGAGCTCGCCGAGCGTCTCGAATCCGAGGTTGGAGTAGACGCGCCGCTTCTCCGGGGGCTGCGTCGGGCCGCCGGCGTCCATCGGCAGGCCGGAGGCGTGGGCGAGGAGGTGGCGGACGGTCGAGCCCTCGGGGCCGGCGGGCTCGTCGAGCGTGAGGTGCCCGGCCTCGACGGCGATCAGTGTCGCGGTCGCGGTGAGCAGCTTCGTCACGGACTTCCAGGGGAAGACCTTCGCGACGTCGCCGTCGGAGGAGACGACGCCGTCGTCGTGCGTGGCGACGAGCAGCGCCACGTCGAAGTCGAACCGGTCCAGTGCCGCGTAGGTAGCCACGCACCCAGGATGACGCATCGGCCACGCCCGGGCGACGCGTCACCCTTCCCCCGTATGCCGACGGTGCGGTTGGGAGACCCCTCATCGAGATTGCGGTTTGTCGGACTGCTTCCCGTCGAGAGTGCGGTGGGGAGGCGGCGATGGCCATCGGGCGCGCCGGCTCACTCGCACTCTCGACCCGGTGGCGGGTGCCTCACCCCCGCGCCCCTGGGCTACACGAGCGGCCAGGGGAAGGCCATCCCGGTGAGGTCGACGGGTAGGCGTCCCTCGGTCACCAGCCGCAGCGCACGACGACGCAGAGCCACAACCTCGTCGTTGTCGAGGAGCGCGGCGATCTCCTCGTCGACCTCGCTGACGACCGGGGCGACCGCGGCCAGCAGGTCGGCGTCGATACGTTCGCCCGCGAAGTCCCAGATCACGGTCCGCAGCTTGGGTGTCGCCGAGAAGCACAGGCCGTGGTCGATGCCCCACACGCGCCCGTCGACGCCGTGGAGCACGTGGCCGGACTTCCGGTCGGTGTTGTTGGTCAGCGCGTCGAACACGGCGATCCGCCGCAGGTCGTCGTGGGTCGCGGGGTCGTCGTCGACGAGCGTGAAGTAGTGGGCGGACCGGTCGTGCTCGACGAACCGCTGGAGCGAGCCGACGCCGAACGGGGCGTCCTCGCGGATCACGGTCCGTGGCACGAGGTGCCAGCCCAGCGCCTCGCTCAGCAGGTAGGCCGCGCGCTCGCGCCGGTAGAGGCCCGGGGGGAAGTCCCGCAGCGGCGCCTCGCCGAGCTCCGGCTTGTAGATGGCCCAGACCGGGTCACCTGCGCCGGCGACCTCGACGAGGAACGTCTCGTTGCTCGAGTCCGCGAGCTGTCCGAGCAGGGAGATCTCGCCGTCCAGGAGGAGGTCGGTCGCGGAGATCGGTTCGGCGGATCCGGCCGGGCCGGTCACCGCGGACCGGTCCGGCGATCCCGACGGATCGGCGGCTCCCGACGCGGGCTCCCCCGCCGCCGTCAGGTCAACGGCTCGGGGCGAGCCCGACTGCGCGGCCTCGTCGGTCGTCGGACACTCCCCCGTCGCGCGCTCCGCCTCCACCGGGCCGCCCTCAGGAGATCCGCAGGTCGCCGAGCGACTCGAGCGTGGAGTTGACGGTGAGGACCACGGGATCGCCGTGGACCCCGTCGCCCGCGGCGGGGTACGCGATCGCGGAGACGGAACACGGGGAGACGGTGAGTCGCTGGAACCGGTCGAGGGAGAGATCGAACGCGTAGGACAGGGCCGCCTTGATCGGGTCGGCGTGCGAGAAGCACGCGACGGTCGACCCCGCGTGCTCCGCGCGGACCGACTCGAGGGTGGCCGCCATCCGCTCCTGCATCTCGAGCAGGCTCTCGCCACCTGGGAAGCGAAACTCGGCGGGCCTCTCCTGCACGGTGCGCCACGCGGGCAGCCGCGCGAGGTCCGCGAGCGGCTCACCGGTCCAGTCGCCGACGTCGGACTCGAGCAGCCCGGGCTCCTCGACGACCGCCAGCCCCGTGCGGCGGGCCAGGGGCTCGGCGGTCTGCCGCGCGCGCTCGAGAGGGGAGGAGTAGATCGCCGACGGCGACGCCGCTGCCACCCGCTCACCGACGCGTTCAGCCTGGTCACGACCCCGATCGGACAGGTTCAGTCCGGGCGCGCGGCCGGGCATCACGCGTCCGGTCGTCGGCGTCGTGCCGTGTCGTACCAGCAGGACCAGCGTGGGCGGGGGCGCCTTCTCCTCGGTCATCGACGCCAGCGTAGGCGCGACGTACGTTGGGGACGTGAGCGATCGCCCAGACATCAGCACCGTGGGGGAGCTCCGCTCCTCCGGCCACACCTTCCGCACACTGCGCACCGAGATCCGCGAGAACCTGCTCGCCGCGCTCTCCGCCGGGGAGAACCCCTGGCCCGGCCTGCACGGGTTCTCCCGGACCGTGCTGCCGCAGGTGGAGCGCGCACTCCTCGCGGGGCACGACATCGCGCTGCTCGGCGAGCGCGGCCAGGGCAAGACCCGCCTGCTGCGCACCCTCGCCGCTCTCCTCGACGAGTGGGCCCCCGTCATCGAGGGCTCCGAGCTGGGCGAGCACCCGTTCGACCCGATCACCGACGCCTCGCGCGCGCGGGCCGCGGAGCTGGGCGACGACCTGCCGATCGTCTGGCGGCACCGCGACGAGCGCTACGTCGAGAAGCTCGCGACCCCGGACACCTCGGTGGCGGACCTCATCGGCGACGTCGACCCGATGCGGGTGGCCGAGGGCCGGCGGCTCGGCGACCCGGAGACCATCCACTACGGGCTGGTCCCGCGCTCGCACCGCGGCATCGTCGCCATCAACGAGCTCCCCGACCTGGCCGAACGCATCCAGGTGTCGCTGCTCAACGTGATGGAGGAGCGCGACGTCCAGATCCGCGGCTACGTGCTGCGGCTCCCGCTGGACGTCCTCGTCGTCGCGACGGCGAACCCCGAGGACTACACGAACCGCGGCCGGATCATCACCCCCCTCAAGGACCGCTTCGGCGCCGAGATCCGCACGCACTACCCGATCGAGCTCGACGACGAGATCGCCATCATCACCCAGGAGGCGCACCTCGGCGCCGACGTGCCGCCGGCCGTCCTCGAGATCCTCTCCCGGTTCGCGCGAAACCTGCGCGAGTCCTCCGCCGTCGACCAGTCCTCCGGCGTCTCGGCGCGTTTCGCGATCGCCGGCGCCGAGACCGTGGCGGCCGCCGCCCTGCACCGCGCCACCGTGCGCGGGGAGGACCGGGCGGTCGCGCGCGTCGTCGACGTCCGCACCGCCGTCGACGTGCTCGGCGGCAAGGTCGAGTTCGAGGTCGGCGAGGAGGGCCGCGAGGACGAGCTCCTCGAGCACGTCCTGCGCACGGCCACCGCGGAGACGGTGCGCGCCCACCTCGCGGGCATCGACCTGGGGCCGCTGGTCGCGGCGATCGAGGCCGCCGACGAGGTCGTCACCACCGGCGAGCAGGTGACCGCCGCCGAGTTCCTCGCCTCGCTGCCGGAGATTCCGGGTCGTGCGGACGGGGGGCAGGCAGGCGACGACGAGTCCGCCGGGGACGACGGGCGGTCGAGCGACGGTGGCGAGTCGGCGGGCGACGGATCGTCAGGGGACCGGACCACCGGTGACGACGAAACTGCCGGCGACGTCTACGACCAGGTGGCCGCCCGGCTCGGCGCCACGGACGACGGTTCGCGAGCCTCGGCCGTCGAGCTCGCGCTCGAGGGCCTCTTCCTCGCCCGCCGGATCTCGAAGGAGACCGGCGACGGCGAGACCGTCTACGGATGACCGGAGCGAGACCATGACCCCGCAGCCCCGCTCGCCGCGCCCCGCGCGGTACGGCCGCTACGCCGGTGGGCCCGACCCGCTCGCTCCTCCGATCGACCTCGGGGCGGCGCTCGACGAGATCGCCGACGACGTCATGTCCGGCTACAGCCCCGACCAGGCCCTGCGCGAGCTCCTGCGCCGCGGGACCAGGGGCACGCGCGGTCTCGACGACCTCGCCGGGCGGGTCCAGCAGCGGCGTCGAGACCTGCTCGGCCGGCACCGGCTCGACGGCACGCTGCAGGAGGTGAAGCAGCTCCTCGACTCCGCCGTGCTCGCCGAGCGCGGCCAGCTCGCGCGGGACATCGAGATGGACGACACCGACCGCACGTTCCGCGAGATGGTCCTCGACAACCTCCCGGAGTCGACGGCCGCCGCGGTCAGCGAGCTCGCCACCTACGACTGGGCGTCGGCCGAGGCGCGGCAGGCGTACGAGCAGATCAAGGACCTGCTCGGCCGCGAGGTGCTCGAGCAGCGGTTCGCCGGGATGAAGCAGGCGCTCGAGGGCGCCACCGAGGAGGACCGGGCCGCGATCAGCGAGATGCTCTCCGACCTCGGCGACCTGCTCGAGAAGCACGCGCGCGGCGAGGACACGGAGGCGGACTTCGATCAGTTCATGTCGAAGCACGGCGACCAGTTCCCGGAGAACCCGCGAGACGTCGACGAGCTCATCGACACGCTCGCGAAGCGCTCGGCCGCGGCGCGCCGGATGCTCAACTCGATGACGCCGGAGCAGCGCAACGAGCTCATGCAGCTCTCCCAGCAGGCGTTCGGCTCGCCTCAGCTGATGGAGCAGCTCGCCCGCGTCGACGCCGGCCTGCGCGCCCTACGTCCAGGCGAGGACTGGACGGGCTCCGAGCAGTTCGACGGCGATCAGGGTCTGGGACTCGGCGACGGCACCGGCGCGCTCCAGGAGCTCGCAGACCTCGATCGCCTCGCCGAACAGATCGAGCAGGCGTCGTCGGGCCCCCCGCTCTCCGATCTCGACCTCGAGGCGCTCGGCCGCCACCTCGGCGACGACGCCGCCGTGTCCGCGCGGACCCTCGCCGAGCTCGAGCGCGCGCTGCGGGAGTCCGACTACCTCCACCGCGGCTCCGACGGCGACCTGCGGCTGTCCCCTCGTGGCATGCGCCGGCTCGGCCGGTCGTTGCTCCAGGACGCCGCGGGCCGGCTGTCGGGTCGCAGCGGATCGCGGGACACCCGGCAGGCGGGGGCGGCCGGCGAGCAGACAGGCTCGAGCCGGGCCTGGGCATTCGGCGACACCGAACCGTGGGACGTCACCCGGTCGCTGACGAACGCGACCCTGCGTACCGCACGCGAGGGCGGCGACCCGAGCCGGGGGCTGCGGCTGGACGTGGCGGACGTCGAGATCGCCGAGACGGAGGCGCGGACGCAGGCGGCGGTGGCGCTGCTCGTCGACACGTCGTTCTCCATGGCCGCCGAGGGACGGTGGCTGCCGATGAAGCGCACCGCGCTCGCCCTGCACCAGCTGTTGTCCACGCGCTTCCGCGGCGACCGGCTCGAGCTCGTCCAGTTCGGCCGGTACGCCCAGCGGGTCGACCTCGCCGAGCTCACCGCCCTGCCGCCGTTCCGCGAGCAGGGCACGAACCTGCACCACGGGCTCATGCTCGCGACCCGGTTCTTCCGGCAGCACCCGACGATGCAGCCCGTGCTGCTCGTGGTCACCGACGGCGAGCCCACCGCCCACCTCGAGCCCGGCGGCGAGTCGTGGTTCGACTACCCGCCGATGCCGCGGACGCTGCAGCTCACCGTCGCCGAGCTCGACCGCGTGGTGCGACTCGGCGCCGAAACCACGTTCTTCCGGCTCGGTGACGACCCCGGGCTGGCCCGGTTCCTCGACGCGATGGCCCGCCGGGCCCGCGGCCGCGTGGTGGCGCCGGACCTCGACGACCTCGGGGCCGCCGTCGTGGGCGAGTACATGCACGCCCGCTCACTCTGGGACCTCTGAGCCCGCCAACCCGCCGTCGAGATTGCGGTTCGTCGTCGTCGAGATTGCGGTTCGTCGGCCCCGCCCCCGGTCGAAAGTGCGGGTGGGAGGGGCCGGGGCACCCGGCTGCGGGCCTCTCACCCGCACTCTCGACACGGGGCTACACCCCTCACCCGCACTCTCGGAACGGACGCCTGCTCCCAACCGCAATCTCGGCGGGCACCAACCGCAATCTCGACGAGAGGGCGGGTCAGGCGGAGGGCGCCTCCGTCGTCGTGACGTCGAGGGTCTCGGAGCCGACCGGATGGTCGACGACGACGTGCCCGCCGTCCGCCGCGTCGCCGCCGAGCAGCAGCCGGGCCAGGCGGTCGCCGATCTCCCGCTGGACCAGGCGGCGCAGCGGCCGCGCCCCGTACGCCGGGTCGAAGCCCTCGAACGCCAGCCACTCCCGCGCGGCACCGGTGACCTCGAGCGTGATCCGCCGCGGCGCGAGCCGCTCGGCGAACCGCTCGATCTGCAGGTCGACGATCCGACCCAGCTCGTCGAGGCCGAGCGCGTCGAACATGACGACGTCGTCGAGCCGGTTGAGGAACTCGGGCTTGAACGACGCGCGCACGACCTCCATCACCTTCTCGCGCCGCGCCTCCTCGGCCACCGTCTGGTCGACGAGGAACTGCGACCCGAGGTTCGACGTCAGCACGAGGATGACGTTGCGGAAGTCGACCGTTCGGCCCTGGCCGTCGGTGAGCCGGCCGTCGTCGAGCACCTGCAGCAGGATGTCGAAGACCTCGGGATGGGCCTTCTCCACCTCGTCGAGCAGGACCACCGTGTACGGCCGACGACGAACGGCCTCGGTCAGCTGCCCGCCCTCCTCGTACCCGACGTACCCGGGCGGGGCCCCGACCAGGCGGGACACCGCGTGCTTCTCGGAGTACTCGGACATGTCGATGCGGACCATCGCCCGCTCGTCGTCGAAGAGGAAGTCCGCCAGCGACTTCGCGAGCTCGGTCTTGCCCACGCCGGTGGGGCCGAGGAACAGGAAGGAGCCTGTCGGCCGGTCGGGGTCGGCGATGCCGGCGCGCGAGCGTCGCACCGCGTCCGACACGGCGCGCACGGCCGCGGTCTGCCCGATGAGTCGCCGCCCGATCTCGTCCTCCATCGTCAGGAGCTTCTCGGACTCGCCCTGGAGCAGGCGACCGACCGGGATGCCGGTCCACGCGCCCACGACCTCGGCGATCTCCTCGGCGGAGACCTTGTCGGCGATCATCGGGTCCGACGACGAAGTGTCGGCGGACTCGGCCTCCTCGCTCGCCACGGCCGCGTCGAGCTCGGACTGCAGCTGCGGGATCTCGCCGTAGCGCAGTCGGCCGGCGTCCTCGTAGCGGGACTCACGCTCAGCGAGCTCGGCCTTGGTCGTGAGCTCGTCGAGGCGGGCACGCAGGTCACCGACCCGGTTGTGGCCGGCCTTCTCCGACTCCCAGCGCGCGGTGAGACCGTTGAGCTCCTCGCGCCGGTCCGCGAGCTCGGCCCGCAGGGCGTCCAGCCGCTCGGCCGTGGCGGCGTCGTCGTCGTCGATGTTCTCCGCGAGGTACGCCTCCTCCATGCCGAGCCGGTCCACCTGGCGGCGCAGGACGTCGACCTCCTCCGGGGAGGAGTCGAGCTCCATGCGCAGGCGCGACGCGGCCTCGTCCACGAGGTCGATGGCCTTGTCCGGGAGACGGCGGCCGGTGATGTAGCGGTCGGAGAGGGTGGCAGCGGCGACGAGGGCGCCGTCGGAGATCGTCACCTGGTGGTGCGCCTCGTACTTCGGGGCGATACCGCGCAGGATCGTCACCGTGTCCTCGACCGACGGCTCGCCGACGAGGACCTGCTGGAAGCGCCGCTCCAGCGCGGGGTCCTTCTCGATGTGCTCGCGGTACTCGTCGAGCGTGGTGGCGCCGACGAGGCGGAGCTCGCCGCGCGCGAGCATCGGCTTGAGCATGTTGGCGGCATCCATGGAGGAGTCGCCGCCGGCGCCCGCGCCGACCACGGTGTGCAGCTCGTCGATGAACGTGACGACCTGGCCGTCGGAGTCCGCGATCTCCTGGAGGACCGCCTTGAGGCGCTCCTCGAACTCGCCGCGGTACTTCGCGCCCGCGACCATGCCCGCCATGTCGAGCGCGACGAGGGTCTTGCCGCGCAGGGACTCGGGGACGTCGCCGTCGACGATGCGCTGGGCGAGGCCCTCGACGACGGCGGTCTTGCCGACGCCGGGCTCGCCGATGAGGACGGGGTTGTTCTTGGTCCGCCGGGAGAGGACCTGGACGACGCGGCGGATCTCGGCGTCACGGCCGACGACCGGGTCGAGCTTGCCCTCGCGCGCGGCGGCCGTGAGGTCCTGGCCGTACTTCTCGAGCGCCTCGAACGTGTTCTCGGGGTCGGGGCTCGTGACGGGGCGGTTGCCGCGGACGGACGGGACAGCGGCGCGCAGGGCGTCCGCGGTGGCGCCGGCGTGGCCGAGGACCTGGTCCGTGCCGGGCGCGGCGGCCAGGCCGAGGAGGAGGTGCTCGGTGGAGACGTACTCGTCCCCGAGCGCGCGGGCCTCGTCGGTGGCGCCGCTGATGACGGTGAGGAAGGCGCGCGAGGTCTGCGGCTGCGCGACGGATCCCCCGGAGGCCCCGGGCAGGGCGGCGAGCGCCGCGTCGGTGCGGCGGGTGAGGTCCGCGCGGTCGGCGCCGACGGCGTCGAGCAGGGCGAGCGCGATGCCCTCGCCCTGCTCGAGGAGCGCCTTGAGCAGGTGGCTGGGCTCGATCTGCGGGTTGCCGCCGGTGGTGGCGAGCTGGAGAGCGGAGGCGACGGCCTCCTGCGAGCGGGTGGTGAGCTTCGTGTCCATCGGTCTCCTCGATGCGGTGTGTGCGGTCGCTGATGATGGAACGCACGCAAAGTTGAGTCTATTCCGCTCAAGGTTGGGGCGCCAGGGGTGGTGGTGGAGTGGCGCGAGGAAGGCGCCGCTCAACCGCACTCTCGGCACAGGACGCGGCTGGCCGACGCGCTCCAGGCAGGCACTACCATCATCCGCCGTGACCACACCCTCGACCCCGCGCCCGACCACCGACGCGATGGCCGCCTTCCGCCGGTTCCCCGTCGGCATCACCGTCTTCCTCGGCCTCTTCGTCGCGGCCGGCCTGTACCTCGCCTCCCGCCACCTCGGGGCCGAGGCGATCGCCATGTGCGGTGACGACACGATGGCACCGGGCGACATGTGCACCATGTCGTCGGGCCGGCGCCGGAGGCGTGCCGGCGGCGGCACCTCCACCTACACGTACGAGGAGCGGCTCGAGGCGGCCGCCCGCGGCCACGAGGCATGGGTGTGGGCGGGGATCGCGGTCGCGGTCATCGCCGTCATCTTCATCGTGCTGGTCGTCATCCGATGGCGCCGCGACACCGCGCTCGCCCGCACCCTCGACGGCCAGCAGGCCCCGGTGACCTCGTACTCCACCACCACCAGCATCGGCGCCGGCATGGGCTTCCTCGGGGCGGCCGCGGTGGGCGCCGGCGGCCTCGGCGTGGGGGTCTGGCTGCGCGGGGTCTCGGACCTCAATCCGATCGGGCTCGCGATCATGGCGGCGGGCGCCGTCAGCGGCCTCGTCATCCTGTGGATGGCCCGGCCAAAGGGCAGCACGCTCGTGTGGGCCTACGACTCGCACGTCCGCATCGTCACGCAGAGCCGGTCGCACGACGTGGCATGGGAGGACATGCAGTACTTCGTCGACCTCCAGTCGTCGTCGTTCATGGAGCTCGGCTGGACGGGGTCCAAGCGCCAGCTCTCGATCGACGACGAGGAGTTCTTCGCGACGATGCGCGCCCGCATCAACACCCTCACCCGCGCGCGGGTCGAGCGCAGCGCCGAGACCGGCGAGCCCGTCGACTTCCGTGCGGTCACGCTCGCGGGCCGCACGGTGACGTTCAGGAAGAAGAAGCTCGACGCCGGGTCGCTGGCCGCGATCAACCTCGTCAAGGAGAAGGACAACCTCTCGCTGCACGTGCGCGACCGGGAGGGCGCCACCCAGGTGATCATCAACCCCGCCGAGATCGCCAACCTCGACGTGCTCCTCCACGTCCTCTCGCAGACCTACGGGGTGGTCGTCCCCGGTCGCTGACCGAGAGCGCGCCGTCGCGCCCAGGGGTCGCCCCGTCCGGTCCGAGTCCGGTCACCACCGGCGTCGGCAAGGGGTCGACGACGACGCCCGGCGCATCCCGGCGTCACCCCTCGTGCGTCAGCGCCGCGCCGCGAGCCCCACGACGACGAACGGCACCGCACTGCCGACCGCTCCCCCGATCCACCAGGCCAGGGTGTCGAGCAGGATCGACCCGACGACGAGGGTCACCGTCACCAGACCGAAGGCGGCGGCGGGCGTCGTCAGCAGGACGTGGCGGCGCGGGTGGTTCTTCGGCGGGTTGCCGACGGCGAGCGCGAGCATGAGCGGCGGGATGTACACGGGAACCAGCGAGAGCAGGTTCGTGCTCCCACCGTCGCGCGCCGGATCGAGGCCGGTGAGGACGAGCGCCCCCGCGGCGAGGAACCCGAGCAGCGGGCCGATGTAGACGAGTCGGGCGGTCCGGTCGTGGACGGAGCGAGGGGTCGTCGGTGCAGTCATCGGGGAACCTCCATGGCCTCGGGCGCTGCGGTAGGGGCGAGCCTGGGGCGATCACGGTCCGGACGGTGGGGACGCCTGCCGTCACCCCGACGCTATCGATCGGCGATCCCACCCGCAACGACGCCGCCGTCGTCACGCGCCCGACCGCTCAGTCGACCTGCACCTGGTCGGCGGCCTCGCGCACCAGCTCGAGGCCGCGCGGGAGCGGCACCTCACCGTGGGCCTCGACGAGGACGGTCACGCCGTCCCGCACCTCCTGGCACATCGAGACGACCACGTTCTCGACATCGCGTGACGGCGTCTCGCCCTCCTGGAGCAACGGGCCGAACTCGCGCTGTCGCACGAGGCACTGCGCCTCCCCGTCCGTCTCCACCCACGCCATCGGGGTGGCGATCCCCATCGTCTCCGCCGCGGCGAGCGAGTCCTCCGACGACCACAGACCCGGCGCCTCGGCAGCGACCGCGTAGACGGTGACGGTCTCCGCCAGATCGTCGGACATGTAGACCTGGCCGGCAGCGGCGGCGCCGTCGTGCGCCGCGGACAGGCCGTCGGCCACCTCGGCGACCGCCTCCTCGCGCAACGCCGCGAACTCGGCGGGTCCGTCCTGGTCGGCGGCGACCTCGGAGTGGGGCCGCATCCCGCCGAGCGTGGCGGGCAGCGTCACCCCGTCCGGCTCCGAGCTCAGCAGCCCGCCCGTCACGGCGAGGGTCCCGCCCACACCGAGGGCGGCGCCCACGAGCAGCCCGACGACGAGAAGCACCGGTGACGACCGTCGCCGGCTCCCCGCCTGCCCACCCGGGGCACCACCCTGTGCCCCGCCGACGTCGCTCACATCCGGTCTCCTGTCAGTCCGCCTGCTTGACGAGCCGCCAGCGCGCGACGATCGCGTAGACGATCGCCCACACGATCAGCATGCCGAGCCCGAGCAACCACATGCTCGGCTCCTGCGCCCACAGCGGGTCGTCCTGGTACGGGTGCCAGTCGGTGATGCCGACGCTCGACATCGCCATGCTGAAGCCCCAGCGCGCCGGCATCAGCCAGGCGATCTGCTCGAACACGGGCTGGCCGGCCACGTCGATGACGCCGCCGGAGAGCACGAGCTGGAGCATGACGGCCACGACGAGCAGCGGCATGATCTGCTCGGAGTTCGAGGCGATCGCGGACAGCATGAGCCCCATGACCATGCAGGTGAAGGCCAGCACGACGGCGGCCACGACGATCTCGATGCTTCCGTCGGGCAGGAGCGCGGAGTTCGTCGGCGGGTCGTGGAGCATGAGCGTGATGATCGATGCGACGAGCCCCTGGTACACCGCGAAGGCGCCGAGCACGACCATCTTCGCGGTGAGGTAGGCGTCCGGTCTGAGCCCGACCGCCGACTCCCGCTTGTAGATGTGCCGTTCGCCGACGAGATCTCGGACCGAGACGGCGAGGCCGCCGAACGCGAGCCCCACCATGAGCACGGTGAGGATCTGCATCGACTCCCCGGTGATGGTCTCGCCGGGATCGGGCTGCCGCAGGCCCAGCTCACCCCCGACCGCGACCGTGAGCAGGCCGAACAGCACCGGCAGCACGAGCAGGAAGAACAGGTACTTCCCGTCGGCGAACATCAGGCTGAGCTGGCGGCGCGCGAGCGTGGAGACCTGCTTGCCCACCGACTGCTTGCTGCGGCGGTCGAGCTGTTGGGGCCGGGCCACGTTGACGCGGCGCACGTGCGGCCGCGCGGACGCGCCCTCGAACATCTGCTTGGACCGGGTCGGGTCCTCCTTGATGAACGCGTAGATCTGCGCGTAGGTGAGGTCGTCGGGGTCCTTGACCTCGCGGCCGAGGTAGCGCATCGCCTTGGCGAAGTACGGCTTGACCTCGTGGGGCGCCCCGTAGAAGGCGGTCTTGCCGCCGGGCGCGAGCAGGAGGATCTTGTCGCACTGGGCGAGGTTGACCTCGTTGTGCGTGATGACGACGACCGTGCGGCCGCGCACGCCCCGGGAGTCGTCGCCGTGGGCGATCTCCGCGAGCAGGTGCATGACCTCGGCGTCGAGGGAGGGGTCGAGCCCCGACGTCGGCTCGTCGAGGAAGAGCAGGTCCGGCTGGGTGAGCATCTCGAGCGCGACGGACACGCGCTTGCGCTGACCGCCGGAGAGCCGGTCGATCCGGGTCGAGGAGTGCTCGGTGAGCCCGAGCTGGCTCATCACACGCTCGACGGCCTGCTCGCGGTCGCGCCGCTGCACCGACTCGTCGAACCGGAGCTCGGCGCCGTAGTCGAGGGCCTTGCGGACGGTGAGCGTGCGGTGCACGACGTCGTCCTGCGGGACCACGCCCATGCGGTTGCGCATCGTGGCCTCGTGCTCGTACACGTCGAGGCCGGAGAAGCGGACGATGCCCTCGTCGGCGGGCGGGCGGCCCACGAGCGAGCGCAGCAGCGTGGACTTGCCGGCGCCCGAGGGGCCGATGACGGCGAGCAGCGAGCGCCCGGGCAGCGAAAAGGTGACGTCGTCGAGAATCGTCTTCTTCGACGGGTCCTTCGCGCCCTGCGCCTTGAGCTTCTTCCGCTCCTCCGAGGATGCGTCGACCCGCACCGTGAGGTCCTCAGCCTCGAGGCTGCCCTCGCCGCCGGAGATGTCGATCGGCACGAGGCCGCCGGGCACGAGCTGGAGGAACGAGCCGCCGACGCCGAGGATCCCGCCCATCTGGAGCATCCCCTGGGTGACCCGGGCGCCGTTGACGAACGTACCGTTGAGCGAGCCGCGGTCGATGACGCGGAAGCCACCCTGGGTGGGGACGAGGTCGACGTGCCGGCCGGAGACCAGCGGGTCGTCGAGCGTGATGTCGGCGCTGCGGGCGCGGCCGACGGTCAGCGTGCCGGGCGGTCGGCCCGCAGCGGCGGACGCGGGTGAGCCGGCCGCCGGGCTGCCGGACGGGGCGGGCGCGAGCGGCGCGCCGACCGTCAGCTCCTGGGTGGACGGCCGGCGGGCGCCGGGGGCATCGGGGCCGCTCGCGCCGCTGAAGGGCTCCGCGTTCGAGGGCGTGGGTGCGGGACGGGACGGGCCCGACGCCGGAGCTCCCGTCGGGGGGCCGGCCGGCGGTCGGGAGTCGGCCGGCCGGGCGCCCGACGCCGCAGGGGCACCCTGCGGGGAGGGGGGCGCCTGCGTGGAGCGCGGGTTGGCAGGCGTGGGGACCGACGAGGCCGGCGGGCCGGCGCTCGCGGCCGACGCCGCGGACGGCCCTGCGGAGTGGGCGGACGCGGCGGAGGGGCCCGCGGAGTGGGCCGATGCCGCGGACGGGCCGGCGGAGTGGGCCGAGGCGGCTGACGGGCCGGCTGTCGGGCCACCCGCACCGGCGGGCGCGCCGACGGGACGGATCCGGATCTCCGGGCCCTGCGCCGGGTGCCCGAGCCGCACGACGACGCCCTGCCCGATCGCGGCCGGCGCGGTGAGCTGGCGGCCGCCGACGAACGCGGCGCCGCCGACGACGCGCATCATCCAGCCGTTCGGTGTCTCGGCGATCTCGAGGTTCTGTGGCGCCACCGCGGGGTGGCCGATGATGAGGTCGGCCGGCGGGGCGCTGCCGACCAGTGCCCGTCCGCCCGGGGGCCGCGTGGCGGTCCCCATCGGCGAGGCGATCTCGATGCCCGTCCGCATGCAGTGGTTCCTCTCGAAAAGCGTGGGTCGTGCGACCGCCGGGCGCCGTCCTGCGGGGCGCCGCCCCACGGCATGCTAATGGCCACGGGACGCCGAGGACGCGTCAGAGGTCCCCGGGCCGGGTCGTCCGCGTCACCCGGTCCCGTCGACGGCCGGCGCGCCGGAAGGTCCGGGCACGTGCGTCGGACCGGTTCGCCGCTCCCCCGCGGGACGCGTCACGCCTCCCAGGCGGGTGCGACGTGCGGCCACGGGTCCGCCGCCTCGAGCGCCGCGGCGAGGCCGAGGAGGAGCGCCTCCGACCCGACCTTCCCGCCGAGGTGGACGCCGAACGGGAGCTCGGGTCCGGCGTCGTCCACCCGTGCGCGGTGCAGCGGCACGGAGATCGCCGCGGCGCCGGTGATGTTCCAGGTGGAGGTCCACGGCGTGTACGCGCGCTGGTCGAGGAAGTCCTGCTGCGGGTCGTCGTCGTCGCGCATCGACCCCACCGGCGCCGGCGGGCCGGACAGGGTGGGGCTGAGCACCACGTCGACGTCGGCCCAGACCTGTGCGGTGCGGCGGGTGAGCAGGTGCATCGCCGTCACCGCGTTCGAGTACTCGACCCCGGTGACCGACGCACCCTGCTCCCGCAGGAACCGGGTGAGTGGGACGAGCAGCTCCTCCTGCTCCGGCTCGAGCGGCGCGGCCGCCGCGCCGGTGGCCCACACCGGCTGGAACGCCTCCCACTCCGCCACCCCGAACGGCACGCCGACGTCGACGACCTCGTGCCCCATCGCCTCGAGCAGCGCGATCGCGCGGTCGACCCCGGCGAGCGCCTCGCGGTGCACCTCGGTCGCGATCGAGATCGGCTCGCGCAGCACGCCGATGCGCAGCCGCTCCGGCGGGGTGTCGCAGGCGGCGAGGAAGGTACCGGCCTGCTCGGGCGCGCGATAGACATCGCCGGGCCGGGGAACGGCGAGGACATCGAGCAGCGCCGCCGTGTCGCGCACCGTGCGGGTGAGGACGCCGCTGCGGGTGAGCCCCACGCCGTCGGTCTGGTGCGGGCCGGACGAGATGCGACCCCGGGTCGGCAGCAGCCCGACCAGTCCGCAGGCGGCGGCCGGGATCCGGATCGACCCGCCGCCGTCGGAGCCCTGGGCCGCGGGGACGAGACCCGCCGCGACCGCCGCCCCGGCGCCGCCGGAGGAGCCGCCCGCCGACCGGGTCGTGTCCCAGGGCGTGCGGGCGGTCGGTCCGACGTCCGGCTCCGTGTACGGCGGCATGCCGAACTCGGGGGTGGTCGTCTTGCCGACCATCGTCGTGCCGGCGTCGGAGAGCAGGGTGACGATGCCGTCGTCGAGCGTGGCCACGTTGTCCGCGAACGCGGCCGAGCCCAGGCGCAAGGGCAGGCCGGCGACCTGGTTGAGGTCCTTGATGGGCACGGGGACGCCGAGGAACGGGGGCAGCGAGTCGGCGTCGGGCGAGCCGCCGGGTCCGGGCGAGGCCGAGGCGAGGACCTGCTCCGCGGCCGTCGCGTCCGCGAGCGCGCGGTCGGCGGCGACGTGGACGAACGCCCCCACCCGATGGTCGAGGGCCTCGATGCGGCGCAACGTGTGCTCGGCGACCTCGGTCGGCGAGACGTCGCCGGACCGGATCGCGGCGGCCAGGTCGAGGGCGGTCAGCTCGTGGATCTGGGCCATGACCCGAGACTACGGGCCGGGCAGAGGGACCGGTCGGGGCGGTCGGGTCGAGGGACCGACCGGGTCGTCCCAGGCCCCTTCTGTCGTGGGCCCACGGGGCGGTCGCCCGTCTCGGCAGGGAGGGCCCACGCGCCGTTCGTCGTCGTCGATCGCGCTTGACCCGGGCCCCCCGGGATGCGCAAGGATGGAGATCGGCCGTGCCACCCGGACGGTTGACGCGACTGGAAGGAGAGCACGTATGGGCATCTTCGACAAGGCCAAGGACGCAGTCTCCAGCGACAAGGGTGAGGAGTTCTCCGACAAGGGGCTCGACGCCGCAGGCAACGCCGCGGACAACGCCACCGGTGGGAAGTACTCCGACAAGATCGACAGCGCTCGCGAGGGCGCCGACGGCCGCATCGGCAACGAGGGCGCCGGCGAGAACTGAGCGCGACCGATCAGCACACTCTCGGGGAGCTAGCCCCCGACGCTCGACGGCCGGTCCCCCAGTCCGGGGGCCGGCCGTCGCTCTGTCTGCCGTGCGATCGCTCGGACCGCCGTCCGCGCGCCGACCCCGCCGTCCGCGCGCCGACCCCGCCGTCCGCGCGCCGACCGCACAGTGACACGCCGACCCGGTGAGGCGGCCCGGGCGACATCTCCGGCAGCGGTACCCATGTGACCTGCATGACGACGTGGTGGAATGTGCGCATGACTTCGACGGCCCAGGCCCAGCCCGACGACGCCCACGAGTGGCTCGAGGAGGTCGAGGGGGCCGACGCCCTCGCCTGGGTCGAGGAACGCAACGCCGAGGTCACCGAGGAGATCGCTTCGACGACGCGGTTCGACGAGATCCGGTCCGAGATCCTCGAGGTCCTCGACTCGACCGAGAAGATCCCGGCCGTGGTCCAGCGCGGCGAGCACCTCTACAACTACTGGATCGACGCCGAGCACCCCCGCGG
Source organism: Georgenia sp. Z1344 (assembly GCF_049856295.1). Lineage (GTDB taxonomy): Bacteria > Actinomycetota > Actinomycetes > Actinomycetales > Actinomycetaceae > JB111. The sequence continues at coordinate 103,696 of NZ_JBNDMZ010000012.1, read as the reverse complement.
CCTGTGGCGCCGCACCACCTGGGAGTCCTACCGCACGCGCGAGCCCGAGTGGGACGTCCTGCTCGACGTCGACGCACTCGGCGAGGCCGAGGGCGAGCAGTGGGTGTGGCACGGCGCGCGGGTGCGGCGCCCCGACTTCGACCGGGCCCTCGTCTCGCTCTCGAGGGGCGGCTCGGACGCTGACGTCGTGCGCGAGTTCGACCTCACCACCCGCGAGTTCGTCGAGGACGGCTTCCGGCTCGAGGAGTCCAAGGGCTTCGCCGCGTGGGGCGACGCGAGCGGGGACGTGCTGCTCGTCGGCCGCGACCTCGGCGAGGGCTCCCTCACCGAGTCCGGCTACCCCCGCACGGTGCGCCGCTGGGCGCGCGGCACCGACCTCGCGGACGCGCCCGAGCTGTTCGCCGGCGAGGTCTCGGACGTGGCCGTCGCGGCCTCGTACGACTCGACGCCCGGCTTCGAGCGCACCTTCGTCAGCCGCGCGGTCGGCTTCTTCGACGAGGAGATCCACCTCGAGCGCGAGGACGGCTCGCTCGTGCGCATCGACGTCCCGACCACCGCGTCCGTCGACGTCCACCGCGAGTGGCTGACGATCCTCCTGCGCGAGACCGGCAAGCTGCGCGGCACGATGTACCGCGCGGGCACGCTCCTCGGGGTCGACCTCGAGGAGTTCCTCGCCGGCGAGGGCACGATCTCCACGCTGTTCGTGCCGACGCCGACCACGGCGTTGTCGAGCTACGCCTGGACCCGGCACCACCTCGTGCTCAACGTCCTCGAGGACGTGACGAACCGACTCGAGCTGCGCACGCCGCCGCCCACCTCCGACGGCGAGTGGCTCGAGCGTCCGCTCGCCCTGTCCGCCGCCGGGTCGCCGCGCCTGGCCGTGTCCCGGATGGCGTCGATGTCGGTGGCCGCCGTCGACGAGCTCGAGTCCGACGACGTGTGGCTGACGACCGCCGACTTCCTCCAGCCCAGCTCGCTCAACCTCGTGCGGCTCTCCGGCGCGGGCCAGACCAAGGCCGTCGAGCCGTTGAAGATGATGCCGCAGTTCTTCGACGACGAGGACCTCGTCGTCGAGCAGTTCTTCGCCACCTCCGACGACGGCACCCAGGTCCCGTACTTCCAGGTCGGCAAGGCCGGGGTCGGCACGGCGGAGTGGCGGCGCGACGGCGGGAAGCCGCAGCCCACCCTGCTCTACGGGTACGGCGGCTTCGAGATCTCCCTGCTGCCGTCCTACTCGGGCTCCGTGGGTCGGGCCTGGCTCGAGCGCGGCGGCGTGTACGTCGTGGCCAACATCCGCGGCGGCGGCGAGTACGGGCCGCGCTGGCACCGCACCGCCCTCACCCACCGGCGACACCGCGCATACCAGGACTTCGCCGCCGTGGCCGACGACCTCGTCAACCGCCAGGTCACCGACCCCGCGCACCTGGGCATCCAGGGCGGGTCGAACGGCGGCCTGCTCATGGGCGTCATGCTCACTCTCTACCCGGAGAAGTTCGGCGCCGTCGTCGCGCAGGTCCCGCTCCTCGACATGAAGCGGTTCTCGCACCTGCTCGCCGGCGCCTCGTGGGTGGCCGAGTACGGCGACCCCGACGACCCGCAGCAGTGGTCCTTCATCAAGACCTTCTCGCCGTACCACCTGTTCGACGCCGACAAGGACTACCCCCCGCTGCTGCTGACGACCTCGACCCGCGACGACCGCGTGCACCCCGGCCACGCCCGCAAGATGGCGGCCCAGATGCTCGAGGCCGGCAAGGACGTCCGCTCCTACGAGAACATCGAGGGCGGCCACGGGGGCGCAGCGACGAACGCCCAGCGCGCCTACCTCCAGGCGCTGGCGTACGAGTTCCTCTGGCAGCAGCTCGGCGACTGACCGCGCAGCTTCCTTCGTCTCCTTCGTCGAGATTGCGGTTCGTCGTCGTCGAGATTGCGGTTCGTCGTCGTCGAGACTGCGGTTTGTCGTCGTCGAGATTGCGGTTTGTCGTCGTCGAGATTGCGGTTCGTCGTCGTCGAGATTGCGGTTGGGAGCTCCGCCTCGCTCGTGTCGAGAGTGCGGCTCAGCACCGCCGGACAGGTCGGCACACGGTCGAGGTTGCGGTTCGTCGGCGTCGTCGCCGAGGTTGGGTTGCGTCGCACCAACCGCAATCTCGGCGTGCACCAACCGCAATCTCGATGAACGGTGCGCTGCGCAGATCAGCGGTTCCAGCGGTTCTGCCGCGCCTTGATCCAGGCGAAGAGGCCGGTGAGACCGATCGCGAACCCCGCGAGGAGGCCGAGGATCCCGACGACGAGGGGCGCCCCCATCACCGACCAGCCGCCGAGCGACGGTGACTGCGTGATGCCGAGGTCCGCGCCGCCGGCGTCGCAGTCGACGTCGTAGGTCCCGTCCGAGCCCGCGGCGAAGCTGCCGAGGCTGACCTCGCGCGAGCCCCCGCCGGCCTGGAAGACCTCCTCGAGCTCGATGTCGAGCGAGGAGCCGTCGGGGCCGGTGACGACGCACTGCCCCGTCGTGCCCCGCTCGCCGACGATGAGATACGTGCTCTCCCCCGCCAGCTCGTGGCGGCCGGTGCCGACGGGCGACGCCGCGTCGACGGCCTCGCGCACGACGCCCGTCGCCGAGTTCGTCCCCCAGGCCAGGGCGAACGCCGGGACGAGCGCGCCGACGAGGACGCCGACGATCATCCAGAGGACCGCCGCGCGGGTCGTGGTCGGGCGAATCCGCCTCGGCGCGGGGCCGGTGCCGCGGTCGTCGGCGGACGGGTGTTCGGCGTCGTCGGGGACTCGCGCAGCTTCGAGGGACTGGTCTGGCTCCGGCTCGGCGTCGTCGGGGCCTCGCGCGTCGTCGAGGGACTGGTCTGGCTCCGGCTCGGCGTCGTCGGGGCCTCGCGCGTCGTCGCGGGACGGGTCGGGCTCCGGCTCGGGGTCGCGGACCGGCTCGGCGTCGGGGTCCGGCTGCTCACCGGGCGCGGATGTCACCCGCCCAGTGTGCCAAGGGTTCGGACCGCCGACGCCGACCGGCCGTCCTCAGCCGCACTCTCGACGACGAACGGCCGCCTCAGCCTCACTCTCGACCGTTGGTGGGGCTCCCAACCGCAATCTCGACGACAACGAACCGCAATCTCGACGGAAGGGGGTGGGGCTAGGCCGCACTCCCGACGTCGTGGAGGTGGTGGCGGATGTCGTGCAGCAGGTACTGGGCGAGGGTGCGCACGGTGAACGCGGCGCCGTCGGAGCGGTAGCCGGGGCGCTCCCACGCGGCCTCGGGCACGGCGCCGAACACGATGCCGGTCTCCTCCGCCCGCTCGGCGAACGTGCGCGCGACCTCGCCCGGGTCGCGCGCGAGGTAGTTGCCGTCGACGGCAGCGCGGTCCTGGTCCCAGTCGGCGAACGTCGGGCCGTCGCCGCCGCGGATGAGCGCGAGCCGGGTCGACATGACGTCGAGGACGTCGGCCGAGTGGGCGCCGTACTCGAGGGGCGACCAGGTCGAGTCGTCCGGGCGGTCGGCGACGGCGTCGCGACGCAGCACCTCGGCCCAGCGACGGGCGGCGTCGGCGAGCTCGGACGCGACGTCGGCGGGCGTGAACGCGGAGGACTCCGTCCCGCACTCCTCGCAGCGCCTCGTGAGGACCCAGGTCCAGTCCTTCGTCTCCGGCTCGATCACGGTGATCCTCCCTCTCGCGGCGCGGTCACCGGCCACGCTACGCCGCACGCCCCGACGAGAGGAGGGGAAGGTGCACGAGACCAGGTGACACCACCCCTGGTCTCGCCACCCTCACCTGATCTCGAGCCGGTGAGGAGCGCCGCACCATCGCCGGACCAGGATCTGAGACCGAGTCCGGGAGCCGCACGGGACCAGACACACGTTCCTAGGGTCGGAGCATGTCCGAATCACCGCGTCCCGACGCGAGCGAGCCGACCACCACCACCGAGCGCCGCCGTCGGGAGTTCCCGCACGTCCTCGTGGTCCTCGTGGCCCTGGGTCTCCTCGCGGCGATCCTCAGCTACCTCGTCCCGGCCGGCCTCTACGACCGCGTGCCCGGGCCGGACGGGCGGGAGGTCGTCGACCCGGACAGCTTCCGGCGGGTCGACGCGGACCCCGTCTCGGCGATGCAGCTCCTCACGGCGTTCCCGCGCGGCCTCATCGACGCGGGGCAGATCGTCTTCTTCGTGTTCACCGTCGGCGGCATGTTCGAGGTGGTCCGCCGGACCGGGCTCATCGACACGGTGCTCTCGTGGGTGGCCCGCGTGTTCGCGAACCGCGGGGCGCTCGTCATCCCGGCGCTCATGGTGCCGTTCTCGCTGGTGGCCAGCTTCATCGGCGTCCCCGAGCTCAGCCTCGTCTACATCCCCGCGATCCTCCCGCTCATGCTCGCGCTCGGGTACGACCGCATCGTGGCCGCCGCCGTCGCCCTGCTCGGGACCGGCGCCGGTTTCGCCGCGGGCTTCCTCAACCCGATCAACACCGGGCTCGGCCAGCAGATCACCGGCCTCGAGCCGTTCTCCGGCATCGGGCTGCGCATCGTCCTCTACGTCGTCCTCATCACGACGGCCTGCCTCTACGTCACCTGGTACGCGCGCCGGGTGGCGAAGGACCCGAGCCGCTCGCTGCTGACCGCGGAGCAGCGCGCCGACGGCAAGGACGTCGTCCTCGACACGACCCAGCACCACGCCTTCACCGGCCGCCAGGTCGCTGCCGGCATCGCGTTCCTCGCGCTGGCCGGCCTGCTGATCTGGGGGATCATCGCGCAGGGCTGGTTCTTCCCCGAGATGGCGGGCATGTGGATCGTCATCGCCCTCGTGGTCGGGCTGGTCGGCGGGCTACGTCCGAGCGAGGTCGCGAACGGGTTCGAGCAGGGGATGCGGGACGTGCTCTCGGGGGCGATCGTCGTCGGCGTCGCGCGCGGTGTGGCGATCCTGCTCGAGGACGGTCAGATCCTCGACTCGATCGTCCACGGGCTCGAGGTGGTCGGCGTCCTGCCGCCCGTGCTGTTCGTCGTCGGCATGTTCGTCGTCCAGGCGTTCTTCAACCTCATCGTGCCCTCGGGCTCGGGGCAGGCGCTCGTCACGCTGCCGGTCCTCGGACCGCTGTCCGACATCCTCGGCGTCTCGCGGCAGAGCGCGGTGCTCGCGTACCAGCTCGGCGACGGCCTGACCAACGTGGTCTACCCGATGTCCGGCTACTTCATGGCCTCGCTCGTGGTGGCCCGCGTGCCGTACAACAAGTGGCTGCGCTTCTACGCGCCGCTGCTGGGGATCTGGGCGCTCGTCGCCGTCGGGTTCCTCGTCTACGCCCAGCTCACCGGCTGGAGCTGACGCAGGTCACGGCGTCAGCGCCCGTACCGGGAGCCCTGCCACAGGACGAGCGCCCCGGTCTCGCGCCGTTCCCCGCGCACGCGCCTCCCGCGCGGACCCGCCACGACGACGCCGGTCGGGCTCGCCGTGAACACCCGGCTGCCGGGCTCGACGCGCGCGCGGAGCGACTCCAGCTCGGCGGTCACGCGGTCGAGCTCGTCGCGCAGGCGGAGGACCTGCTGGATGCCCGCGAGGTTGACGCCCTCGTCCTGGGACAGCCGCTGGACCTCCCGCAGCCGCGCGACGTCCCGCAGCGAGTAGCGGCGCCCGCGCCCCGGGGTGCGGTGCGGCTCGACGAGCCCGAGCCGGTCGTACTGGCGCAACGTCTGCGGGTGCATGCCGGCGAGCTCGGCCGCGACCGAGATGGTGAGGACGGCGGAGTCGGGCCCGATCTGGTCCTCCGCCCGCACCCGGGCACGGCCGCGCCCGCGACCCGCCCCTGCCCGGGCCGCGCTCATCGGGCGGCCTGCTCGAAGAGGAACTCGCGCGGGCTCGCGTCACCGTTCGCGGCGGCGAACTCCTCGACCGCCTTCCGCGCCGCTGCGCTCAGCCGCGAGGGGACCACCACGTTGACCGTGACCATGAGGTCGCCCGGCGCACCCTTGGCGCGCTGGACGCCGTGCTTGCGCACGCGCAGCGTCCGGCCCGACGGCGTCCCCGCCGGCACCTTGACGCGCACCGGGTCGCCGTCGAGCGTCGGCACCTCGATCGTGGCCCCGAGCGCGGCCTCGTCGAACGTCACGGGCACCGTCACGCGGAGGTTGGCGCCGTCGAGCGTGAACACCGGGTGCGGCGTGACCTCGACCGTGATGATGAGGTCGCCCGCGGGAGCCCCGCCGGAGCCGGGGCGCCCCTTGCCGGAGATCTTGATCTTCTGGCCGTCGCGCACGCCCGGCGGGATGCGGGTGGTGACGCTGCGCCCGTCCACGGTCAGCTCGACCGTCGACCCGTCGACCGCCTGCCGGAACGGCAGCGTGGTGGTGGCAAGGACGTCCTGGCCGCGCTGCGCCCGACGCCGCGAGCCGAAGCCCGACGGCGCCGCCGACCCGAACATCGAGCTGAGGATGTCGTCGAACCCGGGGGCGTCCCCCGCCGACGCGTAGGACTGCCCGCGCCCGCCGGCACCGAAGCCGGAGGAGAAGACGTCCTCGAAGCCCGAGGCCCCCGCGCTCCCGCCGGGGCCGCCGGAGAACCGGGGCCGCCCGCCGGCCATGGCCCGCAGCGCGTCGTACTCGCTGCGGTCCTTGGGGTCCGAGAGCACGTCGTAGGCCTCGCCGACCTTCTTGAAGGTCTCCTCGGCCTTGGTGTCACCGGGGTTCTGGTCGGGGTGGTACTTCCGCGCGAGCTTCCGGTACGCCTTCTTGATCGTGTCGGCGTCGGCGTCCTTGGACACGCCGAGCACCTGGTAGAAGTCCTTCTCCAGCCAGTCCTGCCCTGCCATCACTCACCACCTCCCTCGTCCCAGCTCCACCTGTGGTCCTCCCGCCGCGGGTTCGCACGCATCCGCGGGTTCGTTGCGCTCCGCGAGCGCGTGCCCGTGGGCGGGTACATGCCCCGCCGCGAGCGCGTGCCCGTGGGCGCCACATCGCTGCGGCGCCCACGGGCATCGTCGGCCGTCCTCACGCGGGCGAGTGCACCGCCACGCGGGCGGCCCGCACGACCTTCTCGCCGATGCGGTAGCCCGGCTGGAGGACCTGGTCGATCGTCGTGACCTCGACCTCCGCGCTGTCGGTGCTCATGAGCGCCTCGTGCACGGTGGGGTCGAACTCCTCCCCGACGGCGCCGAACCGCTCGAGCCCGAACCGCTGCTGGAGCGTCTGCTCGAGCTTGTCGGCGATCGAGGCGAACGGCCCGGTGAGGTCGTCGTGCTGCCGCGCGAGCGCGACGTCGTCGAGGACGCCGAACAGCGACTCGACGACGGACTCGACGCCGGCCTGCCGGTGGCCCGAGGCCTCCGTGCGGGAGCGCCGCACGAACGCCGCGTACTCCTGCTCGACGTTGTAGAGGTCCGCCTTGCGGCGCGCGACCTGGTCCTGCAGGTCGAGGACCTCGGCCTGCGCCTGGGCCAGCGGGTCGGCGTCACCGGCGGAACCGGCGTCCCCGGCATCGCCGGCGCCATCAGGCGAGCCGGCGGCACCTGCCGCCCCGGCGTCGGGCCCGCCTGCGCCCTGCGCGGCCGGAGCCTCCCCCGGGACCTGGCCCGCGCCGTCGGGCCCCGGGACGCTCGCCGCGTCGTCGGGACCGGCAGCCGCACCCGGACCGGAACCCGGCTCGGGCGCCGCACCGGCGCCGCCCGCCGCGGGCGGACGCACCCGGCCGGTCTCGGGGTCGATGCGCCGACGGTCGTTGACCACCGGCTCCTCCCGCGGTCGGTCGGGCTGCTCGGTCACTTCTTGTCCTCCTCGTCGTCGACGATCTCGGCGTCGACCACGTCCTCGTCGGAACCGGACCCGGAACCCTCGCCGGCCCCGGCATCGGTCGCACCGGCGTCACCGAAGTTCGGCTGGTCCTGCGCGCCGACGTCCTCGGCGCCCTGCGCGGCGTAGAGCGCCTCGCCGATCTTCATGGCCTTCGTGTTGAGGTCGTTCTGGGCCGTCTTGATGGCCTCGACGTCCTCACCCTCGAGCGCCTTCTTCAGCTCGTCGACGGACGCCTGGATCTCGGAGGAGACGTCCTCGGGGAGCTTGTCGGCGTTGTCGGTCAGCTGCTTCTCCACCGAGTAGACCTGCTGCTCGGCGGTGTTGCGGGTGTCGGCCTCCTCGCGACGCTTGGCGTCGTCGGCGGCGTGGGCCTCGGCCTCCTTGATCATGCGGTCGATCTCGTCCTTGGGCAGGGCGGAGCCGCCGGTGATCGTCATCGACTGCTCGGTGCCGGTGCCCTTGTCCTTGGCGGACACGTGAACGATGCCGTTGGCGTCGATGTCGAACGCGACCTCGACCTGCGGCATGCCGCGGGGCGCCGGCGCGATGCCGGTGAGCTCGAACGTGCCGAGCGGCTTGTTGTCCCGCGCGAACTCGCGCTCGCCCTGGAAGACCTGGATGAGCACCGAGGGCTGGTTGTCCTCGGCCGTGGAGAAGACCTCGGACCGCTTGGTCGGGATCGCCGTGTTGCGCTCGATGAGCTTGGTCATCACGCCACCCTTGGTCTCGATGCCGAGGGAGAGCGGGGTGACGTCGATGAGCAGGACGTCCTTGCGGTCGCCCTTGATGACACCGGCCTGGAGGGCGGCGCCGACGGCGACGACCTCGTCCGGGTTGACGCCCTTGTTGGGCTCGCGGCCACCGGTGAGCGACTTGACGACCTCGGTGACGGCCGGCATGCGGGTCGAGCCGCCGACGAGAACCACGTGGTCGATCTCGGAGAGCTGGATCCCGGCGTCGCGGATGACGTTCTCGAACGGCGCCTTGGTGCGGTCGAGGAGGTCCTTGGTCATGTCCTCGAACTTGGCGCGCGTGAGCTGCTCGTCGAGGTGGATCGGCCCCTCGGGGGTCATCGACAGGTACTGCAGCGAGATGTTCGTCGACGTGGCCGAGGAGAGCTCCTTCTTGGCCTGCTCCGCGGCGTCCTTGAGGCGCTGGAGCGCGATCTTGTCCTTGGACAGGTCGGGGCCGCCGCGGCCCTTGACCGTGTCGACGAGCCAGCTGACGACGCGCTGGTCCCAGTCGTCGCCGCCGAGGCGGTTGTCGCCGGAGGTCGCGCGGACCTGGATCGTGGAGAAGTCGTCCTCGTCCTTGCCCACCTCGAGCAGGGAGACGTCGAACGTGCCGCCGCCGAGGTCGAAGACGAGGATGAGCTCGTCCTCCTTGCCCTTCTCCAGGCCGTAGGCGAGGGCGGCCGCGGTGGGCTCGTTGACGATGCGCAGGACGTTGAGGCCGGCGATCTGGCCGGCGTCCTTCGTGGCCTGGCGCTCGGCGTCGTTGAAGTACGCCGGCACGGTGACGACCGCGTCGGTGACGGGCTCGCCGAGGTAGGACTCGGCGTCCTTCTTCAGCTTGCCGAGGATGCGCGCCGAGATCTCGGGCGCCGAGTAGGACTTGTCCTCGATGTCGACCGACCAGTCGGTGCCCATGTGGCGCTTGACCGACGAGATCGTGCGGTCGACGTTGGTGACGGCCTGACGCTTGGCGATCTCGCCGACGAGGACCTCGCCGGACTTGCTGAACGCGACGACGGACGGCGTGGTGCGCGCGCCCTCGGCGTTCGCGATGACGGTGGGCTCGCCGCCCTCGAGGACGGAGACGACGGAGTTCGTGGTGCCGAGGTCGATCCCGACTGCTCGTGCCATAAGAGGTGCTCCTTGGTGGTCACGCCGGCGACGCGACCGGGGCGGCCGCGACTCCCGACTGGGTCTTGAGTCGTATGCACTCAACCTTGCACCGTGCGCGGTTCCGCTGTCCAGCCGCGCGGGTGTGAAGTTGAGTCTGCATGGCTCAACCTTGGCGCTGCGGGATCCATTCCCTCGCCCGCCCCTCGGTGTCGAGATTGCGGTTCGTCGTCGTCGAGATTGCGGTTCGTCGTCGTCGAGATTGCGGTTCGTCGTCGAGATCGCAGGTGAGGCCCACCGCGCCCAGGACCGGGAGCCGCCGCAGCCTCGCCACACACGAGCATCAGCCGAGTCGCCCCGTCGCAGCGCTACTGTCAGTGCCTACGGATACCGTCGGCCCTTCCATCCCCGAAGGAGCCCACGCCATGACCCAGGTCGTCGTCAGCCACCTGAATGCCGTCGAGGCGAACGCGCGGCGCGACGCGATCCTCAGCCGTGTCGGCGAGGACGAGGACGCGTTCCGGACGCGCGCGTCCGAGTACCTCCTCTCGGCCGAGGAGCTGGCGCTGTTCGACGAGCTCGAGAGCCTCGACTTCCTCCTGTCGAGGTGACGTCCGACGACCTGGTCCGCCAGGCCCAGGCGTTCGCCACAGACATCTCCGACACCGTCCGGTCGCTCGCACCGGACGCCGCACCCTTCACCGCCGTGGCCCTCGAGAACCGGGTGACCGTTGAACAGGCTCCCGCGACCGGGATACCGCTGAACGTCGACGGCGGTCGCCTCCTCACCCTCAAGGTGAAGTTCCACTGCGAGCTCGACTCGTCAGCGACGTTCCTCGCGGTCGAGCATTCGAGCTTCGCGGTATACGCCGGTGAGCGGGCCTCCGGCGAGCCCCTGTTCCGCTAAGACTACGTCCGTCATCCGAAGTCCGAGATGCCGGGCGCCCACCTGCAGGTGCACGCCCATCGCGACGCTGCTACCTACGTCATGTCCCAGGCCGGGACGTCCACGATGCGCGGCAAACGTCGCGCCGCGGCCACCGAGGTCCCGAAGCTCGCGGAGCTGCACTTTCCACTCGGCGGTCACCGCTTCCGCCCGTGCCTCCAGGACCTGCTCGAGATGCTCGTCTCGGAGCTCGGCGTCGACGTGTCCCCCGAGGGGCGCGAGTCTCTTCGCCGAGGTCGCGAACGTTGGCGACGCCAGCAGACTCGTTCCGTCGTCCGCGACGCCCCGGACGAGGCCGTGGCGATCCTCGACGAGCTGGGCTATCGCATCACCGCACCCGATCCTGCGCCACCGACGAACACGTCGCGGCTTCAAGCACTGTGACCAACGGCGGGTCGAGCAAGCACACCGACACCTTCGGGTAGGGCGACAATCGCCCGACGACGACGAACCCCGCGTCGACCACCCTGGAGGCAACGTGCAGCACGTGCTGGCGGCGACGGTGCCGGTGTTCCTCGTCGTCGCGCTCGGTTACGTGCTCACGCGCATCGGGATGTTCCGGCGCGAGGACGCGAGCGTGCTCTCGCGGTTCGTCGTCAAGGTGGCGCTCCCGCTGCTCATCTTCGCCAACCTCGCCGGCCGCTCCCCCGCCGAGGTCTTCCACGCCGCCTACCTGCTCACCTACGCCCTCGCCGCGCTGGTGATGTTCGGCCTCGCGGCCCTCTACGGCCGTGCCCGCGGTCGCGACCGGGTGCGCACGGTGTTCATGGGCACCGGGATGGCAGGGACGAACAACGGGTTCATCGGGTTCCCCGTCTTCCTCCTGCTGTTCACGGAGCAGGCGGGAGCCGCCGTCGGGATGGGGATGATCGTCGACAACGCGCTCATCATCCCGCTCACCCTCCTCCTGGCCGAGCGGGCCACGGGCACGGGCACGGTGAGGGACCGGCTCGTCGCGACCGTCCGCGGCGTCCTCCTGCACCCGATGGTCGTCGCGATCGTCGCCGCGCTCGCGCTCAGCGCCGCCGGGCTCGAGGTGCCGTCCGCGCTGGGCAACGGCGTCGACCTCCTCGCGGGGGCGTCGACCGGGGTGGCGCTGTTCGCCGTCGGCGGGATGTTCGTCGGCCTACGGATCCGCGGGGCGCTCGGCGACGTGCTCGCCACCGTGGTCGGGAAGCTCGCGGTGATGCCGGCGATCGCCGTCGGGCTGCTCCTGGCGTTCGACGCCGCCGGACTGCCCTCGCTGCCGGACGAACTGCGGGCCGCCGCCGTGCTCATGTGCGCGCTGCCGACCTACTCGGTGCTGCCGGCGCTCGCCGAGCAGTACGGGGAGACCGACGTGCCGACGGCGACGATGATGCTCCAGACCGCGTGCTCGTTCCTCACGCTGACGGGCTGGATGCTCGCCCTGTCCGCTGCCGGGTGGATGTAGCCGGCTGTACGCAGGCGAGCGGAGGGCCGATCAGGTGCCGGGTGCGACGACGGCAAGACCGGCAGCCCCGGCGGCATCGACAAGTCGGTGGTCGTAGGCGACGAACGAGCCGAGCGCATTCCCGAGCACCAGTGCTGACGCGAGGTGCAGGGCGTCGAGCGTGCGCAGCATCGGCACACCGAGGTCGCACGCGAGATCCTGAACGTCACGGCCGAGAGGGACCAGATCGAGGTCACCGACCACGAGCCGGGCCTCGGCGAGGGCCAGATCGCCCGCCCTCCGCGCCGCCCTGAGGACCTCGACCCTTCCCAGCTCGCTCGTCACCAGGAGGTCGTCCGGACGCGCGCCCATCCATTCGACCAGAGCATCGGTCTCGGCCTCACGACGCACGAGCTTCATGAGCGCCGACGAGTCGAGGTAGATCACAGGAGCTCCTGCCGTTCGACGTCGAGCAGCTCCTGGTTCGTCGGCCCGCCGTTCGCGATCGACAAGGGCCGGGGGGTTCGCGCACGACCGCTCGGGCTGCCTGCCGGCCGGAGGTGGCCGGAGGCCACCAGTCGATCCCGTGCGGTCACGGCTCCAGACGGCGGGGTGAGGAGCGCGACAAGCTCGCCTCGTTCGGTGACCTCGACCGTCGATCCGGACTTGACGAGCGCCAGGTAGCGCGACGCGTTCTGTCGCAGCTCGCGGACACCGATACGTTCCATCCCCACACGGTAGCACTTCATGTGCTACACGTCGACCGGCAGGCGCGGCCCTCGCGGCGACACGACCGCGACCATGAGTGCGTCAGATGCTGCCGTCAGGGACCGACGAGCTCGAGGAACGCCGTCGTCGCCGGGGCGGGGTTGAAGTCGCTCCACGCGAGGTGCTCGACCCGGACCGGGCCGTCCGTCACCTCGACCGTGACCGTGCGCCGATCGGCCGGGACGACGGCGGGCGGGAGCAGCGCCACCGCGAGCCCCTCCGCCACGAGCCCGAGGATGAGCTCCGAGCCCATCGACTCGAAGGTCACCGACCGCGCGAGGCCGGCCGCCTCGAACGCCAGGTCGCTCTGGGCCCGCCCGGGCGAGCCCTCGCCGAAGTCGGCGAACGTCTCGCCCTCGAGGTCCGCCAGTCGGATCCGACGACGACGAGCGAGGCGATGCGTCGCCGGCAGGACGGCGACGAGCCGGTCCCGCGTGAGCTCGCGCGAGGCGACCCCGGCCGGCGGCGTCCGCTCGGACAGGCCGAGGACGGCGACGTCGAGCTCCCCGGCCCGGATCGCCGCGACGTGCCGGTCACTGTCCCCGCCCCGCACCGTGACCCGGACGGCGGGGTGCGCGTCGTGAAGGCGGCGCAGCGTGGCGGGCACGTCGAGGGCGGTGACGGTGGGGATGAGGCCGATCCGCAGCGTGCCCCGCACCTCCCCGGCGGCCGCCGAAGCCTGCGCCGCCGCACGCTCGGCCGCCTCGAGGCTCGCCCGGGCGGCGGGGAGGAATGCCTCGCCGGCGGCCGTGAGCTCGACCCGGCGGCTCGTGCGGGCGAACAGCCGGACGCCGAGCTCCTTCTCGAGCGCGGCCACCTGGTGGCTGAGCGCCGACTGGACGACGAAGCACTGCGCCGCCGCGCGCGTGAAGTTCCGCGTCTCGGCGACGGCGAGGACGTAGCGCAGCTGCTGGAGCTCCATCCATCCATCATGCTGCGCGATCGTTCCCATGACAACGATGTGTTGGACCGATCGCCGGTCGGAGGCGGAAGGTAAGGACATGACGATCCAGCCGACGACGACGCCCACCCGCGGCGTCACCCCACCGGTGTCCGCGCCGGCCACGACCTCTCCTCCGGCACCGCACGGCGCCCGGCGCGCGGGCCTCCTGCTCGCGACCGCCGTCGCGCCCGCCGTCTGGGGGACCACGTACATCGTGACGACCGAGCTGCTGCCGCCGGACCACCCGGTCTTCGCCGGCCTCATGCGCGCCCTGCCCGCGGGACTCCTCGGCCTGCTCGTCGCGCGGCAGCTCCCCAGCGGCGACTGGTGGTGGCGCGCCGCGGTCCTCGGCACGCTCAACATCGGGATCTTCTTCCCGCTCCTGTTCGTCGCGGCCGAGCGGCTGCCGGGCGGCGTCGCCGCGACACTCGGGGCCACGCAACCCCTGCTCGTCGCCCTCCTTGCGGCTGCGCTGCTTCCCGAGCGGCTCTCCGCATGGCGGCTCACATGGGGCGTGACCGGCGTCGTCGGGGTGGGTCTCGTCGTCCTCGGACCGGGAGCAGGGCTGGATCTCGTCGGGGTGGTCGCCGGGATCGCGGGCGCCGCCTCGATGGGCACCGGGGTCGTGCTCACCAAGCGGTGGGGGCGGCCGGCGGGGGTGAGCGCGGTTGGCCTCGCGTCGTGGCAGCTGACCGCCGGCGGGCTCGTGCTCCTCGTCCCCGCGCTGGTGATCGACGGCGTTCCCACCCACGTCGACGCCGGGGGCGTGGCGGGCTACCTCTGGCTCGGCCTCGTCGGCGGGCTGCTCGCCTACACGCTGTGGTTCCGCGGCATCGGGCGGCTCCCGGTCGCTCCGACCGCCCTGCTCGGGCTGCTCTCACCGCTCGTCGCGGCCTCGCTCGGCGCGCTCCTCGCGGGCGAGTCGCTGAACGGGGTCCAGCTCGTCGGGTTCGCCGTGGCTCTCGCTGCCCTGGCGACGGGGCAGCTCTCGCCGCGGACACGTCGTGGCCGGCCGGGGCCGGAGGCGCCGGAGCCTCCGCAACAGCCGGAGCCGCCGGAGCACCCACACGCGGACGCGGACCGCGAGGAGGTGGTCGCGCCGTGAGGATCCTCGTCATCGGCGCTACCGGCATGGTGGGCACGCGGATCGTCGCCGAGGCCGCCGCGCGTGGGCATCACGTCACCGCGGCCGCCCGGACGCCGGGCCGGCACCGCCACACCCACGGCGCGCACGTTCCCGGCGCGGACGTCCTCGGCACGCACGTCCACGCTGCACTCGATCCCGGCACGCACGTCCACCAACCGACAGGAACCGTCGAGCCCCTCGCGCTCGACGCCGCCGCGACCGACCAGGTGGCGGACGCCCTCGGCGGGGCGGACGCGGCGGTCCTAACCGTGCGCGCTCCCGCGGGCCGACCCGGCGCGATCGTGCCCGTGACCGAGGCCGTGCTCGACGCCGCAGGGCGCCGGGGCGCGCGACTCCTCGTCGTCGGCGGGGCGGGTCCGCTGCGATCACCCCGCGGCGCGGACCGGGTCGTGGTCGACGACCCCGCGTACGTCCCGGCGCAGTGGCGCGAGATCGCCGGCGCGAGCGTCACCCAGCTCGATATCTGCGAGCGGCACGCGAACCGCGACTGGGTCTACCTCAGCCCCCCGGCCGTCCTCGAGCCCGGCGAGCGCACCGGCTCCTACCGTCGCGGCACGACGACACTGCTCACCGATGCCGACGGCGTCTCCCGGATCTCCGCCGAGGACCTCGCCGCGGCAGTTGTCGACGAGCTCGAACACCCGGGCCACGACAGGCACGTCACGGTCGCCGAGACCTGAGCGGCCAACCACCGTCAGCCGTCAGCCATCAACCGTCAGCCGTCAGTCCCTGACAGGCTCCCCCACCCGGATGCCCTCGTCGGCGAGAACCGCCCGCGCACGGCCGATCCGCCGGTCCTCGGAGAACGCCATCCAGCGCTCGACCAGTCCCTCCTTCTCGATGAGGTCCCGGAACCGGCGGAAGGCACCGGACCCGTCGATCGCCCGCTCGAGCCGATCCTGAACCTCGGACCCGCCCTCGCGCCCCGCCTGCGCCTCGGCGAAGGCCGCCATGTCCTGCCAGGCGGCCCGCTTCTCGACCGGCTCGACCTCGAGGTACCGGTCCGGGTCGGACTCGACGTCGATCGCCACGTCGTCGCCGACGACTCCGTCGTCCGCCTCGAAGGCGTGGAACACCGCGCCGGTCTCCAGGTCGACGTAACCGGCCTCGGAGGACTCGGGGTCCTCGTGCATGACCTCGGCCAGCGTCGCGAGGTCGACCGGGAGTAGTCGGTCACCCAGCGGCTCCTGCCTCAGCAGGGCGAGCAGGTCGTCCGCCAGCACGCGGTCCCCCTCGAAGTCACGCACGCCGAGCCGGTTGACGATCGCCAGCGCGAGCCCCTCCACGGCCCCGCGATCATCGACGAGCGCCCACGGGAGTCCGGCGCCCACCTGCTGGAGCGCGTCGTCGACGTCGCGGCCGAGGACCGCGTCGAGGAACCACTGCGCATCCCGCGCCGCGACGGCTGCACGCACCTCGCGGAGATCGAGCCCCGGCGCCCGGTCCGCCGGCGGCCACTCCCCCGCGAGCATCGGGTCCGCCTGCGGCGGTCGCCGCGGCACCCGGCCCTCACCGTCGTCGCCCCACCACCGGCGGCCGTGCTGGTCCGGGAGCGTGCCCCAGCCCCGGAACGCCACGGGGCGCTTCGGCCGCAGCCCGAGCACCTCGTCGGGATCGACCTTCACCCCCACCACGCACCGGTGCACCCAGCCGTCGCCGAGGTCGAACTCGAACCTCATCTCGTCGCCCGTGCCCACGACCTTCGCCACCTTGGTGGCACCGGAGTCGAGCCCGCCGACGAGCGGCCCCGCCATCGAGCTCACCGCCTCGTCGACGGTCTCCGGGTCGGAGACCACCCGCCCGTCCTCGAGCGTGAAGACCGACAGGTGCGCGAGGTCCCAGCGCCCGAAGGCGTCGTTGATCGCGTCGGCGAGCGCCTCGAACGTGTGGGACGGCCCGACGGCGAACACCCGCCCCGGCTGTGGCCAGAGCTCCTCCCACCGCCCGCCGAGGAGCTCGACCGTCACCGTCAGCCATGTGCGCGCCATGGCTCCAGCGTGGCACGGGCCGGTGCACAGCAGTCGCGAAAACCCCTTGCCACCCGACTGAACACGCGTATAGCGTGCTGAACATGAGTTCAACGTCCGAGGATCTCAGCACCCGGGCCCGCCTCCGGGACACCGCGATCCGGCGGTTCGCCGCCCACGGCTTCGACGCGTCCCTGCGCAGCATCGCGGCCGACGCCGGCGTCAGCGCGGGCCTGATCCTCCACCACTTCGGCTCGCGGGCCGGCCTGCGCGAGGCGTGCGACGACCACGTCCTGGCGCGGATCCGGGACAGCAAGACCGAGATCCTCCGGGGCGACGTCGGGTTCGCGACCGCGCTCGCCCAGATGGCCGAGCTCGACGGCTATCTCGAGCTCGTCGCCTACGTCCTCCGCGCCATGCAGACCGGCGGAGCCCTCACCGACCACTTCCTCGACGCCCTCGTGACCAGCTCCGAGACGTACCTCGCCGACGCCGTCCGGGACGGGATCGCGCGGCCGAGCCGGAGCCCGAGCCGTCGCGCGCGCGCCCTGTCCGTCATGTCCCTCGGCGCCCTGCTCCTCGAGCTGCCCGGGCACCGTGACGAGTGGGACCTCGACGAGATGCCCGACATGCTGCGCAGCTACACCGACCGGATGGTCCTCCCGCTGCTCGAGATCTACACCGAGCCGCTGCTCACCAACTCCACCCTGCTCGACGCGTACCTCGACTCCCCGGAGGGCAGGCGTGCCGTCGCCGACGACGCGCCACCTCCACCCCCGCACGACGACGCCACCCCCGGCGCCCCACCCACCGGCGCACCCGACACACCGGCCGGCGACGCCGACCCCTCCGACACCGCACCTCCCACCTCCGACCACAGGAGCACCGCATGACCACGCACGCGATCGAGGTCGCCGACCTCGTCAAGACCTTCGGCCCCACCCGCGCGCTCGACGGCTTCGAGCTCACCGTCCCGACGGGCCAGGTCACCGGCTTCCTCGGCCCGAACGGCGCCGGGAAGTCCACCACCATCCGCGTCCTGCTCGGCATGCTGCGCGCCGACTCGGGCCGAGCGACCGTCCTCGGGCAGGACCCCTGGACCGACTCCGTCGCCGTCCACCGCCGCCTCGCCTACGTCCCCGGCGACACGAGCCTGTGGCCGAACCTCACCGGCGGCGAGGCGATCGACGTCTTCACCCGCCTGCACGGCGGGACCGCCGACCGGAGGCGCCGCGACGAGCTCATCGAGCGCTTCGAGCTCGACCCCACGAAGAAGTCCCGCACCTACTCCAAGGGCAACCGGCAGAAGGTCGCCCTCGTCTCGGCCCTCGCCTCCGACTCCGAGCTCTTCCTCCTCGACGAGCCGACCTCCGGCCTCGACCCCCTGATGGAGGCCGTCTTCACCGACGAGGTGCGCAAGCTCCGCGAGGACGGCCGCACCGTCCTGCTCTCGAGCCACATCCTCGGCGAGGTCGAGAAGCTGTGCGACACGGTGACGATCATCCGGGCCGGCCGCGCGGTCGAGTCCGGGACGCTCGCCGAGATGCGCCACCTCACGCGCTCGACCGTCTCCGCGACCACCGCCCACCCGGCCGAGGCGTTCGCGCGCATCGACGGCGTCCACGACCTCGTCGCCGAGGACGGCCGGCTCACGTTCGACATCGACAACACTCGCATCAACGAGGTCCTGCGCGTGCTCGCGGACGCCGGCGTCGAGAACCTCACCATCACCCCGCCCTCGCTGGAGGAGCTCTTCATGCGGCACTACGGCGACGACGTGAGCGAGGCCGCCTGATGACCACCACCGCCCCGGCCCGCACCGACGCGCCCCGCCCTCACCCACGGACCGACCACCCGCCCGACGGCGGCTCGCACCTCACGGGGACGGGCACCCTCGTCCGGCTCAACCTGCGACTCGACCGCGTCCGCATCGCGGTGTGGACGTTCGCCGTCGGGCTCGTCGTCCTCGGCTCGATCTACTCCCTGGAGGAGGCCTTCCCCACCCAGGAGTCCCTCCAGGGCCGCGCCGATCTCATGTCGAGCCCGGCCGCGGTCATCATGAGCGGCCCGGCGTTCGCGCTCGACAACTACACGTTCGGCGCGATGGTCGCGAACGAGCTCGTCCTGTACGTGCTCCTCGCGGCGAGCATCATGTCGATCCTCCTCGCGGTGCGGCACACCCGCGCCGAGGAGGAGTCGGGCCGGCTCGAGCTCGTCCGCTCGCTGCCCGTGGGCCGGTTCGCCGCCCCGACGGCGTCGGTCGTCACGGTCGCGATCGCCAACGTCCTCGTCGGCGCCGCCGTGACGGTCGGGCTGCTCGTGCCCGGCATGGCCGTCGCCGACTCGGTCGCGCTCGGGGTCGCCACCGCCCTGACCGGCATGGTCTTCGCGGCGATCGCCACCGTCATCGCCCAGACCACCGAGCACGCCGCCGGCGCGAGCGGGCTCTCCTCCGCCGTCCTCGCGGTCGCGTTCCTCGTCCGCGGCATCGGCGACGTCATCGAGCCCACCGGCTCGTGGCTCTCGTGGTTCTCGCCGCTCGCGTGGGCGCAGCAGACCCGCCTGTTCGTCGACCTGCGCTGGTGGCCGCTCGCGGTCTCCGCGGCCGCCGTCGTCGTCCTCTACGTCGTTGCGGTCGGCCTCGCGAGGCGCCGCGACCTCGGTGCCGGGCTGCGCCGCCCCTCCCCCGGTCCCGCCACCGCGGCGCGCTCCCTGCTCTCCCCCGCCGGCCTCGCCGAGCGGCTCGGGCGCGGCTCGGTCGTCGCGTGGGGCGTGGGGACGTTCCTCTTCGCCGTCGCCATGGGGTCCCTCGCCGGATCCATCGACGGGATGCTGGACGACAACCCCACCCTGCAGAGCTGGATCGAGATGGAGGGCACGGACATGACCGCGCAGTTCGCGGGCATCGTCCTCACGATCACGCTCGTCGCCCCGATGGTCCTCGCCGTCTCGGGCGTGCTCAGGCTCAAGGCCGAGGAGTCCTCGGGCCGGGCCGAGCAGGTGATCGTCACCGGCAGCTCGCGCACCGGGTTCCTCGCGGGCTGGCTCACGACGGTGGCGCTGCAGACCGTCCTGCTCACGCTGGTCGCGGGCCTCGGCACGGGGATCGGCGTGGCACTCGGCGTCGGCGAGGCCGGCCGGGTCGGCGAGCTCGTCATCGCCGCGCTCGTCTACCTGCCGGCGATCGCCGTCATCGCGGGACTCGCGGTCGCCACCTACGGCCTCGCGCCGCGGCTCACGGTGCTCGCGTGGCTGCTCGTCGTGTGGACGTCGCTCGTGCTCTTCCTCGGCGGGCTGCTCGACATCCCGGACTGGGCGCTCGCGATCTCGCCGTTCGACAGCACGCCGGCCCTCCCGGCGGAGGACCTCGAGATCGTCCCGCTCGTCGCGCTGTCGGTCATCGCGGCGGTGCTCGTCGTCGTCGGGCTCCTCGGTTTCCGACGCCGGGACATCGCCTCGCGCTGACCCGACCGGCGTGACGAATGGGGGGATTGCGGCGCCTCTGGGCCCCGAAACAGGCCGCTTTCCCCCCAACGGTGGCGCGCTCAGCCGTTGCCCCGCCGCACGGACGACGCTCGCCCGCGGCAGCCGCCCCCTAGGCTGCGGCCATGGACACGGAGCGGCTGAGCTTCACCACCACCATCGGGGTCGACGTCAAGGGCGAGACGTGGAGCTGCGTCGAGATCCCGGGCTCGGCGGAGTTCTTCGGCACCGGCCGGACGGTCCGGGTGGACGCCACGGTCGACGACGTCGTGCTGGAGAACGTGGGCGCGATGGTCACCGGGACCGGCGGCCACATGGTCTCCCTCAACGCCAAGGTCCGGAAGGCCCTCGGCAAGGGCGTCGGCGACGAGGTCGCGGTCACCGTCACGAAGCGGTAGCGGGCCGCCCCGGCCCCGCCTACGCGGCCGTCTCCGGCTCGAGCGCCCTTGCGAGGTCCGCCCAGATGTCCTCGACGTCCTCCACGCCCACGCTCATCCGCACGAGCCCGGTGCGGGTGCCCTCGTTCCACCGGTTGCGCCGCTCGGCGGTGGTCTCGACGCCGCCGAGCGAGGTCGCCATGACGACGAGCTCGGTGCGCGCGAGCACCCGGTCGGCCGCGTCCTCGCTCGCCAGGCAGAACGACACGACGGCGCCGAACCCGCCCATCGTGCGGGCGGCGAGCGCGTGTCCGGGGTCGTCAGGCAGCCCGGGGTAGGCGACCGACGTGACCGCGGGGTGGGCCGCGAGCCGCTCCGCGACGACCTGGGCGTTGGCCTCCGCCTGGTCGAGCCGCAGGGCGAGCGTGCGCAGCCCCCGCAGGGCGAGGAACGTCTCCATGCCGCCGGGGAAGCCGCCGTGCAGCGACCGCTGCCGGACGATCGGGGCGAGCGCGTCGGCGTCGCGCGCGACCACCGCGCCCATCATGAGGTCGGAGTGCCCGCCGATGTACTTGGTCGCCGAGTGCAGCACGTAGGTGGCGCCGAGCTCGAGGGGGCGCAGGCGCAGCGGGGTGGCGAAGGTCGAGTCGACGGCGACCGGTACGCCGCGCTCGGCGGCGATCGCGGCGAGGGCCTCGACGTCGAGGATCTCGAGCAGCGGGTTGCTCGGGGTCTCGAGCCACAGCAGCGCCGGCGCTCCGTCGGAAGCCGCGGCGTCGAGGGCGGCGGCGACGGCCCCGTGGTCGGTCGCGTCGACGCGGACGTCGCGCAGGCGGCCGAGCGCCGTGAGGTCGGCGAGCAGGGACCGGACGCCGTGGTAGATCGTCGAGCCGCTGACGACGTGGGTGCCGACGGGCATCGTCTCGACGATCGCCGCCGCCGCGGCCATGCCGGTGGCGAAGGTGACGGCGTGGCCGCCGTCGAGTGAGCCGAGGGCCGTCTCGAGGGCGACGGTGCCGTCCGTGCCGAACCGCGCGTAGTCGGTGCCGCCCTCCTGGAACGTCGAGGCCAGCGACGGCGGGACGTTGAGCGGGGCGCCGGTGCCGGAGGGGCGGCCGAGCGCGACGGCGCGGGTGCGGGCGGACCAGGTGTCGTTCACCCGGCCAGGTTAGGTCGGGAGGAACGACGGACACTCGGCTGTCTCCCCGATGGTCCGGATGTCGGCGCCGGACCGTACCCCGCGACGACGCACACCGACGACCGCAGAGACGCCGAGCCGCGCTCGACCCGAAGCCGGACGGCAACCGTCACCGCATGCGCGCGGGGAGCAGCTTCTCCAGCGGGAAGTAGGGCAGGTAGAGCACGCCGGAGAGGTTGTGGCGGAACGTGATGCCCATGATCGCCTTGATCCCCCAGTGCATCGAGAACGCGCTGACCGCCCACAGCCGGGCGAGCCGCCGGTCGAGCAGCGCGAGCGGCGCGGCGAGCTCGAGGACGAGCGACCCGGCCGCCGACACCTTGAACAGGAACGTCTGGTCGTACAGCCGGATACCGAGCCCCGCGGCCTCGCTCCCGAGCAGCTCCTTGCGCAGGCCGTCGGCGGCGATCTGGCGACGCAGCACCTCGCCGTCGGCCCACCTCCAGCCGAGCGGGCCGGTGACCTTGGCGTAGCCGGCGAGGAAGTAGTTGACCGCCGTCACCGCCTGCATCCCCCGGACCGGGGCCGCGTACCGCCACGACGGCGCCGGCGCGGTCGAGACTGCCGGGCGGGGTCGAGCCGGGACCATCCGCTCGGGCAGCACACGCGCCGGGATCACCCGGGCAGGAAGGGCCCGGACCGACGGCGACGGAACCACCGACGCCGACCGTCGCGCCAGCAGGGCGTCCACGGAGACGGCGTCGGCCGAGGGCGTCGCGCCCAGCACGATCGTGTGCAGGACGAGGTTGTTGTCGCTGTGGAAGATCATCGACCACGAGTTGCGGTAGGACAGCGACCACGTGAGCAGGGCGGCGTGCAGCGGACCGGTGACCTTGTGCTTCACGCCGAGGGTGAAGGCGACGTCGCTGGCGATCGTCGCGTACATCAGCGCGTCGGCCACGGGGGCGGGCAGCGGCCGCTTGAGCACCTTGACCGGGCCGACCGGCTGGAACAGGCCCGGGTCGGTGCGGTGGATGCGGCGGAACATCTTGATCCGCCGACCGAGGTAGTAGGCCGTGTAGGCGCCGGTGGCGACGCGGTTGAGGGCGGGGCGGGCGGCCGAGGTCGCGGGCAGGATACGACTGTCGACGGCGGACGCGAGGCGGCGGGCGCCGTCGCGGATCCGGCTGAGCATGAGGGACTCCAGGTGGGCTGGGGTACGGGTGG
This sequence comes from Georgenia sp. Z1344, assembly GCF_049856295.1. GTDB lineage: Bacteria > Actinomycetota > Actinomycetes > Actinomycetales > Actinomycetaceae > JB111. The sequence continues at coordinate 80,676 of NZ_JBNDMZ010000012.1, read as the reverse complement.
GGATGCCCGGCGGTGGGTACGGGTCACCGGGCGGTGGGGACGAGCTCAGGGGCGCGACGGCCTCGTCAGATCATCGTGCGCGGGACCGGGACGTCGGCGAGGACGGTGCGGCGCCGGGGGGCCCGGTCGCCGGCGAAGAAGTCGTCGAACCGGTGCACCGACGTGACGACCTGGACGCGCTCGACGGCGGCGTCCTGCTCCGCCGACGACGCCGCGACCGAGGCCGCGACGAGCCGCGCGACCTCCTCGGCCCGCCCCTCGCGCACGCGCCGGTTGATCTGGCGGCGCACCTGGTTGAGCCCGCCGGTCCCGGCGTGGCCGAAGTGGAGGATCCGCTCGGTGCCGTCGTCGTCGATGCCGAGCAGGTGGTGGACGGTGCCGTTCCTCGTGCGTCGGACGGAGAACATCGGGTAGTAGGACAGGGGGAACCCGTCGACCTTCTCGTCGTCGGGCCGGTGGTTCTGCCGGATCGGCGCGGCCACGACCGCGGTGAGCGCGATCCCCGCGAGGTAGGTCAGGGTCTTCGCGCGCCCGCCCGCGGTCACGGGGGGCCTCGTCGTCGTGCTCATGTCGTCTCCTTCGTGCTGGTCATGACCACTCCTTCGTGCGGTAGCTGCTGCGTCCGGCGCGTCCGCGGGTCTCCGTGCGGCGCAGGTGGGTCAGGGCCGCGCGGGCGGCGTGGTAGCCGTTCATGCCGTGGACGCCGCCGCCGGGGGGCGTGGAGGCGGAGCACATGAACAGGCCGGACGCCCCGAGGCCGTAGGGGCGCAGCGTCGCCCGCGGCCGCAGGAGGAGCTGCGTGCCACCCATGGATCCCCCGACGACGTCGCCGCCCACGAGGTTGGGGTTCCACGCGGCGAGGTCCGCGGGCGCGGACTCGACGCGGCGGAGCACGCGGTCGCGGAAGCCGGGGGCGAAGCGCTCGAGCTGGGCGTCGATCCGGTCCCCCACGGGGGCGGTCGAGCCGTGCGGGGTGTGGGCGTAGGCGTAGAGGACCTGCTGCCCGGCGGGCGCGCGGCCGGGGTCGAGCGCGCTCTGCTGGGCGACGAGGACGTAGGGCCGCTCGGGGTGGCGGCCGCGGTGGACGTCGCGCTCGGCGGCCGCGATCTCGTCGAGGGTGCCGCCGAGGTGGACGGTGCCGGCGCGGCCCAGGCGGTCGTCGTTCCACGGCACGGGGCCGTCGAGGAGGTAGTCGACCTTGTGGGTGGCGGTGCCGTAGCGCCAGCGGCGCAGCCCGCGGGTCACGCCGGCGGGCAGCTCGTCGCCGGCGAGCTCGGCGACGGCGTGGGGGCCGAGATCGAGCAGGATGGCGTCGGCGGGCCGGACCTGGTCGAGGTCGGTGATCTCGGAGTCGGTGACGACCCGGCCGCCGTGGGCCTCGAGCTCGGCGACGAGCGCGGCCGAGATCGCGCGCGAGCCGCCGCGGGCCACCGGCCAGCCGGTCGCGTGCGCGGCGGCGCCGAAGAGCACGCCGAACGCCGCGGTCAGGGGGTGGGTCAGCGGCATGACGGAGTGCGCGGAGGTGCCGGCGAACAGGGCGCGCGCCCGCTCGTCGCGGAAGAGGGCCTTCGCCACGGCGGTCGCGGGCAGGGCGCCCCGGAGGCCGAGCCGGGCCAGGGCCACCGGCTCGCGCGGGACGCGCAGCAGCGGGCCGAGGAATCCCGCCGTCGTCGCCTCCCAGTCGGAGACGACCGGGGCGTAGAGGCGCTGCCAGGCCGCCCCGTCGCGCCCGAGGTCGGCGGCCGTGTAGCGCAGCGAGCGATACTGGACGGCGGCCGGGCCGTCGTCGAGCGGGTGGCCCACGGGGATGTCGGGCTGGACCCACTCGAGCCCGTGACGGCCGAGGTCGAGGGTGGCGAGGAACGGGCTCGCGATCCCGAACGGGTGGACGGCGGAGCCGAGGTCGACGGTCGTCCCCTCGCCGAGGACCGGGCCCGAGCGGGTGGCCCCGCCCGCCTCCGGCCCGGCCTCGTGGACGGTGACGGCCACGCCGGCGCGGGCGAGCGCGACGGCGGCGGCCAGGCCGTTGGGCCCCGACCCGACCACGGCGGCGGTCCGGCCGGCGACCAGGGGGTCGTGGCCGACCGCGAACGGCGAGCGGCTCATGCCGGCACCGCCTCGGCGAGCAGCGCGGTGGCGGCCTCGTCGTCGTCGGAGAGGAGCTCCGCCGGCGTCGCGACGCGGACGAGACGGCCGTCCTCGAGGCACCACACGACGTCGGAGGACGCCATGAGCTCGTGCCGGTGCGTGACCACGAGCGCGGTGCCGCGGTGGTCGGCGAGGACCCGGTCGACCACCTTGGAGTTCTCGGGGTCGAGGTGCGCCTCGGCCTCGTCGAGGACGAGGAGCGCGGGGCGGCCCAGGGCGGCGCGCGCGATGCTGATGCGCGCCTGCTGGCCGGCGGAGAGCTGGCCGCCGCCGGGGCCGACGTTCGTGTCCCAGCCGTCGGGCAGGGAGGCGACGAGCTCGTCGAGCCCGCACAGGCGGCTCACGCGCTCGAGCTCGGCCTCGTCGACCTTGGGGATCCGGTAGGTGACGTTGCGGCGGACGCTGCCCGAGAGCAGCGGCATGCTCGGCGAGGAGATGCCGATCGACCGGCGCACCGACCGCAGCGAGTGGGTGGCGACGTCCTGGCCGTCGATGCGCACCGTGCCCGAGTCGGGGTCGACGAGGCGGGCGATGACCGAGGTGAGCGTGGACTTGCCCGCCCCGTTGGGGCCGACGACGGCGACCCGCGTGCCGGGCTCGGCGCGCACCGTCACGTCCTGCAGGGCGGTGCCGAGGTGGACGGAGTCGACCTCGACGAGGCCGCGCTCGACCTCGATGTCCGGCGCGCCGGGCAGGACGGGCAGCGGCGGGATGTCGAGGAACCGGCGGACGGCGGCGCGGGCCACCGTGGCGCGGGAGGCGTACTCGGCGACCCGGCCGAGGTCGCGCAGGTAGCCGGCGAGCATGCCGGCCACGGACACGCCGGCGACGATCGTGCCGGGCGAGGCGCGGCCCGCGGTGACCTCGATGCCGCCGACGACGAGCGCAGCGGCGCTCGCGGCCACGGCGGTGCCCTCGGCGATGGCGCGCGCGGCGCCGGAGGCCCGGGCCTGGTCGACCATCGCGGCCGCGACCTTGTCGCTGTGCCGGCCCACGCGCTTGCTCTCGCGGCGCTCCTGGCCGGCGGCCTGGAGGACGGCGACCTGGGTGAGCCGCTCGGTGACCTCGCCGGTCAGGCGGGAGCGCCGGCGGCGCGAGACCTTGGCCGTCCGCATCATCCACGGCGTGATCGCGAGGGTGAGGAGGGCCCCGATCACCAGGACCGCCCCGACGGCGAGGCCGAGCGTGAGGTTCATCCACGCGACGGCCGCGATCGCGAGGACGATCGCGACGCCGGCGACGGTGAGGCGGGCGAGGCCGCGGCTCACCCACAGGCGCAGGGCCGAGAGGTCGCCGACGAACTTCATCAGCATGTCCCCGCGGCCGCGCCGGCCGAGCTCGCGGGCCGGGACACGGGTGAGGTGGCGGAAGAGGACCGCGCGGACCTCGGTGACGTAGTGCTGGCCGAGCTTCTCCGACTCCGTGCGCTCGGCGCCGCGCATCCAGGCGCTGATGAGCACGCAGGCGAGGAGGCCGAGGACGAGGACGGTGAGGCTCATGGCGCCGGCCCCCGCCGCGCCGCCCTGGCCGGTCGCGCTGCCGAGGAGGGTGTCGAAGCCGCGCTGGGTGAGCATCGCGACGCCGACCGCGGCGACTGCCTGGCCCACGCCGATGCCGATGAGCAGGACGAACCGGAGTCGGCGGCCGTGGCCGATCGGCTTCGGGGTCTCGGGGGCGGGGCTCGGGGCGGAGGTGCTCGGTGCGGCGGTGGCCGGCGCGTCGTCGGAGCTCGTCCGGGTGTCGACGATCGCGGTCCGCGTGTCGTCGTCGGAGGTCGTCCGCTCGTTCGCGGCCGAGGCCGCGGCCGACGCCGGTGCGCCGGGCCGCGCCCACACGTGAGGGAGGTCGTCGTGCTCCGCCGGGGTCGGCGCCGTGTGCGGGGTGGGGGCGCCCGTCGGGAGGGGAACCGAACGGGTCATGGTCAGACCGCCTTCGCGTCCTCGGCGATCGCCGCGAGACCCGGGACGTGACGGGTGCGGGCGGCGAGGGCGGCGTCGCGCACCTCGAGAGCGCGGTCCGCCTGCTCGAGCACCATCGTGTCGACCACGGGCAGCTCGCCGTCGAGGCGCTCGAGCTCGCGCATCGCGAGCGGGGACGCGGTGAGGACGCCGCTGACCGCGAGGAGCGGCAGGCCGGCGTCGGCGAGCCAGTCCACGCCCGCGACGGCACCGAGCGCGTCACGCGCGGCGAAGACGACGCCGTCGACCTGGTCGCGGAACAGCTCGTGCGTGATGAGCGCGGCCGTCTCCTCGTGGTACAGCCCGTCCGCCACCTCGATGACGTTGACGTCCGTGCGGTCGACGGCCAGCTGCGTGGTGAGGGTCCGGAAGATCTCGCGGATCGTCTCGTCGTCGAGCCCGAAGGTCGAGGGTGCGCCGGCGGCGGTGAAGTCGTAGACGACGTCGGCGCCGGAGTCCGTGAAGAGCCAGACGTCGCCGCCCGCGCCGGTCCCGGTCACCTTGGCGGCCCCGACCCGCAGGCCGGCGGCGCGCAGGCCGCGGACGAGCTCGGCGGCCGTCGTCGTCTTGCCGGCGTTCATCGAGGAGCCGACGACCGCGATCGTCGGTGCCCGGTGCGAGCTGAGCGGCGAGACCGGGGCGATGGCGGCGTCGCGCAGGTTGAGGCGGCGGCCCTCGGAGTCGGCCAGCAGACCGATCGGCTCGATCGCCGTCGCGGCACCCATGGCGGAGTGCGCGAGCTCGACCTGCGCGGCGATCCCGCCGGCGGCGGCCATGTGGCACGGCCCGATGTCCGCGGGGATCTCGGCGAGGAACTGGTCCGGGGCGTAGCGGCTGCCGTAGCAGAGCCCGACGACGTCGCCCGGGTAGAGCGTGGCGCGGCGGCCGGTCTGGAGCTCGATGCGCTTGTGCTGGCCGACCGCGGTGATGCGGGCGAGGACGACGTCGCCGATCCGCGGGGCCGTGGTCGGGTCGGTGATCAGCTGCGCGCCCCGGTCGAGGTCGATGCGGCGGGTCGTGTAGGCCCACTTCGCGGAGGCCACGAGGGCGCGGGCGTCGAGCTCGGAACGGGTCTCGGCCTGGGGAAGGTCGAACGTGGTCATGGTGACTCCTCGTGCGTCTGGGAAGGCCGCTGGGCCGTGCCGTCGATGTGTCGGTGTGCTGTCCGTGCCGCAGCACCCGATGTGTGCGACTGACCAGGACGCTAGAAAGCCCAGGTGAGCGCGACTCGTTACCGAGATGAGACCGTCCTCAGAACTCTCACGACGACGCTCACCCCGCCGCCCGACCCGCCGGTTTCCCGCCGAGTTCGCGGTTGGCCACTCCTCACCGAGACTGCGGTTCGTCGTCGTCGAGATTGCGGTTGGTGCACGTCGAGATTGCGGTGGGGAATCGCCCCCGACCGGTCGAGAGTGCGGCTCAGCGCCATCACGGCTGCCGTTCGTCGTCGTGCCCCCGCTCTCCGATCCATCCCGACACCCCGTGCCACCCACCTGCGGGCCTACCCACCTCGCTACCGTTGCCGACCATGGACGCGGGACACCCGGACGACGCAGCGACGCCCGACGACGAACCGGCAGGTCAGCCCTCCGGAACGACCACCATCGGGGGCTTCAGCGGATCCGACCGCGCGTGGGTGCTCGTCATCTTCGGCGGCGCCGGGGCGATCGTCGGCGCGCTGGTCCCCGTGCTCGCGGGCTGGGCGTCGAGCCTGCCGTGGATGCCGTTCCAGGGCCCGCTCGAGCTCCTCGGTTCGTTCGACCAGTCGTGGCTCGTGTGGGGGCGGCCGCTGCTGGGCCTCGTCGTCGGGCTGCTGATCGGCCTGGTCGTCGTCTCGCGCACCCCGGTGCTACGCGTCGGACCGGGCGAGATCGAGGTCGTCCGCGGGGGCGACGTCGAGCGTGTCATCGACCGCGACGACGTGGCCGCGACCTACCGCCGGGGCTCGCACCTCGTCATCGAGACCGCGCAGGGTCGGTCGCTGTTCGACGCCGAGGTCGAGGGCGACAAGGACCGGCACCGCGCGGTGCTCGTCGAGGCGGGCTACCCGTGGGAGGGCGCACGCGGGTAGTCGCCGCGGACGGAACGGCGCCCGTCACGTCCCGGCAGGACCGGACGCCGAGGTCTCCCGGACGACGAAGTCCATCAGGCGCTCCATGCTCCCGGTCCGTTCCAGCTCCGCTCGTTGACGCTCGGACCCGGTCCCGGCCTCGCGCAGGCGCGCGAGTCCGTCGGTGACACGTTCCTCGTCGCCGGTCTCGCGCAGGGCAGGCCGGAGCTCGTCGACGACGCCGTCCAGCACCTCCCACGCAGGTGCGGGCCGGGCGGTGCGCGGGTCGAGCAGATCGCCGGTCAGTCCGTGCCGGGCCGCCTGCCACTGCGCGAGCCGGATCACGGCCGCCGGAACCGCCGGCGCGGGCTCGCCGTCCGCCCAGCGTCGTGCCGCCGTCTCCACCATGGCGCGGGCGAACGCGGCCACGAGGACCGCCTCGGAGGCGCTCAGGCAGATGTCCGCGACACGGAGCTCCACCGTCGGGTGGTCCGCCGACGTCCGGGCGTCGAAGTAGACCATCCCGCGGTCCATGAGGACCCCCGTGCCGAGCATGGACGCCACGGTCTCCTCGTACGCGCGCGCCGAGCCGAACAGCTCGCTCGGTCCCGACGACGGCCACCGGTGCTGGACCTGCGACCGGTAGCTGCCGTACCCGGTGTCGAGCCCCTCCACGTAGGGGGAGTTCGCGCTCAGGGCGAGCAGCACGGGCAACCACACGCGGATCCGGTCGATCACGCCGACCGCCTCCTCGGCGTCGGCCACCCGCACGTGCACGTGGAGCCCGCACGTGAGGCTCTCGGTCGCGATCGGGCCGAAGCGCTCGGCGATCTCCCGGTAGCGCGGGGACGGCGTGGTCACGGGGACGACGGGTGTCGGGCAGACCGCGATCGCCGCGAGCCGGGCACCGACCTCCTGGGCTGCGTCGTCGGCGGCGCGCCGGAGGGAGTGGAGCTCGGACTCGACGGCGGAGAGCTCGATCGTCGGGTGCGTCTTGCTCTCGACCTGCTGCTGCTGGAGCTCGCTCTCGAGCAGTCCGACGACGCCTTCGCCAGCGTTCGCGCCCGAGCCTCGCTCCTCGGCGCGGGCGATCACCTCCGACGCCACCGGCAACGCACGACCGGTGCCGGCCTCGACGAGCAGAAGCTCTTCCTCAACTCCGACGGTTCGCATCCAACCAGCGTTGCAGCCCCGAGCCCGTCCCGCTGGTTCGGCCCCCGAGCGAGGCGTCGACGACGGGTGGTGCAGGCCGCACCTCCGCTCAGAGCAGGCCGGCGAGCACCTTCGCGTGGCTGTGCTCGGTGTCCTTCGCGGCGTAGACGAGGGTGACCGTGCGGTGCTCGTCGACCAGGTCCTCGAGATGACTCAGGGCGTCGGACCCGTCGAGCTCGGACTCGTAACGGCCGGCGAACTCCTCGTACCTGTCCGGGTCGTGGCCGAACCACTTCCGCAGGTCGGTCGACGGGGCGACGTCCTTGAGCCACTCGTCGATGCGAGCGTCCTCCTTCTTCACGCCGCGCGGCCAGATGCGGTCGACGAGCACGCGGTACCCGTCCGCCTCGGCCGCGTCGTCGTAGACACGCTTGATCCGGAGTCCCATCCGTTCCTCCTCGCCCACTCGCGCGGCGCCCGATCGGGTCGACGCCGACACCTCGAACATACGCCGAGGGGTTCGCCGGGGCGTGCCGAGCTCGCGGCCCGAGCCGCCCCGCCCGGAGCGTCGAGGCAGTGCCTAGCCGGCGCCGAGCAGGTGCCGAACCTGTGCCGGACATGAGGGAACGACGCCCTCGAGGCTGTCGCGCGCGCCGACCCGAGCCCTACGCTCGCGCCACCTGCGGTCCCCCCGGACAGCCCACGGGCTCTCGCGCACCCCTCGAAGGGCACCACCATGTCCGCACCCGACGCCATGCCCGCACGGCCCCCCCGACCACGCCGCCCGATCGTCCTCGTCCTCGTCGCGCTCGTCGCAGTGGCCGCGGTCGTCGCGGCGACCCTGGTCGCGGTGCGTCTCCTCGACGAGACGGACGGCGCGTCCACCGACCCAGTCGCCCCGGCCGCGAGCGGCGGAGACGCCACCGAGGCGGTGCACGTCGTCAAGCTCGAGCCAGCCGACGAGCCGGGCGAGAGCCCGTTCACCGAGACGGTCACCGCCCCGGAGATCGACACGAGCTCGCCCTTCGTCGACACGATCGTCGCGCGGACGGCCGAGCTGACCACGGGCGCGAGCACCACCCCGGGAACGAGCACCTCGACCGTCTCCGGAACGGCACCGGGCCTGTACGGCGGGTCGAGCGTGAGCGACGTCTGCGACCCGGAGTCGCTGGTCGCCTTCCTCGCCGACGACGACGAGAAGGCGGCTGCCTGGGCCGGCGTCCTCGACATCGACGCCGAGGCGATCCCCGAGTACGTCGACGGCCTGACCTCCGTGGTGCTGACCACCGACACGCTCGTCACCAACCACGGGTTCTCCGGCGGCGCCGCCACCCCGCACCAGGCGGTGCTGCAGGCGGGATCCGCCGTCATGGTCGACGACCGCGGCGCCCCCGCCGTGCGGTGCGAGTGCGGCAACCCGCTCGTGGCCCCCGACCTGCCGGGCCCGGTCGCGCAGGCCGAGACGGTCGGCGCCGCCTGGGACGGGCTCGCCCTCGACCGCGTCGTCAGCGTGACCCCGGCCGCCGACGCCGTCTCGGCCTTCACGGTCGCCAACCTCGACACCGGCGAGCTCGTCGAGCGCACGGTCGGCCCGCACTCCGGCGCAACGGTCTACCTCGCGACGTCCTCGACGCACGTCCAGGCGCAGTACGACCCGTCGGGCGCCCCCGCGTCCGGCACCATCCAGACCAGCCCCGACGGCGTGGAATGGAGCGTCGCCCTCGAGACCACACCCATGCTCGACGTCGCCGCCGGTGAGGGACTGGCCGTCGCCGTCGGGGTGAACGACCGGTACGGGGGCGCGATCCACACGTCCACGGACGGGCTGACCTGGGGACCGGCGATCGACGTCATCGACCCGCTGACCGCGGTCGCCTACGGGGACGGCACGTGGGTCGCCGTCGGGGACCGGTCGTTCGCCGAGGAGAGCGGCGAGGGCGACGGGTCGAGCGGCGCGATCTACCGCAGCGACGACGGCGAGACCTGGGAACGCGTCGCCACGACCGACCCGTACGAGAACCCCTTCATGGGCAGCTCGGGCGAGATGCGGTACCAGGGCATGAACTCGGTGGCCTACGGCGACGGACGCTGGATCGCCACGGCGACCGAGTGCCAGTTCCGGACCTGCATGCAGGTGCTCTTCACCAGCACGGACACGATCACGTGGACCCGGTCGGCGCTCGAGGACGACATCGTCCGCCTCGACCTCGCCCACGACGGGCAGCAGTGGGGCTTCGTCGGGGGCGAGCGCATCGCCGACCCGGCGAACAACGCCGAGTGGGACCTTCCCATCGGCTCGGCCGGTACGAGCCCCGACGGGACGACCTGGGCGATCGGCCCCACCCAGCCCGACCGCCTCGTGCTCACCGGTCTCAACCCGGGCGACGGCGAATGGCTGGCCGTCGACGACTACGTCGGCGCCAGCACGACCGACCCGCCGGCCGCGGGAGGCGTCTACCGCAGCTCCGACCTGCAGACCTGGGAGCAGATCGGCACGGCCGCCGAGTCGACGACGAGCGTCGCCCTGTTCCGCGCGGGCGCGTCCGGGCCCGTCGAGCCGGTCGAGGCGGTGGAACCGGTCGATCCGGCCGAGCCGGCCGAGCCGGGAGCGACCGAGGCGGAGGACCCCGAGGCTGCGGAGCCCGACCCCGCGGCCGGGCCCGCCGGGGCGGCGACCGTCCAGATCATGACCGGCGGCCTCGACCTCCTCGCCGACGACGGCACCACGCTCGTCTCCCTGCCCTACGCCGGGCCGGCCACCGCCGCGACCGACGCCCTGTCCGAGCTGTTCGGCCCCGGCGCCGAGGAGTTCGTCCCCGGCGACGGCTACTGCTCGGTCGACAGCACGATCACGACCTGGGCCGGTCTGCACCTCATCCGTCCCGGCACGGCGCCCGACGCGACCGAGTGGCGCGTCTACCTCACCGACCCCGCGGCACCGGCCGGCGCCGCGACGGTGACCGGCCCGACCGGCGTGGCCCTCGGGCACCCGATCAGCCCCGTGATCGCCGCCCACCCGCAGGCACCCACGTCCTCGGCCGTCCACGAGGGGACCGCGTACGACTACATCAACCTCGACGTGCTGACGGAGCAGACGGAGTGGGGCCCGGCCGAGATGAGTGTCTCGGTCGGCGCCGAGGACGGCGTGGTCACGTCGATCACCGCCCCGGTCCAGGTCGGCGCCGACTGCTGACCCGCGGTCGCCCCGGCACGTTCCGACCACCCGGTCCGCGCATCGGACCCGCTCCCCACGTCACGTCACCGCGTCATATCCTGGGGTCACCTCGGCGCGGGCCCCTGACCGCACCGCCACTCCCCCCCACAGACGAGAACGGCACCACACGGCCCGCACATCGATTCCAAATCATGGAAACGGGAATGGATCGGGCAGCACCGGGGTTCGACCGAGCAAGAACCGAGAGAGAACAGCACGCACCGGGCACGCCCTGGCCTGCCCGGACAGGAGCACGACCGGCACCGGACATGCCGGTCGCGACATCGAGAGAGGGTTTCCTTGACTGCAGACAACGCACCTGTCCCGCACGACCCGAGCATCGACACGCTCGGTCCGCTCCCGCAGGGCACCACGCCCACCGGAGCCAGCACGCGCGAGAACGGCGCGCCCGCCGTCAGCGACCGGAACTCGCTGAGCGTCGGCCCGAACGGTCCGCTCCTCCTGCACGACGTCAAGCTCGTCGAGTCGCTCGCCCGCTTCAACCGCGAGTCCGTCCCGGAGCGCCGCCCGCACGCCAAGGGCTCCGGCGCCTTCGGCCGGTTCGAGGTGACGAACGACGTCTCCGCGTACACCAAGGCCGCCGTCTTCCAGCCGGCCGCCAGCACCGAGATGCTCGCCCGCTTCTCCACCGTCGCCGGTGAGCTCGGCTCGCCCGACACGTGGCGCGACGTCCGCGGCTTCTCGCTGCGCTTCTACACGACCGAGGGCAACTACGACCTGGTCGGCAACAACACCCCGGTGTTCTTCGTCCGCGACCCGATGAAGTTCCCGCACTTCATCCACTCGCAGAAGCGCCTCCCCGACTCGGGCCTGCGCTCGAACGACATGCAGTGGGACTTCTGGACGCTCAACCCCGAGTCGGCCCACCAGGTCACCTACCTCATGGGCCAGCGCGGCCTGCCCCGCACGTGGCGCCACATGAACGGCTACGGCTCGCACACCTACCAGTGGGTCAACGAGGCCGGCGAGCGCTTCTGGGTGAAGTACCACTTCCACACCAACCAGGGCATGGAGTACCTGACCAACGCAGAGGCGGACGAGCTCGCCGGAACAGACGCCGAGCACCACCGCCGCGACCTGTTCGACGCGATCGCCCGCGGCGACCACCCGTCGTGGAAGCTCTCCGTCCAGGTCATGCCCTACGAGGACGCGAGGACCTACCGGTTCAACCCGTTCGACCTCACCAAGGTGTGGCCGCACGCCGACTACCCGCTCATCGAGGTCGGCACGATGACGCTGGACACGAACCCGGTCAACCACCACGCCCAGATCGAGCAGGCCGCGTTCGCCCCGTCGAACACCGTCCCGGGCATCGGCTTCAGCCCGGACAAGATGCTGCTCGGCCGGGTCTTCGCCTACGCCGACGCGCAGCGCTACCGGATCGGCCCGAACTACAACCAGCTGCCCGTCAACAAGCCGATCGTCGAGGTCAACAACTACGGGCAGGCGGGACCGATGGAGTACGAGCACAGCGGCGCGCAGCCGAACTACGTGCCCAACTCCTACGGCCGCGACTACTCCGACTACGAGGGGGTCGAGGACGAGGGCTGGGAGTCCGACGGCGAGATGGTCCGCCAGGCCTACACGCTCCGGGCGGACGACGACGACTTCGGCCAGCCGGGGACCCTGGTCCGCGAGGTCTGGGACGACGCCCAGCGCGCCGAGTACGTCGACCAGATCGCCGGCTCGCTGCTCGGCGGCGTGAGCGAGCCGGTGCGCGAGCGCGTCTTCCTCTACGTCAAGGCGGTCGACCAGGCCACCGGTCAGGCGATCGAGGACAAGGTCCGCGCGGGCAGCTGATCCGGCACCTCCCGAACCGCCCCTGAACGGCGGCACGCGCACGACGGCGCACCCCATCGCGGGGTGCGCCGTCGTCGTTCGCCCTCGGGCCCTGCGCCCCTGCGCCGTCAGTGCTCGGCGGGACGCGGGTCGGCGGTCCGTTCCGGGGCGAGGGTGGCGCGCAGGACCTCGTCCCACGGGGTCGGGCCGAACCCGAGAGCGGCCTCCGCCTCGGACGAGTCGACGACGTACGGCGCGGTGAACTGGTGGTCGATCTTTCGGATCTCACGCATCTGGGGGACGAACCACCCGACGACGACGAGCAGCCAGGTGGGCATCGCACTCACCTTCGGCACCCCCACCCCGGCAGCGGCGGCGAGATCGCCCGTGAGCTCGCGCTGGGTGCGCGGCGGGTTGGTCGGCACGAGCCAGGTGCGGCCGTGCAGCGCGGGATCGGCGGCGGCCGCGACGACAGCTGCCGCGACGTCGTCGACGAAGGTCCACGAGTGCGGCTCGTCCGTGGCCCCGACGACCTGCACGCTCTTGCCCGCGCGGATGCGGTCGATGTTCCGGGTGGCGTGCCCGTTCTGACCGACCGAGGCGCCGATGTAGTCCGAGGCGCGGACCTCGACGGCGCGGAGGCGGCCCTCGCGGTGCGCCGCCATGGCCTCGGCGGTCATCCGGGCCCGCAGCTCGCCCTTGTGCTCGGCGGGCGCCTCCGGGGTCGACCCGGTCATCGGGTCGGTCACGCGCCCGTACGGGTAGAGGTTGCCGACGGTCGCGAGCACGGCACCGCTCGAGGCGGCTGCGGCGAGGAGCGCCTCGTGCAGCGGCGGCCACTCCTTCTCCCACAGGTGGTAGCCGGCGGGGTTGAGGCAGTTGTAGAGGACGGCGGCGCCGTCGGCGAGCTCGCCGAGCTGCGCGGCGCTGGTGGCGTCGACGGCGACGCGGCGCGCCCCCTCGACCAGCGGACCGGTCCCGGAACGGCTGGCGAGCGTGACGTCCTCGCCGCGGGCGACGAGGTGGCGGGCGACGGCGCGGCCCACGGGGCCGGCTCCGACGACGAGGTGGTGGGACATGAGGGACTCCTGCGGTCGAGAGGGACGAGCCGGACGAAGCGGTGTTCATATCAGTGAGCGGTGCTCACGAAAGCCACGCTAGACCTCACTGCCCCATCACACAAGAGCAGTGCTCACAAAAAGTTCGCATGATCGCCCAACGGGGCGAGCGCTCACCGGATGAGTCATACTGGCCCGATGGACACCGAGCACGCGCCCACGAGCGCCCGCGCCCTGGCCACCGCGGAGGTCCGGCGCCGGATCGTCGCGGAGTCGCGGCGCCAGCTCGGGATCGTCGGGCCGGGACAGCTCTCGCTGCGCGCCGTCGCCCGCGAGCTGGGCATGGCGTCGTCGGCGATCTACCGCCACTTCGCCAGCCGCGACGAGCTCGTCACCACGCTCATCACCGCCGCCTACGACGAGCTGGCGGAACTCACCGACGCCGCCGTGGCCGCCCTGGCCGACCACGCCGACCCCGCCGACCGGTGGCGAGCCTGGTGCAGGGCGCTGCGCGGCTGGGCGGTCTCCCACCCGCACGACTACGCCCTCATCTACGGCTCCCCCATCCCGGGGTACGCGGCGCCGGACACGACGACGACCTCCGCGCTGCGCGTCCTCGCCCCGATCATCGCGCTCTTCCCGGACATCACCGTGCCGGGCGAGATCACCATGTCCGACGAGGCCACGGAGCCCGACGACGATGCACTTACCCGGTCCCTCGCCCCGATGACCTCGTTCATCGGTGACCTCGTCCCGGAGGCGATCACCGAAGATCCGACACCGCCCTCGCCGGCCGCGATCGCCCGCGGCATCGGCGCCTGGTCGACGATCATGGGCTTCGTGTCCCTCGACCTGTTCGGTCACCTCACCGGTGGCGTGGCGGACGCCGACGCGGTGTGGGCGCGGGTGGTCGAGCAGACGGCGGCCGACCTCGGTCTCGTCCCCGAGCCCGGGCCCGTTCCCGACGTCGGTCTCATGACCGAGCCCGGACCCGTCCCCGAGGGCGCAGCACCCATCGACGACGCACCCGCCGACGACGCACCCCGCCCGGAAGGATCGCTCTGGTGACCGACTCGCTGCTCGCCGCCCACCCGCTCACGCTCGGCACGATGTACTTCGGCACGCACGTGCCGGCGCGGATCGCCCACGACGTGCTCGACCGGGCGCGCGACCTCGGCGCCACCTCGTGGGACACCGCCAACATCTACGCGCACTGGGCCGGCCGCGACGGCGGCGAGTCCGAGCGCACGCTGGGCGCGTGGTTCGCCGAGCGCGGGTCGGTCGCCCGCGACGACGTCACCCTCGCCACGAAGATCGGCAACCTCCCGGTGCCCGGCGGCCCCGGCCCGGGCGGGACCACGGGGCTCGGGGCCGGTGCCGTGCGGCGGCAGGTCACCGACTCCCTGCGGCGGCTGCGCACCGACCGGGTCGAGGTGCTCTACGCCCACATCGACGACCACCACACCCCGCTCGACGAGACCCTCGGGGCGCTGTCCGCGCTCGTCGACGAGGGACTCGTCCGGCAGGTCGCCGCGAGCAACTTCTCGGCCGTCCGGCTGCGCGACGCGCTCGCCGTCCCCACCGCGCACCGGTACACCGCGCTCCAGCAGCGCTTCACCTACCTCCGGCCGGCCGAGGGCGCCGACCTCTCGCCGCACGTCCTGCTCGACGACACCGTCGCGCACCTGTCGGTCCGGTCCGGCCTCACGCTGCTCGGCTACTCGCCGCTGCTGTCCGGCGCGTACACCCGCTCTGAGCGCCCGATCCCCGAGCAGTACCACACGGCGGCGCTCGGACCCGCGCTGCTCAAGCTGAGCGAGGTGGCCTCCGGCGCCGGGCTCGACGCCGGACAGACCGTGCTCGCCTGGATGAGCCAGCGCGTGCGGCCGGTGCTCCCGGTGGTCGGCGTCTCGAGCGTCGAGCAGCTCGAGGCCGCGTGGCAGGGCGTCACCACCGAGCTCGGCGCCGATGCGCTCACCGCCCTCGACGACGCCCGGCTCGGCCGGCTCTGACCCGCACGCTCGACCACGACGGGCCGCCCGTGCCGACCTGAGCCGCACTCTCGACCACGACGACACGTTCGGCCACGGGTTCGGCCACCGCCACAACCACGGGCACGACGACGAGGAGCGGACCGCGCCGCTGTCGCCTCGCACCGTCGGGTGCAAGAGTTGTGCCATGACCACCGGAACCACGCTCGAGGCGGACCTGCTCGTCATCGGCTGGGGCAAGGGCGGCAAGACGCTCGCGCGCTCCCACGCCTCGTCCGGGGAGCGGGTCGTCATCGTCGAGACCGACCCCAACATGGTCGGCGGCACGTGCATCAACATCGGCTGCGTGCCCACCAAGGCGCTCGTCCACCGCGCCGCCGGGCGCCGGGGCGAGGACGCGGAGGGCTGGTTCCGCTCCGCCCTCGACTTCCGGGACGCCCTCACCGCCAAGCTCCGCACCGCCAACCTCGCGATGGTCGACGACCACGAGTCCTCGACCGTCCTGTACGGCCCGGCCCGGTTCGTCGGCGAGCGCACGGTCGAGGTCGCCACGGCAGACGGGACCGTCACGGTCCGCGGCACGCACGTCGTGGTCAACACCGGAGCCGAGCCCGCGTTCCCGCCGGTCGAGGGTCTGCGGGAGAGCGAGTACGTCGTCGACTCGACCGGCGTCCAGGAGCTCGCCGCCCTGCCGGAGCGCCTCGTCGTGCTCGGCGCCGGGCCGATCGGGCTCGAGCTCGCGGACGCGTTCACCCGGTTCGGCTCGCAGGTCACGGTCGTCGACGTCGCCGAGCGTCTCCTGCCCCGCGAGGACGAGGACGTAGCCGCGAGCGTGCGCGGGGCCATGGAGGACGCGGGGACCACCTTCGTCCTCGGCGCGACCGCACGCCGGGTCGTCGACGGCGAGTCGAGCGCCGACCTCGTCGTCGAGGTCGACGGAGCCGAGCGGGCGCTGACCGCCGAGGCGATCCTCGTGGTCACGGGCCGCAACCCCCGCACCGCCGACCTCGACCTCGCCGCCGCCGGCATCGAGACCGGCGAGCGCGGCGCGATCACCGTCGACGAGCACCTGCGGACCAGCGCCGCGGGCGTCTACGCGGTCGGCGACGTCAACGGCGGGCCGCAGTTCACCTACATCTCCTACGACGACCAGCGGATCGTCGAGGACGACCTGCGTGGCAGGGGCACGCGGTCCACCGCCGACCGCGTCGCCGTGCCGACGACCATCTTCCTCACGCCGCCGCTCGGACGGGTCGGGCTCAGCGAGACCGAGGCGCGCGAGCAGGGGCTCGACGTCGAGGTCAAGGCGAAGCCGGTGGCCGCGATCGCCGCGATGCCGAGGCCCAAGGCGGTCGAGGAGACGCACGGGCTGGTCAAGGTGCTCGTCGAGCGCGGGACCGACCGCGTCGTCGGGGCCGCCCTGCACACGATCGACGCGCAGGAGGTCGTCAACCTCGTCGCCCTCGCCATGCGCCACGGGATCACGGCGAGCGAGCTGCGCGACGGGATCTGGACCCACCCGTCGTCCACCGAGGCGCTCAACGAGGTCCTCGCCTGACCACCCCCGACGAGTGCGGGGACATTCCCGCACGCGACGCGATCCGCGTCCCGAGGACTCCGCGATCCGCGTCCCGCCGATTCCTCGTTCCGCCACGAGCGTGACCGGGCCGCACGCCCGTGCACCGCGCATGCCCCGGGCCTAGCGTGGACGCCATGACTGCGAACGTGATCGTCCTCGGTGGCCACGGCAAGGTCGCCCTCCTCCTCCACCCGCTCCTCGTCGAGCGCGGCGACTCGGTCGACGCGGTGATCCGCAACCCCGAGCACGCCGACGAGATCCGCGCGGCCGGCGCCAACCCCGTCGTCGCCGACATCGAGCACCTCTCGACCGAGGAGCTCACCGACCTGATCTCGGGCCACGACGCCGTCGTGTTCTCGGCCGGCGCCGGCGGGGGCAACCCGCAGCGCACCTACGCCGTCGACCGCGACGCCGCGATCCGCTCGATGGACGCCGCGAAGGCCGCGGGCGTCAGCCGGTACGTCATGGTGTCCTACGTGGGCGCCGGGCCCGACCACGGCGTCCCCGAGGACAGCTCCTTCTTCCCGTACGCCGAGTCCAAGTCCGCCGCCGACGAGCACCTGCGAGCGAGCGGCCTCGACTGGACCATCCTCGGCCCGGGCGGCCTCACCCTCGAGGAGCCGAGCGGCCGGATCACCGTCACCGACACCTCGGGCGAGACGTCCCGGGCCAACGTGGCGGCCGTCGCCGCAGCGGCGCTCGAGACGCCGTCGGCCATCGGCCGGACGATCAACTTCCACGACGGCGACACCCCCATCGCGGACGCGCTCGCCTGATCGTCCTCACCCGACGCTTCCACTGTCGGCCCGCTCGCGGCCGGACCGATCCCGTCCCCGGGGTCAGCCGGGCGCGGGCGGGCCGTCGGTGCGCTCGCTGTCGAGGCGCGCGACCCGGCGCGGGCCCGCCGTCACCCGGTACGACTCCTCGACCAGCTCCGCGATCTCGGGCCAGTCGGTCTCCTCGTCGAGATCGATGCCGTACCAGCCCGATGGCCCCACGTAGGCGGGGTAGAAGCAGCGCGGGTCGGCCAGGAGACCGCGCAGCTCGTCGTCGTCGGAGGGCTTGAGCAGGAGGCTCTGCTCGTGCCGCTCGTGCCGGCCCCCGCCGAGCTTCACGCTGCCGCCGTACGTCGCGAACGTCTTCGTGGTGAAGAACGTGGGCCGCCCGTGCGACACCTTCTCCGCGGCGTCGGGCAGGGCGAGGCAGACCGCGCGGACGCGGGCGAGCACCGGATCGTCGTCGTCGAACATCCGTGGGTGCGTCATGCGACGCACGGTAGAGCAGCGCGGCGTGGGCCGGCGCCGGGAATCTCCCGACCGGGCCGTAGCCGGCAACACGGTCGCTCCCAACTGGGCCCGAGCGACGGCACTCGGTGCCACAATGTCGATCGGGGGCATACCGACACCCTGAGCGCGGCCGTCACGGGTGACACCGCGCCGATCTCGACGAGGAGAGAACAGATGAAGATTCGTGGTGCGCTGCTGCGCGAGCAGCCCGGCAAGTGGCTGGTCGAGGACCTCGAGCTGTCCCGGCCGCGGCGCGGGGAGATGCTCGTCGAGATCGTCGCCAACGGCCTGTGCCACTCGGACGAGCACATGGCCAAGGGAGACACCCCGCTCCCCAACCTGCCGGTCGTGTCGGGGCACGAGGGCGCGGGCATCGTCCGCGAGCTCGGTGAGGACGTCACGGGCTTCGAGGTCGGCGACCACATCGTCACGTCCTTCGTCCCCGCGTGCGGACGCTGCAAGTGGTGCTCGATGGGCATGCAGAACCTCTGCGACTACGGCGCGCTCATCCTCGACGGCACGCAGCTCGACGGCTCGACCCGGATGACCGACGCGAACGGCGAGCAGGTCTTCGCCGCCGCGATGCTCGGGACGTTCGCCAACTGGCAGGTGCTCGACCAGACGTCGTGAGTGAAGATCGACAAGGACCTCCCGCTCGAGGTCGCCTGCCTCATCGGGTGCGGTGTCCCGACCGGGTTCGGGTCCGCCGTCAACGCGGCCGAGGTCAAGCCGGGCGACGTGACGATGATCCTCGGCGCCGGCGGGATCGGCATGAACGCCGTCCAGGGCGCGAACTACGCGGGCGCGCGCCGCGTCATCGTCGTCGACCCGGAGCCGTTCAAGCGGGACACCGCCCTCAAGCTCGGCGCCACGGACGTCTTCGACTCCATCGAGGAGGCCGACGCGCTCGCGAAGTCGCTGACCAACGGCCAGGGCACGGACTCGACGATCGTCACCGTCGGCGTCACCACCGGCGAGCACGTCCGCCAAGGCTACGAGACCGTGCGCAAGGCGGGCACACTCGTCGTCACGGGTCAGGGCAGCACGAGCTCGACGATTAGCTCCGCGGGCGATCTCGGGAGTCGTTCGCGGTTGAATTCGGGAGTCGTCGGGCGGCCTTCAAGGCTGAGTGTCCGAGCCAATCCGGGAGTCATTTGATGGCCTGCTGGTGGTGCAGGTCTGGGGTGTAGGCGGTGAGGATCTGCTCGATCCGACTGAGGTTGCTGCCGTAGTAGGCGCGGTCGAGTCGGGCGAGCTCAAGGTCAGGGAAGTTCGGGTAGACACCTCCGGATCCCCATGGCTGCACGGATCGCCAGGACCGGGTGATCCACTTGTCGGTCGAGCAGGCCGTGATCTTCGTTCCGCGGTAGACGGTGGCGGTGTGTTTGAGCAGGAACTGCTCGCGGCGATGAGGGAAGGCGGTGTGGCCGTCGGCGACTCTGTTGTAGGCGCCGGCCCAGGGAGAGAAGTCGAGTTCACGTGCCTCACCGGGTCGCCGGTGATCGGCCAGCTCGGTGATCAGTTTGTCGACGGCCGAGGCTGGCAGCGACTCGCGGAAGAACTCGGACTTGCTGAACGCATCTGGTGGCGCCAAATCGGCGTCGGGGCCGTTGAGCCAGGTGCGGACGTCCAGCCAAGACGAGCGACGCTGCCAGCTGCTGCGTGGCTGGGGCCCGACCGCTGCCACCAGTACGGACAACAGCGACCGGAGGCGGGAACCGTCGCCGGCAAGGGTGCCCAGGACTCTGGACTGCAGCGGTCGCGCAGGGTCGGCCGGGGCTGTGATGAGGAGGCTGGCGGCGAGGGCGTCGGGCGCGGACGGCGCCCAGTTCTGCCAGGCGGTGACCACTTGTGCGGTGTGTTCATGGTTCCAGGTCAGTTCGAAGGCGGTGCAGCCCGGTTCGGCGATGGTGTCGAAGACAAGCTCGGTGACGACGCCGCAGCCGGTGGCGCCCGCGCCCCGGATCAGCCAGAACAGGTCGGGCTCCTGCTCGTGATCGCAACGCACGATCCGGCCGTCGAGGAGCACGACCTGGGCGGAGACGAGGTTATCGCAGGTGAGTCCGTGGAGTCGGCCCAAGAGGCCGAACCCTCCGCCGAGGGTGAGTCCGGCGATGCCGACGGTCGGTCCTGAACCTGCGGGAATGGTGCGCCCGTGTTGCTGCAGGATGCGGTAGATGTCTCCGAGCCGGGCGCCGGGTCCCACGACAATCCGGTTGTCGTCGACGTGGATGCTGTTCATCGCACCGACGTCGATCAGCAGGCCGGTGGTGGAGGAGCGCCCGGCGAAGTCGTGGCCGCCGCTTCGGACCGCGACAGGGAGCTGGGTGTGGTGGACGAGGCCGAGCGCCTGTGCGACCTCGTCGGCGGTTCGACATCGCAGGATGGCCGCCGGTCGGACGGCGGCGAACCGCGCGACGGCGGGGACGCGTGCATCCTCGTAATTGGCAGCCTCGGGCAGCAGCAACTCGCCGGTGAAGGTGCGCAGCATGCCGGGATCGCCGGTGGTGTGGGCCTGGTCGCTGCTCAAGGTGCGGTGTGGCTGGCCGGTTGTGCGGTGAACTGGTCAGCGAAGGGCAGCGCCGCGAGGCCGGCTCGGGCCACGTCGTCGTCTTCGTCCTCGGTTCCGCCGCTGGCGCCGATCGCGCCCACCACGGTCTGCTCGACCACGATCGGGTAGCCGCCGGCGAACAGCACCGCACCGGTGAGCAGCTGGTCGAGCACCGTGGGCACGGTGAGACCGAGGTAAGGGTCATTCCCAACGACACTGCGCCAGTCGCGGGTCGGCATGCCGTTGGAAGCCGACAGGCGCGCCTTGCCGCTGGCCAGCCCGACGGTCAGTGGGTCGGCGCCGTCGCCTCGGAACAGGGAGCGCAGGTTGGCTGCGTCGTCGACCACGACGACAGTGAAGCGGCCGCCGAGCTGGACAGCCCGGTGTCGGGCTGCGCTGATCAACGCGTCGACGGCGGGGAGGTCGAGGGCGGGTTTCGTGGGAAGCGGGTGCATGGTCGGCGATCCTTCGCTCGGGATAGAGGTAAGGCGATTCGGGTTCTGCGCGTTCAGGTCGGGAGTGCGCTGGGGGCGGCCTTCGAAGACTGATCGGGTGCCGTTCGCTGTTGGCTGAGGGTGTGAGCGAGGCGGTAGGAGTCGGTGCCGGTTTCGATGATGTTGCCGCCGAAGGTGAGCCGGTCGACGATCGCGGCGCACAGCCGCGGGTCGGTAAAGGTCTTGGTCCAGCCGCTGAAGGCCTCGTTGGACGCGATCGCCACCGACGCCTTCTCCTCCCGTTCGGTGAGAACCTGGAACAGCAGTTCGGCGCCCCGTTTGTCGAGGGCCATGTAGCCGAGCTCGTCAATGCAGAGCAGGTCGACGCGGCCGTAGCGGGCAATGGTCTTGGTCAGGGCCATATCGTCGGCGGCTTCGACGAGCTCGTTGACGAGTTTGGTGGCCAGGACGTACTTGACCCGGTAGCCGGCCATGGCGGCTTCGGTGCCGAGAGCGATCAGGAGGTGGCTCTTGCCGGTGCCGGAGTCGCCGATGAGGCAGAGCGGCTGGCCGCGGCGGACCCAGTCGCAGGCGGCGAGGGTGTTGATCACTGCCGGGTCGATGTGGGGGTTCGCGTCGTAGTCGAAGGCGCGCAACGACTTCTCCCGGGGGAATGCGGCGGCGCGGATGCGGCGCTCGGATCGTCGGCGGGCTCGGTCGTCGCATTCGGCGAGCAGCAGCTCGGCGAGGAAGGCGCGGTAGGACTGCTGCTGGCGGGCGGCGGTGTCGGCGGTTTCGCTGAAGTGGGTGCGGATGGTCGGCAGCCTCAGCATGCGGCAGGCCTGGTCGATGGCGGTGTCGGCGGCCTGCTCGGTCAAGCCTCGCCGTGCGGGGGTGGCAACAGGTGCAGTCATGGGGTTCCCTTCGGGCGGGTGAGCAGCTGGTCGTAGGAGGTCACGTCCGGCAGCGGCCTGGTGTCCGGCGGGAGGTGGCTCAGCCGCTTCTCGGTGAGGGAGCGGATTGATTGCTGCCCGACCGCGGGGGCGGCATGGGCGTCCGGCGCCCTGACCGGAGACTGCAGGTCAGTGTCGGCTCGTTTGCGGGCTTCCAGGGCGACGGCGTCGGCGGTGAACGCACCGGCCTGCAGGGCGGCTCGGATGCCGGCGCTGATTTGGTCGGCGTGCAGGTGGCGGTGCAGCAGCAGCACCTCGATCAGCGCGCGGGTGCCGGCGGTGTCGCCGTGGGCCTTGCGGGCCGCCGCCCACCAGGCGTCGTGGGCGGGAGTGAAGGTGCCGGCGGCGCGGGCCTGCTCCAACGCGGTCGCCCCGGGCAGCGCGCCCGGCTTGCGGATCAGGGCCTCGAGGTAGTGGTCCAGCTCAAGTCGGCTGCCGCCTTTACCGAGCAGTCGTTGATGATCGGCGGTGGGAGTGCGGCCGTCGTAGATGGTGAGGTCGGAGGCGTTTAGCAGCACCCGCACCGGTCGGCCGATCAGCCGGGACGGCACCGAGTACCGGTTCGAGCGGACGGTGACCTGGGCGTAGCGGTCGACCCGCGGGGTGAGCCACAGCCCGGTCTCGAACGGTTCGACAGGCAGCGGTTTCAGCAGGGTCTGTTCGGCGGCGAAGGCCTCGCCGACGGTGTGCAGCCGGTGCCCGATCCGCCGGGCGTCGTCGGCGGTGTCGTAGCCGTCGATCAGGTCGTTGAGCTCGGCGATGGAGTCGACCTCGGGCACGGGAACCAGGTGGTTGCGGCGGAACCTGCCGATGTCGCCCTCCACGCCGCCCTTCTCGTGGGCTCCCTCGATGCCGGGCTGGCAGTAGAAGGCGTCGAGGTCGAAGTGGGACCGGAACGCGATCCACCGGTCGGTCTCGACCCGCTGGCGGGTGAAGCCGATCACCTGCGCGACGGCGGCCTTGAGGTTGTCGTAGCGGATCTTGCCGGCCGGTACTCCGCCGAGGGTCCGGAAAGCGTGTTGATGGCCTTCGAAGAACGCTTCCTGGCCGCCGGTGGCCGAGGCGCGGTGAACCGCCTTGCCCGAGTAGGACATCCGCAGCGCAAACAAGTGGCAGCTGACCAGGTCCCCGCGGAGCCGGACGCTGATCTCACCGAAGTCGACTTCGGCTTCCCGGCCGGGCAGATGGGTCTGCGGCACGAACACCTCGGAGGCGCCGCGATCCTGCTCGGCGCGGACTTCGGGTCGCCTCTTCGCGACGTAGGCACGCAGCGTGTCGTAGGAGACCCCGCTCATCTGGTGCTCGTCGACGAGCCGGTCGAAGATCCGGGTGGCGGTGTGGCGCTGTTTCCGTGGCGCGTCTAGATCGGCCACCAGCATCTCCTCGATGAGCGGCTTGAACGGATCCAACTTCGAGGCCCGCTGCGGATACTCCGCCCGGGGTGGCGGCCACGCCGACTGCGAGGCCGCCTTCACCGTCCGCCAGGTCACGTGGCGGGTGCGCTGGATCTCGCGGGAGGACAGTCCGGCCCGGAGGTCTCGCCGGATGGCGGCGAACACCTCCGTCGGAGACGGTGCCCGGTTAGGCGGCATCGGCGGCCGTCCGCGCTTTTCGCAGCGCGTCGGCCCAGGCGGTGAGCTGATCGAGCATGCGATGCAAGGTGTCGAGGTGGTGCTGCGGAGGGTCGAGGCGGGAGCCGTCGAAGTCGTCAAAGGCCGACAGCGCGACCTGGTCACGGACATCGGCAAGGTGCAGCTCGCCGACGATCTGGCGGAGGTGCTCCACGGCCCGGACGCCGCCGTTGATGCCGTAGCTGACGAAGCCGCAGGCCTTGTCATGCCACTCCCGATACAGGTAGTCCAAGGCGTTCTTCAACGCCGCGGTGGTCGAGTGGTTGTACTCGGGGGTGACGAAGACGAACCCGTCGTAGGAGGCGATGGTGGCGGCCCACCGACGGGTATGGGCGTGGACGTACTCCTCGGACATGGCGGCGGCGACCGGCTCGTCCAAGACCGGCAGCCGATGGTCGGCGAGGTCGACGAGCTCGTAGGAGGCGTCCCCGCGCCCCGAGGCGTGAGCGTGGACCCAACGGGCCACGATGTCTCCCCGTCGGCCCGGCCGGGTCGTTCCAACAATGATGGCAATGCGCAACACGAAAGAGCTCCTCTGGTGTGCTGGGTGGTGTGGGCGAGTGGAAGGTCCCGTGAGCGCCTAGAGCGCTTCGGCAATGTGGCGGCCCCAGTGGGGGCGTCGACCATCGACGTCGTCGATGCCGTACTCCTCGGCCAGGTCCCAAGAGGTCAGCACCTGCCCGGTCCGGTTCGCCACCTGCGGATCGGCGGCCAGCGCGGCGACGACCCGGCCAAGGAACCGAGGGGTCTCTGAGGCCAGGAAGTGGGGGTCTTGGGCGGCGGCATCAGTCCAGTTGCTCTCGGCCACCCCGAAGCCGTCCAGCATCGCCTCCGACCGCAGGAATCCGGGAGTGACGGCGAGGCAGGTGATCCCGTGAGGCCGCAACTCCTCGCTTTGGGCGAGAGCGAGCCGGTTCACCGCGGTCTTGGCCAGGTCGTAGGCCAGGTTGCCGCGGTACTGCGGACCGGCGCCATCGGTGATCTCCACGATCAGCCCTGCCCGGCGGGGCAGCATCAGCGGCACCGTCTGCTGGCTGGTGATCAGATGGGTCAGAACGGCCCGCTCCCACAGGGTTCTGACCTTGGTCAGGTCCAGCTCCCAGAACGGTGTGTCCCACTGCGTCAGCGGGTCACCACCCCACACGTCGTTGATCAGAACGTCCACGCGGCCGTGCGCGGCCCGGATCTGCGACACAACGGCGGCCACCTGGTTTGGGTCAGTGTGGTCGCAGACGACCGCGACTCCGTGGCCACCGGCGGCGGCCACCAGTTCCGCGGTCTCCTCGATGGTCTCGGGCCGGTTCATGTCCGAACCCGCCCCCCGGGTGCTGCGTCCGGTCACGTAGACCGTGGCCCCCAACGCCCCCAACTCGACCGCGATGCCGCGGCCCGCGCCCCGAGTGCCGCCGGCTACCAGCGCCACACAGTCGGACAAGACGCCAGCAGAGGTGGACTGTGGCGCTGGGTCGACGGAGCAGACGTTGGGAAGCGGTGTGTTCATATTGTTAGTAAACCATCATTCATTTACTAATGCTAGAGTGCCGCTCATGACCAGACCCCGCACTATGGCCGACGAAGACGTGCTGGCGGCCGCCGCGGACGCCGTGGCCGCAGTCGGGCCCGGTGCCATCACCCTCGCCGAGATCGGACGCCAGGTCGGACTGTCACCGGCCACCCTGCTGCAACGGTTCGGCTCCAAACGGGGACTGCTCCTCGCCCTGGCGCAACAGGCCGCTCAGACACTGCCCCGGGATCTGCGGCAGTCCGCCTCAGCCTCAGCTCCCGTGGCCGCCATGGTGAACACGTTCGCCGAACTCGCTGCCGGTGTCCGCACGTCCTCCGAGTTCGCCAACCACCTGGCCTTCTTGCTCCTCGACCTCGGCGACCCCGACTTCCGAGACCTCACCAGGACCTACGCCCTTGCCGTCGAAGCCGCGATCAGCGACGTCCTCGCCGCAGGCCAGGCATCCGGTGAGCTCCTCTCCGGACCGCTCGACGACGACCTCCCACGCCTGGTCCACGCCGCGTACAACGGCGCCCTCCTCACCTGGGGCATGACCGGCGAGAGCGAGCCTGCCGGACAGGTCAGGCGCCACCTCCACCAGATCCTCGACCCGTACCTAGCAGCCTGAGCACGCCAAGTGACACCAAGACCTGCCCTACCGCCGATCTCACCTCGTGACTCCTGAGTTCGTCCGCACACTGCGGTGGCCGGCGCGACCGACTCCCGACCACACCCGTAAGTGACTCCCAGATCAACCCGCATTCTCAGACGATCGACGGCATCAACCTGTTCCAGTTCTCGATGCTGCAGAAGCGGATCCAGGGCTCGCTGTACGGCAGCTGGTCGCCGCGCGTGGCGATCCCCAAGCTCATCGAGCTCTACAAGGACGGCAAGCTCCACCTCGACGAGCTCGCCACGCGTCAGTACAAGCTCGAGGACATCAACACGGCCTACGACGACATGTACGCGGGTCAGAACATCCGCGGCGTCGTCGTCCACGAGCACTGAGGACGGCAGGACCGGGCCGTCCGACGACGGACCACCGGAGGCCGGGCGCGAGCCGCGCCCGGCCTCCGCGCGCTCCGGCGGTCGGGATGCCGATGTCGGTGACCGGTGCCACGCTGGAGGCATGGAGAATCTGACAGCGGATCAGGTCCAGGACGCCGCCCTCACGGACTGGCGTCACCTCGTGAACAAGCTGCACTCCCGGTTCGAGACGGGTGACTTCGCCCGCGGGCTCTCGTTCGTCGCCGCGATCGGCGAGGTCGCGGAGGCGGCCGGCCACCACCCCGACGTCACCCTCACCTACCCGTCCGTGACCGTCAGCCTGACGAGCCACGACTCCGGCGGGATCACGCCGAAGGACATCGACCTCGCCCGCCGGATCAGCACGATCGCCTCGGCCGACGGCATCCCGGCGGCGCCGTCGGGCGTCGCGGTGGTCGAGCTTGCCCTCGACACCGCGGACCAGGGCGCGATCGACGCGTTCTGGTCCTCGGTCCTCACGGGCTCGCCGGACAACGTCGACGGCGACGAGATCGTCGACCCGTCGGGGCGCGCACCGACCCTGTGGTTCCAGCGCACCGAGCCGCACGACACCCCGCGCCAGCGCTTCCACCTCGACGTCCAGGTGCCCGCGGACGAGCTCGACGCCCGCGTCG
Source organism: Georgenia sp. Z1344 (assembly GCF_049856295.1). Classification (GTDB taxonomy): domain Bacteria; phylum Actinomycetota; class Actinomycetes; order Actinomycetales; family Actinomycetaceae; genus JB111. The sequence goes on along the minus strand of NZ_JBNDMZ010000012.1, from coordinate 53,706 downwards.
AGGCCGCCGTCGCCGCCGGCGGCCGTCGCGTGGAGGACATGGGGCGCGGCCGCGCGTTCGTCGTGGTCGAGGACGCGGAAGGAAACCGCGCCTGCTTCTGCACCGTGCTCGATCGCTGACGATGCGCGGCCGGCCCTGGTGCGGACCCCTCGACGTCGAGGGGTTCGCCGAGGTGGCAGCGACCGACTGCGCGGACGCCGCCACCGCGCTCGCCCGCGCGCGGGGCTCCGCCGCGGTCGTCACGACCCGGCCCGGATGGGCGTGGGACGCCATCGCCACCGCCAACCACCTGCGCGTCGACGGTCGCCGGCGGATCGGGTTCGGCCCGCTCTCGGCGTTCTTCTCGGCCGCCGACGGCTGGGTCCGCACCCACGCCAACTACCCGCACCACTCCGCGGCCCTGCGCACGGCACTCGCGCTGCCCGAGGTCGCGGGACCGGACGACGCCGCCCGCGCGCTCGCCGACCTGCCGGCGCTCGAGGCCGAGGAGCGCGTGACCGCCGCGGGGGGACTCACCGTCGCCGTGCGCACCGCCGCGAACTTCTCCGGCACGGATGCCGCGGCCACACGTGGGACGCCCGGGCACCGCCCCGACCGCGGCCCCGGCGTCGGCTCCGCCACACGCCTGCCCCCGCTCGACGACGGCGACCTGCCCCTGGCCGGCCTGCGCGTCCTGACCCTCACCCGGGTGCTCGCGGGCCCGAGCGCGGCGCGCCTCCTCGCGAGCCTCGGGGCCGACGTGCTGCGGGTCGACCCGCCGGACCTGCCCGAGCTGCCGGACCAGCACCTCGACACCGGTTTCGGCCTCCGAACCGCCGAGTCCGACCTCACCGATCCGGCCGAGCTCGACCGGGTGCACGACCTGCTCAAGAGTGCCGACGTCCTGCTCACCGGGTACCGGCCCGGTGCGCTCACGCGGTTCGCCCTCGAGGGGCCGGGCGTCCGGGCGCGCCACCCGCACCTCACCGTCGTCTCGCTCAGCGCGTGGGGGACGGTCGGCCCGTGGGCGGGGCGCCGCGGGTTCGACAGCCTCGTGCAGGCGGCCTCGGGCATCGCGGACGTCTACCGGGCGGGCGACGCGGAGGATGCCGACGGGCGGGCGGGCGACGGGAGGTCGACGGCCGGCCGGCCGGGGGCGCTGCCCGTGCAGGCCCTCGACTACGTTACGGGCATCCGCCTCGCGACCTCGGCGATGCGGCTGCTCGCCGCCCGGGAGGAGGTGGGCGCCGGGTCCGCGCACCACGCCCTCGTCGACGCCGCCACCGAGCTCCTCGCCATGCCCGGTCCCGGCGGCACCCCCGACGACGACGCGCCCGAACTGGTCGAGGTCGACTCGCCGCACGGCCGGCTGCTCCACGTGCCGCCGCCGTTCGCGGTCGGCGGCGAGCGCCTCCCCCACCGGTGGCCGCCGCGTCCCTACGGCGGCGACCCGCTCGCGTGGGCGGCGGGCTGACCTCGGTCAGGCGCGGTTCCGCACGATCTGGGACGTCCCGGTCACCAGCACGGCGGTCCCGATGAGGGCGACGACGACCACCGCGATCACCATCCGCCGCTCGTGCGCCTCGCCCTCGCGGTCCCACTCCCAGGCGCCGTCGTCGGCGACGGCGACCTCGAGCTCCGACCCGCCCGCGGTGCAGCCGAGTGCGTGGTCGCCGGTCTCGTCCGCGTAGAACCGGGCGATCGCTGGTCGCTCGGAGTGCTCCCAGTTCGCGGCGACCTCGTACTCGACCTCCTCGCCGTCTGGCCCGGTGATCGAGCACGCGGGCTCCGCGTCGATCGGAGCCGACGACACGAGCACGTAGGGGCTGTCGCCGGAGAGTCGGTGACTCCCGCCCTCGACGGGTTGAGGCTCGCTCGCCACGAGATCGGGCGGAGCCCCCCGCGTGCCGCCGATGATCGCCACGGCGAACACGGCCAGCGTCCCGAGCACGAGCCACACGATCCCGAGCGCGATCAGCCCGAACCCGCGCCGACGACCCGTCCGACGACGACGCGCTCGCGCAGCGTCACTCTCCTCGGCGCCCGGTCCCCCAACTGTGTCCACACCCCGATCCTCGCAGGCCCGCGCCGTAGGAGCTGCAGCGCGCGGAGGCACCCTGCGCGCTGCCGGACACTGTGTGCACGTCACGCCGACCGGCGGCGGGCAGCGTCGCCGTCATGGGGACGCCGCCGCCCGCGCCGGCCGTGCCAGGCGGTTGCCGACCGCGTCAGGCGGTCTGGTCGCTGTGCTTCCCCTCGGCGATCTCCTCGACCGTCTTCGCGCAGAACGCGGCGAGGTCGGCCGGGGTGCGCGAGGTCATCAGACCGGCGTCGACGACGACCTCCTCGTCGACCCACTGCGCGCCCGCGTTCTTCAGATCCGTCGAGACGGTCGGCACGGACGTGAGGCGACGCCCCTCGACGACGCCCGCGTCGATGAGGATCCACGGCGCGTGGCAGATCGCGGACACCGGCTTGTGCTGGTCGAAGAACGCCCGGACGAACGTCCGCACGTCCGAGTTCCCACGCAGGGCGTCGGCGTTGAGCGTGCCGCCCGGCAGCACGAGGGCCTGGAAGTCGTCCGGGTTCGCGGCGAGGATCTCGAGGTCGACCGTGAAGTCGTCGCCCCGGTCCCAGTCGTGCCGCAGCGCCGTGATCGTGCCGGACTCGAGCGAGATGAGCGTGGGCTCGCCACCCGCCTTCTCGATCGCCGCCCAGGGCTCGGCCAGCTCGGACTGCTCGACGCCGTTCGTCGCGATGAACGCGACCTTCTTGCCGGAGATGCTCGGAGCCATGATCGGCCTCCCGTCTGATCGGTCCGGCCCGCTCGGGGCCGCGGTCACCTCCATGCAACCGAGTACCGGGCCCCTCCGCATCCCGGGGCGGGCGTGTCGCCGCCCGGATCAGCCCGGGGCGAACGACGACGACGCACCGCGCGAGGTCGTCGCCCGTCGTAGGCTCCCCGCATGCCCGAGCCCACCGCCGCACTCGCCCTGCGCGGCGTCACGCTCACCGCGGACCGGCCGCTCGTCGTCGTCCCGGTCGTCACCGCGGGCGACGCGGCGGAACGGGCGTCCGAGGCCGTCGAGGCCGGGGCGGACGTCGTCGAGTGGCGCATCGATCTCGCGTACGCGGTGACGGACGGGGGCACCGACCCCGCGCGCGCCGAGCTCGACGGGCGCACCCTCGACTCGGTCCTCGCCGCGTTGCCGGCCGTGGTCGCCGCGTGCGCGGGCGCGCCGCTCATGGTCACGTGGCGCACGACGTCGGAGGGCGGCGCCGGGGAGGCGTCGCCGGACGCGTATGTCCGGCTCGTGGGCGCCGTCGCCGCGGTGGACGGCGTCGATCTCGTCGACGTCGAGGCGGACCACCCCGCCGCGGCCGACGCGCTGGCTGTCGCGCGGGAGGCGCCCGCACGCCCGGCCGTCGTCCTCTCGCACCACGACTTCGACCGCACCCCGGCGCACCGCGAGATCGTCGACCGGCTCGCCGCCATGGAGGACGCGGGCGCCGACGTCGCGAAGATCGCCGTCACGCCGCGCACCACCGCGGACGTCCTCGCGCTGCTCACCGCCACCGCGGAGCGCGCCGCCGTCGCGCGCGTCCCCCTCATCACGATGGCGATGGGCACGCTCGGTGCCCCCACGCGCCTGGTCGGCGGCCGGTTCGGCTCGGCGGCCACCTTCGCGAGCCTCGCCGCGTCGTCGGCCCCCGGCCAGCTCCCGCTGCACTCCGTGCGCGCGACGATCGACGCCCTCGCCGCCACGGGCTGACACCAACGGACGAATGCCCGGCAGGCCGGGCACTCGCCGGCCGGGCACCCCGTCAGCCGCCTCCTCGGGGCGCGCGAAGCACGCGCAGCGCCGCCATCGCCTCGCCATGACCGGTTCATCGAACGGTCAACCGCCGGTCTTCCCTTGTGTGGCCCAGGTCGTTAGGTTGTCATGCGTCCGTTATGCATCGATCGAGAGAGAGCGCAGAGACATGGACGAACTCCGGAACTACGACTGGGTGGGACTGCTCGAGAAGGTGCTCGTCGCCCTCGTCATCCTCCTGGTCACGTGGATCATCGCCCGGCTGGTCAAGGCCGGTTTCGAGAAGCTCGTCGGACGGATCCCCGCGCTCCAGCGCGCCGGTCGTGACGGACAGAGCGTCGGCAGCTCGCTCGGGCAGATCGCCTCGTTGCTCGTGTGGATGTTCGGCCTCATCGCGATCCTGCAGGTCTTCCGCCTCGAGCAGGTCCTCGCGCCGATCCAGTCGATGCTCGACACGATCCTGTCCTACCTGCCCAACCTCATCGGTGCGGGAGCGGTGTTCTTCATCGGGCTGGTGCTCGCCCGCATCGTCCGCCAGCTCGTCGGCACCGCCCTCTACTCGGCCGGCCTCGACCAGCGCGTCGCGAAGCTGAGCGGCAACTCCACCGGCAACCCGGCGCCCGCGGGTGCTCCTGCCGGCGCGCAGGGCGCCCACGGCGCCGCGCCGCAGCAGCCCGGTCAGCAGCACGCGCCGCAGCAGGCCCCGCAGCAGGGCGGCCAGCAGACCAGCCTGACCAACGTCCTGGCCAACCTGGCGTTCGCCGTCGTGCTCGTCGTCGTGTCGATCTCGGCCCTGCAGATCCTCGGCATCTCGGCGATCTCGGACCCCGCCACCTCGATGCTGCAGACGGTCCTCGACGCGATCCCGAACATCCTCGCCGCCGCCGTGCTGCTCATCCTCGGCTGGGTCATCGCCAAGTTCGTCGCCCAGCTCCTCGAGTCCACGCTCGCCGGGCTGAGCATCGACCGCATCGCCGTCGAGCAGGGCATCGTCCCCGAGGGCCGCCGGGCCTCGAGCATCCTCGCCACGGTGGTCAAGGTGGTCATCGTCGTGTTCTTCGCGATCATGGCGACCCGCATGCTCGGCTTCCCGGAGATCACCGGGTTCCTCGAGGAGATCATCGCCGTCGGCGGCCGGATCCTCTTCGGTGCCGCGTTCGTCGCGGTCGGCGTCCTCGTCGCCACGCTCCTGCGCCGCGCGATCGGCACCGGCACCCCGGCCCAGATCGTCTACTGGGCGACCGTCGCGCTGTTCGCCGCGATGGGCCTGAGCTACATGGGCATCGCCGAGTCGATCGTCAACCTCGCATTCGGCGCCGTCGTCGTCGGCGGGGCTCTCGCCGCCGCGCTGGCCTTCGGCCTCGGGGGCCGCGACGCCGCCGCCCGCACGCTGAGCAAGGCGGAGCGGAAGATCGACGCCGGGACGCCCGCGGCCGGTGCCGGATCCGCCGCGCCGGGCACCGCGTCGGCGGGCCCGGCCGCCCCGGAGGGGCACCCCGGCGCCTGATAGGACACCCCCTGACGTGGGGCGCGCGGCCGTGGTCCGGTCGCGCGCCCCACGTGCGCGAACGCTCGCCCGAACCCGCGGCGAACCGCGCGTCCGGCGCCTAGGCTCGCCTCATGCCGACGGTCACCGCCCCCGACGACGGCGACCGGCGACCGGGCGTGACGGCCGGCCTCGCGGCGCCCACCGGGAGCGACGTCGGCCCGGAGCCCGAGCCAGGCGCGGCACCGACCCCGTGGACCGCGGACGCAGACGCGGGCACGGACACCTCGCCGCGGCTGCGCTCCTCACCGCTCGTCCGCCAGCTGCCGTTCGTGGCCGTCGCCGTCGTCGTCGGGTTCGTCCATGTGGCGACGGACCCCGAGATCCTCACGCAGGACCGGACGTTCGGGGCGTTCCTCCTCGTCCTCGCGGCCACGACGACGGCCGCGGCGATGCCGTGGCACCGACTGCCCACCTGGGCGCCGGCCGTCGTCCCGGTCCTCGACATCCTCGCGGTCGCGCTCCTCCTGTCCGAGTCGCTCGTCGTGTCCTCGATGCTCGTGCTGCCGGTCATGGTTCTCGCGCGCACGTTCCCCCGCACGGGCGTGGCGCCGGCGATCGCGCTGGGAGTCGCGGCCGCGTGGTCCCCGGAGATCGTCGACCTCGTCTCCTCGTCGAAGGCACTGAGGGTCGACCCGATCACGCTCCAGCGGCTCGTCATCATCCCGGCGGTCCTCGCGTCGACCGCGATCGTCGTCGCGGGCTCCGAGCGGCGCTCCACCGCCCGCCTCGAGCTCGTCTCCAGCCAGAGCCAGGTGGTCGAGGAGGCCCTCGCCGACTCGCGCAGCCAGCGCCGGCTCCTCGAGGCGGTCCTCAACACCGTCGACGTCGGCGTGGTCGTCCTCGACGCCGAGGGTCGGGTGACCCTGCGCAACCGCACGCTGGTCGAGCAGGACGCCCCCGTGCCCGGGGTCGGCGAGCTCGTCGACGACCCCGAGGTCCTGGCGCGGCACGACGGCCTCGTCCGCGGCGCGGACGGCGTCACCGAGCTCGGCGCGGACGAGCTCCCGAGCGTGCGGGTCGACCGCGGTGAGCGCGTCGTCCGCGAGATCATCTGGTGGGGCGCCCAGGAGCCCCGCTCGGCGCAGCGCGTCTCGGCCACCCGGCTGACGGACGAGAGCGGCGCCGCCGCCGGGTCGGTCCTCGTCTACCAGGACCTCACCAAGGAGATGGAGGCCCTCGCGCAGCGCGACGACTTCGTCTCCTCGGTCACCCACGAGCTGCGCACGCCGCTCACCTCGATCCTCGGCTACCTCGACCTCGCGCTCGAGGACCCCGACCTGCCCGACGACGTCCGCACCCAGCTCGACGTGGCCGTGCGTAACTCCGAGCGGCTCGAGCTGCTCATCTCCAACCTGCTCGTCGCCGCCCGCGAGAGCGCCGGGGCCACCCCGGCGCCCACCGGCCTGGTCGACCTCTCCGCGATCGTCGCGGACGTCGCCGAGAGCCAGGCACCGCGGGCGGCCGACGGGCGGATCTCGGTCGAGGTCGACGCCGACGAGCGGTGCGAGGTCGAGGCGAACGAGACCCGCCTCACCCAGATCGTCGACAACCTCGTCTCGAACGCCATCAAGTACTCCCGCCCCGGCGACCGCGTGCGGATCTCGACCTGGCGGACCCCGGACCAGGTCCATCTCGAGGTGGTGGACACCGGCATCGGCATCTCGGCGGGCGACCGGATCCGGCTGTTCAGCCGGTTCTACCGGGCGCCGTCCGTGCGCAGCGGCCCCGTGCAGGGCACGGGGCTCGGCCTGCACATCACCAAGGGGCTCGTCGAGGCCCTCGGCGGCACGATCACGCTCGAGAGCCGGCTCGGCGAGGGCACCACCGTCGAGGTCTCGCTGCCCGCGGCGGGTGCGTCATGACCCTCGACACCTTCACCCTCCAGGCAGTCACCGGCCTCGTCATCGCCACGGTGACGGTCCTGTTCGTCGTCGACGCCCGCGGCCGGGGGGAGGACACCGTCGACCAGCTCTGGGGCGGCGCACTCGCGGCGGCCATCACGGGCGCGATCACCTACGTCGTGGCCGCCGCCTCGCCCGCCATGTGGTGGGCCAACGCTCTCGGCAACGCCGCCACCGCGATGACGACCCCGCTCATGTGGAACGGCCTGCGCGCGTGGCGCGGGCGACCCCACCTGCTGTGGGTCTCGGGCGTGGCCGGCGCGTCCGTCCTCGTCATCACGCTGGTGGCGGGTCCGGACGCCGGGCCGTGGGGCGGGGCCTGGGCGATGCTCGCGGTGACCGCCGCCGGCGCCCTCGCCGGCGGCGCCACACTGGCCGCGGCGTGGCGCGGCCGTTCCCCCGTCGTGCGCCTGCTCGCGGTGCTGCTCCTCGCGGTCGCGGCGTTCTACGCCTTCCGCCTCGTCCTGCTCCTCGGCGCCGGTCCGAGGTCCGGGGTGTTCGAGCGCTGGGCCGGCACGTCCGTCACGTCGCTCGTCATCATGGTCCTCGTCATCTGCGCCGCCTTCGCCATGGTGAGCATGCGCGGGGAGGACCGCCGGCGCGTCGAGGTCGAGCGGTCCTCCTACGACCCGGCGACCGGCGCGCGCACGGTGGTCAGCTTCCGCCCCCGCGCGATCACGGCGATCGACGAGGATCGCGAGGCCCACCGGCCGGTGTCGATGGTCACCCTCGACCTCGACGACCACGCCCGCCTGCGGACCGCCTTCGACGCGGGGATCGCCGAGCACGCGGTCATCACACTGGGCGAGGTCGTCCGGCGCCTGGCCCCGCCGATGTCGCTCATCGGCCGCGAGCGACACCGCTCCGGGTTCGACGTCCTCCTGCCACGCCGCGGCCCTGCCGAGGCGCGCACGTGGGCGGAGCAGGTCCGCCGGGAGCTGGCGAAGGACTCCCTCGACGTCGACGGCGGGCACCTCCGGCTGCGCATCAGCGCGGGCGTGGCCTGCGACGACACGGCGGGCTACGACCTCGACGACCTCGCCCAGGTCAGCCGCGACGCCGCCGCGAGCTCCCGGTCCGGGGGCGGCAACCAGGTGCACGTCGCCTCCGTCGACGACGGCGAGTTGAGCCTGGCCTCCGTGGGCCGCAGCATCGGCGCACCACGCGACTGACCGCGCGGGCCCGACGACGCGGGGCCGGCGACGACGGCAGCCCTGGTGTCGCGAGCCGTCGTTCGCCGTCGTCGGGAGTGATACCCGGACCCCGGAACGGTCTGCGCTGACGAATCTTGAGGCGCACCACGACCGGGGGTGAACCCTGAGCAAGTCCTGAGGCGAACCTGAGGTGAACGAACGGTGACCGAGGGCGGGCGCTGAGGCGCGCGGGGGAATCTCCTCCCAGCAGCCCGGACAGGCCGGGCCGGCCCCCTCCCGAAAGGCCCATCATGTCGCGCTCGACCGCTTCCGCCACCCTCACCTCGAAGACCTGGAAGGGTGTCGCCGCCGGCGTCGCCGCCGTCGCCATCCTCGCCGGTGGCGGGGCCTCGTTCGCCGAGTGGCGCGCCTCCGCCGCGGCCGACAACGCGGCGACGATCACCTCCGGCGTCCTCGACATCAGCTCGAACAACAACGGCACGTGGACGAACCGTGCGGGCGTCGAGATCAACCCGGCCGAATACGTCATCGTCCCGGGCGAGGAGCTCACCTACACCGAGTCGATGACGATCGACGCCGAGGGCGACGGCCTCGAGGCGACCGTCAGCACGAACATCCCGAGCCACACCGGTGGCCCCGAGCTCGTCGCGGCCCTCCGCGACGCCGCCTCGCTCTCGGTCACCCTCGACGGCGAGACCTACGCGCCGATGTCCGAGACCGAGGGTCCGTCCGCGATCGTCCCGACGAACGACGGCGAGCAGACGGTCGGTATCGAGATCACGATCCCCTTCGACGCCGTCGAGCAGGTCGCCCAGGGCCAGCACGTCAACATCGGCGCCCTCGAGGTGACCGTCGCGCAGACCCCGATGGCCGGCTGACGCACCCGACCGATCAACCCCCCTGAACCCCCGAGAGGAGGACGACGATGAGCAGCACCCCCCGGCTCGGCCGCGCGGCACTCGCAGCGGCACTCGCCGTCGTCCTCCTCTCGGGATCCGGCGGCACCGCCGCCTCCTGGTCCGACTCGGTGACGAGCGCGGGATCGACGATCTCGTCGGGCCGGCTCGAGGTCGAGGCCGTCTCCTCGTCCGTCCTCGTCACGCGGCCGGGCAGCCCCACCCCCACGCCGCTCGCAACGACCGCGGTGCAGCCCGGGGACACGATCACCCTCACGTCGACCGTCCGCGTCCGCACGGCCGGCGACGCCCTCGACGCGCGCCTCGCGCTCGACGCCTCGGCCGCCACGCTCGTCGTCGGTGGTGTCGACCTCTCCGCCGGCGCCCACGTCGGCACGAGCAGCTCGCTCCCGTCCGCGGGCACCCACTCCTTCGCCGTCACGGGCTCCGACGACGGCGCCACGGCGACCGCGACCGTCGCCTGGACGATCCCCGCCACCACCGACGGCCGGCCCCGCGCCGCCGACCGGTCGAACTGGTGGGGCACGCGACTGCAGAACCAGTCAGTGGCCCCCGGCGGACTGCGCTGGACCCTCGTCCAGCAGTCCTGAACTCCCGCCCTGCCCGAACCACCCAGAACCTGCCCGAAGGAGAACCGATGAGCGCCGCGACCGCCACGCGCCCACGCCCCCGCACCCACCTGGTGCGTGCGCTGGTCGCGGCGCTCCTCGCCGTGGCGGCCGTGCTCGTCCTCCAGCCCTCGGGCTCCACCACGGCGGCCTGGAGCGACTCCGTCGACGTCGCCGGCGCCTCCGGCACCACCGGCTCCCTCTCCCTCGCCGTCTCCGGCGCCGTCACCGGCTCCGCCGTCGTCACGCCCGGCGGGACGGTCGCGAGCACCTGGTCACCGACCGCCGTGACGGTCGCGGCCGCGGGCGTCCCGCTCACCGTCGCCCAGCTGGCCGGCTCACGCCTCGAGTACCGCGTCCCGGCGGCGGGGGCCGCCTGCTCCACCACCGGCACGCCGCTCTTCACGGCGACGCCCACAGGCACCGGAACGAGCTTCACGGTCTCCGGCGGCTCCGCCCTCAGCGGTACGCGCACGCTCTGCGTCACGCTCGTCCCCGGCGACGCCCTGCGGGCGAGCTACGCGGGCGTCGCCCTCTCCGTCACGACGACGATCACCGCCGCCCAGTCCGGCACCGGCACGTGGACGGCCGGCCAGAGCTGGACCACCGCGCAGCAGCTGCCCGCCCCGCTGCCCGCCCTTCCGGAGGTCGACTCGTTCCGCTGCGGCCCCCTGTCGAACGAGAAGTTCGTCGATCTCCGCTGGGCCCTGACCGGAGCCTCGGGGTCCGCGTCCGTGCAGGGCTGGCGGGTGGAGCACCGCGTGGCGGCCTCCGACTGGACGACGATCTTCGACGGCATCGCAGCGTCCGCGCAGTCGTACCAGATCAAGTGGAACGACCTTCCGCAGCGCCTCCGCGTGAACAGCACCGGCAGCATCCGCATTGTCGCCGTGCTCACCGACGGCACACGGGTCGCGAGCAACGCCATCGGCCTCGACACCTCGACCCAACGCGGCGGGACCATGACCTGCTCCTGAGCAGCGCACCGCCCCGTCCCCCTCGACACCACCCACGCCGCGCCGTCAGAACCAGGAGCCCACCATGACCGTCCGCCGACTCGGCCGCATCGTCGCCGGCCTCGCGCTCGTCGCGATCATCGCCGTGCTCGGCGCCCTCGTCATCGTCCCCCGGCTCATGGGCTGGGTGCCGCTGACGATCCTCACCGGTTCGATGGAGCCGACGATCCCCACCGGCAGCCAGGTGGTCATCGAGCGCGTCCAGGGCGAGGAGGAGGCGAGCGAGCTCCAGGTCGGCGACGTCATCACGGTCATGCCGTACCCGAACGACCCCACCCTCGTCACGCACCGGATCGTCGAGCGCCGCGTCAGCGCCGACGGCGTCAGCTTCGTCACCCAGGGCGACGCCAACAACACGGCCGACGAGTGGGACGTCACCGCCACCCAGATCCGCGGCGAGGTCGGCTACCACGTGCCTTACGCCGGCTACGTGGCCTCCTTCCTCGACGGCGGTCAGAAGGCCACCGGCGCGATCCTCGCCGCGGGCGTGCTCCTCACCTACGCCGCCGTCCAGATCGTCGGCGCCGTCCGCCGTCGTCCCGAGGAGGACGCGGCGGCTGACGCGAGCACGGAACCGTCGACGTCGAGCCCCGTCCTCGGCGCAGCAGCCCCCGCGGAGGCGAGCCGGGACGCGGAGGCGAGCGCCGGCGTCGTCCCGACAGACGACGCGGACGCGGCGACCACGGTCCCCTCCGACGACGAGTACCCCGCCGTCCTGCCGCTCCTCTCGCCGGACGCCCCCGCGATCTCCGCACTGTCCCCCGACAGCGAGGACGCGGTCCACCACCGGTCCTACGCCCACGCCGGCCGATGACGACGGACGAGCAGGTCGTCGACGTCGCCGCGCTGCACCGCCTCGCCTCCGACGTCGGCACGGACGCGGCGTGCGACATGGTCGACCGCTTCCTCGACCTGCTCGAGGCTCGGCTCCTGCGGATCCGCCGCGCGCCGGACGCGGAGGAGCTGGGCGTCGCCGTGCTCAGTCTCGCCTGCTCCGCCTCGATGCTCGGTGCGGAGGCCCTCGCCGCGTCCGCGCGCTCGGTCCGGCTCGCGGACCTCGCCCCCGGCGAGATCACCCTGCCCGACGGCGAGAAGCGCGACGGCGCCGAGGCCCTCCAGCGGCTCGAGCACGTGGCGCGCCGCTCGGCCGGCGAGCTCTCCCGCCTGCCCGCCTGCTCCAGCTGAGACCGGGCGCCGCACCGGGCCCTACCGCGCGGGCACCATCCGGTAGCCGACACCGCGCACGGTCTCGATGAACCTCGGGGCGGCCGCGCCGTCGCCGAGCTTGCGGCGCAGGTTGGCGATGTGCACCTCGACGGCGCGGCGGTCGGGGTCGGTGACGTCCCGGGCGTGGTCGTCGGCGTCGCCCCAGGCGGCGCGCACGAGGGTGTCCTTCTCGACGACCCGGCGGCCCGCGCCCACCATCGCCACGAGGATGTCGAACTCGCTGCGCGTGAGGTGGACGGGAGCGTCATCGAGCGAGGTGAGCCGGGCGTCGACGTCGACGAGCAGGCCCCCGTGCCGCAGCACGCCGTCGTCGTCGGGGTCCGGGAGTGCTGCGGCCGGCGCATCGGGAGACCACGCGACCTGCACCACCCCGGCGACCGGCGCCGAGCTCGCCACCGTCGCGAGCGCGGGAGGCATCGCCGGGGGTGTCGGGGGGACGGACGCCGCGGGTGCGGCCGGCGCCGAGGCGGCCACCGGTGCGGAGGCCGCGACGGGCGGCGAGTCCGCCGAGCCGGCCACGGTGCGCGGACGCCGCAGCATCGCCTCGATGCGGGCGCGCACCTCGCGCGGCCGGAACGGCTTGGTCACGTAGTCGTCGGCGCCGGCCTCGAGGCCGAGCAGGGTGTCGATCTCGTCGGACCGACCCGTGAGCATGAGGACGTAGGTCGAGGAGAAGGTCCAGATCCGGCGGGCGACCTCGAAGCCGTCGATGTCCGGCAGGGAGATGTCGAGGGTCGTCACCAGCGGGTCGTGCGCCCGGACGGCGTCGACCCCCTCGAGCCCGGTGGGCGCGGTGTGCACCTCGAAACCGGCCTGACGCAGGGTCGTCTCGAGCAGGAACCTGATGTCGGCGTCGTCCTCGACGACGACGGCGGTCCTGACCTCAGAGATCACGTCACAAAGTTATCAAACCGACGACCTGCAGCGACACCCCCGACCGGTGCTCGGAACGTGTGTCGACGTGCCTTTCGTCGCGCGCGAATCCCACGGAAACACCAGCCTCGCGTAGTACTCTCGCAACTCCCCCCACAATTCACGCTCGGCACCCCCTCGCGCCCACTGGATGTAGGACGAGAATGTCGGCGCGCGGAACGAGACGAAGGTGGACCTGTGGAGCTGACCGACTACGTCGCCGTCATCCGACGACGGTGGCCGATCGTCCTGGTCGTCACCCTGCTCTGCCTCGCCGCCTCGCTGGCCGCGAGCCTGCTCGCCACCCCGCGGTACACGTCGAGCTCCGAGGTGTTCTTCGCGGTCCAGGGCGGCGACTCGGTCAGCGACCTCGCCCAGGGCTCGACGTTCGCCCAGCGACAGATGACCTCGTTCGCCGAGGTCGCCACCTCCCCGCTCGTCCTCGAGCCGGTCGTCGAGGAGCTCGGCCTCGACATGACCCCGGGCGAGCTCGCGGGGATGGTCACCGTCAGCGTCCCGCAGGACACGGTGATCCTCGAGGTCTCGACGACGTCGACGAGCCCCGACGACGCCGCCGCGATCTCCAACGCGGTCGCCAACCAGCTGGCCAGCACGTCCGCCGCGCTGTCCTCGCCCGACGGTGGGGAGACCGCGCCCGTCCAGGCCACCGTGATGACGCCGGCCCAGGTCCCGGGCTCGCCGTCGTCGCCGGACGTCGTCCGCAACGCCGCGCTCGGCCTCGTGCTCGGCCTCCTGCTCGGACTCGGTGCCGCGTTCGTCCGGCACCTCGCGGACACCCGCGTGCACACCGAGGAGGACATCGAGCCCCTCACCGACACGCCCGTCATCGCCGCAGTGGCGATCAAGGAGAACGCCGAGCGCGACCGGGTCTTCGTCCACGACGACCCGCACGGGCCCTCCGCCGAGGCCGTCCGCCGGCTGCGCACCAACCTCCAGTTCGTCGACCTCGGCGACGGCCCCAGCTCGATCGTCGTCACGTCCTCGCTGCCGGGCGAGGGCAAGTCGACGACGGCGATCAACCTCGCCGCCTCGCTCGCGGACACCGGGGCGCGCGTGCTCCTCATCGACGCGGACCTGCGGCGCCCCTCGGTCGCCGACTACCTCGGGCTCGAGGGCGGCGTCGGGCTGACCACGGTGCTCATCGGGCGCGCGTCGCTCGAGGACGTCGTCCAGCCGTGGCAGGACACGTCGCTCGACATCCTGCCCACCGGGCAGATCCCGCCGAACCCGAGCGAGCTGCTCGGCTCGCAGTCGATGCGCACGCTGCTCGCCGAGGCCACGAGCTCCTACGACGCCGTCCTGCTCGACAGCCCGCCGATCCTGCCCGTCACCGACGCCACCGTGCTCAGCGGCATGACCGGCGGGACGCTCGTGGTGGCCGGCGCGAACCAGATCCACAAGGGCCAGCTCGCCGACTCCCTCGAGTCGCTCGAGGCCGTCGAGACGCACGTGCTCGGCATCGTCCTCAACCGGGTCGCCCGCACCGGCAACCGCTACTCCTACACCTACGCGGGGTACCGCCCCCTCGACGCCGACGAGGCGCCGAGGGCGGGCACGACCACCGCCGCCTCGGGCCCGCGGGCGGTGGCCCCGCGCCGCGCCACCGCCCCCGCACCCCGACGCAACCGCCGCACCCGCGCAGCGTCCTGAGGACCGGAGACGTGAGCACCGCCGACGTGGGCACCGCCGCCGCGCCCGAGCTGCGCATCCTCACCGTCTGCACCGGCAACATCTGCCGCTCGCCCGCGGCCGAGCGGCTCCTGCGCCACCGGTTCGGTGCCGGCTCCGGCATCGAGGTGACGAGCGCCGGTGTCGGAGCCCTGGTCGGCGCACCGATCGACGAGCCCGTCGTCCGGCTCCTCACCGACCGCGGTGTCGACACGACGGACTTCGCCGCCCGGGCGCTGACCGAGCGCATCGCCAGTTCGAGCGACATCGTCCTCACCGCCACCCGCGAGCACCGCGCCGCGGTCGTCGAGGTGGCACCCGCCCTCGTGCGCCGGTCCTTCACGCTGCTCGAGCTCGCCCGCCTCGTCGGTCAGGTCGACGAGGCCGACCTCGTGGCCAGGGCCGGTGACGACGCGACGCCGGCCGCGCGACTCAAGGCTCTCGCCGCGCTCGCCGCCCGGCACCGCGTCCAGGTTCCCCGCGAGCTCGATGACGTCGCGGACCCCTACCGCGGCAGCCCGGAGGAGTACCGGGTCGCGATCGACGCGGTCGCGGAGGCCGTCGACACGATCGCCGACCGGGTGCTCGGCCGCGCCTGACGGCGCGGTCCGCACCTCGTCCGGCCCGCCGGTCCGAATCCGGCCGACAGACCGGTCCGGCCTAGAGGACCTCCTCGTCGAGGCGCTCGGCGACCTCCGGGTTCTCCTCGAGGTACTCGGCCGCGCGATCCTCGGCGATCGCCTGGTTGAGCTCGTCGAACGTCTCGTAGTGGAGGTTGACGATCGACTGCCGACCGTCCGGGCTCCAGCCCGTGCCGGCCACGGGCGCGGTGAGGAACGTGACGTCGTCAGGCCGCACGTCGCGCATCGACAGCCCGAGGGTCGTCATCTGGCTCACGGAGAGGTTCTCGTCGACGGCGACGGTCCCCGCCACCACCTGCGCGAAGTCGTAGAGGGCCGCGGGGCGACGCAGGAGGTTCTCCCGGAAGACGGCGGACATCATCGCGCGCATCCAGTTCTGCTGGCGCTGGACACGGCCGAAGTCGCCGCCGGGGATCGAGCGGTTCCGCGCGTACAACAGCGCCTCCTCGCCGTCGAGGAGGTGCGTGCCGGGCTCGAGGTCGACCGCGCGGCCGTCCCGGGTCGTCCCCTCCATGCCGTTGGGGAGGTCGATCTCGACCCCGCCGAGCTCGTCGGTCAGCTGGGCGAACGACTCGAAGTCCGTGACGGCGAAGTGGTCGATCGGGATGTTCGTCAGGTCCTCGATCGTCTGCACCATGAGGCCCGGCCCGCCGAACGAGAACGCGGCGTTGACCTTGTTGTCCCCGTGCCCGGGGATCGGCACCCACGAGTCGCGCGGGATCGACATGACGACGGCGGACTGCCGGTCGCCGGACAGGTGGACGATCATGATCGCGTCCGTGCGCTGCCCGCCGACCTCCCACTGGGTGGGGTCGCCGGCCGAGATCCGCGAGTCGGATCCGAGCACGAGGAAGTTGACCGGCGTTCCGCTGCCCTCCTCGGGCTCGACGTGGGTGGGCCGGTCGGTGACGGACTCGAAGACGTCCGGGATGCGCTCGACCTGGGACTCGATCCGGTGCTGGACGTACCTCAGCGCGCCGTACGCGCCGCCGACGAGGACGAGCACGATGACGAGCGAGGCGATGAGGGCCTTCCGGCCGCCCCCGCCCTTGCGTCGGCGACGATGCCGGCCGCCCGCCGCCTCGTCGTCGCTGTCGCTGAACGGGATGACGTCGTCGTCCGGATCGTCGGAGTCGTCGTCCGCGTCGTCGGAGGAGTCGCCGTACCGGTCGTCGTCGGAGCGCCCGTCCTCGTCGCGTCGTTCGTCGTCGGAGACCTCGTGGTTCGTGGTCTCGTCGTCCGACGGCTCGTCGGGCGTGCGGCTGGCGTCCTTGTCCGGCGTCGAGCTGGTCACACCGATCCCTCATGGTCCCGGGGGCGCGAGTCCGCCCGTCCTGCCGCGCCGTTCCGCGCGGGAGGCAAGTCTAGGGCGCCCGCGCGTCGCGGACGGGGACGCCGGACGGGGAGGTGTGCACGGGCAGAGGCGCACCCCCGCCCCATCCGGAACTCGTTGCCGTGCCGAGCACCCCGACGTACCGTTTTTTAGAGGACGGGAGTCCGGCCGCCGGCCGGCCCCGGGATCGAGCCACGAGGGAGCACCAGCATGAGGCGCAGGATCATCACGGTCGCGGCGGTCGCCGGGCTCGGCATCGTCGGGGTCGGCGGTGTCGCGGTCGCGGCCTCGCTCGGCAGCGAGGACGCACCGGAGCAGCCGGTCGCGGCGGGCGACGACTCGGGCACGGGGGACGAGACCGACGCACCGGACGACGCGCCCGACGGCGACACCCCGCCCAGCGGCCTGCCCGCCCTCCCGGAGGGCCTGCTCGACCAGCTGCCCGACGACCTCGCCGACCAGCTGCCGGACGACCTCGGCGACCAGCTGCCCGAGGGGCTCGACGACCTCGAGGGACTCGAGGGTGAGCTGCCCAGCGAGCTCGAGGACGGCGGCATGGCCGCGCTCACGGAGTCGATGCAGCCGATGATCGACGCCGCGCTCGAGGGCCTCGAGCTCCTCGATCTGGGCCCGGGCGAGCTCCTCGCCGAGCTCAGCTCCGGCGCCACGATCGGGGAGCTCGCCACCGAGCAGGGCGTTGACCCCGAGGAGCTCGTCCAGCTCGGGCTCGGGCCGGTCGACGAGGAGATCGACGCCGCGGTCGAGCGCGGGGACGTCACCCGCGCCGAGGCCGACGAGGCGCGTGCCGAGCTCGAGACCATGCTCCGCACGGTCATCGAGGAGGGTCCGGAGGCTGCCGGCCTGCCCGGTCCCGGCGCCTTCCCCCACGGCGACCAGCCGGACGCCCCGACCACCTGACGTCGTCCCGGCGAGTGAGCACGCCGGTACCACTCACGACGACGCACACCCCTCGACAGCGAAGCGGGCCCCGCACCCTGATGGGTGCGGGGCCCGCTCACTGGTCGGACCGATATCCGCTCACTCGTCGATCAGCACGAGTGCGGGGATCCGATCCCCACACTGGCAGGTGGATCCCCGCACCCACGGGACCGGGGCGGTCAGCGGCGGATACCCAACGTGTCCTCGCCGTCGCCGTTCCAGTCGCCGACGAAGACCTCGTCGCCCGAGCGGCCGTAACGAACCTCGCGGTCGGCCCAACCACCGTCGAAGGTGTTGGAGACCAGGTAGAGGTTCCCGCGACGCGAGGCGAACGTGTCGCTGCCGTCACCATCCCAGTCACCCACGAGCACCTGGTCATTGCCGCGGCCGTAGGTGAACTCCGCATCCGCCCAGCCGGAGCTGAGCGAGTTGGCCACGTAGTAGGTGTTCCCACGACGGACCGCGAAGGTGTCGATGCCGTCGGCGTCGTAGTCACCGACCAGGACCTGGTCGTTCGCGCGGCCGTAGTCCAGCTCGGTCTCCGCATCCCCACCAACCAGCTCGTTGGTCAGGAAGTAGGAGTTCCCACGACGCACCGCGAAGGAGTCCACGCCGTCACCATCCCAGTCACCCACGAGCACGGTGTCCCCGGACCGGCCGAAGGCCAGCTCGATGTCCGCGTTGCCCCCGTAGAGGGAGTTGGACAGGAAGTAGGCGTTCCCACGGCGCACGGCGAGCGTGTCGCTGCCGTCGCCGTCCCAGTCACCGACCAGGACCTCGTCACCCGGACGGCCGAAGGAGAACTCGTGGTCGGCCCAGATGTCCCAGCCGTCGTTGAGGTAGAACCCACGACCCGGCGTCGGCGGAACCGGCTCACCCGGATCCACCGGCGGCTCCTCGTCGTCGTCGAAGGAGGCCACCAGGTCGGCGCCCAGCTCGTCGTCGTGCGCCTCGAGGCTCGCGCCGATCCGCCAGGTGCCGGCCGCGTACTCGCCCGCGGGGAGGTCCCGCCCGCCCGGCTCCCAGTGGGGCTGCCAGACGACGGCGCCGGACGGGGCGTAGTACGTGTTGTCCTCGCTCCACGCCGAGCCCGGCAGGTAGGCGGCGGCGACGCTCGCGTCGTCGGAGGTCGCCTGGGTCCACAGCCCGAACCCCGTGACGTCACCCTGCGGCCGGTCGGGTTCGGTGTCGTCGCCGACGCGGTCCATCGCCGAGTCGACGGTGAGGCCGACCTCCCAGACGGGCGCCGTCGTCGGGGCCGTGACCGCGAGGTCGAGGTTCGAGTCGAGCCACTCCTGGGAGAAGTCGAGCGACCAGTCGGCGGTGACGGGCTCGTCGCCGAACGGGATCCCGGCGAGGTCGAGCGTCGTCCCGTCGACCACGGCCTCGGCCGGCTCACCGGCGACGTCGGTGTTCCCGAAGTTGCCGACCCCCAGGTAGGGGCCGGTGGCGCGGTAGTCGTCGTCGAGCACCGGGGTCCAGCCGTCCTCGCCGTCGGGCACCTCCATCGAGGTGAGCGCGGCGTGCGGTGACGTCTCGACCCGTGCGCGGTAGCCCGGCGTCGTGACGTCGTACCCCGTGGTGACCCGCTCGCCGTCGAAGTCGAGGGGGCGCAGCCAGACGCCGCCCTGGCCCCAGCCGGCGCCGCTCACCCACCAGTCGTCGCCGTCCCGGACGATCTCGGACGCGTGCTCGCGGATCTGGCCGACCTCCTGGTCCACGGTGAAGTGGAGCGGGTCGTCGCTGCGGTAGACGCGGGTGTCGCTGTAGTCGGTCGTGCAGCACACGGTCATGTAGTACGAGCCGTCCCGCTCGACGACGAACGGCGACTCCGTCGGTCCGCCGAACGTTCCCTCGACCGGGTGCTCGAAGGCGACCTCCCGCGGCCCCCAGCTCACGAGGTCCGTGCTCGTGCGGTAGGCGACGATGTGGTTGCCGCCGTCGGGCTCGCTGTTCGCGGTGTAGTACATGACCCACTGGTCCTCGAGGCGCAGGATCATCGGGTCGCGCGCGTCGAAGCCGTCGACGAACAGCGGGTTCGCGTCGTGCCGGGTCCAGGTGAACAGGTCCTCCGACGTCGCGAGCTGCATCTGGTACGCCGTGTGATCGTCGTTCCCGCCGGCGTAGTACATGTAGTACGTGCCGTCGTGCTCCATGACGTACGGCGCCCAGACGTGGGTCTCCCCCGCCTCGGGGTCGGCGTGCATGACGGGCTCCTGCCGCATCCACGGTCCCTCGAGGGAGTCCGCGGTGGCGTGCGCGAAGTACGTCTCGTCGAGCGGGGCCGCCGGCTCCTCGTGCGTGATCCCGAAGAGGTGCCAGGTGCCCTCGTCGTCCTGGATGAACGTGTGGTCGTTGATGTACCACTGCTCGTCCATGCCGGTCGAGGGGTCGTAGATCCTGAAGCGCTCGCCGCTGGTGACGGCGGGGACGCGCTCCTCGAAGGGCTCGATGGCGATGTCGTCGGCGTCCGGTGCCCCGGACGACGGCGGTGCCGCGATGCCGACGGTGCCCACGAGCACCGCGCTGCCGAAGGCGGCCGCGACGACGCGCGACCACCACTGTCTTCTCCCACCGACCATGTCGGCGCCTCCTTGCTGCCTGGTTGGGTCGTTCGGTCGGGGCCGGTCGCGGGCGGCCGCGTGCACCGGCCTCATGTATCGGCGGCATCGATGTCGCGCCACCGGGGAACGACGAGTGAGCGCCGCCCGGACCGTGGTCCGGGCGGCGCTCACTCGTCAGGCGGACATCCGCTCACCCGTCGGACAGGTCAGCGGCGGACGCCGAGGGTGTCGGAGCCGTCGGCGTCCCAGTCACCGACGAACACCTCGTCGCCCGCACGCCCGTAGTCCTGCTCGACGTCGGCGTTCGTCGACGTCAGCGAGTTGGAGACGAAGAACGTGATGCCGCGGCGCACGGTGAACGTGTCCGCGCCGTCGCCGTCCCAGTCACCGACGTACACCTCGTCCGAGGCCCGGCCGTAGTCGAGCTCGGAGTCCGCGTCGCCGGACGTCAGCGAGTTGGAGATGTAGTAGGTGTTCCCACGGCGCACGGTGAACGTGTCCACCGAGTCACCGTCGTAGTCGCCCACGAGCACCACGTCGCCGGCGCGGCCGTAGTCGAGCTCCGCGTCCGCCCAGCCTCCCTCGAGGCTGTTCGAGAGGAAGTAGCTGTTCCCGCGGCGCACGGCGAAGGAGTCCGCCCCGTCGCCGTCCCAGTCGCCCACGAGGACGACGTCGCTCGCCCGGCCGTAGCTCAGCTCGACCTCGGCGTTGCCGCCGTACAGCGTGTTCGACAGGTAGTAGGCGTTGCCCCGGCGCACGGCCAGGGTGTCGGACCCGTTGCCGTCCCAGTCGCCGACGAGGACCTCGTCGCCGCGGCGACCGAAGCTGAACTCGTGCTCGGCCCACGCGTCCCAGCCGTCGTTGAGGTAGAACCCGCGACCCGGGGTCGGCGGGACCGGCTCACCCGGCTCCTCCGGCTCCTCGGGCTCCTCGCCCTCGGTGCCGGTGAGCGTGAGGTAGTCCAGCCCGACGAAGAAGCCGGCGGCCGCCTCGTTCTGGCCCGTCACCCGCAGGGTCAGCTCGTGGGTGCCGGCGGTGAGCTCGACGGTGCCGAGCCCGATCGGGTCGGTGAGGCTCACGCCCTCGGCCCCGTAACCGTCGACGGGTTCGCCGACGACCTCGCCGTCGACGAGCACCTCGACGATCCCGTAGTCCGCCGCCCGGGTGAACACCCCGGCGAGGTCGTACGTGCCGTCGGCGGGGACGTCGAACGCGAGGGTGGCCGTGTGGCCGACCTCGGTGGCCTTGAACCACAGCTGCGCCCCGGCGGACCAGTCGGCGCCGCAGCAGGTGCCCTGCCGGACGGCGTCGGCGTCGCTCGAGAGAACCTCGAGGCTCTCGGCCTCGAGCCGGACAGTGGTGCCGGCGGTGGCCGTCACCTCCTCGGAGAACTCGCCGGTGTTCCCGCCGACGTCGACGGCGCGGACCCGGTAGGACCACTCCTCGCCGAGGCCGAGGGAGTCGTGCACGAGGCCGAGGTTCGACGTCGTCGTCAGGAGAGTGTCCTCGCTCGGCTCGAAGCCGGGCTCGGTGGAGGCGTGGACCTCGTAGTGCTCGATCCCCACGTCGTCGGAGGCCGCGCCCCAGGTGACGTCGATGGCGTTCGACTCCTGGCCCTGCGCCGCGACGTTCACCGGGGCGGACGGCGGGGTGGTGTCGGCGACCGGGGCGACGATCGACTCGACCTCGTACTCCGAGGCCGACCAGGGGGCCGCGCCCTCGACGGGCGTGAGCGTGACCTCGATGATCCCGTCGGTGCCCTGGCTCAGCGCCGCCGGCACGACGATCGAGTCCTCGAGCCACCGGTGCGTCTCGTTGGCCAGCGGCTGCTGCCAGACGCCCACGGCCTCGCCGTCGACGCTGACCTCGACCGCCTGGTAGCCCTCGGCCTGGTCGGACGTGCGGCGCAGCCACACGCCGTCGTTGTCCTCGGCCACGGCGACCGTGAAGGAGACGGGCTCCGTGCTGGTGCGCAGGTCGTCGGTGACCGACGTGGGGTTGTGCGTCCCCTCGAAGGTCGACGTCAGCTCGGCGACGTCGCCCCCGCCGAGGTAGTCGTGGGCGTCCTCGCTCTCCGTGTCGCCGACGTCGATGCGGTCGGTGACGCGCAGGCTGCTCACGCCCTCGTGGCCGTACCAGAAGGCCGTGGACCCGTAGAGGCCGGGCTCGTTGGCGAGCGGGCCGTGCTCGATGCCGAACTCGATGCCCGAGCCGAAGCTCACCGACTCGGCGATCATCAGCCGGTAGGCGGCGTCGCACTGGAACTCGCAGTCGAGGATGCCGGTCTGCATGGCGGGCGCGCCGTTCATCGGGGCGGAGAACTCGTTGCGGTTGAAGTACCAGCCGCCGTGGTAGAAGTCCTCCGAACCGGTGCCGTGGATCTGCGGCGACCGCGAGCCGTCGACGAACACCCGCTCGTCGCCCTCGAGGTAGTTGCGGATGTTGCCCTCCTCGATGTGGCCCACCATCGTGTGGTTGACGCCGACGAACCGGCCGACCGCGTTGGTGTCGAGGAACGTCCAGTCCTCGCCGGCCACGGTCTCGCCGGTGCGGCTCTCGGCCTGGAAGTACCCGATCGACGGGTCGTCGCCGGTCAGCTGGTCCGCGATCGCGGGGTCCGCGTGGGACGTGACGGTGGCACTGCCGGTCTCGATCGTCTGCGTCGACCCGTTGACGAGGTCGATCGTGGCGGACTCGGCGAACGGCATCGGCCACCAGGACCAGTACGAGCCGTCGTCCTCGGTGTCCATCGCGTACATCAGCGCGCGGACCTCGGCCTCCCCGAGGCCGGACCCGAAGAACTCCCCGAGCGGGGCGTCGACGGTCTGGACGCCGTCGAAGGTCATCTGAACGCGGACGTCTCGGAGCAGCTCGTTGGAGGCGAGGATCTCCTCCTCGTTCTCGATCTCGGTCGGGTAGGAGTAGCTGTGCGAGCCCTCCCAGGCCTGGTCCGTGATCTCGTAGCCGTGCGCCTCCTCGCTGGCGAGCGCCTCGTCACCGGGGCCCACGTCGAGCTCGTCGGTGCGGACGAGCTCGCCGCCGACCACGGAGTCGACCCAGTAGTAGAACTCGTTGAAGTCGATCCCCGCGGAGACGAACGTGTTCTCGATCGTGATCTCGCTGCGGCCCGCGGTCAGCTCGGCGGTCAGCTCGGCGGTCTGGTCCGTCCACTGGCCGGAGTTCCCGCGCACGGGCTCCCACTCGCCGGCCGGCTCGCCGTCGACGGTGATGGTCGCGTGCTGGTTCGCCGAGAGCGGGTCCCACCGCCGCGTGAGCTCGACCCCCTCGTTGTCCGGGTCGATCGCCACGGTGAAGCTGCTCGTGCCGGTGTGGGCGCGGCCGTCGTCCTGCAGCGGCTCGCCGGGCGGCGGCGCGCCGACGACCTGCGGCAGCGCGAGCCGGAGCTCGTCGACGACGCCGGGTCCGCTCAGCTCGGCGAGCCGGAGGGTCTCGCCCGGGGCGACGGCGACCTCCGTGTCCTCGGCGACCGCGTCCGGGTGCGCGGGCTTGGGGTCCTCGTGGCCCCACGCCTGGGCCTGCTCGACGATGTCCGCCGGGGCCGCCTCCGGGTCGAAGGTCGTCACGCCCTCGGCGTCGGGGAACGAGCGGTGCGTGACGTAGTAGAAGAACGGGTTGTTCGTCGTCGTCACCCGCATCGACTCGCGGTAGGCCATGGGGACCTTGATGTAGACGCCGCCCGAGCTCTGGTCGGCGTTGGCCACCAGCGGGTAGGTGAACGGGTCGCCGTGCTCGCCGTTCACCAGCTCCTGCAGGGGCGCGTCGACGACGACCTCGCCGTCGAGCTCGATGACGATGTTGCCGGCCCCGGAGACGTTGCCGCCGTCCCAGGTGAACCAGATCGAGCCGATCTCGCCCGGGCCGGTGTCCTCGGCCAGGACGCAGCCCTGCTCGCTCTCGCGCAGGCAGGAGTACGTGCCCTGGAAGCCGTCGTCGTTGCCGCCCGTGCGGTCGAAGCTCGAGAACTGCCGGGTCTCGACGCCGGTGGTCAGGGTCGGGAGCAGATCGAGACGCTCGTAGATGTCCCAGCCGATCGGGGCGGCCGGGCCGGTGGGCGCGGCGTCGTCCTGCTCGGGCGCGGGCTCCTGGACGGCAGGGGTCTGGGCGTAAGGCTGCTGGGCCGCCTGGACCGCCGCCGGTGCGGACGCCGGGGCTGCGGGCTCCGCCGCGGGCTGGGCGCCCGGGACGGCGGCCGCCACCGGCGCGAGCAGCCCGATGGCCCCCACGGTGGCGACGGCGACCTGGGCTGCGCGCCGCCTCAGGCCCCCTCGGGTACGGGAATGGTCGGACATGTCTGATCCCCCTCGATCGGAACGGTGTCGGGTCGTGCGTCGGTGCTTCGGTACGTGGAGCTCGGTCGCGTGCGTCGGTCCGGGGGCACGGGACGCGGGGGCGTCCGTCGGTGCGTCGTCGTCGGTCGGTACGTGGTCGCGGGCGTCGGTGCCCGGTGGTCCCGGGGGCGTCGGTGCCCCGTCGGGTGTGGTCCAGCGATGTCGTGCCGACATGGCGGGGGTCGGTGGCCCCCCCCACCCAGC
>NZ_JBNDMZ010000012.1:0-28899 GCF_049856295.1 Georgenia sp. Z1344 | reverse complement strand
TTTGCGGCGGTTGTTTCGGGTGGGGTGGGTCTGCGTCCCCCTCAGCCGCGTCGCGCTCCTACTCCTGCCCGCCGAGCTCGGTGTAGACGTCGGCGGCGTTGTCCTGCGTGACGAGCTGGGTCTCGAGGATCTGCTCGGTCTCGACCTCCTCGCAGTTGATGAGGATCTGCTCGGCCGACTCGACGGCCTCGACGCCGCCGGTCGGGTAGACGAACGTGGCCGAGAGACGGCCCTCCTCGACGGCCCGGATACCACCGGACGGGATCGGGAGCCCGTCGATGCCGATGAACTCGATGTCGCCCTCGCGGCCGGCGGCCTGCGCGGCCAGGTAGGCGCCCTCGGCCATCGGGTCGTTGTGGGCGTAGAAGACGTCGATGTCCTCGTTGGCCTGGAGGATGCCCTCGGCCTGGCTCTGGCCGAGCTCGCGCAGCCAGTCGCCGGTGCCCTCGGCGATGATCTCGATGCCGTCCGTGCCCGCGATGCCCTCGCGGAAGCCCTCGGCCCGCTCCTGCGCGGGCGTCGAGCCGGGCAGGCCGGCGAGCTCGGCGACGGTACCGCCGTCGGGCAGCAGCTCGGACGCCACGTACTCGCCCGCGGCGCGGCCGATCTCGAAGTTGTCGGCGCCGATGTACTGGGTGAAGGCCTCGCCCTCGACCCGGCGGTCGAGCACGATGACCGGGATGCCCTCGTCGTAGGCCCGCTGGACCACGTCGGTCAGCGGCGCGGCCTCGTTGGGGCTGATCATCAGCAGGTCGATGCCCTGGGTGAGGAAGTTCTCGACGTCGGAGACCTGCTGCGCGTTGTCCTGCGCGGCGTCGGCGAAGACGACCTCGAACTGGTCGATCTCCTCGGCGGCCGCGCGGATGTCGTCGTCCATCTGCTGGCGGTAGGGCTCGGCCACGTTGGCCTGGCTCATGCCGATGAGGTACTCGCCGTCGGCGCCGGCGCACTCGCCGCCGCCACCGCCGCCACCGGACCCGGCCTCGCCGCCGTCGTCCACGCCGGGTGCGTCGGACTCGGTGCCGCACGCGGCGGTCAGCATGATCGCGCCGCCCGCGAGGACCGCCGACCAGCGCCGTCGGGCAAGAGTGTTGCGTGTTGTCATGACGTACCTCCTGTTAGGTGCGCGCACGGAAGGTCTGGATGCCCGCCGCGACGATGATGATGAATCCGGTGATGAGGAGCTGGATGTTGGAGTCGATGTTGTTGAGGGCGAGGACGTTCTTGAGGATCCCGATGAGCAGGGCGCCGGCGACCGTGCCCGCGACCGTGCCGACTCCGCCCATGAGGCTCGTGCCGCCGATGACGACCGCCGCGATGGCGTCGAGCTCGTAGCTGATGCCGGCGTTGGGACTGCCCTGGTTGAGCTGGCCGGCCTGGATGATCCCGGCGAGGCCGGCGAGCATGCCGGCGATGGCGAAGACCGCGATCTTCACCCGGCGGACCGGCACGCCGGACAGGCGGGCGGCGCGCTCGTTGCCGCCGATGGCATAGACGTGCCGGCCGAACACGGTGTTGCGGGCCACGAGGATCGCGATCACCGCGACCGCGAGGAAGATGAGCGCCGGGATCGGCACGGTGCCGTTGAACGTGCGCGAGTTGAGCAGGGCGAACGAGTCCGGGGCCGTGCCGGAGCCCTCCCCGTACGCGATGGGGATGCCCTGGCCGCCGGACCAGATGCGCGCGATGCCGCGGGCGATCTGCAGGCCGGCGAGCGTGACGATGAAGGCCTGTATCCCGAACGTCGCGGTGATCGTCCCCTGCAGCGCGCCGAACGTGGTGGCCAGCGCGAGGATGATGAGGACGGCCGGGACCACGCCCATCTGGTTGACCATGAGCAGGCTCGCCACGCCGGTCGCGGACATGCCGAGCACCGAGCCCACGGACAGGTCGATGCCGCCGATGAGGATGACGAAGGTCATCCCGATGGCGATGATCCCGATCTCGGACGTGGCACGGACGATGTTGAGCAGGTTGTCGCTGCCGAGGAAGACGATCTCCCCGCCGCGCCTGGGCGAGAACGCGATCGCGGCGACGAACACGAGCAGGAGGGCGACGTAGCTCTGGAGGGCGAAGAACTTCTCCGGGATCCGGATCCGCCGGCGCTTCGGGGCCGCCGAGGACCCGGACGTGCCCGACGACGACGGACCCGTCGTCGTCGGCGTCCCGCCGTCCCCGGCCCCGGCCCCCGCCGACGATCCCGTCGCCGTGGCACCCGCGGCGCTCGCCCCCGCGGTCGCCGGACCTGCACCTGTCCTGTCGTTCATCGGTTCTCCCCCGTCTCCTCGACGCTGGTGGTGGCCGCGGCGGCCACGGGCCGGCGGTGCTCCATGCCCGCGGCGGCGAGCAACGACTCCTCGGTGGCCTCGTCGGCGTCGACCACCGTGACCACGCGCCCCTCGCGCAGCACGGCGATGCGGTCGCACGCCCCGATGAGCTCGGGGAGCTCCGAGGAGGCCATGACGACGGCCACGCCGTCGGCCGAGAGCTCCGCGAGGAGGCGGTAGATCTCGGACTTGGCGCCGACGTCGACGCCGCGCGTGGGCTCGTCGAGCAGCAGCACGCGCGGCTCGCGCAGCATGTTGCGGCCGAAGACGACCTTCTGCTGGTTGCCGCCGGACAGCGTGCGCACGATCGTGTCCTGCGAGCGGGTCTTGATCCGCAGCGACTCGACGGCGCGGGTGACGGCCGCGCGCTCCTTCGTCCGCGAGCGCCAGCCGAGGGTGGCGAGGCGCTCGAGGACGCTGATGGCGATGTTGGCGCCGACGGTGGCGTGCATGTTGAGCCCGGCCGCGCGCCGGTCCTCGGGGACGAACCCGATGCCGTGCGCCATGGCGTCACGCGGGGAGCGGATCGTCACCTTCTCGCCGTCGAGCTCGACGTCCCCGCGCAGCCGTGAGCCGCCGAGGCCGAAGACCGCCTCGAGGAGCTCGCTGCGCCCGGCACCGAGCAGTCCGGCCAGGCCGAGGACCTCGCCCCGGCGGACCTCGAGGCCGATGCCGTTGGGCTCGCTGCGGGAGATGTCGACCCCGCCGTCGAGCCGGAGGTCGCGCAGTCGCAGCCGCACGTCCGGCTCGGGCTGGACGCGGTCGGGGTAGACCTGGTCGAGGGGTTTGCCGATCATCAGGCGGATGACGTCCGAGGGGCTCGTCGTCGCGACGTCGAAGGTGCCGACGTTCTCGCCGTCCCGCATGACCGCGCCGCGGTCCGCGATCTGGGCGATCTCGTCCATGCGGTGGGAGATGAAGATGACAGCGACGCCGCGGCGCCGGAGCCCCGGGACGATCTCGAAGAGGCGGGCCACCTCGGTCTCGGAGAGCGCGGAGGTGGGCTCGTCCATGACGAGGATGCGGGCGTCCTGGCGCAGCGCCTTGGCGATCGCGACCATCTGCTGCTCGCCGACGCGCATCGTGCCGACGTGCCGGGACGGCGAGATGCGGATACCCACCTCGTCGAGGAGCTCCTTCGTCTCGCGCTCCATGCCGCGGCGGTCGAGCAGGCCGAGGCGGCGCTTCTCCGCTCCGAGGAAGAGGTTGTCGGTGACGCTCGCGCCGGGCACGAGGTCGAGCTCCTGGTGGATCATCGCGACGCCCGCGTCCTGGGCGTCCGACGGCGAGGCGAAGCGGCGCTCGGTCTCCCCGACCACGATCCGGCCGGCGTCCGGCGCGACGACGCCCGCGAGGACGTTCATCAGGGTCGACTTGCCGGCGCCGTTCTCCCCGAGCAGCGCGAGCACCTCGCCGGAGCGGACCTCGAGGTCCACGCCCTTGAGGGCATGGATGCCCCCGAAGCTCTTGGCGATGCCGGTCATCTGGAGGACTGGTGTCCCGTGACCCGGCTGGTCGGTCGACCGCACGCTACCCCCGTTGGTAGTTCGGTATCTGTAATCGATTACTTTCTGGCACGTTACGCTCCCGCCCGGTGCGGCGCAAGCACGTTCCGCCGGAGCGTCGCCTGGCGCCGCCCGGTCATGTCCCCAGGTCGAGGACGTGCCGCTCGGGCTCGCCCGCGGTGCCGCGGATCCGGTCGACGAGTCGCTGCGCGGCGGCCACGCCCATCTCCCTGGGGTTGAGCGGGACCTGGGCCACGTCCGCCACGTCGGAGGTCGCGAAGGGGAGATCGCCGATGATGCCGACCTCGATGCGCGGGCCCGACCAGCCGGCGAGGATCTGGAGCACGCCCACGCCGACGAGGTTGTTGGTCGCGAGCACCGCGTCCGGGGGCCGGTCGCCCGCGAGCAGCTCGGTCATCGCCGAGCGTCCGCCGTCGACCCGGAAGTTCGCGTGGACGAGCCGGTCGGCCGGCCACCCCGCGTCCTCGAGCGCGGCCCGCCAGCCGGCGGCGCGCTCGACCGCCGTCGTGGTCGAGCGCGGCCCGGTGATGCAGGCGATGTCGCGATGCCCACGCGCGATGAGCTGCTCGGTGGCCTGCCGACCGAGCGCGACGTTGTCGAACAGCACGTGGTCGACCGCGCACCCCACCTCGCGGTCGATGACGACCACCGCCCGGGAGCGCCGCACGAGTCGCGAGAGGTCGGGGGCCTCGCCCGCGGGCGCGAGGATGATGCCCGCCATGTTCTCGGACTCCGCCACGGCGAGGTAGCGGCGCTCCTTCTCGTCGTCGTCGTCGGTGTTGCACAGGACGAGCGAGAGGCCGGCCGCCTGGGCCACGTCCTCGACGCCGCGGGCGACGGACGTGAAGAACGGGTTCTCGACGTCGGGGATGATGAGCGCGACGACGTCGCTCGACTGCCGACGCAGGGAACGAGCCGTCCGGTTGGCGCTGTAGCCGAGCTCGTCGACCGCCCGGCGGACGGCCTCCGCGAGGTCGTCCCGCACCTTCGCGCCGTTGAGGACGCGGGAGACGGTTGCGGTCGACACACCGGCGCGCTCGGCGACGTCGACGATGCGGGTCATGCCTGGCCGCCCTGGACGGGTTCGACCTGGACGGGGTCGACCTGGGCGGGGCCGCCCTGGACGGGGTCGACCGCCGCGAGCCGTGCGGTCTCGGCGGCGGTGGGCGCGGACGGCGCGCCGCCGGGACGCGTGACGGACAGTGCGCCGGCGGCGTTGGCGAGGCCGATGGCGGTGTCGAGGTCATCGCCGAGCGCGAGGCGGGCGGCGAGGTTGCCGCAGAACGCGTCCCCCGCGCCGATCGTGTCGACGACCTCGACGCGGTGGGCGTCGAGCCGGCGGGGGGCGGCGTCGGAGTCGACGACGAGGACACCCGCGCTCCCGCACGTCACGACGACGACGCACCCCGAGGAGCGCCGCAGCGCGAGGGCGGCGTCCGCGAGGTCCGGCTCCCCCGGGACGAGCTGACCGAGCTCGACCTCGTTGGGGACGAGCACGTCGACGAGGTCGAGGATCTCGCGCGGGACGTCGACGAACGGCGCGGGGTTGAGGACGACCCGGGTGCCGGCGCCGCGGGCGATCTCGGCCGCGAGGCGCACCGCGGGGAGCGGGATCTCGAGCTGGAGGAGCAGGACGTCGGCGCTCTCGATGGTCGCCCGGGCCCCCTCGACGTCCTCGGTGGTCACGGCCTCGTTGGCCCTGGGCACGATGATGATCGAGTTCTGGCCACCCTCGACGACCACGGGCAGGCCGACGCCGGTGCCGTTCTCCGCGTCGCTCGCCACCCCGGCGGCGTCGATGCCCTCGGCGGACATGAAGTCCCGGAACTCGGTGGCGAAGTGGTCCTCGCCGACCCGGCCGACGGCCGCCGTGCGCGCCCCGGCCCGGGCCGCGGCGACCGCCTGGTTGAATCCCTTGCCCCCGACGAACGTGGCGAAGCCCGTGCCGACGAGGGTCTCGCCCGGCGCGGGGCGGCGCGGCGCGGTCGCCACCATGTCGTACATGAAGGAGGCCACCACGCATACCTGGGCCCGTTCGGTGTGCGTCATCGTCACGTCCGTCGGTCGCTCGGAAATCGATTACTCGCGAACGTTAAGCCGGTGCGCCGCCGCTGGTCAACCCTGGTCGCGCCCCGGCGCGCCGCCTTCTTTCACGCGTGAGGGGATTTCCCACGACGAACGAGGGGGCACGCTCCCTGCACTCGTGCACGGGTCCCCGCACTCGTGGTCGGCCGAGCGCGCTCCCTGTCGGTCAGCCGCGCACGCCCCCGAGCGCGCCCTCGTGGGCGAGCAGGGCGTGCTTGACGTCGAGCCCGAAGTAGTAGTTGCCCAGCGTGTGGTCGGCCTTGAGGATCCGGTGGCAGGGCACGACGACCGGCAGCACGTTGCCCGCGCACGCGTTGCCGGCCGCCTGGTAGGCGGTCGGGCTCCCCGCCGCCGCCGCCATCTCGCCGTAGGTCGCCACCCCGCGCACCTCGCGCATGGCCGTCCACACGCGCTGGGTGAACGCGCCGCCGGGCTGGCGCACCTCGAGCGCGTCGAGCGCCTCGATCTCGCCGGCGGCGTACCGGCCGAAGGCCGCGACCACCCGGCCGGTCGCCGCCGTGGTGGGCGTGCCGGGCGGG
Organism: Georgenia sp. Z1344; assembly: GCF_049856295.1. Taxonomy (GTDB): domain Bacteria; phylum Actinomycetota; class Actinomycetes; order Actinomycetales; family Actinomycetaceae; genus JB111. The sequence continues at coordinate 22,422 of NZ_JBNDMZ010000012.1, read as the reverse complement.
GCGACGTCGTCGGGCCCCAGCCCGAGCCGCCCGAGGATGTCGTCCGCGCCCCAGAAGGACGTGCCCCGCAGGACGCCGGTGGTCGCCTCGACGACGACGGTCAGGTCGCCGGCCGGGCTCGGCACGGTGAGGACGTGCAGCTCTTCGCTCATGATCTCTCCAGGTCGTCGGTCCACAGGTGGGTGGTGGCGTAGGCCCGCCAGGGGCGCCAGGCTTCGGCCCGGGCGGTGACGGCGGGCGGGTCCAGGCGCGCGGCAGGCGAGGTCTCGGGCCGCAGGTCGGACAGCGCATCGGAGCGCGCATCGGAGCGCGCATCGCGCGTCGCGTGGAGCCTGCGGGCGAGGGACCGGCGCAGCACGAGGTCACCGGGCGGCAGCGCGTCGGGGTCCCCGAGGCCGCGCAGCGCGAGGAGGTCGACCGTCCACGGCCCGATCCCCGGGACGTCGAGCAGGCGCGCCCGCGCCTCGTCCCGGTCGGCGCCGGGGCCGAGGTCGAGGCCGCCGGCGACGAGCTCGGCCGCGGCGTGCACGGTGCGGGCGCGCGCGGCGGGGATCCGGACGGCCGTGCGGATCGCCTCGGGACCGGCGGCGGCGAGCGCCTCGGCGGCGGGGAACAGGCGCGGGGGCGCGTCGTCGTCGGCCGGCTCGTCCATGTCCTCCGCGCCCGGGACCCGCTCCCCCAGCGCGTCCGCGAGCCGGCTCGAGAACGTCCGGGTCGCGGCGAGGGAGACCTGCTGGCCGAGGATCGCGACGACCAGCGTGCGAAACGGGTCGAGGCTGCCGAGCACGCGCAGCCCCGGCCGCGCGGCGACCAGCGGGGCGAGCATCGGGTCGGTCCGGAGGTGCTCGTCGACGGCGAGGGGTTCGGCGTCGAGGTCGAGCCACCGCCGCACGCGCGCGACGACGAACGGCAGGTCCGCGAGGTCGACCAGCCCGACCCGCAGGGCGACGTGTACGCGGTCCCCGCCCCACGGCGTCCCGTCCGCGGGCGCGGCGAGCGCGGGCAGCGCGACGCGGACACGGGCGGAACCACCGGGCGCGCGTAGTACCGCCCACGCCGAGGCTCCCGCCCCCTCGACGCCGGCGATCGCGTGCTGCGCGATCGTGCCGGCCAGGCGCGGGCCGTCGAACGGGGGCCGCACGCGCAGGCGGAGGGTGAGGGTCGCTCCGCCGTGCGGCAGGCGGTCGGCTGCGGCTCCGTCGTCAACGCCGCGCGACGACCCCGACATCCGCGGCGCCCGCGCCCGCACCTCGGTCGGCGACCCGCCGAGCTCCGCGCGGACCACGTCGTTGAACTGCCGCACGGACGCGAACCCGGCGGCGAACGCCACGTCGGTGACCGCGAGGTCCGTCTGCTCGAGCAGCGTCCGTGCCGTCTGCGCGCGGCGCGTCCGGGCGAGACCGAGCGCGCTCGCCCCGAGCTCGCCGGTCAGCAGCCGGTGGAGCCGGCGCTCCGTCAGCCCGAGCCGCGCGGCGAGGCCGGGGACGCCCGCCTCGTCGACGACCCCCGCGCCGATCATCTCGAGCGCCCGGCCGACGAGCACCGACGTCTCCCCCGGCGCGCGCCGACCGGGGAGCGTGTCCGGCCGGCAGCGGCGGCACGCGCGGAACCCGGCGGTCGCGGCGGAGGACGCGGTGCGGAAGAACCGGCAGTTCTCCGGCCGGGGCATCCGGGCCGGGCACGAGGGCCGGCAGTACACGCCCGTCGACGTCACGCCGAGGTACACGCGGCCGTCCCACCGCGTGTCACGCGAGCGGCACGCCGCGTACGCGGCGGTGTCGTCGATGGGGTCCATGCGGAAAGCATGCAGGACACCGACACCCTCTACCGGCGGTTTTCGGACAGGGCGGTGGGCGGGCGCCGGTCGGGCGGGCGGGTGGCCCGCCACCGCGCGGGCCGCCACCGGTCAGCGGGCCCGGGGCACGCTCAGTGCGTGTTGTCGTAGATGTGCACGAGCGCGTCGAGGAGCCGCTGCCACGCCTTCTCGACCTCGCTCGGGTCGCTCAGGTGCGTCGTGTGGTGCACCGTGACCGCGGTGCCGAAGCCGTCCGGCTCGAGAGAGATGGTCACCTGGTCGAACTCCGGGTCGGCCGGCGGCGCCTCACCCTCGGGCAGCCACGTGACGACCTGGCGCGCGGGCGGGTCGCTCTCGAGCAGCCATCCGCTGACGGCGATGCCCCAGGAGCGGGACGCGATGCGGTACCGACCGTCCACCCGTTCGGGCAGGTCGAAGGTGACGTCGCCGGCATCCGCCCACCACCACGGGCGCATCCCGACGTCGACCGTGAACGCGCGCCACACCTCGGGTCGCGGTGCGTCGACGGTGACAGTGACCTCGATGTCGTGCGACATGCCGACCTCGCTTCCGTGCGGGGAGGAATGGCCACCACCGTAGCGCCCGGGCGGTCGGCTCGCCCGTGTTCCGTGAGGAGCGCCGGCGGTCCGGGACGAGCGCCCGAGCTCCGGACGAGATCGACCCGGTCCCGGACGAACCGGGGTCAGGACTCCTCGTCGCCTCGGGCGCCGGGGAGCGCCTCGACCTGGGCCCGCAGCGCCCGCAGCTCGGCCAGGACGTCGGCGAGCTGCGCCCGCTCCTCGTCGTCGGCGTCGTCGGGCTGCTCGTCGTCGTGATCCTCGTCCCGCACCCCGTGCCCGATCGACTGCATCGTGTCGACGATGACGGCGATGAAGAGGTTGAGCATCGTGAACGCCGAGAGGAGGATGAAGACGACGAAGAAGACCCACGCCCAGGGCTGGGTCTCCATGATCGGCCGCACGATCACCCCCGCCCAGCTGTCGAGCGTCATGATCTGGAAGAGCGTGAGCAGCGAGTCGCTGAGCTCGCCGAAGTACTCGGGCTGGATCCCACCGAACAGCGAGGTCGCCATCACCGCCGAGACGTAGAAGATGATCCCGAGCAGCAACGCGATCGCCCCGATGCCGGGCAGCGAGTGCATGAGCGCCTCGACGATGAACCGCAGCCTGGGCAGCGCGGAGACGAGCCGCAGGACGCGCAGCACCCGCAGCGAGCGGAGCACCGAGAGCGGGCCGGCCGACGGCACGAGCGCGATCCCGACGACGAGGAGGTCGAAGACGTTCCAGCCGTCCTTGAAGAACCGCGGGCCGAGGGCGACGAGCTTGGCCCCGATCTCGACGACGAAGACCGCGAGGCAGAACGTGTCGACCGCGCGGACGACGCCGCCCGCCGCGTCCATCACGATCGAGGAGGTCTCGAGCCCGAGCGTGACCGCGTTGACGATGATGAGCGTGATGACGACGCGCTGCACCGGTCCCGACGTCACCCAGGCGCCGAGACGCTCCCGCCACCCGGATCCACCCTCGGTCGCGCCGCCTGCCGTCGTCCTACCGGGAAGAACCCTGCCCGACGCCGGAGCCTCGCCCGAGGGGTCGGCGTCACCCGCGCGGGAGGACAGCTCGGGGACGTCCGTCGTCGTCATGTCGGGGCTCCACGGGGATGGGGGCGCCGGGGCGCCCGGGGGGTGGCGCCGCACGACCACCGCCGCACGGTCAGCAGCATCGTGCCAGCGCGCCCGCGCGCGATGCTGTGGTGCACCGGGGAGATCGGACGTGACACGCCCCACTCGATGAAAAGGAATGCAACAACGGGAGGTGTCGTTGTCCGGGGCGAACGACGCACACCGTCACCGCAGATCAGGAGAGAACGCATGAGGATCGGCATCATCATCGGTTCCGTCCGCGAGGGTCGCTCGGGCCAGTCCGTCGCCGAGTGGGTCGACGCCGTGGCGCGGAAGCGCGACGACGCCACCTTCGAGCTCGTCGACCTCAAGGACTTCAACCTGCCGATCCTCACCGACCCGGTCGTGCCCGGCGCGGCCAACCGTGAGTACGGCACCGCTGAGGCCCGCACCTGGGGCGCCGCCATCGACTCCTACGACGGCTTCATCTTCGTCACGCCCGAGTACAACCACGGCGTGCCCGGCGCGTTCAAGAACGCGTTCGACACCATCGGCCCGGAGTGGGCGCACAAGGCCGTCGGTCTCGTCTCCTACGGCGCCGAGGGCGGCGTGCGCGCCGTCGAGCAGTGGCGCCAGGTCCTCGCCAACCTCCACGTGGTCGCCGTCCGCGGCCAGGTCTCGCTCGGCCTGTTCACCGAGTTCGGCGAGAACGGCGTGCAGCCGAACGAGCGCCGCGAGGACGAGCTGGGCGCGCTCATCGGCTCGGTCGTCGAGATGAGCGCGGCGCTGGCCCCGCTGCGCGGCGCGACCGTCGGCGCCTGACGCTCCCGCACCACCGCCGAACGGCCCGTCGCCGTCTCCCTGCGAGGGGGGCGGCGCCGGGCCGTTCGCGTGCGTCCGGGGCAGCGGTGCGCCGCTCGACCACCGGTGGCCGCACGACATCCACCGTGCGGACACCGCCGGTCCACCGTCCGCGGATATCCATGCCGGTGTGAGCACCCTCGTCTTCGGCCGGTCGGGGACCGCGCCCCGCGGCGGAACGACCCATCCGCACCCGGGCGCCGTCGTCGCGCTCGTGGCGCTCGTCGTCGTGCTCGGCGAGGCCGTGGCCGACGTCCTGCCCGACGACCCGGTCGTCTGGCTCCTCACCCCGCTGCGCCTGGTGGTCGGCATCGGCCTGGTCGGCGCGGCCACCGCCGTGCGGCCGGCCCGCTGGCGCACGCCCGCCGACCCGGGGATCGCGCTGCTCGTCGTCGGCGCCACGATCGCGAGCGCGCAAGCCGGCACCTGGTCGGCGTGGCGCTGGCTGCTCACCTACGTGGCCGTCCACTACCTCGTGGTGGCCGTCCGACGCGCGGGCGCCCTGCCGTGGCGGCTCCTGTCCCCGCTCGCGCTGCTGGCCGTCGTCGCCCCCACCGTGGTCGCGCTGTCGCAGCGGGCCAACGACGTCCCCACCGGCTTCTGCCGCGACGACCTCGGCGCCGGGTCGTTCGACTGCGCGGACCCCGGCACGCTGGTCCGGGTGGTCGGCACGCTGCCCAACCCCAACCTGCTCGCCGCGCTGCTCGTGGTCCTGCTCCCGCTCGCCCTGTGCGCCGCCGCGCGGCCGCCCGGCGCGGGCCCGGTGAGCCGAGAGACCGTGCGCGCCGCGGGGCGGATCGTGCCCGACCGCGGATGGGCCACCCTCGTCGTCGCGGTCGTCGCCGGGGGCTACCTCGCCGTGTGGCAGACGATGTCCCGCGGCGGTCTCGCGGCCGCCGCGGCGTCGCTCCTCGTGCTCGCGCTGCTGGGCTGGCGGCCCACGCGCCGCCCGCGGGCGCTGCTGGTCGTCGCCGCCGCGGGCGCAGCCGCCGCCGGTGCGCTCGCCGTGGCCGGTCTCGGGCTCGGCGTGCGGGCCGACGTGTGGCGCGCCGCCGCCTCGCTCGCCGCGGGCGACCCGATGGGGGTGGGCCTCGGGCGGGGCGGCGCGCTCGTCACCGCCGAGGTGGCCACGGGCGAGCAGCTCGCCCACGCGCACAGCACCGCGCTGCACTGGCTGCTCGAGGGCGGCGTGCTCGCGCTGCTCGGCCTGCTGGCCCTCTGCGCGGCGGTGATCCTCGTGCTCGTGCGGGCCGACCGCCGCGGGTCGCTCTCGGCCGCTCCCCTCGGTGCCGCCGTCGCCGCGCTGGCGATCGTGTCCAGCGTGGACCACCCCACCGCGTCGGCGCGGGTCGCGCTCGCCGCCGCCGCGCTCCTTGCGTGCGCGCTCACCGCGGACGTCGACACCGAGCTCGACGCCGCCGCACCGCCCGCCCACGTGGCCCGTGGCCAGGCGTCCCGGGGCGCCTACCGGCCACGCCGCCTCCGCCGGCCGGGCGCGTCAGCGACGGGCGGTTCGGGTACGGGCGGCCCGGGTACGGGCGGCCCGGGTACGGGCGGTCAGCCGGCGACGTCGCCCCGCGCCCGCGCCATCTCCCGGTAGTAGTCGGCGAGCTCGAGCCGTGCGGCGGCCTCCTCGTCCACGACGACCGTCACCGCCGGGTGCAGCTGCAGCACCGATCCGGGCCAACGCGCGCCGACGGGCCCCTCGACCACGGCCGCCACCGCCGCCGCCTTGGCCGCGCCGGTGGCCACGAGGACGACGTTCCGGGCGTCGAGGATCGTGCCCAGGCCCTGGGTGACCGCGCGCCGGGGCACCTCGTCGACCGAGTCGAAGAACCGCGCGTTGGCCTGCCGCGTCTCGTCCGTGAGGATCTCGACCCGGGTCCGTGACGCGAGCGAGGTCGCCGGCTCGTTGAAGCCGATGTGCGCGTTGACGCCGACGCCGACGATCTGGACGTCGACGCCACCGGCCTCCACGATCGCGCGTTCGTAGTCCCTGCACTCGGCGTCGAGGTCGGAGGCGTTGCCGTCCGGGACCCGGACGCGGGCAGGGTCCATGCCGAGCGGCTCGGTGACCGTGCGGCGCACGACCTCGCGGTAGGACTCCGGGTGCGCGTCCGGCAGCCCGACGTACTCGTCGAGGGCGAACGCCCGGGCGCGGGCCAGGTCGAGCTGCCCGGACCGCACGCGCGCGGCCAGCCCCTGGTACAGACCCAGCGGGCTCGAACCGGTCGCCACCCCGAGGACGGGCTCCGGGAAGGAGGCGGCGACGAGGCGCGCCGTCACCGCGGCCGCGTGCTCGCCGACCTCGGCGGGTGTGGGGACGATGACGACATCCACTGCGGGGGCCTCCCGGTCCGGGCGTACCCGGTCACCCCGGGTTCGGGCCGGGTTCCCGCCGCGGGCGGCTCCCGCGGGAGGGCCAGTCTTCCCGACGACGACGCCCGGACGGCGGATCTCACGCCGTGCGTCTCGCGCGCACCCCGGATCCCCCGCACGACGCCGGCACCGCGCGCACCCGCTCCGCCGCCCACGCACCGCGCATCCGCCGCCACCCGCACACCCGCTCCCTGCCTCGTGGAACAACGCGGGCAGGACACGTGTTGCCCGATATAGATCACTTCGCATCGAAGCGGGCCGTCGCCCGCGCCAGGAGCAGCACGTGACTCACGACAGCACGACCACCCCGGGCGCCTCGGGCGCTCCGTCCGCCGCCGGTGGGCCCACCGCGCGTCCGACCATCGGCATCGTCGGCGCCGGTCGCGTCGGCACCGCCCTCGCCCGCGCACTGGTGGCCGTCGGCCACGAGGTCCGCGTCGCCACGCACCGACCGGCCGTGGAGAACTCTCTCCTCGTCGAGGTCAGCGCGCCGGGAGCGAGCGCCGTCGACATCCCCGACGCCGCGGCGTGCGACCTCGTCGTCCTCGCTCTGCCGCTCCACCGGGCCGCCACGCTCGACCCGGCGACGTTCGCCGGCCGAACCGTCGTCGACGTGATGAACTACTGGCCGCCCGTCGACGGCACGATCGCCCGGCTCGAGGAGGACCCCCGCTCCTCCAGCGAGGTCCTCGCGGAGCACCTGCCCGGCGCCACCGTCGTGCGCGCCCTCAACCACATCGGCTACCACGAGCTCGAGGAGGACGCCCGCCCCGCGGGCGACCCGGAGCGTCGGGCGCTCGCCGTCGCCTCCGACGACCCGGCCGCGACCGCCCGCGTCGCCGCCCTCGTCGAGGCGCTCGGGTTCGACGCCGTCGACGCCGGTCCGCTCGCCGCCGCCGCCCACCTCCAGCAGGGCACGGAGATCTTCGACGGGAGGCGCCACGACGCCGCGGAGATCCGCGCGATCCTCGCCGAGGCCGGGTACGCCGTGGCGAGCTGACCGCCGACCGACCCACCCGACGCGCGGCGCCGGCACCACGCGTCGCCGCGCCACCACCCCTCAGCACCCCAACGGACGAAGGACCTCCCGTGCCCGCACCCACGATCCAGCTCGGCGCCTACAGCTTCGGCGACGCCCTGCGGAACGACGACCTGTCCCCGCACCCCTCGCACGAGGCGATGACCAAGCTGCTGGGAACGATCCAGCACGCCGACCGCGCGGGCCTGGAGTTCTTCGCCGTCGGGGAGCACCACACGGCGGAGACGCCGGCGTCGTCACCCGGGACGATCCTCGCCGCCGCGGCGGCGACCACGAAGGACATCGTCCTGTCGTCCGGCGCGAGCATCATCGGGACCGACGACCCGGTGCGGGTGTTCCAGCAGTTCGCCACCGCGGACGCCTTCGCGGGCGGCGGCCGGGTGGAGATCATCGCGGGGCGCGGCTCGTCGGTCGAGACGTTCCCGCTGTTCGGCCACGACCTGCAGGACTACGACGAGCTGTTCGCGGACCGCCTCTCCCTCCTGCTCGCGCTCAACGAGGCGGACGGCACCCGGGTGACCTGGTCCGGACGGACGCGCCCGGCGATCGACGACCTCGAGGTCGTGCCGCGGCCCGTGCACGGCTCGCTGCCGATCTGGGTGGCCACGGGCGGCAACCCGTCCTCCGCCCTGCGCACGGGGCAGATGGGTCTCCCGCTGTCGTTCGGGATCATCGGCGGCACCTTCGCGCGGTTCGCCCGGCAGGTCGAGCTCTACCGCCGCGCGGCCGCCCAGGCCGGGCACGCCCCGGAGCGGGCGCGCGTCTCCGTGGGATCGTTCGGCCTCGTCGCGCCGACGACGACGGAGGCCCTCGAGCGGTACTACCCCGGCTGGTACGCGATCAACCTCGACATGGGCCGGCTGCGCGGGTGGGCCGAGCCCGACCAGCGGGCCTACCTCGCGCAGGCGCAGGGCGAGGGGGCGTACGTCGTCGGCGACCCGGACTCCGTCGCCGAGCGTATCGTCGACGCCTGGCGCCACCTCGGCCACGAGCGGCACTTCCTGCAGATGGACCTCGGCGGCGTGCCGACCGAGCACGTCCACGAGTCGATCACGCTCATGGCCACCGAGGTGAGGCCGCGCGTCGAGCGGCTGCTCGCGAAGTAGCGCTGACCGGGAGCCGCAAGCGGCCCGCCGGTCCGCGACCGACGGACCCGGGAGCGCTGACCGGGGACCTCTGACCGGGCAGCGCTCCCCCGCCCACGCCCGGCGGCGACCGCCGTGGCCAGGCACGATGCAGCCATGGCCACCCCGCTGCCCGCGCGCCCCCAGGACTCGGCGCCCCCGCCACCGGCACTGCCTCCGCCCCGAGGTGGCACCAGAGGATCCCCGCCCCCACCTGGGTGACCGCGATCTTCGCCGTCCTGCCGTTCGTGCTCAACTTCCACATCGAGAACATGCGCACGGTCAACGGACAGGTCGTCGAGTACTTCCGTCTCGACGTCTTCCAGGTCGTCGCCGCGGGCTTCCTGCTCGGGGCGTTCATCGCCCTCCTCCTGCGGTTCCGCAGCAGCGAGGACCCCGCCCGTCGCCCACCGATGTGGGCGGTCGCCGTGGGCGTGCTCGGCGTCGTGCTCGGGATCTGGTTCGCCCTCACCGCACACACCGGTCTGGACGACGTCACGGCGGTCCTCGCGGGCAGGTGAGCCTTTCCTGCGTGTCAGGTCAGACATCTCTCCAGGGGCGGAATCATGCGGTTCCGGTGGCCGCCTCAGCCCGGCCCCGACTAGCATGGAACCTGTTCGTCCCGCACCGCCGGACGCCGCACGACGCGCCCCGAGCGGGACTCAGAGACAAGCGGCGTCACCCGCCGCGGAAGGGTTGATCATGGCTGACTCCACGAACTCCGGCTACACCGTCCCGGGCCTCTCCCTGACCGAGGGGCGCTCCGTCGCGGACGAGCTGCAGCACCGCCTCCACGCCCTCAACGACCTCCACCTCACGCTCAAGCACGCGCACTGGAACGTGGTGGGCCCGAACTTCATCGCGGTGCACGAGATGCTCGACCCGCAGATCGAGCTCGTGCGCGGCTACGCGGACGAGGTCGCCGAGCGCATCGCCACCCTCGGCGCCGAGCCGATCGGCACCCCCGGCGCGCTCGTCAAGGACCGCACGTGGGAGGACTACGCCGTGGGCCGCGCGAGCACGCAGGAGCACCTCGCCGCGATCGACCACGTCTACACCGGCGTCATCGAGGACCACCGCAAGGCCATCACGGCCACCGGCGAGGTCGACCCGATGACCGAGGACCTCCTCATCGGCCAGACCGCCGAGCTCGAGAAGTTCCAGTGGTTCGTCCGCGCGCACCTCGACAACGGCGCGGGCCAGGTCACCGAGGCCTGACCTCACGAGGCACGTTCGACGGGGCCCGGGCAGCGCTGCTGCCCGGGCCCCGTCGTCGTCGGCCCACGATCACCTGCGGAGCGGGGTCGTCGCGCGACGCCGGCCCACGTCGACCCGCAGCTCGTCGTCGTCCGGCGTCGTCGCTCGTCGCCGTTCGCCGTCGTGCGTGGTCCTACCGCCCGGTCTCCTCATAGGTGTCGATGCCGCCGGGATGACCCGCCATGAACGCGTCGACCTCGTCCTTCGTGGCCTCGAGCCTCGGGTCGTGGCGGAGGTAGTGCCGCGTCTCGCGGGCCACGAGGCCGGACAGGATGACGAGCCCGATGAGGTTGGGCAGGGCCATGAGCCCGTTGGCGGCGTCGGAGAAGTTCCAGACCGCGGCGAGGGGGACGGTGCAGCCCACGTAGACCACGAGCGAGAACACGATCCGGTAGGGCATGACGAGCCGGCGGCCGAAGAGCCGCTCCATGCAGCGCTCGCCGTAGTAGGCCCAGCCGAGCACGGTGGAGAACGCGAACATCGCCAGCGCGATCGTCACGATGTAGTGGCCCCAGTCGCCCGGCAGCCCGTGGCTGAACGCGGCGCCGGTCATCGTGTCGGCGCCGTCCTCGCCCACGTCCCACACGCCGGTGGTGACGATGACCAGACCCGTGCAGGTGACGACGATCATCGTGTCGATGAACGTCTGCGTCATCGAGACGAGCCCCTGGCGCACGGGGTGCGTCGTCCGCGCGGCGGCCGCGGCGATCGCGGCGGACCCCATGCCGGACTCGTTGGAGAAGATGCCGCGGGCCACGCCGAACTGGACGGCGAGCATGATCGTGGACCCGACGAAGCCGCCGGTCGCCGCGGTGCCGGTGAAGGCGTCGGTGAACACCAGGCCGAGCGCAGCCGGCAGGTCGCCCGCGTTGACCGCGAGGATGAACACCGCACCAAGCACGTAGAAGACGATCATCACCGGGACGAACGCGGCAGTCACGCGGCCGATCGACCTGATCCCGCCGACGAGGACGATCAGCGCGAAGACCGTGAGCACGATGCCGGTGATCCACCGGTCCACGCCGAACGAGCCCTCGATGTTGCCGGCGATCGAGTTGCCCTGCGTCATGTTGCCGATGCCGAACGCGGCGATCGCGGCCGCGATCGTGAAGAACAGGCCGAGGAACTTCCCCAGCGACCCGCGGATCCCGCGCTCGAGGTAGTACTGCGGGCCGCCGGACTTCTCGCCGGCGGCGTCGGTCGTGCGGAAGCGGACGCCGAGGAACGCCTCGGTGTACTTCGAGGCCATGCCGAACAGGCCGGTGACCCACATCCAGAACAGGGCGCCGGGCCCGCCGATGCCGATCGCGGTGGCGACGCCCACGATGTTGCCGGTCCCGACCGTGGCGGCGAGGGCCGTGGTCAGGGCCTGGAACTGGGAGAGGTCACCGTCCTCGGCCCCCTCGTCCTTGCGGCGACCGATGCCGAGCCGGAGCGCCGCGCCGAGGGTCCGGAACTGGATGCCCCGCAGGCGGATCGTGAGCAGGACGCCCGTGAGCCCCAGGAGGGGGATGAGGACCCACGGCCCCCAGATGAATGCGCTGATCTCGCCGAGGACGGTCTCGATCCGTTCCATGCCGTGCTCCCCCACCACGAGCAGCACCCTCGCGGCGCCGCGGTGGGCAGATCCTGCCACGCGCGGCGCCGGAGGTCAGTAGGTCGCGGCCCCCGACGTCAGCAGGTCGCGGCCCCGTCGTCAGTAGGTCTCGGCGGTCACGGCCCCGAAGCTCGTGTGCAGACGCACCGGGACCGGGTCGCCGTCCCCGTTCTTCTCGAGCCGGTCGCTGGCCTCGCCCAGGTCGGACGTGTGCGAGACGGAGTAGTTCGCGGGCGGCAGGGCCACGGTGACGTCCCCGAAGGAGGACTCGACGTCGACCGCCGCGGGCACCTCGGGCGACCGGAGCTCGACGTCGCCGAAGTCGGAGTAGATCTCGATCGTCCCGGTGACGGCGAGGTCGGTCGCGGTGGCGTCGCCGTAGTCCAGCTCGAGGTCGAGGTTCTCCGCCGACCCCGAGACCCGGACGCTCCCGAACGAGGCGGACACCCCGAGGTCGCCGAGCGCCACGTCCTCCGCCTCGAGCTGCCCGAAGTCGTTCGCGACGTCGATGTCGGTGCCCTCGGGCACGGCCAGCGTGACGCGCGCCGTGGGGGTGACCGCGCTGCCCATCCAGCTGACGTCGAACGACGGGCCGACGTCGAGCCAGATCTCGCGGGCGTCGTCGACCTCGAGCCGCGCGGTGTCGCCGTCCTCGGTCAGCTCGACCCGCGTGGTGGCCCGGCCGCCGGTCACCGACCACTCGATCTCGTCGCCGTCGGTGCGCACGATGGTGACGTCGGCGCGGTCGGCGTCGATCGCGAAGCTGGTCGCCGCGGTCGTGCCGCTCTCGTCGATCGGCTGCCCGTCGTCGCGGCCCTGGACGTAGCCGAAGGCCGGTCCGACGGCGGACGCGCCGACGAGGAGCGCCGAGATGCCGACGAGGATCGTGCGGCCGGGTCGGCCGGCGCGGGTGGGCTCGCCGGGGCGACCGGGTCGGCCGGGGTCGTCGGTGCGGGTGGTGGGGAGCTCGCGGGTGGTGTCGTCGGTGCTCATCAGGACTCCAGGTAGCGCAGGACCGCCAGGACACGGCGGTTCTCGTCTCGGGTGTTGGGGATGTCGAGCTTGAGGAGGATCGCGGAGACGTGCTTCTCCACGGATCCGGGCGAGACCTTGAGGGCGGCCGCGATCGCGCCGTTCGACCGGCCCTCGGCCATGAGCGCGAGCACCTGCTTCTCGCGCGGGGTGAGGTCGGACAACGGCTGGCTCCTTCGGGTCCGGACGAGGATCTGGGAGACGACCTCCGGGTCGAGGACGGTGCCCCCGGCGGCGATGCGGTCGACGTCCTCGAGGAAGTCGCCGACGTCGGCCACGCGGTCCTTGAGCAGGTAGCCGAGCCCTTGCGGGTGCTGGGCCACGAGGTCCGCCGCGTAGGCGTGCTCGACGTACTGGCTGAGCAGGAGGACCGCGATGCTCGGGTCGCGGCGGCGCAGCTCGACCGCGGCCCGCACGCCCTCGTCCGTGAACGTCGGCGGCATGCGCACGTCGAGGAGCGCGAGGTCGACCCCGGGGCGGACCGCCTCGAGCAGGTCGGTGGTGTCCGGCAGCGAGGCGACGACCTCGTGGCCGGCGGAGGAGAGCAGCCGCTCGAGCCCGGCGCGCAGGAGGACGGAGTCCTCGCAGATCACGATCCGCACGGGAGCTCACCCATGATCGTCGTCGGGCCGCCGTGGGGGCTGGTCACGGTGAGCGAGCCGCCGACCGCGGCGAGCCGGTCGCGGATGCCGCGCAGCCCGGTGTGGGTCTCGTCGGCCTCGAGGGTGGCGCCGCCACCGCCGTCGTCGGAGACGACGACCTGGAGGTGCTCGCCCTCGGGACCGATCGGCCGGACCGTCACGCGTGCGGAGGACGCGTAGGCGTGCTTGGTGACGTTGTTGAGAGCCTCGGCGACGACGAAGTACACGGTGGCCTCCGCCTCGGGACCGGGCCGCCCGTCGAGCTCGACGGCCAGGTCGACCGGCACCGTCGAGCGGGCGGCGAGCGCCGAGAGCGCGGCGTCGAGCCCGCGGTCGGTGAGGACGGCCGGGTGGATGCCCCGCACCGTCTGGCGCAGCGAGGTGATGGCCTCCTTCGACGAGGAGTGCGCCTCGTCGAGCAGCGCCTGCGCCTCGGCCGGGTTCGTGGCGAACGCGCGGCGCGCCATGTCGAGGGTCATCGCCACGTTGACGAGCTGCGGCTGGACGCCGTCGTGCAGGTCGCGCTCGATGCGCTGGCGCTGGTCCTCGGCGGCCGAGACCGCGCCGTGGCGCGCCCCCTCGAGCCGGTCGATGCGCTCGCTGTACTGGGCGCGGGTGACGGCGCCGAGCAGCTCCGCGTCCATCGCGCGGGACATGTGGGCGAACAGCAGGCAGGCGAGGACGGCGAGCACGACGACGAGGAGTGTCACCAGCGCGAGCGCCCAGGTCTCGAGCACCCACGGGCCGAACGGGACGCCCGTGTAGCCGCGGGCGAGGGCGGCCACGAGGATGCCGACGCGCTGGGCGGCCCAGACGACGAACGCGAGGACGACGAGACCGAGGATCGCGCCGGCCACCATGCGGCCGAGGCCGCGCCACAGCTCGCCGTCCTTGAGGTGGTCCCACTGGCGGGCGAGGTAGCCGCCGAACCCGGGGGCGCGGGCGTGGGGCGGCGGCCGGCGCCAGCCCATCGCGGTCGGGACGCCGTAGAGCGACCGGGCCTTCCAGCGGTGCAGCTCGACGCTCCACCGCAGGAGGTAGAGGGTGCCGAGCAGCAGCGCGAGGCCGACGAGGAGGACGGCGAGCCCGACGCCGGTGGCACCGAGGGTGACGACGAGGATCGTGAGCGAGAGGCTGACGACGCCGGAGAAGACGAGGTCGGCGAACCCGGAGACCGTGAGGTCCGCGGTGCGGGCGAGGACGCCGCGGCGTCGCTCGGCGGCCGGCGTGCGGTCGGCGGGGCCCACGGCGGCGGCCGGGACCGCGGCCGGGACGGCGCCACCTGCGGCGGGAGAGGTCGTGTTCATGACGGTCACGCTATTGCGCCGCGGGCGCCGCCCGGCAGGGTGCTGCCGGAGGTGGTTCCTGGGGGATATCCCCCACGGGGTGGACCCCCGCCGTCGTCGGTGGGAGACCAGCCCGTCCCGGGTGCGACCCGGCCCCGTACGCGGGGCGCGGAGGTCAGCCGAACGGCGGACGACGGCGTCGGACCGGTTTGCGAGGATGGGGCCATGGCCAGGCGCTCACTTGCTCGCGGCGCGCTGCGCCGCACCCGCCCGATCCTTCGCGCGCTCGACAACGCCGGGTCGTCCGGGGCGCAGATCGCGACCTGGGTGGCCCTGGGCCCCTCCCTCCTGCCGCGGCAGTGGTGGATGACGGCGGTCAACGTCGGGCTCTCGCAGGCCTACGGCTACCTCGTGGGCGAGGGCGTGGTCGGGGTGGCGCGCGGCGCCGGCCGGCTCGCGCGGGTCAGCTCGGACCTGTCGCCGCGTGCGGAGCGCCGGGTCAAGGCCGCGTGGCAGGGGGCGCTCGGCGTGGGCACGGGAGCGGCGTTCCTGCTCTCGCTGCGCCGGCAGCGGGAGATCGCCGAGCTCGCGGACACCGCGCCGGTCTCCGCGGTGGGGCAGGCCGCGGGGCTCGCGGCCGGCACGGCGGGGTTCGGCGCCGTCCTCCTCGCCGCCCGCGCCACGACCGCCGGCGCCCACGCCATCTCGCCGGCCGTGCGCCGGGTCGCGCCGAAGGTCCTCGTCCCCGCGCTGTCCACCGGGATCGCGGCGGCCGGCGTCCTCTACGCCTCCGACCGCTTCCTCGTCCGCCGGGTGCTGCGCCGGCTCGCCGTCCAGGCCAAGGACCAGAACGCACGCCGGGCGCCCGGCCGGTCGGAGCCGCTGGAGCCGGAGCGCTCCGGATCGGCGGCGTCGGCGGAGTCCTTCGACACGCTCGGCCGGCACGGGCAGGTGTTCGTCAGCGACGGGCCGCGACGCGCGGACATCGAGCGGGTGACGGGGCGGCCCGCGCGCGAGCCGATCCGCGCGTACGCCGGGTTCCTCGAGGACCGGGAGATCGAGGAGACGGCCGCGGCTGCGTGCCGCGAGCTGATCCGGGCCGGCGGGCTCGAGCGGTCGGCGGTGTTCGTGCTGACCGGGACCGGGTCCGGCTGGGTCCAGGAGTGGAACGGCTCGTCGATCGAGTACCTCACGGGCGGGGACTGCGCGATCGTCTCGATGCAGTACTCCTACCTGCCGAGCGGGCTCGCGTTCGTCTACGACCGGCAGACCGCCCGGCGCGCCGGGGTCGCGCTCTTCGAGGCCGTCGAGCGTGCGGTGCGTGCGCTCCCGGAGGACAGGCAGCCCAAGCTGTTCGTCGGCGGGGAGTCCCTCGGCACGGACGGGGGGCTCGCCGCGTTCTCGTCGGCCGCCGACATGCTCGCCCGCACGGACGGCGGGGTCTGGATCGGCACGCCCCGGTTCACGCGCATGTGGCGCGAGCTCGTCGCGTCGTCCCGCCGCGGGTCCCCGGAGGTGCTGCCGATCGTCGACCACGGGCGGCACGTCCGGTTCGTGTCACGGCCCAGCGAGCTGACGCACGGGGCGTTCGGCGAGCCGTACGTCGAGTGGGAGTCGCCGAGGTTCGTGTTCCACCAGCACAGCAACGACCCCGTGGTCATGTGGTCGCCGGACCTGCTGTGGCGCGCCCCCCGGTGGATCCGGGAGAAGGCCGGCCGCCAGGTCTCGACGGCCGTCAACTGGTACCCGTGGGTGACGTTCTGGCAGATCGCCGTCGACATGCCCCGGTCCGTCACCCTGCACGGCGGCACCGCGCACAGCTACCACTCCGAGCTGCTGCCCAGCTGGGCCGCCGTCCTCGGCGGCGAGCTCGACGTCGACCACAGCGACCTGCAGGCGGTCGTCCGCGCCGGCCTCGTCCCGGGCCGGTAGCCCCGCTCCCGTCGAGATTGCGGTTGGTGCGCATCGAGATTGCGGTTGGTGCCCGTCGAGATTGCGGTTGGGAGCGCCGTTTCGGTCGAGAGTGCGGTCCAGAGCGCCACGCCGGTCGAGAGTGCGGCTCAGCCTCGTGCCCGGCACGAGCGCGACGTCGCCCAGCTTCTGTCGAGAGTGCGGCTGGGTCCCTCAGCCGCACTCTCGACACGGGCGGACCGACCTGCCCCTCACTGCTGGGGGGAATGCGACGCGCCAGGGGCACCGAACGCGTCACTTTCCCCCCATCCGTGGGCCGAGTAGGCCCGGTCAGAAGTACTGCGTGCCGAGGTCCACGCTCAGGTGCTCCGACGTCATCCCTCCGGAGGCGTCGGACGCGAGGAAGGCCACGACGTCGGAGATCTTCTCCGGCTCGAGCCACCCCGGCTCCATGAAGGACTGCCCCATCTGATTGACCTTCGGGTTCTCCTTGGTCGACTCCGCGATCGCGTCGAGCATGCCGCCGCCGCCCATCGGCGTGGCGACGCCTCCCGGATGGACGGAGTTCACGCGGATGCCGTGCAGCCCGAGCTCGATCGCGAACCCGCGGGTCAGGCCCACGAGGGCGTGCTTCGAGGACGTGTAGTGGATCATCATCGGCTGCACCTTCTTGCCGGCGTAGCTCGAGGTGACGATCACCGATCCGCCGTTGCCGGCGTCGATCATGTGCTGCGCCGTCGCGGTGATCGTGTTCCAGACGCCGGTGAGGTTGATGTCGATGGTGGCCTGCCACGACTCGTCGGTGATGTCCTGCCACTTGGCCGGCTCGCAGATGCCGGCGTTCGCCACGACGACGTCGATGCTTCCCAGCTCCGCGACCGCGCGATCGGCGGCCGCCCGGAGCGCAGCCTTGTCCCGGACGTCGCCCTGCACGGTGAGGATGCGCCGGTCGAGCTCCTCGACGAGGCGCCGCGTCTCGGCGAGGTCCTCGGTCGTCGCCGCGGGGTAGGGCAGGAACTCCCCGGCCGATCCCGCGATGTCGTAGGCGACGATGTCGGCACCCATCGACGCCAGCTTGACGGCGTGCGTGCGGCCCTGACCGCGGGCGGCTCCGGTGATAAGGGCAACCTTGCCCTGCAGCTCGTTGGACAACTCTGACTCCTTGCTCTCGTGTGTCGATCCGGTGGTCGTGGTGGCCAGGTCCCGGCCGGCCCGTCTGGCACCGGCGAGCCTGGCGTCCGACCAGTGGGGGGCAAGTGACTCGTCGGGGGCTCCGTACGCGTCACCTGCCCCCCACCGGTGGGTCGGGCCCGGGAGTCCCGCAGCCCGGTCAGACGGTCGGGCGCTCCCCGCGGCTCTTCGAGTCGATCGCGGACTGCGGCCGCAGCTCCGGCGCGCCCCACACGTTGCCCTCGTCGCCGCCCGCGGTGATCGCGAAGTTCGGCGGGATGACGAGGTCGTCGATCGAGATGTCGGCCAGGGCTTTGTCGCCGTTGCCCATCATCGCGGCCTTGAGCCCGTCCCGCATGATGTCGAGGACGTTCTCGACGCCGGCCTGCCCGTTGGCGCTCATGCCCCACAGGTAGGCGCGGCCGATGAGGACGGCCTTCGCGCCGAGGGCGAGCGCCTTGTAGACGTCGGAGCCACGGCGGACACCGCCGTCCATGAGGACGTCGATCTCGTTCCCCACGGCCTGGGCGATCGCCGGGAGGAGCCGGATGGTCGCGGGTGTCGTGTCGAGGTTGTTGCCGCCGTGGTTCGACACGGAGATGGCGCTCGCGCCGGCGTCGCGGGCGGCGCGCGCGTCGTCGACCCGGGTGATGCCCTTGACCATGAACGGCCCGTCCCACTGCTCGCGGAGCCAGGCGATGTCGTCCCAGCTCGGGATCTCGGTCTGGCGCCAGACACCCATCGCCTCGAAGAAGCCAGGGGCCCGCTCGCCCTTGAGCACCGCGTTGGGCACGGACAGCTCCGGCGGGCGCAGGGTCTTCGCCCAGTCGAGCGCGTAGTCGAACTTGCCGCCGAGGACGATCTCGGGGATGTACCCGAGGATGGTCTTGATGTTCATCTGCTCGGGGATCTCGGGGCTGCCCCAGTCGCGGCCGTAGCCGGACGTCCAGTCGAGCGTGACGATGAGGCCCGCGGCGCCGGCGTCCTTCGCGCGCTGCGCGAGCGCGGCCATCTGGTCGCGCCCTCCTGACCAGTACAGCTGGAAGAACGTGCGCCCCGGGTTGGCGTCCATCACGTCCTCCATCGGCTTCGACGAGTATGCCCCCAGGCCCATCGCCGCAGCACGGTTGGCCGCGGCGCGCGCGACGGCCAGCTCTCCGTCCGGGTGGACGGCCTGGACCCCGGTCGGCGAGATCATCACGGGAAGGTCGACGGGCGCCCCCATGATCGTCGTCGACGTGTCCGGGTTCATCGCGTTGTTCGTGATCCTCGGGGCGAAGCCGAGCTCGGAGAACGAGTCGATGTTGCTGCGTACGGTCGTACCGCGCTCCGAGCCCGCAACGAGTGCCATGTAGACGGACTTCGGGAGGCGCCTGCGCGCCCGGCGCTGCGCCTCGATGACGCTTTCGAACCACGGGTTGGCCATGGGCTTGCTGTCCTTACTTCTCGAGGCGCGATGCTCGCGCCGGTGTGCCCGACGGCGTGGCGCCGCGGGCCTGGTCTGGGTGGTGCCGGTCGGTCACGGGTCGTCCTGGGTCGCTCTCACGACGCGAGGATCCGGGACAGCGCGGCCGGCAGGTCCCGGTGGGACCGCACGGTCTCCAGTGTCCCCCGTCCGAGCCCGGCGAGGTCCCTGCCGAGGTCGACGTCCTTCTCCCCGGTCGTGTCGAGCAGGACGTCGAGGCGCGGGAGGGTCGAGGCGACACTGCGCGGGTCCGGCCCGGCGTTGTGGACGCAGTCGGAGAGCAGCAGGACCCGTCCCTCCGCGCCCGGGACGGTCGCGAGCTCGTCGCGTGCGAGCCGCAGGGGCAGCTCGACGTTGGTGAGCCCGCGCGCGGGGATCCGCACGAGTAGCTCAAGGATCTCCGACGACGAGACCCCTCTGCCCATCGGCGCGAGGATCGCGGCGTCGGACCAGAAGGCCACGACGGAGAGGTCGTCACGCCCGAGCTCGCCGACGAGCGCGCCGACCGCTGCGGCCGCGGCCCGCACGCGTTCCCCGCGCATCGAGCCGGAGACGTCCACGACGAGCACGACGGCGCGGCGCTGCCGGATCCGTTCGCGGACCACGACGTCCCGGGCGTCGGGGACGGGGTTGGCGACGAGGTTGTCGACGGTGGCCTCGAGGTCGATCTCGTCGGCCCCGCCCACGAACGGCAGCGACTCGAGGTCGCCGAGTCCGCGGCGGGCGTTCTCGCGTCGTGGCGGCTGGGGGATGGCGAGGGCCGCGGCGATCTCTCGGGCGCGGCGCAGCGCCTCGGCGTCGGCGTCCTCCTCGAGGTCCTCCAGCGCGACGACGACGCCGTCCTCGCCGGTCTCGCCGGGCGCGGCGGAACCGCGCACCTTGGCGCCCGGCCCGGTGCCCTCGCCGCGGGCGACGAGGACCTGTCCGCCGCCCTCACCCGTGGCCGGCTCGAAGACGGTGGGGTCCTCGTCGAGGACCTTCGGCCGACGACGACGCCCCGCGGACTTCTCGCTCCGGCGACGGATCGGTGAGTCGGCCGCGATCTCTCTTCAACCACCGGCGGCCGCCGCGGGGTGCAGGAGGTAGTGGTCCTCCCAGATCTCCTGGACGACGCGCTCCGGTGTGGTCGCGCTCGCGGCGTCGACGTGGAGGCGGCCGGACAGGGCGACCATCGCGGCGTCCCGCATCGACTCGGCGTACCGACGGCGCGGGGTGTCCTCGTCGGTCAGGCGCCCCTCGCCGGGAGTCTCGATCCCCCGCATCGCGAGGAGCTGGGCGCCGACGAGGGCGAGGTCGATCGCCCCGCGCACCGAGCTGCCCTGGCGGGTGTCCTCGTGGTCGCGGGTGGCGCGCGTGAGTGCCACGGAGTCGGCCACGAGCGCTGCGGCGAGATCCGCGGGGAGCTGGTCGTCGTCGTCGGGGGTGGTGATCGTGCCGATCGAGTCCGAGGGGCCGAGGCCGGTGCGCAGGGCGACGATGGCCCGTTCGTCGTCGGCCCCCTGGTAGTCGACGACGAGCCGGTTGAACCGGTCGTGGACCGAGGAGGACAACCGGGTGGTGCCGACGTTGTCGTAGGGGTTCATCGAGGCGATGATCCGGAAGGTCGGCTGCGCGGTGACCGAGCCGACGCGCGGCACCGTGACCTCGCGCTCCGCCATCGCGGTGAGGAGGGTGTTGAGGGTGTCGTCGGGGGCGCGGTTGAACTCCTCGATGTAGAGGAAGCCGCCCTCGCGCATGGCGCGGACGAGCGGACCGTCGACGAAGTTCTCGTCCTTGTAGCCCTCGCGCAGCACGCGGGACGGGTCGTGCCCGCCGATGAGCTTGCTCGGCGTGAGGTCCGCGTTGCCCTCGACGAGGACGAACGGGATCCCCCACTCCTCCGCGATCGCCCGAAGAAGGGTCGACTTCGACGTGCCCGGCGGGCCCTCGAGCAGGATGTCCCGACCGGCGGCGACCGCGGCGAGCACGAGGTCGAGCTCGTGCTCGCGCCCGACGACGCGTTGCCCGACGTGGTCCCGCATGCGGGTGACGTAGCCGGTGTCTCGGGTCCCGGTGGACTGGGTGGTCATGTCTCGCCTTCGGTGGAAGTTCTGTTCGTCGAGATTGCGGTTCGTGCTCGTCGAGATTGCGGTTGGTACACGTCGAGACTGAGGTTGGGAGGTCGGGCCTGCGACTTCGCTGAACGTTCGTTGTCACACACTCCAGCGCATGCAGACGCATGGATATTCCGGGGGGCTCTGCTGCGCCTTCATGCCGCAACCCCAGCGCCAGCTAGGGCATGTCTCTAAAGCAGGTGGTTGAGCCATTGGGTGACGGCTCGCAGGACGGCTCCTGCTCGGTAGGTCAGTGCGAGCTTGTCGTAGCGGGTGGCCAGCGCGCGCCATTGTTTGACATCGCTGTATCCGCGTTCGATGACGTTGCGGCCGCGGTAGGCCTCGGTGTCCAGTCCGACGGGCCGGCCACCGCGTGAGCCGCGGTTGCGCCGGTGTTGCTGCTGGTCGCGGGGCTCGGGGATGACGCATTTGATGCCGCGACGGCGCAGAGCCTGCCGGGTGGCGCGCGAGGAGTAGGCCTTGTCGCCACGCAGCATGTCCGGTCTCGTTCGAGGGCGACCGGGCCCGGCTCGGTCGATCGAGAGGGCATCGAGCAACGGGCGCAGCATGGGTGAGTCGCCGCCCTGGCCGGGCCCGCACAGGATCACCAGGGGTAGTCCGTGCCCGTCGACGAGCTGATGGATCTTTGTCGACAGTCCGCCTCGGGAACGGCCCAACGCGTGATCAGGAGGCTCGACGCGCAGATTCTTGTGATTCCACAGCTCCCCCTGTGGTGCGGGCCAGGTTCGTGCCGTGCTGGTGAGCGCGGCAGATCGTGGAGTCGACCGCGACCGACCAGTCCAGCTCTCCTTGGGCGTCGGCGCGGACCAGGAGAGCGTCGAGGACCCGGTCCCAGGTTCCGTCCTGAGCCCAGGCTCGATGGCGCTTCCAGACGGTCTGCCAGGGCCCGAACTCCTCGGGCAGATCTCGCCAGGCCAGACCGCACCGGTAGCGGTAGATGATTCCCTCGATCACCTGGCGGTGATCCCGCCTGGGTCTACCTGACCAGGGACGTTGAGCAGGCAACAGCGACTCGATCGTCTCCCACTGCGCGTCGGACAACACACTTCTGCGACTCATCCACCCAGACTCACGCACACCCGGGCCACCGCTTAGGAGACACGCCCTAG
>NZ_JBNDMZ010000011.1:0-186004 GCF_049856295.1 Georgenia sp. Z1344 | reverse complement strand
CTAGGGCGTGTCTCCTAAGCGGTGGCCCGGGTGTGCGTGAGTCTGGGTGGATGAGTCGCAGAAGTGTGTTGTCCGACGCGCAGTGGGAGACGATCGAGTCGCTGTTGCCTGCTCAACGTCCCTGGTCAGGTAGACCCAGGCGGGATCACCGCCAGGTGATCGAGGGAATCATCTACCGCTACCGGTGCGGTCTGGCCTGGCGAGATCTGCCCGAGGAGTTCGGGCCCTGGCAGACCGTCTGGAAGCGCCATCGAGCCTGGGCTCAGGACGGAACCTGGGACCGGGTCCTCGACGCTCTCCTGGTCCGCGCCGACGCCCAAGGAGAGCTGGACTGGTCGGTCGCGGTCGACTCCACGATCTGCCGCGCTCACCAGCACGGCACGAACCTGGCCCGCACCACAGGGGGAGCTGTGGAATCACAAGAATCTGCGCGTCGAGCCTCCTGATCACGCGTTGGGCCGTTCCCGAGGCGGACTGTCGACAAAGATCCATCAGCTCGTCGACGGGCACGGACTACCCCTGGTGATCCTGTGCGGGCCCGGCCAGGGCGGCGACTCACCCATGCTGCGCCCGTTGCTCGATGCCCTCTCGATCGACCGAGCCGGGCCCGGTCGCCCTCGAACGAGACCGGACATGCTGCGTGGCGACAAGGCCTACTCCTCGCGCGCCACCCGGCAGGCTCTGCGCCGTCGCGGCATCAAATGCGTCATCCCCGAGCCCCGCGACCAGCAGCAACACCGGCGCAACCGCGGCTCACGCGGTGGCCGGCCCGTCGGACTGGACACCGAGGCCTACCGCGGCCGCAACGTCATCGAACGCGGATACAGCGATGTCAAACAATGGCGCGCGCTGGCCACCCGCTACGACAAGCTCGCACTGACCTACCGAGCAGGAGCCGTCCTGCGAGCCGTCACCCAATGGCTCAACCACCTGCTTTAGAGACATGCCCTAGCCGCCGTCGGGAGCGCGCTCGAGGTCTCCAGCCCCGCCGGCGGCCCGACGATCGTCGCCGCCCACGTGCCCCTGCTGCTCGACCAGGGGGACGCCGCCGTCGTCGTCGAGCTCGGAGGTCGGTCGTGAGACTGGTGGTGGCGGACGACGCGGCGCTGCTGCGGGAGGGCCTCGTGGGGCTGCTCGAGCGGCAGGGGCACGACGTGGTGGCCCAGGCGGCGTCGGCGCCCGAGCTCGAGGCCGTCGTCGAGAAGGTGGCGGACAGCGGCGAGGCGATCGACGTCGTCGTCACCGACGTGCGGATGCCGCCCGGCGACGGCGAGGACGGCCTGCGCGCCGCCGCCCGGATCCGCGCAGCGCACCCGGAGATCGGCATCCTCGTGCTGTCCCAGTACGCGGCCCCGGCGTACGCCGCGGAACTGTTCGCGCCGCTCTCCGACCCGGCCGCGGCTTCGTCCCGGCCCGACGTCGGTGGGCTGGGCTATCTGCTCAAGGAGCGGGTGGCGCGGGTGGCGGACTTCATGCGCTCGCTCGGGATCGTCGCGGCCGGGGGAGTGGTGGCGGACCCCGACGTCGTCTCGCGCCTCGTGGCGGGGCGCCGCACCGCCGTCGACACGCTGACCGTGCGCGAGCGGGAGGTGCTCGAGCTCATGGCCTCCGGGCTGAGCAACTCCCAGATCGCGGAGCGGCTCGTGCTGTCGAACGGGGCGGTGGCCAAGCACGTGGCCAACGTGTTCAGCGGGCTGGGGCTCGCGGCGAACGAGGAGAACCGCCGCGTGCGGGCGGTGCTCGCCTACCTCACGGCGGTCGGTCCCTGAGCCGGCACCACCCGTCAGGTGGTGGTGCCGCCCTCGTCGGGCTCCTCGCTCTCGTCGCGGTCGTCCCGGGACCTGCCGTCCGAGGCACCGTCGCCGACCGGCACCGCGTTGAGCACCTCACCGGTGGCGGCGTCGACGGTCACCCGCAACGCGGTCCCGTCGTCCTGGAGGATCCCGACCGCGAGGAACGGGCGGGCCGACACGTCGTCCGTCGTGGCGACGATGACGACGGGCCCCGGGCGTGCGGTCACCGCTGCCGCCACTGCATCCGTCAGTCCGACCTCGTGGGCGGCCAGCTGGTCCTCGGCGCCGGTATCCAGCTCCTCGTTGCCGAATGTCTCGACCTCGAGCGGCTCCCAGGCCTGCGGGTCAGGGTCGAGCGGGGCCGGCCAGCTGACGATGCTCACCTCGTCGGCAGCAGCCGTGTAGACCTGCCACACGTCCTGATCGAACCGGCCCTCGGTGCCGTCAGTCGTGCCGTGCTCCTCCGGAAGCGCGATCGTCGAGTGCTCGACCACCCAGGCGATCCGTTGCCCGGTCTCGCCGAGGGAGAGCTCTTCGAGAGTTGCGATGTCGGCGATGCTCGGCGTCGGGCTCTACTCGTCCGCGTCGCGCAGCGCACGATCGATGGTGTCGAACGCATTGTCGGGCAGCCCGAGCCCGTCGTCCGTCGACGGGAGTTCTGCGGGCGATGCGGGCGCGGTGTCGCACTCCGCCCAGTCCGGGCAGGGGGCCGACGGCGTTTCGGTGGGACCGGTGGGACCGGTGGGTCCGGTGGGGCCGCCGGAGGGAGCGATCGGGTCGCCCGCGCACGCACCGAGCGTCAGCGCGATGCCGGCCACGGCGGCGAGGGACCAGGTGGTGCGGTGCGGAGACATGCCGCGACCGTAGCCGTGCCACGGTGCGATGCTCCGGTGCGGACGAGGGGAGCGGTGCCCCGGGGCACCGCTCCCCTCGCTGGGTGCGGGTGGGTGCGGGCGGCGCGCCGGGCCGAGGGGTGCGGACAGGCCCGGCCGGCCGGCGATCGTGGCCGTCAGCCGACCGGGCTGACGTTCTCCCCGGTGACGGCGTCGTAGACGACCGAGAAGTCGTGCGGGCCGTAGAACAGGAAGTTCCACGCCGCATCGCCCTCCCAGACTGCCGTCAGGGACACGCTGTGCAGGATGAACTCCCCGCCGCCGAGGCTGGTCTCGGCGAGCGCGAGCTCGATGGCGTCGTCGATGGTCAGCGCCGCGACGTCGAGGTGTCCGAGGATCTCCGAGTCGGCGGGCGTCGAGGTTTCGTCGACGACGGCGCCCGACGGGTCGAGGGTGATCGTCAGCAGCTGGTCGCCGCTGACCGCCTCGACCACGGTGCCGTTGCCCTCGGGCTCCTCGGGGTACTCGCTGGTGTCGTTGTGCGAGACGGCGACGACCTGGGCGTCGGGGTGGGCGTCCTGGACGGTCGCGATCGCCCCGAACAGCTCCACGGAGCCGGGGACGTCGGTCGGGTGCGCGCTGCCGGCGTCCCCGCTCCCATCACCCTCGTCGTCCCCCTGGTCCTCGGACGGCGACTCCTCGGTCGGAGCGTCGTCGGACGGCGTCTCCTCCGCGGGCGGTTCCTCTGTGGTCGGGTCCTCGGACGGAGTCTCGTCGGAGGGTGCTTCTTCCGTCGTCGGTTCCTCGGTCGGCTCGGGCGCCGGCTCCGACGTGGCCGGTGGGGCGGGTTCGGTGGTGTCGACGTCGTCGTCCGAGCATGCGGCGAGGCTCAGTGCAAGAGCTGCCGCTGCCGTCGCTGCCAGTGTCTGCCTCGTCGTCGAGTACCGCATCGCGCCACTGTGGCGCCGTCGCGCCTGATGCGCACCGGACGCGCATGGGGAGGTCAGCCCGCCATGGTCATCCGCGCAGGTCGGGGGGGGGCTGGCGGTGCAGGGGCGAGGAGGAAGGTCGCGTACGCGTGGCCCCACCCGGACGCTCGACGACCACGACGAACCGCAACCTTGACGACGACGAACCGCAACCTCGACGAACCGCATTTTCGACGGAGACGAACCGCAACCTCGACGAACCGCAACTTCGACAAACCGCAATCTCGACGGGCACCAACCGCAATCTCGACGCAGCGGTAGGATGGGCACACAGGCATCGACCCGGCCCGCGCGAGCGGGGCATCACCGGCGAGCCTCCGGAAGAACAGGCGCCTCCGCGCAGCGGGTGCGCCCCAGTAGAACCGGACGGGGCAGGCCCGTGACAGCCGGAGCAGAGCGGCCGCACCCGCGCGCGAGCAGGGGTGCGGCAAGCGGGGTGGTACCGCGGCACCGACCGCGCGGAGACGCGCGGCAGGAGAGTCGTCCTCGCACGGCAGGCAACCCGTGACGAGAAGGACCGCGATGAGCACCCAGGGCCACTACCCCCTCCACCGCGACGGCGACGTCGACCCCTCGCCGCGCCTGCCCCAGATCGAGGAGTCCGTCCTCGCGCACTGGAGGGCCGACGGCACGTTCCAGGCCTCGATCGACAACCGCGAGCCGGGCGAGAACGGGGACAACGAGTTCGTCTTCTACGACGGCCCGCCCTTCGCCAACGGCCTGCCCCACTACGGCCACCTGCTGACGAGCTACGTCAAGGACCTCGTCGCGCGCTTCCAGACGCAGCGCGGCAAGCGCGTCGAGCGCCGCTTCGGCTGGGACACGCACGGCCTGCCCGCCGAGCTCGAGGCCGAGCGGATCCTCGGCATCACCGACAAGTCCCAGATCGACGAGATGGGCATCGAGGCCTTCAACAAGGCCTGCCACGACTCCGTGCTCCGCTACACCGGCGAGTGGCAGGACTACGTCACCCGCATGGCCCGCTGGGTCGACTTCGAGCACGACTACAAGACCCTCGACGTCACCTACATGGAGTCGGTGATCTGGGCGTTCAAGCAGCTCTACGACAAGGGCCTGGCCTACGAGGGTTACCGCGTCCTGCCGTACTGCTGGAACGACCAGACGCCGCTGTCCAACCACGAGCTCCGCATGGACGACGACGTCTATCAGGACCGCCAGGACGAGACCGCCACCGTCGGAGTGCGGCTCGAGACCGGCGAGCTCGCCCTGATCTGGACCACCACCCCGTGGACGCTGCCCTCGAACCTGGCCATCGCCGTCGGGCCGGATATCGACTACGTGGTGGTGCGCCCGGCCGACGGCCCCGCCGCCGGCGAGCGCGTCATCCTCGCCGAGGCCCTCCTCGGCGCCTACGCCAAGGAGCTCGGCGAGGAGCCCGAGATCGTCGAGCGGCTCACGGGACGCGACCTCGCCGGGCGCAGCTACGCCCCGATCTTCGACTACTTCACCGGCCGCGACGACGACGCCGCCCCGGGACCGCACGCCTGGCAGATCATCCTCGGCGACTTCGTCACCACCGAGGACGGCACCGGCCTCGTCCACCTCGCCCCCGCCTTCGGTGAGGACGACATGACGGTGTGCGACGCCGTCGGGATCCGCCCCGTGGTGCCCGTCGACGCCGCGGGGCGCTTCACCGCCGAGGTGAGCGACTATGCGGGGCAGCAGGTGTTCGACGCCAACAAGTCGATCCTCACCGACCTGCGCGACGGCAGCGGACCGCTCGCCCGCCGCCCCGAGGCCGAGCGCGCGCTGCTCGTGCGCCGCGCGTCCTACGTGCACTCCTACCCGCACTGCTGGCGCTGCCGCACCCCGCTCATCTACAAGGCCGTGACCAGCTGGTTCGTCCGCGTCACCCAGTTCCGGGACCGCATGGTCGAGCTCAACCAGGACATCACGTGGGTGCCGGAGCACATCAAGGACGGCATCTTCGGCAACTGGCTCGCCGGCGCCCGCGACTGGTCGATCTCCCGCAACCGCTACTGGGGCACCCCGATCCCCGTGTGGGTGAGCGACGACCCCGCGTTCCCGCGCACGGACGTCTACGGGTCCCTCGCCGAGCTCGAGGCCGACTTCGGCCGCCTGCCGACGGACCGGGACGGGAACCCCGACCTGCACCGCCCGTTCATCGACGAGCTCACGCGCCCCAACCCGGACGACCCGTCGGGCAGGGCGACGATGCGCCGCATCCCCGACATCCTCGACGTCTGGTTCGACTCCGGGTCGATGCCGTTCGCGCAGGTGCACTACCCGTTCGAGAACGCCGACTGGTTCGAGCACCACTACCCGGGCGACTTCATCGTGGAGTACATCGGTCAGACGCGCGGCTGGTTCTACACACTGCACGTCCTCGCCACCGCCCTGTTCGACCGGCCGTCGTTCCGCACCTCGGTGAGCCACGGCATCGTGCTCGGCTCCGACGGCCGGAAGATGAGCAAGTCGCTGCGCAACTACCCCGACGTCTCCGAGGTCCTCGACCGCGACGGCGCCGACGCGATGCGCTGGTTCCTCATGGCCTCCCCGATCCTGCGCGGCGGCAACCTCGTGGTCACCGAGGAGGGCATCCGCGAGGTGGTCCGGCAGGTGCACCTCCCGCTGTGGAACGCCTGGTACTTCTACGCGCTCTATGCCGGGACGCTCGACGGCGGGGCGGGCTACGTCTCGGACGGCGTGGACCTGACCGACGCCGAGGCGGTCGAGGCGCTCGACGTCATGGACCGCTACCTGCTGGCGCGGACCGGGGTGCTCGCCGACGAGGTTGGCGCCGCCCTCGAGACCTACGACGTGCCGCGGGGGACCCAGCTCGTCCGTGAGCACCTCGACCTGCTGACCAACTGGTACGTGCGGACCTCCCGCGACCGGTTCTGGGCCGAGGAGCGCGGGGCGTTCGACACGCTGCGCACGGCCCTGGAGGTGCTCACCCGCGTGATGGCTCCGCTCGCGCCGATGGTCACCGAGGAGGTCTGGCGGGGGCTCACCGGCGGCCGCTCCGTGCACCTCACGGACTGGCCCTCCCTGGGTGAGTCGGTCGTGGCGCCGGAGATCGTCGCGGCGATGGACCAGGTCCGCGAGGCCGTCTCCGCCGCGCACGCGCTGCGCAAGGCGGCGTCCCTGCGGGTGCGCCAGCCGCTGCGCACCCTCACCGTGGCCGTCGACGACCCGGCGGCGCTCGAGCCGTACGCGTCGCTGATCGCCCGCGAGGTCAACGTCCGGGCGGTCGAGCTCGTCCGCCCCGAGGACGCCGCCCTCGAGGTCCGCACCGACCTCGCCGTGCTGCCGCGCGAGCTGCCGAAGGAGCTGCGCCGCCTGACGTCCCAGCTGTTCGCCGCCGCGAAGGCAGGGGAGTGGCAGGAGATCGACGACGGCGGAGCGACGTTCCCGGGCGTCGTGGTCCCGGACGGCCTGCCAGGCGCCGGCGCGTCGGTGACTCTGGGCGCCGAGCAGGTCGAGCGCACCACGACCGTCAACCGGGCCGAGGGGGCCTCCGAGGACGTGACGGCGGGCGTCCTCCCGGGCGGCGGCTTCGTCGCGCTGGACACGTCCATCGACGACGAGCTCGAGGCCGAGGGCTACGCCCGCGACGTCGTGCGCGCCGTGCAGGACGAGCGCAAGAACGCCGGCCTGCACGTGTCCGACCGGATCGCGCTCACGCTCGCCGTGCCCGCGGAGAGGGTCGCGGTGGTCGAGGCGCACCGGGAGCTCGTCATGGACGAGACGCTCTCGCTCGAGCTCACGGTGTCCGCCGGGGCGGGCGAGGCGATCGTGCCGCAGGTGCGCAAGGTCGGCTAGCGCGGGTTTGCCCGCTGCCCGATGTGGCGAGCGGATTCTTGACCCAGGTGTTAGAACGATGTGCTCTTTACGCATGAGACGCAGAGCGGCGTCGATAGCGGCGCAAGCAATATTCCTTATTGGCATGCTTCTACTTGGCTTAGGGGGTAGCGGTTCGTCGGCTAACGAACTAGCTGTAGTCGACACGGCAGGTCCGCATCCTCCGGCATTGGAGGGGCCAGTGACGGCGCCTCTTGCAACTTGGGTGTATGTGGATGGCACTGCCACCGAAAATACCCACCATCGAAGCCCAACGAACAACATGAATGCCACTTCTGTGCTTACTTCGGTGGCATTCGCGCAGCAGGCAACCGGTCACTACGCTCCGCCGCCTGGTGGTCAGACGTGGTGTTTTCTGACTGGCCCTACGGGTGGAACCACTTTGTGCGGTGATTCGCAGTTGCGGTCAGCGATCGCTCAGTGTTGGTGGTGGGGCGGAACTAGTTCGGTGCCAATCTATTGTACCTGGCGTGACTAATTCGGCGCGAATTGTCTTCCTTGCGGAATCTGAACAGTTCGATAAGAAACAATGGTTAATGAATCGGCCATGGTTTTCGTGAACGCGTAGTCTTGGAGGAGACATGAGTGTTCGAACAGTCGCTTTGTCGCTAGCAGGAGGTGCCGGGATCTTGCTCGGTTCCTGGGGCGTGGTGTCCAGTGTAGGTGCTGTTGATTCACCTGACGAAGTCGCATCGTCGCACGAGGTGTCCGAGGACATAGTTGATCTGGCTCCCGTATTGGGGGAATATCAGGAGCCCTCCGACGAACTGCCAGATCAGATCCTCTCGTATGACCTCGTGACCCCCTCGTCGGCGCGCTTTATCGGTGAGGATGACGGAGTGCGCTACTGGTTAGGTTTATCCGAACAGAGTGAGATGTGTGTCGTGGTGCTTCTGCCGCCTTCAGACTCTGCATTGATCGGAAATGCTGGGGTAACGGGTATATCGTGCGTCCGTCCCGCGCAGTTTTCGGAGCGCGGTATATCGATGACCGTTGACGGACATGATGCGGAGCGCGGGGTGGCAGCTCATGCACTTCCTGCGGGCGCTCGACTTAACGGCATGGAAACGGCGTCCTCGGGCAGCGCAGAAGGCGGTGTCGGAGTGGTCGGGCGCGATGGAATGAGTATAATCGCCCTGGAAACGGACAGTGTCCTTAACTCGGGAAGTTTAACTGTGAGTCTTTCTGATGGTTCATCATTCGTACTGCCGGGACTGCCGGAATGCGGTCAAGGCTGCAGCGATTGAGGTGATCGAGTTCTCGGTCTGGGATTGTTGAATCGCAGCCTTAGGATCTTCGTGGTTCTGCAACTAGAGTATGTTTAGTTTGGAGTTCTGCGGTGCGGTCACTTCATAGTGGATTGAGCGCGATCCGGGCGCTAAAGAACATGAACCACTGTGCCCAGTTTCGTCGTGGCGGTAGTGAACTATTCTGACTCATCACTCGATGGCAATGCCTGCCGAGAAGTGCAGTCGTGACAGCGGGATCACGCAATGTGCCGGCAGGTGCGTTGACGTTGGGGCGCGATTGGTGTGGCACCGGGGACGATTCGATGCCTGGCGCCGATGACATCCAGGGAATGACTGGGTCTCATCCGGTCTCCTGACCGTGCTGGCATGCTGCTCGTCGCGCTGGCGCGACCACTCGGAGACCGAGCCGTGCGTTCCCGAGCCGCAACGGGTGCTCTCTTGGCGCAGGCCCGATTGTTCCGGGAGCGCGACAGACCGTGGCGTGGTCGGCGCTGTTCCCGGTCGTGCTGGCGCTCCTGGTCGGGTCCGTCGATGCCTGCTTGTTTGTGCTCCGCGCTCTTGGCCTCGGCTTCACGGATTTCGAACTCGCGGCCATTCTTCTGGTTGCGTGCGGAGTCGCGGCCGTCTCTCTAGTTGTCGTCGCGATCGCGTTGTTGTCGTCGGGGTGTGTGTCCAGCGGCACGGCAATCGCCGCGTCCTAGGAGCCTGCTCTTACCGCGTGAGAACGCGCTCGACGTCAGGAGGTGCGAGCTCGGCGACGCGATCATGCCGGCGGTGCGCAATGGTGGGTGAGTCGGGGAACTTGAGTGACGATAGGTGTGCGGGGGTGGTGATCCCGCCTGCCAGAGCGGCTCCTCGAGTCACGGAGCCGTCACGATCGCGCGCGCCCGCTTGGACGCGGAGGGTACGGCCGCTATGTTATTAGAACAATGACTAGTCCGTGGATTGGTGCGGACGACGACGAGTTGCCGAGGTGATGACGATGACGACGTCGCTGACGACGTACCGCCGCCGGGCGTTGGCAGGGGCGACAGCGGTCGTCTTGGTGGCGCTCGCCGGGTGCGGTGAAAGCGACGACTCCATTCCGGCGACCGACACCGACGGCATCGTCACTTACGCGTGCAGCCTGGTCGGGGAGTTTGAGCACGGTGAACCGGTCGATGCCTGGGACTGGGATTCCATCCCGGGCCCCGATTCAGGAGAGGGGTTCGTCAATGGTACGGCAATCCATGCGCTCGTGGGCGCCGGATCGACGGCACCGTTGGTGGGGCACGAGAATCTGTCGGAGGCGGCGGATGCACTATTCCGCGGCATCAGCGAGGGTGAGGCCGACGACGTCGAGAACGCGATCGGTGATCTCGTGTCGGCGTGTGAGGAAGGCGGGTTTGCGGACGACGAGGTCGATGTAACGGCTAACGGCCGAATCGCCTACGCGTGCGCGCTCGTCGATGACAACCTCGCGACCGACCAACCTGTGGACGAGTGGATCGGGTCTGCTGCGCATGCGGACGTCGAGGATCGGCTGGTTCTCACCCAGGCGGTCGGGGCGGCGGGCCTTCTGGGCGCCCCGATAGCCTACGAGGCTCCTGACCACTCGGAGATCTCGGCAGAGGCTCAGCGACTGTACGCGGGAATCACACGCGCGGACACCGAGATGATCGGGGAATCGCTCGACGAACTGAGTGGCCTCTGCTCAGACGTGTAACGGCACGCGGCAGCGTGGGGCCCGTTACGCATGTCCCGGTACGCGTCGGCCCGGCCGATGTGCGAGGCAGATGTGCTCGGCCGTGGGCGCCTCGTCGCCCGTCTCTGGCCCTACGGGATCAGCAGGTCCAGGCCGATGTCGAGGACGGGCGCCGAGTGGGTCAGCCAGCCGGCCGACACCAGGTCCACACCGCTGGCGGCCACGGCGGGCGCCGTCTCGGCCGTGAGGCGGCCGGACGCCTCGGTGACCATCCGGCCGTCCACGAGCTCGACCGCCTCCGCCAGCTGGTCGGGCGTCATGTTGTCCAGCAGGACGGCGTCGACAGGGGTGGCCAGCAGCTCGCGCAGCTGGTCGAGCGTGTCCACCTCCACCTCGATCGGCACGAGGTGCCCGGCCGCCTCGCGCACCCGGGCCACGGCCGCGCCGACGCCGCCGGCCAGCGCGACGTGGTTGTCCTTGATGAGCACCGCGTCGTCCAGGCCGAAGCGGTGGTTGACGCCCCCGCCCGCGACCACGGCGTGCTTCTCGACCGTCCGCAGGCCCGGCGTGGTCTTGCGGGTGCAGCACACCCGCGTGCCGGTGCCGGAGATTGCTCCGGCGATCTGGGCGGTCGCGGTGGCGACGCCGGACAGGTGCCCGAGGAAGTTCAGTGCCACCCGCTCCGCGGTCAGCAGCGCGCGGGCGGGCCCGCTCACCGTGGCGACCCGGTCGCCGGGCGCGACGGCGGTCCCGTCGGGCCGCTCGACGTCGACCGTCACCCGCGGGTCGAGCAGGGAGAAGGCGAGCACGACGAGGTCCGTGCCCGCGACGACGCCCGGGTCCCGCGCCACGAGCTCCGCGGTGGCCTCCCGGTCGGCGGGGACGACCCAGTCGGTCGTCACGTCGCCGGCGCGGCCGAGGTCCTCGCGCAGGGCGTCGCGGACGAGCGGTTCGATCAGGACGGTCGGCAGGTGCCTCATGCGGTGCTCCATTCCAGGGCGTGGTCATACGCGTCGGCCAGGGTGAGGTCCTGGTGGGCCGCCGGCGCGGGGGACGGGTGGTCGGTGCGGTGGTGCGCCCCTCGGCTCTCCTCGCGGCGCAGCGCGCCGGTGACGAGCAGGAGGGCGACGAGCGTGTCGTCGTCGTCGGGATCCGCGAGGTGGGCTGCGCGGAGCCGGTCACGGGCCGCGGTCAGGGTGGGGCCGTCCCGCACGACGCCGACGGCGGACGACACGAGGCCGCGCACCTCGGCGAGGTCGAGCGCGTCGGGCGTGTCCTGCGCGGGCCCGCTTCTCGCGGGATGAGGGACAGGTCGAGGGAGCGACGACGACCGTCGCTCGCCCCCGCGCGAGCGCCCGTCCCGGTCCGGGTGGAGGAGGGCGCCACCGTGGTCGCGCTGGTCGTTCCTGCCTGGACGGCCGCGGTCGACATCCTCGGCCACCCATCGGGAGCACACCGCCGCCTCGAGGAGCGAGTTCGACGCGAGCCGGTTGGCGCCGTGCAGCCCCGTGCTCGCGACCTCCCCGACCGCCCACAGCCCCGGGACCGTGCTGCGGCCGTGCTCGTCGACCGCGACGCCGCCCATCTGGTAGTGCGCAGCCGGCCTCACGGGGAGCAGGTCGCGGGCGGGATCGATCCCCGCGGTCCGGCACGCGGCGGTGACGGTGGGGAAGTGCTCGGCGACGTCCGGGACGTCGCGGGCATCGAGGAAGGCGCGGCCGCCGTCGGCCAGGTGCGTCCACACCCGGCGGGCGACGACGTCGCGCGACGCGAGCGGGTCACCCGGCAGGTCGCGGCCGGAGGCGTCCACCAGGCGCGCGCCGGCGCCACGGAGCGCCTCGCTGACCAGCGGCATGGGCCGCAGGCCGACGTCGAGGGCGGTGGGGTGGAACTGCACCATCTCCAGGTCCCGCAGCACCGCGCCGGCACGCGCCGCGAGTGCGAGGCCCTGGCCGCGCGAGGACGAGGGGTTGGTCGAGTGCGCGAACAGGCCGCCGATCCCGCCGGTGGCCAGCACGACCCGGTCGGTCGGCAGGAACGCCGGCTGGTCGCCCTGCAGGACGACCTCGAGGCGGCGGACCGCCCCGTCCTCGACGACGACCCGGACCGCCCGCGCGTGCTCGAGCACCATGACCGACGGCGTGCGCCGCACTGCGGCCGTCGCGGCCCGCAGCAGCTCGCGCCCGGTGGCGTCGCCGCCCGCGTGCGCGATGCGATGCCGGCTGTGCGCGCCCTCGAGGCCGAGGAGCAATGCGCCGTCGTCGTCCCGGTCGAGCTCGGCGCCGAGGTCCACGAGGTAGGCGAGGGCCTCGGCGGCCCCGCCCGTCACCCGCTCGATCGCCTTCCGCTCGCCGAGGCCCGCGCCGGCGGCCAGCGTGTCGAGGGCGTGCAGTGCCGCCGAGTCACCGGGTGCCACGGCCGCGGCGATCCCGCCCTGGGCGAGACCGGTCGAGCTGCCCGCGCCGAGCGGTCCGGCGCTGAGGACGAGGCACGGGGCGGGGGCCAGTCGGAGCGCCGTGAGCAGGCCGGCGAGCCCCGCGCCGACGATCACCGGCCGATCGCTGCTCATCGGACCGCGAGCATGCGCTCGACGGCGGCGCGGGCGCGCTCTGCGACGTCGGGGTCGATCGTCACCTCGTGTCGCATCTCCTCCAGCGCGACCCGGATGTTGCCGAGGTTGTTGCGCTTCATGTGTGGGCACAGGTTGCAGGGGCGGACGAACTCCACGCCGGCGGAGGCGGCGGCGATGTTGTCGCTCATCGAGCACTCGGTGATGAGCGCGACCTGGCGGGGCCGGCGGTCCTGGACGTAGTCGATCATCTGGGCGGTGGAGCCGGACATGTCGGAGACGTCGACGACGTCGGGCGGGCACTCCGGGTGGCTGACCACGACGACGCCGGGGTAGTCGCGGCGGACCTGGGCGATGTCGCCGGGCGTGAAGCGCTCATGCACCTCGCAGCGGCCGGCCCACGTGATGACCTCGACGCCGGTCTGCCGGGCGATGTTCTGGGCGAGGTACTCGTCGGGGATCATGATCACCCGGTCCACGCCGAGGGACTCGATGATCTTCACGGCGTTGCCGGACGTGCAGCAGATGTCGGACTCGGCCTTCACGGCGGCCGAGGTGTTGACGTAGGTGACGACCGGGACGCCGGGGTGCTGGGCCCGCAGGCCGCGCACGTCGGCGGCGGTGATGGACTCGGCCAGCGAGCAGCCGGCGCGCAGGTCGGGCACGAGCACGGTCCGGGACGGGTTGAGCAGCTTCGCGGTCTCGGCCATGAAGTGGACGCCTGCCAGGACGATGACGTCGGCGTCGACGTCCTGGGCCTCGCGCGCCAGGGCGAGGGAGTCCCCGACGATGTCGGACACCCCGTGGAAGATCTCCGGGGTCTGGTAGTTGTGCGCGAGGATCACCGCGTTGCGCTCGGCCTTGAGCCGCCAGATCGCCGCGACGTCGTCCTCCATCGTCGCCCACTCCACGCTCGGCACGGACCCGCGGACCCGCTCGTAGAGGGCGTCGGTGCTGATGCTGACCGTCGTCATGGTGCCTTCCCTGCCTGGTCGTCGGTGACCACTAGTGATGCTCAGACTGAGCATTAGTGATGCTCGAGGTGAGCATAACCAGAGGGGCAGCGCGGTGCAAACGACTCGGCGTCGTGTCGTGCCGCGGCATTCTCTGTGGCTCAGCGGGTTCGGGACGTGCCCACCGCCGCTCGTCCGGCCATCAGCCGTGCCGGCTCGGCAGATGGCTACGCTCGCGGCGTGGAGCTGACGGGCGAAATCGGGCGTGGGGTGTGGCTGCTCGAGCGCGTCGGCAGCTGGGGCAGGGTCGGGGGCTCCGCGGGAACCGGGTTCGAGGCGTACGCACGGATCCTGCACCCCGTCGACGCACGCCGTGTGGTCTCGCCGGACGCCGACGAGCCGGGCGAGCGCACGGCGATCGACGCTGCCCGGTGGACGTGGGCGGAGGTCGCCGCCCGCAACGGCCGGGTGATGCACCCGCTCGTGCAGTGGTGCCGCCTCACGGACGACGAGACGGCCCTGTCCTTCGCCGACGGTTGGCAGGTCTCGCCGAGTGTCGAGGGGATGCTCGAGCCCGACCAGCTCGCCGCCCTGACGGAGCATCTGAGGCTCTCCACCGCCGCTGCCGATGATGTGACCGCCGGCGTCTGGAACGGGTGGGGCGAGCTCCACGGCAACGGTGCCGTCTACGTGTTCGTCGACGCCGACGCAGACCCGGTCGAGAGGGCGACCGAGCGTGCTCGAGCTGAGGCGGAGCGGAGGGATTCCGTCTGCGCTGACGTCCGTCGCGCGGCGGTGTCGGGGCCGTTCCTCGAATGGCCGGGCCGGGACTTCCTGCTGTTCGGCACGAGTCTGACCGAGCTCGCCGACCTGAGGCGGGTGAGTGCCGGCGAGTGTGATCCGGGCTGGGGGATCGGAGGAGTGCTGCCCCAGCTGCTGTGGCCTGCGGACCGGTCGTGGGTGGTGGCGAGCGAGATCGACTGGGACTCGACGATCGTCGCCGGCTCCCGCACGCTCGTCGAGGAGATCCTCGCCGACCCGCGGTTCGAGGCGTACGAGGTGGACGAGGACTCGGACCTCACCTGGGACGGCGACACTCTCAATGCCGAGACATCCGCTCGTCGACCCGACCTATAAGCGCACAGGTAACGGCGTGACGGAGCGACTGGGTCCGGGGCTGACCGGAGCGCTTCGGCCGGACCGTGCAGGTCGCAGGCGTCAGCGCGAGCGGACGATCGGCAGCTTCGTCCCCGCGGCCTCGCGCTCGTCGAGGACCTCGCGGCGGAACCGGAACAGCTTGGCGGGACGCCCGCCTGTGGAGTGCTCCACCTCGCCGGTCTCCTCGACCAGCTCCTGGTGCTCGACCAGCCGGCGGAAGTTCTGCTTGTGCAGGTGGTGGCCGGCCACCGCCTCGACCGTGGACTGGAGGCGGCCGAGCGTGAACGACTCCGGGACGAGCTCGAAGATCACCGGCCGGTACTGGATCTTGGCGCGCAGCCGACCGATCCCGGTGGCGAGGATCCGCCGGTGGTCGCGGTCCATCGGCCGCCCGGTCACCTCCGGGTCGGCGCTCGCACCGGCCTCCGGGACGAGCCCCGCCTCGTAGAGCAGCTCGTAGCGCTGCAGCGCCATGCCCGGCAGCCACGGCTGGCCCTCCAGGCCGAAGGTGACGGCGCACCGCAGGCGCCGGCGCTCGGCCAGCTCACGGTCCGGCGGCTCGTCCGCCCAGCGGCTCAAGGCTGGCGCGAGGTGGGCGTCGACGAGGTCGTCGCCCGCGCGTCGGTCCTCCCAGGGGAAGTACTCCAGCCAGCTCACCCACGAGTCCGTGGGGGAGGCGACCGTCGTGAGCCCGAGGTAGGAGATCTCCAGGGCCGGGTGGGGCGCGCGCCGCCGGTCGGCGAACGTGTAGAGCTGCTCGACGTACCCGAGGTCGTGGCCGGTCTGCCGGGTCACCCACGAGCGCATCCCGGCCTGCATCGACCGGTGCTCGGTCTGCAGGGGCCCCGACGGCAGCCGTCGCCCGTCCTCGGTGGTCAGGGCCAGGGGTTCGCCGTCGTGCACCGCCGTGATGACGGCGACCAGCTCGGCCTCCACCTGCTCGGCCACCTCGGTCATAGACCCTCCCGTCGTCGGACCGGGACCATCATGCCGCCTGTGGAGACACCGGGGCGCCGTCGGCCCGACTGACCGTGCACCTGTGCCACCTGGTCGCATGTTCGCCGGATTGACGGAAGAGTGGCCCCATGAGCGACTGGAGCGAGCACGCGATCTGGTGGCACGTGTACCCGCTCGGGTTCACGGGCGCCCCGGTGCGACCCACCGAGGAGGAGCGCGCCGCCGTCGAGGCCGAGCCCGCCCACCGCCTGGGCCACCTGACCGCGTGGCTCGACCACGTCGTCGAGCTCGGGACCAACGGGCTGCTCCTCGGCCCGATCTTCGCCGCCGAGACCCACGGCTACGACACCACCGACTTCTTCCGCATCGACCCGCGCCTCGGGGACGAGTCCGACCTCGATGACCTCGTCGCCGAGTGCCGCTCCCGCGGGATCCGGGTCCTGCTCGACGGCGTCTTCAACCACGTGGGCCGCGCCCACCCGCTGTACGAGGCGGCGCTCGCGGCGGGCGAGGGCTCGACCGAGGCCGACCTGTTCCGCATCGACTTCTCCGGGGACGAGCCCGTCGCCGAGGACTTCGAGGGGCACGACGCGCTCGTCGAGCTCAACCACGCGAGCCCGGCCGTCGAGGACCTCGTCGTCGAGGTGATGACCCACTGGCTCGCCCGCGGCGTCGACGGATGGCGCCTCGACGCCGCCTACTCCGTGCCGAACGACTTCTGGGCCCGCGTCCTGCCGCGCGTGCGCGAGGAGTTCCCGGACGCCTGGTTCATCGGCGAGGTCATCCACGGCGACTACGCGGAGTTCGTCGTCGAGGGCACGGTCGACGCCGTCACCCAGTACGAGCTGTGGAAGGCCACGTGGAGCTCGCTCAAGGAGGGCAACTTCTTCGAGCTCGACTGGACCCTCCAGCGGCACGACGAGTTCCTCGACGCCTTCGTCCCGCAGACCTTCATCGGCAACCACGACACCACGCGCATCGCCAGCCAGGTCGGCCAGGACCGGGCGGCGCTCGCGGCCGTTGCGCTCCTGACGGTCGGCGGTATCCCGTCGATCTACGGCGGCGACGAGTACGGCTGGGAGGGCGTGAAGGAGGAGCGAATCGGGGGCGACGACGAGGTCCGCCCGATCTTCCCGCCCACCCCCGAGGACCCCGACGAGCTCGACCCGGTCCACGCGCGGATGCTGCGCACCCACCAGGAGCTGATCGCCCTGCGCCGGCGCCATCCCTGGCTGACGACGGCGCGCACCGAGACCGTCGAGCTCACCAACGTCCGCTACGTCTACGAACCGGTCGGCGCGGAGGGGGAGCGCCTGCGGGTCACGCTCGACATCGAGGGCGCCCCGTGGGCGGAGATCGCCGACGCATCGGGCGAGGTGCTGCTCGTCGTCGGTCGCTGAGACCGACTCCCGTCCGCGGAGGGCCTGTGCAGTATTCGCGTGATCGCAGTGGAAGCGTCCTCGTAGCCTGACGACATGCACGCAGCACTCCCGCACGCGGACTGGCGGCCGCTTGTCGCGGCGCTCGCCAACCCGCACTGCCGACTCGTGTTCGCACAGATCGTGGTCGGCGAGTCGCCGGACAGCATCGGCGCGGACCTCGGGCCGACACGGCGGCGGCGCACGATCGACGCTCTCGTACGATCCGGTCTCGTCCGCGAGGAGGCCGGCACGTTCGAGGTCTGCGGCGACGTGCTGACCGACGCCCTGGCAGCCGGTGCGCCGGACCGGCCCGCGGGCCCCGAGAGATTTCTCGACGGCGACGGTCGCATCGATCGCTACCCCACCGACCTCGATGAGCGCCGCGCCCTGCTCCTGCTCCTCGCGAGGAAGACGGTCGGCGAGGGTGAGGTCATCCCTGAGCGGGAGCTGACCGACCGGCTGACGGCGGTCACCGACGATCCGGCCCGACTCCGGCGCGAGATGATCGACCACGAGGTGATGGAGAGGACCCGGTCCGGGTCCGAGTACGCGCGAGTCCGCGACGACGGGCACGTGGATCCTGATGCGAGCGCGACCAGCGGAGCCACGGCAGGCGGCGTGAGCAATCAGGGCTCGGACGAGCCCTCGCGGTAGATCTTCGCTCCCGAGATGAGGCCGTCGGCGATGTCGAGGACGGCCACGAGCGCGGCAGTCCGTGTCTCGTTCTCGTGCGTCCACCGCTCGGTCATCTCGACGGCGATCGCGCGCCCACCGTCGATCACCCGATGCAGGGTCAGCCGGGGCCGCAACGAGCGCATCGCGCCCCGGAAGAACTCCTGGAGCTCCCCCGCCGGTGCCGAGTAGTCGCCGGTCACCCATGTGGCATCGGGCGTGAAGTCTGCGAGCAGGCGGTCCGCATCGCCCTCGTTGAAGGCGTCGACATGGCGCCGGGCCAGATCTTCGGCTGTCGTCATCCCGGAAATGTAGCTGCCGGACCGCAGGCGGCCCTGACCGGCGCTCCGCCGTCGCCGTCCTGCTGCTCCCGACCGCATTCTCGACGCAGGGAGGGCACGTGGAAGGATCAGCAGGTGAGTGCAGCCGGTGGAACCCCGAACCCGCACGACGTCGCACCCGACGACGTGCTCGAGGCCGGTGGCGCCACGTACCGCATCGGCCGGGCGAGCGCGGAGGACGTGCCGGCGATCGTCGACCTGCTCCGCGACGACGAGCTCGGCGCCACACGCGAGCAGCACGACCTCGCCGTCTACGAGCAAGCGTTTGCGGCCATCGACCGCGACCCGAGCCACTACCTCGCGGTCGTGAGGGACGGGGAGGGCGTCGTCGTCGGGGTCATGCAGCTCACGCTCGTGCCCGGGCTCTCGCGCGGGGGAGCGCTGCGGCTCCACATCGAGGCTGTGCGGGTGGGCGCAACGACCCGAGGATCCGGCCTCGGGCGCGCGATGTTCGCGTGGGCGCACGACTACGGCCGCAGCCGGAGCGCCCGCCTCGTCCAGCTGACGTCAGACAAGTCGCGCACGGACGCGCACCGGTTCTACGACCGGCTCGGCTACCGCGCGACCCACGAGGGATACAAGCTCTCGTTGGAGTGATGGGGAGTGGGAGAGGCGGTGAGGGG
The DNA here is from genome assembly GCF_049856295.1 of Georgenia sp. Z1344. Classification (GTDB taxonomy): domain Bacteria; phylum Actinomycetota; class Actinomycetes; order Actinomycetales; family Actinomycetaceae; genus JB111. The sequence continues at coordinate 166,915 of NZ_JBNDMZ010000011.1, read as the reverse complement.
CAGGTGGTCCTGGCCGTACAGCAGACCCCCGCACGTCGACCGTCCTGCCGCTCCCAACCGCAATCTCGACGACGACGAACCGCAATCTCGACGACGACGAACCGCAATCTCGACGAGCACCAACCGCAGTCTCGACGACGGGGTGGGGGCGGCGCGTGGGAGGATCGAGCCGTGAGCACTCCCGGCGGACCCCAGAGCCCCGACGACGCCGACACGCCCGACGAGTCGGCGATCAGCGAGTCCTTCCCGACGATCGACGAGGCGATCTCGGCCGCGGAGGACGACGCCGACCCCGAGCTCGCCGAGCGCATGGCCGAGGCCCGCGCCGAGGACGACGAGCGCGAGGCCGACCTCCAGGTGGTCCTGCGCTCGGGCCTGTTCGGCGGGCCCGACGACGACGTCGTCCGCGAGATCGCCGGCGACGCCGGCCGGGACGCGGAGTTCGACGACGACTACGAGGAGCTGTTCGTCAGCGACGACGAGCGGATCGACCCCGACGACGCGCACGTCCCCGACGACGACCCCCACGCGCCCCACGACGACGACCTCCCCTCCGGCGGCCCCGGGTCCTCGGACAACCCGACCGGCGAGGGCACGCCCGAGGAGGAGGCCGCGCTCGCCGAGCTCACCGCGCAGATCCTCGCCCGCACCCCGGAGCACGCCCCGCAGCCGAGCCTCGAGCGCGTCCGCGAGGCGCTCGACCTGCTCGGCAACCCGCAGGACTCCTACCCGGTCGTCCACCTCACCGGCACCAACGGCAAGACCTCGACCGCCCGGATGATCGAGGCGCTGCTGCGCGAGCGCGGCCTGCGCACCGGCCGCTTCACGTCCCCGCACCTGCACACGGTGCGCGAGCGGATCGCCCTGGACGGCGCGCCGATCTCCACCCCGGACTTCATCTCGGCCTACCACGACGTCGCGCCCTACCTCGATCTCGTCGACGAGCGGAACGTGGAGAACGGCGGCGTCCGCCTCAGCTTCTTCGAGCTCCTCACCGTGCTCGGCTACGCCGCGTTCGCGGACACCCCGGTCGACGCCGCCATCGTCGAGGTCGGCCTCGGCGGACGGTGGGACGCCACCAACGTGGCCCGCGGTCAGGTCGCCGTCCTCACCACCATCGAGCGGGACCACATGCGCTGGCTCGGCTCCACGCTGACCGAGATCGCCAACGAGAAGGTCGGCATCATCGAGGAGGGCGCGACCGTCGTCGTGGCCCGGCAGCACGAGGAGGTCGAGGACATCGTCCTCACCGCCGCGGCCACCGCCGGCGCCCGCCTCGTCCGCGAGGGCACCGAGCTCGAGGTCGTCGACCGGGAGACCGCCGTCGGCGGGCAGGTCCTCACGCTGAGCACCCCCGCGGGCGTCTACGAGGGGATCTTCCTCCCGCTCCACGGCGAGCACCAGGCCCGCAACGCGCTCCTCGCGCTCGCCGCCGTCGAGCAGTTCTTCGGCGGGGCGGCGCTCGCGGGCGACGTCGTCGAGCAGGCCTTCGCCGGCGTCTCCTCGCCGGGTCGCCTCGAGGTGGTCCGCGCCTCGCCGCTCATCATCGTCGACGCCGCGCACAACACCGCCGGCGTCGAGGCCCTGCGGGAGGGGCTGGCCGAGGCGTTCGACCTCGAGCACGTCGTCGGCGTCGTCGGCGTCATGTACGACAAGGAGGCGGAGACGATGCTCGGCGAGCTCGAGCCCCTCCTCGACGAGGTCGTCGTCACCGACGCCGGCACCGACCGCGCGATGCCCGCCGAGGAGCTCGCCGAGATCGCCCGCGACGTGTTCGGCGAGGACCGCGTCCACCTCGTCCCGCGCCTCGACGCCGCCCTCGACCGGGCCGCCACGCTCGCCGAGGCCGACCAGGAGGAGATCGTCACGAAGACGGCGGTCGTCGTCGTCGGGTCCGTGGTGCTCGCCGGCCGCGCGCGCGAGGTCACGGGACACACGCGCGGCTGAGAATCCGTCCACCGCCGACCCGCGGGAGTGACGCCGCCCCCGCGAGGCGGCAGGATGGTGCCCACCAGCCATCGAGGGAGATGCCATGAAGAAGTTCCTCAACGACCCGGCCCAGTTCGTCGACCAGTCCGTGGCCGCGTTCGGTCTCGCCCACGCCGACATCCTCAGCGTCCACCCCGACCCCCTGTACGTCGTGCGCAACGGTGCGCCGGTCGCCGGCCGGGTCGGCGTCATCTCCGGCGGCGGCTCCGGCCACGAGCCGATGCACGCCGGGTTCGTCGGGGAGGGCATGCTCGACGCCGCCGTCCCCGGTCCCGTCTTCACCTCGCCCTCGCCCGACCCGATCGAGGCCGCGACCCGCGCCGTCGACTCCGGCGCCGGCGTCCTCCACATCGTCAAGAACTACACGGGCGACGTCCTCAACTTCGAGACGGCCGCCGAGCTCGCGGACGACGTCGAGATCACCACCGTGCTCGTCAACGACGACGTCGCCGTCGAGGACTCCCTCTACACGGCCGGCCGACGCGGCGTGGCCGGCACGATCCTCGTCGAGAAGATCGCCGGCGCCTCGGCCGCCCGCGGCGACGACCTCGCCACCGTCACCGCCCTCGCCCAGCGCGCCGCGGACAACGTCCGCTCGATGGGCCTCGCGCTCGACTCGCCCGTCTCGCCCAGCACCGGCGAGCACTCCTTCGACCTCGGCGACGACGAGGTGGAGATCGGCATCGGCATCCACGGCGAGCCGGGCCGCCGTCGCATCCCGATGACGACCTCGGACGAGCTGACCGACCAGCTCACCGACCCCGTGATCGAGGACCTCGCGCTGACCGGCGGCGAGAAGGTCGTCCTCCTCGTCAACGGCATGGGCGCCACGCCCGACTCCGAGCTCTACCTCATCTACGGCCGCGCCCGCGCGCGCCTCGAGGAGAAGGGCGTCGAGGTCGTCCGCTCGAAGGTCGGCAGCCTCGTGACCAGCCTCGACATGGCCGGCGCCTCGGTCACCGTCCTCAAGGTCGACGACGAGCTGCTCGCCCTGTACGACGCCCCGGCCACGACCGTCGCCTGGACGCAGGGCTGAACGACGCCGGTCCGGCTGCCTCGGTGGCCGGGCCGGCGCACCGGCGCGGGTCGCCCGCGCCCACCGACGACGCGCACGCGGCAGGACCCCTGGCGGGCTGCGCACACCGACGACGCACGTGACGACCGACCGGAGGAGAGACATGAGCACGCTGGGCACGGACTGGGCGCTGGACTGGGTGAGCAGGGCGACGGCGACGATCGCCGAGCACCGCATCGAGCTCATCGACCTCGACCGCGCGATCGGGGACGCCGACCACGGCGAGAACCTCGACCGTGGCTTCTCCGCGATCGCGCCGCGCTTCGAGTCCGGCCCGCCCACCACGGTCCCCGAGGTGCTCAAGGGGGTGGCCAGCACGCTGATGTCCGTCGTGGGCGGCGCGGCCGGCCCGCTCTACGGGACGGCCTTCCTGCGCGGCTCGAAGCAGATCGGTGAGGAGGTCGACGCCGCCGGCGTGGCCGCCTTCCTCGAGGCCGCCCTCGAGGGCGTCAAGGCCCGCGGCCGCGCGACGGCGGGGGAGAAGACGATGGTCGACGCCCTCGTCCCGGCCCTCGAGGCCGCCCAGAAGGTCGCGACCGACGGCGGGGACGCCGCCGCCGCGCTCGAGGCCGCCGCCACCGCCGCCCAGGAGGGCGCCGAGGCCACCGTGCCGCTCGTGGCCACCAAGGGCCGCGCGTCCTACCTCGGCGAGCGCTCCGCGGGCCACATGGACCCGGGCGCTCGCTCGACGGCGCTCATCATCCGGGCGGCCGCCGACGCCGCCGCGGCACAGGCGTCCTGATGGGCCGCGTGGCGCTCGTCGCCGTCTCGCACTCGAAGGGGCTGGCCGACGGGGTCGTCGAGCTCGCGGCCCAGATGGCGGCCGACGTGCGGGTCGTCGGCGTGGGTGGCACGGACGACGGCCGGATCGGGACGAGCTTCGACGCCGTCGAAGCCGCCGTCACCGACCTGCTCGACGACGCTGAGGTGACCGGGGTCGTGCTCGTGGCCGACCTCGGGTCGGCGGCGATGACGATCGACTCGGTCCTCGAGATGCACGACGACGAGCCCGTCCGGCACGCCTCCGGTCCGCTCGTCGAAGGCGTCGTCGCGGCCGCCGTCGAGGCGCAGGGCGGCGGGGACCTCGCGGCCGTGGCCGGAGCGGTCGCGGCTGCGGCGCGCAGCCTCGTCGAGAGTGCGGGTGGGGACGACGCGGGGCCGGCCGGAGCCGACGGGGCCGAGGTCTCGACCGGTGACTCCGACGACGACGCGGGCTCGGCACCCGCGGGAGACGCCGTCACGGAGACCGTCGTCATCGAGGACCCGATGGGCATGCACGCGCGTCCCGCGGCAGCCATCGCCACGACCGCCGCCGGGTTCACCGCGGCCGTGACGATCGACGGCGCCGACGCCCGCAGCGTGCTCGCCCTCATGGCGAAGAACATCAAGGCCGGCACCGAGCTCACCGTCCAGGGCACCGGGGCGGACGCCGCCGAGGCCGTCGCCGCCGTCGTCAAGGTGATCGCGGACGCCACGGGCTGACGGACGGTCAGCCGTCGAGTGCGGCGTAGACGATGAAGTTGTCCTCGAGCATCCCGGTCTCCGGGTTGAGGCCGTCGCAGGTGATGAGCCGGAGCTCGGGCCCCGGCGTGTTCCCGTAGACGTCGAGCGTGGGGAACTCCTGCTGGTAGAACTGCTCGGTCCGGTAGACGGTGAAGGTCGCCACCGAGCCGTCGTCCCGCGTGACCTCCACGGTGTCGCCGACCTCCGTGCTGGGCAGGTCGGCGAAGATCCCGGGGCCGCCCTCGCTGCCGTTGCGGTGCCCGAGGACGACGGACGGTCCGGCCTCGCCCGGGGTGGGCGAGTGGACGTACCAGCCGGCCGGCGACCCGAGGTTGTACGGCGGGACCTCGATGACCCCGTTGTCCTGGATCCCGAGGTCCATGACGTCGGAGTCGACGCCGAGGCCGGGGATCTCGATCCGGGCGGGCTCCGAGGCGGGTAGGGCGGCCGGCACGGCATCCTCCGGCGCACCGTCCTCGCCTTCCGCGCCCGCGCCGTTCGCGCCCTCGCCGCCGTCGCCCGGACCCGTCGACGGAGCCTCCGTCGCCGATCCGCTCCCGGACCCGGTGTCCGACTCGCTCCCGGGGGAGGGAGCAGGACCCGCCGACGCCGGCGGTGCGCCGGGGGTCGCGCCGTCGGTGGGCGAGTCCTGCTCCCCGTCCGGGGCGCTCGACGACGACGGGCCGACCGGGTCGGAGTACTCGGGCTCGTCGGCCCCCGAGCAGGAGCCGAGAGCCAGGAGCGCGGCCGCCGCGCAGGCCGTGAGGCCCACGCGGCGGCCGTGGATGCGAGGCATCGTCAGTCGCTCCTCGTCGCTCAGGCGGTGGCGGCGCGACGCTTGAGCGCCCAGGCTCCGCCGCCGACGACGCCCAGACCCAGGACGCCCGCGCCGATCGCGAGGGCGGCGCCGTCGTCGGACTGCTGCACCGGCGAGCCGGTGTCGGCCCCGCCGTGCGGCATCTCGCCGACCTGCGAGACCGTCACCGCGCCGCAGGCGGCGGGCAGGGTCGCCGCGAGGGGCAGCGCCGGGTCGAGCTCGCTCTGGGCGCCGGCCGCGGCGTCGGACAGGTTGGCGGGGTCGACGCCGTGGACGACCACGACGGCGGTCCCGTCCGCGAGGGCGGCCACGGTGTCGTCGTCGAGCTCGACGGTCCGCTCGTAGGTGTAGGACGAGCCGCCCGGGAAGCGGTCGACGGCGAGCCCCGAGTCAGGGCTCGTGTCGCCCTCGGTCGTCAGCGAGGTCGCGATCATCCCGTAGAACGGGTGTCCCTCCTCGACGTTGACGGCGTCGTCGCCGTTCATGTCCGCCTCGGGGCCGGGGCACACGCCCTCGGCGCCGATGTGGATGTGCTGGGCGTGCGGGAACGGGCCGTCCATGAACGTCTCGGCCGCGCCGGAGACGTTCATGGACACGGTCGCCTCGTGGCCGTCGAGCTCGAGCCAGAAGTCGCCCGTGGTGCCGCTGTTGTTGAGCTCGCCGAGGTGGGCCTGGCCGGACCACGTGCCCTCGGCGTGGCTCCCGCCGTCGCCGCTGCCGTCGTCGTGCCCGTCGCCGTGCGCCAGGGCGGGAGCCGCCGCCAGCGTGAGCGCGCCGAGCGCGAGGGCGGGTGCCGCCAAGAACTTCGTCGTTCGCATGATGAGCTCCTTCGTGTTCCGTCGATCGGACACTCAGGGTTCGGAGCGGGTGGGCATCCGGATGGGTCCGGATTCCACGCAGTTCTCGTGCGGCTCGACCGGGCGCTGCTCGCGTTCCTCGGCCTCGCCGGCTGACCACGCCCGGCCGCGCGGCGGGCAGCGAGCCTAGGATCGAGTTTCCGCCGACCCACTCAGGGAGCCCCCGTGCCCATGCCCGCCCTCGTCGCCTTCGACCTCGACGACACCCTCGCGCCCTCGAAGCAGCCCCTGCCGGACCCGATGGTCCGCGCCCTGGCCGATCTGCTCGCGCGCGTGCCGGTCTGCGTCATCTCGGGCGGCGACGTCTCGCAGTTCCGCACCCAGGTGGTCGAGCGGATGGCCGGCCACGACCTCACCGACCTCCACCTCCTGCCGACCTGCGGGACCCGCTACCTGCGGATCGAGTCCGGTGAGCTCGTGCAGGTCTACGCCAACGAGCTCGAAGCCGAGCTCCGCGCGGCCGCGGCCGGCTCCCTCGAGCGGCGCGCCCGCGAGCTCGGCCTGTGGGAGAGCGAGACGTGGGGGCCGATCATCGAGGACCGCGGGACCCAGATGACGTTCTCGGCCCTCGGCCAACGCGCCCCCGTGGACGCGAAGAAGGCGTGGGACCCGACGGGGGAGAAGAAGGAGCGGCTGCGTGCCGCCGTCGCCGCCGACCTCCCTGAGCTCGAGGTCCGCTCCGGCGGGTCGACGTCGGTCGACATCACCGCCCACGGCATCGACAAAGCCTACGGCATGACGCGGCTCGCCGAGCGGACCGGCATCGACCTGGCCGACATGCTGTTCGTCGGCGACCGCCTCGACGAGGGCGGCAACGACCGGCCCGTCCTCGACCTCGGGGTGCCCTGCCGCGCGGTCGAGGGCTGGGAGGAGACGGCCGAGCTCGTGACGTCCCTCGTGGCAGATCTGGACGCCGCCCGTCGCTCGGCCGGCTGACCAGCACCGCCGACTGCGCGACCACCACCTCCTGCCGATCCTGCCCGAACGGCCTACCGTGGACGCGGTTCCGACCGGGAGGGGTGACATGAGCACCGTTCGATCACCACGCAGGGCCGCGCTCGCCGCGGCCGCCGCCACCGCGCTCGTCCTCGCCGCGTGCGGCACGGGCGGGGACGACACCGACGCCGGGCAGGAGTCCGGCTCCGGCGGCGGGTCGGCGGAGTCCGAATCGGCCGACAACGTCGCGGAGAGCGTGGCACCGACCGAGTCGCTCGTCCTCGAGGGCGACGGCACCGCGCGCTCGGTCGCCGCCTCCGAGACCTACTTCGCCTCCTCGCCGATCGTCGTCCTCGCCCCCGACGGCGCACCCCGTTCCGTCGAGGCAACCTCCGCCGCCGTGCACCTGGGCGTCCCGGTGCTCGTGGACGGCGACGACGCCGCCGAGGCCGCCGAGATCGAGCGGCTGGGCGCATCGACGGTCGTCGCCGTCGGGCCGGTCACGGTCCCCGACGACGTCGACGTGGACGTCGCCGCCCCGGCCGACGACGCCGAGCTGGCCGCGCTCGTCGGCGGGCCCGAGCTCGCCGAGGTGGGCGCGGCCGACGCCGTCCAGACCGTCGCCGCGAGCGCCGACGAGCTCGCCGTGGCCGCCCACGACTGGGATCCGGCCGCGGCGTCGGACGCGTCCGAGGAGGGAGGCGGCGCACAGGACGGCGCCGAGACTCCGAGCGACGCGACCGACGGAGGCGCCACCGACGAGTCGCCCTCCGACGCTCCCGGCGAGACTGCGACCGACAGCGCTGACGGCGCCGACGCCACCGACGACGCCACGACCGACGGCCCCGCCGAGACCGGCGATCACGAGATCGTCACCCAGCTTCCCGACCTCGGCGACACGGAGCCGGCCGGGGCCGAGACCGTCGCGCTGGGTGGCGGGACGCTCGACGAGCTCGCCGTCGCTGCCACGGCCCGGGCGGCCGGTGCCAACGTCGTCGTCGCGAACGGGGGAGACCCGCGCGCGAGCGCGGCGGGCGTCGAGGCCGTCCATTCTCTCGCGAACGACCTCGGCCTGGCGTCCGGTGGGGAGAGCGACTCCGACGCGCCCGGAGAGTCGACGAGCGACGGCACGGGGACCGAGGAGTCGGACACCGGCGCGGACGAGTCGGCCTCGGACCCGTCCGGCCCCGGGGCGGAGGGCACGGACGCGGCGGGGCTCGTCGTCGTCGGGCTCTCTCCCGACCTCGGTGACGCCGAGCAGCTGAGGAGCCGCACCGAGTCGGCCGCCACTGGTGTCCAGCTCCCGGCCGGCGGGCAGCTCGTCCTGCCTGAGCCGTCCGGCGACCAGGCCGGCGCGATGTACGTCGCCCTCTACGGCAGCCCGGACGGGGCCGCCCTCGGCGTGCTCGGGGAGCAGGGGCCGGAGGACACGATCACGCGCGCCGAGGAGGTCGCCGCCGAGTTCGACGGGCTCACCGACGAGACGGTGGTGCCGACCCTCGAGATCATCGCGACCGTGGCCTCGAGCGAGGCGGGCGACGACGGCGACTACTCCAGCGAGACGCCCGTCGAGCGCATCCGACCGCTCGTCGACCTCGCCGCCGAGCACGGGATGTACGTGGTCCTCGACCTGCAGCCCGGACGGACCGACTTCGTCACGCAGGCGCGGTTGTACGAGGAGCTGCTGCTCGAGCCGCACGTGGGGCTCGCGCTCGACCCCGAGTGGCGGCTGAGGCCCGACCAGGTCCACCTCACGCAGATCGGTCAGGTGCCGGTCGAGGAGGTCAACGAGGTCGTCACCTACCTCGCCGACCTCACCGACGAGCACGACCTGCCGCAGAAGCTCCTCGTCCTCCACCAGTTCCAGGTGCGGATGATCCCGGACGTCGACCAGGTCGACCAGTCGCGGGACGAGGTGCGGGTGCTCATCCACGCCGACGGCCAGGGCGGGCAGGGCGACAAGCAGGCCACGTGGCGCACGCTGCTGGCCAACGCCCCGTCCGTGACGGCGTGGGGCTGGAAGAACTTCTACGACGAGGACACGCCGCTGCTCGGCCCCGATGGCACGATGGCGGTCCAGCCGACGCCGGACCTCGTGACCTACCAGTAGCCGCGCGGGACGGAGCGAGAGACCGCCTCACCTGTCGAGAGTGCGGCTCAGGACCGAGCTTCTCGTCGAGAGTGCGGGTCAGGCGGCGCCGTGGCCCTCCGCGACCTCCTCGCCCTCGGCCACCGGGCCCGGGGGAGTGCCGTCGCCGAACGGCCGCCCGCCGAGCGCCTCGCGGCCGTGCGGCGTCAGCCAGCTCCACAGGTCCGGCCCCTTCGGCACGATCCCGGACGGGTTGATGTCCGTGTGCACCTCGTAGTAGTGCTGCTTGATCTGGACGAAGTCGATCGTGTCGCCGAACCCGGGCGTCTGGAACAGGTCCCGGGCGTACCCCCACAGGGCCGGCATCTCGCGCAGCAGGTTCCGGTTGCACTTGAAGTGCCCGTGGTAGACGGCGTCGAACCGGGCGAGCGTGGTGAACAGCCGGACGTCGGCCTCGGTGATCGTGTCGCCCACGAGGTAGCGGCGCTCCGTCAGCCGGTCCTCGAGCGTGTCGAGGGCGGTCCACAGGCGGTCGTACGCGGCGTCGTAGGCGTCCTGCGAGCCGGCGAACCCGCACCGGTACACGCCGTTGTTGACCTCGGTGTAGACGTGCCGCATGACCTGCTCCATCTCGTCGCGGTGCTCCGCGGGGAGGAGGTCGGGCGCGCCGTCGCGGTGGTGCTCGGTCCACTCCGTCGACAGGTCGAGCGTGATCTGGCCGAAGTCGTTGGTGACGACCTGGCCCGTGCGCTCGTCGACGATCGCGGGCACCGTGATGCCGCGCGAGTAGTGCGGGTCGCGCGCGAGGAAGGCGTCCTTGAGGCGCGGGATCCCGAGGACGGGGTCGACGCCGCCGGGGTCGAGCTCGAAGGTCCACGAGTCGGCGTCGTGGGTGGGGCCGGGCTGCCCGAGGGAGATGACGCCCTCGAGGCCGAGGAGGCGGCGAACGATGACCGTGCGGTTCGCCCACGGGCACGCGCGCGCCGCGACGAGGCGGTATCGGTTCGGCTCGACCGGGAAGTCGCCCGAGTCGGGTGCCGGGTCGCGGACGATCCGGGTGGGGATGTAGTTCGTGTCCCGGGAGAACTCCTTGCCCGGGACGGAGTAGGTCCCGCCGGTGGAGTGCTCGGGACGGCTCTCGGACGGCTGCTCGCTCATCGCCCCAGCCTACGAGGGCGGGTCTGCCGGGGACGGGACGAGAGCAAGGGCCGGAGGACGCACGGCACCGGGAGACGACGAGAGCCGGGCGACACCGAGAGCCGGGAGACGACGAGGGCCGGGCGACGACGAGGGCCGCGGCCCGAGAAGCTCGTGCTTCCCGGGACGCGGCCCTCGACCGGCCCGACGGTTCGGTGTCCGAGCGCTACACGAGGCCCATGAGCTGCGGCAGCCACATCGACAGCTGCGGCACGAACACCACGAGGAACAGCATGGCGATGATCGCGAAGAGGAACGGCCACAGCTTGGCGATGACCGGCTCGATCCGGAGTCGCGCCACCCGGGCGCCGACGAACAGCACGTTGCCGACGGGCGGTGTGATCGTCCCGATCGACAGGTTCATGACGACCATCGCACCGAAGTGGATCGGGTCGATCCCGAACTCCTGCACGATCGGCAGGAAGACCGGCACGAAGATGAGGATCGCCGGCGTCGGGTCCATGAAGGTGCCGACGATCAGCAGCACGACCATCATCAGCAGCGACGGGAAGGCGCGCCACAGCACGAGCATCGCCTGGCGGAACGTCACCCGGTCCGCCGTCTTCAGCCTGCCCGGCTGGCGCACGGCATAGATCGCGACGACGATCATGCAGGCGGCAGCCCACAGGAGCCCCGGGATGAGGCCCGACATGAACAGCGCCGCGATCGACGTGCCGGAGACCAGCGAGTAGACGATGAACGTGTTCGACGGCGGGATGAGCATGCCGGACGGCGCGGAGGCGACGTTGACCGCAGCCGCGAAGCCGCGGTCGTACTTCTCGGCGACCATCCGGTTGTTCATCACGTTGCCGACGGCGGCGGCCGCAGCGACCGCGGCGCCGGAGACGGCCCCGAACATCGCGTTCGCCGCCACGTTCGTCTGGGCGAGCGAGGCCGGCATGCGTCCGATGAGCACCTTCGCGGCGTCCACGAGCCGCCCGGCGATACAGCCCGAGTTCATGATGACGCCCGCCAGCACGAACATCGGGATCGCGAGGAGCGGGAAGCTGTTGATCCCCGTGAACATGCGCTGCGCGGAGATGAGCACCGCCTGCTCGGAACCGAGGATCGGGATCGTCGCGAGGAAGGACGAGACGCCGATGACGACGGCGATCGGCACGGAGAGCACGATGCCGATGACGATCCCGCCGACGAGGATCAGGGCTGCGAGGGTCGTGGGGTCCATCACGCCTCCTTCGTCGGGCCGGCGGACGAGTCGCCGGGGGTGCCAGGACCGTCGGCCGCAGCGGCCGCGTCGTCGGACACGGACCGACGGTTGCCGGTGCCGTCGTCGGTGGGTGCCAGGACGATCGACTCGACCTCATCGGCACCGACCCGGACGTCGGGGTCGTCCTCGTCGGTGTGGTCGCCGTACGGCGCCTCGGCGCCGGTGGCGACCTGGAGGATGTAGTAGATCGAGTAGAACGCGATGAGCACGCCGGAGATCGGCAGCGCGAGGTACATCTGACCCAGCGTGAACGGCAGGGCCGACAGGTTCTGCAGCCACGCGTTGTCCGACGCACGCATCCCGCCCCAGATGAGGACGACGACGGCGAACGCCAGGACGACGAGCTGGACGACGATGGCCAGGACGCGCTCGGCGCCGCCGGGCAGCTTGCGGGCGAGGAACTCGACCGCGATGTGCCCGCGCTCGCCGAACACGAACGCCGAGGCGAACAGGCCGAGCCAGACGAAGGTCAGCCTGGCGCCCTCCTCCGTCCAGGTGGCGGGGTCGCCCAGCACCTGCCGGGTGAAGATCTGCCACACGAGGACCACGACGAGCAGGGCGAACAGCACCACCGTGATCCAGTACAGGGCTGTGTCGAGCACCCTATTGATGGCTCTCATGCGTCACCTCCTTCGGTCATGACTCGGCCTGTCCGGATCACTCGGCCGCTGCGCGCGCCGCGTCGTAGAGCTCGCGCTGCGAGTCGGTGGTGATGAACTCGTCGGCCAGGGCCTCGAGCGGCTCCGCGAAGGCGGCGTCGTCGACCTCGGTGAAGGTCGCGCCGCCCTCGGTGGCGCCGTCGATGGCCTCCTGCGTGGCGTCGGCCCAGAGCTGGGTGTGCTCCTCGTAGGCCGCGGTCCAGGCCTCGTCGAACGCGGCCCGGTCCTCCTCCGACATGCTCTCGAGCAGGTCGGTGTTGATGATGAGGTAGTCGAGGCCGACGAGGTGGTTGGTGTACGACCAGTACGGCGCCACCTCGTAGTGGCGCTGGGTGAAGTAGGAGACCTCGTTGTTCTCCGCGGCGTCGACGACCCCGGACTGCAGGCCCGTGTACAGCTCGCCGTAGGCCATCGGCGTGCCGTTGCCGCCGAGGGCCTCGGCCATGGCGATGTGGAGGTCCGACTCCTGGACGCGGATGTCCATGCCGGCGAGGTCCTCGGGCGTCTCGACCGGGCCCTCGGTCGTGTAGATCGACCGCGCACCCTGCGTGAAGCCGCCGAGGACGGTGAAGCCGTTGGACTCCTCGAGCGAGGTGTACAGCTCGCCCGTGATCTCCGGGTCGTGGATGACGTTCATCTGGTGCTCGACGTCGTCGAAGACGGGGGGGAGGTTGAAGGTGACGAAGTCGTCGTTGAGGTTCTCCAGCTGGGTGCCGGAGACGATCGCCATGTCGACGCTGCCGTCGGAGACGAGCTGGAGGGCCTCGGCCTGCGCGCCGAGCGTCTAGTTGGGGAAGACCTCGATGTCCCAGCCGTCGGTGTTCTCCTCGAGGTAGGTGCCGAAGTTGTCGAGCGCCACGTAGGAGGGGTGGTCCTCGGTCTGGTTGAGCGCCAGGCGCATGCTGGAGCCTGAGGCGTTCCCCTCCTCACCACCGCCGTCCCCGCCGCCGCACGCCGCCAGGAGCAGCGCGGCGCCCGCGGCGCCGGCCACAGCGATGACCGAGTTCTTGTGGTTTCTCGTGAGATGTCCGTCCTTGGCTCGGGGGAGACTCCGTCGTCAGACCCTGGGTGTGGCGTACCTTGCCGCGTCGTGCGTCCCGGGCGGGCAGCGATGCCGTGCCCCGATCGAAGGGGCGGCTGGCCGACGGAGGTGCAGCTGTTGTCGGTGGACGACATTCAGTCAGATCGACGGCGACGACGAACACCGGTTGCCACGAGTTGTCAGACCCGCGGCATCGACGGTATCGCCCCTCGACGGGCCCACGACGGTCACGCTCCCGGAGGACCTACGACGCGCGTGGACCGTCCGGTCGGTCAGGGCGCCGTGATCTGCGCGGCCAGGTGACCGGCGCCGTACCCGTTGTCGATGTTGACGACCGCGACCCCGGGGGCGCACGCGTTGAGCATGGCGAGCAGCGCGGCCACGCCCCCGAACGACGCGCCGTAGCCCACAGACGTGGGGACCGCGACGACGGGAGCCGCCACGAGGCCCGCGACGACGCTCGGCAGCGCCCCGTCCATCCCGGCCGCGACGACGATCGCCGCCGCCGAGCGCAGGAGCTCGAGCCGCCCGAGCACGCGGTGGAGGCCGGCGACCCCGACGTCGACGACGAGCTCGGTCCGACGCCCCAGGTGCTCCGCGGTGTGCCGGGCCTCGAGCGCGACCGGCAGGTCCGACGTTCCCGCACTGAGGACGACGACGAGACCACCCGTGGGCTCGGGCGGCTCCGGCGGCCACGCGAGGAGGTTGGCCTCCGCGTGGTGCGCGGCGTCCGGGAGCGCCTCGAGGACCGCGCGGGCGCGCGCGTCGTCCGCACGGGTGAACAGGGCACGGGTGCCGCGCTGCGCGACCTCCGCGGCGATCGCGGCGACCTGGCTGGGCGACTTCGGCCCGCACAGGACCGCCTCCGGGTAGCCCCGCCGCTCGGCCCGCTCGTGGTCCAGGTACGCGACGGCCTCGAGCTCGGGCCCCGGCCGCCACCCGTCGCCCCCGGGAGCGCGGTCGGAAGCCGGGGGTTCGACGTCGGGCACGCCGGAATTCTCGTCAGCGGCCATGGGTGACGTCGACGAGGGGGAGGGTGAAGGCGCCGGACTGGATGCCCCGCAGGTCGACGGCGGCGAACCGGAAGCCGGCCGCCGTGACGGCCGCGTGGACCTCGTCGTGGAGCTCGGCGGCACGGACGATCTCGTCGGCCGGGAGCTCGATGCGGGCGACCTCTCCGTGGTGCCGCACGCGCCCGTCGGAGAAGCCGAGCCGGCGCAGCGCGCTCTCGGCGGCGTCGACCTGCGCGAGCTTCTCGGGGGTGACCTCCTCGAAGTGCGGGATGCGGGAGGCCAGGCACGGCGCCGCGGGCTTGTCCGCCACCCGCACGCCGAGCTCGCGGGCGATTCGGCGGACGTCCCGCTTGGTCAGTCCGGCCTCGGCCAGCGGGCGGAGCACGCGGTGGTTCGTCGCGGCCTGCGCGCCGGGGCGGTCCGGGCGCAGCGCGTCGTCGGCGTTCTCCCCGTACGCGACGGCGGCCAGACCGAGCTCGACCACGAGCTCGTCGGAGATGCGGGTGAACAGCTCGTCCTTGCAGTGGAAGCAGCGGTCGGGCCCGTTCGCCCGGTAGGCGGGGTTGTCGCCCTCGTGGGTGGCGACCTCGACGACGCGCGCGCCGATCTGCCGCGCGGTCTCGTGGGCGGCCGTGCGCTCGTCGGATGCGAGCGACGGCGAGACGCCGAGGATCGCGACGACGCCGTCCGCGCCGAGGGTGCGCACCGCGACGGCGAGCAGCGTGGCGGAGTCGACGCCGCCCGAGTAGGCCACGCCGAGCGGGGCGTGGCCGGACAGGAGCCGGCCGACGCGCTCGACGTCGCCGGGCAGCAGCTCGCCGGCTCCGGAAGCCTCGCCGGCCGGTTCGCCGCCGGCGTCGCGGACTGTGGCGGACGGGACGGAGCTCGTCGTCGCAGGGGTGCTCATCGCTGGTCTCCCTCGTTCTTCGGCGCGCCCGTCGTCGGATGCGCCACGGTACCCATGACCGGCATCGTCACCGAGCCCGCATGCCTCACCAGCCTCGTTGCCACGGGTTGCCATCCGGTTGCCGCGCGACCGCCTCGGCGTCCCCGCTGCCTGACGGACACCGCCCGGCTACCGTGTGGACATGGAGAAGGAAGGGGTGCCGCCGAAGATCCCCACGATCTACGACGTCGCCGCCGCTGCCGGCGTGTCGCCGTCGACCGTCTCCCGCGCGCTCGCCCGTCCCGGGCGCGTGAGCGCGGAGACGGCGGAGCGCGTGCGCGCCGTGGCCGAGGAGATCGGCTACCGGCGCTCGGTGGTCGCGCCCGCGCTCGGTACGGTTCCCAGCAAGCTCTTGGCGATGGTGGTGGCGGACATCGGCAACCCGCTGTTCGTCGACGTCTTCCGGGGCGCCGAGGTGGCTGCCGGTCGCGCCGGCTACACCATGCTGCTGTTCGACGCCCGCGAGGCGGAGGCCCGCGAGCGCGCCGCCGCCGAGTCGTTCCTCGACTTCGTCGAGGGCTTCATCCTCGCCAGCCCGCGCATGTCCGACTCGGCCCTTCTCCGCCTCGCCAAGCAGCGGCCCGTGGTGGTCCTCAACCGGATCGTCAGCGGGTTGCCGAGCGTGCTGACCGACGGCGCACGGGGCGTGCGACGGGTGGCGGAGCACCTCGGGTCGCTCGGCCACACCGACGTGACGTACGTCGGCGGTCCGGAGGCGTCATGGGCCGACGGCGTGCGGTGGCGCGGTCTCCAGGAGGCGGGGGAGGAGCTCTCCCTGCGCGTGCGCCGGATCGGGCCCAACGAGCCCACGGTCTCCGGCGGTGAGATGGCCGTCGCGCGCTGGGCGCGGAACCCGGCCACGGCGGTGGTCGCGTTCAACGACGTCATGGCGATCGGGTTCGTCCGTGGCCTGCGGGCCCAGGGGCTCGAGGTCCCGCGGGACGTCAGCGTGGTGGGGTTCGACAACAGCCGCCTGGGCGCGCTCGCGACGCCCGCGATCTCGTCGGTGGCCTCGCCGCTCGCCCTCCAGGGCCGCACCGCCGTGGGCGACCTGCTCGCCATCGTCCGCGGGGCGCGTCCGCCGCAGCAGCCGGTCCTGCTACCGGTCAAGCTCGTACCGCGGGAGTCGACGGGTCCGGTCCCCGGCGGAGCGGTGCAGGTCGGGTGAGCCGGTCCGGTCATCCTGCCGGCGCGCGGAACGGTCCGGTCGGGTGACGCGGTCGCGTCAGCAGGTCGGTGCGGGTCGCTGGCAACATGTGGCCACCCGCACGCACCTGGCACTGCGGCGCCCATACTGAGGGCTGAGCACCGCAGAGTCGCCGAGGAAGGGACGACCCCTATGACCGTCAACGACACCACCGCGAGCGCGCAGATCGGGGTGATCGGGCTTGCCGTCATGGGCAGCAACCTCGCCCGCAACTTCGCGCGCAACGGCTACGCCGTAGCCCTGTACAACCGGACGACGGCGAAGACCGACGACCTCGTCGCCCAGCACGGTGGCGACGGGACGTTCGTGCCGTCGGAGTCCCTCGAGGACTTCGTCGCGAGCCTCGAGCGCCCGCGCAAGATGATCATCATGGTCAAGGCCGGTGGTGGCACCGACGCGGTCATCGAGCAGCTCATCCCGCTGCTCGAGGAGGGCGACATCGTCGTCGACGGCGGCAACGCCCACTACGAGGACACCCGCCGCCGGGAGAAGGCGCTGCGTGAGGTCGGCCTGCACTTCGTCGGCGCCGGCATCTCCGGCGGCGAGGAGGGCGCGCTCAACGGCCCGAGCATCATGCCCGGCGGCCCGGCCGAGTCCTACGAGACCCTCGGCCCGATCCTCGAGGCGATCTCGGCGAAGGTCGACGGCGAGCCGTGCTGCGTGCACATCGGCCCCGACGGTGCCGGCCACTTCGTCAAGATGGTCCACAACGGCATCGAGTACGCCGACATGCAGTTCATCGCCGAGGCGTTCGACGTCCTGCACTCCGCCGGCCTCACGCCCAAGGAGATCTCCGAGGTCTTCACGCAGTGGAACACCGGCGACCTCGACTCCTACCTCATCGAGATCACCGCCGAGGTCCTCGCGCACGTCGACGCCGCCACCGGCGCCCCGTTCGTGTCCGTCGTCGAGGACGCCGCCGAGCAGAAGGGCACGGGCCGCTGGACCGTGCAGATCGCGCTCGAGCTCGGCGTCCCGGTCAACACGATCGCCGAGTCCGTCTTCGCCCGCTCGACCTCGGGCCACGCGGCCCTGCGCACCGCTGCCCGCGCCGCGCTGACCGGGCCGCAGCGCTCGGCGGTCGACGCCTCCGAGCGTGAGGCCCTCGTGGAGAACGTGCGTCAGGCGCTGTGGTCGGCGAAGGTCGTCGCCTACGCGCAGGGACTCGACCAGATCCGCACCGCGTCCGAGGAGTTCGGCTGGGACGTCGACATCGCCGAGGTCGCGAAGATCTGGCGCGGCGGCTGCATCATCCGCGCCAAGCTGCTCGAGCGGATCCGCTCCGAGTACGCCGCCGGCAACCTCACCACCCTGCTCGAGGCCCCGTCCGTGGCCGCCGGCCTCGCCGACAGCCAGGACGGCTGGCGCGCAGCGGTCTCCCACGCGGTCGCCTCCGGCGTCCCGGTGCCGGGCTTCTCGGCTGCGCTCGCGTACTACGACACCGTCCGCGCCGAGCGCCTGCCGGCCGCCCTCGTCCAGGGGCAGCGCGACTACTTCGGTGCGCACACCTACCGGCGCAACGACCGCGACGGCGTCTTCCACACCGAGTGGTCGGCCGACCGGAGCGAGACCCAGCAGTCCTGACGAATGCGGGGAGAGTCCCTCACGAGTGAGGGGCCGGTTCCACGAGTGAGGGGACGGTCCTTCACGAGTGAGGAGCAGGTTCCACGAGTGAGGGGCCGATCCTTCACGAGTGAGGGGCCAGTTCCGCGAGTGAGCGGACGTCCTCCCGACGAGTGAGCGGGCTCAGGCCCGGCACGCACCGAGCGCTCCTCCACCTGACCACGGTGGGGGAGCGCTCGGTCGTTCGCGGGGAGCGTCCGACGGCGGCTCCTCGCCCGGGTGGGACGCGCACCTCGCGCAGGGGTTCGTCGTCGGGGGCCGTGCCGGCCAGGGACGGGCATCGTGCGGCCCGTCCCACGGTCGCCACGCCGGCCGTCCCGTACTGGTCGGCAACAGGCGGCAAGCGGGTGACCACCGCCGCGAGCCGGGCGATCGTCGACAGGTCGGTGAGGGGCAGCACCGAGGACGGAGCATCCCCCTCATCGTGCTTGCCGTGACCCCCGCGGCGAGGCAGGTCGACGACGACTGCAGGAGGAAACGATGTCCACAACCCCGAGGATGGGGCGGAGACGAGCGGCGATCGGAGCGGCGCTCGCCGTCCCGCTCACGCTGACCGTCGCGCTGGCCGGAGGAGCCGCCGCGACACCCGAGCCGACCGACGACGCGGCGGGCGACCAGGCACCCGCCGCCGAGCCGGCGCAGGAGCTCGAGCAGCCCGTGCTCGAGAGCCGGACCACCGAGATCATCGAGGTCGACGGGTACGAGTTCCGCGACCTCAACGACAACGGTGAGCTCGACCCCTACGAGGACTGGCGGCTCAGCGTCGCCGAGCGGACCGAGGACCTCGTCGGGCAGATGACGCTCGAGGAGCGCGCCGGGCTCATGCTCATCGACACGCTCAACGCGGCGTGCGTCGACGGCGTGCGCGGTGTGGTGCC
This sequence comes from Georgenia sp. Z1344, assembly GCF_049856295.1. GTDB lineage: Bacteria > Actinomycetota > Actinomycetes > Actinomycetales > Actinomycetaceae > JB111. The sequence goes on along the minus strand of NZ_JBNDMZ010000011.1, from coordinate 147,856 downwards.
GGAGAGCGGCACCGACTTCATCGAGAACCAGCACATGCACCGGTTCATCTTCCGCAACACGGTGACCAGCCCGGACGACGCCGAGTGCGGCGAGGCGGGCGGCGGCTTCAGCGCCTCCACCTCCGTCACGCCGGCCGAGGCCGCCGGCTTCACCAACGCGGTCCAGGAGATGTCCGAGTCCACCCGCCTCGGCATCCCGGTGCTGTTCAAGTCCAACGCCCGCAACCACATCGACCCCGACGCCCGCGCGGGCATCAACGAGTCGGCAGGCGCGTTCACCTCCTTCCCCAAGGAGGCCGGCATCGCGGCGGCGGCTCTCGGTGCCGAGGCCGCGGCCACCGGTGAGGACCCGAGGACGGGCGACATGTCCGTGGTCGAGGACTTCGCCGACGTCATGGGCGACGAGTGGGCGTCGATCGGGCTGCGCGGCATGTACGGCTACATGGCCGACCTGTCCACCGAGCCCCGCTGGTACCGCACCCACGAGACGTTCACCGAGGACGCCGAGCACGCGGCGGCGATCATGTCGACCCTCGTCGGCACGCTGCAGGGCGAGATCCCGGCCGACAGCGAGAACGGACTGGCGCTGAGCCCCGACACCCGCGTGGCCCTCACGCTCAAGCACTTCCCGGGCGGCGGCCCGCAGGAGCTCGGGCTCGACCCGCACTATGCGTTCGGCCGTGCGCAGGTCTACCCGCAGGGCCTCTTCGCGGCGCACATGCTGCCGTTCGAGGCGGCCATCGACGCCAGCGTCTCGTCGATCATGCCGTACTACGGCGTGCCGGTGGACGTGCCCGAGATCGGCAACGAGGACGAGGACTACCCGCTCACGGGCTTCGCGTTCTCCGACTCGATCGTCAACGGGCTGCTCCGTGACCAGCTCGGCTTCGGCGGCTACGTCAACTCCGACACCGGGATCATCAACGACCGGGCCTGGGGCCTCGAGGATGCCACCGTCCCCGAGCGCGTGGCGGCGGCCATCAACGGCGGCACCGACACGCTCTCCGGCTTCAACGACGTCCAGGTCATCATCGACCTCGTCGAGGACGGCCTCGTCACCGAGGAGCGCGTGGATGAGGCGGCCGTCCGGCTGCTCGAGCCGCTGTTCCGGCTCGGCCTGTTCGAGGACCCCTACGTGGACCCGGACGTCGCGACCGCCACGATCGGCAACGAGGAGAACCGCAAGGTCGGCCTCGAGACGCAGCGCGACTCGCTCGTGCTCCTGGAGAACCAGGAGACCGAGGACGGTCCCGTGCTGCCGCTGCAGGCGGACTCCGACGTCTACATCCTCGGTGACTTCACCGAGGAGACCGTCGAGAGCTACGGCTTCGACGTGACCGACGGCAACGTCGAGGAGGGCGAGGAGCGGCCCAGCGCCGCGGACAGCGACTACGTCCTCATCTCGATGACGGCCAGCGCCGACGGCTCGGACTACGTCAGCAACAGCGAGGAGTTCGGTCTCAACCCCGAGTTCGGCGTCAACCCGAGCGTCATCGACGGCATCCGCGGGCTCGACGGCGAGAGCCTCTGGGGCGCCTCCGACGCCTGCGTCACGCACGGCGCGGAGTCCTGCACCGACGACGGGCTGCGCTTCGGCGGCTCCTACCCCTGGGAGTCGATCATCCTCGACTTCACCGGCATGGAGGCCGCGGAGTCCTGGGAGGTCACGCCCTCGCTCGAGACCATCCAGGAGGTCATGGCCGAGGTCGACGACCCGAGCCAGGTCATCCTTCAGGTCTACTTCCGCCAGCCCTACGTCCTCGACGAGGAGAGCGGCCTGCGCGACGCCGGTGCGATCCTCGCCGGCTTCGGCGTCAGCGACACCGCGCTGATGGACGTCCTCACGGGCGAGCACGCGCCCCAGGGGCGGATGCCGTTCGCCCTCGCCGGGACGCCCGAGGCGATCCTCGAGCAGGACACCGACGCGCCCGGGTACGAGGAGACCACAGACGGCGCCCTCTACCCGTTCGGGTACGGCCTGACCTACGAGGACGACGACGAGGAGCCGGGTGAGCCGGTTCCGCCGTCGCCGGGTCGTGGGTTCTACCTCAACGACGGCTGGGACATCTGGGCGGACCACGAGTTCTCCTTCGGTCGCCCCGGCGACCAGGTGCTCGTGGGTGACTGGGACGGCAACGGGTCCGACACGCTCGCGGTGCGTCGCGGGAACGCGTATTTCCTGTCCAACTCGCTGTACGGCGGGAACGCGGACGTGGAGCTGACGTTCGGCCGCGACGGCGACACCGTCCTGGTCGGTGACTGGGACGGCGACGGCGTGGACTCCTTCGCCGTGCGGCGGGGCAACTCGTACTTCCTGACCAACTCGCTTGCGGGTGGGGATGCGGAGACCGAGCTGGATTACGGCCGCGCCGACGACGCCGTCCTCGTGGGTGACTACGACGCCGACGGCATCGACACCTTCGCCGTGCGACGCGGGAACACCTATTACGTGTCCAACTCGCTGAGCTCGGGCTGGGCGGACGAGGAGTTCGACTACGGCCGCGCCAACGACGAGGTCCTGGTCGGTGACTGGGACGGCAACGGGAGCGACACGTTCGCCTCACGTCGCGGGAACCTCTACCTGGTCTCCAACACCTTCGACGGTGGCTGGGCCGACCGCGAGGTCCGCTACGGCCGCTCGGGCGACGAGGTCTTCGTCGGCGACTGGAACGCCGACGGCAGCGACACCCTCGGGGTCCGGCGCTGATCCGACCTGACGGTCACGCGTGAGCGGGCCCTGCACCCATCAGGGTGCGGGGCCCGCTTCGTCGTCGTCGGAGGGGGTGGTGGTGAGGGGAGGTCTGCTCACTCGCCAGGCCGAAAGCCGCTCACTCGTGGCGTTCGTGGGTGGCGCGCTGGTCGAGCTTGGCGCGCGTCGACCACAGGCCGGCGGACGGGGTCGAGATGTAGAAGACGCGCTCGCCGTCGGGCATGGTGTTCCACCCGTCGACCATGACCTCCGGGTCGTACCGGGTCAGTGCCTCGTCGACGTCCATGTATCGGTACCCGACCCCCTCGATGTCCTCGCGCGTGAGCTTGCCCGGCGCGTAGGTGATGGTGAACCGGCCCTCGGACGAGCCGTGGGGGAGGTGCGCGGTCCCGTGGGGGATGTCCTGCATGTCGGCCTGGCTCTGATAGAGCTCGACCGCCTCGGACTGCGAGATGTAGCCGTACTTCCGGATGAGCGCGTCGACCTCGGGCTGCTCGCCGAACCGCTCGACGCCGGGGGCGATGACGAGGAGCTCCCCGCCGTCGGCGATGGCCATGCGCGTACGGTAGACGGCCTTGTTCGCCACCCACGTGGCCCGGAACTCGTCGGCCTGCATGACGGCGACGATCTTGTCGACCGGCTCGTCGAACTGGGTGATGTTCTGCTCCTGCGAGGCACGCGCGGCCTCGAGGTAGGTCTCGAGGTCGTCGCCGACGTAGACGCCGGTGTGCCGCAGCGCGCCGGAGTCGTCGTAGTCCATGACGACCTGGAGGTAGACGTCGGGCAGGTCGGCGAGGAAGTGGTCCTCGGCGTAGTTGAAGCACTGCCGCACGGGGGTGAGCAGGTTCCCGAGGTTGTTCTCGATGCCGTACACGGCCGAGGCCATGTGCGAGGCGCCGAGCAGGCGCTTTCCGCCGAGCCCGATGAAGTAGTTCTTGTTGTGGTTGGCGAACCCGAGGACCTCGTGGGGGACCACGTGGCCGACGTTGACCACGAGGTCCCACTGCTCGGTCACGAGCATCGTGTTGAGATCGACTGGCATCTCCCAGTCGACGGCGCCGCCGGTCGCCTCGCGCACGACCTCCGCCGGCACGGTGCCGACATTGGTGACCCCGTTCTTCCAGTCGTGCGCGTGGATGCGCTCCTCGGGGATCGAGCCGAACATCCACTCGTTGTCCTCGCGCGTGTGCGGCACGTGCTGCCCGAGGGTGGGGATGACGTGCACCTCGGCGCCGGCGGCGTCGAGCCGCTTGTACAGGTACTCCGTCATCCACCCCGTGCCGGAGTGCGCGCGCGTGAGGTCCGGCGGCAGCAGCAGCACGCGCCGCAGCTCGGCGATCGAGAGCCGGTCGACGGCCTCGTCGATCATGCGGTCGCACAGCTCCTCGATGCGCTCGCGGGAGAGGAACCGGGCTTCGTCCTTGAACCACGTCATGCGGGAGAGCATGGCCCGAGCGGCGCCCGTCGCGCCACCGGTTGGCAACGGTTGGCAACGTTGTGGCCATCCCCGTGGGTCTTCGGGACGATGCTGGCATGAGCGACGACGCCCACGACTCCATGCTCGCGCACCCCGACCGCCTGCTCCCCGCCGATCCGGCCGTGCGGGACGTGGCGCGACGCCTCTACGCGAGCACCAAGGACCTGCCGATCATCTCGCCGCACAGCCACGTCCCGCCGGCCTGGCTGGTCGACGACGAGCCGTTCCCCGACCCGGCGTCGCTGCTCCTCGTCCCCGACCACTACGTGCTGCGGCTCCTCCACGCGAACGGCGCGGAGCTCAGCGACCTCGGCCGCGGGCCCAACGGGCCGCTCGAGCTCGACGAGGCGGCGGCGCGCAAGGCGTGGCGCATCCTCTTCGAGAACTACCACCTCTTCCGCGGCACGCCGGTGAAGTACTGGTTCGACACCACGTTCGCCGACGTCTTCGGGATCACCGAGGCGCCGTCCGCGGCCAACGCCGACGCGGTCTACGACCAGGTCGCCGAGGCCCTGACCACGCCCGAGTTCCGCCCCCGTGCGCTGTTCGAGCGGTTCGGGATCGAGGTGCTCGCCACCACGGACGACCCGCTCGACGACCTCGCCGCCCACCGCGCGCTCGCCGCCGACCCGACGTTCACCGGCCGGGTCGTCCCCACCTTCCGACCGGACCGGTTTCTCGAGCCCGCCCGGGGCGACTGGCCGGACCTCGTCCGCCGCCTGGGGGAGTCCGCGGACACCGACACCGGCACGTACGCCGGGTACGTGGCCGCCCTCGAGGCCCGGCGCCGGTACTTCAGGGACAACGGGGCGGTCTCTTCGGACCACTCGCACCTCGACCTCGGCACGGAGCCGCTCGCGACCCCCGACGCCGAGCGGATCTACGCCGCGGCGCTGCGCGGCGAGGCCACGACCGACGAGGCGACGGCGTTCCGCCGCCACATGATGAGCGAGACCGCCCGCATGGCAACCGAGGACGGCCTGGTGATGACGCTCCACCCGGGCGTGCGCCGGGACCACGACGTCGACAACCTCGCCCGGTACGGGCACGACGTCGGCTCCGACATCCCCGTCTCAGTCGAGGTCACCGACTCGCTGCGCCCGCTGCTCGGGCGCTACGGCAACCACCCGGACCTCCACCTCGTCCTGTTCACCATCGACGAGACGGTGTTCTCCCGCGAGATCGCCCCGCTGGCCGGCTTCTACCGGTCCTTCTACGCGGGCGTCCCGTGGTGGTTCATCGACGCCCCGGAGGCCATCCGCCGCTTCCGCGGCGCGGTCACCGAGACCGCCGGGTTCTACCGGACGTCCGGCTTCATCGACGACACCCGGGCCTTCCTGTCGATCCCCACACGCCACGACATGTCCCGCCGGCTCGACGCCGCCTACCTCGCCGAGCTCGTGTCCACCCACCGCCTCACCGAGGAGGAGGCGGCAGCGACCGCCCTCGATCTCGTCACCACGATCCCGAAAAAGGTGTTCAAGCTGTGAGCGCTCGGCTCTCCCGCGGCCCGGAGCACCCGGCCGCCCCGGTCCGCCTCGTCCACGTGGGGCTCGGCAACTTCTTCCGCGCCCACCAGGCCTGGTACACCCACCACAGCCCCGACTCCGCCGACTGGGGCTACGCCGCCTTCACCGGCCGGAGCCCCGCCGCGGCCGAGGCGCTCGCCCCGCAGGGCGGCCGCTACACACTCGTCACCCGGGGGCCCGACGGCGACGAGCTCGAGGTGATCGATTCCGTCGTCGCCGTCCACGCCGCCGACGACCACGACGCGTGGCTCGGCTACCTGCGCGACCCCGACGTCGCCGTCGTCACCCTCACCGTCACCGAGGCCGGCTACCTGCGCGGCCCCGACGGCGGGCTCGACCTCGCGCACGAGGGCGTGGCCGCCGACGTCGAGGCCCTGCGCGCCGACCCGACCGCATCCGTCGGCACCGCACCCGGCCGCCTCGCCGCGGGCCTCATCGCCCGGCGCGCCGCCGGCGCCGGTCCGATCACCCTGCTGTCCTGCGACAACCTGCCGGGCAACGGCGAGGTCCTGCGCCGGGTCGTCACCGACCTGCTCGCGGCTCTCGGCGCGGACCCGTCGGTCGCCGAGGGGGTCGACTTCGCGGCCTCGATGGTCGACCGCATCACCCCCGCCGCCACCGACGACGACGCGGCCCTGGTCGAGCGCGAGCTCGGCGTCGTCGACGCGTCGCCCGTGACCACCGAGCCGTTCAGCGAGTGGGTCGTGGCCGGGACGTTCCCCGCCGGACGCCCGCGCTGGGAGGACGCCGGGGCAACGATCGTCGACGACGTCGAGCCGTACGAGCGGCGCAAGCTCCTTCTCCTCAACGGCGCGCACTCGCTCATGGCCTACGCGGGCCCGGTGCTCGGCCACGAGACCGTGGACCAGGCGTTCGGCGACCCGCAGGTGCGCGCGTGGGTCGAGGAGCTGTGGGACGACGCGTCCGAGACGCTCGACCTGCCGTCCGACGAGCTGGACGCCTACCGGGCCGCCCTGCGCGATCGCTTCGCCAACCCGCGGATGCGCGACTCCCTGGCCCGCATCGCGATGGACGGCTCCCAGAAGCTGCCGGTCCGTCACGTCCCCGTGCTGCGCTCCGCGCGCGAGGTCGGCCGCCTGCCCGGTGGTGCCGTCCTGGCCGTCGCCGCCTGGATCACCCACCTGCGCGGCTGCGGGGTCCCCGTCAACGACGTCCACGGCGACCGCTGGCGCGAGCTCGCCGCGGGACCGGCCGGCGAGGCGGTCGCCCACGTCCTCGGCGAGCTCGTCCCCGACCTCGCCGGTGACGACGAGCTGCAGGCCGCAGTCGCCCGCGAGCTCGAGGCGCTCGAGGCGCCCGGCGGTCCGGGCGACACCTCGGCGGGGAGGGGGACGACGCCGTGGGAGTGATCGTCGGCCTCGACGTCGGCACGACCGCGGCCAAGGCCGTCGCGGTCGACCCGGCCACCGGCTGGCGCACGGCCGCGACCGCCGAGTACCACCTCGCCTCCCCGCACCCACGGTGGCAGGTACAGGACCCCGGCGAGCTGCTCGGCGCCGTCGACTCGGTCCTCGCCCGGGTGGTCGCCGCGGCCGGTGACCGGACGGTCGACGTCCTCGGCGTGGGCACGGCCATGCACGGGCTCATCGGGCTCGACGACGGACTGCGCCCCGTCACCGACCTCATCACCTGGGCGGACACGCGCTCCCACGCGGAGGCGGCCGAGCTGCGCCGCGAGGGCCGGGCGGCGGGGCTGCTCGCCCGCTCCGGCACTCCCGTGCACCCGATGAGCCCGCTGACCAAGCTCATGTGGTTCGGCCGCAACGACGCCGCCACGCTGCACGGCGCCTACCGCTGGGTCGGCCTCAAGGACCTCGTCCTGCTCCACCTCACGGGCTGGGTCGTCACCGAGCTCTCCACCGCGTCCGCCACAGGCCTGCTCGACCTCACCACGCGCGACTGGTCGCCGGCCTCCCTCGAGCTCGCCGGCGTGGAGCGTGAGCAGCTCCCCGACATCCTCTCGACGACCGCGCTGCTCGAGGTCTCGCCCGACGCCGCGCGGACCACCGGCGTCCCGGCCGGCACGCCCGTCAACGTCGGCGCCACGGACGGGCCCCTCGGCAACCTCGGCACCGGAGCGATCCAGCCCGGCGTCGCCGGCATGTCCATCGGCACGAGCGGCGCCGTGCGGACCGTCGTGCCCGAGCCGCGCACCGACGAGCGCGGGCGCCTGTTCTGCTACGCCCTGACCGACGACGCCTGGGTGGTCGGCGGCGCCATCAGCAACGGCGGCGTGGTCGCGCGGTGGGCGGCGGAGAGCTTCCTCCCGCAGGCCGACGGCACGGCGCGGGATGCCGAGGCCCTCGCCCTGGCGGCCACCGCCCCGCCCGGCAGCGACGGCCTCGTCATGCTGCCCTACCTCCTCGGCGAGCGCGCCCCCCTGTGGGACCCCGACCTCACGGGCGCCTTCCTCGGAGTGCGGCACGGGCACGGCCGCCAGCACTTCCTCCGTGCCGCGGTCGAGGGAGTGTGCCTCCAGATGGCCGACCTCGTCGACGTGCTCGACGGCGTCACACCGGTCACGGAGGTCCGCTGCACCGGCGGGGTCTTCCGCTCCGAGCTGTGGCGCACGAGCATGGCGGGCGCGCTCGGGCGGCCGCTCGTCCCCACCGACGACGCCGAGGGCTCCGCCCTCGGGTCCGTGGCCCTCGCGGTCCTGGCCACCGGCCGCGCGGACGACCTCGCCGGCGCCCTCGCCCAGGTCGCGCCCCCGGGCGGGGTGGACGCGCCGGTCGAGGTCCCCGCCGAGGACGTCGCGACCTACGCCGACATGCGCGGCCGCACCCTCGACCTCCTGCGCGCCTACGGGGAGCTCGCCGAGCACCTCGGGGCGCTGGCCGGCGCACGGGGCTGACTCACGCGCGCATCGCGCGCAGCCCGATCCCGAGGCCGACGACCAGCGTGAGCACGGTCGCGACCACCCCCGTGGCGACGTCCCGGGACAGGAGGTCGCCGGCGGCGAGCGCCCGCTCGGCGTCGATGAGGTGTGTCAGCGGGTTGACGGCGGCGGCCCCCTGCATCCAGCGTGGCCCGTCCTCGAGCGGCAGCAGCATTCCGGACAGGAGCAGCAGCGGGAAGATCATCGTCTGCTGGATCGCCCAGAACATCCATTCCGTCGAGGCCGTGGCGACCCCGAGGGCGTAGGACAGCGACGCGAGCCCGACGGCGAACAACCCGAGCAGCACGAGGCCGAGCAGTGTGCCGACGACGTCCGCCCGGTAGCCGAGGAGAACCGCTACGACGAGGAGGACCGCGCTCTGGGCCAGGACGGGAGCGAACTCCTTGAGCGCCCGCCCCACGAGGAGGGCGGAGCGAGGGACCGGCGTGACCAGCGTCCGTTCGTGACTGCCGGCGTGGATCTCGAACTGGAGGTTCGAACCTGTCATCCCGACGCCGAACAGGACGATCATGCCGAGCACCCCCGGCACGAACCAGGTGAGCGACTCGGCGAGCGGAACTCCGACGGTCCCGGCCAGGAGCGGCCCGAACAGCAGGAGGAACGTCAACGGCTGGACGAGGTTGAAGGTGACGGAGAACGGGTCGTGCAGGACGGGTCGGAGCTCGCGGAGCATGATTGTCCAGGTGGCCTCCACCAGACCCGGACGACGAGGCGTGAGGGTGGGCGGCGTGTCGTGCGTCGCGGTCATCGTGCACCTCCCGAGGTGACGGCCTCGGCGGGCGTGTGCTCGCCGTCGCGGAGCGACCGGCCCGTGAGGCCGAGGAAGACGTCGTCGAGGGTGGGGTGCTCGGCCCAGGCCCCGACGACGCCGCGGCCGGCGAGATCGGCGACGAGCGTCGGCAGGGCGGCGCGCGCGTCGGGGACGGGCACGCTGATCGTCGTCGTGCCTGTGCCTGTGCCTGTGCCTGTGCGTGTGCCTGTCGCCGTCGGGTGGTGGCCGGCCACTCTCAGGCCGGCCGAGACCTCGTCCAGACGCGCGGACTCGACGTCGAGGTGGATGCGGTCGCTCGCGAGGTCGCGCTTGAGGGACTCGCCGGTGCCGTCGGCGACGATCCGACCGCCGTCGACGACGAGGACGCGCTCGGCGTAGCGGTCCGCCTCCTCCAGGTAGTGGGTCGTCAGCAGGACGGTCATGTCGTCCTCGCGCCGCAGCCGCGTGACGTGCTCCCAGAGGTTGGCGCGCGCCTGCGGGTCGAGCCCCGTCGTCGGCTCGTCGAGGACGAGAAGGCGCGGCGCCGGGACCAGGCCGAGGGCGATGTCGACCCGGCGGCGCTGACCACCCGAGAGCGTGAGGACCTGGCGCTCGGCGAGGCCGGCGAGGTCGAGGGCGTCGAGGAGGTCGTCCACCCGTCGGCGGACGGCACGGGCGGGAAGGCCGAACAGCGCGCCCTGGGCGAGCAGCTCGTCGCGCACCCGCTGGTTCTGGCTGGCGCCGTGCTTCTGACCGACGTAGCCGATGCGGGCCCGGACCTCGTCCGGGTCGCGGCTGACGTCGAACCCGCAGACCCGGGCGGCGCCGGAGGTGGGGGTGAGCAGCGTGGTGAGCATGCGCATCGCGGTCGACTTGCCGGCGCCGTTGGGGCCGAGGAAGGCCGTGAGGGTGCCGGGGGCGACGTCGACCGTGAGCTCGTCGACGGCGCGCACGGGCGTCCCGCCGCTTCGGTCGAAGACTTTGCTGAGCCGTTCTGTGCGGATGATGGGTTCCATGGGCTCGAAGCTACGAAGGTATGCGGCCACATCCTGACCGCGTCGGCGGGCAGGATTCAGGTATGACCGATCCGACGAGGCGTGCCCTCCGGCTGCTCGACCTCCTGCAGGCGCGGCGCAGCTGGACGGGCGCCGAGCTCGCGGGCGAGCTGGGTGTCTCGCCCCGGACGGTGCGGCGCGACGTCGAGCGCCTGCGCGACCTCGGCTACGCGGTCGAGTCGACGCCGGGGGAGGAGGGCGGGTACCGACTGCAGGCCGGCAACGCGCTGCCCCCGCTGCTGCTCGACGACGAGGAGGCGCTCGCGCTGGCGGTCGGACTGCGGACCGCTGCCGTCACCGGACGTGGGCCGGAGGCGGCGGCCCGCACGATGGCGAAGATCGACCAGTTCCTGCCCTCCCACCTGCGGCGCCGCGCGGCTGCGCTCACCGACCACGTCGTCGAGATCGGTCCCGGACCGCGGGCGGACGCCACGCTCCTCGGGGAGCTCGCGCTCGGCTGCCGCCTGGGCGAGCGCGTGAGGTTCACCTATCGCGACGTGCAGGGGACGGTGTCCGGCCGGCACGTCGAGCCGCACACGCTCGTGGCGCGCCACGGCCGCTGGTACCTCGTCTGCTCCGACCTCGACCGGGACGCCTGGCGCACCTTCCGGCTCGACCGGATGACGGACGCGCGCCGCACCGGCGCGACCTTCCGCCCCCGCGAGCTGCCCGAGGGCGGGATCGCCACGCTCTTCCGGCGCGACGAACCGGTGCAGCACCGCGCCGAGGTGACGATCGAGGTCGGGACCGACGAGCTGATGGCGTCGTTCGGACGATGGATCCGGCGGGACGCGGTCGAGGAGCTCGGTACCCACCGGGTCCGGTGGACGATCGAGGCGCCGTCCGCCGTCGAGATCCTCGGCCACGTGCTGTGGCTCCCGCCGCAGTGGGCGTGGTCGATCCGGTGCGACGAGGACGTCGCGACGGCGCTGACGGCCGTCCGCGACCGGCTCTCCGCGGTCGACGTCGAGCGGTGGTAGCGCCCGGGCGCGCAGGGCATGCGTGTCCGACGCGGACGGCGTTCTCACCGGTCCGTACCGGGTGCAACCGTGTTCGCCGAGAGCGGCTCGACCTGCGCGGCTCCCGCCGCCCGCCTAGGTTGAGGAGGTGACGGACGTAGGAAACGCGAGCTTCCGGTACCGCGACACCGCGGTGCTGTCGGTGACGCACATCGAGGCGCCGGTCAGGGTGCCGTCGCGCCATTTCGAGGACGAGCTGGCGGAGACCCGCAAGCGGCTGCGGATCCCGGACCACCTGCTCGAACGGGTCTCCGGCGTCGTCGAGCGCCGCTGGTGGGAGCCCGGGACACTGTTCGACGACCCGGCGATCGAGGCCGGAGCGAAGGCGCTCGCCGACGCGGGAATCGAGCCCTCGCGCGTGGGCCTGCTCATCAACACGTCGGTCACGCGCACGCACCTCGAGCCGTCGGTCGCCGTGCGGATCCACGACGGGCTGTCGCTGCCGAGCTCTGCGATGAACTTCGACCTCGCCAACGCCTGCCTCGGGTTCGTCAACGGCATCATGCTCGCCGCCACGATGATCGACGCCGGTCAGATCGAGTACGCCCTCATCGTCAACAGCGAGGACCCGCGCGAGACCCAGCGCACGACCATCGAGCGCCTCGGCCGCCCCGGTGCGACGCGCGAGGACTACCACCGCGAGTTCGCCTCCCTCACCCTCGGCGCCGGGGCTGCGGCCGCCGTCCTCGGGCCCGCCGACCGGCACCCCGGCAGCCACCGGGTCGTCGGCGGGGTGAGCCGCGCCGGCACCGAGCACCACGAGCTGTGCGTCGGCGACCTCGACGGGATGTTCACCGACACCAAGGGGCTCCTCGACGGCGGGCTCGCCCTCGTCACCGATGCCTGGCGGGAGGCCCACGACGTCGGTGGCTTCGACTGGACCGACATGGACCGGTACGTCACCCACCAGATCTCCACGCCGTACACCAAGGCCGTCATCGACGCGATCGACCTGCCCGCGGACCGCGTGCCGATCACGTTCTCCCACTGGGGCAACGTGGGTCCGGCGTCGTTGCCGATGACCCTCGCCGCGCAGTCGGAGAAGCTGGAGACCGGCGACCGCGTGCTGTGCATGGGCGTGGGCTCGGGACTCAACACCGCGATGCTCGAGCTCGCCTGGTGACGCGCGCAGTGCCCGACCTGATCGACCCGAACGACCGACCCGACCCGCGCGACACGGCCCCCTCGACCGACCGACCGCGCCTGCCCGACCTCCCGGGACTGGATCCGCGCTGGAGCCGCCACGTCACGGAGCCGGGCCCGCCGGGGGAGCGGCCCACCTCCTGGCACGTCCTCGACAACGCGGCCGACCTCGTCGGCCCCGCCCGCGGCACCCTCCTCGCCGTGCACGGCAACCCGACGTGGTCCTACCTGTGGCGCGACCTCCTGCGGGAGGGCGCCGAGACGGGGTGGCGCGTCGTCGCCGTCGACCAGCCCGGCATGGGGTACTCGGCGCGCGACGGCCGCCGGCGCGGCCTCGCCGACCGCGTCGCCGACCTCGGCGCGCTCACCGACGAGCTCGGCCTCACGGCGCCCGTCGTCACCGTGGGCCACGACTGGGGCGGCGTCGTCTCGCTGGGCTGGGCGACCGACCACCCCGACCTGCTCGCCGGCATCGTCCTCACCAACACGGCCGTCCACCACGACGGCGCCGCACCGATCCCCGGCCTCCTGCGCCTCGCGGGCCACCGCGCGGTCCACGGGTGGGCCACCCGCGGCACGACCGCGTTCCTCGACGCCACCCTCTCCCTCGCCGACCCGCCGCTGCCGCCCGAGGTCCGGCGGGCCTACCGCGCGCCCTACGGCACGGCCGACGAGCGGGCCGCGATCGCGGACTTCGTCGCCGACATCCCCGCGACCGCCGACCACCCGAGCCGCGCCGAGCTCGACCGCATCGCCGCGGGCGCCGCTCGGCTGCACGTCCCGGCGCTCGTCATGTGGGGCCCGCGCGACCCCGTCTTCCAGGAGCGCTACCTGCGCGACCTGCTCGCCCGCCTCCCGCACGCCGACGTCCACCGGTTCGAGGGGGCCGGCCACCTCCTACCGGAGGACGCCGACGTCGCCGGCACCGTGGTGCGCTGGCTGGGCGCGACCTACGGCGACCGCCATGGGGCACCTACCCGCGCGTCCGAGGGCACGCCCGCGGAATCCGTCGACACCACGCCCCGGCTCGACGACGACGCGGCCCGCGACGGTGCGCCGACCTCCGGCGCGACGACAGGAACGGCAGCCGACCGCACCCCTGCGTACCGACCGCTCACCGCGGTCCTCGACGAGCACCGGGACAGCGATCATCCCGCCGTCGTGTCCCTCTCTCCGGCGGGTACCGACACGGTGAGCTGGCGCGATCTCGCCACGCGGGCCCGCCACCTCGCGCTCGGCCTCCACGACCTCGGGGTACGACCCGGTCAGCGGGTCAGCCTGCTCGTCACTCCCGGCGTCGGCCTGACAACCGCCCTGTTCGCCTGCCTGCGCCTCGGCGCGGTGGTGGTCCTCGCCGACCAGGGCCTCGGCCTGCGCGGCATGAGCCGGGCCCTGCGCGGCGCCGACCCGGATCTGATCATCGGCATCGAGCGCGGCCTCGTCGGCGCGCGCCTGCTGGGCTGGCCCGGCCGGCGCGTGGCCGCCACGGAGCTGTCTCCCGCCCGGACGCGCGTCCTCGGGGCGGAGAGCGACGTCGAGACCCTCGTCGCCCGTGGCGCGCAGCTCGAGCGGACCGGCGCGGTGCTCCCCGGCGCCCCCGACCCCGACGACGACGCCGCCGTCCTCTTCACCTCCGGGTCGACCGGCCCGGCCAAGGGCGTCGTCTACACCCACCGCCGGCTCGCCGGCATGCGGGACGCCCTGGCCGCGACCTACGACCTCGGCCCGGGCGCGTCGTTCGTCGCCGGGTTCGCCCCGTTCGCGCTCATCGGTACCGCGCTCGGCTCGGTCGCGGTGACCCCGGACATGGACGTCACCGCGCCGGCCACGCTCACGGCGACGGCGCTGGCCGATGCCGTCGCCGCGGGGCGCGCCACCGCCGTCTTCACCTCGCCGTCGGCACTCGAGGGGGTCCTGCGGACGGCGGACGCCCTCGACGACGACCAGCGCGCCGCGCTCACCGGCGTCGGGCTCTTCCTCTCGGCCGGTGCACCGATCGCCCCCGAGCTGCTCGCGCGCGTCGCCGAGGTCATGCCGTCCGCCGCCGTGCACACCCCCTACGGCATGACCGAGATGCTGCCGGTCACCGACATCGACCTGCCGGGCATCCGGGCGGCCGCCGACGACGCCGTGGCCGCCACGGCCACCTGTGACACCACGCGCGCCCCTGACATCACGGCCACCCACCTCGTCGTCGGCGCCGGCGGCGGTACCTGCGTCGGCCGGCCCGCCGTCGGCGCCGAGGTCCAGATCGTCCCGCTCGACGCCGCGGGCGACGCCACGGGGGAGCCGACCACCGCGCCCGGCGTCACCGGCGAGGTCCTCGTCACCGGCCCCCACCGCAAGGACCGGTACGACCGGCTCTGGGGTACCCAGGCCGCGAGCGCCGACCACCCGGGATGGCACCGCACCGGCGACGTCGGGCACCTCGACGCGACGGGCCGGCTGTGGATCGAGGGGCGCCTCGGCCACGCCGTCACCACGCCCGCCGGGGTCGTCACGCCGGTCGCCGCCGAGCAGGCTGCGCAGCGGGTGCGGGGCGTGCGTCGGGCCGGCGTCGTCGGGGTCGGGCCGGCCGGGGTGCAGCAGGTCGTCGTCGTCCTCGAGACCGATCCGGAGATCGACCCGCGCGCCGGGGCGCGCCCCGCCCTCGCGACGCCCGGCCTCACGCGGGCCATGCGTGGTGCCGTCAGGGACGACCGGGGCATCGACGTCGCGGCCGTGCTGCGGGTGCCCGAGCTGCCGACCGACGTCCGGCACAACGCCAAGATCGAGCGCGGCCGGATCGGGCGGTGGGCCGAGGCGTTCCTCGCCGGCGAACGGGCAGGCACGCCGTGAACCGCGTCGGGCACACCCCGGACACGGGGTACGAGGAGCACACCGCGAGCCGCGGTGTGCTCACGTCGGAGGTCGGCGCACCCGCACGCTCCGCCGCTGCCCGCGTCCTCGTCACCGGCGCCAGCGGCATGCTCGGGCGTCGCACGGCCGAGCGCCTCGTGGCCGCCGGCCACGACGTCCGCACCTTCCAGCGCAGGCAGGCAGGTGTCCCCGGCGCCGCCGACTCGCTCGGGTCCCTCGCCGACGACGACGCCGTGCGCCGCGCCGTCGAGGGCCGCGACGCCGTCGTGCACCTCGCCGCGAAGGTCTCGGTGAGCGGGCCGCGCCGCGAGTACGAGGAGATCAACGTCGAGGGCACCCGGCGGCTGCTCGCGGCGGCGCGGGCCGCGGGTGTCACCCGGTTCGTCCAGGTGTCCTCACCCTCGGTCGCGCACGCCGGCGACTCCCTCGTGGGTGTCCCGGCGGGGCGCGCGGAGCCGGAGCTCGCTCGCGGCCACTACGCGCGCACGAAGGCTGCGGCGGAGCGGCTTGCGCTCGCGGCCGACGGGCCGGGCCTCGCCGTGGTCGCCGTCCGGCCCCACCTGGTCTGGGGGCCGGGGGACACCCAGCTGGTGGGCCGGATCGTCGAGCGGGCCCGCGCGGGCCGGCTGCCGCTGCTCGACCAGGGGGCCGCCCTCATCGACTCGGTCTACGTGGACAACGCCGCCGACGCGCTCGTGGCCGCGCTGGACCGTGCCGAGGACGCCCACGGCGAGGCCTTCGTCGTCACCAACGGCGAGCCGCGGCCCGTGGGCGACCTGCTCGCCGGGATCTGCCTCGCCGCGGGCGTGCGACCGCCCGCCTGGCGCGTGCCCGCTGTGGTCGCTCGTGCGGCCGGGGCGCTCGTCGAGGCCGTGTGGGCCGTGCGCCCCGGCCCGGACGAGCCGCCGATGACCCGGTTCCTCGCCGAGCAGCTCTCCACGGCGCACTGGTTCGACCAGCGGCGCACCCGCGCGGGGCTCGACTGGACCCCGGCCGTGACGATCGACGAAGGCTTGGCGCGCCTCGCGGCGCACGAGCGCGGCGCCTGACCCGCCGACCTGGTACCTCGCGCCGCCCGGTGCCCCGCCTTGCGGCGGAGCTCCCGACGTGCGGCGGACGTCGCGCCTCGTGGCGCACCGGCGGGCCGTCCGGCTCGCGGCCGGCCCGCCGGGTGGAGCGTCAGCCCGCGAAGCGCTCGGCCCGCTCGACTACGCCGCCCTCGCGCGTGTAGACCTCGCGGCCCGCGATGAGGGTGCGCTCGACGTGCGCGGTCGTGTCGAGCGGGTCGCCGCTCCACACGACGACGTCGCCGTCGCGCCCCACCTCGAGGGCGCCGACGCGCTCGTCGAGGCGGAGGAACTCGGCGGGGTTCGTCGTCAGTGCGCGCAGCGCCGTCTCCGGGTCGAGCCCGTCCTTGACGGCGAGGCTGGCCTGGAGGACGAGCAGGTTGATCGGGACCACCGGGTGGTCGGTGGTGATGGCGACCCGGACGCCGGCGTTCGCGATCTGGGCCAGGTGCGGGGTGGCGCGGTCGACGATCTCCACCTTCGAGCGGCTCGTGATCATCGGCCCGTAGATCACCGGGATGTCGCGCTCGGCGAGGACGTCGGCGATCTTGTGCGCCTCGGTGCCGTGGTTGAGGACGAGGCGGTACCCGAACTCGTCGGCCAGGCGCACCGCGGTGGCGAGGTCGTCGTGCCGGTGCGAGTGCTGGTCCCAGGCGAGGGTGCCGTCGAGGACCGAGGCGAGCGCCTCCATCGTCACGTCCCGCTCGAACGGCTTGCCCTCGGCTGCGGCGTGATCGCGCTTCGCGGCGTAGTTCTGTGCGGCGACGAACGCCTCGCGGATGATCTTCGCGACGCCGAGCCGGGTCGACGGCGTGACCTTCTGCTCGCCGTAGACGCGCTTGGGGTTCTCTCCGAGGGCGGACTTCACGGACACGGCGTCCGAGATCACCTGCTCGTCGACCGTGCGGCCGCCCCAGGTCTTGATGGCCACGGTCTGGCCGCCGATCGGGTTCCCGGAGCCGGGCTTGATCACCGCGGTCGTCACGCCGCCGGCGAGCGCGTCGCGGAAGCCCTCCTCGTCGATGTCGATCGCGTCGATCGCGCGGACGCCGGCCTGGTTCGGGCCCGTCATCTCGTTGACGTCGTTGCCGGCCCAGCCGCGCCCCTCCTCGGACACGCCGAGGTGCGCGTGCGACTCGACGAAGCCGGGGACCACGACCTGGCCGGTGGTGTCGATCCGCGTGACGCCGTCGGGGATCTCGACCTCGCCGACCGGACCGACCGCGGCGATGACGCCGTCGACCACGAGCACGGTGCCGGACTCGATGTCAGGGCCGGATACGGGGCGGACGAGCCCGCCGGTCAGGGCCACGGTCGCGCCGGGGCGGTCGGAGGTGGGCACGGGGAAGAACGGGGTCGCAGAGGTCATGCCCTCGATCATCGCACCGGCGCGCTCACGGCTGTGGCATCGGTCGAGCTGCCGCGACGCTCATGGCCGCGTCACCGACCGCAGCCGCCGCGCTCACGGCTGCGGCACCGGCCAGAGCGCCACGGGGGTGTTGGTGTCCATGTTGCGGCGGTAGTCGGCGAGCATCTTGGCGATCGCGACCTCGCGGGTCACCCCGCCGGCCTCGTACGCGCTCACGGCGGCGACCTGCCAGGACGCCCCGTTCTGCCGCCGCTCGATCCGCTGCGCGATGACGCCGAGGTAGTGCTCGGCCACGTCCTTGTCCACCCCGAGGCTCGCCAGCCCCGACCGCGCCATCGGCAGCAGCGTCCCCTCGATGAGCGACAGGCCGTCGATCTCCAGCTCGCCCGGCCAGCTGAGCCGGGCGTCGATCCCGTGCCGGGCGGCGGCCTCGAAGTTGTCCCGCGCCGCGGAGAACGGCATCCGCGTCCACGTGGGCCGGTCCTCGCGGACGAGGGCCTCGACGGCGCCGTAGAAGAACGCCGCGTTGGCCACGGTGTCCACGACGGTCGGCCCCGCCGGCAGCACCCGGTTCTCCACGCGCAGGTGCGGCCGCCCGCCCGCCACGGCGTAGATCGGCCGGTTCCACCGGTACACGGTGCCGTTGTGCAGCGTGAGCTCGTCGAGCGTGGGCGTGCCGCCGGCGGCGATGACCTCGAACGGGTCGTCGTCGGTGGTCTCGGGCAGCAGCGCCGGGTAGTAGCGGACGTTCTCCTCGAACAGGTCGAAGATCGAGGTGATCCACCGCTCGCCGAACGTGACGATCGGCCGTACGCCCTGGTGCCGCAGCTCCGGCGCGCGCGTGTCCGTGGCCTGGAGGAACACCACCGGCCGCGTCTCGGCCCACAGGCGGTGCCCGAACAGCAGGGGCGAGTTGGCGCCGAGCACGAGCTGCGGCCCCGCGAGCAGCTGAGCCGAGTTCCAGTAGCGGGCGAACTGCTCCGGCCGCACCTGGAGGTGGAGCTGGGTCGACGTGCACACCGACTCCACCGCGATCGACTCGAACGTGGCGGCGAGCGGCTCGGGCCCGGCGATCTCGAGGGAGATGTCCTCGTGCCGCGCCATGCGGATGGCGGTGTCGAGCGCGAGGTACCGCTCGTCGTCGGAGATCCAGTCCCGCTCGGCGTGCTCGGGACCGAGGGTGGGCAGGATGCCGGTCATGACGATGTCGGTGCCGAGTGCGCGCGCCCGGTCGCGCGCGTGGTTGAGCGTGGCGCGCAGGTCCGCCTCGAGGTCCGTGAGCGCCGTGCCGGACAGGACCCGCGGCTCGACGTTGAGCTCGATCGTGTACCGGCCCAGCTCGCTCTGGTAGCTGGGGTCGGCGATCTCGGCGAGCACCTCGGCGTTCGCGTTCGCCGGCGACCCGCTCTCGGTGACGAGGGCGAGCTCGATCTCCAGCCCCGTGCTCGCGACGTCCTCCGCGAAGTGCCCGCGCGCGAGCATGACCTCGAGCGCGTCGAGGCACTGCGCCACCTTGGCGCGGTAGCGCGTCCGGTCGGCGCCGGAATAGCTCGTCTGCGTGATCTCGCGTCCCATGACCAGATGCTCCCACCGCGGGGCCTCCCGCGCGCGACCGATCGACCCGCCCGCTCCGTGGGCACCTGACGCTCGCCCCTAGACTGCAGCGATGACCTCGGACGACGCGGATCGCGCGCGCCGGACATCGTCCGACGACGAGAAGCGCCCTGACGACGAGCTTCCCGACGACGACCGGTTCCGCCCGGAAGAGGACCGCGTCGAACGGTCCGAGCGGGTCGAGGAGCCCGACGACGAGCGCACTGACGGTGACCACCTCGACGGTGCGCCCGACTACGAGAACCTCGATGAGGCACGCCACGACGACGACGGGCGCGCCGAGGAGCCCGTGGCCGAGCTGCACGCGCGACGGGCCGGCGAGCTGCGCCGCCCGATGCCCTGGTGGGCGGCCGGCGTCGTCGTGCTCCTCGTCGTTCTGGGTTCCCTCGCGATCGGCATCGGGACCGCCCACGTCGAGACCACGGTGGGCCCGCACCGCGCGGAGGTCGAGGTCACCATCGACTCCGACATCACGATCGACCTGGGGCCGGCGGGGGACGTCGTCCTCGCGTCGCCGCTCCCGGCCGGGCTCGGGGTCACGGCGGTCATCAAGGAGCTCCCGGCGGACGCCACGATCGGCACCGACGGCGGGCTCGTGCCCGGCCTGCTGGCGGACGCCGAGTCCTACGCGCGTCTCATGGCCTACCCCGAGGCGGCGTTCGCCGAGCCGACCCGAGCGATCGTCACCGACGCCCTGTCCCGCGCCGCCCTCATCGCGACGCTCACCCTCGCGGGGATCGCTGCCGTCCACGCCGGCCTCCACGGGGCGTGGTCTCAGTCGTTCCGCGTCGTCACCGACCGCCCCGTCGTCGGCTTCCTCACGGGGACGGCCGTCGCCGTAGGGGCCCTCGCTGTGATCATCCCCGCGACCCGCAGCGACTCGCCGCCGGGCGTGACGATCGCGTCGTTCCACGGCACGCCGCTCGAGGACGCGACGATCTCGGGCCGGCTGGGGGACCTGCTCCAGGCCTACGGTCCGACGATCCGGCTCTTCTACGACGGCAACACCGAGTTCGCCTCGGACGCCGCCGCGTCGCTCGAGGCTGGCCTCGAGGAGCAGGGACGGTGGTCCACCGGGCCCGGCGGCGAGCAGCCCGAGGGCGTGACGACGGCGATGTTCTACACCGACGTGCACTGCAACGTCGGCGCGGCCGAGGTCGTCGGGCACGCGGCGGACCTCGTCGAGGCGGACATGGTCATCGACGGCGGTGACACGACGATCGCCGGGACCGCCATCGAGCAGTTCTGCGTCGACGCGATCGAGAGCTCGATGCCCGAGGACACGCCCTACGTCGTGGCGGCGGGCAACCACGACTCGATCGTGACCGTCGACCAGATGCGGCGGGCCGGCTGGACCGTGCTCGACGGGTCGATCGTCGAGGTCGGCGGCGTCCGGATCATCGGGGACACCGACCCGCGGATCACCACGCTCGACCAGCCCACCGTCCAGGAGCGGTCCGAGACCTGGGAGGAGACGGCCGAGCGGATCGCCGCTGACTCCTGCGAGGCGCTCGCCGACGAGGACCCGGTCGACCTCGCCGTCATCCACGACGCGTTCGGCGGACGACGCGTGGCGTGGACCGGCTGCGTGCCGCTCACCCTGTCCGGGCACATCCACACGCACGTCGGTCCCGAGGTCGACGGGCTCGGGGTGCGCTGGGTCGAGGGCGCCGCGGGCGGACAGGGCCAGGGGGTGCCGACGCTCGGCGCGGTGCGCGAACCCGCGCCGATGGGGCAGATCGAGTTCGACTCCGAGACCGGCGAGGCGCTGCGCTACCGGCGGATCGTCCTGCAGCCCGACTCGAGCGTCGAGGTGAGCGACTGGACGGACATGCCCGCCAACCTGCCCATCCCCAAGACGGACGTCGACGGCGACGAGCTCGACTCCGAGAGCCGGTCGGGCGGGCCGGGGGAGAGCCCGAGCGGGTTCGGCGACGAGGTGCCCTCCGAGGGCCCCCCGCCGACGGACGAGCCGTCGGACGGGGACGGCGGCGAGACCTCGACCTCGGGCGGCTGACGCACTGGTCGTCGAGCCGGCCGATGAGCCGGCCGACCGACTCAGGACGGGTGGGCCGCGGACGGCTGTCTCACGTCAGCCTGGACGAATCGGCCCGGCACCGGACGAGGGCACATGCGGAGTCATACTGTCCGCGTGAACCCACGCAGTGCCCGCCGCCCCGGCGACACCTCTCCCGCCGGCCGCCGGAACGGGACCCACGACGACGCGCGCGGCGTCGTCGGCGGGGATCGTCAGCGGGATGCCCACGACGACGACGACCTCGGCGACGACGACTTCGACGACGAGGACTACGACGACGAGGTGGGCGACGTCGTCGACCGCGCGGCGCCGAGCGCGGCTCAGCTCGCCGGCGGCGCCCCGCGCGAGCTGTCGATCCTGCTGGTGATCGCCGGCCTCGCGGGACTGTGGGCGTCGATCCAGCTCGTCCGCTCGGAGCTGCTCGTGGCGGCGGATCCGAACGCGGCCCTCGGCTGCGACATCAACATCCTCATCGGCTGCGGCACGTTCATCACCACGTGGCAGGCGCACGCGCTGGGGATCTCGAACGCGATCCTCGGGACGGCCGCGTTCGGGGGGCTGCTGGCGACCGGACTCGTCCTGCTCTCCGGCGGGCGGCTCGGCCGGTGGTTCTGGTGGCTGCTGACCGCCGGCGTCGGGTTCGCGCTCGTCGCGCTCGTGTTCTTCGTCTACACCGCGTTCTACGAGATCCGCGCGCTGTGCCCCTACTGCCTCGTGGTGTGGGCGGTGGTCGTCCCCCTCGTCGTCCACGTGCCCGCCCGGGCCGCGCAGGCCGGGCACCTGCGGCTCGGCGAGCGGCTCACCCGCACCCTCGTGCTCGACCGGTGGATCATCACCGGCGCCCTCTACGCGGTCGTCGTCCTGTACGCGCTGGTTCATTTCTGGGACCAGTGGATGCTCATGGCGCGCTGAGCGTGTTCCCGTCCGGTGGCACGTCGGCTCCGAACCCCGTGTGACGATGACCCACCGACGCGACGGCGAGGAGCCGCACATGACCCGCACGACCGAGGTCCGGACACGGGCCGTACGACCGAGGTCCGGACACGGGCCGTACGAGCGAGGTCCGGACACGGCGGGCACGTGCGTGGGCCGGGCATGACGGACGCGAACGGGAGCCGTGGCGACGAGACCCGCGCGGAACGTGCGCGCCGCCTCGCCGACCTCGTGGCGCGGGTCGCGACCGGCGACCAGGCGGCGTTCGCCGAGCTCTACGACCAGACGGCGCCCATGGTCCACGGGACGTGCCTGCGGGTCCTGCGCGACCCCGACCTGGCCGCCGAGGTCACGCAGGAGGTGATGCTCGAGGTGTGGACGCGGCCCCACCGGTTCGACGCCTCGAGGGGGACCGTGCCGGCGTGGCTGGCCACGATGGCGCACCGCCGGGCGATCGACCGGGTGCGTGCCGTCCAGGCGCAGCGGGACCGGGACGAGACCGCGGGCGTGCGGGGCTACGGGCGCCCGTACGACGACGTGAGCGAGACCGTCGAGCGACGCGACGACCGGGAGCTGCTGATGGAGTGCCTGGGCTCGCTGACCGACGTCCAGCGCGATGCCGTGGAACGCGCCTACTTCGGCGGCCGGACCTACCGGGAGGTCGCCCGCGACCTCGGCGCCGCGCTGCCGACCGTCAAGTCGAGGATCCGGGACGGCCTCGCGCGGCTGCGGACCTGCCTGGGGGTGGCGTGATGAGGGGAGACGCGATGGACGACGACGCGGCGCGGCGCGCGGGCGACCGTGCGGACGTGCGCGGGCGGGACGGCCGCGAGCCCGCGGACGCGAGCGACGACGTCGACGCCCTGCTCCACGCGTGGGCGCTCGACGCGGTCGACGACGCCGAACGCGCGCGAGTCGAGCGTGCGGTGGAGGACGACCCCGAGCTCGCGGCGGAGGCCCGCGCCCTGCGCGAGACGGCGGCCCTGCTGGCGAGTGCGGGCAGCATCGAGCCCCCGGCCACGCTGCGCGACCACGTGCTCGACGCCGCCGCGCGGACGCCGCAGGAGCGTGACGACACCGACACCGGTAGCGACACCGCTGCCGACGGCACTCCCGTTGCGCCCGCGGACGACCCCGGCGAGCACCGGGGCGCGCGGGAGCCGAACACGTCTGCGCGTGGCGGCGCGGCAGGAGACCGGGCCGGCGACGCGCCTCGGGACGAGCTCGCCGAGGCCCGCCGTCGTCGGCGCCTGCCGCGCGTGCTCGTAGCGGCGGCCGCCGCGGTCGCCCTCGTCGTCACCGGCGCGATCGCGGTGCAGCAGTACCGGCGCGCGGAGGAGGCGCGGGACGAGATCGCGGCGATCCACGACCTGCTCGCGAGCCCCGGGAGCGAGCTCGTCGTCGCGGAGGTGGCCGGCGGCGGGACCGCGGGCGCGGTGGTCGCGGACGGTGAGGCGGTGTTCGTGGCCGCCGGGCTGCCCGAGCTCGACGACGACCGCGACTACCAGCTGTGGGTGATCGACGCCGCCGGCGCACAGTCGGCGGGCGTCCTCACGTCCGACGACGGCCGGGCACGCACCGAGGTGCCCGCGGTCGACGACGGCGACACGCTCGGCGTCACCGTCGAGCCGGCGGGAGGCTCCGACGCCCCCACGACCGACCCGATCGTCACGCTCGCGGGCGGGTAGCGCGCGATACGGATGTGCCGGGCCCGGACCGGGACCCGGGCGCGAGGGCGGAGGCGTCACCTGGGCGCAGCCACGGGACGTGGCCCTGTGCGTGACCGCCGTCGCCCCGGGTCAGGGTTCGTCCCACGTGTAGGTCACCTCGGGGCGCCCGCTCCCGCCGAGCCGTTGCCCGCGCTGTGCCCGGCCGGAGTCGGCGAGGTACTGCAGGTAGCGGCGCGCGGTCACGCGTGAGACCCCGACCTCGTCGCCGACCTGGGAGGCGGACAG
Organism: Georgenia sp. Z1344; assembly: GCF_049856295.1. Taxonomy (GTDB): domain Bacteria; phylum Actinomycetota; class Actinomycetes; order Actinomycetales; family Actinomycetaceae; genus JB111. The sequence continues at coordinate 123,417 of NZ_JBNDMZ010000011.1, read as the reverse complement.
GCCGTCGCTACCGCCCGCGCGCAGGGCGGCGATCACCGTGTCGAGCACGCCGCCGACCAGTCCCTTGGGGGCGTTGTCGGTCGCGAGCACGGGGCGGCGCAGCTCGCGGAAGATCGCGTCGACGCCGGACTGGCTGGCGGCGTCCGAGGAGTCGAGGCCCTCCCGGTACCGGCGGTAGGACTCGAGGCGGTCGCGCAGGTCGGCGAACGTGAAGGGCTTGAGCAGGTACCCCACGCCGCCGAGCGAGACGGCGGCGCGCACGAGCTCGATCTCGCGGGCCGCGGTGATCGCCATGACGTCCGCCGGGTGGTTCGCCGTGCGGATGGCCCGGGCGATCTCGAGCCCGTGCCCGTCCGGCAGGTTGAGGTCGAGCAGCACGAGGTCCACCCGTGCGCTGCCCAGGAACCGCAGGGCGTCCTGCTTCGTGCGGGCCGTGCCCGCCACCCCGAAGCCGGGGATGCGCCCCACGTACGCGCTGTGGCCGGTCACCGCGACGTCCTCGTCGTCCACGATGAGGACCTGCAGGTCATCCACGGTCCGCCCCCGTCGTCGTGCTCGTCGTCGTGCCTCGGTCCGCGACCGGCGCCCCCGGCGACGGTGTCCTCGTCGTCCTGCCTCGTGCCCCCGCGGGCACCCCGAGAGGTGCTCCGCGAGGGGCGCCGAGCGGCACCCGTACCTCGAAGGTGGCTCCCGGCGGGTCGTCGACGGCGATCCGACCGCGCAGCGACTCGACCGTCTGCCGCACGAGCGCGAGTCCGATCCCACGGGCGGCGTGCGGGGCGTCCTTGGTGGTCCACCCCCGGTCGAAGGCGCGCTCCGCGGCCTCGGCCTCCAGGCCCGGGCCGGTGTCGCTCACGGTCAGCAGCACCTCCTCGGGTCCCACCTGCAGGTCGACCGTCACCCGGCGCTCGGCGGGGGCCGGCAGGTCGGCCACCGCGTCGATGGCGTTGTCGACGAGGTTGCCCAGCACGGTGACCGTCTGCCGCGGTGGCATCACGTCCGCCGGCAGGTGTGCGTCCGGGTCGAGCTCGAGGGTGACCCCGCGCTCGGACGCCTGCGCGACCTTGCCGAGCAGGAGCGCCGCGACCGCCGGTTCCTCGATCGCGGCGTTGATCCGGTCGCGCTGGTACTGGGTGGCCCGCAGCTCGTCGGTGGCGAGGTGGAGGGCCTCGTCGGTGCGGTCGAGCTCGATGAGCGTGATGACGGTGTGCAGCCGGTTCGACGCCTCGTGGGCCTGCGCCTGCAGCGCGTCGGCGAGGCTGTGCACGGTGCCGAGCTGGCCGGTCAGCTGCTCGAGCTCCGTGCGGTCCCGCAGCGTGGTCAGGGTCGCGATCCGTTCCCCGTCCCGGACCACCCCGGTGGACGAGACCAGGAGGATCCGGCCGCCGTGGACCTGCGCCTGGTCGTGCTGGTCCGAGCCGGCAAGCGTGTCCTGGAGGTCCGCGGGGATGTCCAGCTCGTCGACGAGCCGGCCCACCACGTCCTCGTCGAGCTCGAGCAGCCGACGGGCCTCGTCGTTGGCGACCTGCACCCGGCCGCGGGCGTCGGTGATGACCAGCCCCTCCCGGACCGCGTGCAGCACCGCCTCGTGGTGGTCGTGCAGCCGGCGCAGCTCGACGTGGTTGAGACCGAGGGTCTCCCGGCGCACGCGTCGCGCCACCACGACGGCGGCCCCCGCGGCGACCGCTCCGGCCGCGAGGCCGATGAGCAGCACCCGGGGCACGGCGTCTCGCAGGTTGTCCGCGACCCGGTCGCGGGTGATGCCGACCGCGACCAGGCCGACGACCTCGCCGTCCTGCAGGACCGGGACGACCGCCCGGGTCGAGGGGCCGAGCGTGCCCGTGTACTGCTCGAGCACGATGCCCCCGCGCTGGGCCTCGGCGATGGTGCCGATGAACTCCTCACCCACCCGGTCCGCGGTGGGGTGGGTGTAGCGGGTCCCGTCCGGCGCCATGATGACGACGAAGTCGGTGGCGGTGCGCTCGAGCTCGCGGGCGGCGAGACCCTCGAGCGCGGCCGCGGGATCGGGGGAGGACAGGCCCTCGAGGACGTCGTCGGTGGCGGCGATCGTCTCGGCCACCATCGTCACCTTGGTGGCCGCGGTCGCCTCCACCTCCCGACGCGCGGAGTCGTAGGCCGCCACCAGCGAGATCGCCATCATCAGCACCGCCACAGCGCTGAGCACGACGAGCACCTCGGTCGCGACGCTCCGCGAGCGCGCGTGCGTGGACTTAGTGAACACAAGCGTGCGCCCCCCTGGAGCCGGTCGGCAGCCTTGGCCGACGTCGCGCCGACGCGGCACCGAACAAGGAGGTCGGAATGATAGCCCTGCACACCGCGATCGCCATCGTGGCGATCATCGCGCTGATCATCAGGTTCAAGGTCGACCCCATCATCGCGCTGGTGCTCGGCAGCTTCTACCTCGGCCTGGCCACCGGGGTCGGGTTCGAGGGCACGGTGGGAGCGATCACCGGCGGCTTCGGCGAGATCATGGCCGACATCGGTCTGCTCATCGGGTTCGGCGTGCTCATGGGCTCGCTGCTCAACCGGATGGGGGCCTTCCGCGCCCTGGTGGATGCCCTGGTCCGCCTGGTGCCGCCGGGCGGCCTGCCCTACGCGCTCGGGGTGGCGCTGAGCACCGTGGCCCCGTCGATCTACGTCGACGTCCAGGTGGTCCTCGCCGCACCGGTGGCCCGCTCGTCCGCCCCGCACGTGGGCAGGCACGGGCTCGCGTGGCTCGCCGGCGCGCTCGGGACCGGCATCTTCTGCGGCTACGTGTTCGTCATCCCCGGCCTCGCCGCACTCTCGGTGGTCTCCCTGCTCGGCGTCGAGATGGGGACCTACCTCATCTACGGCATCATCATCGGCCCGGTCACGGCCGTGGCGACGATCTGGATCTTCCGGCGCATGCTCGGCCGCGGCTGGTGGAACGCCGCGACGGACGAGGAGGAGTCCGACGCGCTGCAGCAGCAGGAGGCCGCGGCCAGGACCACCGACGACGGCGACCGGCGCCCCCCGCTGTGGCTGGCCCTCATGCCCATCGTCGTGCCGCTGCTGATGATCGCCTTCGGGGCGTTCGCCGGCCTCGCCGGGTGGGAGAACTCGTTCGTCGCCTTCCTCGGCGACGCGACCGTCGCCCTGTTCGTCGGCCTGCTCGGCGCGTTCGTCATGAGCCGCGTCCTCGTCGGCGCCGAGAAGACCGACTCCGCCCTCGGCGACGGTCTGCGCACGAGCGGCGAGATCCTGCTCGTCACCGGCGTCGGCGGCTCGCTGGGCGCGGTCATCGACGCGAGCGGCCTGGCCGACGTGCTCGGCGGCCTGTTCTCCGTGGGCCAGGGCGTGACCGTCGTCGTCAGCATCCTGCTGGCCTGGGCGGTCGCGGCCCTCATGCACCTCGCCATCGGCTCGGTGTCCGTGGCGGCGATCGCGGCCGCCGGCGTCATCGCCCCGATCCTCGGCTCGCTCGACGTCGCCCCCGTCATCATCGCCCTGGCCATCGCCTCGGGCGCCCTGTTCGCACTGCAGGTCAACAGCAACTTCTTCTGGCTGTTCAAGTCCCTGCTCGGCCTGTCGACCAAGGGCACGCTGAAGACGATGACGACGGTGACGTCGATCGCCGCCGTCGTGTCCCTCGTGCTCGTGCTCGGGGCGTCGCTCCTGCCCGTATAGCCGGGTGGCGTGGCTCGCGGCGCTCGGGCGTCGGCCCGGCCCGGACAGTCGAATCGCCCGCCGCCCGCCACGCGGGCCGAGCCTCTGAGCCGCCCTGCCGAGCTCAGGCCCGGTCGCCCGGCTCCGCCGGTACGTTCGACGGGAACCCGGTCTCGCGGATCGCGGCGCGCAGGCGGGCGGCGGCGGCGTCCATCTCGTCGTCGGGCACGTCCGAGCGCGCGACCGCGGGGTTGATGACCGACTCGTCCCACGCCGGATACACGTGGACGTGGAGGTGGGGCACCTCGAAGCCGGCGACGGCGACGATCGCCCGGGGCGCACCCGTCGCGACACGCTGGGCGGCGCCGATCCGCCGCGCCACGACGGCGAGGTGGGCGACGAGCGCGTCCTCGGCGTCGAGCAGGTTGTCGATCTCGAGGCGGGGGACGACCAGCGTGTGGCCCTCCGTGTGCGGGCCGGTCGAGAGGAAGGCGACGCACAGGTCGTCGCTCCAGACGAAGCGTCCCGGGATCTCGCCGTCGATGATGCGGGAGAAGATGGTGGCCATGTCACCAGGCTAGGGGTCCGGCCCGGCAACAGCATGGTCGAGAGTGCTGGCAGGGCTGGTCGAGAGTGCGGCACGGACGGGCCCCGCGCCCCTCGACTATCGTGCGCATCTCGGGGAGATCGAAAGGACTATCGGGTGGATACGACGCGCGCAGGGGACGGGGACGAGGAGACCCCGGACCGGGGGATGCGCCTGACGAGCACCACCTGGGAGGCGCTCCTGCGGGCCGAGGTCTCGCTCATGCGCACGTACGAGGCGTCCGGCGACTTTCACCCGCTGTCGAAGACCGAGTACGACGTCCTGTTCATCCTCGCCTCCGCGCCGGACCACAGCCTGCGCATGCGCGACCTCAACGAGCAGGTCCTCATGGCCCAGCCGAGCCTGAGCCGGATGGCGGACCGCCTCGGCCGCAAGGGATTCCTGCGCCGGACGCCCGCGATCAACGACGCCCGGGGCACGAACCTCGTCCTCACCGAGGCGGGGCTGGCGATGCAGCGCGAGATCGGTCGGCGGCACGTGCGGACCATCCACTCGACGATGTCGGTCCTCGACGACGACGAGCTCCTCGAGCTGCGCCGCCTCCTGCGCAAGGTGCGGGTCGAGTCGCCCGTCGCGATGCCACGCACGCCCCGGTACCGGTGAGCGTTCCGTCGACAGGCGGCGCTGAGCCGCACTCTCGACGACGACGAACCGCAATCTCGATGAACAGGGCGGCTCCCAACCGCAGTCTCGACGACGACGAACCGCAATCTCGATGAGGGCGGCGCGAGGCCCGGTGGTAATCTGCCGGGCATGACTTTCGTGCTGCTCCTTACCGGGCCGCGCTGAGCAGTCCACCGCCCGGACGGGCCGGTGGCTCGGCGCGGCGGACCTCCCATGTCGGGAGGTTTTTTTCTGCCCGGAGGCGAGCGATCCACGAACGAGACGAGCTGAGGACATGACGACCGAGACCCCTGCCGCGCACCCGACCGACGACGCCACTCCGCCGCACCGCTACACGGCGGCGCTCGCCGGCGAGATCGAGCAGCGCTGGCAGGACCGCTGGGCCGCGGAGGGCACGTTCCACGCTCACAACCCGACCGGGCCGCTGGCCGGCCCGCGCGCCGAGCGCCCCCGGTTCTACCTCCTCGACATGTTCCCGTACCCCTCGGGCAAGGGCCTGCACGTCGGGCACCCGCTCGGTTACATCGCGACCGACGTCGTCGGGCGGTTCCGCCGCATGCGCGGGGACAACGTCCTGCACACCCTGGGCTACGACGCGTTCGGCCTGCCGGCCGAGCAGTTCGCCGTGCAGACCGGCCAGCACCCCCGCATCACCACCGAGGAGAACATCGCGACGATGCGCCGCCAGCTGCGGCGCCTCGGGCTCGGGCACGACGAGCGCCGCTCGATCTCCACCACGGACCCGGACTACGTCCGCTGGACCCAGTGGATCTTCACGCAGGTCTTCAACTCCTGGTACGACCCGACCCACGTCCGCCCCGACGGCGGCACCGGCTCGGCCCGCCCGATCGCCGACCTCGTCGCCCAGCTGGAGTCCGGGGAGCGACAGGTCCCTGGCGGCCGCGCCTGGGCGGAGCTCACCGAGCTCGAGCGCGCCGACGTCGTGGCCGGGTACCGACTGGCCTACGTCTCCGACCAGCCGGTCAACTGGTGCCCCGGCCTGGGCACGGTGCTGGCGAACGAGGAGGTCACCGCCGACGGCCGCTCCGAGCGCGGAAACTTCCCCGTCTTCACGCGCAACCTGCGCCAGTGGACGATGCGCATCACCGCCTACGGCGACCGCCTCATCGAGGGCCTGGACTCGATCGACTGGCCCGAGAAGGTCAAGACGATGCAGCGCAACTGGATCGGGCGCTCCGAGGGCGCGCGGGTCCGGTTCGAGGTCGCGGGCCACGGCCCGCTCGAGGTCTTCACCACGCGCCCCGACACGCTGTTCGGCGCCACCTTCATGGTGGTCTCGCCCGAGCACCCCGTGCTCGACGGCGACCTGCCGACCTCCTGGCCCGCCGACGTCCCCGAGGTCTGGACGGGTGGGGCCACGGACCCGACCACCGCCGTCGGGCAGTACCAGGCGCAGGCCGCCGCGCGGACGGACGAGGAGCGGACCGACGACGCACGGGCGAAGACCGGTGTCTTCACGGGCCTGTTCGCGACGAACCCGGTCGACGGCCGCGAGATCCCCGTCTTCACGGCCGACTACGTCCTCATGGGTTACGGCACGGGCGCGATCATGGCCGTCCCCGGCGGTGACCAGCGCGACTTCGAGTTCGCGACCGCGTACGAGCTGCCGGTCATCCACACCGTCGAGCCGCCCGCGGACCACGAGGGCGGCGCGTGGACCGGCGACGGTGCGGTGACGCGCTCGAGCAACGACGAGATCAGCCTCGACGGGATGACCGTCGAGGATGCGAAGGCCGCGATCACCACCTGGCTCGAGGCCAAGGGCCTGGGCGAGGCCACGGTGACCTACCGGCTCCGGGACTGGCTGTTCTCCCGCCAGCGGTACTGGGGCGAGCCCTTCCCGGTCGTCTACGACGAGGACGGCGTCGCGCACACGCTGCCCGAGGAGATGCTGCCCGTCGACCTGCCCGAGGTCGAGGACTACTCGCCGCGCACCTTCGCTCCCGACGACGCCGACTCGACCCCCGAGGCGCCGCTGGGCCGCGTGCCCGAGTGGGTCGACGTCGAGCTCGACCTCGGCGACGGCCGCGGCGTGCAGACCTACCGGCGGGACACGAACACGATGCCCCAGTGGGCGGGCTCGTGCTGGTACGAGCTGCGCTACCTCGACCCCACCAACGACGAGCGCTTCGTCGACCCGGCCATCGAGCAGTACTGGATGGGCCCCCGCACGGCCGGGGGAGTGGGCGGCACCGACCTGTACGTCGGCGGCGTCGAGCACGCGGTGCTCCACCTGCTCTACGCGCGGTTCTGGCACAAGGTCCTGTTCGACCTCGGCCACCTGTCGAGCTCGGAGCCGTTCCACGAGCTGTTCAACCAGGGGTACATCCAGGCGTACGCGTACGTCGACGAGCGCGGCCAGCACGTCCCGGCCGACGAGGTCGAGGGCGACGAGTCCGCCGGCTTCACGTGGCAGGGCGCGCCCGTCACGCAGGAGTACGGGAAGATGGGCAAGTCGCTGAAGAACATGGTGACGCCCGACGAGATGTACGCCGCGTACGGCGCCGACACCTTCCGGCTGTACGAGATGTCGATGGGGCCGCTCGCCGACTCGCGCCCATGGGACACGCGCGCGGTCGTCGGTTCGCTGCGCTTCCTCCAGCGCCTGTGGCGCAACGCGGTCGACGAGACCACCGGCGCGCTCACGGTCACGGACGAGGAGCCCGACGACGAGACCGCCCGCCTCGTGGCCCGCACCGTCGCCGACGTGACGGACGAGCTCGAGGGGATGCGCGTCAACACCGCGATCGCCCGGCTGATCGTGCTCAACAACCACCTCACCACGCTCGAGCGCGTGCCGCGTGCGGCGATCGAGCCGCTCGTGCTCATGCTCGCGCCGATGGCCCCGCACGTGGCCGAGGAGCTGTGGGAGCGCCTCGGGCACGCCGAGTCGCTGGCCTACGAGCCGTTCCCGGAGGCGGACCCCGACCTGCTGGTCGAGGACACGGTCACCGCGATCGTCCAGGTCAAGGGCAAGGTGCGGGCGAAGCTCGAGGTGTCGGCCTCGATCGGCGAGGACGAGCTGCGCGAGCTGGCGCTGGCCACGGGGCCCGTGGTCAAGCAGCTCGACGGCGCCGAGCCGCGTCGCGTCATCGTGCGCGCACCGAACCTCGTCAACGTCGTCCCGTAGCGGCGATCGTCGGCGTCACGCCCCGAACGGCGCGTCGCCGGCCCACGTCAGCACCCGAGGACGCGGGCCGGCGACAGGCGTGTCGTCGTCGTGCGTGCCGACGTCCAGACAGGGCCGGTGCGCTCAGCGCCTGCGGTTGCCGAAGATCGAGCGGACGATCGACGTGCCGGCGGTGCGGACCATCGAGGTGATGACGGAGTCGCGCTGCCGGGCGCGCCGCTCGGCCTCGCGCTCCTCCCGCTTCCGTGCGGCCTCGAGCTCCTTGTCCTGCCGCTTGCGCTCCGCCTCGAGCTCCTTCTCCATCTCCTTGAGGCGCTTCTCGTCGGCCTTCTTCCGCTCGGCCTCGAGCTTCGCCTGCTCCTCGGCGAGCCGGGCCGCCTCGGCCTCGGCGGCAGCGGTCTGCGCCGCGGCCTCGATCTGGGCGGCGAGCAGCTCGGTGGCCGACTCCGGGTCGATGCGCTCCCCGTACCGGGCCGCCAAGGGGGAGGCGGACAGAGCGGCTGCGGCTGCGTCGTCGTCGGCGGCTCCCATGACCGCGGCGGGGGCGAGGACCCGCGTGACCGCCACCGGTGTCGGGGCGCCGTCCTCGTCGAGCACGGTGACGACGGCCTCTCCGGTGCCGAGCGAGGTGAGGACCTCGGCGAGGTCGTAGGGCGAGGTCGGGAAGGTGGTCACGGCTTCCTTCAGCGTGCGTGCGTCCTTGGGGGTGTGGGCGCGCAGGGCGTGCTGGACGCGGCCGCCGAGCTGGGCGAGGACGGCCTCCGGCACGTCGGTCGGGGACTGGGTGACGAAGACGATCCCGATGCCCTTGGACCGGATGAGACGGACGGTCTGGACGACCTGGTTGAGGAACTCGTCCGAGGCGTCGGCGAAGAGCAGGTGCGCCTCGTCGAAGAAGAAGACGAGTCGCGGCTTCCCGGCGTCGCCCACCTCGGGCGAGGAGCCGAACAGGTCGGCGAGCAGCCACATGACGAAGGTGGACAGCAGGGCCGGGCGCTGCTGCAGGTCCGGGAGGCGGAGCACGGACAGCACGCCGCGGCCGTCGGCGGCGGTACGGAGCAGGTCCGCCGTGTCGAAGGCCGGCTGGCCGAAGAACTCGTCGGCCCCCTGGGTGGCGAGGGCCGACACCTCGCGCAGGATGACGCCGGCCGTGGCGGTGGAGATGCCCCCGATCTCCTTGAGCTCGGCCTTGCCGGTGTCGGACGTGAGGTGGTTGACGACCGAGCGGAGGTCGCCGAGGTCGACGAGCGCGAGCCCCTCGGTGTCCGCCCAGTGGAAGATCAGCTGGAGCGCGGACTCCTGCGTCTCGTTGAGTCCGAGGACCTTGGCGAGCAGGAGGGGGCCGAAGTCGGAGACCGTGGTGCGGACCGGCACGGCGCCCTCGGCCTCGCCCACCGTCAGCAGCTCGACGGGGAACCCCGCCCCTGTCCAGTCCTGACCGAGCGAGGTGGTGCGCTCGAGCAGCTTGTCGTTGGCGGTGCCCGGCTGGAGGAGGCCCGTGAGGTCGCCCTTGACGTCCGTGACGAGCGCCGGGACGCCCGCCTCCGAGAGCCCCTCGGCCATGAGCTGGAGCGTGCGGGTCTTGCCGGTGCCGGTGGCGCCCGCGACGAGCGCGTGCCGGTTGAGCGTGGCCAGCGGCAGCCCGACGCGCACCGCCGGGACCGGCTCGTCGTCCTCCAGCAGCACGCCGACGGGGAGCAGCGCGCCCTCCGCCGTGTAGCCGGCCTTGATCTCGGCCGCGTGTTCTGACAGGTCTGCTGGTGCGGGGGTCTCGGTCTCGTCCGGCGCCCCGCCCTGTCCCGCGGCCTCTGCCTCCGTGCCCGCCGCCGCACCCTCGGCAAGCAGCGCGGCCTCCAGCTGGGCCTGGGCGGCGGCCGCCTTGGCCTCCGCCGCCTCGGCCGCCGCCTTCGCGGCCTGCGCCTTGAGGCGTGCGATCTCGATCGAGGAGCTGTCGTCCGTCGTGTCCGTCACGGACGTCACCCTAGGGCCCCGACGACGTCCACCGGATCCCACAACGACAGTTGATGCGTCGGTGTCCACAGGTCCGGGCGATGACCCCGATCCGCGCGGCACCGCGTCTCTAGCGTCGTCGGCATGGATCACCGGCGGAGCGAGTCGACCCGGAGGCTGCGCGACCTCACGCGCGTCGCCTACACGGCCGCGGCAGGGCATCTCGAGGTGGACCCCGAGGAGGGCGAGGACCGGGCGGTGCGTGCCTGGCCGTCGAGACGGGCGGTCGTGGCGGTAATCGTCGTCCTCGCGCTCGTGGTCACCGCGCTCGGCGCGCGCTACCTGCTGTCGCGACCGGGAGCCGGGGAGGAGCTCGGTGCCTCCGGGGCCGACGCCGAACGAGCGGCCGTCGCCTCCGACGAGCTGCCCGGTTCATCGACCGACGGCGAGGATCCGGGCGCGCCCGGAGGCGGCGGGAGCGCCGAGGACGGCGGGACCGGGGCCGAGGAGTCGGGCAGCGGCGCTGCCGGCACGGACACGGCCGGGAACGGGACCGGCGGGCCGGACGGTACGGGCAACGCGGACGGCACGGGGCAGGCGGGCGCGGACGGCACGGGCAGCGCGGACGGCACGGGGGAGACCGGTGCGGGCGGCACGGGGCAGCCGGGTGCGAGCGGTGGCGCCGACGCGGGTGCCGACGTCGTCGTGCATGTCGCCGGTGCCGTCGTCCGGCCGGGCCTCGTCGCACTCCCGCCCGGGGCGCGGGTCGGCGACGCGGTCGACGCGTCGGGCGGCGCCCTCGCGGATGCCGACCTCACCCTGGTCAACCTTGCGCGACCGCTCGTCGACGGCGAGCAGGTCTACGTGCCGGTGGTCGGGGAGGAACCCCGCGAGCCGCCGGCCGCACCGCCGGACCAGCAGGCGGGGCCCGGCTCCGCCGGGGCTCCGGGTGGAACCGGGTCCGGAGCCGGGCCGGGAGCCGGGGCCGACCCCGGTGGGTCGGGCGGCTCCGGGGTCGTCGACCTCAATCTCGCCGGCGAGGCCGAGCTCGAGACCCTGCCGGGCATCGGACCGGCGCTCGCCGGCAGGATCACCGCGCACCGCGAGGAGATCGGCGGCTTCACGTCGGTCGACGAGCTCGACGACGTCTCCGGGATCGGGCCCGTCCTCATGGAACAGCTGCGTGACCTCGTCACCGTCTGACACCGGGACGACTGTCCGGCCGGAGACCCTGGCCGCCGACACCTCCGACGAGCCGGTCGCGCCCCGACCGCCCGACCCGCACGACGTCCGGCTCGTCCCGCTCGCGCTCGCCACCTGGGTGGCCATGGGTGTGGGACTCGGGCTGTCGACCCCGGTGGTGGCCGGCGGGTCGGTGCTGGCGGGCGCGGGTGCGGTCCTCGCCGCGGTCGTCGCTACCAGGAGGCGGTCGTCCACCCCGTCGGTGGTCCTGCGGCAGGCGGCGCTGGTGCTCGCGGGCGTCGCCATGGCCCTCGCCGTCGTCGGGCTCCACCACGCGGCGCGCGAGGGACAGCCGCTCGCCCAGCTCGCCGAGGAGGGCGCGTCCGTCGTCGTCGAGGCGGTCGTGCTCACCGACCCGGACGGCGCCGGCCGAGGTCAGGATCGGTTCACCGTCGATGTCCGGTCGGTCGGGCCGGCACGCGACCCGACGCGGTCGGGTGCCGACGGCACGGTACTGGTGCTCGCTCCACCGGGCGAGGACCGCCTGCGGGTAGGGGCGACGGTCGAGATCGTGGGGGACGCCCGCGCGACCGGCCGGGCAGAGGTGGACCTCGCGGTCGTGTTCGCCGACGAGCCGCCGCGGGAGACCGCCCCGCCGACCGGCCCGCTCGGCCTCGCCGACCACCTGCGTGAGGGGCTGCGGGCCGCCGTCGCACCGCTCTCCGGGCAGGCGCAGGGCCTCGTCCCGGGGATCGCCCTCGGCGACGACCGCGCGCTGCCCGCCACCCTCGAGGACGCTGCGCGCGTCACCGGGCTCACGCACCTGACGGCCGTGAGCGGGGCCCACGTCTCCCTCGTCCTCGCCGGAGTCCTCGGGGTCGTGGGCCGGGGGCGTCCGCGCCTGGCGGTGCTTCTCGGTTCCGCCGTCGTCGTCTCCCTCGTGGTCCTCGTGCGCCCGGAGCCGTCCGTGCTGCGTGCCGGCGCGACCGGCGGGGTCGTCCTGCTCGCGGGGCTGCTCGGCCGGCCGGCCCGCGCCCTGCCGGCGCTCGCCACCGCCGTCGTCGTGCTGGTGCTCGTCGATCCGCCGCTGGCGAGGTCGTACGGGCTCGTGCTGTCCGCCGGCGCGACCGCGGCCATCGTCGTCCTCGCCCGCCCCCTCGCCCGGCAGCTCTCGGCCGGCGTGCCGCGCTGGCTCGCACACGCGCTCGCGATCCCCGCGGCCGCCCAGCTCGTCTGCGCCCCGGTCCTCGTCCTGCTCGACCCCCGGCTCGCCCTCACCTCGGTGCCGGCCAACGTCCTCGCGGCACCCGCGGTGCCCGGCGCCACCGTGCTGGGGCTCGGCGCGGCACTCCTCTCACCCGTCTCGCCGGAGCTCGCCGAGCTGCTCGCCGTCGTCGCCTCCTGGCACACAGCGTGGATCGCGTGGGTCGCGGAGACGCTCGCCGGCGCTCCCGCCGCGACGATCGCGTGGCCCGGGGGAGCGGCTGGCGTCCTCCTGCTCGCCGGCGCCACGGTCGCGTGCTGTCTGGTCGTCGTCCGCACCGTGACGACCGGCGGACGCGTCCGGGCGCTGGTGGTCCTCGTCCTGGCACCGGGGATGCTGTCGCTCGTTCCGGTCGCCCCGGGGACCGGCGCGCCCGACGGCTGGGCCGTCCGCCAGTGCGACGTCGGGCAGGCGTCGGCGCTGCTCGTGCGCACGGGCGCCACCTCGGCGGTCCTCGTCGACGCGGGGGACGCCGACGGGGCCGCGGCCGCCTGCGTGCGCGATGCAGGGATCGCCACCCTCGACGCCGTGGTGCTCACCCACGACCACGCCGACCACACCGCCGGACTGCCCGCGGTCCTCGATGTCGCGGCGGTGACCGAGGTGCTCGTCCCCGCCGTCGACGGACCCAGCCTGCAGGTCGCGGCGCGCGAGGCGGTCGAGGCCGCCGCGAGCGAGGCGTCCGTGCGCGAGATCGCCGCCGGCGAGTCGCTCGACTGGCACGGGGTACGGGCGGACGTCCTCCATCCCCGGCCGGGCGTCCGAGCATCCGCCGACGACTCCTCGTCAGTCAACGAGTCCTCGATCGCGCTGCTCGTCGAGATCCCCACGGACGTCGCGACCGCCCGGGCAGCGCCTGCAGCCGGCCCGCCTGACGCCCACCCACCCGACGTCCGTCAGCTCGACGCCGACCTGGCCGGTGCCCACCAGCCCGGCGCCGAGACGTCCGGCGTCGGAACGCGCTTGCACGACTCGTCAGGCACGGGCGCCTCGGAAGCCGCTCCTTCCAGTGCCGCAGCCATCCGGCTGGTCGTCGCCGGAGACCTCGAGGAGGACGGGCAGGGCCGCCTCGCCCGCGCGCTGCGGGAGAGGGTGCCGGACGGGGTCGATGTCGTCGTCGTCCCGCACCACGGGTCGGGCAACCTCGACCCCGCCCTCGCGGAGGTGACGACGCCCCTGGTCGCGTTCGTCTCGTCCGGGCTGGACAACGACCACGGACACCCGGCGCCGCGTGCGGTCGACGTCTGGGCCGACTCCGGGGCGCGGGTGGCCCGTGCGGACGAGTGCGGCGACATGTGGCTCGTCCCTGGCGGCGACGGATCGCTCACACTCGTCGGGTGCGAGTGACGGCCGGTCGCGGCGCGGGCGGCGGCTCGCCTCGGTGCGGCCGGAGGCGCGACCGCGCTGGGACGACGGGCGGACGAAGGATCGACGACCGGCGGGTGCCGGGCGGACGCCCGCCCGCCCACATGCCCGCGAGCATGCCCGCAGGGAAGTGGTACCCACACGTTCCGGTGTCCGCCGCGCGTGCCCGCCCATAGGCTGGGAGGGACCATGGGCGTCCGCGCACCGCGCGGATCGTCGGCCGACCCCGGGTACCGAGGAGCTGCGATGACGCGCATCCAGACCCTCGCCGCCACGCTCGTGACTCTCGCCGTCCTGTCGCTCGTCGTCACGGGCTGGCGCACCGGGGCACTCGGTCCCGCCGGAGGGGTCAACCTTCCCGATCTCGGTGCGTACGGTCACGGCCCGACGACGCCGAACAGCCCCGGCGCTCCGTCCGACCCGGACGCTCCTGGCACGGGCCTGCCCGACGACTCGAGGACGCCGGGCGACGCGCCGGACCCAGGTGAGTTCGATCACGGCGAGGGGGCGCCGGGGATCTTCACCGCCGCCCCGGGCGACTGCCTCGTCAGCAGCGAGAACACCCGGGTGGTGCCCTGCGACCACGAGCACTCCGCCGAGGTCTACTACACGTTCACCCTCGACGGTGACGAGTACCCGGGAGACGACCACATCGACACCGAGCGGTGCCTCGAGATGTTCGGCGCCTACGTCGGCACGACGCCCGAGTCCTCCGGCTACGGCCTGACCTCGCTCGTTCCGAGCCGCCAGTCCTGGGAGGACGCAGGGGACCGCGAGGTCATCTGCATCCTGACGACGCGCGAGCCGGTGACCGGGTCGGCGTACCAGTCGGCCGAGCTCGTCGTCTGAGTTCGTCGTCCGAGCGCGGCGTGCCGGCAGCCCCGGACGTTCGGGCGGCCGACGGGCGCACGGACATGAATCGACCGGCACCGACCCGCACGGGCCTGCTCGGGTCGAGGCGGACGCCGCCACTGCCCGCCGCGGTCGACCGACCGATCCGGGGGGACATGTTCCCGGGGGAGGACTTCCCATCGGTCGTGACGCGGCGTTCGCAGCTCCTGGGTCTAACGTCTTCCCTCAGCACCGCCCCCCGGTGCGGTGAGCAACGTGTTCACCAGACCACATGGAGGAAGACATGCAGCGCACGACCACGACGGCCCGACGCAAGCTCGCTCTTGTCGCGACCCTGCCGTTCCTCGCGCTCGGCCTTGCAGCCTGCGGCGACGACGACCCGATCGCCCCCGAGACCGAGTCCGCCCCCGAGACCCCCGATGGTGGCGACACCGATGGTGGCGACACCGACGGTGGCGACACGGACGGCGGCGACACGGACGGCGGCGACACCGAGTCCGACGGCGGCGACACCGACGAGGAGTCCGCGGGGGGCGACACCGGCGCGGAGGGCGACGGTGGTGACACCGGCGCGACCGGCGACCTCAGCGAGTTCGACAACGGCGAGGGCGCCCCCGGCGTGTTCACCGCCAACCCGGGCGAGTGCATCGACAGCGTGGCGCCCGACTCGATCATCAGCTGCGACGAGGAGCACGACCTCGAGGTCTTCTACACCGACAACATCGACGGTGACGAGTACCCGGGCGAGGACGTCGTCTCGGAGGAGGGCCAGGCCCTGTGCGAGGAGAACTTCGAGGCCTACGTCGGCACCGACTACGCCAGCTCCGAGTACCTCCTCAACGGGCAGTTCCCGTCCGAGGCCACCTGGACGCAGGCCGGCGACACCGAGGTGATCTGCCTCCTCGAGTCCCCCGAGCCCACCACCGGCTCGGCCTACCAGAGCGGCAACTGAGCCAGGACGTCGGGGCGCTCCTGACGCAGGACGTCAGGGCGCTCCACCGTCCTGACGTGCAGGACCGACCACTGTCCTGACATCGAGACCCTCCGGGGGCCGGCGCCACGCGCCGGCCCCCGGTTGCGTGTCCAGGTGCCGTTGCCCGGTCGTGTGTCTGGGTGGTGCCATCCACCTGCGCCGTCCGGCGGAACGCGTGCTGCCCACGACCCTGCCCTGGCCCATCGATGTCCGTCGTTGCACGGCGCCGACCAAACGGTGTCCTGACCGGTCCGGGCCCACGGTGCGTACCCTGTCCGGGCCCGCGCCGGGCGCACCGGCCGACGAAAGGACCCCCGGATGCCTGCACGACCCACGAACGACCTGCGTCGAGCCGCACGGTGCCTGACCGCCGTCGGCGTCGTCGGTCTTCTCGTCGCGTCGTGCGGACGCGGCCAGGACGCCGACGAGCAGGAGGCGGCCGACGTCTCGGAGCAGGTGACGATCGCCCCGGTCGAGTCGGAGTCCGGGTCGACCGAGGCGCCCACCGCGGACGACGGTGCGGGCGAGGACGAGACCGGGCTGCCGACGCGCGTCCCCGAGCTCGAGCTGACCGACTTCGACGCGGGTCAGCCGGCCGCCGGGTCCGACGGCGTCTTCACGGCGAACCCGGGCCAGTGCCTCGCCGAGCCCGAGCCCGGCGGCGTCATCTCGTGCGAGGGTGCCCACCGGGCCGAGGTCTTCTACACCTTCAACCTCCCCGCGGGCGACTACCCCGGGGACGACGCCGTCTCGGACGAGGCCACCGGTCAGTGCGACTCCCAGGTCGGTGCCTATCTCGGCGGCGACGACGCAGGCACCTACTCGGTCTCCGCGCTCACCCCCTCGCGGCAGACCTGGGAGGACGACGGCGATACCGAGGTGCTGTGCCTGCTCGTCACCGAGAACCCGGGCGAGGAGTCGGCCTTCCAGTCCGAGCGCTGATCCCCGCCGCACCTGTGGACCGCGACGGCGTGACGTCGGCGGCCCGTGGCAGTGTGGACCCGTGCCACCCCGCCGAGCCTCGACCCTGACCTGGGAGACGGTCCAGCCGGCCCCGATCGTGCTCGTCCGCGGGCCCGAGGCCGTCCTCGGCGAGCGCGCCGAGCGCTCCGTGGTGGAGCAGGTGCGCGCGAGCGATCCCGACGTCGAGATCACGCGCATCGATGCCGCAGGGTACGAGAAGGGGCGACTCGCGCTGCTGACGAGCGCCTCGCTGTTCGGCGAGCCACGTCTCGTCCACGTCGAGCACCTCGAGGCGATGACCGACGCGCTGCTCGAGGACGTGCTCGCCTACCTGGGAGACCCGGCGCCGGACGTCGTCCTGCTCATGCGTCATCAGAGCGGCACGCGCGGCAAGAAGCTTCTGGACGCGGTCGAGAAGGCCGGGTTCCCCGTCGTCCGCTGCGAGGCGCTGAAGAAGGACTCGGACAAGGCGGATCTCGTCCGGGCCGACGTGCGCCGGGCGCGTGGCCGGATCGAGCCCGCCGCCGTCAAGGACCTCGTCGACGCCCTCGGCTCCGACGTCGCGGAGCTCGCCTCCTCGGTCGCCCAGCTCCTCGCAGACTCGGGCGGGGACATCACCGCCGAGCAGGTCCGGCGCTTCCACTCGGGACGGGTCGAGGCGACGGGCTTCGAGGTGGCCGACGCGGCGGTGGCCGGACGCCTCGGGCGCGCGATCGCCCTCCTTCGGCACGCCGTCGCGACCGGGACCGGTCCCGTGCCCGTCGTCGCGGCGCTGGCATCGAAGCTACGGACCATGGCGATCGTGTCGGCCTCCCGTGGGGGCGGCGCACCCAAGGGCCTCGCGCCGTGGCAGGCCGACCGGGCGCGCCGGGACCTTGCCGGGTGGACCCCGCACGGTCTCGCCGCCGCCATCAGCGCGGTCGCCGCGGCCGACGCCGAGGTCAAGGGACTGTCCCGGGACCCCGTGTTCGCCACCGAGCGGGCCGTGCGCCGCATCGCGGAGGCCCGCAGCCGCTGACGGCGCTCGGCGAGTGGCCGCGCGCGGCGCGCTCGCGTGGGGAGGTCCGTTCCGCCCGCGGTGCCCTCCCGTGGGACGGCACCGAGCACGTGTCGGCTCCGTGACTCGCGCGGAGTAGGTTGTCCGGGTTCCGGAGGTCCGGGACCCGACGGAAGGGACAGTCGATGGCCGACCACCCGGGCGCGACGAGCGCGCCCGACACCTCTGACGAGCCCTCGCGCTCGGAGCGGCTCGACCGCCTGCCGTTCACGCGTCGCCACCTGCGGCTGCTCACGGGCTCCGGCATCGGCTGGGCGCTGGATGCGATGGACGTCGGCATGATCTCGTTCGTCATCGCCGCGCTCGCCCGCGAGTGGCAGCTGAGCGACCCCGAGATCAGCCTCGCGCTGTCGATGGGCTTCGCCGGGATGGCGATCGGCGCCTCGTTCGGCGGCCTGCTGGCGGACAAGATGGGCCGGCGGACGGTCTTCGCGCTCACGCTGCTCGTGTACGGCCTCGCGACCGGAGCCTCGGCGTTGACGACGTCGCTCGCGCTGTTCGTCGTCCTGAGGTTCGTCGTCGGGCTCGGACTGGGCTCGGAGCTGCCCGTCGCGTCGACCCTGGTCTCGGAGTTCTCGCCGGCCCGGATCCGCGGTCGCGTCATCGTCGTCCTCGAAGCCTTCTGGGCGGTCGGCTGGCTGCTCGCCGCGCTCATCGGCTACTTCGTCGTCGCGGAGTACGACGACGGATGGCGGTGGGCCATGGCGATCGGCGCCGTGCCCGCGATCTATGCCCTCTATGTCCGGGCACGGATCCCGGAGTCGGTGCGGTTCCTCGAGTCGCGCGGCCGGCACGACGACGCCGAGGCGGCGGTCCGCCAGTTCGAGGAGTCGCCCCCACTGGGCCGGGGGACCGGCACCGCGCGGTCGTCGGCGGCGATCCTCGAGCCCGAGCCGACCCCGGAGGACGAGCACCTGCGCCCCGGCGTGGCCTCCCTGTTCGCCGGCCGGCTGCGCCGGCGCACGATCGGGCTCTGGATGGCGTGGTTCTTCCTCAACTTCGCCTACTACGGCTCCTTCACCTGGCTCCCGACGATCCTCAGCGCCGACGGCGGGTCGCTGACGAAGTCCTTCGGGTACGTCGTCGTCATCACCCTCGCCCAGCTGCCGGGCTACGCGGTGGCGGCGATCCTCATCGAGACCTGGGGACGGCGCGCCACCCTCGCCTCGTTCCTCGTCGGCTCCGGCCTGGCGGCCGGGCTGTTCTCGCTGGCCGAGGATCCGTGGCAGATCGTCGGGGCCGGGTGCCTGCTCTCGTTCTTCTGCCTCGGCGCGTGGGGCGCGCTCTACGCCGTCACGCCCGAGATGTACCCGACGGTCGTGCGTGGCTCCGGCGCCGGCTGGGCCGCCGGGTTCGGGCGGATCGCCTCGATCGTCGCACCGTTCGCGGTCCCGTTCTTCCTGCGCGCCGGCGGACCCGCGCTCGCGTTCACGGTGTTCGCCGCCGCGTTCGCCCTCGCCGCCGTCGGGGCGCTGCTCCTCACCGAGAAGCGGGGGCAGGCGCTCGAGTGACGGACGAGGACAGGATTCGAGCAGCCCCCGGGCAGGCCTCCCCGGGTAAGGACTCGCCCGTTCACCCGCCGGACACCAGAATCGGGAGTGTGCGAAGCCGAGCGGTAACCAGGGGGCGTCACCATGGCCCGATGCGCGTCGCGATCGTCACCGAGTCGTTCATTCCCTCCACCAACGGCGTGACGAACTCGGTCCTGCGGGTCCTCGACCATCTCCGGCTGCGCGGGCACGAGGCGATCGTCGTCTGCCCCGGCCCGGCGCCCCGCCAGTACAACGGCTTCCCGGTCGTCACCGTCCCGTCGTTCAAGTACGGGGGGCTCCAGGTGGGTCTCGTGTCGTCGTCGATCTCGCGGATCCTCGACGCCTTCGACCCGGACGTCCTCCACGCCTCGGCACCGTTCGGTCTCGGCGCGCAGGCGGTGGCGGAGGCGCGGTGGCGCGGCATCCCCACCGTCGCCGTCTTCCAGACCGACGTGGCCGGCTTCGCACGGAAGCACGGACTGGCCGCGACCTCGCCGGCGATCTGGCGCTGGCTGCGCACGGTCCACAACCTCGCCGATCTCACGCTCGCCCCGTCGCAGCCGTCGATCGCGGAGCTCGAGCAGAACGGGATCGAGCGGATCCGGCAGTGGGCCCGCGGCGTCGACGCCGTGCTCTACCACCCGCGCCGCCGCACGACCCCGCAGGTCGCCGCCCTGCGCACGCGCCTGCTCGCGGGTGCCGACGAGGACGCGGTCGTCGTCGGCTACGTCGGGCGTCTCGCCCCGGAGAAGCGGGTCGAGCGGCTTGCCGCCCTGGGCGGTCGTCGGGACGTCCGTGTCCTCGTCGTCGGGGACGGCCCCTCGCGCCCGTCCCTCGAACGGTCCCTCGGCTCGTCGGCGCACTTCACGGGCAAGCTCTCGGGCGATGCCCTGGGTGACGCCTACGCGGCGCTCGACGTGTTCGTCCACACCGGCATCCACGAGACGTTCGGGCAGACGCTGCAGGAGGCCATGGCCAGCGGCGTGCCGGTCGTGGCGCCGGCCTCCGGCGGACCGCTCGACATCGTCGCGGTGGGGGAGACCGGCTTCCTCTACGGGGCGGAGGACGACGCCGAGATGGTGGCCCACATCGCCCGGCTCGCCGGTGATCCGGGTCTGCGCGCACGGATGGGCGAGGCCGGGCGCCGTCGGGTGCTGCCTCGCT
Organism: Georgenia sp. Z1344; assembly: GCF_049856295.1. Taxonomy (GTDB): domain Bacteria; phylum Actinomycetota; class Actinomycetes; order Actinomycetales; family Actinomycetaceae; genus JB111. Next base: position 103,085 of record NZ_JBNDMZ010000011.1, on the reverse strand, counting down.
CGTGGGAGGCGCTCGGCGACCAGCTCCTCGACCACTACGCCGACGCCATCGACGGCGTCATGGCAGCCCCACGGGCCTCGCGCCTGGCCGGTCTGTTCCGCTAGCAGTCACGAGGGCCGGCAGAGGGGGCCGCTGTCTCGCCGCGCCGCCGCCCTCGCGCCTGGCCGGTCTGTTCCGCTAACGCACCTCCCCAGAGACGCCGAAGGGGCCCCCGGAGGGGCCCCTGTCGATCGTCGGTCCCGCGCTGCGGCGGGGGGGCGATCAGAGTGCGGCGACCTGCTTCGAGAGCTTCGACTTGCGGTTGGCGGCCTGGTTGGCGTGGATGACGCCCTTGGAGACGGCCTTGTCGAGCTTGCGGGAGGCGGTCGCCAGCGAGGCGCCGGCCTTCTCCTTGTCGCCGGAGGCGATGGCCTCGCGGACGCGACGCACGTGCGTGCGCAGCTCGGTGCGGACGGTCTTGTTGCGCACGCGCGCCTTCTCGTTGGTGAGGTTGCGCTTCTTCTGCGACTTGATGTTCGCCACGTGGATGATCCTTCGGTTCGGCTGGTGCGTGCCCGCCGCGGCGGGGGTGCTGACGATCGAGCGGGGCGGTCCGGGCGAGCGGGCGCCGACGGATCCCCTGGTCGTCGCCGAGAGGGGGCTCCGACCCAGCGGCCTACGTTACCAGCGAGTCCGCGCCGCGTCAGTGGTGGTCAGTACCTCGACTCAAGGGCATGGGTCACACGTTCGAACATGCCGCGGTCGAGGGCGGCGCCCTCTCGGCGCACCGCGTGGTCCGGGATCTCGAGCACCCGGTCGAGCCGCACCTCGGACTCCCGGCCCTCGGAGTCCCAGGCCCCGCTGCCGACGTCGATCCACGACCGGCCGTAGCGGTCGGTGTGGACGCCGCCGTCGGCACGGTCCTTCGAGGTCATCTGCGCGCCGAGCACCGCGCCGTCGAGCCGCGCGAGCACGAGGACCGGGCGGTCCTTGCCACGGCCGTCGTCCTCGTCGTACGGCACCCAGGCCCACACGACCTCGCCGGGGTCCGGCCGGTCGTCGTGGTTCGGGTCGTAGGAGAGGGTGGGGAGGCCGTGCCGGTCGACGTCGTAGGGGGTGACGACGTCGACGCGCCGCTGCTCGGACCGGCCCACGTCCAGCGGGGAGGGCCCACCGTCGCGGCCCGCGCCCGAGGTGCGCGCGCTCCCGGTTCCTGCACGTCCCGGGTCGACATCACGCCTCGACCCTCCAGAGCCACCCGACCCGCCGGGCCGGCCCGACCCGCCAGAACCAGTCGACCCGCCGGAGCGCCCGCGCAGTCGGTCCTCGATGCGGCGCCGCCCCTCCTTCGCGACGTCGCGGGCGACGGAGCGGGCGATACGACCGAGGCGGCTGGCGATGCTCATGGCACCCGAGCCTACGTGTGAGCGGCGGCACGTCAGCACCTACCATCGAGGCATGACCGACCTCTTCGACGGATACCCGCCGGGCGCGGCCTGGGACGAGATGATCGCCGGTGCGGACGTCAACGAGCCGTACCGCCCGGTCCACGAGGCGCTGACCGGTCTGAGCGCCGAGGAGCTCCAGGCGCGCAGCGACTCCCTCGCCCGCAGCTACCTCGCGCAGGGGATCACGTTCGACTACGGCGGCGAGGAGCGTCCGTTCCCGCTCGACACGGTGCCCCGCGTGGTCGCCTCGGAGGAGTGGGACCTCCTCGCCCCGGGGGTGGCCCAGCGCGTCAAGGCGCTGGAGTCCTTCCTCGACGACGTCTACACCGACCAGCGCGTCATCGATGAGGGCGTTATCCCGCGCCGCGTCGTCGTCACGTCGCAGCACTTCGCCCGCGCCGCCATGGGGTTCCGCCCGCCGGGCGGCGTGCGGGTGCACGTGTCGGGCATCGACGTCGTGCGGGACTCCGCCGAGGGCTGGCGCGTGCTCGAGGACAACGTGCGCGTGCCCTCCGGGGTCAGCTACGTGCTGTCGAACCGCCGGGCGATGACGCAGACGTTCCCCGAGCTGTTCTCCTCGCTGCGAGTGCGGCCGGTGGTCGACTACCCGCGGCGCCTGCTCGCGGCGCTCACCGCGACGGCGCCCGAGGGCGTGGACGACCCGACGGTCGTGGTCCTCACGCCGGGCGTCTACAACTCGGCCTACTTCGAACACTCGCTGCTCGCGCGGCTCATGGGCGTCGAGCTCGTCGAGGGCCGCGACCTGTTCGTCGCCGGCGGTCGCGTCTACATGCGCACCACCTCGGGGCGGCGCCGGGTCGACGTCATCTACCGCCGGGTCGACGACGACTTCCTCGATCCCGTCGTCTTCCGGTCCGACTCGATGCTCGGCTGCCCGGGGATCATGTCGGTCGCCCGCGCGGGGAACGTGACGATCTCGAACGCCGTGGGCAACGGGGTGGCCGACGACAAGCTCGTCTACACCTACGTCCCCGACCTCATCCGCTTCTATCTGGGGGAGGAGCCGCTGCTCGCGAACGTCGACACGTGGCGGCTCGAGGAGCCCGACTCGCTGGCCGAGGTCCTCGACCGGCTCGAGGAGCTCGTGGTCAAGCCCGTCGACGGCTCGGGCGGCAAGGGCATCATCATCGGTCCCGCGGCGAGCCGGGAGGAGATCGACGCCGCCCGGCGTCGCCTCCGCGCGGACCCGCGGGGCTGGATCGCCCAGCCGGTCGTCCAGCTCTCGACCGTGCCGACGATGATCGACGGCCTGGCCCGCCCGCGGCACGTCGACCTGCGCCCGTTCGCGGTGCACGACGGCGAGGACGTGTTCGTCCTCCCGGGCGGTCTCACCCGGGTCGCGCTGCAGGAGGGGCAGCTCGTGGTCAACTCCTCGCAGGGCGGCGGGTCCAAGGACACGTGGGTGGTCGGCCGGCGTCCCGGGAAGCGGCGCCCGGCGGCCGGCGCGGCGGAGGACGCGCGCGAGATGCAGCCCGTCCCGCAGGGCGTCCCGCTCGACTCGGACCGCGAGCGGACCGTGCGCGTCCAGCACGAGCAGCAGCAACAGCAGGGCCCGACGACGAACGGCGCCGCCCCGGTGGCCTCCCCGATCGCCGGCCCGACCCGCGAAGGGCCCGGCCCGACCCGCGAGGGGCCCGGCCCGACCCGCGAGTGGCCCGGCCCGATCACGGGCCAGCACGCCGGCCCGACCACGGAGGGGGTGGTCTCGTGCTGAGCCGCATCGCCGAGTCGCTGTTCTGGATCGGCCGCTACGTCGAGCGCGGTGACGCGACCGCGCGCCTGCTCGACACGCACCTCCAGCTGCTCCTCGAGGACCCGTGGATCGACGAGGACACGGCCTGCCGCGCGCTGCTCGCGATCATGGGCCAGTCGACGGCGGAGGACGACGACGTGGCCCGCCGCGACGTCCTCGACCGGCTCGCCTACGACCGCACGTCGCCCGCCTCGATCGCCGGCACCATCTGGTCCGCCCGCGAGAGCGCGAGGCGCGCGCGAGAGACCGTGTCCTCGGAGCTGTGGGAGGTGCTCAACCACACCTACAACTCGCAGAACGACATGGCGTTGCTTCGCTCGGCGCACGACTACTTCGCGTGGGTGCGTCAGCGCAGCGCGATCGTCTCGGGCCTCGTGGACTCGACGATGAGCCGCGGCGAGACGTGGAGCTTCCTCGTCCTCGGCCGTTCCCTCGAGCGGGCGGACATGACGGCCCGCCTCGTGGCCACCCGCGCGGTGACGACGGCTGGTGCGCCGGACTGGACGACCCTGCTGCGCTCGACCGGCGCGTTCGAGGCGTTCCTGCGCTCGACGCGCGGTCGGGCCGGCGACCGCCAGGCCGCGCAGTTCCTCCTCGTCGACCGGCTGTTCCCGCGCTCGGTGGTGCACTCGCTCGACCAGGCCGAGCGATGCCTGGTCGACCTGCGCAGCACGATCGGCGAGCAGGTGGCGGTGCCGGACGAGGCCGGCCGGATCCTCGGCCGCGCGCGCTCGCGCATCGAGTACATGGCGATGAACGAGGTGCAGGAGAACCTGCTCGACGAGATGGAGGCGATCCAGGTGGCCTGCCAGCACGCTGCGGACGCGGTGCGGTCGAAGTTCTTCGTCGGGGAACCGGCCGCGTGGAAGGGGGAGAGCGCATGAGCGTCGTCCGGGTGGTGCACCGCACCACGTTCAGCTACGACCAGCCGGTCCTCGCCTCCTACAACGAGGCGCGGATGCGGCCGGCGGCCCTGTCCGGCCAGCGGGTGCTCGACACCGAGCTCCACGTGGCGGCCGCGACCCACATGTCCAGCTACACCGACTACTTCGGGACGCTCGTCGACGTCGTCGAGGTGCTCTCCCCGCACGACACGCTGACGGTTCGCGCCGAGTGCGTGGTCGAGCGCGACCCGGTGCATCTCTTCGAGGGGGCGAGCTGGGAGGAGGTCCGGCGGCCCGAGGTCCTCGACGAGCTGGGCGAGTGGCTGCAGGGCGACCCGGTGACGGACCCGCCCGAGGAGCTCGCCGCGTTCGCCGCCGACGCCGCGGCGCGCATGGACCCGCAGGAGGCGGCCATCGCGGTGTGCGAGCACATCGGCGAGCGGGTCGAGTACCAGAGCGGCGTGACGTCGGTGCACGGGCACGCGGCCGACGCGTGGCGGGCCGGCAAGGGCGTGTGCCAGGACATCACGCACCTCACGCTGGGGGCGCTGCGGTCGATCGGTATCCCGGCGCGGTACGTCTCGGGCTACATCCACCCGACCTCCGCAGAGATCGGGGAGTCCGTGCTGGGCGAGTCGCACGCCTGGGTCGAGTTCTCGGCGGGGCGCTGGACGCAGCACGACCCGACGAACCGCACCGCGGTCGGGGAGCACCACGTGCGGGTCGCGCACGGGCGGAGCTACGCCGACGTCTCACCGCTGCGCGGCGTCTACTCCGGCGGCGGGACCTCGCGCCAGACGGTCGAGGTGCGGACCACGCGGGAGGCGTAGGCGAGGACGCCGGCCGACGGACCTGCCCGGGTCGGGCGGTCGGTCTCGCCCAGGTCAGGCGGTTGACCTGCCCGGGTCGGGTGTTCGCGGCGACCGGACGCCGGCACGTCTGCACCGCGATCCGGAGCGGTCGGCCACGTGACTGGGCGGGCCGCCGACGGACCTGCGTCAGTCGCTCGCGGCCTCCGAGTCGGCCTCGCCGGACCCGTCGCTGGTCGAGCAGTCGGCGACGATGTCGACCTCGGCGCCCTCGATCGGCGCCTGCGTGAGCGCGTCGAACCCGTCGATCGGACCGGTCACCGTCCACACGCCCCCGTCCTCGACGGCGGTCGCGGTCAGCTCCTCGCCGAGGCCCGCGCTGGTCATCCACATCATCGGGCCGCCCTCGTCGGGGGACTCCGTGGACTGGACGACGACGGACGTCAGCTCCTGCTGGCTGAACGAGACGACGGCTGAGAGGTCGCCGTGGTCCGGGCTGGTGCCGGCGAGCGAGACGACGAGGCCCTCCTCGTTGCCGAGGCACTCGACGCTCACCTCGCCGTCGGTGGACGCGATGCCCGCGGTGATGGTGTTGGCGTCCGACGTGTTCGTCACGTGGTCGACGCCCTCGGGCAGCGTCTCGGTGTCGTTCGGCGGGATCGCGCCGCTCGTGGGGACCTCGGGGCGGTCCGACGGGGACTCCGTCGTCGGGTCCGAGCCCGAGCCCGTCTCCGTCGAGCTTCCTTCGCCGCCGGAGTCCGTCGTCGTGGACTCGTCATCCCCTCCGCCGCATGCGGCCAGGACGGTGGCGAGGGCGAGGGCGGCGGTGACGGCCGTGGCACGGCGTCGGAACGGGGCGGGAAGCACCTGGTCTCCTAGCGATCGGGGAGGCGGCGGGTCCGGTGGGACAGCCTCCGACCGGACGACGGTACACAGCCCAGGTGTCCGACGCGGGAACGGCGGGCGACCCGTGGGCCGCCCGCCGTCCCCGCCGTGGTCCGGTCGTGCGTCGGGCCGTCTGCTCGTGCGTCAGGCCGTCTGCTCGTGCGTCAGGACTTCTGCACCGTGATCGTCCAGGCGGCGTCGCCGACGCGGTCGAAGTGCGTGACCGGGTAGCCGTTCTCGGCGGCCCAGCGCGGGATCGCGTCGGTGGCCTGCGTGCAGTCGAAGTTGATGACGAGGTGGTCGCCGTCGTCGAGGGTGGCCATGGCCTGCTTGGCCTCGACGAGCGGGAAGGGGCAGACCTGGCCGTCGGTCTCGAGCGTGAGCGGCATCGTTCTCTCCTTGTGTTGGTGGCGTGTGCCGGTAATTCGTGTGTGGTGCCGAGTCGTCGGGCACGGTGACCGAGTCGTCGGTGGTGGGTGACGAGTCGTCGGGCGCGGTGGCCGGGCGACCGGTCGTGGGTGCCGGCCGGGTGACCGGTGGTGGGTGCCGGCCGGGTGGCCGGTGGTTCGTGCTGAACAGGTGGTAGGAGACGCCGGGTGGCCGGCGGGTCGTGCTGAACAGGTGGTACGAGACGCCGGGTGGCCGGCGGGTCGTGCTGAACAGGTGGTGCATGACGCCGGGTGGCCGGCGGTGCGAGTCGTCCGGCTCTCGGTCGGCGACGAGCGCGGGATCAGGCGTTGGTGAGGACCTTGCCGCCGCCGGCGTCACCGGCGCCGCCCGCCGTCGCGCCGGCGGAGCCCGCCGTGCCGCCGACTCCCGCCCCTGCCGTCGCCGCGCTGCCGCGGTGGCGGAGGATGAAGACGTGGGTGGCGGCACCGGTGCCGAGGATCATGAAGATGAGCGACAGCCAGCCCTGGTAGGAGAACTGGGCGGTGCCGACCATGGCGTTGCCGATCGTGCAGCCGCCGGCGAGCGAGGCGCCGACCCCCATGAGCGCGCCGCCGGAGATCGACCGCACGAGGGTGGTCGTGTCGGGCACGCGGAGCCGGAACTCGCCCGACCCCTTCGCGGCGATGAAGGCGCCGACGAGGATGCCGAGGATGAGCATGACGCCCCAGTCCACGAGCTCGACGTCCCCGGTGACGAGGAAGTTGACGAGGTTCGCGGACGGCGTCGTGATGCCGAGACCGGACGGGCGGCCCGCGGCGGTGCTCAACGGCCAGGCGACGATCGCGATGACGCCGATGACGACCGCGGTGCCGAAGGCGTGCCACGGCTTCTCGAACAGGATGCGGGCCAGGCCGCTGCGGCGGGGCGGGAGCGTTGCGAGCACGGTGCTCGGCTCGGCCGAGAGGTGCCGGTAGGTCGCCCAGCCGACGGCGGCGACGAGGATCCCGACGAGCCACCACGGCGAGATGCCGAGCGAGTCGTGGATCGTCGTCACCGGCACGGTCTGGGCTCGGGCGGCGGCCGTGAGGTCCGCGAACACGCCGTACTTCATGATCGCCGCGAAGCCGGCGTAGAAGATGAGCGCGAACCAGGAACCGATGAGTCCCTCGCTCGACCGGTAGAAGGTGCCTGTGGCGCAGCCGCCCGCCAGGACGATGGCGAACCCGAAGATGAAGGCGCCGACGATCGTCGCGACGGGCGCGAGCTCTCCGGCGCCGAGCTCGATGACGCCGGCCGCGTCGAGGGCGAAGATGCCCACGGACTGCACGGCCACGACGACGAGGAACGCGGTGAGCCAGCGGGTCTTGCGGCCCACCCACACGTCGCGGAACGCGCCGGTCACGCAGAATCGGCCGCGTTGCAGGGCGAAGCCGAGCGCTCCGCCGACGATCAGTCCTGTCAGGATCATGGTGGTCCCCCTGGTGAGTGGTGCGACGGCGCAGGTGGTGGCTGCGCCTTGGCCGCTGTCGCCCCGGACGTTAAGGACCTGCCGCCGCGCCGCGTCGGCCCCGACGGCGAGAGTCCGGGATGCGAGACAGCGGCCCCTTGGACGGCGCGTTCGTCGTCGTCGGGCGGGGTCTGGCGGGTTCTTCGGACGTCGAGTCCCGGCGGGGCGAGGTGGTCCCGAGAGGTGGTGGCGTCGTCGTCGTGCGGGGTGGTCCGGGGCCTTCGCCAGGGGGCCGAGGCGATGCCCGCCGGCGGGCCGACCACGCGCCCCGGGGTGCGCGAACGCACCGTGACGGGCCGCGGCAGGACGGGGCTCGTGTGCGACGATGGGCCCTCCCGCCCGACCCCGTGAAGGTGAGCAGTGCCCCCGATCCCCGACGCGTCGACAGCCGCGAGCATCGCCCCGGCGTCGACGCCGCCCGCGCAGCTGCGCAACTTCTGCATCATCGCGCACATCGACCACGGCAAGTCGACCCTCGCGGACCGCATGCTCGGCATCACGGGCGTCGTGGCGGACCGCGACATGCGGGCGCAGTACCTCGACCGGATGGACATCGAGCGCGAGCGCGGCATCACCATCAAGTCGCAGGCCGTGCGCATGCCGTGGCAGGTGGGCGACACCGCGTACGCGCTCAACATGATCGACACCCCGGGGCACGTCGACTTCTCCTACGAGGTCAACCGGTCGCTCGCGGCGTGCGAGGGCGCGCTGCTGCTCGTCGACGCCGCGCAGGGCATCGAGGCGCAGACGCTCGCGAACCTCTACATGGCGCTCGAGAACGACCTGGCGATCATCCCGGTGCTCAACAAGATCGACCTGCCGGCGGCTCAGCCCGAGAAGTTCGCCGAGGAGCTGGCGAGCCTCATCGGCGGCGAGCCGGAGGACTGCCTGCGGGTGTCGGGCAAGACGGGCGACGGGGTCGTCGACCTGCTCGATACGATCGTGCGGGACATCCCGGCCCCGGTGGGCGAGGCGTACGCGCCGGCGCGGGCGATGATCTTCGACTCCGTGTACGACACGTACCGCGGCGTCGTCACCTACGTGCGGGTCGTCGACGGGCGGCTCGACCCGCGCGAGCGCATCGAGATGATGTCGACCGGGTCGGTGCACGAGCTGCTCGAGATCGGCGTGATCTCGCCGGACGCGAAGCCGTCGAAGGGCCTGGGCGTCGGCGAGGTGGGTTACCTCATCACGGGCGTGAAGGACGTGCGCCAGTCGAAGGTCGGCGACACGGTGACGACCCAGACCCGTGGCGCCGAGGAGGCGCTCTCGGGCTACCGCGAGCCGCTGCCGATGGTGTTCTCCGGCCTGTACCCGGTGGACGGCTCGGACTACCCCGACCTGCGCGAGGCGCTCGACAAGCTCAAGCTCAACGACGCCGCGCTCACGTACGAGCCAGAGACGTCCGTGGCGCTCGGCTTCGGCTTCCGCTGCGGCTTCCTCGGCCTGCTCCACCTCGAGATCGTGCGCGAGCGTCTCGAGCGCGAGTTCAACCTCGACCTCATCTCGACGGCGCCCAACGTCGTCTACGAGGTGATCCTCGAGAACGGCGACCCGGTGACGGTGACGAACCCGTCCGAGTTCCCGTCGGGGGAGAAGTTCAAGGAGATCTCCGAGCCGATGGTGCGCGGGACGATCCTCACCCCCAGCGACTTCGTCGGCGCGGTCATGGAGCTGTGCCAGGGCAAGCGCGGCGAGCTGCTCGGCATGGACTACCTCTCCGAGGACCGTGTCGAGCTGCGCTACCGCCTGCCGCTCGCGGAGATCGTGTTCGACTTCTTCGACCAGCTCAAGTCGAAGACCAAGGGCTACGCATCCCTCGACTACGACGAGGACGGCCAGGCGCCCGCCGACCTCGTCAAGGTCGACATCCTCCTCAACCACGATGCCGTCGACGCCTTCTCGGCCGTCGTGCACAAGGACAAGGCGTACAGCTACGGCGTCGCGATGGTCGGCAAGCTCAAGGAGCTGATCCCGCGCCAGCAGTTCGAGGTGCCGATCCAGGCGGCGGTCGGGTCGCGGATCATCGCGCGGGAGACCATCCGCGCCCTCCGCAAGGACATGCTCGCCAAGTGCTACGGCGGTGACATCTCGCGGAAGCGCAAGCTGCTCGAGAAGCAGAAGGAGGGCAAGAAGCGGATGAAGTCGATCGGTCGGGTCGACGTGCCGCAGGAGGCCTTCGTCGCCGCGCTGCAGACCGACGCGCCGACCGGCAAGAAGTAGGTCGTGGTCGGTCGGCAGACGGCGGTGGGCGCGATCGCCGTCGGTGGCGTCGCTGCGCGCGGTCACGCGGGCGGGGAGGTCGTGCGTGGTGATGTCGTGCGTGGTGCTGTCGTGCGTCGAGACTCGACGTCCGCCGGCAGTGCATCCGCCGACCCCTCGTCCGAGGGTGGCCCCGCGTCCGTCGACGTCCGGTCCACCGGGAGTGTGTCCGGCGGCCTCTCGTCCGAGGGTGGCCTCGGGTCCGTCGACGTCCGGTCCACTGGGAGTGCGTCCGCCGACCTCTCGTTCGACGACGTCCGGTTCGACGAGGGCCCGGCCCGGGTCGCCGACGTCTGCTCGGTGACCGAGCTGTTCCACGTGGGCTCGCGCGGTCTGATGAGCGGGATCGACAAGCGCCCCGTCGACCGCCCCCTGACCGTGCTGCGGCACGGCGTGTGGGGCGACGTCCAGGGCGACCGGGAGCACCACGGCGGCCTGTTCAAGGCCGTGTACGCGTACGCGAGCGAGACGCGCGAGGCGTGGGCGTCGTCGTTGGGGCGGGAGTGCCCGCCCGGATCGTTCGGGGAGAACCTCGCCACTCGGGGGTTCGACGTCGACGGGGCTGTCATCGGCACGCGCTGGCGGGTCGGGACGACGGTGCTCGAGGTGACCGCACCACGTACTCCGTGCCGAACCTTCGCGGCGTGGATGGACGAGCCCGACTGGGCGCGGCGATTCTCTGCCGGAGGGCGCTGCGGGGTGTACCTCCGGGTGCTCGAGACAGGGAAGATCGCGGCGGGGGAGCTGATCGACGTCGTGGACGTGCCCTCGCACGGGGTGACGGTGGGTGATGCGTCCGCCGGGCTCGACGCCGAGCGGGCCGACGCGCTGCTCGACTGGGCCGCGGCGAGCGGGACCGTGCTGTACGAGTCGCTCGTCAGGAACGCGCTCGGCGCGCTCGAGCGGGCGGACGGGGTCGCGGGCGTGGTCGAGGGCGCGGTCGAGGGCCCACGATCCCCCACCCGGTCGGGATCTACCACCCGGTCGTGGTCCGCTACGGAGGAGGGTCGGCGCTCGAGCACGACTGCTCCCCGGGACCGCTCAGGACGGTCGGCGGAGGCCCGAGTCTTCCCCGGTTCCCTCCGTTCGACGGGCCGCGGCCTCGGCGGGGGCGAGGCATGAACCCCGAGCACGACGACGACAAGCCCGTGATCGACGCCCGCATCCGCTCGTTCACCCGCCGAGGCAACCGGCTCAAGCCCAGGCTCGCGGAGGTCTGGGAGCAGCGTGCCGGCGTGGTGCTCGACGTCCCGATGGAGACGGAGACGGGCGTGGCCGGAGGCACCCGGCTCGATCTGGATGCCGTCTACGCGGACACTGCTGGTGCTGGTGCCTGCCCAGTGACGGCGGACGTCTCGAGCGCGCGCCTCGTCGTCGAGATCGGGTGCGGCGCCGGCGAGCAGATCGTGCACGCGGCGCTCGCAGATCCGGACACGCGGTTCCTCGGGCTCGAGGTGTGGCAGCCGGGCCTGGCGAGGACCCTCGCCCGGGTCCTCGACGAGGGCGCGACGAACGTCCGGCTCCTCGGCGTCGACGCCCAGCAGGCGCTGCCGATCCTCCTGCCCGCGGGTTCCGTCGACGAGCTGTGGACCTTCTTCCCGGACCCGTGGCGCAAGTCGAAGCACCACAAGCGGCGCATCGTCTCGGCCGAGTTCGCATCCGTCGTCGCGGGGTTGCTGGCCCCCGGCGGGATCTGGCGGCTCGCGACCGACTGGCAGAACTACGCCGACCAGATGATTGCCGTGCTGGATGCCCACCCCGCGTTCGACCTGACCGTCGAGCCGGAACGGTGGAAGGGGCGCACGCTCACACGGTTCGAGCGGCGCGGCGTCGAGGAGGGGCGGCCCGTCACGGACCTCACGGCGGTCCGGCGCGATGTGGGCGTTCGAGGCGTCGAGGCTACGGCGGGCGTCGTGGGCACGGAAGGCGTCGTGGGTACGGAAGGCGTCGTGGGTAGGGAAGGCGTCGAGGCTACGGCGGGCGTCGAGGGTCCGGCGGGCGTCGAGGCCGACGGACGAAGCACGGGCCTCCGGGACGCCGGAGGAACCACGGATGTCGAGCAGCGGGCCTCCGATGGCTGACCTGCCGCAGGGCGACCCCGCCCCCGACGACGGACGACTCCCCACCACTGCTGCCGAAGGTGCCGGTGACCGGACCTTCTCGGTCTACCTCCATGTGCCGTTCTGCGCCGTGCGGTGCGGGTACTGCGACTTCACGACCTACACGAACGCGGAGCTCGGCGGCGGGGGGTCGGCTGCGGAGTACGCGGGCAACGCCGTCCGCGAGATCGAGCTCGCCGGCCGTGTCCTCGCCGACCCCGAGCTCGTCTCGGCGGGGATGGCGCCCCGGCTCGTGTCGACCGTCTTCCTCGGAGGAGGCACCCCGACGCGCCTCCCGGTCGACGATCTCGGGCGGATGATCGGCGCCGTGCGCGACACGTTCGGGCTTGCTCCGGGGGCCGAGGTGACGACCGAGGCCAACCCGGACTCGGTCGACCGCGAGGCGCTCGAGGCGTTGGCCGCCGCCGGTGTCACGCGCGTGTCGTTCGGAATGCAGTCGGCGGTGCCGGACGTGCTGGCCACACTCGACCGCACGCACGATCCCGACCGGGTCCCGCTCGCCGTGTCGTGGGCGCGGGATTCGGGGCTCGACGTATCCGTCGACCTCATCTACGGCACCCCGGGCGAGAGCCTGGAGGACTGGCGGACGACGCTCGAGGCCGCTCTCGCGATGGAGCCCGATCACGTCTCGGCGTATGCGCTCGTCGTCGAGCGGGGGACGCGGATGGGGGCGCAGGTGCGCCGGGGTGAGCTCAGGCTGCCCGACGACGACGACCAGGCCGAGAAGTACGAGCTCGCCGACTCCATGCTCGCCGGCGCGGGCTACGGCTGGTACGAGGTGTCGAACTGGGCGAAGGTCGAGCCGGGAGACTCACCCGCAAACGGCACGCTCGTCCACGCGAGCCGACACAACCTGGCGTACTGGCGGGGCGGAGACTGGTGGGGTGTCGGCCCGGGCGCCCACAGCCATGTCGGGGGCGTCAGGTGGTGGAACGGGAAGCACCCCACGCCGTACGCGGCCCGGCTGGCGGAGGGGCTGAGCCCGGCCGTCGGGCGGGAGGTGCTCGGTGCTGAGTCGCGCGAGCTCGAGCGCCTGCTGCTGGGTGTCCGTCTCGCCGAGGGCGTCCGGGTCGCCTCGCCGGACGGACTCACCCCCGACGACGCCGAGGCCCACCTCGCGGGTCTCGTCGCCGAGGGTCTGTGCGAACCTGGGCCGGCCGCCGAGGGGCGGGTGCGGCTCACGCTGCGCGGTCGGCTGCTGGCCGACGCGGTCGTGCGTGAGCTGACGGGCTAGGAGCGTCAGGCGCTCGGCCTGACCTGCCGTGCCACGAGCTCCCGAGGCGCCGATCGAGTGGTCGGTGACACCGGTACCGCAGCCCACAGGCCGACTGGTCGACGGACGACGCCACTATGACGTGGGCATGCGTACGAGCACGGCCGTGCACAGGTGTACGCGGACGTGCTCGCAGGCGGTGCCGTGATCGTTGGTGCGGTGTGGTTATCGCGGTGACGACGGTGGTGGAGCGGGAATGCTCGGGCTGCGGGCGGGATCTTGCTCGGCTTCCCGTCCACGTTCCGTTTCCTGTGCGGCGTTGCCGCCCGGTTCCCTTTCGACTTCCCACTCGCGTTCGGCCTCCCGTTCTCGTTCGGAGGCCCGGTTGTCGGTCACCCGCCGGCTCACGCGGTCCTTCATGGCCTGGAGCCGCTGGCTGGTCATCTCGGGGCCGGGGGTGTGCCGGTAGGGGAAGGGGGAGCGGGGCACGGCGTACCGGTGACCGGTGGGGGTGCGTACCTCGTGGCTGCCGTCGGGGCTGGTGGCGTGCCGCCAGTTCGGGTTCTGCTTGGTGTAGTTGCAGCTCGCGCAGAGACCGGTGCCGTTCTCGGCGCTGGTGGGGCCGCCAGCTGCGTGATCGATCGTGTGGTCAATGTGTTCGACGGGGTTCGAGCAATAGGGGGTTCGGCAGATGTCGTCCCGGGTCAGGACGAGCTGTCGCAGCCGGCCGTCAAAGGTGCGCGAGCGGGACTCGGTGGTCAGCACGCCGCCGTGGGCAGGGTCGGTCCACAGCCGGGTGAACCACACGATGCGGGCGTGGCGTACGGCCTCTCGGGCGGTGTCGGCGGGCAGGGGGCCGTGTCCGGTGAGCCAGGCCGGGACGTCAGACCCGGCGAGGCTCTCGGCGGGCATGACGATGGACAGCTCGACGTCGCGAGGAGCCGTGATCGCCGTGCCGGTGATGTGCTCGACGAGGAGGTCGGCCGCGATCTGCTTCTTGGTCCGCCCGTCGGACTCGCCGTCGTTGGTGATCGTGTGGGTCTGGCGGGTCAGGGAGGCGTGGACGCGGACGGCGTCGGTCATAGGAAGGTGGGCGGTGAGGTAGGCCATGGATCCGGTGCCGCCGCGGATGCTGACCCGTCGTTGCGATGCCTCGTAGGCGCGGCGGGTGCTCTCGTGGTCGTTGTCGAGCTCCATGGCGTACTTACGGGCGTGGGTGTGGACCTGGCCCCGCCCCATGGTGGGGAGGTCCGGTGCCAGACGAGCATCGACGGTGCGCCTGTCCTCGGGGTCGAGGCCGAATGTCTCGCGCATGACGACGGCGGCGTGATCCTCGCTGACCTGGCCGGTCTCCATGAGATGCAGGGTGTGGGGGAGGTCCTCGTCCAGAGCGCGGGCCAGGGCGAGGGCCCGCTGTCCGCGTCCGGGGGTGCTGCGGCGAGCGAGTGCGATCTCCTGTGCCAGGCCGGCGCCCTGCTTCGCGACGGGGACGCCGCGGGCCCGCTCGGCTCCGATGCGCGTGTGTCGCAGGTCCGCGGCAGCCCGGGCCTGGGCGGCGTGGGCGGCGGCGACGAGCTCGTCCAGGGCGGTGATCTGCTCGATCGCGTCGGCCTCGTTATCACGGCGCAGGCCGACGAGGGCGTCACGCATCGTACGCACGTCCGCCGCGCCGAGGACCGGCAGGTCGGACCCGCGCGTGGGCGACTCATGGCCGTCCGTCAGCGCGGGCGATGGCGCAGCAGCGGTGGTCTCGTGGCCGGACTCGTGGGTCGTCATCGCTGCTACCTCCCTCGTCGTCGTGCTGGACTGTCCGAACGCGTGTTCGAACTAGACCTAATGTACCGCTATCAAACGACACTTGGAAGGGTTGAACGCAAATCTGTGGATGGATTGGTAACAAACCGGCATGTGGATACATCATCAGCAAGCAAACGACCGTGAGATCGCTGCGGTAGAGCGGTAGAGCGGTAGAGCGGTAGAGCGGTAGAGCGGTAGAGCGGTACGGCGGTACGGCGGTACGGCGGTACGGCGGCACGGTTGTGCGGAGATGCGGAGATGCGGAGATGCCGAGGCCCGACGGAGCGTCGGCGTCGTGCGAGGAGGCGCGACCCCTTCGAACGCGCACGCACCTACGCAACCTGAGCATCGGCGTCGTGCGAGGAGGCGCGACCCCTTCGAACGCGCACGCACCTACGCAACCGGAGCGCCGTCGTCGTGCATGGAGACCCGCCCCCTCGGAGGGCGCACGCACCTACGCAACCGGAGCGCCGTCGTCGTGCATGGAGACCCGCCCCCTCGGAACGCGCACGCCCCTACGCAACCTGAGCATCGGCGTCCTACGAGCAGGCACCACACCTCGAAAGGCGCACGCACCTACGACATCGGAGCAACGGCGACGTTCAGACGGCCGTGACCGTCCGAGGCGGCGAAGGACCGCCTGCGCCCCCGACCTACTCCGGCACCCCGGTGACGAAGTCGATGAGCTCCTCGACCCGCCCCAGCAGCTGCGGCGACAGGTCGGCGTACGTCCGCACCGAGCCGAGGATGCGCTGCCAGCCGCGCGCGATGTCGCCTTGGTCCGCGTGCGGCCACCCCAGCGCGGCCAGCGTCCCCACCTTGATGTCGGTCCCGCGCGGCACGTGCGGCCACTCCTTCAGCCCCACGCGCTCCGGCCGGACCGCCTGCCACACGTCGACGTACGGGTGGCCGAGCACGAGCACGTGCTGCGACGCGCGCCCGAGCCGACGCCGCGCGTCCTCCACGAGCCGGGTCTCCTTCGACCCGGTGACGAGGTGGTCGAGCAGCACGCCGGCGCGCCGCTGAGGCCCCGGCCGGAAGGTCCGGAGGACGTCGGCGAGGTGATCGGCGCCCTCGAGCTGCTCGACCACCACCCCCTCGACCCGCAGGTCGTCGCCCCACACGCGCTCGACGAGCTCGGCGTCGTGCCGCCCCTCCACCCAGATCCGCGACGCGCGCGCGACCCGAGCCCGTTGACCCTCGACCCTGAGCGAGCCCGACGCCGTGAGGTTCCGCCCGCCGGCGGTCCGTGCCACGTCGGGGCGCGCCTGGGCCGAGGACACGGTCGGCGGCACGAGCTTCACGGGCGCGCCGTCGATCCAGAAGCCTGGCCCGAGCGTGAACGAGCGACGCTTCCCGAGCCGGTCCTCGAGCGTGACGAGGTGCATCCCGCCGGACTTCTCGATGCGGGTGATCGCCCCGACGAACCCGCTCTCCACGTCCTCGACCACGAGGCCCTTCTCGGCGGGGACGTCACGGGTGACGGGTCGCCGGCGCGGGTCGGGACGGGGGGAGGAGAGGACGTCGCGTCCATATCGGTCGGTCACCGGCCGAGGGTACGTAGACCCGCGCGCCCGACGCCGGAGCCTCGCCCGGTCCGTCGTGTCGCCGGGGTGGGTGCCTGGGTCGGCAGGGCCCGACGCCGGAGCCTCGCCCGGTCCGTCGTGCCATCCCTCGGAGGGGGCACCACGTGCGAGGACGTGCCGGGGTCGGTGGGACGTCGGCGAGCGTGCTGCCGGGTCCGGCGCGCGGGCCAGGGAGCGCGGGCCAGGGAGCGCGAGCCAGGGAGCGCGGGCGTGCGCCGATCAGCCCAGCTCGACCCCGACGATCGCGTGCACCGCGACGATCGCGACCGCCACGACCAGTCCGGCGACGACCACGGGCGTCGCCCCCACGGACCACGGGCGGCGCCGGTAGGGCACCGCCTTCCAGAAGATGGTGGCCATGGGTGCGAAGACGAGCGCCGTCGACGGGCCGATGATCGTCCACGCGAACAGCTCGCCGTCCAGCCCGGCGAGGACGGCGACCCCTCCGTAGATCGCGAGGATCGCGGCCGTCGCCACGAGCCACGTCCATACCGACGCGCTGCGGAACGGCGCCGGCGTCTCGAACGTGCGGCCGATCTCCCGGGCGAGCAGGTAGGCGCACAGGAACATCCCGGCCACCCCGACGACGAACGACGCGATCGACCAGACGATCCCGAGGCCCCAGGCCTCGAATGCGACGGCCGTGTCGCCGACCGGCGCGACCAGCGCGATCATCAGGTACCCGAACGCCCCCTGGATGCTGCTGAGCCCGATCCAGGTGAGCAGGGCACGCGCGTAGCCGGACGGCATCGGCCGGGACGCGGCCCAGGCCAGGAGGCCGAGGACCACCGAGAACACCGGCCCCGCCATCGCAATGAGCGCGAGGTCCGCGTCCGACGCCGGCGGGTGGTCCGCCATCGCCCCGTGCACGGTCGAGCTGCCGACCAGCAGCACCGCGGTGACGGCGTGCGCGTACTCGTGGAGCTGGATGTGGAGGATCACCGCCGTCACGGCGACCGCCGCCGTCAGCAGCGTGATCCGCCGCGGAGAGGGGGTGGGCGCGGGGCGTGGCGACGGCACCTCGGCGGCGTCGATGGCGTGGCTCATCCGGTCTCTCCCGTGGCGTTCGGCGTCGTCGTCGCGGGTCCCGTCCGTCGACGTCCCCGGTCCCGTCGCGCCGGACGCTAGCAGCGGCCTGACCGCCGGTGGCCCGCTTCACGGCGGGAATCACCCGGGGCGTCGTACGATTGGCACTCAGGAGTGCCGAGTGCTACCTCGAGGCGCCGGGTGCTCCCTCGACAGCCAGGCCGACGGATCGACCGATCGTCGGCCGGCGGCGGTCGAGGAGCGCGCGGCCGTCGACGGGCCCCGGCACCCGGCCCGCCGCGAACGACGGCGACGCACGACACGCGACGAACGACGCACGACGACGAAGGAGGTGCCATGTCGACCGAGGATCGCCGCCTGCGCGTGCTCCAGGCCATCGTCAGCGACTTCGTCCGCACGTCCGAGCCCGTCGCCTCCCGCGCCCTCGTCGAGCGCCACCACCTCGACGTCTCGCCGGCCACGATCCGCAACGACATGGCCGCCCTCGAGGAGTCCGGGCACATCGCCCAGCCCCACACCTCCGCCGGGCGCGTGCCCACGGAGAAGGGGTACCGGGCCTTCGTCGACGAGATCGCCACCCTCAAGCCGCTCTCGGGCGCCGAGCGCGCCGCGATCGAGACGCTGCTCGGCCGCTCGGTCGACCTGGACGACGTCGTCGAGCGCACCGTCCGCCTGCTCGCGCAGCTGACCAACAACGTGGCCGTCGTCCAGTACCCCTCGCTCAGCCGCACCTCGCTGCGCCACCTCGAGCTCGTCCCGCTCGACGGTCGCCGCCTGCTCATCGTCATCATCACGTCGGCCGGTCGCGTCGAGCAGCGCACCGTCGAGGTGCCGCCGGAGTCGGACCCGGTCGACATCGCCGAGCTCGGTGCCCGCCTCAACCTCGTGTGCGCCGGCCTGCCCGCCCCGAGCATCGGCCCCGCCCTCGTCGACCTCGCGGACCGCCTCGAGCCGAGCCGGCGCCCGCTGCTCGACGTCGTCGCCTCCGAGCTCACCCGCGTCCTCGCCGCCGACTCCGAGGAACGGATCGTCCTCGGCGGCACCGCCAACCTCGCCCGCGCCGGCACCGACTTCAGCCGCACGATCGGCCCGGTGCTCGAGGCACTCGAGGAGCAGGTCGTCCTGCTGCGCCTGTTCGCCGAGATGGAGGCCGACCGGATCACGGTCCGGATCGGCTCCGAGAACCACCACGACTCGCTGTCCGAGGCGTCCATCGTCGCGGGGGCGTACGGTGCGTCGGGCGAGGTCGTCGCGCGGGTCGGCGTGCTCGGCCCCACGCGCATGGACTATCCCGGCACCATGGCGGCGGTCCGCGCCGTCGCCAGGTACCTCTCCCGCTTCCTCGGAGGGTAGGCACCACTCGTAGCAGCGCGCGGTCGGCCGCCGGCGAGAGTCACTCCCGCCCGACGACGAACCCCACGCCCGACGGCGACCACCCCGCCCGACGACGAACCCCCGCGCCGAGACCCCGACCAGCACCGAGCCCCCGACCCGGCACCGATCTCCTGAACCGGCATCGACATCCCGAACCAGCACCGACCAGAACCGACACCCAGACAGATTGCGACCTGTGAGCGACTTCTACTCGATCCTCGGCGTGAGCCGTGACGCGAGCCCCGACGAGATCAAGCGCGCGTACCGCAAGCGCGCCCGCCAGCTGCACCCCGACGTCGCCGGGCCCGAGGCGGGCGACCAGTTCAAGGACGTCCAGCGCGCCTACGACGTGCTCCGCGACGAGGACAAGCGGCGGCTCTACGACGCCGGCGGCGAGGACGCCCTGCGCGGCGGTGGCGCAGGCGGGGCGGGGGCCGCCGGGTTCGGCGACTTCGCCGACATCTTCTCCCAGTTCTTCGGCGGTGCCGCGGGTGGCGGGATGCGCGGCCCCGTGCCGCGTGCCCGTCGTGGCCGCGACTCCCAGATCATGCTCGACATCGACCTCGTCGACGCCGTCTTCGGCTCGACCGAGGAGATCCCCGTCCAGACCGCGATCGTCTGCGGCACCTGCAACGGCACCTGCTGCCGCCCCGGCACCTCGCCCGCGACCTGCACCACGTGCGGCGGCCAGGGCTCGGTCCAGCGCGTCACGCGTTCGTTCCTCGGCCAGATGATGGCCACGTCGGTGTGCCCCGCCTGCTCCGGCCACGGCACCGTCATTCCTGAGCCCTGCCAGGAGTGCTCCGGCGAGGGCCGCGTCCGCTCGCGCCGAACGATCGCGGTCGAGGTCCCGGCGGGCGTCAGCACCGGCACCCAGCTGCGTCTCCAGGCCCAGGGCGAGGTCGGCCCCGCCGGCGGCCCTCCCGGCGACCTCTTCGTCGAGATCCGCGAGCGCCCGCACCCGGTGTTCCAGCGCCACGGCGACGACCTCCTGTGCACGCTGACCATCCCGATGACCGCCGCGGCGCTCGGTACGGTCGCCTCGATCGAGACGCTCGACGGCCCGCGGGACATCGACGTCGAGGCCGGCACCCAGCCCGGCGAGCGCATCACGCTCGAGGGGCTGGGCGTGGGCCGGCTGCGCGCCCGCGGACGGCGCGGCGACCTGCACGTCGACGTCGAGGTCACCGTCCCGACCAAGCTCGACGACGAGCAGCGCGAGCTGCTCGGCACCCTCGCGTCGATGCGCGGCGAGGAGCGTCCCGAGGCACGGCTCACCAGCGCCGACAGCTCGATGTTCTCGCGGCTGCGCGAGCGCTTCGTCGGCCGCTGACGGACCCGACGCCACCCACCGGACACGCCATGGCTGCCGACGTGACGTCTGCCTGCGACCCGCCTCCGACGGCGCGGCCCGGAGATCTCCTCGCGGGGGCCGTCCCTGCCGTGGTGCGGTGATCCGGTGACACGTCCTGTCTTCCTCGCGGACCCCGCCGAGCTCGCGTCGGCGGCGGTCGGTGCCGAGGTCCACCTCGGCGGACCCGAGGCGCACCACGCCGCGACCGTGCGACGCCTGAGGACCGGCGAGGAGGTCGACCTCGTCGACGGCGCCGGCCGCCGCGTGACCGGCACCGTCGCGGCCGTCGCGAAGGACCGGCTCGCCGTGTCGGTCACCGCCGTCCTCGACGAGCCGGCCCCGACGCCGCAGCTCGTCCTCGTCCAGGCCCTCGCCAAGGGCGGACGGGACGAGCAGGCGGTCGAGTCGGCCACCGAGCTCGGCGTCGACCGGGTCGTGCCCTGGCAGGCCGACCGGTGCGTGTCCCGCTGGGACGCCAAGGCCGCGAAGGGCCGCGCGCGCTGGGCGTCCGTGGCCGAGGGGGCGGCCAAGCAGTCCCGGAGGGCCTTCGTCCCCGCCGTCGACGACGTCGTCACGACCTCGTCCCTCGCGGCCGCCGTCTCCCGCGCGTCCGCCGACGGCGCCGTCGTCCTCGTCCTGCACGAGTCGGCGACCGAGCGCCTCGCCGCGCTGCTGGGGAAGGGGGAGCGAGGCGCAGGGGTGGCCCCGCCGGGGGAGGGCGCGCCCACCGCGACCCCGCGCGAGCCGGCCCCGCAGACTCACGTTGTGCCCGATCGGATCCCGCGCGAGCCGGCCCCGCAGACGCACGACGTGCCCGCTCGGATCCCGCGCGAGCCGGCCCCGCAGGGACTCGCAGGCGCAGCGGCGGTGTGGTGCGTCGTCGGGCCGGAGGGCGGCATCTCCGACGACGAGACCGACCGCCTCGTCGCGGCCGGGGCACGACTCGTCCGGCTCGGTCCGCACGTGCTGCGGACCTCGAGCGCCGGGCCCGCAGCGATCGCGGCCCTCGGCGTGCGGCTGGGGCGCTGGTGAACGGGGTCCTCGACCCGTCGGCCGGGTCGTTCGTCGACGCCCGTGGCGAACGGCCGCGGCGCCGGTGAACGGGGCCGCCGGGGGCGATGGTCGTCGTCGGACGCCGTGGTTCGTGACCGTGGGGCCCGGCCCACGGCCCGGACGCCCGTGAACGCCCGTCTCGCTACCATGTCCCGGACAGCACCCGCATACCCCCAGGAGTCTCGAGGGCACCGTCCCCGACCCATGAACCGTACGAGCGCCACCGGCAGCCCCGCGCAGGGCGACGACACCCGCCACCTGACGATCCCCGACCACCTGCCGCCGATGCTCCTCCTCGGCGCGAACGACGAGGTGCTGCGCGCCGTCGAGCGAGGCTTCCCGAGCGTCGCGATCCACGTGCGCGGCAACGTCGTCACGCTGTCCGGCCCGGAGGGGGACGTCTCGCTGGCCGAGCGGCTCCTCGCCGAGCTCGTCGACATCGCGGTGGCCGGTCAGCCGCTGACGGCAGACGCCGTCGACCGCGCCACGGCGATCCTCACGTCCGGGGACACCCGCCCCGCGGACGTCCTCACCGCCGACATCCTCTCCTCGCGCGGCCGCACGATCCGGCCGAAGACGCTGGGGCAGAAGACGTACGTCGACGCGATCGACGCCCACACCATCACGTTCGGCATCGGGCCCGCGGGCACCGGCAAGACCTACCTGGCGATGGCGAAGGCCGTCCTCGCGCTGCAGCGCAAGGAGGTCACCCGGATCATCCTCACGCGACCGGCGGTCGAGGCCGGGGAGCGGCTCGGCTACCTCCCGGGCACGCTGACCGACAAGATCGACCCGTACCTGCGGCCGCTGTACGACGCGCTGCACGACATGCTCGAGCCCAACTCCATGCCCGGACTCATGGCTGCCGGCACCATCGAGGTCGCGCCGCTCGCCTACATGCGCGGCCGCACGCTCAACGACGCGTTCATCGTCCTCGACGAGGCGCAGAACACGACCCCCGAGCAGATCAAGATGTTCCTCACCCGCCTCGGGTTCGGGTCGAAGATCGTCGTCACCGGCGACGTCTCCCAGGTCGACCTGCCGACCGGGACGCGCTCCGGCCTGCGGGTGGTCCAGGAGATCCTGTCCGGGGTCGACGACATCGCGATGTGCCACCTCACCTCGCGCGATGTCGTGCGGCACCGCCTGGTCGGCGACATCATCGACGCCTACGAGCGCTGGGACGCCCAGGGCGAGGCCGACGTCGAGCGCGAACGGCGCACCGCCGCCCGCCGAGGTCGCACGGGCACGACCGGCAGCTCAGGTACGAGCACCCACACCCGACCCGCACGTCGATCAGGAGCCGAGCAGTGAGCATCGAGGTCAACGACGAGTCCGGCAGCGGCGCGGACGTCGAGGAGCTGGCGGCCCTGGCCCGGTACGTCCTCGAGGAGATGCGGGTCCACCCGCAGGCCGAGCTCTCGATCATGCTCGTCGACGAGGACGTGATGACCGACCTCCACGTGCGGTGGATGGACGAGCCCGGTCCCACGGACGTCCTGTCCTTCCCGATGGACGAGCTGCGCCCGGGGGCCGACGGCGAACCGCCCGTCGAGGGGACCCTCGGCGACATCGTCCTGTGCCCGAGCGTGGCGGCCGCGCAGGCCCGCACCGCCGGCCACTCGACCGCCGAGGAGCTCGGCCTGCTCACGGTCCACGGCATCCTCCACCTGCTCGGGTACGACCACGCCGAGCCCGAGGAGGAGAAGGAGATGTTCGACCTCCAGCGTCGGCTCCTGCTCACCTTCCTGGCCGGGCGGTGACCCGCCGGCCATGACTCCTCTTCATACCGGCGGCGCCCTGGCGGGCGTAGCGACCTCGTCCGGCGTCGCGCCCATCTGGTCCGGCGTCGCGCCGTCCTGGTCGGGTGTCGCACCGTCGTGGTCCGGCGTCGCGCCGTCGTGGTCCGGCATCGCACCGTCGTGGTCCGGCGTCGCGCCGTCCGCGGCCGTCGCGCCGGTGACCACCATCGTCCCGGGCACACCCGTGGTCGTGCTCCTCGTCGTCGCGGTGCTGCTCCTCGTGGTCGCCGCCCTCTTCTCGGCCGCGGAGTCGGCCCTGGCCCGCATCAGCCGCTCGAGCGTGACCGAGCTCGAGCACGCCGACCACCCGGCCGCGACCCGCGTCGCGCGCCTGGTCGAGCATCGGGAGACCGGGCTCGCGGGCCTCATGTTCGTCCGCGTCCTCGTCGAGATGACGACGGCCGTCCTGCTGACCGTCGCGGCCGCGGCACTGCTCGAGCCCTGGTGGCTGGTCGCGCTCGGGGCGGTCGGGGCGTGCCTGGTGCTCGTCGTCGTCGTGGCCGGGATCGGCCCGCGGCGGCTCGGCCAGCGTCAGCCGGGCAACGTGCTCGCCCGCCTCTCCCTGCTCGCCGCGGGCGTGACGGCGGTGGCCGGCGCGTTCGGGCGGCTCGGCCGGGCGGTCGCACCCGCCCGTCAGCGCTCCGAGGAGGACATCGCGCAGGAGTCCGCCGACGAGCTGCAGCAGCTCGTCGACCGGATGAGCGAGTCGGAACGGCTCGAGGACAGGGACCGTGAGCTCCTCGAGTCCGTGTTCCAGCTCGGCCGCACCTATGTCCGCGAGGTCATGGTCCCGCGCACGGACATGGTGTCCATCGAGGCCGAGCAGCCGCTGTCGAAGGCGCTCAACCTCTTCACCCGCTCCGGGTTCTCGCGCGTGCCCGTCCACGGCGAGTCCCTCGACGACCTGCGCGGCGTCCTCTACCTCAAGGACGTCATGCGCCGGGTGCACCGCCGCATGGACACCGAGCACGTGGTCTGCGCCGACGTCATGCGTGAGCCGTTCTTCGTTCCTGAGACCAAGCTCGTGGACGACATGCTGCGCGAGATGCAGCTCCAGTCCGTGCACATCGCCGTGGCGGTCGACGAGTACGGCGGCGTCGCCGGACTCGTGACGATCGAGGACCTGCTCGAGGAGCTCGTGGGCGAGATGGTCGACGAGCACGACCGCGCCGAGACCGTGGTCGAGGACCTCGGCGACGGCCGCTGGCGTGTCCCTGCGCGCACGCCCGTGAGCGACCTGGGCGAGCTCTTCGACCTCGAGCTCGACGACGACGACGTCGACACCGCCGGCGGCCTGCTCGCCAAGGCGCTCGGCAAGGTGCCGCTCGCGGGCGCCGCGGTCGACGTCGACGGCGTGCACCTGGAGGCCGAGCGGGTGGAGGGCCGGCGCCGCCGCGTGTCGACGATCCTCGCCCGCCGGAGCGAGCCAGACGTGGAGGAGGAGCGATGACCGACGTCGTGTTCCCGGGGGAGCCCGGGTCCGGCTCCGAGCTGGGCGAGGACACCAACGCGCTCGCCGGGCTCGACCTCGGCCACCTGGTCGACGAGGACTGGCCGGACGACCACCGCGCCGGGTTCGTCGCGCTCGTCGGGCGGCCCAACACCGGCAAGTCGACGCTGACCAACGCGCTCGTGGGGGAGAAGGTCGCGATCACGTCCGACCGCCCCCAGACGACGCGCCGGGCCGTCCGTGGAATCGTCCACCGCCCCGACGGCCAGATCGTCCTCGTCGACACCCCCGGCATGCACCGGCCGCGGACCCTGCTCGGGGAGCGGCTCAACGACGTCGTCCGGGAGACGCTGACCGGCGTCGACGTCATCGCCCTGTGCCTGCCCGCCGACGAGAAGATCGGGCCCGGCGACCGGCACCTGCTCGCCGAGGTCGAGGGGATGCGCGGCGACCTCGTCGCGGTCGTGACGAAGACCGACGCCGTGGGGCGGGGTGCGCTCGCCGAGAAGCTGCTCGAGGTGGGGGCGCTGGCCGACTTCGCCGAGATCGTGCCGGTCAGCTCGGTCGCCGGTGACCAGGTCGACCTCCTCGCCGACCTCCTGCTCGCCCGGATGCCGCTGTCCCCGCCGCTCTACCCGAAGGGGGCCACCGGCGACGAGGCGGTCGAGACGACGATCGCCGAGCTCGTCCGCGAGGCCGCGCTCGAGGGCGTGCGCGACGAGCTGCCGCACTCGATCGCCGTCGTCGTCGACGAGATGGTCGAGCGTGAGCGCGCCGAGGGGGATGCGCGGCCGCCGGTGCTCGCGGTGCACGTGTCCGTCGTCGTCGAGCGTGACTCCCAGAAGGCCATCGTCATCGGGAGGGGCGGGTCCCGCCTGCGCGACGTCGGCAGCCGGGCGCGCGCCGGCATCGAGGAGCGCCTGGGCCGGAAGGTCTACCTCGACCTGCACGTCCGCGTGGCCAAGGACTGGCAGCGTGACCCGCGCCAGCTGGGCCGCCTCGGCTTCTGAGGATCTGCCACCTCTCGTCGAGATTGCGGTTGGTGCACGTCGAGATTGCGGTTCGTCGTCGTCGAGACTGCGGTTGGGAGCCCCGCTCCCAGCCGCACTCTCGACGACGGGCCGTCGCGCTGAACCGCACCCTCGACGAACCGGGGCCGACCGGCTCGTGACCGGCCGGCCCCGGCCCTCGCGCGTCAGCCGATGTGGTCGACCATCTTGTGGATCGGCTCCTGCATGCGCGGGTAGGTGTCGATGTAGCTGTCCAGGTAGAACTGGTACTCCTCGTGCGCCTGCATGTCCGGCTCGATCGTGTCGGCCGTGTGGACCATCGCGTTCGAGGCGGACGTGATGTCGTCGTGCAGTCCGGCTCCCGCGGCGGCGAGGATGCACGAGCCCAGGGCGACGGCGTCGGGCACCTTCGTCAGCGTGATCGGGGTGCCGGTGACGTCGGCGTGCATCTGCATCCAGAACTGGCTGTTCGTGGCGCCGCCGCACGAGACGATCTCGTCGACCTTGTGGCCGGCCGCCCGCATCGTGCGCGCGATGTGCTCGGTGCCGAAGCAGACGCCCTCGAGGATCGCGCGGTAGAAGTGCGCCGGGCCGTGGTGCAGGGAGAGGCCCCAGAGGATGCCGCGGGCGCGCCCGTCGGTGTAGGGCGTGCGGTTGCCCTGGAAGTACTCGTTGACGATGAGCCCCTCGGAGCCGAGCGGGATCTGCGCCGCGCGCTCGTCCATGAGCGAGTACGCGGTGCGGCCGGCCGCCTCGGCCTCGTCCACGAGGTGCTTGGCGAAGTTGTCGCGGTACCACTTGACGACCGAGCCGGTGGAGACCTGCCCGCCCTCGACCGTGTACTGGCCCGGCATGACCGAGTCGGTGTAGCCGCCGAAGAAGCCCTCGCCGGAGATCGGCTGGTCGGTCTGGCCGATGAACACGTGCGACGACCCGGTGATGAGCGCCATCTTGCCGGGCGCGACGACGCCGAGCCCGATCTGACCGGCGAACGCGTCCGCGCAGCCCTGCGCCACCGGCGTGCCCTCGCGGAGCCCGAGGTGCTGCGCCGCGGCCGAGGTCAGCCCCCCGACGGCGACACCCAGGTCGTTGACCGTGCCCGGGATCTTGTCCAGCACGTCCGCCACGCCGATGTGCTCGTAGAAGTCGACCGGCCAGCCGCCGTTGTCACGGTCGTAGTACATGCGCGCCGACGCCGAGTTGATGTTGATCGTCCACTCGCCGGTCAGCTTGTACGTGATCCAGTCCGGGGCGTCGACGAGGTACTTGGCGTTGTTGAAGGTCTCCGGCTCGTGCTCCTTGAGCCAGGCCGTCTTGAAGGGGAACCACTCCGCCGTCGCGGGCATCGTGCCGCCGCCGTTGTACCGGCGTGCCTTCGAGTCCGACGTCGAGGCCCGCTCGGCCTGCTCGACGGCGCGCACGTCCATCCACATGATCGCCGGCCGCATCGCCTTGCCGGAGTCGTCCATCGCGACGACGGTCATCGTCGTCGCGTCGTAGCTGATGCCCGCGATGTCGGCGCCGGTGAGCCCGGCCTTCTCGAGCGCCTGGTGGCTGGAGGTGGCGATCGCCGACCACCAGTCGTCCTCGGACTGCTCGGCCCAGCCCGGTCGGGGGTGCGTCGTCGGGTAGGGCGTGGCGGCGAAGGCGACCGGGTCGCCGACGAGATTGAAGATCGCGACCCGGCAGCTCTCGGTGCCGAAGTCGATCCCCATGACGAACGGGCCGTCGGGGCGGGTGGATGCAGTCATCGTGTCTCTCCCTTGAGCGTGCTGGACCTGCCGGGCGACGTCGCCGTGGCCCGACCACGGGCCTCCGAGCGTACGCCGCCATCGGTGCCGAGCGAACACGGACACCCGATGACGCAACACCCGAAGATGTGGAAACAACAGAGCCTGATGTTAGCCTTCCGGTAGGCTTCATGTCATCGCCGCCGCACCGGCGGACCCGCCACACGAAGAGGTGACCCACGTGCCCGAGTCGTCAGGCGCCGCACACCGGCGCGACCTGCCCCGCTTCGTCACCAGCTCCGGGATCGAGATCCCGCACGTCGCCCTCGGGACCTGGCAGATGGACGGCGACGTCGGCCGGACCGCCGTCGCCCAGGGCATCCGGACCGGCTACCGGCTGATCGACACCGCGCAGCGCTACCACAACGAGGTCGACGTCGGCCGGGGCGTGCGCGAGTCCGGCGTGCCCCGCGAGGAGCTGCTCCTCGTCTCGAAGCTCCGGGGCGGTGACCAGGAGGCGCGCCAGGTGCGCCGCTCGTTCCTCACCTCGCTGCGCAGCCTCGACACCGACTACCTCGACCTGTACTACATCCACTGGCCGCTGCCGATGCTCGGCCGCTACCTCGAGTCCTACGAGGTGCTGATGGAGCTGCGGGCGGAGGGCCTCATCCGCGCGATCGCGGTGTCGAACTTCCTCCCCGAGCACCTCGAGTCGATCCACGCGAGGTTCGGCGAGTACCCCGAGGTCAACCAGGTCGAGCTCCACCCCGGGTGGCCGCAGGACGAGATCCGCGCCTTCGACGCCGAGCACGGCATCGTCACCCAGGGATGGGGTGTGGCCGGGCGCGGCAAGGGGATCATGGACGACGGCACGCTGGACGCCATCGCTGCGGACCACGGCGTGAGCGCCGTCGAGATCGCCCTGGCCTGGACCGTCCGCAAGGGCGTCGGCGCCGTCGCGAAGTCCGCCGACGAGGGGCGTCAGCGCGCCAACCTCGCCGCGCCCGGCATCGAGCTGTCCGACAAGGAGGTCGAGCGCATCGACGCGATGCCCGCCGTCGCGCTCGGCAAGGACCCCGCCGTCAACGAGGAGTACTGAGACGGGTCGGGCGCGCCTTCGGGTCCGTGCCCGACGGCGAACCCCGTGCCCGACGACGAACCCCATGCCCGACGGCGAACCCCATGCCCGACGGCGAACGGCGCGCTCGACGATTCCCGCTGCCCCATCCTGACGAACCGCAATCTCGACGAGCACGAACCGCAATCTCGACGAGCACGAACCGCAATCTCGGCGAGCACCAACCGCACGACCGCCATCACCAGCACCACCACCACCCCGATCGAAGGAGCCCGCATGAGTGGCATCGACATCCGTCTCGGCCGCATGTTCGACAAGGACACCAACCGTTCGTTCACTGTCGCGTTCGACCACGGCCAGTCGCTGAAGATCCCCGGCGGCCTCGGCAACCCGGTCGCGCTGCTCGAGCGCATCGCCGCCGGCGGGGCCGACGGCATCCTGCTCAACAAGGGCATGCTCGCCCAGGCCTCGCACGTGTTCGCCCACCGCGGCGCGCCGGCCGCGATCCTGCGCGCCGACTGGACCACGCTCGACCCGGCGATGAAGGAGGAGCAGGGCGAGGGCTACCGGCCGCTCGTCGACCCCGCCGACGCGATCGCGCTCGGCGCCGACGCCCTGTGCATGTACCTCATCGCCCGCCCGAAGTCGGACGGCATGTTCTACGACAACATCGCCAACGTCGCCGAGACGATCGACCGCGCGCACGCCGTCGGCCTCCCGGTCATCGTCGAGGGCACCCTGTGGGGCCTGCGCAACGAGGACCAGAAGGACCCCGAGGGCCTGCGCCAGGTCTGCCGCATCGCCGCCGAGCTCGGCGCCGACGCCATCAAGACCGAGTACGTCGGCGACGTCGAGGCGCAGCGCACGATCATCGAGGAGGTCGGCAACGTCCCGGTCCTCACCCTGGGCGGCGCCCCGGGCGACGACGACGCCGTCGCGGCCGCCGCCGCCGGCGCCATCGCGTCCGGTGCGCGCGGCCTCATCTTCGGCCGCAACGTGTGGCAGGCCGGCGACCTCGAGGAGCGCCTGAGCACCCTCGGCGCGATCACGCACCGGGCCGGCGAGTCCCGATGAGGGCCGTCGTCTTCGGTGGTCCGGGGGTCGTCGAGCTCGCCGACGTCCCGACGCCGGGCGCGCCCGAGGGCGGACTCCTCCTGCGCACGGGCGCCAACACCGTGTGCGGGACCGACGTGCGGATCATCCGCGGCGAGAAGTCCGCGGGCATCGACGTCGGTGTCGTCCTCGGCCACGAGATCGCCGGCGAGGTCGTCGAGCTCGGGGCGGGCGTCGAGGGGTTCGCCGAGGGCGACCGCATCGGGATCAACCCGACCGTGCCGTGCGGGCGTTGCGCGTACTGCCGGCTCGGCCGGGAGAACCTGTGCAGCGACTCCGCGATCTTCGGGTACGCGCTCAATGGCGGGCTCGCCGAGTACGTCGCGGTCCCGGCCGAGGCGATCTCGCGCGGCGGCGTGTTCGTGGCGCCGCCCGAGGTCACGTACTCGTCGATCGCGCTCGCCGAGCCGCTCGGCTGCGTCCTCGGCGCCGCGGAGTCCTACGGGATCGCGCCCGGGGAGACCGTCGTCGTCCTGGGCGCCGGGCCCATCGGCCTGCTCCACACCCAGGTCGCCCGCCTCGCCGGTGCCGGTCGGGTCGTCGTGTCCGACCCGTCGGAGAGCCGCCGCGAGGTCGCGTCCCGCCTCGGGGCGACCGACGTGGTCGACCCGACCTCGACCGACCTGCGCGAGCACGTCCTGTCGCTGACGGACGGCCTCGGGGCGGACGTGGCGGTCGTCGCCATCGGCATCCCCGCCCTGTTCGCGCAGGCGCTGACCGTGGTGCGCAAGCGCGGCCGGGTCAACGCGTTCGCGGGCTTCCCCAAGGGCGTCTCCGCCGAGGTGGACCCGAATCTCGTGCACTACAACGAGCTGACGGTCACCGGGGCGTCGAACTCGCGCCGGGTCGACCACGAGCGTGCGCTCGGGCTCATCGCCTCGGGTGCGATCGACGTCGCCTCGCTCGTCACCCACGAGTACGCCCTCGAGGACGCCGTCGAGGCGATCGAGTTCTCCGCCGGGGGAGAGGGCATCAAGGTCTCCGTCCACCCCTGACCAGGGCTGCGGGCCGCCGGTCGGGTCGGGAACGACCGGCCGGCGGCCCGTCGTCGTGCGGGAGATGTGTGCGGCTCAGTCCGCGGTGTCGACCTGGGCGACCTCGACGCCGTGCTCGCGCATGATCGCCAGCTCGTCGGCGGGCGCCGCGGAGTCGACGACGACGAGGTCGAAGTCGGCGACCGACGCGACCCGGTGCGTGGCCGCGTGCTGGAACTTCGACGCGTCCGTCACGAGGATCGATCGCGTCGAGGACGCGAGCATCGCCCGCTTGACGTCGGCGTTCTCCTCGAGCGGGTGGAAGAGCTCTCCGCCCGCGAGGGCCGTCGTCGACATGAAGCAGATGTCGGCGCGCACGGAGCGCAAGGTGGCGAGCGTCGTCGAGCCGTAGAGGGAGTCGAGCTCGGGCCGGTAGCGGCCACCGGTGACGAACAGCCGCACCGACCGCAGCGCCGCTGCCTCGCGCGCCACGGCCTGCGAGTGCGTGACGATCGTGACCGGCCCGCGGTCGTCGAGCAGCGGCACCATGGACAGCAGGGTCGTCGAGTCGTCGATCATGATCGTCGACCCGGCGTGGACCTCCTCGACCGCGCGGGCGGCCAGGCGGCGCTTCGTCGCCGTGTTGAGGGTGCTGCGGAACTCGGCGGACGCCTCCGACATCGACGTCGCGCGCGCCGTGACCGTGCCGCGCGTGCGGGTGACGATGCCGCCGCGCTCGAGCTCGGCGAGGTCGCGGTAGACCGTCATCGTCGAGACGCCGAACTGGGCGGCCACGTCCTCGACCGACAGGGTGCCGGCCTCGAGCACCAGCTCCGCCATCGTCGCCAGGCGCTGCCGGCGGTCCTTCATCGGGGCGGGTGGGGCGTTCATGCGCCGATCCTGCCACGACCATCACTTCGTGATGTTCGACCAACGTCGAGGACTGTGACAACCGTGGCCGGGTACGGGCCGCTCGGTCCCGCGCGCGGTCGTCCGGATGGGCACTCCACCCCGTCCGTGCGCAGGCGGGCTGCGTGCGGGCCGGTAGGTTGGTCTCCGCGAGAGGCCCGAGAGAGGTGAGCATGCAGGTGCAATGGGGTTCCGCCTCCGACGCGGGCGGCCGGCGCAAGATGAACGAGGACGCGGCGTTCGCGCGCCACCCGGTGTTCGTCGTCGCCGACGGCATGGGGGGTCACGCGCGCGGTGAGATGGCCTCGCGCACCGTCGTCGCCGCGTTCGGGGCGCTCGCCGACCAGGAAGGGCCCATCACTCCTGCCGACGTCACCGACGCGGTCCGGGCGGGTGCCGAGCAGATCCGGCAGACGATGGAGGAGGAGGCCCGTCAGGGCGGGCTCGGGCCCGATCTCGCTGACGCGATGGCCGGCACCACCGTCGCCGGGGTCGTCCTCACCCACTCCGACGGCGAGCCGTACTGGCTCGTCCTCAACGTCGGGGACTCCCGCGTCTACCGCTTCTCGCGCGACCGCCTCGAGCAGGTCTCGGTCGACCACAGCCTCGTCCAGGAGCTTGTCGACGCCGGCGAGCTCGCCCCGGCGGAGGCCCGGACTCACCCCCGCCGGAACGTCATCACGCGCGCCGTCGGCACCGGGCTCGACGTCGAGGTCGACTACTGGATGCTCCACGTGGGCGCCGACGACCGCCTGCTCGTGTGCACGGACGGGCTCTTCGGCGAGCTCGGCGAGGACGAGATCGCCGACGTGCTCCGGACCCGCATGCACCCCACCGCCGCGGCCGAGGAGCTCATCGAGCGCGCGGTCGCGGACGGGGGCGCGCGGGACAACATCACCGCCGTCGTCGTCGACGTCGACAACGAGGACGCGGTCGGCACGACCGCGACCGGCAGCGGGCACGGGCGCGCCGAGGTCGTCCCGCCCGAGTCCGACGCCGAGGTCGCTGCCCGACCCGAGCGAACCTTCGCCACGACGGCGCCGAGCCCCGACGCACCCCTCTCGACCCCGACCCCCGTCCCGGCGACGCCGCTGGCACCGACCCCGACTACCGCGGAGAGCTGACATGCACGAGTACACCTCTGGACGCTGGATCGCCGTCGTCGGCGAGAGTGCCGTCGCGCTGCTGGACCCCTCGCTCGGGACCGACGACGCGCGCCGGCTGTGGGACAACGACCGCGACGGCGAGCGGTTGAGCCGCTGGATCGAGGTCCTCGCGGCCCGGGGCATCACGTCGCTGCCGCCGTTCGCGCTCGTCGAGGCGCGCGACGACGGCCTGTTCGTCCTCGTGCGCGGCGACCTCACCGTTCGCGCCGGCAGCCGGACCGTGACCGGACGCGGCTACTCGACCTGGTACGAGGAGCTCGTCGCCGGGGCCTCCGACTTCGAGATCTCGGCCCCCGAGGCCGACGGTGCCGCCGAGGCGCTCCCCGTCACCACCGGGATCGTGCTCGCCGCGAGCGTCGTCTCGCGGGCCCCTGCTGGGGAGGAGCACGCCGGACTCACGGTCGCAGGCGAGGACGCGGAGGGTGCCGGTGCCGGTGCCGGTGCCGGTGATGGCGAAGGCTCGACGGACGTATCCGGTTCGACGGACGTAGCCGGTTCGACGGACGGCGACGACCCGGGCGCGACCGAGGGTGACGGATCCGGCGCGGCCCTCGCGGCCGCCGGGGTCGCGGGTGCGGGTCTCGCGGGCGCCGGCGTGGCCGGTGCGGCACTGGCGGGAGCCGGCGACGACGCCGCCGACCAGGGTGACGACCCGTTCGCGGGCATCACCGACGCCGACTTCGCCGGCGATTCAGCTCCGCACGCGGAGGGTTCGGCGGACGGCGCGCCCGATGCCGAGGCGGAGGCCGCCGCCGAGGGCGAGCACCTCGTCGACGAGGAGGCGATGGCTGGGGACGCGCCCGAGCACGCTCCCGCCGACGGGCAGGCTGCCGACGGACAGGCTGCGGACGAGGCAGCGCTCGCCGCAGCGCCCGACGCGGCGCCCGGCGCACCGGTCGCGGAGGAGGTGCCCGGCGAGGGCGACCCCCTCGCCGAGGGCGGAAGCCCCGCGGTCGACGGTTCTGACGCGATCCCGGGCGAGGCGGCCGACGAGGCGGCCCCCGGCGCCGTCGAGGAGGGCGCCGCGACGCTCGGTGGCGAGGACGCGTTCCAGGCGTCGGAGGAGCAAGGCGCGCCCGGATCCGGCGCCCCGGATGCTCCGGAGGCCGAGCAGGTCGAGGGCGAGGGCTTCGCCGACCCGTACCACTCCGGCGCAGCGCTCGAGCAGAGCGATGACGACGACGCCCACACCGACGAGCCCGGTCGTCCGGACGACGCCGAGCTGGCCGAGGCGCTCGCGGCCGAGGACCAGGTCGCGCTCACGGCCGAGCCCGAGGAGGCCGACGGGTTCGTCGGAGAGGGCCCGGACGGCGAGGGTTCCGGCGTCGACGGGTCTGGTGTCGAGGGTTCAGGTGTCGGTGGTTCCGGCGTCGAGGATGCCGAGGACGACGGACTCATCGACAACGTCCCGACGTGGTCGCAGGACGGCGACCGTCAGCCCGGCGCGGACGACGCGGGTGGGGCGCCCGGCTCCGGTGACGAGCAGGAGGGGCACGTGGCCGGCGCGCACGACGACGCCGAGCACACGCAGATCTTCGACGAGGCCGCTGCCGAGGGCCGCGGCGACGAGGTCCCGCCCGTCGAGGAGCAGCCGGTGGAGGCGCACGCCGTCGACACCGAGGCGAACGACCAGGCCGCGTACGCCGCCGCGGGCTTCGGCGCGGCAGGGGCGGTCGCAGCCGCCGGTGCCGCCGGCGGCCAGTCCGAGAACCCGTACGGGCAGGACCGGGCGGACGGCGGACACGGCTATGGCGACCACGGCGACGGCGACGGTGGCTACGGCGACCAGGGCCACGGCGACGCCGGGTACGGCGACCAGGACCAGGGCGACGGCGGGTACGGCGACCATGGCCAGGACGACGCCGGGTACGGCGACCACGGCTACGGCGACCAGGGCCCGGGCGACGCCGGCTACGGCGAGCAGGGCCAGGGCGACGGCGGGTACGGCGACCAGGGCTACGGCGACCAGGGCGGCGACGGAGACGGTGCTCCCGGGTACGACCAGCAGGGGCACGGTGCCGCCGCGGCCGACCAGGACGGGCACGCCGACCCGGCGGGCCCGGACCACGACGGCGCCACGAGCATGGTCTCCGTCGGCGACTACGCGGAGGGCCTCGTCCTCGTGCTGCCCGACGGCACCACGGTCGCGGTGGACCGGCCGGTCCTCCTCGGTCGCGCGCCGGACGCCACCCGCTTCAGCGGCGACGACGCCCCGCGCATCGTCCAGGTCCGCAGCCCCGAGCGGGACGTCTCGGCCACCCACGTCGAGGTGCGCCCCGCCGGTGACACGGTCGTCGTGACGGACATGGACTCCACCAACGGCACCGTCATCGTGCTGCCCGACCAGCCGGCCTTCCGTCTGCACCCGCGCACCGGCGTGCCCGTGCCCCCGGGCGCGTACGTCGAGCTCGGCACCGACGCCGGCTTCCACGTCGACGTCGCCGGGCAGGTGCCCGAGCAGTGAGCCAGAAGCGTCCGGCGGGAGAGCCTCCCGAGCTCCACGGGTACGAGCACGTTCGTCTCCTGGGCTCGGGCGGCTTCGCCGACGTCTTCCTGTACAGCCAGCACCTGCCCAAGCGGAACGTCGCCGTCAAGGTGATGACCGAGGAGGCGGCCGAGGGCCAGTCCCGCGAGCAGTTCACGGCCGAGGCCAACCTCATGGCCCAGCTGTCCTCGCACTCCTCGATCGTCTCGATCTACCACGCCGGCACGTCGCCGGACGGGCGTCCCTTCCTCGTCATGCAGTACTGCCCGCTGCCGAACCTCGCGGAGCGCACGCGCCGGCGCCCTCTCGGCGTGGCCGAGTCCGTCGGCATCGGTGTGCGGCTCTCCGGCGCGCTCGAGACCGCGCACCGGGCCGGCATCGTCCACCGCGACATCAAGCCGGCCAACGTGCTGACGACCGAGTACGGGCGCCCCGCGCTGACGGACTTCGGCATCGCCGGCCTGCTGTCGAACAAGCTCGCCGAGACCGCGGGGCTGTCGATCCCGTGGGCACCGCCGGAGGCGATCGACGGCCAGGTCACCGGCATCGAGGGCGACGTCTACTCGCTCGGCGCCACGATCTTCACGCTGCTGGTCGGAAGGTCGCCGTTCACCCGACCCGGCGGCCCGAACACGCGCCTCGACTACACCACCCGGATCCGGCGCGACCCGGTGCCGCGCATCGAGCGCGAGGATCTGCCGGACTCCCTCCAGCGCGTCCTCGACAAGGCGATGGCCAAGCAGCCCTCCCAGCGCTACAAGAGCGCCGCCGACCTCGGCCGGGCCCTCCAGATGGTCGAGCAGGAGATGCGCCTGCCGATGACCGAGATCGAGATGCCGGACACCTCTTGGCTGGCACCCGACCCGCAGGACCGTCGCAAGGCGCCCAAGGCGGCCCTGGAGAACAGGGACGGCGCGCGTCGCGGCGACGGGGCAGCGGGTTCGTCCGGGTCGTCAGGCTCGTCGGCCGACTCCGGCAGCTCGTCGTCGGGCTCGTCCCGCTCGGGATCGCGCCGCGCGCCCGGGACGGGCCGCCACGCCGGTTCCGGGCCGGAGATCACGTCCGACGAGCTGAAGGCCGCGCCGCCGCCGAGCCCGGCCGCCCGCGCCGACGGTCCGACCGGCGCTCAGCCCGTCCGGTCCCGCCCCCACCCGGGCGGCGCGAACGCGCCGGCGCCCGCCGGGCAGCCCGAGCCGACGAGGGTCAACTCCATCCGCGCGGTCGCGTCGCAGGGCAACGGCGTCCAGGCCGGCGTCGGCCGACCTGCCGTGGCCTCGTCACCGAATCATGCCGGTGCGTCGGGCGGACTTCACACGCAGCCCATGCACCTCGGCGGACAGGGTGCCCAGGGGAGCCAGCACGCGGCCGGCGCTCCATATCCCGGCGCGGGCAGCCCGCCGAGCGCGGGCTCTGCCGTCGGTGCGCCGTCGTCCGGCCCCGCACCGCAGCAGGGCGCCGGTGCTCGGCGGCGCATGGGCTCCGGCGTCGTCGTCACGGCCGTCGTGTGCGTGATGGCGGTGGTCGTCGCCCTCATCTGGGCGTTCGGCACCCTGACCGGCGACTCGTCGAGCAGCGGTGACGGTCAGGTGTCGGCGGACTCGAACCAGGACACGACCATCGACGTCCCGGACCTCGTCCCCAGCCCGGTCGACCTGGTCGGGACGCGCGACGGGTCCACGGTCGAGTTCACGTGGGCGGCGCCCACCGAGCTCGACGGGCAGGACGTCAGCTACGTGTGGCAACGTACGGACGGAGAGACCCCGCTCACCTCGGCCGACGAGCCCGTAGCGTCGGTGGAGGAGTCGGGCGAGGTGTGCATCGAGGTGAAGATCCGGCTCACGAACGGCCGGACGTCGAACGAGCCGGCGACGACGTGCGTCGACGAGGAGGCATGACCCATGGGTATCCAGGTGGAGTTCTGCGGCGACTGGTTCCCGGTCGACGACGAGGAACCGTTCGTCATCGGGCGTGAGGGGCCCCTCGAGCTCGACGACAACCCCTACCTGCACCGCAGGTTCCTCACGGTCGCCCAGTCGGGCGGCCTGTGGTGGGTCTCGAACGTCGGCACGCGGCTGACGGCGACCGTCGCCGACCCGGACGGCAACACCCAGGCGTGGCTGTCCCCGGGCGCCCGGCTCCCGCTCGTGTACGCACGGACGACGCTGATGTTCACGGCGGGGCCGACCACGTACGAGGTCCTCATCGCCAACGACGACCCGGCGTACTTCCCCACCCGTCCCGAGGACGAGATGGAGGTGGGGGAGACGACGATCGGCCCCGTCTCGCTCACGCCCTCGCAGCGTCTTCTCGTCCTCGCCCTCGCGGAGCCGGTCCTGTCCGGACGCGGGTCGACGACGTCGATCCCCACGTCCGCCGAGGCCGCCAACCGGCTCGGGTGGACGCTCACCCGCTTCAACCGCAAGCTCGACAACGTGTGCGACAAGCTCGCCCGCTACGGCGTGCGCGGCCTGCGCGGCGGCCAGGGCAAGCTCGCCGTCAACCGTCGTGCGCGCCTCGTCGAGCACGCCGTCGCCTCCCGGCTCGTCACGAGCGACGAGCTCGAGCTGCTCGACGCCCCGCAGGACGCCGACGCGAACGTCGAGTAGCACCGACGTCGGTCCGCGCTCGCGTGGGCCGGCGAGGCGTGCGGTGCCGACGCCACGGACCTCAGCGGGGTCCGACGGTGGGGCGCCGACAGCGATCCGGCGGCCGCGCATCCAGCGCGAGCACCTGGTGTTCACCCGCCGTTGTCCCGGCGGACTCATGCGGTCGGATCGAGGTGGGCAGGTTCACCGGGGCGGCCCACGAACGCGACGATGACGCCCGCCGCTCGGCGATAAGGTTCGCCAGGACCCTGCGGCGCCCGCCGGCGCCCGGTCGTCAGGTGGAACCAGGGGAGGCAGCGGCATGGCGTGGTGGCGTCGTCGACCTGCGGACGGGTCGACCGGCGCACCCGGTGGCACGGATGCGGCGTCGCGCACGGGCGCGGCGTCCGGTGCGACCGGGCCCGGCACGACCGGACCAGCCACACCCGGAGCAGCCACTCCCGGACCAGCCACACCCGGGTCCGGCACGCCCGAGCCCGGCGCCACGATGCCCGCCGACACCGACGGCGGCCCTGCCAGTCGCCCGGTCGCGGAGCGGTCCCGCGCCCGGAAGGAGCAGGCCCGGAAGGAGCAGGCCCGCAAGGCCGCCGGCTCCTCGGGGGTCGCCGCCGCCGCGGACGACGCCAACGCCCGCCGCGCCGAGCGCGGACGCCGTCGTCGCCGGTCGGTGGCGGCCGGAGCGGCCCTCGCGGTCGCGTCGACGGGCATCGTCGTCGCGGCGCTGGCCTACGACGGTGAGCCGGTCGCGGACATCGAGCTCCACGACGGCGGCGTGTGGGTGACGAACTCCGACGAGCTGCTCGTCGGCCGCGTGAACTACCCCGTCCAGGAGCTCGACGGCTCGGTGACCGCCGCGTCGGCGGACGTCGACGTCCTCCAGGAGGGCAGCACGGTCCTCGTGGTCGACCACGGCGCCGCCCTGCTCCAGACCCTCGACCCGGCGACCGTCTCGACCGGCACCGGTGCAGTGACCATCCCGCGCTCGGCCGAGCTGGGCCTCGGCGGGGACACCGTCGGCATGCTCGAGCCCGGCTCCGGCGCGCTGCGCTCGGTCCCCGTCGACCAGGTCGGCGTCCTCGGCGACGCCGAGGCGGCGCCGAACGCGCACATCGGGGCCGACGGCCGCCTCGCCGTCGGAAGGGACGGCGCCGTCCACGGGCTGTCCGTCGAGGACGGCTCCGTGGTGACGATCCCCGCGGGCAGCGAGCCGGCCGGCGGCACCCCGCCCGCGGAGTCCGGCAGCGAGGCGGCGAGCGGCGGGTCGGAGGAGGCCCCCGAGCCCACCACCGAGGCCGAGGAGGAGACCACCGAGGCTCTCGCCACGACCGACCTCGGGGTCGGCGCGGACGTCCTCGGCGGCGCGGAGTACGTCGGCCTCACCTCGGTCGGCCCGACCCCCGTCGGCGCCGTCGTAACCGAGGAGGACGAGCAGCTGCTCGTCCTGCGCGGCGACCGCGAGCCCCTCGACCTCACCGGCTACGACCTCGACCTCACCGACGTCGCGCTCCAGCAGCCCTCCGACGCCGGTGGCACCGTGGCGCTCGCGACCCGGGACGCCCTCGTGCTCGTCCCGATGGACGGCGACGAGCCCACGATCATCCGCTCCGAGATGATCGGCGCCCCGGCCGAGCCGATCGTCGTGGCCGGCTGCGTCCACGGCGCCTGGGCGGGCGCCGAGGGCTCCTACCTCGTCCAGTGCGGCGACTCCGAGGCGGTCGACGCCCAGGTCCCGCTCCAGGGCTCCGAGCACGAGCTGCGCCTGCGGACGAACCACGACCTCGTGGTCCTCAACGACACCCTCACCGGCACCGTGTACCTCCCGCAGGAGGACATGATGCTCGTGGACAACTGGGACGACACGACCCCGCCGGAGGGCGACTCCGAGGAGGAGACGGACTCGACCGACGACCGCCTCGAGGACCAGCCGCTCGACCGCGAGGAGGAGAACCGGCCGCCGACCGCCGTCGGCGACGCCCTCGGCGTACGCCCCGGCTCCGTCACCGTCCTCGAGGTCCTCGCGAACGACACCGACCCCGACGGCGACCTGCTCACCGTCTCCGAGTTCGGCGAGATCCCCGAGGAGACCGGGGTGCTGTCCTCGATCATGGGCGGGCGCGCGCTCCAGGTCGCGGTCCCGGAGACGGCGTCCGGGCAGGTCTCGGTGCCCTACACGATCACCGACGGCCGGGAGAACGGCGAGGCCGAGGGCACGATCACGCTGCGGGTCGTCCCGGACACCGAGAACAGCCCGCCCCAGGTGCGCGAGGACCGCGACCCCCGGATGGACCTCGCCCTCGGCGGCACCGGCGAGATCGACGTGCTCGGCTCGATGGTGGACCCCGAGGGCGACGAGATGCTCCTCGCCGGCGCCTCCACCGAATCCGACGACGTCGTGCACTTCACCCCCGACGGCCGCCTCACCTTCGTCGACACCGGCACGAGCTCCGGCGTCAAGGAGGTGACGGTGCGCGTCTCGGACGGCACGGACGTCACCGAGGTCGTCGTCCCGGTCGAGGTGCACGACGCCGAGAACCTCCCGCCGCGGGCCGTCAACGACTTCATCTCCCTCAGCGTGGGGGAGGAGGCGATGGTCGAGGTCCTCGCCAACGACGTCGACCCCGAGGGTGAGCCGCTCCGCCTCGGCTCCGTCACCCCGTCCGACATCGCGGACGTCCGCCCGGACTACGACACCGGTCAGGTCCACCTCACCGGACTGACCGAGGGCACGAACTACCTCGAGTACGTGGTCGCCGACTCCGGCGGCCAGGACACGACCGGGCTCGTCCGGGTCGACGTCGTCGCCCCCGACACCGAGGCGCCGCCGGTCGCCGTGCGCGACACCGCGCTCCTGCCCGCCGGCGGGTCCGTCCTCGTCGACGTCCTCGCCAACGACGAGGATCCGGCGGGCGGCCTGCTCGCGGT
Organism: Georgenia sp. Z1344; assembly: GCF_049856295.1. GTDB lineage: Bacteria > Actinomycetota > Actinomycetes > Actinomycetales > Actinomycetaceae > JB111. The sequence goes on along the minus strand of NZ_JBNDMZ010000011.1, from coordinate 62,358 downwards.
CCAGCAGATCGAGGTCCCTCAGGACTCCCCGCTCGTCGTCTCCGTCCTTGAGCACCGGATGCTGCGCATCACCTCGACGCAGACGACCGCCGGCCCGCAGCGCCTCACCTACACCGTCTCCAACGGCACCGGGACGGCGACCGGCGAGGTCGTCGTCCTGCCGATCATGTCCGACCTCGAGCCGCAGCCGCCGGTGGCGGAGCCCGACGTCGTCGACGTGCGCGCCGGGGACTACGTGACGATCCCCGTGCTCCAGAACGACTCCCATCCCCAGGGCCTGGAGTACACGCTCGACGCCGAGCTGTCGGAGGAGCCCGACCCCGACAGCGGCCACTTCTTCACGTCCGGCCAGGTCGTGCGCTTCCGGGCGCCCGAGACCCCGCAGAGCGTCAACGCCGTCTACTCGGTGACCGACGAGAACGGGAACTCCGCCTCCGCGCTCATCACCGTGCGCGTCCAGGCCGCCTCGGAGTCCAACGCCGCGCCGCTGCCCGAGCCCATCGAGACCCGCGCGTTCGGCGGCGAGCGCATCCGCATCCAGGTGCCGATGTACGGCATCGACCCGGACGGCGACTCGGTCCAGCTGCTCGGTGCCGGCACCGCACCGCAGCTCGGCCGCGTGGTCGAGGTCGGCGCCGGATACCTCGACTACGAGGCGTACGGCCAGTCCTCGGGCACCGACACGTTCACCTACTCGGTGCGGGACCGGCTCGGGGCGGTGGCGCAGGCGCAGGTGCGTGTCGCCGTCGTGCCCCCGCCCCTGTCGAACTCGCGCCCGCAGGCCCAGGAGGACTCCGTCCAGGTGCGCCCGGGCAGGACCGTCGACGTCGACGTGCTCTCGAACGACACCGACCCCGACGGCGACCCGCTCTACCTCGCCGACGACCCGGACGGCGGACCGTTCGACGACCTGCCGGAGCTCGCCCCCGAGCCCACCGAGCAGCAGCGCATCCGCGTGAGCACCCCGACCGAGCCCGCGGCGTTCTCGCTGGTGTACCGGGTCTCCGACCGGCGCGGCGGGCTCGACTCCGCCGTCGCGACGGTCGACATCACGCCGGACGCCCCGCTGCTGCCCCCGCTCGCGCGCGACGACCTCGTGGCGCCGGCCGACATCATCGGGCACGACATCGTCACCGTGCCCGTCCTCGCCAACGACGAGGACCCCGACGGGACGGCGGACGCCCTGACCGTCTCCCTCGTCGACCCGCCCGAGGGCGCCCGCGTGGCCGGCAACGACGTGCAGGTCCCCGTGCTGCCGACCCGTCAGGTCGTCACCTACCAGGTCACCGACCCCGACGGCATCGAGGGCTTCGCGTTCATCGACGTGCCCGGCTCGGAGGACACGGGCCCGGTGCTGCGCACCGACGTCGACCCGATCGAGGTGCACTCGGGCGAGCGCATCGAGATCGACCTCGACGACTACGTGGTCGCCCCGTCCGGCCGCGACATCCGCCTGACCGACGAGACCCAGGTGTCGGCGACGAGCTCGGACGGCTCGAGCCCGGTGGTCGACGCGACCACCCTGCAGTTCACGTCCGCCCCCGACTACTACGGGCCGGCGTCGATCACGTTCGAGGTCACCGACGGGGAGACCGCGCAGGAGGGGCTCAGCTCGCGGCTCACCCTGCCCATCACGGTGGTGCCCGACGGCGTCAACATCGCGCCGACCTTCCGCGGCGGCGAGGTCGAGGTCGTCCCCGGCGAGGAGCCCGGCTCGGTCAACCTGCGCTCGGCGATCGACGACCCGGAGGACTTCTCCTCCCTGCGCCTCGAGGTGGTCGAGGACGGCGTCCCCGACGGGCTCACCGCGAGCGTCGACGGCCACACGCTCACCGTCGAGGCCGCCGTCGACGTCGTGCCCGGCCAGACCCTCGACCTGCCGATGACCGTCTCGGACGGCGTCAACGACCCGGTGCCCGGCGTCGTGCGCGTCCAGGTGACCGCCTCGAACCGGCAGCCCCCGTCCGTGCCGGACGTCGACCTCGGCGAGGTCGAGCAGGGCGAGACCGAGACCGTCGACATCCTCGAGGGCGCGTTCAACCCGTACGAGGACGACGGCGAACCGCTGACCATCGTCTCCGCGGCCGCCGAGCAGGGCATCGCGCAGGTCGACAACTCGCTGACCGACGTGTCCGTCACGCCTGCGGAGGACTTCGTCGGCCCGCTCACCGTGCGGGTGACGGTCGAGGACGCCACCGGCCTGCCGTCCCGGCAGACCGAGGCACGCATCACGATGAACGTCGTCGGCGTCCCGGGCACGCCCACGCCGCCGCGCGTCCAGGAGGTGCAGGACGGCGCGGTCGTCCTCACGTGGGCGGCGCCGGTCGCCAACGGCTCCCCGATCACGGGCTACACGGTGGACACCGCGGGGCACCGGCAGGAGTGCGGGACGACGACCTGCACGATCGGCGGTCTGACGAACGGCCAGGAGTACACGTTCACCGTCATCGCGACCAACGAGGTCGGCGACTCCGAGCCGTCCGCCCCGTCCGGTCCCGCGATCCCCGACGTGCGGCCCGAGCGGCCCGAGGCGCCGTCCGCCGAGCGGGGCGACGGCCAGGTCCAGCTCGCGTGGGAGACGCCCGTCTCGCGCGGGACCCCGGTCGAGCGGTACGACGTCCAGGTCACGCCGTCCACCGGCGGCGGCCAGGTCTCCGCCACGGGGACGAGCCACACGTGGAGCGGGCTGAGCAACGGCACGAGCTACACGTTCCGGGTGCGCGCGCACAACGGCGCCGACGAGCCGTCCGAGTGGTCGCCCTGGTCGCAGGCCGTCGTGCCCGCCGGTCCGCCGACGGCTCCGGGCACGCCGGACGTCCAGCGCGTCGACTCGCCGATCGCCGCCCAGATCACCGGCTCGTTCGCGCCGGCCGACGCCAACGGCTCGCCGATCACCGGCTACGAGGTCGTCATCTTCCAGGACGGCGCGGAGTTCTCCCGGTTCACCACCCAGTCCACCTCCTTCACGCAGGACGCGCCCGAGGGCCACGACTACTCGGTCGCGGTCTCGGCGACCAACGACGTGGACCAGGGGCCGGCGAGCCCGCGATCCGGCACCGTCAGGTCGTTCATCCAGCCCACCGCGCCCGGGACGCCGAGCGTCACCGCGACCGGCTCGGACGGGCAGGTCACCCTCGACTACGGGGCGGCCGACCCCCGCGGCGACGAGATCGAGCGCTACGAGTACTCGATGAACGGTGGCGGCTGGCAGACCCTGAGCGGCGACTCGGTCGGCGGCCTGACCAACGGCTCCAGCTACACCTTCCGCGTCCGCGCGTGCAACACGTACTGCGGCGAGCCGTCCGGCGCCTCGTCGGCGGCGATCCCGTACGGGCCGTTCGGAGAGCCGTCGGTCACGGTCGATGCGACGACGCCCAACGAGTACGGGCAGGACGCGCGCGTCGAGGTCGAGTGGTCGGTGCCGGACGGCAACGGTCGGCCCATCCGCGAGGCGTACGTCGAGATCACCGGTCAGGGCCGTATCGACGCGCTCTCGCAGTCGAGCACGACGATCAACGCGGCCGAGTGGAACACGACCTACGACGCCACGATCACCGTCGTCCGGGACGATCCCTCGAGCACCAGGCGGACGGACTCGGACAGCGACGCCACGGGTGACGAGCCCGATCCGCCCGCCCGTACCGTGACCGTCCAGCGCAACAACGACGCCCGGGGCGAGCCGGGCAACCCCCCGTGCCTGGAGTCGAACGACGACTGCAAGTGGCTCGAGTTCAGCTACGACAACTTCGAGCACTACGACGACGGTCCCTACGAGGTCACCTGGTACTACGGCGACAGCTCGAACGCGACGTCCCTCATCACCCCGACCCCGAACTTCCCCAACCCCTACACGTTCACCCCGAACGGTGCGGGTAACGGCACCCGGCTCGAGGGCAAGTACTACGGGGAGACCGGGGACTGGATCCGGGTCGTCGTCCGGAACTCGTCGGGCGACGTCGTCGCCGAGGACTCGTATCGCGTGGGCGGGTGACATGCGCGCGCCCGACACCGCTCGGCCGGCCCGGAGAGCCGACCGCCCATCGCCCCAGCTCGCACCACGGCGGATCATGCCGACCCGCCCCGACCGCCCGTCCCTTCCCCGCACCACCGAGAGGACCCCATGACCGCCGTCCCCGTGATCGAGCAGCTCTCCGAGGAGCAGGCCTCCTGGTACGCGAGCACGTTCGACCGCATCGTCGACAACGTCGGCAAGGCCGTGGTCGGCAAGACCGGCGTCATCCGGCTCGTCGTCACGGCGCTCCTGGCCGGCGGGCACGTCCTCCTCGAGGACTACCCGGGCACCGGCAAGACCCAGCTCGCCCGGTCGCTCGCCCAGACGCTGCGGGCCACGAGCTCGCGCATCCAGTTCACGCCGGACCTGCTGCCCTCCGACGTCACGGGCGTGTCGATCTACGACCAGGAGAAGAAGACCTTCGAGTTCCACCCGGGTCCGATCTTCGCCAACGTCGTCCTCGCCGACGAGATCAACCGCGCCTCGCCCAAGACGCAGTCGGCCCTCCTCGAGGTCATGGAGGAGGGGCGCGTGACCGCCGAGGGGCGCACCCACGAGGTGGGGGAGCCGTTCATCGTCCTCGCCACCCAGAACCCCATCGAGCAGGCCGGCACGTACGCGCTGCCCGAGGCGCAGCTCGACCGGTTCCTCATCAAGACCTCGGTCGGCTACCCGGACCACGACTCGACCGTCGCCATCCTCACCGGCTCCGCCGTCCGCGACCGCGCCGGCGAGCTGCGCGCCGTCGTCACCGCCGAGGTCGTCAGCGAGATGGTGCGGATGTCCTCCCGCGTCCACGTCGACGCCGCGATCGCCGACTACATCTCCCGCCTCGTCACGGCGACCCGCACGGCGGCGGGCGTCGAGGTCGGCGTGTCCGTCCGCGGGGCGCTCGCCCTGGTGCGGTGCGCGAAGACCTGGGCCGCGTCCCAGGGCCGCGGGTACGTCCTGCCCGACGACGTCCGCGAGCTCGCCGAGCCCGTCCTCGGCCACCGGATGGTGATGGAGGCCGAGGCGCAGTTCGACGGCGCCACCGCTGCCGGGGCGCTCGGCACGGTCCTCGAGGAGATCGAGCCGCCCGCCCACCGACAGCTGGCCGGGGACCACGGCCGCTCGTGAACGGATCCCGCCCCGACGTCCCGGAGGCGGTCGAACGGCACGCGGTCGTCCACGGCCCGGCCGAGCGCACCGGCTCCGCCGCGTCCCCGCACACCGGTTCCGCGCCCACCGGCGCGTCGCCCGGCGGCTCCCCGGGCTCGGCCCACTCGCCGTACTCGATCGGTCAGGTGACCTCGAGCGGCTCGACGACGGGCCGCTGGCGCACGTCCGCGCGCGCCCGGGTCGGCGCGATCCCGGGGCTGACCACCGCGCTCGAGCGCACCGTCGCGCCGCGCCGGGAGGTCGCCCGGGTCCTCGGCGGCGTCTCCGTGCTCGGGTGGACGGCGCTGGGCCTCGGCGTCGTCGCGCTCGTCGTGGCGTTCGTCCTCGGGTGGGGCGAGGCGATGGCGGGCGGGGTCGCGCTGCTCGCGGCCTTCGTCGTCGCGGTGCTGTTCACCGTGGGGCGGCAGAGCTACCAGGTCGACCTGCGGCTGTCCGACCACCGGGTCCAGGTGGGCGACCGCGCGCTCGCCGGCGTCATCGTCAAGAACACAGGGGCGCGCTCGACGTCTGCGGCCCGCCTCGAGGTCCCCGTCGGCCCGGGCCAGGTCGCGATCCCGCTGCCCGGCCTCGCGGCCGGCGACTCGGTCGAGGAGCTGCTCGCGGTGCCCACGCAGCGCCGTGCCGTCGTCGACATCGGCCCGGCCCGGACCGTGCGCGGCGACCCGCTCGGTCTCGTTCGCTCGGCGCGGACGTGGACCGACACCCTCGAGATGTACGTCCACCCCCGCACGGTGCGTCTCGCCCCGGCCTCCGCCGGCCTGCTGCACGACCTCGAGGGCCGTCCCACCACCGAGCTCACCGAGTCCGACCTCTCGTTCCACGCGCTGCGCGAGTACCAGCCCGGCGACGACCGGCGCTACATCCACTGGCGCACCTCCGCCCGCACCGGCAAGCTCATGGTCCGCCAGTTCGAGGAGTCGCGGCGCAGCCACGTCGTCGTCGCCCTCAGCACCTCCGCCGCCGACTACGACGAGCCCGACGAGTTCGAGACCGTGGTGTCCACCGTCGGCTCGCTCGCGCTCCAGGCGATCACCGAGGACAAGGAGCTCACCGTCCTCACGACGTCGGCGCCGCTGCCCACGGTGTCCGCCCGCGCGGTCCTCGACGCGCTCACCCGTCTGACGATGACCCCGACCCGCACCGAGGTCGTCGACATGGCCCGCGAGATCGCCCTGTCCCACGCACGCGCCACGCTCGCCGTCCTCGTGTGCGGCTCGCCCGTGCCGCTGCGGGACATCCGCGCCGCCGGCTCCGTCCTCCCCGTCGGCATGCGCGCCCTCGCCGTGCGCGCCGACCCGTACGTCGAGCCGAGCGTCGCCGCCGTCGGGCCCGTCACCGTGGTGACCGTCCCGCACCTCGACGAGCTCACCCGCGGCCTCCACATGGCGGCGCTGTGAGCAGCCCGTCCGCCCTCGAGGAGGGGCGCCGCACCCGGCTCGCGAGCGAGGCGCTCCAGTACCGGGGTGACGCGCCTACGCGGGCCGCGCTCCGGCGTCGGGCCCGGATGCGCGTGTGGGACGCGATCGCGATCCCGCTCCTCATGCTCCTCGCCCTGATCCCGCTGTGGCCCGCGTACGGGGTCGCGCGGTTCTGGGTGGTCCTCGTCCTCGCGGTGCTGGCCGGGAGCGGCCTCGCGCTGCTCGCTGCCTGGCGCCGCTGGGGCGCGCTCGTGACGATCCTCGCCGTGCTGCTCGCCCTCGTCCTGCTCACCGGCGCGGCCGCCCCGGTCGAGGCGCTGGTCGGCTGGCTGCCGAGCCCGGCGAGCGTCGGCGCGGTCGGCCAGGGTGTCGTCACGGCGTGGAAGGACCTCGTGACGATCCTCGCGCCGGTGGGGGCGACCGGGGCCGTCCTCACCGTCCCGCTGCTGGTCGGCGTGGTCGGCTCGGCGCTCGCGATGACGATCGCGCAGCGGACCCGCCGGCCCACGCTCGCCGCCCTCGTGCCGCTGGTGATCCTGCCCGGCAGCGTGCTGCTCAGCACGCGGGACACCTCCCTCGCGGTGCCGGTCGGGCTCGCCTTCGCCGCCGTCGCGCTCGTATGGGCGGCGCGCCGCTCCCACCGCCTGCACACGGAGCGGCCCGTCGCCACGGCGGGGCTCCTCGTCGTCGCGCTCGTCGCCGGAGGCGCCACCGGGCTGCTGTGGCAGGACGAGGACCGGCGCACCGTGGTCCGCGACCACGTGGCCCCGCCGCCCGACCTGCGCGACTACCCGAGCCCGCTCGCCGGGTTCCGCGCCTACCTCAAGGACCACCTCACCGACACGGTCCTCACCGTCGACGGGCTCGGGGCCGGTGAGCTCGTGCGCCTGGCGGCGATGGACTCCTACGACGGCACCGCGTTCACCGTGGCCCCCGGCGGGGAGGCGGGGACCGGGGAGTTCCAGCGCATCGGCGCCGCCGTCGACGAGGACCTCCCGGGCGCCGAGGAGATCGACGTGACGATCGGGGAGTACCGCGACGTGTGGGTGCCCGTGGCCGGGCAGCTCGCCGACGTCGAGTTCACCTCCGGGAGGGCCACGGACCTCGCGCGCTCGCTCTACGTCAACCCCGTGGCCGGCGTCGGGCTCGTCGAGGCCGGGCTCCGCCCGGGCGACACGTACACGCTGCTCGCCGCGCCCGTCGAGCGGCCCGACCTCGGGGCCCTCGAGGCCGCCCCGGTCGCCGACGACGCGCTGCCCCCGGTGACGATCCCCGACTCGATCGCCACCGAGGCCTCCGTGCTCGCCGCCGACGCGACGACGACCCTCGCGCGCATCCAGGCCGTCGAGTCCGGGCTGCGACAGGGCTACTTCAGCCACGGGCTCGAGGGCGACACGCCCTCGCTCGCCGGTCACGGGGCCGCCCGGCTCGACGCCATGCTCACCGGTCCGGCCATGGTCGGCGACCAGGAGCAGTACGCCGCCCTCATGGCGCTCATGCTGCGGTCGATGCAGATCCCCGCGCGCGTGGTCATCGGCTTCGAGGTGCCGAACGGGAGCGGCGCCATCCAGCTCGCCGGCGAGGACGTCACCGCGTGGGTCGAGGTCCCGTTCGAGCAGCACGGGTGGGTCCCGTTCTTCCCCACCCCGGACGAGGACCGCATCTGGCAGGAGCAGAACCTCGAGCCGCAGGAGCAGCCGCAGCCGCAGGTCCTCCAGCCGCCCCCGCCCGTGCTCGAGCCGCCGGACGCCCCGCCCGCCGCGCGCCAGGACGTCGACGTGCGCGAGGAGCCCGAGGAACGCGAGAGCCAGCTGTCGATCGTGTGGATCATCGTCGCCGCCGCCGGCGGTGGCCTGCTGCTCCTGCTGCTCGCGCCGATCGCGATCATCCTCGCCGTCAAAGCCGCCAGGCGCCGGCGCCGGCGCACCCGGGGGACGACCACCCACCGGGCCGCAGGGGGCTGGTCCGAGGTCGTCGACGTCACGCGCGACCTCGGCGCGCGCGTGCCGGTGGGCGCGACCCGGTCCGTGGCGGCGGGGGCCGTCGCGCGCTCGCTCGGCGGGCAGCGCGGCGTCACCGGCGCCGGGGCGAGCGCCGTCGGTCCCGCCAAGGGCCGGAAGGGCACGAAGTCCCGCGACGACGACGCCCCACGCCCGGTGGGCGCCACCGCTCCGGGCGGCGGAGCCCCCGAGCAGCCGGACGCCGAGGTCGGCGCGGACGTCCCCGAGGTCGACCCGATCGACCTGGGCGGCGTGGACCTGCGCGGGCTGGCCCGGCGCACCGACGAACAGGCCTTCGGCTACCGGGAGCCCGACGACCGCGACGTCGAGAAGCTGTGGGCCGAGGTCGACGAGACGCTGCTGGCCGTCCGCAAGGCGGCGGGGCGGCGTCGGTGGTGGCGCTCGCGCCTGTCGACGCGCTCGCTCAAGCACCGGCGGGACGAGCGGCGCAGACGCCGGCGCGAGGGCGGCTGACCGATCCCGAGGGGTCGGTGGCCGGCCGACATCGGATCGAGAGTGCGGCTCGGGGTCGGCGCGATGGCGGCTGACAGGGGGTCGAGAGTGCGGCTGAGGGGCGGAGCGAGGCCTGCAGACGAGGTGTCGCGCGCGTGCCCGGCCGCGTTCGGACGTGCCGGTCGCCACACGCCCGCATCGGGCCCGGTCCCGCGACGCGTGGGAGCCCGGCAGCGGTGCACACTTGCCCCATGCCTCGCTCCACGACGGCCGTCCGGCGCGCCGCCCACCCGTCCGCCATCGCGCGTGACTGGGCGACCTTCAGCTCGGTCCTCATGCAGCGTCAGACGGCGCTGCGCGACCTGTACCCCGCCGCCACCTCGGTGCCTCGCGCCCTGGGCGCGCTGCTCGCCCTGGCCCTCGCCGTCGGCGGCAGCCTCGTGCTTCGGCCCGGGATCGCGGGCGAGCCGTGGGGACCGCTCCAGGCGCCGGTCCTGCTCGTCGTCGGGATCGTCCTCGTGCTCGGCGCCGCCGTGCTCGCGATCCTGCTCATGCGGTCCGGGAACCCGGTCATCGCCGGCACGCTCGCCTGGGCGGTGCTCCCCACCGTGGTGACCGAGGACGGGCGCCGACAGCGCCGCGCGGGACAGCTCACCGCCCGCCAGCACGAGGCGGTCCAGGAGGTGGGGCGGCTCCTCGCCCCGGGGCCGGTGCGACTCCGGCAGGTGGGAGCGGCGCTCGCGATCCTGGCGACGGTCGCCGCCACGGCGTTCGCTGTCGGACCGGTCATCGAGCAGACGCGCGCCTACGCGAACGACGCCACGCTCGGCGCCATGGTCGCCGCCCTCATCCGGGCCGTCGCCTGCTGGTGGCTCGCGATCGCCGCCGGCCTCGGTGCCTGGCGCCTGACCGTGGCCCGCAACGGCGGGCTCGGCCCCGGCGGCCTGGGCGCGCGCGTGTGGACGCTGCGCCGCGCGGGCGTCGACGTCACCGACACCTCGGGGGCGCAGCCCGCCGACGACCGCCGCGGCGCCGACTGGTCCGACGACGGTCCCGGTCTGGCCACGCAGGTCGCCGGGGTCGACGCCCACGGCGAGCGGCACCACGGGTACGGGTCCGGTGGACCCGGGGCGTACGGGCAGCACGGTGGGCCGAGCGGCCCCGGTGGGTACGGCGGCGGCGATGGCCCGGGCGGACCCGAGCAGTACGGCTACGGCCCGCATGGTGGCTACGCCGGCGCAGGGCAGGAGGCCCCCGGACATCGGGGCGCCGACGGCGGACCCGGCCAGGGCGGTTATGGCGGCCCTGCGCCGGCGGGGTATGGCTACGGCGGTCCCGGTTCGGACGGATCCGGTGCGGGCGGCTACGGCGGTCCCGGTTCGGACGGATCCGGTGCGGGCGGCTACGGCGGTCCCGGCCAGGGAGGACGCGGTGCGCAGGACGGGCACGACCGGCAGGCCTACGACCAGCACGCGTACGGAGAGCACGCGTACGGCCGGGAGCCGCGCCCCGGGCAGGGCGTCCCGCCCGTCGACCCCCGCGGCGCCACGCCGGAGGGCGCGTTCAGCCCGGACGCCTCCGGCGAGGGCTACGTCCACCAGGGCGACGACCCGGGCGGCGACTCCGCCCCCGTCGCCACGGGCGCGCACGCCGCGTTCGGCGCGCACTCCGCCCCCTCGTGGCGGGAGACGGGGGAGTGGGAAGAGGTGCCGGACGTCCGCGTCGGCGGGTACCTCCTCGACGGCGGGATCACGCTCGTCGGCCGCGACCCGGAGCCACGTGCCGGGGAGCTCGTCGACAACCTCATGGTGGTCCCTGACCCGTCGATGTCGAAGACCCACCTGTCGGTCCGTCTCACCGGTTCCCAGCTCCACGCGATCGACCGGGACTCGACGAACGGCACCTTCTACGTGGCCGAGGACGGCACGGTGACCAAGCTGGACCCGTGGCGCGAGGTCGTCGTGCCGGAGGGCGCCGCGCTGCGCGTGGGGGACTCGCTCCTCGAGTGGGACGACCCCTGGTCGGAGGACGAGGACGACGCCGGACAGACCATCCTGCGCTGACCCGGGCGCGCGGCTACCAGGCCTCGAGGAGGCGCAGCCACACCTCGCTCATCGTCGGGTAGGCGGGCACGGCGTGCCACAGGCGGTCGAGCGGGATCTCGCCGACCACCGCGATCGTCGCGGCGTGCAGCAGCTCGGCGGCGTCGGGCCCGACGAACGTCATCCCGACGATCACCTCCCGCTCCTCGTCGACGACCATCCGGACCTTCCCGGCGTACCCGTCGGCGTGCAGCGCCGAGCCCGCCACTGCGCCGAGGTCCTGGTCGACGACCCGCACCGGGTGGCCGGCCTCCTCGGCCTGGGCTGCCGTGCGGCCGACGCTCGCGACCTGCGGGTCCGTGAACACCACCTGGGTCGTCGCGAGCGCGTCGGCCGTCGCCGCGTGCATGCCCCACGGCTCGGCCTCGACCGGCTCGCCTGCCGCGCGGGCCGCGATCGCCGCACCCGCGGCGCGCGCCTGGTACTTCCCGTGGTGCGTGAGCGGGGCGCGGTGGTTGGCGTCCCCGACGGCGTAGAGCCAGTCCAGCGGCGCGCCGTCGGGGCCCAGCGCACGCAGCGTCTCGTCGACGTCGACCCACCCCTCCGGCAGGCCGACGGCGTCGAGCCCGAGCCCTGGCCGCGGCTCCCGGCCGGTGGCCACGAGGAGCTGCTCGGACCGCACGGTGGAGCCGTCGTCGAGATCGATCTCGACACCCGAGGCGATCCGGCGCACGGCCGACGGTGAGACGCCCGTGCGGACGTCGACGCCGCGCGCGGCCAGCGCCTCGGTGACCGTCTCGCCCGCGAACGGCTCGTAGCCGCCGAGGAGGCCGCCGCGCACGAGCATGGTCACCCGCGCACCGAGGTCGCTGAAGGCTCCCGCCAGCTCGGAGCCGACGGCCCCGCCTCCGATCACCACGAGGGAGTCGGGGATCTCGGTCGCGGACACCGCCTCGCGGTTGGTCCACGGCTCGGCCTCGCGCAGTCCCGGGACGTCGGGCAGGAACGGCCGCGTCCCCGTGGCGAGCGCGACGGCGTGACGGGCCCGCAGCACGCGCTCGCCGCCGCCCTCGAGCTCGACCGTCACCTCGCGCACCCCGCTCAGCCGGCCCCTCCCGCGGACGAGGTCGATGCCGGCCGAGCCGAGCCACTCGACCTGACCGGCGTCGTCCCAGTCGGACGTGAACGAGGTCCGTCGCGCGAGGACGGCCCCGACGTCGAGGTCGCCGGTGACCGCCTGGCGGGCGCCGTCGACGGCCAGCGCGGCGCGGCGTGCGTCGCCGCTGCGCAGGAGCGCCTTGGACGGCATGCACGCCCAGTACGAGCACTCCCCGCCGACGAGCTCGGCCTCGACCACCACCGCCGAGAGCCCGCCCTGGACGGCGTAGTCGGCGACGTTCTCCCCGACCGGTCCGGCCCCCACGACGACGACGTCCCAGGTGTCGGCGTCGTCGTCGGGCGGTGACGGGTGCTGCTCGGACGGGTCGCTGACGGACATGGAGCCCCACTTCGTCGGGCGGTGCTGGCGCTGATGACCCTACGCTCGGGGGATGGCATGCGCACGAGGGGCCGCCGGATGATCGAGCTCCGGTCCGTCACCAAGACCTTCCCGGGCGGCACGCGCGCGGTCGACGATCTCGACCTCGTCATCCGTCCGCACGAGGTGACCGTCCTCGTCGGCTCGTCCGGCTCGGGCAAGACGACGATCCTGCGGATGATCAACCGGATGGTCGAGCCGAGCTCGGGCACCGTGTCGATCGACGGCACCGACGTCGCCACCCGCGAGCCCGTCGCGCTGCGCCGCAGCATCGGCTACGTCATGCAGAGCGCCGGCCTGCTGCCGCACCGCCGGGTGATCGACAACGTCGCCACCGTCCTGCGCCTCACCGGCACGCCGAAGGCCGCCGCCCACGAGAGGGGCCTGGAGCTGATGGACACCGTCGGCCTCGAACGGTCGCTCGCGCGCCGCTACCCCGCCCAGCTCTCCGGCGGGCAGCAGCAGCGCGTCGGCGTCGCCCGGGCGCTGGCGAGCGATCCGAACATCCTGCTGATGGACGAGCCCTTCGGCGCCGTCGACCCCATCGTCCGCACCGAGCTGCAGGACGAGCTGCTCCGCCTCCAGCGCACCCTGTCGAAGACGATCGTGCTCGTCACCCACGACATCGACGAGGCCTTCCGGCTCGGCGACCACGTGGTGCTCCTCGCCGAGGGCGGCCGGATCGTGCAGCAGGGCAGCCCCGCCGAGCTGCTCGCCGCTCCCGCGGACGACTTCGTCGCCTCCTTCATCGGCGCCGACCGGGGTCGCCGTGCGCTCCGGATCGAGGAGGCGGACGGACGCCGGATCGTCGTCGACGCCGACGGGCGCCCCGCGGGCGTGCTCGCCGACGACCCGGGCACCTCCCGAGAGGGCGCCGGATGACCTGGGTCGCGGACAACCTCGACCTCATCGGGGAGCTCACGCTGCGGCACGCCCGGCTGTGCCTCATCCCGATCGTCGCGGGCTTCCTGCTCGCCCTGCCGCCCGGCATCCTCGCGTGGCGCTACCCGGCCGCCCGCGGCGCGGTGCTCACCGTCGTCGGGCTCCTCTACACGATCCCCTCGCTCGCCCTGTTCGTCCTGCTCCCGCCGGTCCTGGGGATCGGGTTCCTCAGCGAGCTCAACGTCGTCGTCGCGATGACCATCTATGCGGTCGCTCTCATGACGCGCACCGTCACCGACGCGCTCGGCGCCGTCGACCCCGACGTCCGCCGCTCCGCCACCGCCCAGGGCTACTCCGGGCCGGGACGCTTCTGGTCGGTCGAGCTGCCGCTGGCCGGACCCGTCCTGCTCTCCGGGCTCCGCGTGGTCGCCATGAGCACGGTGAGCATGGTGACCGTCGGCGTGCTCGTCGGCATCCCGAGCCTCGGCTACCTCTTCATGGACGGGCTGCAGCGCGGCATCGTCGCCGAGATCGTCGCGGGGATCGTCGCCACCGTCGTCGTCGCGCTCGTCATCGACGTCGCGCTCCTCCTGCTGGGCCGCCTCCTCATGCCATGGAGCCGATGGACGGGGGCGCGCGCATGAACCTCTTCCGCGACGCCCTCGCGTGGCTCACCGACCCCGAGCAGTGGACGGGGCCCGGGAACCTGCTCGAGCGCATCGGTGAGCACGCCTGGTACTCGCTCGTCGCGCTGCTGATCTCGGCGCTCGTCGCCGTGCCGCTCGGCTACCTCGTCGGACACACCGGCCGCGGGAAGCAGCTCGTCGTCGGCCTCTCCGGGGCTGGTCGCGCCCTGCCCTCGCTCGGCCTGCTCACGGTCCTCACCCTGCTCGTCGGTGTCGGGGACGCGCTCCTCGCCGCCACGGTGGTGTTCGTCGTCCTCGGCATCCCCTCCGTGCTCGCGGGTGCCTACGCCGGCGTGGAGAACGTCGATCGCGTCGTCGTCGACGCCGCCCGCGCCCAGGGAATGACGCACTGGCAGGTCCTCACGCGGGTCGAGGCACCGCTCGGGCTGCCCCTGCTCGTCGGCGGGCTGCGGAACGCCGCGCTCCAGATCATCGCCACGGCCGTGCTCGCCGCTTACGTCGGCCTCGGCGGCCTGGGCACCTACATCCAGCGCGGCATCTCGCTGCAGCGCTACGACGAGATGCTCGGGGCGGCGCTGGTCATCGTGGTCCTGGCCCTCGTCGTCGACGGCGTGTTCGCGCTGATCGCGAGGCTCGCCGTGCGGGCGAGCGGTGCGCGGGGGAGACTCGGAGACGTCGTCCCTACGGAAGGTCGCTGATCATGCGTCGCCACACCACCACCGCCGCGGTCCTCGCCGCGGCCGCCCTCACGCTCGCGGCCTGCGGGTCGGAGGACCCCTTCGAGGAGGAGACCTCCGCGGACGCGCCCGACGACGCCGGCGAGTCCGGCTCGGAGACCGGTTCCGACGGCCCGGGGGCGGCGGGGGAGACGGTGGTCGTCGGCTCGCAGGCCTACTACTCGAACGAGATCATCGCCGAGATCTACGCGCAGGTCCTCGAGGACGCCGGCTACGGGGTGGAGCGGCAGTTCCAGATCGGCCAGCGCGACGTCTACCTGCAGGCGATGGAGGGTGGCGAGGTCGACGTCCTGCCCGAGTACACGGGCAACCTCCTGCAGTTCTACGCGCCCGACACGGAGGCGCGGGCGAGCGAGGACGTCGCCGCCGAGCTCGAGCGGGCCCTTCCGGAGGGGATGGCGGTTCTCGAGTACTCCGAGGCCCAGGACGCCGACTCCTACAACGTGACGGCCGAGTTCTCCGAGGAGAACGGCATCACGAGCCTCGCGGACCTTGCCGAGTACGACGGCGAGATCACCGTCGGGGGCAACGCCGAGCTCGAGGAGCGCCCGTACGGACCGGCGGGACTCGAGGAGTTCTACGGCGTCGAGGTCGAGTTCCTCGCCATCGGCGACTCCGGCGGCCCCCTGACCAAGGGCGCCATCCTCGACGGCACCATCACGATGGGCGACATCTACACCGCCGACCCGGACCTCGCGTCGGGCGACTTCGTCACGCTCGAGGACCCGGAGAGCATGATCCTCGCCCAGAACGTCGTCCCCCTCGTGCCGGAGGATCTGTCCGGTGAGCTCGGCGAGGTGCTCGACCCCGTCAGCGAGGCGCTCACCACATCCGAGCTCATCGAGCTCAACGCGCGCAGCGTCGAGGAGCAGCTGGACTCCGCGACGATCGCGACCGACTGGCTCGCCGAGAACGACCTGGGAGGGAACTGATGGCCACGACCAACGACATCCTTGTCGATGCGTTCACCCGCATCAACGGCTCCGTCCACCGCGCCGGCTTCTCGCTGACCCGTGAGCAGCTCGACGCCCGCCTCGATCCCGGGGCGAACTCGATCGGCTGGCTCCTGTGGCACCTCACGCGGGTGCAGGACGACCACGTGGCCGGCGCCTTCGGCGTCGACGAGCTGTGGTCGACGGAGGGCTGGGCGCAGCGGTTCGACCTCGACGTCGAGGGCATCGGCTACGGGCACACCGCCGAGGACGTCGACCGGGTGACGGGCTTCGACGCGCGTCTCGTGCTCGACTACCACGACGCCGTCCACGAGCAGACGATCCGGTGCGTCCGCGGGCTCACGGAGGCGGACCTCGACCGGGTGGTCGACGAGAGCTGGGACCCGCCGACGACGATGGGGGTGCGGCTCGTCAGCGTCGTCGACGACTGCCTCAAGCACGTCGGCCAGGCCGCGTTCGTCCGGGGGATCCTCGAGCGCCGCTGACCACGCGGGCGCCCCGGGGCCGGCTCGATGGCCGACGGGCAGGTTAGACGGGCTGGTTCGCCTGGCCGGGTCGCCGGCGTGGTCGACGGGGCGGTTCGCCTGGCCGGTTCGCCGGCGCCGGCGGTCAGACGGCGAGCAGCTCGCGGGCCACGAGTCCGCGCTCGTGCAGCGCCGCCTCGACGCCCGCCCAGATCGCGTCCGCCCACACCTCGTAGCCGGCCGCGTTGGGGTGGAACAGGTCCTCGGCCATGTGCGTGAAGACGATGCCCGGCCACAGCGGCCGGGTGGCCGCGTGCAGCGGCGCCACGTGGAGGTCGTGCGTCTGCGCCACCTCCTCGATCGCCGCGTTGGCGCGGCGCACCCACACCTCGTGCGGGCCGTAGCCGTAGCTCGGGACGTCGGCGACGACGCTGCCGTGCGGCAGGGCGGTCGCGATCGTCTCCATGCGCTCGGCCAGGCCGGGGGCGGTGACCTGCCGCTTCGCGACGTCGTTTGCCCCGATCTCGCAGATGACGAGGTCCGGAGATCGCTCGAGGTCCTCGAGGAGCGGCAGCTGGTCGGCGATGAGATCGGCGGAGGTCGCTCCGGAGACCGAGAGGTTCGTCGTGACGACCGCGCGGTCGAGCGTCTCGGCGAGACGCCGCTCGACGCGGGCGACCCAGGCGTGGCTCGGGTCCGGGACCCCGACACCCTGGGCGGCGGAGTCGCCGACGACGACGAGGTGGAACGCCTCCGGGACCGCGGCGGCCCTGACCTCGTGGGTCCGCTGCGCCCAGTACTCGCGGTGCACCGGCACCTGCCGGCTGACGATGCAGCGTCGGCCGAGGTAGGTGGCGGCGGCCCCCGCGGTGGCCACGGCACCGGCGGCCACGGCGCTCGCGACGACCGCGACAGGACCCCACTGGGGGCGCGCGGAGGACGACGATCGAGAAGGCATGCCCGCCAGGTTAGGGCGCGTCGCGCCGGACCGGCCAGTGGAGAGGGCCCGCGGCGGAAGGATCACAGGGTGGGCGTGGCCCAGGTCGATGGACGCCGTCACGTGGCAGGGGCCGCACCGTGGTCGGATGCGGGGCGCGCCGCCGTCGCCGCGCGGACGGCCGGGGTCGCGCGGACGGCCGCCCAGATGGCGTCCGCCCACACCGCGTACCCCCGGGCGTTCGGATGGAACCAGTCCCCGGCCACGTACCCGAGGATGCGCACCGGCCACAGCGCGGCCGACGCCCCGTGCAGCTCGGCCACCGTGTGGCCGTGCCGCTGGGCCGCGGCGCTCACGAGCGGGTTGAGCCGCCGCACGCGCGGCTCCCACGGCGGGTGCCCGAAGCAGGGCACCTCACCGAGCACGCTCCCGGCCGGCAGGGCGGCGGCGATCTCCTCGATGCGGGCACCGAACCCTGCCGGCTCGTAGTCCCCACGCACCACGTCGTTGGACCCGATGACGCACACGACGAGGTCGGTGTCTGCGCGCAGGCCCTCGAGGAGCGGGAGCTGGTCGGCGATGAGGTCCGCCGTCGTCGCCCCGGAGACCGAGAGGTTCGTCGTCGCGACGGGACGGTCCAGCTCCGTCGCCAGGCGCTCGGCGACCCGCACCACGTAGGCGCGCGCCGGGTCCGGCACACCGACGCCCTGCGCCGCGGAGTCGCCGAGCACGACGAGGTGGAACGCGTCGTCGTCGGGCGGGGTATGTGTCCGGGCGGCCCACCAGTCGCGATGGATCTCGACCTGGCGGCGTGTGCGCCGGGAGCCGAGCGCGAGCGCGGACGCCCCGATCGCCGCCGCCGCGAGAGCGACGACGGCCGCCACCGCGCCGGGGGAGAGTCGCACGCGGACACCGTATCGGCGGACGGATGGTCGACCACCGCGGCGGGCGGAGTATGGTCGTCCCCGTGCGTACCGAGCTCCTGCTCCTTATTTGCCGCGGCGAGGCCCTCTGAGGCCGGCTCCTCGTCGCGGGAGACGTCGTGCTGGCCGCACGTGACCCTCGACCAGGAGACCTGATGAAGACTCGCGGCACCACCAACCTCCAGCGCCCGTCCGGGATGCCGGTGACGAAGTACCGGCCGTTCGCCGAGACGAACCCGGTCCACCTCCCGGACCGCACGTGGCCCGACAAGCGGGTGACCGTCGCCCCCCGGTGGCTCTCGACCGACCTGCGCGACGGTAACCAGGCGCTCATCGAGCCGATGACGCCGGAGCGCAAGCGCACGATGTTCGACCTTCTCGTCCGCCTCGGCTACAAGGAGATCGAGATCGGCTTCCCGGCCGCCTCGCAGGCCGACTTCGACTTCGTCCGCTCGCTGGTCGACGATGACGCCGTGCCCGAGGACGTCACCGTCTCCGTCCTCACGCAGGCGCGCCCCGAGCTCATCCACCGCACGGTCGAGTCGCTCGTCGGGTTCCCGCGCGCGACCGTGCACATGTACAACGCGACGGCGCCCGTGTTCCGCGACGTCGTGTTCCGCGCCGGCCGGGAGGGCACGCGTGACCTCGCCGTCGACGGCACACGCGAGGTGATGGCGCACGCCGAGAAGGTGCTCGGCGACGAGACCGTGTTCGGCTACCAGTACAGCCCCGAGATCTTCGTCGACACCGAGCTCGACTTCGCCCTCGAGGTGACCGAGGCCGTCATGGGGGCGTGGCAGCCCGAGAGCGGGCGCGAGATCATCCTCAACCTGCCGGCCACGGTCGAGCGCGCGACGCCGAACGTCTACGCCGACCAGATCGAGTGGATGAGCCGGCACCTGAGCAACCGAGAGCACGTCGCGCTGTCGGTGCACCCGCACAACGACCGCGGCTCCGGCGTGGCGGCCGCCGAGCTGGCGATGCTCGCCGGCGCCGACCGGGTCGAGGGCTGCCTGTTCGGGCAGGGCGAGCGCACCGGCAACGTCGACCTCGTCACCCTCGCGATGAACCTGTACTCGCAGGGCGTCGACCCGATGATCGACCTCTCCGACATCGACGAGGTGCGCCGCACGGTCGAGCACTGCACCCAGATGGACGTCCACGCCCGCCACCCGTACGGCGGCGACCTCGTCTACACCTCGTTCTCCGGATCGCACCAGGACGCCATCAAGAAGGGCTTCCAGGTCCGCGACGCCAAGGTGGCCGAGGCGGGCGACGACGACGCCGCCGTGGTCTGGGACCTGCCCTACCTGCCCGTCGACCCGAAGGACGTCGGGCGGACGTACGAGGCCGTGGTGCGCGTCAACAGCCAGTCCGGCAAGGGCGGCATCGCCTACCTCCTGCACTCGACGCGCAGCCTCGACCTGCCGCGTCGCCTGCAGATCGAGCTCGCCGGCATCGTGCAGAAGCACACCGACGCCTACGGCGGGGAGATCGACGCCGAGCGGCTGTGGTCGATCTTCGTCGACGAGTACCTGCCCTACACCGTGACCGACGGCCTCGCGCCGTGGGGCCGGTACACGCTGCGCAGCACCTCTCTCACCTCCCACGGGGAGGGCGGCGACGCCGACCTCACCGTGGTGCTCGACGACGGCGGGGAGGAGCTCCTGCTCTCCGGGCGCGGCAACGGACCGATCGACGCGTTCGTCCACGCGCTCGGCAGCATCGGGGTCGAGGCCTCCGTGCTCGACTACGCCGAGCACGCGCTCTCGGCGGGCGGGGACGCGATGGCGGCGGCCTACCTCGAGGTGGAGACCGGCGACCAGGTCGTCTGGGGAGTAGGCGTCGACCCGTCGACGATGACCGCGTCCTTCCAGGCGATCATCTCGGCCGTCAACCGGGCCGCGCGCACGGCAGGGGGTCCGGCCGCGGGCTGACGGGCGGGCCTGCCGCGGGCTGACGGGCGGGCCTGCCGCGGGCTGACGGGCCCGCGCGCCGGGACGCCCGTGCCTACCTCAGGTCGATGACCTCGAGGCCCGTCGCCCGTGCGAGGTGCTCGTAGTCGACGTCCCGGTGCGCGAGTCTCGCTCCGTGTCGGAGGGCGATCGCCGCGATCAGGCAGTCCTGGAGAGCCCGGGGCTTCGTGCCCGCGGCGCGAGCCGCGTGAAACACGTCGACGGCGCCGCGGTAGTCGAGGGTCGGATCCACCCGGCACCAGTGCTGGCTGAGCATGAGCCGCTCCACCTGCTCGGTCCGGCGGCCTGCCCGGGTCCCCGCGAGGAGCTCCATCATCACCGGCTCGGTCGTCGCGAGGTCACTGCCCAGGTGGTCGCGGACGAACTCCGTGGCCGGCGTCGTCGTCCCGCGGAGGAACTCGATCCACACCGATGTGTCGACCAGGATCACGGGCGAACCACGCGGTCGGCCCGCATCTCGTGGAGGTCGCCCTCCCAGCCGGTCCCCTCGAGCGAGAGCATCTCGGAGCGGTTCATCGCCGGCCCGACCAGGCGTCGCAGCGCCAGGTCGACCGCCTCGCGCTTGGTCCGCACGCCGTACCTCTGCATCACCTCGGTGACGAGGTCGTCGTCCAGGTCGATGTTGGTGCGTGCCATACACCAACGATACACCTCGCTTGTGCGACGCGCGGCGCGGCCCGTGGTGGTCCGTCGTCCTGTCGGACCGAGGGGCGACAATGGGGGAGTGAGGCTCTACCGGGACGAGGCGGTGGTCCTGCGCTCCCACGACCTGTCGGAGGCGGACCGCATCGTCACCATGCTCTCGCGCGAGCACGGTCTGGTCCGGGCGGTCGCCAAGGGCGTGCGCCGCACGAGCTCCCGCTTCGGCGCCCGGCTCGAGCCGTTCACCGTCGTCGACGTCCAGCTGCATCGCGGCCGCAACCTCGACACCGTCACGCAGGTGGAGACGATCGCCCCGTACGGCCGTTCCCTCGCCACCGACTACTCGCTGTTCACGTCCGCGACCGTCATGGTCGAGACCGCGAACCAGCTCACCGAGGCCGAGGAGGTGCCTGCGCCCCAGCAGTACATCCTGCTCATCGGGGCACTGCACGCGATGAGCATGCGTCGGCACGCGGCCACGCTCGTGCTCGACTCCTACCTGCTGCGCTCGCTGGCCGTGGCCGGCTGGGCGCCCAGCTGCTACGACTGCGCCCGCTGCGGGGCCGACGGCCCGCACCGCGCCTGGTCCACCCAGATGGGCGGGGCGATGTGCGCGTCGTGCCGGCCGCCCGGGTCGGCCTCGCCGGCGGAGGAGACGATGACCCTGCTCGGCGCCCTGCTCTCCGGCGACTGGCCCGTGGCCGACGCCTCGCACGACCGCCACCGCACCGAGGCCTCGGGGCTGGTCGCCGCCCACCTCCAGTACCACCTCGAGCGCCGCCTGCGCTCCCTGCCCTTCGTGGAGCGCGCATGAGCCGGCCCCCCCGCACCGACCCCGTCCCGCCGCCGCCCCACCCCTCCGGCGAACGCCCGCCGCAGATCCCGCGCGAGCTCGTGCCCGCGCACGTCGCCGTCATCATGGACGGCAACGGCCGGTGGGCCAACGCCCGCGGGCTGCCCCGGACCGAGGGCCACGCGGCGGGGGAGGCCTCGCTCCTCGACGTCGTCGCCGGAGCGATCGACATCGGCGTGACGCACGTCAGCGCGTACGCGTTCTCCACCGAGAACTGGAAGCGCTCGCCCGCCGAGGTCCGCTACCTCATGGGCTTCAACAGGGACGTCATCCGACGACGACGGGACGAGATGCACGCCTGGGGCGTCCGCGTGCGCTGGGCCGGTCGGCGCCCACGGCTGTGGGGCTCCGTCATCCGCGAGCTCGAGACGGCCGAGGAGCTGACTCGGCACAACACGACCGCCACGCTGACGATGTGCGTGAACTACGGGGGGCGCGCCGAGCTCGCCGACGCCGCCGCCGACCTCGCCCGCGACGTCGCCGCCGGCAGGGTCAACCCCGACCGGGTGACCGAGCGGACCCTCGCGCGCTACCTCGACGAGCCGGACATGCCCGACGTCGACGTGCTGTGGCGCACCGGCGGCGAGCAGCGCACGAGCAACTTCCTCCTGTGGCAGTCCGCCTACGCCGAGCTCGTCTTCACCGACGAGGCGTGGCCCGACGTCGACCGGCGCTCCCTGTGGCGGGTGGTCGAGGAGTACGCGCGGCGGGATCGCCGTTGGGGCGGTGCCGTCGACCGGGCGGCCGAGCCGTCGGGCTGACGGAGCCCTCGTCGGGTGTCGTGGGATGGCTCACTCAGGTGAGCCTTCGACCAGGCCGCCCGGCCGTCGGGCTGACGGAGCCCTCGTCGGGTTTCGTGGGATGGCTCACTCAGGTGAGCCTTGCCTATGCATTCGCAGGTCGGTAACTTTTCGACACGCAAACGTAGCGTAATTGGTGGTCACGGCGTCGTGAGACGAGGTGGCCGCCCCCGAACGAGAGCTGGTCCCCCGTGCGTCACCCCCGACTCCATGTCATCGCCGCTGCCTCGGCGGTGGCCCTCACCCTCGCCGCCTGCGGCGGCTCCGACGA
Organism: Georgenia sp. Z1344; assembly: GCF_049856295.1. Lineage (GTDB taxonomy): Bacteria > Actinomycetota > Actinomycetes > Actinomycetales > Actinomycetaceae > JB111. The sequence goes on along the minus strand of NZ_JBNDMZ010000011.1, from coordinate 39,650 downwards.
CTCCGCCGACGAGGGGGACGACGCCGCGGTCGAGGAGACGACGGACGAGCGCTTCGACGACGACGGCGCGGGTGACGAGAGCGCCTCGGAGTCCGGCTCGGAGTCGGGTTCGCAGGGATCGGCGGACGAGTCGTCGTCGGGCGATGCGGGTGACGGGTCCGCGGACGCCGGCGCGGCCGGGATCTCCGGGGCCGAGCTCCCGATCGAGATCGAGCACGCCTTCGGGACCACCGTCATCGAGGAGGTCCCCGAGCGGGTCGCGACCGTCAACTGGGCGAACCACGAGGTCCCGCTCGCCCTCGGTGTCGTGCCCGTCGGCATGGCGTCCGCAGACTTCGGCGACGACGACGGCAACGGCATGCTGCCCTGGGTCGAGGAGGAACTCGAGGCGCTCGGCGGCGAGCAGCCCGTCCTGTTCGACGAGACCGACGGCATCGACTTCGAGGCCGTCGCCGACACCCAGCCCGACGTCATCCTCGCCGCGTACTCCGGCCTCACGCAGGAGGACTACGACACGCTCAGCGAGATCGCGCCCGTCGTCGCCTACCCGGAGACGGCCTGGGGGACCTCCTGGCGGGACACGATCAGCTACAACGCCGCCGGCCTCGGCCTGGTCGAGGAGGGCGAGGAGCTCGTCGCCGAGCTCGAGGGCGAGATCGACGCCACCGTCGAGGCGCACCCCGAGCTCGAGGGCGTGTCGACGATGTTCATGACCCACGTCGACGTCGCCGACCTCAGCACCGTCAACTTCTACACCGCCAACGACACCCGCGCCGCGTTCTTCGAGGACCTCGGCCTCGCCACGCCGGCCGCGGTCGAGGAGGCCTCCGCCAGCGGCGAGTTCTCCGGCTCCGTGAGTGCCGAGCAGGTCGACATGTTCGACGACGTCGAGCTCATCGTCACTTACGGCGACCAGGAGCTCGTCGACACGCTCGAGGCGGACCCCCTCCTCTCCCAGATGCCGGCCGTCGAGTCCGGCGCCATCGTCTTCCTCGACGGGTCCGGCCCGATGGGTACGGCGGCGAACCCCACGCCGCTGTCCATCTCCTGGGTCCTCGAGGACTATGTCGACCTCCTCGCCGAGGCAGCAGCCGGGTCGCAGTGACCCAGGCCCCGGAACGCGAGGAGGTCGGGAGGGCGCCGTCCACGCCCTCCGGACCCGGGCCGGACGTCGCCATCCTCCGACGTCCGGCCCGGGCACGTCTGTTCTGGCTCCTCGTGCTGCTCGCCGCGGTCGCCGCACTGACGATGGCCTCGGTGGCGATCGGCTCGCGCGCGGTCTCCGTCCAGGAGATCCTCGCAGGACTCACGGGCTCCACCGACTCGGTCGGTGAGGCGGTCGTCTACACCCGCGTGCCCCGGACCTTCCTCGCCCTGCTCGTCGGGGCCGCGCTCGGCGTGGCCGGCGCCGCCATGCAGGGCGTCACCCGCAACCCGCTCGCCGACCCAGGGATCCTCGGCGTGACGATGGGCGCCTCGCTCGCGGTCGTCGTCGGGATGGCCTGGTTCGGCCTGTGGACCCGGACCGGCATGATCTGGACCGCGATCCTCGGGGCGGGCCTCGCCGCCGTGTTCGTCTACGTCATCGCCTCGGTCGGCCGCGGGGGTGCCACGCCGCTCACCCTTGCCCTCGCGGGAGCCGCCACCTCGGCCGCGCTCGCCTCCTTCATCACCGCGGTCGCCCTCCCGCGCGGCGACATCGCCGGCAGCATCCGCTCCTGGCAGGTCGGCGGGGTCGGCGGCGCGACCCACGAGGCCACCGGCCAGGTACTGCCGTTCCTCGTCGTCGGGCTCCTCGTCTGCCTGGCCTCCGCGCGCAGCCTCAACTCGCTCGCCCTCGGTGACGACGTGGCCGCCGGCCTCGGCGTGCGCGTCGGGGTCGCTCGGCTCGTCGCGGCCGCCGGGGCGGTCGTCCTGACCGGTGCCGCGACGGCGGTCGCCGGACCGATCGGGTTCGTCGGCCTCGTCGTCCCGCACCTGTGCCGGCTCCTCGTCGGGACCGACCACCGGTGGCTCATGCCCTTCTCCGCGCTCGCCGGCGCGGGGCTGCTCGTCGGAGCCGACGTCCTCGGCCGAGTCGTGGCACGCCCCGGCGAGATCGACGTCGGCATCATCACCGCCGTCGTCGGCGCCCCGGTCTTCATCGCCATCGTCCGCCGCACGAAGGTCCGCGAGCTGTGAGCGCGGTGACCGAGCGAGCGCGGACGACTGCCTCGTCGACACGCCCCGACGACGCCGGACGGACCGTCACGGGGCGCCCCCGCGCGGCGGACGCCCTCGCCCGGGCGCGCCGGCGCCGGACGCGTCGGGGCCTCACGGTGGCGCTCGTCCTGCTCGGCGTCGTCGTCGCGCTGTGGTGCGCCTCCCTCATGGTCGGACGCACGTTCTACCCGCCCGCCGACGTGTGGGCCGTCGTCACGGGCGAGCAGGTCGAGGGGGCGAGCTTCACCGTCGGTCGGCTGCGCCTGCCGCGGGCGACCCTCGCCTTCGTCGCCGGCCTGTGCCTCGGCCTCGGGGGCGTCACCTTCCAGACGATGCTCCGCAACCCGCTCGCGAGCCCGGACATCATCGGGATCAGCGCGGGCGCGAGCGCGGCAGCCGCCTTCGCCATCATCGTGCTCGACCTCGACGGCGGGCAGGTCTCCGCGGTCGCCGTGATCGCCGGGCTCGGTGTCGCGGTACTCATCTACGCGCTGTCCTACCGGGGCGGGGTCGCCGGCACGCGGCTCGTGCTCATCGGCATCGGGATCGCGGCGATGCTGGACTCGGTGACGAGCTACCTGCTCGACGGCGCCGCCCAGTGGGACCTGCAGGAGGCCATGCGCTGGCTCGTCGGCAGCCTCAACGGCACGACGTGGGGGGCCGTCGTCCCCGCCGCGATCGCCCTCGCCGTCCTCGGTCCCGTCCTGCTGTCGCGCGGCCGCGACCTGTCCGCCATGCAGCTCGGCGACGACGCCGCCCGCGCACTCGGCGTCCGGGTCGAGCGCACGCGCCTCACGCTCGTCGTGGCGGCGGTCGGCCTCATCGCGTTCGCGACCGCGGCCGCCGGCCCGATCGCGTTCGTCGCCTTCCTCTCCGGGCCGATCGCCGCGCGCGTGGTGGGCCCCGGGCGGTCCCTGCTCGTCCCCGCGGCGCTCGTGGGCGCCGTCCTCGTGCTCGCCGCCGACCTCGCCGGGCAGTACGCGTTCGGCACCAGGTTCCCCGCCGGCGTCATCACGGGCGTCCTCGGGGCCCCCTACCTCGTCTACCTCATCGCACGCACCGACCGGGCCGGAGGCTCACTGTGACCGACCGAACGCTGACCGCCGAGAACGTGTGGGTCGGGTACCGCGACCGCCGGGTGATCGAGGACCTCAGCCTCGCCGTCCCGCCGGGGCGGATCACGGCGATCGTCGGTGCCAACGCCTGCGGGAAGTCGACGCTGCTCCGCGCGATGTCTCGCCTGCTCGCGCCCGCGAAGGGGCGCGTGGTCCTCGACGGGAAGGACGTCCACCGCATCCACGCCCGCAAGCTGGCCCAGGTCCTCGGCCTGCTCCCGCAGACGCCCCTCGCCCCGGAGGGGATCACCGTCGCGGACCTCGTGGGGCGCGGCCGGCACCCGCACCAGGGCATGCTCGCGCGCTGGAGCGAGGCCGACGACGTCGCCGTCGCGCGCGCCCTCGAGGCCACCGGGACGACTGACCTCGCGGACCGGCCGGTCGACGAGCTCTCCGGCGGGCAGCGGCAGCGCGCCTGGATCGCCATGGTGCTCGCCCAGGAGACGGACGTGCTCCTGCTCGACGAGCCGACGACGTTCCTCGACGTCTCCCACCAGGTCGAGGTCCTCGATCTGCTCACCGACCTCAACATCGAACGCGGCACGACGATCGTCATGGTGCTGCACGACCTCAACCTGGCCGCCCGCTACGCCGACCATCTCGTGGCCGTCGCGGGCGGGACGGTGCACGCCGCGGGGAGGCCGACCGAGGTGCTCACCTCGGCGTGCGTCGAGGCGGTCTTCGGGATCGGCTCGACGATCGTGGCCGACCCGGTGACCGGGAGCCCGCTCATGGTGCCCATCGGCCGGCACCACGCCCGACCCATGGAGGTGGCCTCATGACCCCGACCGCCACGATCACCCCCGCGCGGGCCGGCGCCGTGACCTACCCGCCCTCGCGCGCCTTCCGTACGCGGGTGCGCGCCGTCGAGCCGCTCACGCCGCACCTCACCCGCATCACCCTGACGGGCGACGAGCTCGAGCATGCCGGTCCGTTGTGCCTCGACCAGCGGATCAAGCTGTACCTGCCCCGGGCCGACGGGACCCTGCCCGACGTCGGGCTCTTCGACGAGCCGCGTCCCACGATGGCCGAGTGGTACCGCCGCTGGCGCGAGCTGCCCGACGCCGAGCGCAACCCGATGCGGACCTACACGCTGCGGGCGGTGCGACCCGGGTCGAGCGAGATCGACATCGACTTCGTCCTGCACGGCACCGAGGGTCCGGCGTCCGCGTGGGCGAGCGCGGCGCAGGTCGGCGACGAGCTCGTCGTCATCGGCCCGGACGCGCGCAGCGAGTCGGAGAACGGCGGCATCGCGTGGCATCCGGGCCGGGCGCGCCGTGTACTTCTCGCCGGCGACGAGACGGCTCTCCCGGCGATCTGCGGCGTCGTCGAGACCCTGGACGCGAGCTTCTCCGGGGAGGTGTTCGTCGAGGTGCCGACCGCGGAGGACGTGGTCGAGCTCGCGGCGCCCGACGGCATGACCGTCCACTGGCTCGTGCGCGGCGAGCGCGAGCACGGGGCCGCGCTCGATACCGCCGTCCGCGCGTGGGGCGACGAGCGTTTCCCGGCGGGCGGACCGGTGGCCGACGGCGCGGCGCGCGCGGGCACGGGACCTGCGCCGCAGACCGGCCCGGGCGACGACGCACCCTCCGCCCCGACCCCGGACCCGGAGGGGATCCTCTGGGACGTCCCCGCCGACGTCGAGGGACCCGACTACGCGTGGCTGGCGGGGGAGGCGAGCGTCATCACCGCGCTGCGCCGCTTCCTCGTGCGTGACAAGGGGCTCGACCGCCGCTCGGTGGCGTTCATGGGCTACTGGCGCCGCGGGCGGTCCGAGGGCAGCTGACCGGCGCGGCCGGGCGGTAGGACCGGTGCTGCCGTCCGGCACGGGAAAGGTGCACCCCGCGGGGAAGGTCCCGCCGGAGGACCCCCTGCTGCGGGTGGCCTCCGACGTGGTCGGCACCCGGCGAGGTGGGCTCCATGCCCTCCTGCTCCAGGCCGGGCACGTCATGCGGTCGCCGACCGTCGACCGCCTGGTCGAGCGCTGGCCGCGCTGCTGTCGGCCGGCAACCTGCTGGTGCTCATGGACCACGAGATCCCGTGGTCCGGACGCGTGCACGAGCGCGGTGCGGCGCTCGAGAACGGCGGGTGGGGAGCAGCGGCCTCCGCCGATGTCGGTCCGCTGCTCGACGCCATGGTGGCGGGCAACCTGTTCGGGACCCTCAAGCTCCTCACGATCAGCTGAGCGCCGTACCCGCGAACGAGGCGCCGGGTCTCGTCCCACGCCCCACGTCGGAGGTGTCGGGACGAGACCCGGGGCGGCCCGGGCGATCGACGTCAACGCGCCGGCGGCTCCCAGCCCGGGTCGCGCCCGATGAACCCGACGAGCCGGTCCTGCGCCGAGGCGTCCTCGGGCACCGGCACCGCCGGCCCGTACTGGCCGCTCGAGCGCAGGACGTCCTCCATCGGCGCCATGCCGTCGAGCATCGCCTCGGCCAGCTCGGGATCGAGACCCGGCTCCTGACCGGTCGCTCGCGCGAGGTCCCACGTGTGCATGAAGACGTCGCCCACGTAGAACTGGCTGATCGCCTGCGGGAGCGGGACCTCCCCGACGTTCGGGTTCGACAGGGACAGGTCGGCGGACGCCGGGTCGTCGAGGAGCGCCTGGACGGCGTCCCGCTGGTGGTTCCAGGCGCCCGCGGGGTCGTCGTCCGCCGACGGCCCCGGCGGGAGGTCCGGCCCGCCGGAGCCCGCGAGCATCGCGGGGAACCACGTGGTCAGGTGCCCGACGACGTCGCGGGCCGTCCAGCCCGCCACCGGTGACGGCGCGTCCCACGCCTGCGGTGCGACGCCGTCGACCACCGCGGTGAAGGTGCCGGCGACCTCGCGGTGGAAGTCGGCCGGTGGGGCGTCGGGCCTCATGCCGCGCCCGCCTCGAGGAGGTCGTCGAGCTTCTCGAAGCCCTCGACGACGCCGGTCTCCATGCCGCTCGCGAGCATCGCGTCGCGTGCCTCCATCGTGTCGACGACCGAGTGCAGCGTGAGCCGGGTGCGGCCGTCGCCGAGGTGCTCGAACGTGCCCGTCTCGAGGGACACGCCGTTCGGAAAACCGGTGAACGTGAACGTCTGGACGATCCGCTCGTCGGGCCGGACCTCGTGGAACGAGCCGTAGAAGCGGTACTCCTCGCCGTCGGCCCGGCTGACGTACCGGTACTTTCCGCCGGTCGTGCAGTCCCACTCCTCGATCTCGGTGGGGAGCTCCCTCGGGCCGATCCACCGCGCGAACAGGTCGCGATCGGTGTAGGCGTGGAACACCTTCGACACAGGGTGGTCGAACTCGCGGACGATCGTGATCGTCGGCAGTGCGGGGTCGGCCTGGATGGTGGTCTCGGGGTGCTGGGTGGTCGCGCTCATGGTCTCTGCTCCTTCGGTGAGGTGCTGCTGGCGGTGATGTCGGTGGCGGCGTCGTCGTCCATCGAGTCGAGGACGGCGTCGAGGCGGCGGAACCGGTCCTCGGCCCGTGCCCGGTACAGCTCGATCCACGTCGTCATGCCGGCGAGAACCTCCGCCTCGAGGTGGATCGGTCGGCGCTGGGCGTCCCTGGTGCGGGTGACCACACCGGCGCGCTCGAGCACCGCGATGTGCTTGGCGACCGCCTGCACCGAGAACGGGTAGCCCTCGGCGAGCTCGGTCAGCGTCGCGTCACCCTCGGCGAGCCGGGCGACGATGTCGCGCCTGGTCCGGTCGGCGAGTGCCGCGAACATCTGATCGAGGGAGTCGTCCTGCACGGTGTCATCCTCTGCGTCCCTGTTGTTCAACCTCTCGGTTGACTATGAAGGTAGGGGACGGGCGTGGCGTGGTCAACCCTTTGGTTGAGTACGCAGGGCGAACGTGTCAGGTCGTGGTGCCGCGGTCCGCGGTGGTGACCGCCGCGGAGTCGCCGTCGGCCGGCGTGGCGTCAGCCGTGAGGGCGTCGGCCGGCGTGGCGTCAGCCGGGAGGGCGTCGGCCGGGGTGGTGGCCGCCGTGGAGTCGCCGTCGGCCGGGAGGGTGTCGGCCGGGAGGGTGTCGGCCGGGGTGGCGTCGGCCGAGCGCCGGCGCGCCCGGCGGTGCAGGGCGAACGTCGTGAACCCGACGACGAGGAGCGCGGCGATGACGAGGAGCCCGAGCGGCGATCCGGCGAACGCCGCGATGAGCGCACCCCAGACCGCGAACCCGATCGTCGAGTAGATCGCCGCCCACGCGAGGGCCCCGGGGACCTGGGCGATCGAGTACTTCCACCAGGCGATGCGCAGGATGCCGGCACCGGCCTGGATCATCGACTGGAACCCGACGGTGAGGTAGCCGATCGGCACCATGACCAGGCCCCATCGGCGCAGGGCGTCGACCCCGCGCTGCGGGCCCTCGCCCGAGAGCCAGCCATGCGCCCTCGCCTGCCAGCCTCCTGTCGGGTGGGTGCGGGTGACCGTCAGGTGGGTCGCCCACCGGCCGAGCCAGTAGATCATCTGCCCGCGCGCGGTCGCCCCGAGGTAGAGGACGACGAAGACGACCCAGAAGGGCCATCCGGCGAGGAAGTCGGGCACACCAGCATTGTCACCCCCCGGGGTGGCGGGCGGGCCGCGACGTGAGGAGATCCACCGCGCCGCCCCGGCGCGGGTGCGCGGGCGGTCGGGGCGCGCGGGGCGCCGATCGGCGGAGAGACCGTGGCGTCAGCGAACGGAGGTGATCGGCGCGGTGTCGTGCGTGCGGCGCGACAGCGGCGTCAGCCGGCGGAGCTGGGCGGCGCGGTGACGGTGACGTCGTCGTCGTGCTCGGGGTGGGGGTCGACGGGTGCGGACCGCCGGCGGCGCGACGCCTCGAGGACCGGCCGGACGACTGCCGCCGCGGCGTAGGCCCCGATCGCGATGACGACGATCGTGGCCCCGGGGGACCAGGGGTTGACGTAGGTGACGACGAGGCCGAGGACGGTGACCACGAGGCCGATCGCCATCGCGAGCCGCATCGTTCCCCGGAAGGACCGGGTGAGCTGCTGGGCCGCCGCGACGGGGACGATCATGAGCGCCGACACGAGCAGGACGCCGACGACCCGCATCGACACCGACACCGTCAGCGCCGCCATGACCGAGACGGTCGCGGACAGGAGCCAGGTGGGCAGGCCGGAGGCGCGGGCGAGCTCCTCGTCGTGGCACAGGGCGAAGAGGGCGGGCCGCAGCCCGACCCCGACCCCGATGACGACCACGGCGAGCGCGAGGGCGAGCCACATGTCGAGCGAGCTGACGGTGGCGATCGACCCGAACAGGTAGCCCGTGAGCGTCGAGCTCGAGCCGCCCGAGATCGTGATGATGAGGACGCCACCCGCGATGCCGCCGTAGAAGAGCATGGCGAGCGCGACGTCGCCCGAGGTGCGGCCACGCGCCCGGACGAGCTCGATGAGCAGGGCGCCGACCACGGACGCCACGACGGCTCCCGGCACCGCGAACCGGTCCACCGGCATGACGCCGAGCGCCGAGCCGACGAGCCAGCCGAGCGCGACGCCGGTCAGCGCGACGTGCCCGATGCCGTCCCCGAGCAGGGCGAGCCGCCGCTGGACGAGGTAGGTGCCCATGACCGGGGCCGCGATCCCGACGAGCACCGCCACCAGCAGCGCGCGGCGCATGAGGGGGCTGGCCAGCATCTCCTGGAGCGTGGTGAGCAGGTCCATCAGCGCACCCCCGAGGGGTCGGGGAGCGGGGCGCCGACGTCGAGGACGCCGGGCCGTGCGTCGTCGGTGTCGCCGTGCGCGTGGTCGTGGTGATGGTCGGGATGGTCGTGGCCGGCCGCGGGCGCGGGCGGCGCCCCGTCGTGGACGACCCGGCCGTGGCGCAGCACGACGGCGCGGTCGAGGAGGGGGCCGAGCGGCCCGGGCTCGTGGAGGACGACGACGACGGCGCCGCCGCCCGCGGTGAACTCGGCGAGCAGGTCGGTGGTCGCCCGCTGCGACGCGGTGTCCATCGCTGACAGGGGCTCGTCGAGGACGAGCAGGTCGGGGTCGCGCACGAGGGCGCGGGCGAGGAGGATGCGCTGCTGCTGGCCCCCGGACAGGATGTGCACGGGGTCGGCCGCACGGTCCGCGAGGCCGACCCGGTCGAGCGCCGTGCGGGCCCGGTCCGCCACGCCGCGGCGGGGCCGCCAGCGCCAGCCCGCGAGGTCGCCCGCGGCGACCACCTCGAGCGCCGTGGCCGGGACGCCCGCCGCCGCGGACGACCGCTGCGGCATGTAGCCGAGCCGACGCCAGGGGACGAGTCGGCGCGGCCCGGCGAGGTCCGCGCCGTGCAGCCGCACGATGCCCGAGGTCGGCGGCCGCACGCCGACGACGGCGCGCACGAGCGTGGACTTGCCCGACCCGTTGGGCCCCATGAGGGCGACCCGTTCGCCGGGCCGGACGGTGAGGGAGACGCCGCGCAGGATCGGTTGGCCGTCGATGCTCACCCGGACGTCGTCGACCTCGAGGGGGCTGGGGGCGGGGGCGGGGTCAGCCACAGCGCTGCCCGGTGGCGAGGGCGTCGATGTTCGCCTGCATGGCGTCACGGTAGTCACCCTCGGCGGGGGCGATCTCGAGCGGGTCGAGCACCGCGACCTCGGTCGAGGTCTGCTCGGCGACCGCGCGGACCGCGTCGTCGGGCGCGTTCGCGTCGCGGTAGAGCGTGCTCACGCCGGTGTCCTCGACGAGCGCCGTCAGCTCGGCGATGCGCGCCGGGCTCACCTCGGTGCCGCCGTCGAGCCCCGCGAGCCCGGTCTCCTCGAAGCCGTGCGGTGCGAGCAGGTAGCCGTACGCCTCGTGCCCGACGACGACGGTCGACACCTCGCAGCCGGCGAGCTCCGACCCGATCCGACCGCCCAGGTCCTCGAGGTCGGTCACGACCGTCTCGAGGTTGGCGGCGTAGGTCTCCGCGCCGTCCGGGTCGATCTCGCTGAGGGACGCCGTGATCTCCTCGGCCAGGGCGATCATCCGCTCGGGGTCGAGCCACACGTGCGGGTCGAGCGCGCCGTGGTCGTGGCCGGCGTGCGCGTCCTCGCCACCCGTCTCGGGGGCCGCGTCCTCGTGCGTGTCGTCGTCGTGCTCGTGGTCGTCCGAGGCGGAGTCCTCGTCGTCGTGCTCGTGGTCCTCGTCGGCGCCGGCGCCCTCGGCGAGGAGCTCCTCGGGGGCGAGCGGCCGGGTGGGGGTCGAGGCGTCGAGGACGGACGTGCCGCCGAGCTGCGCCACGGCGTCGTCCATCGCGGACTGGTACTCCGGCAGGTGGACGACGAGGTCCGACTGCTCGAGGTCGACGACCTGGGCGGGGGCGAGCTCGAGCGAGTGGGCGTCGGCTCCGGGCGGCGTCACGTTGGTCACCGCGACCCGGTCGCCGCCGAGCTCCTCGGTCAGCCACTCGAACGCATAGACGGCGGTGCCGACGGTGACCTCGGCGTCCGGGTCGTCCCCGGAACCCGAGCCGCAGCCGGCGAGCAGGAGTGCGGCGGCAGGCGCAGCGAGCGCGAGGGGGCGGCGGGGCATGAAAGTCATTCTCAAGAGGTGTGAGAACGGTTGTCAACACGAGGGAGTCGTCGGCGGTATGACGTGCGACGCACCCGCCCGTCGCGGGCACGACCCGGGTCGGGCACCGTCCGCCGGCCACGAGCCACGGGCCACGGGTCACGGCGACCCGGGTGGTGCGCGTGGGCCCCACCCTGCAGGACCGCCGGTGGTCAGTACCCTGTTCTGGTGGTGCGCCTGCGCGACCGTGCCGGCGAGCAGGGGGAAGAGGAGTCATGTCAGGTCGGCCGCTCGGCAGCCGGTACACGCTCGATCGCGAGATCGGCCGGGGCGCCGTCGGGTCCGTCTGGCGCGGGCACCGCAACGACGACGGCCAGGTGGTCGCGATCAAGCGCCTGCGCTCGGAGGTGGCCGAAGACCTGGAGATCGTCCGCCGGTTCATCCAGGAGCGGGCGCTCCTGACGAACGTCGTCCACCCCAACGTGGTGCAGGTGATCGACCTCGTGGTCGAGGGCAGCACGCTGGCGATCGTCATGGAGCTCGTCGAGGGCGGTGACCTGCGCCAGGAGGTCGACCGGCGTGGGACCCTCGCGCCCGGCGACGCCGCCGCGTACGGCGCGGGGGTGGCCCGCGGGCTGGCCGCGATCCACGCCGGCGGCGTCGTCCACCGCGACGTCAAGCCCGCGAACATCCTGCTCGACCGCACCGACGACGGGGCGGTGCCGAAGGTGACGGACTTCGGCGTCGCGCGCGTGACGCACGGCGAGATCACCGAGGCGACGAGCGCGACGATGGTGGTCGGCACCCCGCTGTACATGGCCCCGGAGATCGTCCTCGAGCGGCTGCCCACCCCCGCGAGCGACATCTACTCGTTCGGGATCCTCGTGTACCGGATGCTCACCGGCGTCACCCCCTTCACCGGTGACGGCGGGACCTACGGCGTCATGCGCCGCCAGACCGAGCTCCTGCCGGGCCGGCCCGACGGCCTCCCGGACGAGCTGTGGGACGTGGTCCAGCGCTGCCTCGACAAGGAGCCCGAGGCGCGCCCCGAGGCCGCGGCGCTCGCCGACGAGCTCGACGCGCTCGCGACCGTGCTCGCCGACCTGCCGGCCCGACCGAGGCTCGTCCACCCGCCGGTGGGGACACCCGCCCGGCGCCCGGCTCTCGCCGACGGTCCGACGGCGCTGGGCGTGACGGCGGACGGTTCGAGCGAGGGCGGACGCCCGTCGGGCAGCTCGCCGGCCGCCGGGTCCAGGCCCGCCGACGACAGCTCGGCCGGTTCCCGGGCGGCAGGCTCGTCGTCGTCCTCGTCCGTAGGAACGGCCTCCGCCGGCTCCTCGTCGTCGGGGACCGCGGGTGAGCACGCGCCCGACGACGCCGAGCCGACCGTGCGACGCGACCGGACCGGGCTCGTCCCGGCCGTCGGGGGCCCGGTCGTCTCCGCCGGGGCGCCCGGCAGGGGAGCGCCGCTGCGCGTGCACGGCGAGGTCGTCGACGACGGGTACGACGCGCGTCGCAGGCGCGGCCGCACCCTCCCGCTCGTCCTCGTCTCCGCCGTCGCCGTGCTCGCCCTCGTCGTGGCCGGCGTCCTCTGGTTCACGCGCGACACCGAGCCCGAGGTGACGGTCATGCCGAACCTGTGGGGCATGACGCTCGAGGAGGCGGAGGAGGAGATGGGCGGCGTCGACGTCGTCGCCGTGGACGGCCTCGCCGACAGTCACGAGATCGGCACGGTGATGGGTCAGTCGCCGCGGACCGACGAGCCCGTCGACGGCGAGGTCGAGGTGACGATCGCGCGGGAGAGTGAGCGCCGCGACCTCGCGGACCTCGAGCCCCTCACCGGCGATGACCTCTCCGAACCCGTCCAGGAGGCCGTCGACCTCGGCGAGGAGGCCTTCCTGCGCGGATACACCTCCGAGCCGAGCGTGCCGGAGGGCGCCTGGGGGTGGGACCTGGACTCCGGGTTCCGGGTGTTCCGCGCAGAGATCGGCCGGATGCCCGCCACCTTCGACGACGAGGCGCATCAGACGACCTACGACTCGTACACGGTCGCCGTCGAGGTCACGGGCGACGGCGAGATCCTGTGGAGCGGGTCCGTCACGCTCGACGAGCCCCGGGCGCTCACGCTCGACGTCGAGGGGGTCGACGAGATCGTGGTCCGCTGGTCGCTGACGAGCGGCGGCGACAATGCCACTGCCGGCTTCGCCATCGGTGACGGGCGTGTGCTCGCCGCGCCCGGCGAGCTCCCCGAGCGCTACCAGGACGGCTGACGCGCCGCGGATCGGTACCCTGTCGCAGGACCGTTCCCCCCTTCCCGCCCCTCCGCACCGACACCCGAGGATCCATGACGTCACGCCCGCTCGGCAGCCGATACACGCTCGACCGCCAGGTCGGCCGCGGCGCGATGGGCTCCGTCTGGGCGGGGCACCGCAACGACGACGGCCACGAGGTGGCGGTCAAGATCCTGCGGTCGGAGTACGCCGAGGACCCCGAGATCGTCCAGCGGTTCGTCCAGGAGCGCTCGTTCCTCGTCCGGGTCGTCCACGCCAACGTGGTACGGGTCCACGACCTCGTGGTCGAGGGCAGCACGCTCGCCATCGTCATGGAGTTCGTCGCGGGCGGCGACCTGCGCGGCCTGCTCGACGAGCGCGGGACGCTCCCGCCGGGCGAGGCCGCGTGGTTCGGCCGACAGATCGCGGTCGGGCTCGCCGCCATCCACGATCGCGGTGTCATCCACCGCGACGTCAAGCCGGGCAACGTCCTGCTCGCCGGCGGAGGCGGTGACGTCGCCGAGGGTGACGACGGCGGCGCGGGCGAGGGGATCGTGCCGAAGGTGTCCGACTTCGGCGTCGCCCGCGTCACGCAGGCCCTCCACTCGACGACGTCGACCGCGATGCTCGGCACCCCCCTCTACATGGCGCCCGAGGTCATCGAGGAGCTGCCGCCCGGCCCGGCGACGGACGTCTACGCGCTCGGCGTCATGCTCTACGAGATGGTCGTCGGGGTGACCCCGTTCGCCGGCCCCGGCGGCACGTACGGCGTGCTGCGCCGGCACTCCGAGCTGCTGCCCGGCCGCCCCGACGGGTTCCCGGACCAGCTGTGGACCGCCGTGACGCGGATGGTCGACAAGGAGGCCCGCGAGCGTCCGTCGGCCACCGACGTGGCCGAGGAGCTGGGGCACCTGGCCGAGGAGCTGCGCGGCCTGCCGGCGCTGACCGCGCTCGACGCGCCGCCTCCGGGTGCGCCCGCGCCCCGGCGGACCGACGACGACGCCACGGCCGACCTCGGCCGGCGCACCGCGACCGCCGCAACCGGTGGTGACGAGACCCGTCAGGTCGACCCGGCCCTGCTCGAGCAGGGTGCGGGTCCCGGCAGCACGCGGCTCGCGCCGAGCGCGGGAGGTGCGGCGGCCGCGGGAGGCGCCGCGGGGGCCGGTGGCGCCTCCGCGCCAGGCTCAGTGCCGGCGGCCGGTGCCCAGGGCGCGCCGCCGTGGTCCGCGGCGTCCGCGCACGACCCGGGTGCGGGGCCGATGGTGGCGGGGTCGCCCGCCGCAGCGCCCGGCACGTACGGCAGCCCCGGCGCGGGTGCACCAGGCTACGGCGGGCCGGGTGGCGGCTCGTACGTCGGACCGGCCGCAGGTGGTCCCGGGTACGGGGGAGCGGCCGGCGGGCCGTACGGCGGTTCGGCGTCCTACGGCGGTCCGGGCTCGCCCGGGTCCGCCGGTGGTGGTCCGGCCGGGTACGGCGGCGCGGCGGCCTACGGCGGCGCAGCGGCCACCGGTGGGAACGCCTCCCGCGCCCCGGGTGCGGCTGCGCGACCGCGCCTGCCGCTGCTCGTCGGGGGCGGCGTCGTCGCGCTCCTCGTCGTCGTGCTCCTGCTCTGGGCGTTCGTGTTCCGGTCGAGCCCGACCCCGGACCTTGCCGGGCAGACGGTCGAGCAGGCGCAGGCAGAGCTCGGCGACGGCACCGAGATCGCCACCACCGAGGTGCTCTCGGACGGTGAGCCGGTCGGCACGATCGTCGGGCAGACCCCCGCGGCGGGCGAGGACCACGACGGGTCGGTCGAGGTCGAGGTCGCCGTCCCGAGCACCTCGATGTATCTCGACGAGCTCGACTACATCTCCGGCTCCGGGTTCAACATCGCGGGGCAGGGGCCGATCGAGATCGCGGGCCGGTCCTACCCGAGAGCGCTCGACTCCGGCAACTACAACGACTCGGGTACGTGGGGCTGGACGCTCGACGGCGGCTTCGAACGGTTCCGCGGGACGATCGGGCGGTTCGAGGACCCCGAGCTCGCCGGTGACGACCTCGAGGGCTTCGACGACCGGGTCGTGCGCGTGCAGTTCTCCACTGACGGCGCGCTGCGGTGGAGCGAGGAGGTCACCCTCGGCGAGCCCGTCGAGATCGACCTCGACGTGGCCGGCGCGGAGGAGCTGACGATGACCTACACGTCGCTCGACGGAGGTATCGCCACCGTGGCGATCGGCGACGGCCGCGTCCTCGCCTACCCGGACCAGGTCCCGGAGATCTACCGGGAGAGCTAGCGGCGAGCGTGTCCGAGCCGGGCGAGCCCCCGGTCCCCGTGCTGCAGCGGGCCGCGTGGCGCCCGACACCGGTCGCGGTCCGCGCTGCGGCGGATCGATGTGCCCCGCGGCGTCCCGTCCGTCTACGGTTGTCCCCGTCCGCACCACCCGGGTGCGGCTCGAGCGCCGGGCACCGCCCGGCAGAACCTGGAGACCACATGGCCGCCACCGCTCTCGACAACGTCATCTCCCTCGCCAAGCGCCGGGGATTCGTGTTCCAGTCCGGCGAGATCTACGGCGGTACCCGCTCCGCCTGGGACTACGGTCCCCTCGGCGTCGAGCTCAAGGACAACATCAAGCGCCAGTGGTGGCGGCACATGGTCACCTCGCGCGACGACGTCGTGGGGCTGGACTCCGCGATCATCCTGCCGAGCCAGGTGTGGCACGCGTCGGGCCACGTCGGTGTGTTCACCGACCCGCTGACGGAGTGCCTCGAGTGCCACAAGCGGTTCCGGGTCGACCAGATGCAGGAGGAGTACGCCGAGCGCAAGGGCCTCGACGACCCCGACGCCGTCGAGCTGACCGAGCTGCCGTGCCCCAACTGCGGCAACCGCGGGAAGTGGACCGAGCCCCGCGACTTCAACATGATGCTCAAGACCTACCTCGGCCCGATCGAGGACGAGTCCGGCCTGCACTACCTGCGGCCCGAGACCGCGCAGGGCATCTTCGTCAACTTCGCCAACGTCATGACCTCCGCGCGCCGCAAGCCGCCGTTCGGCATCGGCCAGATCGGCAAGTCGTTCCGCAACGAGATCACGCCCGGCAACTTCATCTTCCGCACGCGCGAGTTCGAGCAGATGGAGATGGAGTTCTTCGTCGAGCCCGGCACCGACGAGGACTGGCACGAGTACTGGATCGAGCAGCGCACCGCCTGGTACACGGGGCTCGGCATCGCCCGCGAGAACCTCCGGCACTTCGAGCACCCCGCCGAGAAGCTCTCCCACTACTCCAAGCGGACCGTCGACATCGAGTACAAGTTCGGGTTCACGGGCAGCGAGTGGGGCGAGCTCGAGGGCATCGCCAACCGCACCGACTTCGACCTCTCGACGCACTCCGAGCACTCCGGCAAGGACCTGTCCTACTTCGACCAGACGAAGGACACCCGCTGGACGCCCTACGTCATCGAGCCGGCCGCCGGTCTCACGCGCTCGCTCATGGCGTTCCTCGTCGAGGCCTACACCGAGGACGAGGCGCCCAACGCCAAGGGCGGGGTCGACACCCGCACCGTGCTCAAGCTCGACCACCGGCTCGCGCCCGTCAAGGCCGCCGTGCTCCCGCTCTCGCGCAACGCCGACCTCTCGCCGATGGCGCGCGACCTCGCGGCCGAGCTGCGGCAGAGCTGGAACGTCGACTTCGACGACGCCGGGGCCGTGGGCCGACGCTACCGTCGGCAGGACGAGATCGGGACGCCCTACTGCCTCACGGTCGACTTCGACTCGCTCGAGGACCGGGCCGTCACCGTGCGCGACCGCGACTCGATGACCCAGGAGCGCGTCTCGCTCGACCAGGTGGCGGGGTACCTCGCCCAGCGTCTCGTCGGAGCCTGACCGCCGTCCCGGCGCCTGACGGATTCAGCGCGCGGGCGGGTCGACATCGTCCGACCCGCGTCGGTCACTCGTCCTGGGTGGCCGGCGCGGGGGCGCCGTGAGGACCGTCGCACGCCTTGGGCCGGTTCGCTGCCGCACAATGGAGGGTCCGTCGCCCGGTGCGGCGGGCACGAGGCGGACGGCGGACGAGCAGGAGCTGGTGGATGAGCGAGTCGACGACGCGGGTGACCGGCGAGCCGGACCCGCCGCACACGGCGACGGACGCGCTGCGCACCCCGGCCCCGCTCCAGGTGGGGGAGGTTCGCGTCGGCGTGCCCGTCGTCCTGGCCCCCATGGCCGGCGTCACCCTGCCGCCGTTCCGGCAGCTGTGCCGTGAGGCGGGCGAGGCGGCCCTGGCGCCGACCGCCCGGGTGAGCTCCGCCGTCGGGACCCATGCCCCGGCCGGGCTGTACGTGTGCGAGATGATCACCTCCCGCGCGCTCGTCGAGCGCACGCCCGAGACGATGCGGATGATCACCCCCGACCCCACGGACCCCGTGCGGTCAGTGCAGCTCTACGGCGTCGACCCGGTCACGGTGGCGGCCGCGGTGCGGATCCTCGTCGAGGAGGACTGGGCCGACCACGTCGACCTCAACTTCG
Organism: Georgenia sp. Z1344; assembly: GCF_049856295.1. Taxonomy (GTDB): domain Bacteria; phylum Actinomycetota; class Actinomycetes; order Actinomycetales; family Actinomycetaceae; genus JB111. The sequence continues at coordinate 22,115 of NZ_JBNDMZ010000011.1, read as the reverse complement.
GCTGCCCGGTCCCCAAGGTCACGCGCAAGGGCGGGGGAGCGGCGCTGCCGTGGAAGGCCGACCTGTTCAGCGACATCGTGCGCGGTGCCGTCGACGCCGCCCGCTCGGCCAGCCGGGGTCGCGGGCACGAGGTGCCGGTGACCGTGAAGATGCGCATGGGCATCGACGACGAGCACCTCACCTACCTCGACGCCGGACGGGCCGCCGAGGCCGCCGGCGCCGCGGCCGTCGCGCTGCATGCCCGCACGCTCGAGCAGCACTACTCGGGGACCGCGCGCTGGGAGGCGATCGCCCGACTCAAGGAGGCCGTGACGACCGTCCCCGTGCTCGGGAACGGCGACCTGTGGTCCGCCGAGGACGCCGCCGAGATGATGCGGACGACCGGGGCGGACGGCGTCGTCGTCGGTCGTGGGTGCCAGGGCAGGCCGTGGCTGTTCACCGACCTCGTCGCGGCGGCGACCGGCTCGGACCGGCGGGTGCGGCCCGGGCTGCGCGACGTGACCGGGGTGCTGCGCCGCCACGCCGAGCTCATGGCCGAGCACTTCGGCGACGAGGACCGGGCCATGCGCGAGATGCGCAAGCACGTGGCGTGGTACTTCAAGGGTTACCCCGTCGGCGGCGACGCGCGTCGGGCGTTCGCCCTCATCTCCACGCTGGCCGAGCTGGATGCGCTGATCGCCGACCTCGACCTCGACTCGCCGTACCCGGGTGAGGGAGCCGAGGGGCAGCGGGGAAGGGCCGGCGGACCGAAGCGCGCGCACCTGCCGGACGCCTGGTTGAGCTCGCGCACCGTCGACGACGAGTTCGCCGCGGTGCTGCGGCAGGCCGAACTGTCGGTGTCCGGGGGCTGACACCGGGGCGGGGGAGCGTGAGGTCGCGGGAGCCGGACGCGCGAAGGGGCGCGCAGCCGCGGTGGCCGCGCGCCCCTCGGCACGTCGGGGAATCCCCTCGCTCGCGGGAGGAGTTCCCCTCACTCGTCGATCAGTTGACGTCCTCGTCGACCCAGTCGAACGTCTTCGTCACGGCCTTCTTCCACAGGCGGTAGGTCCGCTCGCGCTCGGCCTCGTCGAGCTGCGGCGTCCACCGCTTGTCCTCGGCCCAGTTGTCGATGACGTCCTGCTCGCCGTTCCAGAACCCGACGGCGATGCCCGCGGCGTACGCGGCGCCCAGCGCGGTCGTCTCGGCGACGACGGGCTTGACGACGTCGACCCCGAGGATGTCGGCCTGGAACTGCATGAGGGTCTCGTTGGCGACCATGCCGCCGTCGACCTTGAGCTCGGCGAGGTCGACGCCGGAGTCGGCGTTCATCGCGTCGAGGACCTCGCGCGTCTGGAAGGCCGTGGCCTCGAGGGTGGCGCGGGCGATGTGCCCCTTGTTGACGAACCGGGTCATGCCGACGAGCGCGCCGCGGGCGTCGGACTTCCAGTACGGGGCGAACAGGCCGGAGAACGCCGGGACGAAGTAGGTGCCGCCGTTGTCCTCGACCGTCTTGGCGAGCTCCTCGACCTCCGGAGCGCTGGAGATGATGCCGAGGTTGTCGCGCAGCCACTGGACGAGCGAGCCGGTCACGGCGATCGAGCCCTCGAGGCAGTACACGGCCGGCTGGTCGCCGATCTTGTAGCCCAGCGTGGTGAGCAGCCCGTTCTCGGAGAACACCGGCTCGTTCCCGGTGTTGATGAGCATGAAGTTGCCCGTGCCGTAGGTGTTCTTGGCCATGCCCTTCTCGAAGCAGGCCTGGCCGAACGTGGCGGCCTGCTGGTCGCCGAGGATGCCGGAGATCGGCACGTCGGCGAGCAGCCCCTGTCCGCGACCCTTGCCGTAGACCTCGGAGGAGGAGCGGATCTCGGGGAGCATCGAGAGCGGGACGCCCATGTCGGCCGCGATGTCCTCGGCCCAGCTCAGGGTCTTGACGTCCATGAGCATCGTGCGCGAGGCGTTGGTGACGTCGGTGACGTGCAGGCCGCCGTCGACGCCGCCCGTCATGTTCCACAGCACCCAGGCGTCGGTGTTGCCGAAGATGAGGTCGCCGGACTCGGCCTTCTCGCGGGCGCCGTCGACGTTGTCGAGGATCCACTTGATCTTCGGCCCGGAGAAGTAGGTGGCGAGCGGCAGTCCGACGCGGGACTTGTACTTCTCGTCGCCCTCGGAGCCCGCGAGCTCCTTGCAGATGGCGTCGGTGCGGGTGTCCTGCCAGACGATCGCGTTGTAGATCGGCTCACCGGTGGTCCTGTCCCAGACGACGGTGGTCTCGCGCTGGTTGGTGATGCCCGCGGCGGCGATGTTGCCCGCGTTGAGGGAGGCCTTGGACAGGGCCTGGCCCACGGCCTCCCGGACGTTGTTCCAGATCTCCTTCGGGTCGTGCTCGACCCAGCCCGCCCTCGGGAAGATCTGCTCGTGCTCGAGCTGGCCGACCGAGACGATCTGCCCGGAGTGGTCGAAGATGATGGCCCGGGAGGAGGTCGTTCCCTGGTCGATCGCGAGGACGTACTTCTGGTCGCTCATGGTGGGGGCGGTTCCTTTCGACTTCGGTGTCGATGTGCATCCGGCCGCCGGCGGTTTCCGGTGGCCGGTCCTTGTGGGGGTGGACGGACGGGCGGGGACCGGTGGGTTCCCGCCCGTCCAGGCAGTACGTGTCAGTGTGCCGACGAGAGGTCCTCGACGGGGACCAGCTGCGGGGCCTGCACGCGTGCGGCCGAGGCCGCCTCGTCGTTGTCGGTCTGCTGGGCGGCGAGGATCGCGTCCGCCTGCGCGACCCAGCTCTGGACCTCCTGCTCACGCCGGGCGTCGTCCCAGCCGAGCAGGGAACCCATGACCTCGGCGACCTCGGGGGCCGCCGCCTTGCCACGGTCGGGCAGCTCGAAGTCGAGCCGGACGCGGTGCAGCAGCATGTCCTCGAGGTGCAGCGCACCCTCGTGGGTGACGCCGTAGGCGACCTCGGCGCGCAGGTAGTCCGGCGCGTGCTCGAGCGGCGCGCCGAGGCTCGGGTCGGCGTCGACGGTCGAGAGGACCTCGGTCACCTCGGACCCGTAGCGCGAGACGAGGTGCTCGGCGCGTGCCCGGGTGAGGTTGTACTTCGACGCCAGGCGCGGTAGCTGCCGGCGCGTGGCCTCGAGCCCGGGAGCCCCCACGAGCGGGGTCCTCTCGGTGATCGACGGCGTCGCCTTGGCCCGAGCCTTCCCGATCGCGTGGTCGACCGCGTCCTGGGCCATGAGCCGGTACGAGGTGAGCTTGCCGCCGGCGATGACGGTGAGGCCGGGCTGCGGCGTGGTCACCGTGTGCTCGCGGGAGACCTTCGTCGACTCGCCGTCGCCCTTGTCCACCGGCTGGAGGAGGGGGCGCAGGCCGGCGTACGTGCCGATGATGTCGTCCCGCGTCAGCTTGTCGAGAAGCACCGAGTTGGCCTGCTCGAGGACGTAGTCGATGTCCTCCGCGGTCGCCACCGGCGAGTCCACCTGCTCGGTCCACTTGGTGTCCGTGGTGCCGATGACCCAGTAGCGCTGCCACGGGATGATGAAGAGGACCGACTTCTCGGTGCGCAGGAAGACGCCGGTGCTGCCCTCGATCCGCTCCTTGGGCACCACGATGTGGATGCCCTTCGAGGCGAGGACCTGGAGCCCGCCCTCGGCGCCGCCGAGCGTCTCGGTCTCCTCGGTCCACACGCCGGTCGCGCCGATGACGTTCTTCGCGCGCACGGTGATCTCGCGGCCGGTCTCGAGGTCCTTGACGATCGCGCCGGTCGCGCGGCCGGTGGCATCCGTGGTGATCGACGTGACCTGCGAGCGCGTCGCGGCGTGGGCGCCGTAGCCCTGCGCGGTCCGCACGAGGGTCATGACGAGCCGCGCGTCGTCCACGCGGGCGTCGTAGAAACGGATGCCGCCGATGAGGGTGTCGGGGTCGAGGCTCGGGACGAGGTCCATCGCGCCCTTGTGGCTGTAGTGCTTCTGCATCGGCACGGTCGCGCCCTTGTTGCCGAGGATCGACAGCGCGTCGTACATGCCGACGCCGACCGCCGAGTAGCCACGCTCGATGACGCGCTGCTTGAGCGGCCAGAGGAACGGCTGGGCGGAGACGAGGTGCGGTGCCGTCGTCGTCAGGAGGATGCCGCGCTCCTTCAGCGCCTCGGAGACGAGGGCGAAGTTGAGCTGGTAGAGGTAGCGGAGCCCGCCGTGGATGAGCTTGGAGGACCACTGCGAGGTGCCGGACGCCCAGTCGCGCATCTCGACGATCCCGGTGCTGAGGCCGCGCGTGGCCGCGTCGAGCGCGATGCCGGCGCCGGTGACGCCTCCGCCGATGACGAGGACGTCGAGCTCGGTCTCGGCCATCGTGTCCAGGGCGTCCTGCCGGGACTCCTGCGTGAGTGCTGTCGTGTTCACGTGCTCGCTCCTCCATCGGCTCGTGCGTCGACGTCGGGGATCGCGTCCACCGCGTCGTGTTCTCCTTAGGATGGTCGCCATCGCACATCCGCACAACTTGGGTGAGCGGACGTGCAGAGTGACGGAGGACCGGTGGACGAGCGTGACCGAGAGCGGGAGGTCTTCGAGGCCGCCTCGATGTACTACCTGCAGGACGAGACCATGGAGACGATCGCCCGGCGCACGGGGGTCTCGCGCTCGACCGTGTCCCGACTCATCAAGCAGGCGCGCGCGTCGGGCATGGTGCGGATCGAGCTGCACCCGCCCGCCGAGATGGGGACGCGCGAGTCGATGGTGCTGCGCGACCTGTTCGACGTGCAGACCCATGTCGTGACGGTCCGGCCGGCGTCGACGGACGTGCAGCGGCTCGAGCAGGTGGCGCGCGTGGCCGGGCGGCTCGTGTCGGGCTGGATGCAGCCCGGCTCCGTGCTCGGGATCGCGTGGGGCAACACGATCGCGGCCGTCGTCGCCCAGTTCGTCGCCCGCTCGGCGCCGCGTTCGGCCGTGGTCCAGCTCAACGGCGCCGCCAACCCGACGACGACCGGCATCCCGTACGCCGGGGCCATCATGGAGGCCGCCGCGCGGGCCTTCGAGTCGTCGGTGCACCACTTCCCGGTGCCGGCGTTCTTCGACTACCCGGAGACCAAGCTCGCGATGTGGCGGGAGCGGTCCCTCGCCGCGGTCCGGGCGCTGCAGGCGCGCACCGACGTCGCGCTGTTCGGCGTCGGAGCCTTCACCGGTGCGCTCAGCTCCCAGGTCTACGCCGGGGGATACCTCGACCAGCAGGAGATCCAGACGCTCCAGGCGGCCGGCGTCGTCGGGGACATCTGCACCGTGCTCCTGCGCGAGGACGGGACCTACGCGGACATCGCGACCAACGCCCGGGCCTCGGGGCCGTCGCCGGCGGCGCTGCGGCGGATCGAGCGCCGGGTGTGCGTGGTGTCCGGCGCCGCCAAGGTGCGACCGACCCTCGGCGCGCTCCGCTCGGGCGCTGTCACCGACCTCGTCATCGACGAGCCGACCCTGCGTGCGCTCGCCGAGCGGATCGCCCGGTCGGGTCTCTCCCGGGGCCGGCCGCTGCCTCCCCTGTGACTAGGGGGAGGGGAGGCGCAGATGAGCGTCGTCCCGCGCGCTTTCGCACGCCTGGACGACACGCCTGCACTTCCGTTCACCATGGGTGAGCATCTGTCGACGCCTTTGGTACGGTTCCGACGCAGATCGCGCCGCACGGGCGTGACGGGTGACGGAGCCCGAGAACCGTCACCCGAGAGGCGCACAGGCGCCAGAACGGGAGGCGACATGGGCCTGCGGATCGTGGTCGGTTCGGACAACGCCGGATACGACTACAAGGAGAAGCTCAAGGCTGACCTCGAGTCCGACCCCCGGGTCGACGAGGTCATCGACGTCGGCGTCGGCACGTCCGACGACGGCAACCCCTACCCCAACATCGGCACCGCAGCCGGCGAGAAGGTCGCGGCCGGTGACGCCGACCGTGCGCTCCTCGTGTGCGGTACCGGCATGGGCGTCGCGATGGCCGCGGGCAAGGTCCCCGGCATCCGGGCGTCCGTCGCGCACGACAGCTTCAGCGTCGAGCGGCTGATCAAGTCCAACAACGCGCAGGTCCTCACCTTCGGCCAGCGCGTCATCGGCCTCGAGCTCGCGCGCAAGCTCGCGGGCGAGTGGCTCGGCCACGAGTTCGACGAGAGCTCGCCGTCGGCCGAGAAGGTCGCCGTCCTCAGCGACTACGAGGCGAAGCAGCAGCAGTCCGGCACCGCCGGATCCTGACCCTCCGCACCCCGGCCCCACGGCCGGGGTGCGGTCCCCGGTCGGCGGGGTTCCCCCCGCAGGCCGGTCCGGCCATCGTCGCTCCAAGACGTCGGCGGCCCGACACCGCAGTCACAACACTCCCCACGGCGCCGTGGGGGAAGAGAGAGGTACCACCGACGTGGAAATCGACATCGTCTGGTTGATCGTCGCGTTCGCCGGCGGCGCGTTCGGCGCCGCCATCGGCGGACAGACCGCATTCATCTTCACCGGCTTCGCCTTCCTGTTCGGGTTCTCCGCCCTGCTCGGCGGCGTCCCGGTGGCGCAGGACTTCATCAGCATGTTCGCGTTCGGCCCGGTCTTCGGACCGCACATCGCCTTCGCCGGTGGTGCCGCCGCGGCCGCCTACGCCGCGAAGCGGGGGTACTTCCCCGAGGGTGTCAACGGACGTGACATCGTCACGCCGCTGGCCGGCTACCCGAAGGCCGACATCTTCGTCGTCGGTGGTGTCTTCGGCATCCTCGGTTACGTGATGAACCAGTTCTTCATCTGGCTCTTCGGCCTGTGGGCTCCGGAGGGTGAGGGTCTGCTGTTCACCACGGACACGGTCGCCCTCTCGGTCGTCGGCGTCGCCCTCGTCGCCCGCCTCGTGTTCGGCGTGAAGTCCAGGTCGCTGGTCGGCCCGTTCAAGGGGCACAACCCGCTCTCGCTCAAGGACGGCACCCACTGGGTCGAGCACCAGGAGAAGTGGAGCATCTCGGCGCTGCACGGCCTGACCTCCGGTCTGCTCTTCGCGTTCGTCGCCGTGTGGCTCATCGGCAACGTCCCGACCGACAACCCGGCGTACACCAACATCGTCAGCCAGGTGTTCCTCATCGGCTGGGCGATCTCGGCGATCTCGCTCATCTTCCTCAGCCTGGGCCTGAAGACCCCGGTCACGCACCACATGACGATCCTCGCGGGCCTCGCGGCCGTGCAGCTGCTCACCGTGGTCGGCACCGACCCGTGGGTCGCGGTCATCGGCGGTGGCATCGCCGGTCTCCTCGGTGGCGTCGGTGGCGAGGCGTTCTCGCGGATCTTCAACGCCCGCGGCGACACGCACATCGACCCGCCGGCAGGCATCATCTTCATCGGGACCACGGTCATCTACCTGGTCACCACGATCTGACAGCCGCACCGGGGCGGGGGCCACGGCCCCCGCCCCGGAGCAGTTCCACCCCTGTCCGGCCCCGCCGGCGGTGGGGCGCGACTTCGCGCCGCACGACGACGTACACCCCGCAGCCCGCCGTACCCCCGCGGGCGCGAACATCGGGCCTCTGCAACGCTGGAGGCCCCACTTCGAGAGAGACGGAGCAGGCGCGATGATCGATCAGGCCGGACCCACGGACTTCTACGAGGCCTATGTCTTCGACATGGACGGCACGATCTACCTCGGCGACCACCTGCTCCCCGGCGCCAAGCGCCTCATCGAGGAGCTGCACCGCCGCGACCTGCCGGTGCGCTTCCTGTCGAACAACCCCACGAAGGACCCCGAGGAGTACTCGGCCAAGCTCGAGCGCCTCGGACTGCCGACCCCGGTCGACGAGATCGCCAACACGGTCGTCACGACGGTGCGCTGGCTCCAGGCACACCACCCCGACGCCACGGTGTACCCGATCGCGGAGGAACCGCTGATCCGCGCCCTCGACGCCGCGGGCATCAAGCGGTCCGAGGACCCGGCCGCGATCGACATCGTCATCGCCTCCTACGACCGCACCTTCGAGTACAAGAAGCTGCAGATCGCCTTCGACGCGCTGTGGTTCCACAAGCGCGCCATCCTCATCACGACCAACCCCGACCGCTACTGCCCGTTCCCGGGCGGACGCGGTGAGCCCGACGCCGCCGGCATCGTCGCCGCCATCGAGGCGACCACCGGCGTCTCGCTCCACGCCAACATGGGCAAGCCCGAGGGAGCGATGCTCGAGGCGGCCCTCGTCGGCCTCGACGTCGACCCCGCCCGCTGCATGATGGTCGGCGACCGGCTCGGCACGGACATCGGCATGGCCGTCCGCACCGGCATGGCCTCGACTCTCGTCCTCACCGGCGACAACACCCTCGTCGACGCCGAGGAGCTGCCCGCGCAGGAGCAGCCGACCTTCGCGCTCGAGCGCATCGACCACCTGATCCCCGCCGCCGAGCGTCAGGCGCTCGGGTGGGGCGACGACGACACCGACTGACAGCGCGGCCGGTCCGCCGTCCCGGGACCGGCCGTCACCCAGGCCACCTGCGCGGAGATGCGCGGAACACCCCCACGAGAAAGAGGCGACGATGTCCGCTCGTACCCCTACCGGCCCCTTCGTCATGGGCATCGACTTCGGCACCGAGAGCTGCCGGGTCGGGATCTTCGACCTGGTCGGCCGCCCGATCGTCTTCGCGGCGACCACCTACCGCACCACCCACCCCCGGCCGGGATGGGCCGAGCAGTCGCCGTCCGACTGGTGGGAGGCGCTCAAGGCGTCGACCGCCAAGGCCATGCGCGAATCCGGCCTCACCGGCCGGGACATCGCCGGCATCTCCTACGACGCGACGACGATGACCGTCGTCGCGATGGACCGCTCGGGCCAGGCCATCCGCCCGGCCATCATGTGGATGGACGTGCGCGCCACCGAGCAGGCCCAGCGCGTCGTCGGGCACAGCTCGCCCGCGACCCGGTACACCGGTGACGGCACCCTCCCGCCGACCGCCGAGTGGTACCCCTTCAAGGCGGCCTGGCTCAAGGAGAACGAGCCGGAGACCTACAACAGGGCGTACCGCCTCATCGACGCGCCCGACTGGCTGACCTTCCAGCTGACCGGCGAGTGGACGCTCAACATCAACACCGCCGCGCACCGCTCCTACTACGACCGGGACAACGGCGGCTGGCCCGTCGACCTCTACGAGGCGGCCGGCGCCGGGGACGTGTTCGACAAGCTCCCCGAGACGGTCAACGACCTCGGCGTCGCCGTCGGCGGCCTGACGTCCCACGCCGCCGAGGAGCTCGGCCTCATGCCCGGCACCCCCGTCGCCCAGGGCGGAGGCGACGCCTGGCACGGCCAGATCGGCCTCAACGTGCTCTCCCCGGGGAAGATGACGCTCGTGACCGGCTCGAGCCACGTGATGTCCGGCCAGAGCGCGGAGCCGATCTCCGGCAAGGGCTTCTTCGGCGGCTACGTCGACGGCGTCGTCCCCGGCCAGTACACGGTCGAGAGCTCGCTGACCTCGACCGGATCGGTCCTCAAGTGGTTCAAGGACGAGTTCTGCCAGGACATCGTCGACGCCGCCGAGCGCACCGGCCTCAACCCCTACGACGTGATGAACGCCAAGGCCCGCGAGATCGCACCGGGCTCCGACGGCGTCATCTTCACCGAGTACTTCCAGGGCAACCGCACGCCCTACTCGGACTCGAAGGCCCGCGGCACCGTCTCCGGGCTCTCGCTCTCGCACACCCGCGCGCACCTCTACAAGGCCGTCCAGGAGTCCGTCGCCTACGGCGTCGAGCTCAACATGCGGGCCCTGCGCGAGGTGGGGTTCGAGGTCGAGGAGTTCGTCGCCGCCGGTGGCGCGCTCAAGTCGGCCGACTGGATCCAGATGCACGCAGACGTCACCGGCGTCCCGATCACGCTCACCGAGGTCGGCGACGCCGTCACGCTCGGCTCGTGCATCCTCGCCGCCGCCGGCGCCGGGCTGCACCCGTCGGTCGCGGAGGCCGCCGAGGCCATGGTGCACACCCGGGCCCGGCTCGAGCCGGACGCCGCGCGCCACGAGGAGTACCGCTTCTACGTCGACCAGTACGCCAAGCAGTACCCGGCGCTGCAGGAGCTCATCCACGACACCGTCGACCACGTCGCCGGCTGACCGGCGTCGTCGCGTCGTCCCCACCGCCGTATCCCCATCCCGACAAGGAGAGACCTCATGACCGAGGACCTGATCGCCACCGCGCTGACAACCGCCACCGACACCCAGGCGATCGTCCACGGACGAGGCGTGGTGGGCCGCACCGGGGAGGTGTTCGCCGAGCAGTTCGCCGGTCGGCGCGGCATCGTCGTCGCCGACGGCAACACGTGGGCCCTCGCGGGCGAGGCCGTCACCGAGTCGCTGCGCGCGGCCGGGATCGACCTCGACGAGCCCTACGTCTTCCCGGGCACGCCCACGCTCTACGCCGGCTACGAGAACGTCGAGCTCATCCGTGAGCACCTGCGGGGCACCGACGCGGTGGCCTGCTCGATCGGGTCGGGCACGCTCAACGACATCGTCAAGCTCGCCTCGGGCGAGCTCGAGCGGCCCTACATGAACGTGTGCACCGCCGCCTCGATGGACGGGTACGCCGCCTTCGGGTCGTCGATCACCAAGGACGGCTTCAAGATCACGCGCAACTGCCCGGCGCCGACCGCGCTGGTGGCGGACCTCGACCTCATGGCGACGGCCCCGCAGCGCCTGACGGCGACCGGCTTCGGCGACCTCGTCGAGAAGGTCCCCGCCGGCGCCGACTGGATCATCTCCGACATCCTCGGGGTCGAGACGATCGACGAGTACGTCTGGGGCCTCGTCCAGGGCCCGCTGCGCGAGTCCCTCTCGCGGCCCGACGACCTCGCGAAGTCGGACCCCGATGCGCTCGCGGGCCTCGCCGAGGGTCTGCTGATGTCCGGCCTGGCCATGCAGGCGCACCAGAGCTCGCGGCCCGCCTCGGGCGCCGGCCACCAGTTCTCGCACACGTGGGAGATGGAGGGGCACGGCCTGGACTGGGAGCCCCCGCTCTCGCACGGCTTCAAGGTCGGCCTCGGCACGGTGGCGCTCTGCGCGCTCTACGAGGTCGCGCTGACCAAGGACGTGCCGGCCATCAACATCGACGCGCTCGTGGCGGCCTGGCCGTCCCGCGAGGAGATGGAGGCCCGGGTGCGCGCGATGCACACCACCGAGCGCGCCGCCCCGCTCGTCGAGCCGGCCGTGCAGCAGACGCTGGCGAAGTACCTCGAGCCCGAGCAGCTGCGCGAGCGGCTCGAGCTGGTCGTCCGCGAGTGGCCGACCATCGTCGAGAAGTGCCGTGAGCAGCTCGTGAGCGCCGACGAGGCCCGCGAGATGCTCAAGGCGGTCGGCGCCGTGTACCACCCGGAGCAGATCGACATCGACATGGAGCGGTTCCGGCTCACCTACTACCGCGCGCAGACCATCCGCTCGCGGTACACGCTCCTCGACCTCCTCCTCGAGGTCGGGCTGCTCGAGGAGTGCGTCGAGGAGCTGTTCTCGCCCGAGGGCTACTGGTCGCAGGAGTCCGCGCGCTGACCCCCGTCGGGTCCCGGTCCGGCGGGCACCGGGACCCGACGACGAAGCACCACGTCCCCGCCACCGACGACGGCGTCACCCCGCCGGGAGGAAGGCAGCACAGTGACCAAGGACAGCAAGTTCGTCATCGGCATCGACTTCGGGACGCTCTCGGGCCGGGCCAGCATCATCCGCGTGAGCGACGGCCTCGAGAAGGGGTCCTCGGTCATCGTCGACTACCCGAGCGCGGTCATGGACCGCACCCTGGACGCGGCGGACGGGCAGAAGCTCCCGCCCGAGTTCGCCCTCCAGGACCCGGCCGACTACATCCACGTCCTCAGCAAGGCCGTCCCGGCCGCCATGAACGACGCCGACATCACGGCCGACCAGGTGGTCGGGCTCGGCATCGACTTCACCTCCGCGACGGTCGTCGCCGCGAAGGAGGACGGCACGCCGCTGTGCGAGCTCGAGGAGTTCCGCAACCGCCCGCACGCCTGGGTCAAGCTGTGGAAGCACCACGGCGGCCAGGAGCAGGCGACCCGCATCGTCGAGGTGGCCAAGGAGCGTGGGGAGACCTGGCTCGGCCGCTACGGCAACACGATCTCCTCGGAGCTCCTCCTGCCCAAGGTCCTCGAGACCCTCGAGGAGGACCCGGAGGTCTACGCGGCCACCGACGTCTTCGTCAACGCGCTCGACTGGATCGTCTGGAGGATGACGGGCACCCTCGTGCAGTCCGCCGGCGACTCCGGCTACAAGCGGATGTTCCAGGACGGTCAGTACCCCTCGCGCGAGTACCTCGAGGCGCTCAACCCCGAGTTCGGGGGCATCTTCGAGGAGAAGATGGCGGCCCCCGTGGCCGCGCTGGCCTCGAAGGCCGGCGAGCTGAACGAGGAGTTCGCCTCGCTCATGGGGCTCGCCGCCGGCACCGCCGTGGCGGTCGGCAACATCGACGCCCACGTCACCGCGGCCGCCGTCAAGGCCGTCGAGGCGGGCCAGCTCACGGCGATCCTCGGCACCTCCGCCGTGTACGTCGTCTCGGGTCCGGATCTCGTCGAGGTCCCCGGGATGTTCGGCGTCGTCGACGGCGGAATCGTCGACGGCCTGTGGGGCTTCGAGGGCGGCCAGTCCGCCGTCGGCGACATCTTCGGCTGGTTCGTCGACCACAGCGTCCCGCCGGAGTACCACGAGGCCGCGAAGAAGGCGGGCAAGTCGGTCCACGACTACCTCACCGACCTCGGGGCGAACCAGCAGATCGGCGAGCACGGACTCGTCGCGCTCGACTGGCACGGCGGCAACCGGTCCGTCCTGGTGGACACCGACCTGTCCGGGCTGATGATCGGCACCACGCTCACCACCCGCCCGGAGGACCAGTACCGGGCGCTCCTCGAGTCGACGGCCTTCGGCGCCCGCATGATCGTCGACACCTTCAAGGAGCACGGCGTCGAGATCAACGAGTTCGTCGCCGCCGGCGGCCTGCTGAAGAACAAGTTCCTCATGCAGCTGTTCTCCGACGTCACGCGCCTGCCGATCTCGGTCGCGACGGCGGCCCACGCGGGCGCCCTCGGCTCGGCCGTCCACGCCGCGGTCGCCGCCGGCGAGTACGAGACCATCCAGGAGGCCTCGGAGGCGATGGGCGGAAAGGTCCGCAACGCCTACCTGCCCAGCGAGCAGCGCGCGACGCTGTACGACGAGCTGTACGCCGAGTACGTCCAGCTGCACGACTACTTCGGGCGCGGCGGCAACGAGCTGATGCACCGGCTCAAGGCGATCCGCGCCCGCGCGGCCGCCCGGGGCGCGAAGAAGTAACGACGCCGCGCCCGGCCGGGCCGCTCCCGGCCGGGCGCCGTCGCCGTACCGGCACGCCGGACCGACCAAGGAGAGCAGTGACCGCAGGACAGGTAGTCGACGAACCGACCGGGGACGTCCCCGCGCTGGCGGACCTCGCGCCCGAGGTGCGTGCCACCGTCGAGCAGGCTCGTGCGGAGGTGGCCGCCCTGCACGCCGAGCTGCCCCGCTGGGGGCTCGTCGTGTGGACGGCGGGCAACGTCTCGGCCCGCGTGCCGGTCGACGGCGGCGAGGACCTCATGGTCATCAAGCCCTCCGGCGTCAGCTACGACGAGCTCGCGCCCGAGCTCATGGTCGTCACCGACCTGTGGGGGCGGGCCCTGGCCGACCCGGACGCCTCGCGCGTGCTCAGCCCGTCCTCCGACACCGCCGCGCACGCCTACGTCTACCGGCACATGCCCGAGGTCGGGGGAGTGGTGCACACCCACTCCACCTACGCGGTCGCCTGGGCGGCCCGCGGCGAGCCCGTCCCCTGCGTGCTGACGATGATGGCCGACGAGTTCGGCGGGGAGATCCCCGTCGGACCGTTCGCGATCATCGGCGACGACTCCATCGGCCGGGGCATCGTCGAGACGCTGCGCGGGCACCGCTCCCCGGCCGTCCTCATGCAGAACCACGGGCCCTTCACGATCGGGACGGACGCGAAGGCCGCCGTCAAGGCCGCCGTCATGTGCGAGGAGGTCGCCCGCACCGTGCACGTCTCGCGCCAGCTCGGCGAGCCCCTCCCGATCCCCGACGACGCCGTCACGCGCCTGTACGAGCGCTACCAGGGCGTCTACGGCCAGAACTGACCGCATCACCCACGACAAGGAGCAGCACATGACCACCGTCGTCGTACTCGGGTCCGGCATCATGGCGACAGCCCTGACCTTCCCGCTCCGTCAGAACGGGCACGAGGTCCGGCTCGTCGGGACCCACCTCGACCGCGACATCATCGAGTCGATCCAGACCACCGGTCGGCACCCCGACCTCGACCTCGTGGTGGAGGACGGGATCACGGCGTACCAGCTCGAGGACGCGGAGCAGGCGTTCGACGGCGCCGACGTCGTCATGTCCGGCGTCAACTCCTTCGGCGTGGACTGGGTCGGGGAGCAGCTCGCCCGCCTCCTGCGGCCCGGCCAGACCGTCCTCTCGGTCACCAAGGGCATGCTGGCCGACGACGACGGCACCCTCGAGATGATCCCCGACGCCCTCAAGCGGATCGTCGGCGACGAGCTCGCGGGGCAGGTCGACTGGGCCGCGATCGTCGGCCCGTCGATCGCCGGCGAGCTCGCGGTCGGTCACGACACGGCGGTCGTCTTCTCGGGCGACAAGGAGGAGGTGGTCGAGCGCCTCGCGCAGCTGTTCCGTACGGACTACTACCACGTGTGGACGACGACCGACTTCCTCGGCGCCGAGATCGGCGCGGCCACGAAGAACATCTACGCGTTCGCGGCCGGGTTCGGGGAGGGGCTGCAGCTCAAGGAGGGCGACGACGCCAACGAGCGCTACCGCCGCCTCAACCTCACCGCGGCGATCTTCGCCCAGGGCGCGCAGGAGATGCACCGCTTCTACGAGATCCTCGGGGGCGACCCGAGGATGGTCTGGGGCCTGCCCGGCGTGGGGGACATGCACGTGACCTCGGCCGGCGGCCGCAACGTCAAGGCCGGCACCTACGTCGGCTCCGGCATCCCGTTCTCCGAGGTCCGCGACTCCCTGATGAAGGGCGTCACCCTCGAGGGCGTCAACGCGATCCGCGTGGTCGGGGCGGCGATCGAGAAGCAGATCGAGCGCGGCGTGCTCGAGGCCCACGAGTTCCCGCTGCTGCGCCACCTGCACGGGATCATCGCGCGCGACGAGCCCATCGACCTCCCGTGGGACGAGTTCTTCGGGGGGCGGAAGTGAGCGACGACCCGCTCGTCATCGCGATCGACTCCTCGACCTCGGCCACCAAGGCCGTCGTCGTGGACGCGGCAGGCAGGACCCTGAGCGAGGGCCGGGCGGAGATCGACCTGCTCCAGCCGCGGATGAACCACTACGAGCACGACGCCCGCCAGTGGTGGTTCTCCACCGACTCGGCGGTCGGGCGCGCGGTGGGCGGCCTGAGCGCCGAGCAGAAGGCGCGCGTCGCCGCGCTCGCGATCACCCACCAGCGCGAGAGCTTCGTGCCGGTGGACGCGACGGGCGCGCCGACCCGGAACGCGGTGCTGTGGCTCGACTCGCGCGCGGCGAAGCAGATCCGTGAGCACGGGTCCGACGAGATCCACCAGCTCTCCGGCAAGCCGGCCGACACCACGCCGGCGCTCTACAAGATGATCTGGCTCAAGGAGAACGAGCCCGACGTCCTGGCGGGAGCGGACAAGGTGGTCGACGTCCACGCCTACCTCGTGCACGCGATGACCGGCCGCTGGGTCTCCTCCCACGCCTCGGCCGACACGCTCGCGCTGTTCGACATCGAGGCGCTCGACTACTCCGACCAGCTGCTCGAGCTCGCCGGCGTGCGCCGCGACCAGATGGCGGAGCTCGCGGCCCCCGGGGACGTGGTCGGCGAGCTCGACCTCGAGGTGGCGCAGCACTGGGGGCTCAAGCACACGGTGCCGGTGATCTCCGGGCTCGGCGACGGGCAGGGCTCCGGTCTCGGCACCGCCGCCATCGACCCCGAGGTCGCCTACATCAACATCGGCACCTCGATCGTGGCCGGCGTGCACTCGGCCGACTACCGGTACGGGAAGGAGTACCGCACGCTCGCCGCGGGGCTCGCGGGGCAGTACGTCCTTGAGATCGTGCAGAACTCGGGATCGGTGCTCGCGAACTGGTTCCGCTCCGAGCTCGGGAAGCCGGAGCTCGACGGGAGGCCGGACCCCGAGCTCGAGGCGGCGGCCGCGAAGGTCGCCATCGGCGCCGAGGGCCTGCTCACGCTCCCGTACTGGAACGCCGTGCAGTCGCCGTGGTGGAACCCGGTGGCGAGCGGTGCGATGGTCGGCTTCGGCGGCGCACACACCCGCGCCCACATGTACCGCTCGATCCTCGAGGGCACCGCGTACGAGCTGCGGCAGAACCTCGCCGGGATGCAGCGGGGCACCGGCACGCGGCTGACCGAGCTGCGTGCCACGGGCGGGGGGTCGCGGTCCGACCTGTGGACGCAGATCCTCGCGGACACCGTGGGGCTGCCGATCGTGGCCTCCGGCGTCGAGGAGGTCTCCGCCCAGGGAGCGGCCGTCCTCGCGATGGCGCACACGGGCGTCCACGGCGACGTCCCCGCCACCGCTCGGGCGATGGCGCGGACCGGGCACGTGACCGAGCCTGACGAGAAGCGGGGCGAGGAGTATGCGCGCTGGGGCGAGGCCCAGGCCACGCTCTACGAGCACCTCGAGCCCGTCTACGAGCGCCTGTGGGAGCTCACGGGGGAGTGACGCCCCGCGGGTGAGGGCGCGGCCGGGCCGGTGCGGGTGACCGCACCGGCCCGGTGTGCGCCCGTCGTCGGAGGCACGAGCGTCCGCGACGGGACGGACGCACCTTCGTCGTCGTGGACGCGGGTTCCGGATGCCTGCACGCTGCGAGCTCGCAGACCTGCTCGACCATCGCCGGCATACTCGCGCCATCACAAGTGTGCTGTTGTTTTTCACGCGCGTGATGTGGGATGCTCGATGCGCGGTCCGACGTCGGGCCGTGGGACCCACCGCCGAGCCCGCAGCGTCCGGCCGGGCGTCCCCCGTGGTCACGCCGAGACCTGCGACCCAGGAGAGCTGTCATGACGACGATCACCATCCTCGGTGCCGGTGCGATGGGCTCCGCCCTCGCCACCCCGTACCGCGCCCAGGGCCACGACGTCCGACTCTGGGGCACCTGGCTCGACGACCACCTCCTCGACGCCGTCGAGGCCGGCCGGCCGCACCCGCGCACGAACGTCCGGCTCGCCGAGGGCACCCGGCTCTTCCGGTCCGGCGAGCTCGAGGCCGCGCTCGACGGCGCCGAGTACGTCGTCCTCTCGGTCGCCTCCGTCGGCGTCGAGAAGGTCGCCGAGCTCGCGCTGCCCGGCATCGCCAGGGCGCGTGCCCTCCTGCTCACCTCGAAGGGTTTTGCCCCCGATGCCGAGGGCCGGATCGAGCTCCTGCCCGACGCCGTGCGGCGGGTCGCCGCCACGAGCGGCACCCCGCTGCCGCCGATCGTCGCCGTCGGCGGGCCCTGCAAGGCCAACGAGGTGGCGGCCGACCGCTGGACCGCCACGCTGTACGCCGGCAAGGACGAGGCGATCGTGGCGGAGGTGGCCGACTCGCTCAGCTCGACCACGTACCGCATCGAGGGCGCGACCGACGAGGTCGGGCTCGAGGTGAGTGCCCCGATGAAGAACGTCTACGCCATCGCGCTCGGCATCGCCGACGGACTCCACGAGGCACACGACGAGCCGTTCCACAACCTCAAGTCCGCGACGTTCGCCCAGGCGGTCCGCGAGATCGCGGCCCTCGGCGAGGCGCTCGGCGGCCGCACCGAGACCGTGTACGGCCTCGCCGGGGTGGGGGACCTCGAGGTGACCGGGCTGTCCGGGCGCAACAAGGTCTACGGCTCGCGCATCGGACGGGGCGAGGAGGCAGGGGCGGCGCTCGAGGCGATGGTCGCGGCCGAGCAGACCGTCGAGGGCGTCCCCGCCGCGGGGCTCGCGGTGCGCCTCGTCGAGCAGATCGGTGGCTCTCTGCCGGATCGGATGCCGCTGCTCGCCGCGGTCGCGGCCGTCATCGACGGCGCCGAGGATCCGGCCGGACGCGTCGCCGCCGCGGTCCTGCCGTGACGGAGCACGTCCCCACGACGAGCCGCACCGCCGCGTCCGGCACCGTTGCGTCGACGTCCGACGTATCCGTGAGCCGCGTGTGCGGGCGGAGCGCCGAGGAGCGCCGATGAACCAGGAGGACGCGCGCGGCGCCGGGGAGCTGAGCCGACGGCGCCACCGGCTCGCGGACATCGTGGTCGAACGCGGCTCGGTCCAGGTCGAGGAGCTCGTCGGCGAGCTCGGCGTCTCGGCCATGACCGTCTACCGGGACCTCGCCGCGCTCGAGCAGCTCGGCCTCCTCGCGCGCTCGCGCGGAACGGTGACGTCGGTGGTCACCTCGCTCGTCGAGGCGTCGGCCGCCTACCGTCTCGCCCGGGACACCGCGGTCAAGGACCAGCTCGGGACGGTCGCGGCGAGCCTCGTCCCGCCGGACAGCGTCCTCATGCTCGACGACTCGACGACCGGCCTCCACGTGCTCCGGGCCCTCGGGGACACGAGTGGTCTGACGGTCATCACACACAGCCAGTTCGTCGCCACGGAGGCGCAGGGTATGGACGGCGTGCGCCTGCACATGGTCGGCGGCCGCTGGACCGCCTGGGCGCAGGCCTACCACGGTCCCGCCACGGTGGCCGCCCTGCGCGAGCTGAGCGCCGACTGCTGCGTCATGTCGGCGACCGCGATCTGGGACGACGCGATGCACCACCCCGACGGCGACGTCACCGAGATCAAGCGCACCATGCTCGCGCGGTCGGTGCGCAAGATCCTCGTCGTCGACTCGAGCAAGTTCGCGAGGCGTGCCATGCACCGCGTGGCCGACCTCGCGCAGGTCGACGACATCGTCGTCCCGTCCTCGCTGCCCGAGGAGCGCGTCGACCACCTGCGCGACCTCGGCCTGCGCGTCCACCTGGCATGATCCCCGTGAGACCGTCAGCACCCGTGAAGGAGACCGAGATGTCGACGTCCCCCCAGGTCCGCACCCGTGGTCGGAGCCACCGATGAGGGCGGTCGTGCTGCGCGGGAAGGGCGACGTCGTCCTCACCGACGTCGAGACGCCCCGCCCCGGACCCGGTGAGGTGCTGCTCGAGGTGGCGGCCAACACCGTGTGCGGGACCGACGTGCGCCTCGTGCGCGGGGAGAAGGACGCCCGCCCCGGGGTCGTCCTCGGCCACGAGGCCGCCGGCGTGGTCCACGAGGTGGGCGAGGGCGTGAGCGCCGTGTCCGTCGGTGACCTCGTCGCGGTCCTGCCGACGATC
This sequence comes from Georgenia sp. Z1344, assembly GCF_049856295.1. Lineage (GTDB taxonomy): Bacteria > Actinomycetota > Actinomycetes > Actinomycetales > Actinomycetaceae > JB111. Next base: position 2,820 of record NZ_JBNDMZ010000011.1, on the reverse strand, counting down.
TCGTGCGGCTCGTGCTACTTCTGCCGGCGCGACCTCGAGCACCACTGCGAGCAGGCTCGCCTGTTCGGCTACCAGGTCGACGGCGGGCTCGCTGAGTACCAGCTGGTCCCGGCCGACGCGGTCGCGCGCGGCAACCTCGTCCCGGCCCCCGCGGGCACGGACCCGGCACACCTCGCGCTCGCCGAGCCACTGGCATGCGTCCTCAACGGTCTGCGCGAGTACATGGTCGAGCTCGGGGACACCGTGGTCGTCATGGGCGCCGGGCCGATCGGCCTCCTGCACGTGCAGGTCGCACTCCTGCGCGGGGCGCGGAACGTCGTCGTCACCAACCGCTCGGCCGAGCGCCGGCAGGTCGCCTTCGACATGGGCGCCACCCTCGCCCTCGACCCGACCACGGACGACGTCGACTCCGAGGTACGGGCGCTGACGGACGGCCGCGGCGCCGACGTCGCCGTCGTCTCCATCGGCGTGCCCGAGCTGTTCTCCGAGGCGTCGAGGCTCGTGCGCATCGGCGGCCGGGTGAGCGCGTTCGCCGGGTTCCCCAAGGGCGGCACCGCCGTCATCGACCCGAACGACATCCACTACGGCCAGCTCACCGTCACCGGCGGGTCGAACTGCCGCCGGTCCGACTACCACCAGGCCGTCGACCTGCTCGCCTCCGGCGCGATCGACGGGTCCCGGTACGTCACCCACCGCTTCGGGCTCTCGGACGCGCTCGACGCGATCGAGACGACCGCGCAGCGCGGCGGGATCAAGGTCGCCGTCGTCCCGGATGCGGAGGCCGGCCCCGCCTGACCCGGCTGCGGCCCACGCCGCACGGTCGTCGGCGCCGATGAGTCGTCGGAGCGCCGTCCGTCGTCGTCGGAGGCCACGTCCTCCCGGTCCCGACTCGACCCGATCCGACCTGCTCGACCGTCCCGGCCCCCCACCCCGACCATCCACCCATCACCCATCACCAGCACGACATCGAAGGAGCTGTCATGACCAAGCTCGTCAACGACCCGTCGGACTTCCCGGCCGAGCTCGTCTCCGGGTTCGCCGCCGCGTTCCCCCACCACGTCCGCGAGGTGTACGGCGGCGTCGTCCGCGCCACCCGCACGCCCCAGGGCAAGGTCGCCGTCCTCACCGGCGGCGGCACCGGCCACTACCCGGCCTTCATGGGCTGGGTCGGCCCCGGCTTCGCCGACGGCGGCGTGACCGGCAACATCTTCGCCTCGCCCTCGGCCGCGCAGGCCGTGTCGGTCGCCAAGGCCGCCGAGCGCGGCGGCGGCGTCATCATCGGCTTCGGCAACTACGCGGGCGACGTCCTGCACTTCGGCGACGCCGTCGAGCGGCTCCGGGCCGAGGGCATCGACGCGCGCGCACTGGTCGTCACGGACGACATCGCCTCGGCCGGGGTCGACGAGATCGAGAAGCGCCGCGGCATCTCCGGCGACCTGCCCGTCTTCAAGATCGCGGCCGCGGCGGCGGAGGAGGGCATGGACATCGACGAGGTCGAGCGCGTGTTCCGCCACGCGAACGACCGCACCCGCACCCTCGGCGTCGCGTTCTCCGGCTGCACCCTGCCCGGCTCCGACGAGCCGCTCTTCACCGTGCCCAAGGGGCGGCTCGGCATCGGCCTCGGCGTGCACGGCGAGCCCGGTATCGACGAGACCGACCTCGGCACCGCCGACGAGACGGCGACCACGCTGGTCGAGGCGCTGCTCAAGGAGCGACCCGAGGGGGCGGACGGCCGCGTGGTCGTCCTGTTCAACGGCCTCGGCACCGCCAAGTACGAGGAGATGTTCGTCGCCTACCGGACCATCGAGGGTCAGCTCGAGGCGGCGGGCCTCACGGTCGTCGACCGGCTCGTCGGCGAGCTCGTCACCTCCCTCGACATGGGTGGTGTCTCGCTCACGCTCGTGTGGGTCGACGACGAGCTCGAGCGCCTGTGGAAGGCCCCCTGCGACACCCCGACCGTGAAGATGGGGCAGATCGCCGGCGAGGAGCTCACCGCCAACGAGATCCAGCAGGTCGAGTCTGCCGAGCAGGCGATCCCCGAGGCCGACGACGCCGGGAAGGCCGCCGCGGCGCGCCTCGTCGACGTGCTGTCCTCGGTCTCCGAGGCGCTGGCCGCGAAGAAGGACGAGCTCGGCGAGCTCGACACCTTCGCCGGCGACGGCGACCACGGCACCGGGATGGCGCGCGGCTCGAGCGAGGCCCTGGCCTCCGCCCGGGAGGCCGCCGACGCCGGTGCGGGTCTGCGCACGGCGCTCGGTCGCGCGGGGGAGACCTGGTCCGACCGTGCGGGCGGCACGTCCGGCGCGCTGTGGGGCGCGCTGCTCAACGCTGCCGCGGGCGAGCTGTCCGACACCGGAGCTCCGAGCGCCGACGACCTCGTCCGAGCCGCGAAGGCCGCCGTCGACGCCGTCGCTCGCGTGGGCGGGGCCGTGGCCGGTGACAAGACGATGCTCGACGCGCTCCTGCCCGGGATCGACGCCCTCGGTGCCGGTGACTGGGCCGCCGCCGCGGTGGCCGCCCAGCAGGGCGCCGAGTCGACCGAGCAGATGCGTCCCAAGCTCGGCCGCGCCCGACCGCTCGCCGAGAAGTCGGTCGGCCACGCGGACCCCGGCGCGGTGTCCGCCGCGCTCGTCGTCTGTACGATCGCCCGGCACGCGGGCACCGCCAGCTGAGGCAGCGCCGCTCACCTGTATGACGAGTGAGGTGATTCCTCCTCACGAGTGAGGGCCGCCGGGCCGCCACGACGTGGCGGCCCGGCGGCCCTCCGTCGTCGAGAGTGCGGTTCAGGTGCCGCGGGCACAACCCTGGCTCTTCGAAAGT
>NZ_JBNDMZ010000010.1:0-193873 GCF_049856295.1 Georgenia sp. Z1344 | reverse complement strand
GACCAGGGACGTTGAGCAGGCAACAGCGACTCGATCGTCTCCCACTGCGCGTCGGACAACACACTTCTGCGACTCATCCACCCAGACTCACGCACACCCGGGCCACCGCTTAGGAGACACGCCCTAGCCGCTCGGACATGCCGGCCAACCCGCGCCCGGGCACGATCTCCGCCCCGCCGGGTCCGTCGTCGACGATCGAGACGTGCAGGGCGTCGTCGACGACGAGGAGCACGGTGACCGACGCGTCCGGCGCGTACTTCACCACGTTCGTCAGCGCCTCGCTGACGACGAAGTAGGCGACCGCGGCGACGCCCTCCGGCAGCGCGGGCAGTGCGTGCGGGACCTGCACGGTGACGGGGACGACGGCACGCTCGGCGAGCTCGCGGACGGCCGCCTCGAGCCCCCGGTCGGACAGCACCGTGGGGTGGATGCCGGAGACCGTCTCGCGCAGGGCGGCGAGCGCCCGGTCGGCGTCGTCCTGCGCGGCGGACAGCAGCCGGGCCGCCTCCGCGAGGCGGTCGGCACCGGGCGTGGCGGCGTCGTCGTCGGGGGCGTGGTCGTGACCCGGAGAGGTACCGGCCTGCTGCTCGACGAGCATCGCCGCCTCCCCCAGCTTCATGCCGGCGGTGACGAGGTGCTGCTGGGCTCCGTCGTGGAGGTCGCGCTCGATGCGGCGCCGCTCGAGCTCGAAGGCCGCGACGATCTCCCGGCGCGAGGTGCGCAGGTCGGCAACGCGCTGCGCCCACTCCGGCACGTCCGGGACGTCCTCCGCGAACGGCTTGCGGCGCTCGAGGGCGAGCAGCGCACCGACGAGGACGCCGAGGCAGACCAGCGCAAGGACGGCCGCGTAGGCCCACCACGGGCCGGCGCTGAGAGAGGCGAGGACCGTGCCGAACAGGACGATCCCACCGACGAGGCCGACGCCGACCTGCAGCCAGAACAGGCGACGCGCGCGGCGCTCGGGCCTGCTCAGGGACGACACCCCGCTACCGTACCGAGGCCCGGCCCACCGGCCCGGAGTGCCGGCGCCCGCACGGCGGTGGTGCCAGCACCACCCCAGGTCGGCACCGGGCACCATGGGAAACCCGTCCGGCAGGCAGTGAGGTGGAGGCATGACACAGAGCAACGGCCCAGCAGCCCTCATCGCCAGCGACCTCACCACCACGTACGGGCAGGTCCGCGCCCTGGCCGGCGTCAGTCTCGCCGTCCCGGCCGGCCAGTCCCTCGCCGTCATGGGGCCCTCCGGCTCCGGCAAGACCACCCTCCTGCACTGCCTCGCCGGCATCCGCGTGCCGGACTCCGGCGAGGTCCGCCTCGGCGACGTCCCCGTCTCCTCTCTCGGCGACGCCGCCCGGTCCCGGCTGCGGCGCGAGCGCCTCGGCTTCGTCTTCCAGGACGGCCAGCTCGTCCCCGAGCTCTCGGCGCGGGAGAACGTGGCACTGCCGCTCATGCTGGGCGGCACCTCGCGCGGCCCCGCGCTCAAGGAGGCCGAGTCCTGGCTCGAGCGCCTCGGCATCGGGCACGCCGCCGGGCGCCGGCCGGGCGAGATGTCCGGGGGGCAGGCGCAGCGCGTGGCGGTGGCGCGAGCGATGGTCCACGGCCCGTCGGTCGTGTTCGCCGACGAGCCCACGGGGGCGCTCGACCAGGCCACCGGCCACGAGGTCATGCAGGTGCTGACGACGACGACACGCATGACCGGCGCGACCCTCGTCGTCGTCACCCACGACACGCAGGTGGCCAGCTGGTGCGAGCGGCTCGTCGAGCTCCGCGACGCCATGATCCACGCCGACACGAAGATGGAGGCCGCGCGATGAACCAGGTCCTCTCCCTCGCCCCCAGGCTCGCCCTGGCCCGCATGCGCGGAGCGAGGGCCGGCGCGACGCTAGACGTGCTCGCCGTCATCACCTTCGCCGTCAGCTCGTTCCTCACCCTCACCGTGGTCGGCGGCACGTGGATGTTCATCACCCGCTTCCGGGAGACACCGCAGTCCGTCGTCACCGCCATGGGGTTCGACAGCCCCGACGTCCCCGCCGCCATGGTCGACGGGCAGATGCAGATGTACGTGGTGCTCGCCGCCATCGCGTGTGCGCTCCTCGTCCTGCCGGTCCTCGGTCTCGGGGCCGCGGCCTCCCGGCTCGGAGCGCGGGGCCGGTCCCGCCGGCTCGCCTCGCTGCGCCTCGTCGGCATGACCGGCGGCGAGATCGTCACCCTGTCCGTGCTCGAGACGCTCGTCCAGGCCGCGCTCGGCACGCTGGCCGGCGGCGTCCTGTGGCTGCTCTCCCTCCCGCTGTGGCAGGCCGTGTCCTTCCAGGGCGTCCCGATCGGCGCGACGGAGATGCTCGTGCCGATCTGGCTCGGGCTCGCCACCGTGGTGGTCCTCATCGCGCTCGCCGCGCTGTCCACCGTGGTCGGCCTGCAGCGCGTGCGGATCAGCCCGCTCGGCGTGGCCGCGCAGCAGGTCCCGCCGCGGCTCAAGATGTGGCGGCTCGTCATCATGGTCGCCGCCGTGCTCGCGTTCGGCCTGGTCTCCCAGTCGTTCACCGACCTCATCCAGATCTCGGAACTCATCGGCTACGCGTTCCTCGTCGGCATGATGCTGCTGGTCATCGGGGCGCTCAACCTCGTGGGCCCGTGGGTCCTCCAGCTCGTGGCCCGCCCGCTCGCCCACACCTCCTCGGTGCCGCAGCTGCTCGCGGCGCGCCGGATCGTCGACGACCCGCGGGCCGCCTGGCGCAACGTCTCGAGCGTGGCCCTGCTCGGCATGATCGCCACGTTCACCGCGCTGCTGCCCTCGGACGCCGACACCCTCGGGTCGCAGCCGAGCGACATCATCATGGCGACCGACATGCGCACCGGCGTGGTCATCACCCTGGCCGTCGGACTGGTGGTGGCCGCGACGTCGACGCTCGTCAACCAGGCCTCCACCGTGGTCGACCGGGCTGACGAGTCGGTGGCGATGGACCGCGCGGGGACGCCTCGGACGATGTTCGCGGCGCTGCGCCGGCACCAGGTGCTCGTGCCGCTCGTCGTCACGCTCGCCATCTCGATCGGCGTGGGGCTGCTGCTCTCGGTGCCGTTCCTCGCGTTCGCCACGCCGAGCACGACCGGGATCCTCGTCATGGCGGCGACCGTGGCGCTGGGGCTGGTCCTCACGCTGCTGGCCGCGGAGACCTGCCGGCCGCTGCAGTCGACGGTGCTCGGCGATCAGCGCCGCCGCAACGACTGACCGCTCCCCCACCTGACCGGATCGCCGAGTGTGCGGTTCGGGATCGTCGAGAGTGCGGTCGGGGCCCTCCCCGACCGCACTCTCGGCGTGGGGTCTGCAGAACAGATGAGCGACACCTGATCTGCGCACCTGCACCCTCAGTCTCGGGGTTCGACCGACTTCCGTTCTGGGGCCAGGGGCGGGTCCTGACGGGACCGGGCGGCGATCCGCTCGGCCTCGTCGGCCACGTGAGGATGCAGCTCGCGCAGCACCGCGAGGACCTCGACGGGCAGCGGCTCCCTGGCCAGCACTGCGGACGCGAAGTACATCGAGTCGTCCCGAGCGATCTCGAGGAGACGGGCAAGGGGCGTGGCCGGGTCCACCACTTCCTTGTGCAGACGATTCATGTGCCAATTCTCGTCCTGCATGGCGCGATGCCTCGCGGTGGCCGCGCGGTGCGCGACCTCGTCGCGCTCATGCCGGATCCGATACTCGCGAGTGATCTCACCGAGCGGGGGGCCACCGGTCGGCGGGTGCGCGCGCTGGGCGGAAACGAATCGACGCCACAGGTCGTCGTCGGCCCCGATCCGCCACATGTAGTTGACGATCGCCGCACCGATGCGGTTCACCGGCTGTGCCTCGATCACCTCCAGCGGCGCATTCTTCTTCCTCGCGATCGACTCGGCCATGTCCGGGCGCGCCTCAACGAGACTGCGGAGCACGGCTTCGCTGAGACTCGGGTTCATGAGGACGGAGACGACGACGTTCATCGAGTCGGACCGGGTGAGCTCCAGGAGACGCCACTCGGGCGTCTCCCCGCTGCTCGCCTCCAGGGCATCGCGGTCGCTATCGGAAATCCTCATCATCTCAACGACAGGAGTGTCGTTGCCAACGCGTAGTCATAAGTTCTCGAGGTTACCTCTCGCGATCGCGCAGGGAGGCCGTCAGACCCACGAGGTAGGTGGACAGCGCGGGCGGCAGCCCTGCCTCGGCGGCCTCCAGGGCCTGCCCGAGCAGGGCGTCGACCTGCTCGAGGACGGCGGCCCGCGCGCCGGTGGAGACGATGATCGTGCGCAAGACCTCTGCCCCGTCGTCGTCGAGGTCGGGATCGCCGAGCAGCCGGTCGAGGTCGCGCCGCTGCTCCGGCGTGGCCCGCAGCGCCGCGACCCGGACGTGCTCGGTGCGCTTGCCGTCGCGCAGGTCGGAGACGACGGACTTCCCCGTCGTCGTGGGCTCCCCGAACAGGCCGAGGTCGTCGTCGCGGAGCTGGTAGGCGATGCCGAGCGGCTCCCCCACCTCGCCCAGGGCGGCCAGCGCGGCCTCGTCGGTCACGCCGGCGGCGACCGCCCCGAGCGTGAGCGGCAGCGTGATGCTGTACGAGGCGGTCTTCAGCGCCGCCACGGACAGCGGCCGGGCCGTCTCGGGCGGCGCGGTCTCGGACCACACGTCAAGGGTCTCGCCCGCGATCGCCTGCTGGAGCGCCGACAGCGCGGTCTGCGCGAGCCGCAGCCGCACGTCCGCCGGGGCGGGCGCCGACACGAGCGCCCCGAGCGCCGTGGTGATCGCGAGGTCGCCGGCGAGGACACCGGCGGCGGACCCGCGACGTCGGGCGTCGGTCGCGGTCTCCCCCGCCGCCTGAGCCGCACTCTCGACACGGGGGACGACGCCGACGCGCCCGTGCCGCACCTCGTCGCCGTCGATGAGGTCGTCGTGCACGCACAGGGCGACGTGCAGGAGCTGCTGCGCGCCGGCGACGCGGCGCAGCAGCGGGAGGTCCGCGCCTCCGGCGGCGTAGCAGGACGCGGCCACGAGCCGGGGCCGCAGGTACTTGCCGCCGTCGGCCGCTCGCGCGGCCGCGACAAGCTCGGTGAGAGCCTCCGACGACGCCGGGCCCGCGACCACCTCGTCCCACAGGTCCTCCGTCAGCGTGGCGGCGCCGGACATGAACGCGTCGACCTGGGCGGCGAGCGCAGAGACGTCCGACGACGGGGCGGGCGACGGTGGGGCGGGCGTCGTCGTCCCGTCCACCGCCGCGCTACCCGGCACGGGGCAGCACCCCCTGCTCGCGCATCTGCGCCACCTGCTCGACCGACCAGGGGCTGAACACCATCGGCGCGGCCCCGATCGCGGTCACGAGCTCGTCGACCTCGAGCCAGGCCCACTCCTCGACCTCGTCGGGCGCGGGCGCCGGGTCCCCGGCCACCTGACCGACGAACACGGGGCAGATCTCGTTCTCGACGATCCCGTCCGCCGCGACCGCCCGGTAGCGGAAGTCCGGCAGCACCGGCCGGATCCCCGTGACCTCGAGCCCGAGCTCCTCGCGCATCCGTCGGGCGATCGCGACCTCGACCGCCTCCCCCGGCGCCGGGTGCCCGCAGCACGCGTTCGTCCACACGCCCGGCCACGTCTGCTTGCTCAGCGCGCGCCGGGTGATGAGCGTCCGCCCCCGCGCGTCGAGCACGTAGCAGGAGAACGCCAGGTGCAGCGGCGTCTCCGTCGAGTGCACCTCGGCCTTCGGCGCGCTGCCCACGGGCGTCCCGTCCTCGTCGAGCAGCACGACCAGCTCGGGGGCCGTCACCGCGCCCCCTCCGGCGTGCCGAGGGCGGTGAGCACGAGGTCCCGCACGTCCGTCGCGGCGACCGACTCGACCGCGTCCCCGAGCAGCGACGCGTCCGACGTCAGCAGCATCGGCGCATCCGCCCTCGAGTCCGGGATCCGCCCGTGCGTCCCGCCCACGAGTCTCGGGTCGAGCGGCACCGTGCTCATGGCGTAGCGCAGCCCGGCCTTCTTCTTCACGAGGTTGAGCCCGGCCTTGGCCTTGGCGAGCCGGTCGGCCGGGTTGAAGAACAGCTCGGCCGGGTCGTAGCCGGGCTTGCGGTGGATGTCGACGCCGCGCGCGTACTCGGGCGCGCGATCGTCGTCGAGCCAGAAGTAGTACGTGAACCAGGAGCCGGGCTCGGCGACCGCCACGAGGTCGCCCGCGCGCTCGTGGTCGATGCCGTAGCGGGCCTGCTCGGTCCGGTCGAGCACCTCGTCCACCCCCGCGAGCCCCTGCACGACCGCCTTGACGCGCGGCAGGTCCGCCGGGTCCGGCACGTACACGTGCGCCACCTGGTGGTCCGCGACGGCGAACGCCCGCGACGTCCACGGGTCGAGCTGCTCGAGCCCCTGCTGGACGTAGACCTCGAGGAGGCCCTCGCGGCGCAGCGCCCGGTTGATGTCGACGGGCCGGTCGGCGTTCTCGATCCCGTACTCGCTCAGCACGATGACCGAGTACCCCAGCTCGAGCGCGTCGTCGAGCAGCGGGGCGAGCTCCCGGTCGAGCTCGGCGGCGGCCGCATCGGCCTCGGGCGCATCGGGGCCGAAGCGCTGGAGGTCGTAGTCGAGGTGCGGCAGGTACGTCATCACCAGGTCCGACGCCGGCTGACCGAACCGCCCCCGCAGCTGCCCGCGCGTGGCGTCGATGAGCCAGCGCGAGGAGACGATCGACGCGGTCGGCCCCCAGTACTGGAACAGCGGGAACTCCCCCAGCTCGCCGACGAGCCGGTCGTGCAGCTCGGGCGGCCGCACGTAGGCGTCGGGGCTCTTGCGACCGTCGGCGTGGTAGATCGGGCGCGGCGTGACGGTGATGTCCGTGGTCGCGCCCATGGCGTACCACCAGCCCATGTTCGCCACGTGGAGGTCCGGGGCGGTCCGCCGCGCGGTCTCCCACACCTTCTCCGCCTCGACGAGCCGGTTGTGCTGGCGCCACAGGAGCGGGTCGCCGACGCCGCGGAAGTACCAGCCGTTGCCGACGATCCCGTGCTCGCGCGGCAGGCGGCCGGTGAGGATCGTCGACTGCACGGAGCACGTGACGGCGGGCAGGATCGTCTCGAGCCCCACGGCCCGGCCCTGCTCACCGAGGGCACGGAGTCGGGGCATGGCGGCCAGGGTTTTCGGGGTGAGTCCGACGACGTCGAGGAGCAGGACGCGGTTCATCGGGCCACCTCCTCTCTCGTGCGGGTGGTGCCGGCGGCCGCGAGATCGGCCGCATCGGCGGTCGGGTGGACGGCGGTCGGGTGGACGGCGGCGCCGAGGTGCTCGGTCGCCCATCGGAGCTCGGCGGCGATGCCCTCGACCAGCGAGGTCGGCTGCAGCTGGTCCGGGAGGACGTGCCACGTGTACGTCTCGACGTCGAGGTGCGCCGCCTCGCCGTGCGGGGCGTCGAGGACGGCAGCGACGGCGGCGGCGAGCACCTCGGTGGTCGCGCGCAGGGGCTCGGCCGGCCGGGCGTGCAGGGGGACGTGGACATGGACGCGCCACGGGCGGTCGACGGGCCACGGCGGATCGGCGCGCAGGACGTCGACGAGGTCGTCGGCGGCGAGCGGCCGCTCGGCGTCAGCCGCGTCTCCCGCGTCCGGCCACACGCCGGCGGCCTGGGGCACGTCGCCGAAGTCCTCGGCGCCCGCGCCCGCACCCCCCACCGGCTGCGCCCGCACCTGGTGGACGTAGCGCGCCTCGGCGAACGGCTCGAGCGCGGCCATCGCGCCTGGCGCGCCCGGGTCCGGCACCTCGAGCGCCACGGAGGCCTGGACCTTGACCACCCACACGCCCGCCGCCGTCGCCGCGGCCACCGCGCCGACGGGGTCCGCGAACGAGACCGCGAGGTGGCAGGTATCGAGGCACAGGCCCACGTACCCGTCCTCGACGAGCGAGGGTCGGGCGCCGAGCCAGGCGACGACGTCGGACACGTTGTCGAGGATGCAGCCCGGTTCGGGCTCGATCGCGAGTCGCACCGTCCGCCCGGTCCGCGCCTCGAGGCCACGCAGGTGCCCGACGACGGCGCGCAGGTTCTCCTCCGCCGCGGCATCGGCGCTCGCGTCCCAGCCGGTGCGCCAGCCGAGCGGCAGCGTGGAGATGCTCCCCGTCCCGCCCTCCGGCAGCAGCTCCGCGAGCACCGTCGCGCAGTCCGTCGTGTACCGCAGCCGCTCGGGCGTGGTCCAGTCGGGGCGGTAGACGGCGAGCTTGACGACGTCGTCGTGGAAGCCCGTGTACGGGAACGCGTTGACGGTGCGCAGGGTGAGCCCCTCGCTCGCCAGCGCATCCCTCAGCCGGTCGCGCGCCGCGGCGTCCCCGGCGAGCTCGGCCGCCGCGCCGACGGGCAGCCAGAGTCCGACCCCGAGGGTGTCGAGCCCGGCCTCGCGCCGCACGGGACCGGCGTGGCGGTGGAGCTGATCGATGATCCCGTCGAGGTCCTCGGCGGGGTGGACGTTGGTGCAGTAGGAGAGCTCCATCAGTCCTCCCGCCGCGACTTCATGCCGCGTAGCACCGAGTTGCCCTCGAACAGGTCGGGGCCCTGCTTCTCCGGCTCGAACCCGGGGATCGGCTCGAGCTCGAGGCGCCCGGACTGTCCGTAGAACTCGACGGGGTTGCGCCACAGCACGCGGTCGACGTCGTCGTCGGAGAACCCGGCCGCGAGCATCGCGCGGCCGGTCTTGACGGTCTTCAGCGGGTCGGAGCGACCCCAGTCGGCGGCGGAGTTGACGATGACGCGCTCGATGCCGATGCGCTGCATGATCGCCACCACGCGGTCCTCGTCCATCTTCGTGTCCGGGTAGATGGAGAAGCCCATCCACGCCCCGGAGTCGGCCACCATGTCGACGCACGTCTCGTTGAGGTGGTCGACGAGCACCCGCTCGACGCCGATCCCGGCCTCCGCCACGGCGTCGAGCGTGCGGCGCGTGCCGGGCGCCTTGTCGCGGTGGGGCGTGTGGACGAGGGCGGGCAGCTCGAACTCGATGGCGAGGGCGAGGTGGCGGGCGAGGATGTCGTCCTCCTCGGGCGTCATCGAGTCGTACCCGGTCTCCCCGACGGCGACGACCCCGTCCTTGCCGAGGTAGCGCGGCAGGACGTCCATGACCTCGGCCAGGCGCGGGTCGCCGGCCTCCTTCGGGTTGAGCGCGATCGTGCAGTGGTGGCGGATCCCGAACTGCGCGGCGCGGAACCGCTCCCAGCCGATGAGCGAGTCGAAGTAGTCGACGAAGGACCCGACGTTGCTGCGGGGCTGGCCGAGCCAGAACGCCGGCTCGACGAGCGCCCGCACGCCGGCCGCGTACATCGCCTCGTAGTCGTCGGTGGTCCGCGACGTCATGTGGATGTGGGGGTCGAAGATGCGCATGTCACGCCTCCTGGCGGGTCTCGTCGATGAGGTGCAGGTCGTCGGGGACGGTGCGGCCGGCGGCGCGGCGCTCCTCGGCGAACCGGGAGGCCATCGCGGCGAGCTCGGCGTCCCGGCGCCGGTCGAGGTCGGTGACGACGGCGAGCGGGACGCCCATGAACACGAGCTTGAGCACGCCGTGGCGCCACGCGTGGTCGTCGAGGCAGGCGGCGGCGAACGGGCCCATCGCGGCGGCGACGAGTCGGGGGTCGTTCGTCCGCAGGGCGTCGGCGGTGAGGTCGAGGCCGGTGGCGCGCCAGTCCTCGGGCAGCTCGCCGGCCGCGGTCACGGCGCCGAGGCCGCGGATCACGCCGCGTCGTTCGGCGTCGTCGCCGTGCTCGTAGAGGGCACGAAGATGCCCGACGTCGGCGCCTGCGGCGCGCAGTGCGCGGACGAGCGCGGCGCGGGCGGCGTCGTCGGCGGTGCCGGCGAACCCGCCCGTGTCGGCCTCGTCGAGCGGCGCGCGGCCCACCTTGCGGCCGGCCTCGGCGAAGAACCGGGTCACGCGCGCGGGGTCGGCAGTGACCGCCGCGACGGCGCCCGTCGTCCACGGGTGCTGCCCGGCCGCCGAGCGGGGGTCGCCGGCCCCGGAATCGGATCGCATTCCCGCGCCGGACGGACCACTGCTCCCGGACCAGTCGGTCGCGCCGCCGGCGCGGTCAGCCCCTGCCGCCGGCGCTCCACCCGCCTCGGCCGCCGCGGCCCGCCACGCGTCGGCGGACGTGCGCGCGAGGCGCGGGGCGTCGTGGGAGTGCCGCGGGAGCTCGACCGCCGCGACGCCCGCGTAGCCGATCTCCCGCAGGGTCGCGATCGCGGCCGTGAGGTCGAGCTCGCCGTCGCCGAGCTCGAGGTGCTCGTGGACGCCGGGGAGCATGTCGTCGACCTGGACGTTGCGCAGCAGGTCGCCGGCCGCGCGCAGGGCGCCGACCACGCCCTCGGGCGCGACGGCGACGCAGTGCCCGAGGTCGACCGTGATCCCGACCTCGGGCGGGTTCCCGAGGTCGGCGCGCAGGCGCAGGGCGTCCGCGACGGTCTCGACGAGCATGCCCGGCTCCGGCTCGACGGACAGGACGACGCCGCGCTCGGCGGCGGACCCGACGAGGTCGGCGAGCCGCCCCACCATGAGGTCCCACCCCTCGGCCGCGTCGACGTCGCCCGGCAGGACCCCGCTCCACAGCGAGACGCAGTCGGAGCCGAGGATCTCGGCGATCTCGGCCGCGCGGCGCAGGAACGCCACGCGCCTGTCGGCCTCGCGGTCCACGAGGGTCGGGCGGTGCTTGACGCGGGGGTCGAGGAGGTAGCGGGTACCGGTCTCGACGACGGAGCGGAAGCCCCGGCGCTCGAGGTCCGCGGCGAGCGCCTCGGTGGCCGCCCGCCAGTCGTCGGCGAACGGGTCGAGGTGGGGGTGGCCGATCGTCAGGGCGACGGCGCCGTAGCCGGCCTCCGCCATGACGTCGAGCGCGTCGGACAGGCGGTGGTCGGCGAACCCGTTGGTCCCGTAGCCGAGCACGAACGCGTCGGTGGTCATGTCACGTCTCCCTTGGTGCGTGCGCGGGCGATGAGGCGGCTCACGCCCTGGACGGCGAGGAGCACGGCGGTCCCGGCCGCGTGTCCCGTGCGTGCGACGAGCGCCGTCTGCAGCGGGACCATCCCGCGGATCCCCTGCCGGGTGGCCGTGCGGGCATTGGCGGCTGTGGGCTCGCGGGCGGCGTCGAGCTGCGGGGGCAGGACGGAGCCGGCGTAGACGGCGGCGCCGACGATCGCCCCGGCGGTGGCGCCCTCGCGCGCGCCGAAGGGGATCGTCGCGGCCGTGCCGACCGTGACGGCCGCGGCACCCGACGCGAGCGCGCTGCTCGTGCCGTGCACCTCGCCCATCGAGACCGTGGTGACGGCCCCTGTGTGGACGGCGAGGAGACCGGCCGGCAGCAGGGCGCGGCGCCAGCCCGGGCCGGCGGCCCCCATGAGGACGTCGAGCCCGCGGCACACCGCCATGACCGGCGGACCGGCGGGCGTCGACTTCGCGAGCAGGTCGTAGGCCCAGACCGAGGCGGCGAGCGCGAGCGAGACGCGACCGTGCGCGCGGCCGGCGCCGAACGCCAGGCCGATCCCCGCGGCCGTCAGTCCCGCGCCCACGCCCAGCGCCATCTCACGGCTCACGCGCCCGGACGGGATGGGCCGCTCGGGCCGCTCGACGGCGTCGAGGTCGGCGTCGGCGTAGTCGTTGAGCGCCATCCCGGCCAGGTAGATGCAGGCCGAGGACGCCGAGAGCGCGACCCCCCGCGCGCCCACGCTCCCGCGGGCCGACGCCGCGCCGACGAGGGTGTCGCCGAGCACCGTGAGCGCGGCGGGCGCCCGGACGAGCTCGGCCAGGTCCCCCGGGGTGGTCATCGCCCGGCGCTGACGCGGGAGTCGTCGGCCGGCTCGCCCGTGCCGTTCGCGGAGCCGGCAGCCGGTGATCCGGCCGCGTCGTCGGTCGAGGGCGCGTCGCCGGTCGAGGCCGCGTCGCCGCCCGCCGGCCGACCCGCCGCGAACAGCGAGGTCTGCTCGACCCATGCGGCGTACCGCCGGGTCTGCTCGGCGAACGCGTGGACGTCGCTGCCCCACGGGTCCTTGAAGAAGCAGCCGAGCTCGGGGACCACGCCGGACAGGCCGGCGTCGGAGGCGAGGGCGAGCGAGCGGACGAGGTCGATGACGAGCGGGGCCGCGAGCGCCGAGTCGTGCGCGCTCCACGTGGTCTGCAGCGTGATCCGGCTGCCGAGGAACCCGACGGCGTGGACGTGGTCCCAGGCCGTCTTGAGGTTGCCCATGTCCGGCACGTTGTCGATGTGCAGCGGGGTGGCCACGTCCTCGCCGACGAGCGAATGGAGGCCGCGGGTCTTCGAGGCGAGCTTGGAGCGCACGGCCTGCGGGTCCGCGAGGGTGGCGCCGTCGCCGCCGCCGAGGATGTTCGTCCCGGCCCAGGACAGCACCTTGAGGTTGCGGCCCGTGAACATCGGCGCGAGGACGGTGCGCAGCAGCGTCTCGCCGGTCTTGCCGTCCTGTCCGGCGAACGGGACGCCGGCCGCCTCGGCCCGCGCGCGCAGGACCGGGAGGCTCATGCCGGCCGACGGCGTGAAGCAGGCGTAGGGCGCGCCCGCCTGGATCGCCGCGGCGGCGCCGATCGCGCTCGGCGGCAGGACCGCGCCGCCCGGGGTGTCGAGTGCCTCGCGCAGCGCCTCCTCGGAGTGGAACGCCGGGTGGTCGTCGGGAAGCGCCTCGGTCGAGGAGATGTCGACGACGACGACCGTGCGCAGCCCGTTGTTCGTCCGGAAGGCCGCGATGTCGGCGGCCATCTGGTCGATGTCGTGCTGCTGCGTGGGGCCGTCCGTCGGCGCGATCCGCACCTCGGGGTCGATGCGGGCAAGGTCCGAGGCGACCATCGAGACGATCTCGGCGGGGAAGACGCCACCGGCGGCGATCTCGGCGGCCTTCTTCTCCAGGGGTGTCCCTTCGACGTCGTGCCCGCCGACGACGATGTCGTCGAAGTCGGGGAACGGCGCGCCGCCGAGGTCGGCCGCGGCGGTGGTGACGCCGTAGGGCTCGGCGAGGCCGCGGGCGAGGGCACGCAGGCCCACCGTGGCGGTGGTGGCCAGCGATCCGCGCGCACCGATGAACCAGGCACCGACCTTCGCCGGCTGCGTGGTGGATGACGTCCTGTCAGACATGGGAAATACCCTCTCGACGACCTACCTGAGCGTCTGCACCGGGGGGAGGTACGGGAGCGCTCGTTGATCCCGTTCCTCGCACCCTATGTCAGTCGATCGGCGAATCAAATCCAGGACGGCGCACTTATGTTCACGTCGATAAGAAGGTTCTCAGCGCAGGTCGCGCGGGGCGGATAAGAGGGCTCTCACCTGGTCCTTCACCCGCCTCTCACGTCACGGCCGCACCATGGAGCCATGACGACGAACCGACTCACCACCGCCATCTCCACCACGACCGTCGCCCTGGCCCTGGTTCTCGCCGGGTGCTCCTCATCGACCGAGGAGGAGACGACCTCGGACGACCAGGGCGCGACCTCCGACTCCGACACCGGGGCCGGGTCCGACGACCAGAACGACGACGCCGGCGAGACCGGGTCCGATGCCGCAGGCGCGGGCTCGGGCGACAACGACGCGGACGACCAGGGCGAGACCGGGACCGACGACGCGGACGACGCCGACGACCAGAACGACGACGCCGACGACCAGGGCGACGACGCGGGCGCGGCCGCCGACCTGCCGGGCGTGGCCGACCTGGCCGCCGCCATCACCGCGGCCCTCGAGGTCGCCCCCGAGGGTGACGTCGTCATGATCGAGCGCGACGACGACGGCTTCGAGGTCGACGTCGTCGACGGCCAGACCCTCATCGAGGTCTCGCTGCGCCCCGACCACTCGATCGTCGAGCAGGAGTCCGACGACGTGGACGACGACACGCTCGCCGAGCTCGAGGCCGCCGAGCTGACGATGATCGACGCCATCACGGCCGCCGCGGAGGAGGGCGCGATCAGCGACGACCCGATGGTCGAGGAGATCGAGCTCGACACCGAGGACGGCACGGTCTACTGGGAGTTCGACTTCGACGAGGACGACGACGTGGACGTGTACGTCGACGCCGCCACCGGCGAGGTCCGCGTCGGCTGACACTGATCGCCCGACACCGACGGGCACGGCTCCCCGGGCACCACTTTCCCGGGGAGCCGTGCCCGAACCCGGACAGGACTCCCCCGCCGCGCCAGATCACGACCGGTGCGGTCCTCAATACGCTGAGTGGCATGCGCCGCCGCTCACGACCCGCGCCCCTCGGCCTCACCCTCCTCACCCTCAGCCTCGGTGCTGCAGCCTGCGGCGGTGACCCGACCATCCCGACCACGGAGCCGGACACGGGGTCCGCCCCCGCCCCTGCCCCCGACGTGCCGACCACCGACGCGGACGCCGGCCTCGATCCCGCCGACTTCACCAACATCGACCGCGACACGGCAGGCGCCCCCGCGGACGCGCCGAGCCTGACGGCCGAGGAGGTCGCCGAGCTCGAGGCGAGCGCGCTCGAGGAGACCGGGCACGACGTCGTGATGTCGATGTACCCGACGACCGTCTCCGTCAGCGACGTCGACACGTTCGCCTGGGAGATCTCGACGTTCGGGGCGGACGAGGTCGCCTTCGCCCACGTCGAGGGGCCGGGCGAGGCGCCGCTCGGCTCGCAGTCGGGTCCGATGTCGAACGCGTCGGAGGGCCTCCAGGGCGCGACGCAGCGGTGGACGGTCGGCATCTCGGAGGCCGTGACCAGCGCCCTCGAGGTGCGGCCGGGGGAGGTCCTCGGCACCGGCACGACGAACGACATCGTGGACCCGCTCATGGCGATCGGCATCCGCCAGGACGACGGCGCGCTCGTCCGGATCACCGTCGACGGCGAGTCGGGCGACGTCCTCAACGCCGTCGAGCTCGGCGGGACCGCACAGGCCGAGGGCGGTAGCGAGGGGCCGCTCGACGGCTCCGACATCCCGACCGACCAGCACGACTCCTGACGAACGCGCAGCGGGTCCGCCCACCCCGCGCAGGACACCCCGCCGGGGACCTCTGACCGGGGAGCCGTGCCCGGTCCGTACCGCCCCGCGGCACCGCTCGCGCGCCTACCTTGACGCCATGTCCCCCACGACCCGCCTCCGCCGCAGCGCCCCCGCCCTCCTCCTCGTCGCCGCGCTCGCCGGGGCCTGCGCCGGCGGGGACCCCGTCGGTACCGTCCCGCCGGACGGCCCGACGACGGGCCCCGACGGTCCGGCGCAGTCCTACCCCGACACCGACGACGTCCTCGACCTCGGCCCCACCGCGCTCGACACGATCGACGCGCTGCTCCTCGAGACCGAGGAGACCGTCCCCTCCCTGACGCCCGACGAGCTCCGGGCGATCGAGGAGCAGGTGCTCGACCACACCGGGCACGACACCCACCTCGGCATCAACCCTGACGACACGGGCTCCCACGATGCCTTCGACGCCTGGACCGTGTCCGACGACGAGATGGGCCTGACCGCGATCGTCGACGGACGGGTCGACCCTGCCGACGCGGAGACGTACCCGCTGACCGAGGAGGAGGCCGGTGGGACCGAGGCCCTCGACGTCGTCCAGGGCTGGCGGGTCCAGGCCTCCGAGGCGGCCGTGACCGCACTCGCGATCCACCCGGGCGAGGTGCTCGTCGTCATGCCGCCGGAGGAGCCCGCGTCGGTCGTCCTCGTCGGCATCCGCGCCGACGACGGCAGCGTCGTGCGCGTGGGGATCGACGCGGTGACCGGCGAGGTCCTCAACGTCGTCACCCCCGAGCACGACCCGGGGCAGGTGCACCCCGACGGGCCGGTGGACGGGGAGCAGGACAAGGGCGCTGTCCCGGCCCCGCACGCGCCGGACGACACCTCCGACGCACCGACGGCCTGACCTCGGCGCCCTGGCCGGGCCGCTCCGTCCCGACCTGCGAACACACGGGCTGAAGTACCCGTTCGACGATGGTGACCCACGACACCGTTCTTTCTACCGTCGTCGCATGAGCTCGTCGACGCGCACCCACGTGATCACCCGCCCGATCCGGACATTGACCGCGCTCGTCCTCGCCTCCGCCCTCGGCGTCGCCGCATGCTCCGGCGGCGAGGACGACCCGGTCGCGGCCGAGCCCGACGCCCCCGAGTCGACACCGACGGCGCCCGCCGAGCCCGAGGGGTCGCCGTCCGCGGACGCACCCGAGGACGGAGGGGCGGCCGGCAGCACGGAGGAGGACGCCCCGGGTGCCACGGACGGGGCCGAGGACGGCGACGACGGCACCGCCGACGACGGGGGCACCGACGACGGCGCCGCGGATGGTGCACCGTCCGCCGAGGAGCCGGACGACACCGGCGGCGACCCGGCGGCCGAGCTCGGCATCGACCCCAGCGTCCTGTCGGCCATCGACCTCGCGCTGGGGCAGGCGGGCAGCCGCCCCCTCTCGGTCGACGACGTCGCCTCCATCGAAGCATCCGCGCTCGAGGCGACCGGCCAGGTCGCCGTCCTGACGATCGCGCCGCAGGCCGGCGAGCCGCCGACGTGGTACGTCCGCACCGTCGGCGACCCCGCCGCCGGGCAGCTCGAGATCGGCGTGCTTCACCTGTCGGAGTCGCACGAGCCCTCGTGGGGCCCGGAGATCGAGCCGAGCGACGACGCGATCCTCGCCGAGTGGGGCCTGACCGCCACGGATGCCGCGACCACCGCGACCGAGACGGTCCCGGGCCAGATCTCGGGCATCGAGCAGGTCATCGCCGACCGGCCGATCCTCGCCGTCGGCGTCCTGCGCGAGGACGGCGGCCTGTGGCGCGTGCTCCTGGACGGCACGACCGGCGAGGTCCTCGCGACGAACCCGATCGAGCCGGACCTGTCGCCGACGCAGTGATCGGACCCGCTCAGAGCTCCCGGTGCACGAGCGTGTGGGTCGCCTGCGCGCGCGGCCGGATGACGATCGAGTCGAGGTTGACGTGCGCCGGCCGGGTGAGGGCGAACGTGATGACGTCGGCGACGTCGTCGGCGGTGAGCGGCTCGGCCACACCCTCGTAGACCTTGGCGGCGGCCGCCGCGTCGCCCCGGTAACGGTTGACGGAGAACTCCGGAGTGGCGACCATCCCCGGCTGGATGTCGAGGACGCGGATCGGCTCGCCCATGAGCTCGAGCCGGAGCGTGTCGACGATCATCCGGGCCGCGTGCTTGGCGCCGGTGTACCCGGCGCCGCCGGGGTAGGTGCCGGTCGCGGCCGTCGAGGTGACGACGAGGACGTCCCCGCCGCCGTCCGCGCGCAGGTGCGGCAGCAGCGCCCGGGTCACCCGCAGGGTGGTGAGCACGTTGAGGTCGTACATCCGCGCCCAGTCCGCCGGGTCGCCGTCCTCGACCCGGTCGGCGCCGACGGCCCCGCCGGCGTTGTTGACGAGCGAGGTGAGCGGGCCGCCGGCGATGACGTGGGCGGCGAGCGCGTCGACGTCGGCCTGGACGGTGAGGTCGGCGACGAACGTGTCGCAGCCGATCTCCTCGGCGAGGGCGGCGAGGCGGTCGGCGCGGCGGGCGGTGGCGACCACGCGGTAGCCGGCGCGTGCGAGGTGGACGGCCGTGGCCCGGCCGATGCCGGAGGAGGCCCCGGTGACGAGGGCGCGCGGGCTGTCGGGGGTGGTCGGCGCTGAGATCGGCGTGCTCATGGGTCCATCATGGAGCCCTCGGCAGCGCGCGGGGACCAGCGAAGGAGAGACGGACATGCGGATCGGTTTCATCGGCTCGGGGGCCATGGCCTCGGCCATCGCCCACGGGGTCGCCGCCTCGGGCGGCGAGCGGGACATCGTCGTCACCGACGTGGTCCCCGCCGCGGCGGAACGCCTCGCCTCCGGGGTGGGCGGCACGGCCGTGCCCGACGCCGCAGCCCTCGTTCGCGAGGTCGGTCCCGGCGGGCTCGTGGTCGTCTCGGTCAAGCCGCACGTCGTCCTCGGTGTGCTCGACCAGGTCCGCGAGGCACTGGCCGAGACGGGGGCTCCGGTCGTCTCGATCGCGGCCGGCCTCCAGCTGTCCACCCTCACCGCCGCCGTCCCGGACGGCCACCCGGTGGTGCGCGTGATGCCGAACGTCGCGGCCCAGGTCGGGGTCGGCGCCGCGGCCGTCTGCGGGAACGAGGCGACCACCGAGGAGCAGGTGTCCGCCGTCGTCGACCTGTTCGAGGCCGTCGGCACCGCCGAGGTGCTCGAGGAGCGCCTGTTCGGCGCGTTCACCGCGATCGCCGGGTCCTCGCCCGCGTTCGTGTTCCAGCTGATCGACTCCCTCGCCCGCGCGGCGGTGGCGGCCGGGATGCCGAAGGCCCAGGCCGTGCGGATCGCCGCCCAGGCCGCCGCGGGCGCCGGCACGCTGGCGCGCGAGCTCGCCGCCGAGGGCACGAGCCCGCAGGACCTCGTCGACCGGGTGTGCTCGCCCGGCGGCACGACGGTCGCCGGGATGGTCGCGCTCGACGCCGCCGGTTTCCCCGCCGCCGTCGTGTCCGGCGCGAACGCGGTGATGACCCGCGACGCCGAGCTGTCCGGGGACTGACCCAACGGTCCGAGGGGCAGCCTCTCGGGAGGCTGCCCCTCGTGCCGGTGCGCAGGTGCGGGTTCCCTCAGGCCTCGACCAGCTCCTGCTGGGCGCCCGCGAGCGCCGCGAACGCGCCGCCGGCGGAGACGAGCTCGGAGTGCGTGCCGCGCTCGACGACCCGCCCGTGGTCGAGCACGGCGATCTGGTCGGCGTCGGCGATCGTCGAGAGCCGGTGGGCGATCGTGATCGTCGTCCGTCCCTGCGCGAGCGTGTCGAGCGCCTCCTGGACGGCCCGCTCCGTGCCCGTGTCGAGCGCGGAGGTCGCCTCGTCGAGGACGAGGACGCGGGGGTCGCGCAGGATCGTGCGGGCGATCGCGATGCGCTGCTTCTCGCCGCCGGAGAACCGGTGGCCGCGCGAGCCGACCACGGTGTCGTAGCCGTCGGGCAGTCCGGCGATGAGGTCGTGCACCTGGGCGGCGCGGGCGGCTGACTCGATCTCGGCGTCCGTCGCGTCCGGACGCGCGTAGCGCAGGTTTTCGCGGATCGTCGTGTGCAGGAGGTAGGTCTCCTGCGAGACGACGCCGACCACGGAGGCGAGGTCGGCGAGCGCCATGTCCCTCAGGTCCACGCCGTCGATGGTCACGCGACCCTCGCTCGGGTCCGCGAGGCGCGCGACGAGCGAGCCGAGGGTCGACTTGCCGGAGCCCGTGTGCCCGACCAGGGCGAGGGAGGACCCGGCGGGCACGTCGAGGTCGATGCCCGTGAGCGCCGGGGTCTCGGAGCCGGGGTACCGGTACTCGACGCCCTCGAGGCGGACGTGGCCCGCGACCGTGCCAGGGTCGATCTCGACCGGCTCGGCGGGGTCGTCGATCTCGACGACGAGGTCGAGGTACTCGAACACGCGGCTGAACAGCGCGAGCGAGGTGACGACCTGGACGCCGACGTTGAGCACGCCCATGAGCGGGCGGAACAGCTGGGACTGCAGGGCCGTGAAGGCGACGAGCGTCCCGATCGTCATCCCGCCCGACGTGGCCGGGAGACCCGCGACGAGGTAGATGAGCGCGGGGATCGCGGCGAAGACGACGCTCAGGCTCGCCATGCGCCAGCGGCCGGCGAGCTGCGAGCGCACCTCGAGGTCCGCGAGCTGCTGCGACGTGGTCGCGAAGGTCGCCGACGCGGCCGGGCCGGTGCCGAGGATCTTGCCGAGCGTGATGCCGCTGACGGACAGCGACTCGTCGACCTGGCTCTGCAGGTCGGCCATCGCCCGCTGGCGACGCGTGGTGATCTCGCGGCGCAGGATCGCGACCCGGCGCGTGAGCCAGATCGCGGGCGGGAGCACCGCGAGCGAGAGGAGCGAGAGCTGCCAGGACAGGGCGACCATCGCGACGGCGGTGCCGATCGCGGTCGTCACGTTGGTCGCCATCGATGTGGCAGTCGAGGTGACGACGGACTGCATGCCCTGGATGTCCTGGGTGAGCCGGGCCTGGACCTCGCCGCCGCGCGTGCGGGTGAAGAAGTCGACCGACTGCCGCTGCAGGTGGCTGAAGACGTCCGTGCGCAGCCCGTGCATCACTCGCTGACCCACCGTGGTGGACATCCAGGTCTGCACGACGCCGAGGATCGCGGTGACGACCGTGACCGCCAGGAGCCCGCCCACCAGCCAGAGCAGGAGGGGGACGTCCTGGTGCGGGATCGCGTCGTCGATGAGGCTCCGGGTGATGAACGGGGTCGCGAGGCCCACGAGCGAGGTCGCGACGATGAGCACCATGACCGTGGCGATCGTGCCGCGGTAGGGCGAGAAGAGGGCGCCGATGCGGCGCAGGCTGACCGGGTGCTCGTCGAGCTGGGCCTTGTCGGCGGGGTCGAGCTGGGCGACCCTGCCCCCGGGGCCACCGAGCCCGGTCGAGCCGCCGGGCGCACCGTGGCCGCCGGGGCCGCCCGGGCCACCGGGCATCTCGGGGCCGTCGGCGCCGCGGGATCCGCGGGTGCCGCCGCGGCGGCCGGTCGAGGTGGACGTGGACGTATGGGTGGAGAAGTTCTGGGGTGCTGCCATGGCGCACCACCTCCTGTGCTGTAGGAGACGTCGGGCTCGACGGCGGGGTGACGGCCACGCCGGAGCCATATGGTGAGGTTACCTCACGATGAGGGTAACTCGCCAGGGGGCTACGATATTCCCGTGAACCGCCGAACGTCCCCCAAGGAGCCCGCGAGCCCGGCTGAGCGAGCACCTGGTGGGCACGCGCACCCGCCCGCCCACAAGCACCCGGGCGGCCACACCCACGATGCCGAGCACGGGCACGGCGCCGGCCACGCGCACTCCCACGAGCCCGACACCTACGAGCTCATCGTCCGGGCCGCCCGCCAGGTCCGCCGCCGGTGGATGGAGACGCTCGAGCCGCACGGCCCCTCGCCCCACGAGTTCCGCGCGCTGAAGGCCGCGATCTCCGCCGACGGGGGCGCCCGCCTCGCCGACGTCGCTGCCCGGCTGCGCATCGCCCCGCGCTCGGCGACCGAGGTCGTCGACTCCCTCGAGGACAAGGGCCTCGTCCGCCGCACGCCGAGCCCGACCGACCGTCGCGCGATCCTCGTCGTGCCCACCGACGCCGGGCTGAGTCTCGCCGACGAGGTCGCCGCCGCACGTGCCACGCACGGCGCCGAGCTGCTCGCCCCCCTCGACGAGGCGGAGTCAGCCCAGCTGCACGCGCTGCTCGCCAAGGTCGTCGACGCGGCCGGCGCCTGAGCCGCACGCTCGACCAGTAGTGACCGGCGCCTGAGCCGCACTCTCGACCAGTAGTGACCGGCGCCTGAGCCGCACTCTCGACCAGTAGTGACCGGCGCCTGAGCCGCACTCTCGACAGATGGCGGCCGTCACGGCGGGTCACACCGGGGACCTCTGACCGGGGAGGGAGGCCCACCGGGACCCGGGCGCCGTGCACCGCCTCGTCGATAGGTTGCGGGCATGGACACCGACCTCGCACTCGCGGCCCTCGGGGCGCTGTCCACGTTCCTCGCCTGCACCCTGCTCCTGACGGCGATCCTCTCGATCGGGAAGGACCCGTCGCACGACGGGCTCGCACGGCTCGGCGTCCCCGGCTGGGCCAGTCGCCGGTCCGTCACCGAGCTCCGGGCCGCGGTGGCCGTGGCGCTCGCCGCGGGAATCCTCCTCTCGTCCGGCTGGGGTCTTGCCCTCGCCGGTGGGATCAGCACCGTCGTCTCCCTCGCCGCGCTGTGCGCCGTCGTTCGCGCGCGCCGCGCGCCCGAGCCGGGCGCCGCCTACCTTGTGGGCTGGAGGGACGACCGCCCGGCCGACCGGCGCCACATGCTCCTCGCGGTGGCCATGCTGATCTGCTCGGTCGCGACCGTCGCGGCGGGGCTCGGCGGATGGTCGTTCATCGCGAACTCCTCCGTGCGCTGGGGGTTCGTCATATTCCTCGTCGCCGGAGAGGTCGCCGTCCTCGTCCACCGGGGCCGCCTTCCCGCGATGGTCGCCGCGAGCGGCCGGACGTACCGGCGCTGGGAGAACCCCGTCGGCGCGCCCACCATCGACGGCCGGCCCGCCACGATCGACGGCAAGGAGATCGATCCGGGCGACCTCCTTCGCGGCCGCGACGTCCTCCTCGTCCAGGCGCCCCGCGACCCAGAGAACCAGAGCCACCTGAGCCGGATCCTCCCCCAGTGGCGCAGCCGGCTCCCCCACCTCGACATCCACGTCATCGACGAGAAGAAGCCCTCACGCCTCGGGCTGCCTCGCCGGGACCGCCCGTTCGCCGTCGTCCTCGGCACCGACGGCCGCACGGCCGGCGGACCGGTGCGCGGTCCGCGCGCCATCGCACAGCTCGCCGAGGACCTCGCAGCCGCCGCCCCCTCCCCGTACGCGCCCGCCCCGACGAACTAGGGTGCCCCCATGCCCGCGGCCGCCGTCGACCACCTCCTCGGGGCCGCGGTCGTCGCGCTCGCGGTCGTCCTGCTCGCGGCCGGCACGGGCAAGGTCGCCCGCCCTCCGGCGCCCGCCCAGCTGGCGGCCCTCGGGCTGCCCCGCTGGGCCCACCGCCCGGCGACGATCCGGCTGCACGCCGTCGCCGAGATCGTCGTCGGCCTCGCCCTCGTCACCGTGCCCGGCCCGTGGCTGGTCGCCCCGGCGCTCGCCGCCGCGGTGCTCACCGCCACCTATCTCGTCGTCTCGTGGCGCGCCTGGCGCTCCCCGGAGCCGCTCGGCTGCCACTGCTTCGGCTGGGACGACGACCGCGTCGTCGGACCGGCGCACCTCGCGCTCAACGTCGCGCTCGTCGTCGCAGCGGTGGTCGCCGTCGTCGCGGGGGTCCGCGGCTGGTGGGCCATCGACGACCTCCCGCCGATCGTCCTGGGCATCGCCGGCGCCGTCGCCCTCGTGGCCCACCTGTGGGGTCTGTCCGGCAACGGCGGGGACACCGACCGCGGCGGGCGCCCCTACCTGCGCCGCCCGATCCCGAAGGGGCAGGTCGTCGTCGACGGCCGCGCCGTCGAGCTGACCGATCTCGCGCGCGAGCGCGCCCAGCTCCTCGTGCGGATGCCGCTGATCGGCCGGGAGCGCGAGTACCTGCTCGCCGCCCTGCCCGAGTGGCGCCGTCGGCTGCCCCACGTCGACGTCCGCGTCACCGAGGGTGACGCCCGCGGCGGGTACCGCCGACTCGGGATCCTCGGCGCGCCGTCGGCGGTGGTCCTCGGCGCCGACGGGCTGCTCGCGGGAGGACCGGTCTCCGGCGGGGATCGGATCCGGGAGCTGGTCGAGGAGCTCGCGGGTATCGCGCCCACCACCTCCTGACCCACCCGGGCACGGCCCACCGCGTGGAACAATCGACCACCATGAGCACTGCGTCCGCCACCCCGCCGCCTGCCCGCCTTCCCGCACCCGTGGCGCCGGACAAGGTACGGACGGACGGCCTGGAGGAGCGGCACGACGCCCGGTGGAGCGAGCTGGGCACCTACCACTTCGACCGCACCGCCGAGCGCGCGAACGTGTTCTCGATCGACACCCCGCCGCCCACGGCCTCGGGGTCCCTGCACGTCGGCCACGTCTTCAGCTACACGCAGACGGACGTGCTCGCGCGCTACCAGCGCATGACCGGCAGGTCGGTCTTCTACCCGATGGGCTGGGACGACAACGGGCTGCCGACCGAGCGGCGCGTGCAGAACTACTACGGCGTGCGCTGCGACCCGTCGCTGCCCTACGTCGAGGACTTCGTCCCCCCGCACGAGGGCACCGACGGGAAGTCGATCAAGGCGGCCGACCAGGTGCCGGTGAGCCGGAAGAACTTCGTCGAGCTGTGCCTGCGCCTGGCCTCGCAGGACGAGGAGGCGTTCGAGCAGGTCTTCCGCCGCCTCGGCCTGTCCGTGGACTGGCGCCAGACGTACCAGACCATCGGGGCCGACGCCCAGCGCGCCTCCCAGACGGCGTTCCTGCGCAACCTCGCCCGCGGCGAGGCCTACCAGTCCGAGGCGCCGGGCCTGTGGGACGTCACGTTCCAGACCGCCGTGGCCCAGGCCGAGCTCGAGGCCCGCGACTATCCCGGGCACTACCACAAGCTGGCCTTCCACACCGACGAGGGTGCCGACGTCGTCATCGAGACCACGCGCCCCGAGCTGCTGCCGGCCTGCGTCGCCCTCGTCGCGCACCCCGACGACGAGCGCTACCGCTTCCTGTTCGGCCGGACCGTGCGCACCCCGCTCTTCGACGTCGAGGTCCCCGTCCTCGCCCACCCGACCGCCGAGGCGGACAAGGGCACGGGCATCGCGATGGTCTGCACCTTCGGCGACCTCACCGACGTCATCTGGTGGCGCGAGCTCGACCTCGCCACACGCGCCGTGGTGGGACGGGACGGCCGGCTGCTGCGCGCCACCCCCGAGTGGCTGTCCGGGTCGGGCGCCGAGCTCTACGCCGAGCAGCTCGCCGGGAAGACCACCTTCTCCGCACGCGAGGCCGTGGCCACCGCCGCGAAGGAGTCGGGCGAGCTCCTCGGCGACCCCACACCGACGCAGCGCAAGGCGAACTTCTACGAGCGCGGCGACAAGCCGCTCGAGATCGTCACCTCCCGCCAGTGGTACATCCGCAACGGCGGGCGCGCGCACGAGGACACCAACGGGGTGGACCTGCGGACGAACCTCCTCGACCGGGGTCGCGAGCTCAGCTTCCACCCGGGATTCATGCACTCGCGGTACGAGAACTGGGTCGACGGGCTCAACTCCGACTGGCTCGTGAGCCGCCAGCGCTTCTTCGGCGTGCCGATCCCGCTGTGGTACCCGCTCGACGATCACGGCGACGTGCGCCACGAGTCCCCGATCGTGCCCGACGAGGCGTCACTGCCGGTGGACCCGACCTCCGACACAGCCCCCGGCTACGAGGAGTCGCAGCGCGGCGTGCCGGGCGGGTTCGTCGGCGAGCCGGACATCCTCGACACCTGGGCGACCTCCTCGCTCACCCCGCAGATCGCCGCCGGTTGGCTCCGTGACCAGGACCTGTTCGAGCGCGTGTACCCGATGGACCTGCGCCCCCAGGGCCACGACATCATCCGGACCTGGCTGTTCTCGTCGGTCGTGCGCGCGCACCTCGAGTTCGGCGGGCTGCCGTGGACCGACGCCGCGATCTCGGGCTGGATCCTCGACCCGGACCGCAAGAAGATGAGCAAGTCCAAGGGCAACGTCGTCACGCCGATGGGGCTGCTCGAGGAGCACGGCTCCGACGCGGTGCGCTACTGGGCGACCTCCGCGAAGCTCGGCGTCGACACGGCGTTCGAGGTCTCCCAGATGAAGATCGGCCGCCGCCTGGCGATCAAGGTCCTCAACGCCTCGAAGTTCGCCCTGACCATGGGCGGGGACGCGGACCTCGAGCTCGACCCGGCGCTCGTCACCCACGACGTCGACCAGGCGATGCTCGCCGGCCTCGCCGACGTCGTGGCCGCGGCGACCACCGCGCTGGACGCCTACGACTACGCCAAGGCGCTCGAGCACACCGAGTCGTCCTTCTGGACGTTCTGCGACGACTACCTCGAGCTCGTCAAGGAGCGCGCCTACGACCGCGAGGGCACCGCCGAGCCGGGTGCCAAGGAGTCTGCCCGCGCGGCGCTCGCGCTCGCCGTCGACACGTACGTTCGCCTCCTCGCCCCCTTCCTGCCCTTCGCGACCGACGAGGTGTGGACCTGGTACCGCGACGGGTCCGTGCACGGGGCCGACTGGCCCACCGGCGACGCGCTGCGGGCCGCCGCAGGTGACGCGGACGCGGGGCTCGTCGCCGCCGCGGGGCGCGCGCTGGCCGCGCTTCGCAAGGTGAAGTCGGAGGCCAAGGTCTCCCAGAAGGTGCCGTTCGCCGCGGTCACCCTCGCGGTGCCGACCGCGGACGCGGACTTCGTCCGGTCCGTCGCGGGCGACCTGCGCGACGCCGCCAAGGTGCGCGGCGAACTGACGATCACCGACGGCGCCGACACCACGGCCGTCACCGACCACTCCCTCGAACCTGCGGCCTGAGCACGTACCCTCGGCCGAGGCGGGACGGCTCGCACCGCCTCGGCCACCGTCGGCCCCTGCCCCCACTGCGACCACGGAGGACGCGATGACCCTGACCATGTCCAGCACGGAGGCTCGCGGCCAGTTCGACGCGTCGACGACGATCCCGCACCTGCTCGAGGCGCGGCTCGCGGCCAACGGCTCCGCCACGCTGTTCGAGGTTGCCGGAGCCGACGGGAGCTGGGACCCGGTGACGGTCGCCGAGTTCCACGGGCAGGTCCTCGAGGTGGCGAAGGGGCTCGTCGCCTCGGGTGTCGAGCTCGGCGACCGACTCGCCATCATGTCCCCCACCCGGTACGAGTGGACGCTGCTGGACTTCGCGGCCTGGACCGCGGGCGCCGTTCCCGTGCCGATCTACGAGACGTCCTCGGCGGAGCAGTGCGAGTGGATCCTCACCGATGCCGGCGTGAGCATGGCGTTCGTCGACGACGCCGAGCGCGGCGCCGTCCTCGCCGAGGGCGCCGAGAGCGCGACCGCGCTGCGCGAGACGCTTGTCCTCGCCGACGGTGCGATCGACGAGCTCGTCCGCCGCGGCGCCGACGTCCCCGACGAGGAGGTGTCTGCCCGCACGGCGGCACGCACGGGTGCGGACCTCGCCACGATCATCTACACCTCCGGCACCACGGGGCGCCCCAAGGGCGTCGAGCTGACCCACGGCAACTTCGTCGCGCTGGTGTCCAACGGCGTGGCGGACCCCAACCTCCGGCACGTGGTGGCGGGCGACGACGCGCGCACCCTCCTGTTCATCCCCCTCGCGCACGTGTTCGGCCGGTTCGTCTCGATCCTGTGCGTGCACTCCGGGGCGGTGCTCGGCCACAGCCCGGACATCAAGCAGCTCGTACCCAACCTGCAGAGCTTCTCCCCCACCTTCCTCCTCGCCGTCCCGCGCGTGTTCGAGAAGGTCTACAACTCCGCCGACGCCAAGGCGTCCGCCTCCACCGTGAGGCGCCGGATCTTCCGGTGGGCCGCGAAGGTCGCCGAGCGGGCGTCGCGCGCGGAGGAGTCGGGCCAGGGTCTCGGGCGGGTGCTCACCGCCCAGCGCAAGGTCGCCGACCGGCTCGTGTTCTCCACGCTGCGCGAGGTCATGGGCGGCCGGCTGGAGTACGCGGTCTCGGGCGGCGGGCCGCTCGGCACACGGCTCGGCCACTTCTACCGCGGCATGGGACTCGTCGTCCTCGAGGGCTACGGCCTGACCGAGACGGGCGCACCCACCTCGGTCAACCTGCCCGGACGCATCAAGATCGGGACCGTGGGCCCCGCCTACCCCGGCA
This sequence comes from Georgenia sp. Z1344, assembly GCF_049856295.1. Lineage (GTDB taxonomy): Bacteria > Actinomycetota > Actinomycetes > Actinomycetales > Actinomycetaceae > JB111. The sequence continues at coordinate 166,594 of NZ_JBNDMZ010000010.1, read as the reverse complement.
CGTCGGTGCGGATCTCGGAGACGAACGAGATCGAGATCAGCGGCCCGCACGTGTTCCGCGGGTACCACGAGAACGAGGAGGCCACCCGGGAGGCCTTCACCGAGGACGGCTGGTTCCGCACGGGAGACCTCGGCGCCATCGACGACGACGGATACCTCTCGATCACCGGCCGCGCCAAGGAGATCATCGTGACTGCCGGCGGCAAGAACGTGGCCCCCGCCGTGCTCGAGGACCGGCTGCGCGGCCACCCGATCGTCTCGCAGGTGGTCGTCGTCGGTGAGGGGCGGCCGTTCATCGGCGCACTCGTCACCCTCGACGCCGAGATGCTCCCGCAGTGGTTGACCAACCACGACCTTCCGGAGATGACCGTGGCCGAGGCCGCGAAGCACCCAGACGTGGTCGCTGCCATCGACCGCGCCGTCGAGCGGACGAACCGGGCCGTGAGCCGGGCCGAGTCGATCCGCAAGGTGACGATCCTCGACACCGACTTCACGCTCGAGAACGACCTGCTCACGCCGTCGTCGAAGGTCAAGCGCGCGCCCGTGCACGAGAAGTTCGCCGACGAGATCGAGAAGATCTACGCCAAGTAGTGGGGCGGCGGGGGCGTGCTTCGCGGCGCGCCCCTGCCGTCAGCTCCCCAGGGGTGTCGGTGCGGTCCGAACTCGGCGCGGATCGCGGCGACCTCGTCCGTGTTCCACCAGGGGCCCCAGCTCTCGAGCTGCGTCCCGTCCGGGAGGTACCACAGGCCCTTCTCGTCGGCGAGGAGGTCGCTGCCCGAACGGATCGGGTATCTCCTCGTGAGCATCGACGTCGGTACGGGGCGCACCCGCACCTCGCCCGGGACGATGACGAGCGGCTTGGCGACCGCGTAGGCGGTACCGAGGACGGCGACACCGAGCCCGATCGCCCACACCAGCTTCTCGCCGAGCACGAGCCCGACGACGACGGTCACGATCCCGACGACGACGGTCACGATCCCGACGGCGGCGACGATCCGCGTGACGACGCGGTGGTACGTCAACGCCAGCATGCGCACCATCGTAGGGACGCTCCTCGGCCCGCCACGGCCGTACGCCGGGTGACCGCGCCCCTGCGGGCCGAGGCGACGCGGTCAGTCCGCGCCGGCTCAACCCTGCTGCGGCGGACCCGGCTGCCAGTAGCCGCCCTGCTCGCCGGCCTGCGGCTGCTGGGGCGCGCCGCCCTGCTGCGGCTGCTGCGGTGCGCCCTGCGGGGGCATGCCGCCCTGCTGCGGCTGGCCGTACGGCTGCTGGCCCGGCACGCCGTACGCCTGCTGCGGTGCACCCTGGGGCTGGCCGTAGGCCTGCTGCGGGGCACCCTGCGGGGGCATGCCCTGCTGCGGCTGTCCGTAGCCCTGCTGCGGGCCTCCCTGAGCGCCCTGACCGTACTGCTGCTGCGCCTGAGCTCCCTGCAGGGGCATCCCCGGCTGGCCGCCGCCGTACCGCGCGCGGATCGCGGCGACGTCCTCCTTGTTCGACATGAAGCCGATGGATGCCACCTTCTTGCCGGTCGGCACGTGCACGAGGTACTTCTCCTCGGCGCGCAGGTCGGCCGGGCCCCGCAGCGGGAACCGCTTGGTCACGATGCCAATGGGGCTCCTCTGTTGGGCCTCGTGCGGCTCGATGCGCGCCATCGGGTTGATGAGCATGAAGATCCCGAGGATCGGCATGACGATGCCGGGGAACAGCGAGATCCACCGTTCGCCGAGCACGCCGGTGAGGATGAGCAGCGCACCGATCACGATGAAGGCGATCGGGAAACCCTTGCCGTAGCGGAGGTTGAGAGCGTCCATACGGACGATCGTAGGCGCGTTCGCGGCCCGGCCCCGTCGCGACTCGGCGTGACGGACCGGGTCAGGGTCGCCCGTGCTCGTCCGCGATGCTCTCGTGGTGCTGGATCACCTCGGCGATGATGAAGTCGAGGAACTTCTGGGCGAACACCGGGTCGAGCCCGGCCTCCTCGGCCTTCGCGCGCAGGCGGGCCACCTGGCGCTCCTCACGTCCGGGGTCCGAGGGCGGGAGCCCCTGCTCCGCCTTGAGCCGCCCGACGGCCTGCGTGCAGCGGAACCGCTCGGCCAGCAGGTGGATGAGGGCGGCGTCGATGTTGTCGATCGTCGCGCGGGCTGAGCGCAGCCCTTCGGGCAGGTCGTCCGGCTCGGGGGTGCGCTCGTCGCTCATGCCCGTCACGGTAGACCGACAACCCTCGAGCGCGCAGACGGTGCCCGGGCCCCGGACCTCGAGCACCGGACCGTCGCCGAGACCTACATCGCGGCGGCCGCCCCTCGAGCGTGCAGCGCAGCGTCGGGCGGTCGACCCCGTCGTCGAGCGCCACCGCGACCTCTCCGTCCCGCAGGAGCGCGAGCAGGAGGTGCCGGTCGGTGATCTCCTTGTCACCGAGGCGCACCGCCTCACGGAGTGCCGCCCGGAGCGCGTCCTTCGCGGCCGGCGCGAACGGCATGTGCCCGCGTCGCCTGACACGGATCCGGGCGACGTGGTCGGCACGGTCGAGCGAGCCGTCCCCGAAGACCTCGTCAGTCGCCCCGCGCACCGCGTCCAGGTCGATGCCCACCGAGGCGAGCGCCTCGGGGTCCACGCCGGGCGGCCGACCGATCAGCGCGGACCTGCACGCCGCGACGTCGACGCCGAGACCGGACAACGCGCGGGCGGCGTCGCCGTCGGCCTCCAGCACGCCGACGGCGACGTGCCTGGTCTCGATGCGCTCCGCACCGGTCTCCCGCGCCACCTCCTGCGCGCGCGTCACGGCGGCCTTGGTGTCCGTGGTCAATCGTTCGAACATGTCCGGTCCTCCTCAGCGTCCGCGGCCGTGCTTCTTGTGGGCGGCCTGGCGGCTCACACCGAGCTCGTCGGCGATCTCCTGCCACGACCACCCGAGATCCCGTGCGCGATCCACCTGCAGGATCTCGAGCCGGTCCGCCAGCTCGCGCATGGCACGCACACCCCTCAGCCCCGTCCTTGGGTCCGGGTCCTGCGCCGCAACGGTCGTGTCGTGTCGACTCATGCTGTCAACTTACGTTGACAGCCGCCCCTCTGTCAACCGGGGTTGACAGAAACTGGCTGTCGCCGAAGTCGGCGGCGAGGTGCACGCGAGCATTCACGCGTGCCGACGCAGCGTCCCGGGTCTGGTCCAGATCGGCGTCCGCCGCCTCGATCGGCGTCTCCTCAAGTACGCCGAGGCCGCTGGACCTGGGCGCCGTCAAGGGACGCGAAGCTCGACGAGGGGTTCGCGTCTCGAGGCGACGATTGCTGGTGCAATCGCTCCGACGACGCACACAGCGATCGCGAGCACCATGAGGGCGACGACGAACGAGAGTCCCGGCGCGGGATCGCCGAGTGCCCGTGTCACGCCCAGCCCGGTCGTGGCTCCGAGCAGGGCTCCGACACCGGCGCACAGCATCGTCCTGAGCAGGAGCAGGCCTACGATGAGCCGCCGGGACGCACCGAGCGCGCGGCGCCGACCGAAGTCCTTCCGCCGGATCATTACGACCCCGTACTGCAACCCTGCGACGAGGACGCCGAGCGCGAGGAGGATTCCCAGCACGAGGCTTCGGCCGAAGCCGCCGAGCTGTCCGCCGATGACAGCCTGTACCTGCGCGAACGCCTCGGACGTCGTGACGTTGACAGATCCGGGCTGCTGCGTCATCAGGGCTGCCTGCACGACCGGGACGAGCTGGTCGACGGCGTCGACGGCGTCGGCGATCACCACGACGATGGCGAGTGGGCCAGGCTCATCGGTCACGACATAGGCCGTCGAGCCCAGAGCGTCGAGGAACTCGGGGCGATCGACGGTGCCGACCACGGCCGCGATGGTCCCGTTCGCGGTCGTGACCGGGCCGACGCCGTCGGCCAGGCCCAGTGTCTGGGCGCCCCGGCCGGTGAGCAGGATCGATCCGGGCACCGCGTCGGCGCGATGGCCGAGGATGTCCGAGAGATCTGAGGCATGCACCGTCCGCGAGGCGACGGCGGGACCGCCAGTGATGGTCGCGCTACGGACGTCCTGGGCCGGACCGAAGCCCACCACCTGCTCGACGGTTCCGATTGCCGCGATCCGCTCGACCGCGTCTGAGGTCACGGCGGCTTCGGGCTCGGCCCGCACCACGATCGTCCGGGTGCCCGCGGCATCGATGGTCGCGAGAACCTGCTGCTCCACGCCGACCGTCCGTCCAGACGTCATGAGCACGGAGAGGCACAGTCCGGCCACGAGGACCACCGTCAATATGCTGCCGATCCGTTCGGCTCGCGCCCAGGCCCACGCCTCGCGGAGCAGCACGATCGCCCGCACGGTCACAGCGCGTGCTCCCGGTCGCAGTGCTCCCGTGCTCGGTCGTCGTGCGTCGAGACGACGACGGCCGCCCCCCGTTCCGCCTGGGAGCGCAGCGTGCGCAGCACGGTGTCCGAGGACTCGTCGTCGAGGTTGCCGGTCGGTTCGTCCGCGAGCACGATCGACGGCCTGTGCAACAGTGCCCGAGCGAGCGCAATTCGCTGCGCCTGTCCGCCGGAGACCTGACCTGGCACGCGGTCCACCGGCACGTCGACGCCGAGCTCGTCGAGCAGGTCGCCGGCAGCATCGCGAACAGCACGCGGATCGTGCCCTCGGTAAAGGGCGGGCTCAACGACGTTGTCCAGGACGGTCCGCGTCGGGTCGAGCGCCGCGTCCTGGAAGACGAACCCGAATCGTTCGGCTCGCAGCCGGGCCCGGGCTGCGTCATTCAGGCCGCTGGCTACCTTGCCGTCGACGACGATCCGCCCCTCCGTCGGCGTCACCATCAACCCCAACATGTAGAGAAGGGTTGACTTGCCCGTCCCCGACCGACCGGTGAGCGCCACCATCGCACCGCCCGGCACCCGGAGATCGAGTCCGTCGAACAGGAGAGCGGATCGCGGGTAGGCAAAGCCGATGTCATCAGCCACCAGCATCATCCGGGGACCCGTACCTCGGCACCGGGCTCGATGCCGTCGACGACCGCGTAGCCGCTGCCCTGCGCGAGCACGTCGACCGGTACTTCGGTCCCACCCGCGTCGACGACGACGTAGGAACCGTCAGCCCGAGTGGCAAGCGCGGCCGCCGGCACCATCGGGCCGGGCGTCGACGGGACGAGCTCGACCGACGCGGGGTACGTGGTGAACCCCTCGACGGGAATCTCACCGCAGGTCGTCCCGCAAGCCGGCCCGCCGTCGGGAGCGGCCAGCACCGCGACAAGGCCGCCCGCCTCGTCCTCCGTCACCGCGTCGACGACCATGGACCACGAGCTCGGTCCGTCCACCACGACCGTCGAGCCGACGGACACGAGGTCGGCCTGGTTCCCCGCAATCGCGACCTCGATCCGCGGTGCGTCCTCGAACCGTTCGAGGACGGACTCACCTCCGGCAAGGCGCACTCCGACGTCGATGCCCTCGGCTGCGCGGACACGTGCCGGCAGGCCCGGGACGAACATGACAGACCCCTCCGCCACCTCGCCGGTCACGGTGGTGCCGAGCTCGCGCTGCCACGCGCGTACCGCTGCGGCGGTCGTGGGGCCGTAGGTGCCGTCCGGGTCGCCGGTCAGGTACCCGGCGCGGACCAGGAAGACCTGCAGCTGGCGTACGTCCTCCCCCGTGGCCCCGGCCGCCAACAGGCGGTATGCAGGCACCGCGCCGTCAAGGACGACCACGGGCCGCTCGTCGACCCGGATCACCACATCTCCGCTCTCGACGCGTGCCCCGGGGTCGGCCGCGACCGCCGTGACAGTTCCTGTGGCGGCGGGCGTGGCGAGTGGAGTGGTGGGCCACCAGGCGCTCGCCGTCAGCGACAGTGTGGAACCGACGTCGCCGTAAACGACCTCGACGACCGTGTGGTCCTCCACCTCTTCGTCGGAGCTGGCCGGTGCCACCACTTCCCGCAACGCCCAGCCGACGACGGCGCCAGCGGCCAGGCACAGCGTCGCGAGCAGGACGATGACAACCAGCCGCGGCCTACGACGGGCTTCCTCGCTCAGATCGACCACCCGTCCCCCTCTAGCGACGCCGGGCCGTCCCACCCGCGTTCACTCATGCATTCATCACACTCACCGATGCCAGAATTCAACAAGAGGGAGCGGATGCTGCCATCGCCGCGAAACTGCCGCCATCAGTAGAGCCACTGGTCCGGGTCGACCGGACACGCCTCTGCGGCTCGCATTGCCTCCCCCACGGAAAGCCCGGACACCGGCTCCCACGCCCGCGACTCGCCCATCCCGGACTCGACGAAGGTCTCGATCGACGGAGGTGGATCGGGCTGGAAGTCCGCATCAACCATGCACTCGTACCGTTCGACACGGATCGGATAGATCTCTCTGTAGCGTTCGGGCGAGTCGAGTACGGGTGCCGCCGCCAACGTCCCTGTGCATGCGAACGTGTCGTCCGAGAGTGCCGCGTCCGAGCGCCCGCGACCGGAATCCGTTGCCATAATTCGGCCATACTGGGGATCGATCTCCACGCGGGAGTCCCAGCCGCGGTCTGCCATGCATTCGACCAACTCACCGTAGTACTCGGCAACGGTGCCAGAGTATTCGGTGGCCACCTCGGTTCCGTTCCCTGATTCGTCCTGCTCAGACGCACACGCCGTGGCCCCGGCGAGTAGGAAAACGAGCGATGCCCCGAGCACGCCCCGAGTAGCTGGCCTGATCACGGTGGCGAGCAGTATCCGTAGGTGCCGGGCACGTCGAGAGAGTATTGCCCCGAAACGTACCAATAGCCTCCGGAACCAATGCCCTGGCGCGCCGAACTCCACCACTCGCTTGCAGGACGTCCGGAGCGGACAAAGTACGTTGTTGCGTTGCCCGGCGGGCGTACGTTTGCGTTGCCCCGCACCTCGTACCGCACGTACGCGTCCGGACGAGCCCCCGGGTTGCAGTGTGTAGTCCCGTCCTTTGCCACCGCAGCACTAGCAGGTGTCGCGACCGCGAATACTCCTCCCGCGCCAACTGCGGCGGCGATTGCGGCTCGAATGATGCTTCTTCGCCACTTGACCCTACCGTCGCTATGCGTTGAACAGTTCCTGTCGCCGTTGACATGCATCTGACAGTTCCCCCTTACTAGGCATCGTCGCTGTTGCCTACGACGGCAGCATAACAGCGACCAAGCCGGTCGGTCAACGGTGATATGGAACTGTGGGTCCGCCTCGTTGAATGTCCTGGTCCCGTCAACGAGGGCGGGCAGGAACTCTCAGGCGGAGCGCTGCTGGCGACGCCGCTTCGAGCGCAGCACGAGGGTCGGCGCCTGGCCGCTGCGGACGGACTCCCCGGTGAGGACGACCTTCTCGACATCCTCCCGTGAGGGGACGTCGAACATCGTCTCGCGCAGCGTGCTCTCCATGATCGCCCGCAGGCCGCGCGCGCCGGTCCCCCGCTCGAGCGCGAGCTCGGCAATGGCCTCGACCGCCTCGTCGGTGAGCTCGAGCTGGACGCCGTCGAGGTCGAAGATCCGCTGGTACTGCTTGACGAGCGCGTTCTTCGGCTCGGTCAGGATCGTCACGAGGTCGGACTGCGTGAGCGCGTTGACGGTCGCCGTCACGGGGAGGCGCCCGACGAGCTCCGGGATGAGCCCGAACTTGTGCAGGTCCTCGGGCGAGACCTTCGTCAGCAGGTCCGCCTCGGACTCGGTCCCCTTGAGCGCGGCGCCGAACCCGATGCCGTGCCGGCCCACGCGCGAGCTGACGATGTCCTCGAGCCCGGCGAACGCACCGGCGACGATGAACAGCACGTTGGTCGTGTCGATCTGGAGGAACTCCTGGTGCGGGTGCTTCCGCCCGCCCTGCGGCGGCACCGCCGCGGAGGTCCCCTCGATGATCTTCAGCAGCGCCTGCTGGACGCCCTCGCCCGAGACGTCGCGCGTGATCGACGGGTTCTCGGCCTTGCGGGCCACCTTGTCGATCTCGTCGATGTAGATGATGCCGCCCTCGGCCTTCTTCACGTCGAAGTCGGCGGCCTGAATGAGCTTGAGGAGGATGTTCTCCACGTCCTCGCCCACGTAGCCGGCCTCGGTCAGCGCGGTGGCGTCGGCGATCGCGAACGGGACGTCGAGCATCTTCGCGAGCGACTGGGCGAGGTACGTCTTGCCGGTCCCCGTGGGGCCGATCATGAGGATGTTGGACTTCTGGATCTCGACCGCGTCCGGGGCGGGCTTCTCGTCGAGCGAGCGGATCCGCTTGTAGTGGTTGTAGACCGCGACGGCCAGCCCGCGCTTCGCGTCCTCCTGACCCACCACGTACTCGCCGAGGAAGTCGAAGATCTCGCGCGGCTTGGGCAGGTTCTCGAGCGAGGACTCGCCGAGCTCGGCCAGCTCCTCGTCGATGATCTCGTTGCACAGCTCGACGCACTCGTCGCAGATGTAGACGCCCGGGCCGCCGATGAGCTTCTTGACCTGCTTCTGGCTCTTCCCGCAGAACGAACAGGTGAGGAGGTCCGCCGTGGCGGGTCCAGTTCGCACCATCGGGTCCTCCTGTCTCGTTCGCGGTCCGGGGCCGCTCGCCGCTGGGTACGGCTCTCGGCTCAACCTTCGCACACGCTCGGCCCGGGAGGCACCTGCGTTTGCCCGGCGCGCCTCGTCGCGCACGCCACCCGGGCCTGCGCTCCCTGGTGCCCGACGCCGGAGAGAGACCTCCGTACGGGCGCTCGCGACGGCGTCGGGCGGGCTTCCGTACACACGTGCCCGACGCCGAAGGGCAGCCTCCGTACGACCCCTCGCGACGGCGTCGGGCAGGGCTCCGTACGCACGACGGCGCCCCCGGACCGACTGGTCCGGGGGCGCCGCGCGGGACTACTTCTGGATGGTTACCGGCTCGGTGTTCTTGCGGGACTCGAGCACCTGGTCGACGATCCCGTACTCCAGCGCCTGCTGGGCGGTGAGGATCTTGTCGCGCTCGATGTCGCGCGAGATGGTCTCGATGTCCTGCGAGGTGTGGTGCGCGAGCGTCTGCTCGAGCCACTGGCGCATGCGCTGGACCTCGTTGGCGTGGATCTCGATGTCCGAGGCCTGCGCGTAGCCGCCGCCCTCGAGCGCGGGCTGGTGGATCATCACGCGGGCGTTCGGCAGTGCGAGACGACGCCCGGGCGAGCCCGCGGCGAGCAGCACGGCGGCAGCCGAGGCGGCCTGACCGAGGCAGACCGTCTGGATCTCCGGCTTGATGTACTGCATCGTGTCGTAGATCGCCGTCAGCGCCGTGAACGAGCCGCCGGGGCTGTTGATGTACATGGTGATGACGCCGTCCGGGTCCTGTGACTCGAGGACGAGGAGCTGAGCCATGACGTCGTCCGCGGAGGCGTCGTCCACCTGCACGCCGAGGAAGATGATGCGGTCCTCGAAGAGCTTGGCGTACGGGTCCTGCCGCTTGTAGCCGTAGGCGGTGCGCTCCTCGAACGACGGGAGGATGTAGCGCGAGGACGGGCCCTGGGGGGCGGTCCCGCCGGGCATCTGCGTGGTGGAGCCGTTCGGGGCGAAGCCGGCGCGGCCCATGATGGGGAGGTTCATTCGGACTCCTTTAGGTGGTCGCGGGGCTCAGGACTTGTCGGACGAGTCGCCGTCGGACCCGGTGCCGCCGGCGCCGGTGACGGACGCGGCGCTGTCGACCACGTGGTCGATGAAGCCGTACTCGAGCGCCTCGGCGGCGGTGAACCAGCGGTCGCGGTCCGCGTCGGAGTTGATGCGCTCGAGCGGCTGGCCGGTCTGCTCGGCCGTCAGCTCGGCGAGCACCTTCTTCATGTGGAGGATGAGCTCGGCGTTGATCTTGATCTCGGTGGCCGTGCCGCCGATGCCGCCCGAGGGCTGGTGCATCATCACGCGGGCGTGGGGCGTGGCGTAGCGCTTGCCCTTGGTGCCCGAGGTGAGCAGGAACTGGCCCATCGAGGCCGCGAGGCCCATGCCGACCGTGGCGACGTCCGGCTTGACGTACTGCATCGTGTCGTAGATGGCCATGCCCGCGGTGATCGAGCCGCCAGGGCTGTTGATGTAGAGGAAGATGTCCTCGTCCGGGTCCTCGGCGGCGAGGAGGAGCATCTGCGCGCAGATGGCGTTCGCGTTCTCGTCGCGCACCTCCGAGCCGAGCCAGATGATGCGCTCCTTGAGCAGCCGGTTGTAGATGCTGTCGTTCAGGCCGAGACCGCTGGCCTCGGTGCGCGCGATCGGTTCGCTCACGTGCAGCTCCTTGATCGAAGGTGGGGGCGGCGGTGCGGATGCGCCGACCGCGGGTCGTCACTGGACCCTAACCGCGCGGGGGCAGCGATCCTGCCCCCGTCCGAGGCCTTTTCGCTGTCGGCGCACGGGCGGGGCACGGGCGGACCCGCCGCGTCCCCGGGAGGACGCGACGAGAGCGCCGACCGCCGCGGCGGGTGGGATCAGCGGTGCGGCTCAGACCCGGAAACCACGGTGCCGGCGCAGGAGCCGGACGAGCATCTCCACCGACTGCAGCGCGGCGACCATGGCCAGTGCCGGCCAGCAGATCCACAGCACGACCTCCTGGGCGAGCAGCGGGAGCTGCAGCCATCCGACGACGAGGAGCGCGAGCAGCACGACGCCGTAGACGACGGGGCGCAGGTAGTCGTTGTTGGCCCTGCCCGACTCGGCTGCAGCCTGCGCACCCCAGTTGTCGACCTCCTGCCTGGAGAGGAACTTCGTCCACGCACGGACGAAGTGGCCGATCCGGATCCACATGTAGATCTCGCCCGGCACGAACAGCAGGGCGAACAGCAGGTCCTTCACCGTCCGGTCCTTCATGGTCAGGGCGATGCGCACGTTGAGCAGGATCGAGACCGCGGGCGGCAGGAGCCACCACCAGTAGAAGGTGAACGCGCCGATGCTCAGCGAGGCGGCGAGCAGCAGGACGAACCCGACGCGCACCAGCAGGTTGAACAGCATCTGCCAGTTCTCGAGCCACCGCAGACGCAGGTTGGGATGGAACGGATGCCCCGTGGTGTTTCCGCGCTGGCCCGGCCACATGAGGTCGATCGCGCCGTAGTTCCACTTGACCTGCTGCGCGTCCAGGGACTTGAGGCTGAGCATGGGACCGACGTCGGCACGTGCGGACGCGCTGATCTTCGTCGAGAATCCCGTGCTCTTGAGCTGGAGCGAGAGCAGGGAGTCCTCGACCTCGGAGTCGGAGACCCAGGGCCCGCCCTGCCGGTACGTGTCACGGACGGTCGTCAGCGCCTCGACGGAGAAGATCGAGCACTGACCACCGATGACGGCCATGTTCCGGCCGCGCAGGAGGTTGAGGAGGTTGAAGCCGGCGAACTGCTGCCGCTGCCCCGCGATGAGGAACTTCTCGTCGAGCCCCGCACCCTCGTCGAAGTCGATCGAGTAGACCGCGCTGATGCCGCCGATCCGCCGGTCGGACCGGATCTCGGCGAGCAGGCGCTCGAGCGTGCGACGGTGCAGGATCGTGTCGCCGTCGACACCGAGGAAGTAGTCGCAGTCCTGGACGAACCGGAAGCCGGTGTTGAGCGCGCCCACCTTCCGGTCCGCGAGCCGGCCGACGTCGTGGACGTGCACGTCGCAGGTCATCGTCTCGCCGCGGTAGCGCCGCTCGTGCCGTCCCGCGAACTCGCGGGCGACCCAGAACGTGTCGTCGGTCGTGTTGTTGATGATCACGTGCACGACGTCCGGCAGCCGGGTCTGCGCCAGCAGCGCCTCGAGCACGCGTGCGATCGACCCTTCCTCGTTGTACGCGGGGATCACGCAGCCCACGACAGGACGCCGCTCGGCGCCGGGGTCCGGCGCGGTGCCGTACAGCTCGAGCGCTGCACCGGCGTACTGCTGCCCCGGTCGAGAGCGCAGGATCTCCTCGACGTCGGCACGGGGGCCGGCATCGGCGTCGAGGTCGACGTCGACGACGGGGGTGATTGAGGCGTAGGAGGTCGTTGGGGCATACGTGGTCGTGCCGAGGCGGGCGGCGGGGGCGGTCGCGGCGTCTCGGGCGGCTCGCGCGGCGGGGGGAGCCGGGGCGAGCAGCGGTTCTGCGGTCATGGCGGGGGCCTTCCAGCGTGGGGGACGGCCTCGATCCTGCGCCCCGACGCGTGTGGTGACCAGGTGCGCGACCACCAGTTCCTTCCGCCGGACCACGTGAATCCCTCGTCGACGACCACCGGTGCCGTACGGGTCTGCCCCAGGTGCGGTACGGGGTCGGGGCTCGCCGCCACCGGGATCCGGAGACTGGTGGCCCGAGGTCTAGGCCGGGACGCCCGGACACCGCAGAGTGGCTCCGACCGGGCGCCGCAGGCCGCGCCCGCACGGAGAAGGATGTGGACGACATGACGCGACGGCGACGGCGGGCCCCCGCCCTGGCACTGATCGCCCTCGGCGCGGCGGTTGCTCTCGGCGGGTGCGGCACGCCTCCCTGGGAGGCGAGTGCGGCGGCCGAGGAGGGCACCACCACGGGCGAGTCGGCCTCGGAGGCAGGCACCGTCGTGGACGAGGCGGACGACGGCGACCTGCCGGTCGTCGGCCCGTCGAGCACGGCCGGGTCCGACGACGGCGCCGCGAGCGAGGGCTCGGACTCGGACTCGGACTCGGACTCGGAGGAGGCGAGCTCCCCGGCGCCCGTCGCGGGGCCGGGCGTGCCCACCGTCGTGGACGACCTCGCGACCGGCTCGGCGGAACGGCAGCTCGTCGCCGGTGCGGCCGTGCTGGAGGTGGACTACTGGTCCACGCTCCCGCGCGACGAGTGGTCGCCGTCGGGCACCAAGCCGCTCACGCTCGTCGTCGGGGCCGACGCGCCCGGCGCGACCCTGCTCGCCTCCCTGACGGTCGAGGTCGACCGGCTCACCGTCGACGGGTGGCAGTCGGTCCCCGACGACGCCGTCACCCAGCCCTTCGTCACGGCGTCCGGGGCCGACGTGCTGCTGCCTTCCACGGCCGGTGCCTCGGTGCTGGTCGGGGACGTCGAGGACGACACCCGCGCCCTGAGGTACACGTTCGTGTACACGGTGACGAGCACCGACCACCCGCTTCCCGTCCAGGCCGTCGCGACGGACACGCTCGTCGTCACCCTGCCGGACAGGTAAGCCGGCGGGAAGGCTCAGCCGTCGGCGGCCAGGACGGTGCGGCGCAGCTCCTGCCGGGACTCCAGCCCGAGCTTCGCGAGGATGTTGCCCACGTGGTACTCGGCCGTGCGGACGGTGACGAAGAGTGTCGTCGCGATCTGCCTGTTGCTCAGGCCGTCCGACACGAGTCCGGCCACCTCTCGCTCGCGCACGGTCAGGGTCGACCAGGCATCGGCCGCCCCCCGGACGGAGGGCGACTCCGTCAGCCGCTCGCGCACCCGCTCGAGGCGCGCCTGCCACTCCCCCGCACCCGCGGTCGCCAGGAGCACGCACGTCGCGCCGAGCAGCTGCCGCAGCTCGTCCGGTGGGCAGAGGTCGCCGGCATCGCCTGCCCCGGATCCGGCCGGGTCGCCGTCGGCAACGCTCGCGAGGACCGCGAGCCCCCAGTCCTCGGCGAGCACGGCACCGAGAAGGTGGGGGCCGCTCGGTCCCTGGTCGTCGAGGTGCGCGGCCAGTCGCCGGGCGACCTCGGCGAAGTCCGCGCGGGCGACGACGGGCTGCTCCGCCTCGGCCGCCGCGATGAGCGCATCGGCGTGGGTGAGCGCATAGTCCTTTCCCAGCGCCGTGTAGGACGCGGCGGCCAGGTCGGTCCGGGCAGCCCGTGCGGCCTCGAGGTCTCCGGCCGCGACGTGGGCACGCACCCGCAGGACGCCCGTGAGGTAGGCGCCCGCACGATCAAAGGTTCCGGCCGCCCACAGTCGGTCGAGCGCACGGCCGGTCGCGCTCGGGTCGCCGTCGTGGGCCACGCCCTTCCACGCGCCGACGACCTCGCGCAGCGCCTCGCCCAGCGGACCGGCCACCGCCTGATGGCTCAGCTCGACCTCCGGGACCGTCGGCGTCGTCCCCTGCACCACCGGGACGAGGCGCGCCAGGTCGGAGGCTCGCTGCCAGTGGTCGAGCATGAGGCGGTCGAGCGCGAGCCCCGACGCCTGCTCGGCCACCCGCTGGGCGGCGGCCCAGTCGCCGGCGAGGAACCAGGTGTAGGCGGCACCGAGGCCGGCCTCCAGCCTCAACGTGGGGTTCATGGTCGCAGGGACGGCGGTCAGCCGGTCGACGCTCCCGGCCGTGTCCCCGGCCGCGTTGCGCACGAGGTCGATGATGATGCCGGCCTCCGGCACCCCGTCGGCGAGCCCGTCTGCCGCCGCCGTGGCGCGCAGAGCCTCCATGCGCGGGATCCGGTCGATCAACGGCACCTCTCCGTCGAACAGGTGCTCGAGCGTCAGCTCGAGGAGCAGGGCGTCACCGAGGAACCGCTCGCCGAACCGAAGCTGGCCGTCGGCGACCAGCTTGCGCCCGCGCACCCGGAGCTCACGCAGAACCGGTCGGGTCGCGACGGCGAGCTCGGCGAGCGAGACGGCGCCACGTCGGGCAGCGACGTGGAGCACCCAGTAGCCCAGGAGGAACAGCTGCCGGTCGGAGGTGCGGGAGGAGATCTCCACACTCTCCAGGAGCTGCGCGGTGCCGCTGATGTCGAGGTCCACAGCGCCGAGGAAGCTCATGCCGACAAGGCGCTCGGCCGACCACGGAAGGTTCTCGATCGCGTCCTCGTGATCGGCCAGCCGGGACGGCTGGTTGGACCAGATCGCAGCGAAGACGAGGTCCGGGACCCGTTCGGGATCGAGGGAGGCGGCGAGGACGGCCCGCTCGTACATGGTCTCGCGGTCACCGCGGCGGAAGGCGTCCTCCAGGTCTGCGCCGAGCTCCGCGACCAGCTCGGGGACGTCGGAGCGATCCGCGCCCGCCACCCGGTGCTCGAGCCCACGCGGCCCACGGAGGAGGCTGCCGAGCACGCGGTGCGTGGCCGCGATGTCGTCGGGCGAGAAGTGGTCGACGATCACCGACTCGGTCATCCGGTACCGCAGCCGCAGCTGATCGACGCCGACGACCTCGACGAGCCCCGTCGCCACGAGCTCCGCGGTCGAGACGGACGACGCGCCACGCTCCCGGGTCACGTGCGCGACCTGGCGGATCGTCAGCTGCCGGCCCAGCCCGAGCGCGAGCAGGCCGGTGCGCAGGGCCGGCGTGGTGTCGGTCAGGACCCGCGTGGCGTGCCGTCGCAGCAGGCCGCTGCCTGCGGCCTGCTCGCCGAGGGACCGCAGGACCGTGCGGATTCCGGCGATGGACTCGGCGCGCCTCAGCTGATCGACGAGCGACATCACCAGGGCCGGGTACCCACCGGTCACCGCCACGATCCGGTCGAGAGTCCACCCGGTGACCGCGGTTCCGAGGCCCGAGTTCACGAGCTCGGCGACGGCGGCCCGGCCGAGCGGCTCGACGGCCACGACCCTGCCGCGCTCCGGCAGCCTGAGCAGGAGGCGCAGTCCGTCGAAGAGGACACCGTCGTCCTCGTCGTCGAGACTCGTGATCAGGAGCAGGACGGGCAGGTCGAGCAGCCGTCGGACGAGCTGCCAGAGGATCGCTCGCGACTCGTCGTCGAGCCACTGCGCGTCCTCGATCCGGATGCAGACCGGTCCGCGGGACGCGAGCGCGCGCAGGATGCTCTCGACCGGGTCGGACGCGCCCCGTCCCTCGGCCTGCGGGGCGCTACCGAGGTCGATGTCGACCAGGGCTGCCATCGCCTCGACGGCGTAGCGCCGGTTGTGCCGGTCCTCGGGGAACAGGTCGACCCGGAGCACCGGACGGCCGGCCAGCTCCGCGGTGCGCTCGGCGAGCGCAGACTTTCCCACTCCTTCAGGGCCGAGGAACCAGACCACCCGGGAGGACGCCAGTGCGTCCTGGGCGAGGTGGTGCAGGGCATCGAGCTCGGACGCGCGTCCGACGAGCATGTGGTCCTCCGAGTGCTCCGGACGTGGTGCCGGTGCTCTGGGGGAGAGCCTTGGCGGTGGCGGCCGTGTCCTGGTCGGACATTAGAACCGAACGCTGACATGGAGCGGTGCGGAATGGGCAATCTCACACCCGCGGGTTCGCATCCGTGCGCAGCGCTGCACACGGACGGTCCACGACACGCCTCGCCGATCGACGAGATGCCGAGGGGCGGCCGGCCGCGATGGCCGGCCGCCCCTCGGCGGTCGATGTCGACCTCGGCACCTGCGTTGCGCAGGGGCCCCGACGCTACTCGGAGGCGGACTCCTCGTCGGCAGCCGCCTTGGTGGCGGTCGGCTTCTTGGCCGCCGGCTTCTTCGCAGCCGGCTTCTTGGCCGCCGGCTTCTTCGCGGCGGGCTTCTTGGCCGCCGGCTTCTCGTCCGCGGGCTCGTCGTCGGAGCTCTCGTCGTCGTCGGACTCCTCGGCCTCGTCCGCGCTGTCGGCGGAGTCGGGGCTGTCCGGGGAGTCCGCCGAGTCGGCGCTGTCGGCCGAGTCCGCCGAGTCGCCGGAGTCCGCGCTGTCGGCCGACTCCTCGGACTCCTCGCCCTCGGCCTCGGTCTTGTCGGTCTCCTCGGAGCCGAGGTACTCGCTGAGGTCGAGCTCGGTGCCGGAGCCGTCGACGACGGTGACGTCGCGGAGCACGACCGCGAGGGCCTTGTTGCGCGCCACCTCGCCCATGAAGGCGGGCAGCTGTCCGGTCTGACCGGCGGCCTGGATGAAGTTGTTCGGGTCCATGCCGTACTGCTGGGCCTGCTGGACGAGGAACTCGAGAAGCTCGTTCTGCGAGACCTGGACGTCGACCTGGTCGGAGATCGTGTCGAGGATGATCTGGTCGCGGAGCAGCTCCTCGGTCTCGCCGCGGATCTCCTCGCCGTGCGGGTCGCCCTCGGGCTTGCCCTCGGCCTCGAGGTGGCGCGCGATCTCGGCGTCGACCACGCCGGACGGGATCGGGACCTCGAGGTTCTCGCGCAGGTGGGCGAGCAGGAGGTCGCGGGCCTCGACGGCCTGGTTGCCCGCGCGGTCCGAGGCCACCTGGGTGCGCAGGTCGGCGCGCAGCTCCTCGAGCGTGTCGAACTCGGAGGCGAGCTGGGCGAAGTCGTCGTCGGCCTCGGGAAGCTCGCGCACCTTGACGGCGGTCGGCGTCACGGAGACGTCGGCCTCCTTGCCGGCGTGGTCGCCGCCGGCGAGCGTCGTGGTGAACGTGCCCTCCTTGCCGGCGGTGAGGCCGACGAGGGCCTCGTCCTGGCCGGGGAGCATCGAGCCGGAACCGACCTCGTAGGAGATGCCGGAGGCGGTGTCGACCTCCTCGCCGTCGACCATGGCGGACAGGTCGAGGGTGACGAAGTCACCGGTCTCGACGGCGCGGTCCACGCCGGTCAGCGTGCCGAAGCGCTCGCGCAGGGCGGTGAGGCGCTCCTCGACGTCCTCGTCCGACACCTCGGAGTCGGCCACCGTCAGGGTGATCGTCGAGAAGTCCGGGAGCTCGAGCTCGGGGCGCACGTCCATCGTGGCGGTGAAGACGAGCTGGCCGCCGAGGGGGCCGGTGACGGCCGGGAGCTCGGTGACCTCGATCTCCGGGCGGCCGAGCGGGTTGATGCCGGCCTCGCCGACGGCCCCGCGGTACAGGGAGTCGATCTGGCTGTTGATCGCCTGGTCGAGGACCGCGGCGCGGCCGACGCGCTGGTCGATGATCCGGGCCGGGACCTTGCCCTTGCGGAAGCCGGGGATGCTCACCTGCTGGGAGACCGTGGCGTAGGCGGAGTCGATCGCCGAGCTGAGGTCCTCGTACGGGACCGTCACGGTCAGCCTGGCCCGGGTGGCCTCGAGGTTCTCCACGTCCGTCTTCACTGCGGGGTACTCCAACTCGTCGGTAGATGACTTGAGCACGGGGCAGCGCGCACGGCGGCGCGGTGGGACCCGTGGGGTGGCGCCGCACGCCTCGTCGAGCAGGCGTGGGCACGCACGATCCTCACGATCCTACGGCACGACGCGCCTCGCGTAGAGGGTGCTCGGCCTCACGCGGGCGTCATCCGGGCCACACCTCTCCTCGCGTCGAGATTGCGGTTGGTGCACGTCGAGACTGCGGTTCGTCGTGGCCGGGAGTGCGGGTCACGCCGTCGAGATTGCGGTTCGTCGTCGTCGAGATTGCGGTTCGTGCGTGCGCTCGCCCCCACGCACCCCACGGACGGACCGTGCGCGGCATGCGAGGCGAGAGGACCCCATCGGGGACCCGCCCCGCCTCCTCACCTGCCCGCTACCGTCGGCGCGACACCCACGGGCACGACGACGGAGACCCCATGACCACCGACCCTGGTTCGACCGAGCTGCGCCGCGACCTGCGGGCCCTCGAGGCGCGCGTGCGTACGCTCGAGAACGCCCTCGTCCGACTCGTCATGGGCGCGGCGGGCGCCCTGCTCGTCGCGGGTCTGGTCCTCCCGTTCCTGCGCTACACGGACGACGGTGAACCGACGTCGTTCGCCCTGGCCTGGGCGGGCATCAAGGCCCTCGCCGACGGGGTCGTCGAGGAGCAGGGTGGGGGCGGGATCCTGCTGACGACCGTCATCTCCCTGCCGGCCGTCGTCTCGATCCTCGCGCTCGTCTCGCTGGGATTCCACGCCGCGCACCGGGACTCCGGCAGGCGCCGCGGGGTCGACGTGGCGATCGGCGGGCTCCTCGTGCTCTCGACCATCGGCGTCTTCTTCCTCGCCGCCGTCGGGAGCGGGCGCGACGTGGCGGATGCCGCTGTCGGCCCCGCGGTCTGGTTCTACGCCCCCGGGGCCATCGCGGTGGCGTGGCTGCTCGGCGAGGAGTCCGCGCGCTCGTGGTGGAACGCGGGGCGTCAGCTGCCAGGTTGACCCGCGGGCCGTCCGGCGAGGAGGCTCGTGGCGAAGCCGGCGATGTCGGTGGCGAGCCCTGGATGCGCCCGAGCTTCCGGCTCCTGGGCCGCGACCACGTCCAGGACGGCCTCGAGTGTGGCCGTCATCAGGTCCTCGGCTCCTCGCACACCCCACGATCGCGTCTCATCGAGCAGGTGCTCGCCGGTGACGGCGGCGTGCCGGTACTCCCCTGCGACCGACAGCGCGAGCTCGCCGTCGGTGGGCTGGTGTGCCTGGGGAACGACGTCGTAGGCCGGCGCGAGACGCATCGACCCGTCAGGGGGATGCAGGAGCGAGACGTTCTTGGCGTGCATGTCGAGATTGCCGACGGCGACGCTGAGAACCACGAGCCGGAACAACTCGTCGACGGACTCGCGGCCCGCCGCAGCACCGAGGGCGGCGGCGATCCTCGCGAGACTCACCCTGCCGCCGTGCCGCTGGTACTTCTCGTCCCCTGACGCCCCGAGGACCTGGTTGAGGTCCTCCTGATGCAGGCGCCCCTCGGACAGGTCGGGAGACCGGTCGTAGCGCTCGATCACGAGCGCCGGCACACCGTCGAAGTCGTCGATCCAGGTCGCGTGCGACGCGAGCCCCAGCGCCCGCGCGATCCGAGAGCCGTACTCCTCGTCGTAGATCGTCGTCGGCGCATCGACGGGGACGGGCTTGAGGATGTGCGTGGACGGCCATCCGTCGAGCACCTGCGCCCACCCGCCACCGACACGGGCGAGGACGATCTTGTCCTGCACACCGGCGAGGGACGTCTTCCCCCGGCCGGGCGCGTTCCCCAGCGGTCGCCCCCCGACCTCGCGCAGCATCTGGGCCACCTCCGCCGCGTCTCGCGGTTCCAAGGCGGGAGTGCGGGGCTCGCCGGGCTGCTCGGGGTCCCAGATCTGGAGCGCACCCGCGATGTCGCGACCATGCGCGCGCAGGAGCCCGAGCACGTCGGTCTCGGGCACGCGCGCCTGTTGCGCGAGCCTGGTGAGCATGCGCCCCTCCGGCAGCAGCTCGGCGAAGTAGTTCTGCCGCTGCGCCCGGCGCGCGCGAACGGGCACGGCGGACAGCGGGATCGCGACCGACAGCACCTGGCTGTCGAGCCCGAACCTCGCCACGGCACCCGGGTCCGGCACGAGGTCGAAGGTCCGGCGATCGCCGGTCAGCCGTCCGATGCGGGTGCCGTACAGGTCGACGGAGAGGTCACCCATCGTCGTCGGGAGGTGTGATCGTGGCGCTCAGCTCCATCCCGGTCGCGCGCATGAAGGCGAAGAGACGGTCGACGAGGATCGACGGCTTGCCAGCCTCGAGCTCCCAGACGTACTTCTGGGTGGTGCCCAGCTGCTCGGCCAGCTCACGTTGCGTGAGCCCCGAGAGCAGCCGGGCCTGCTGAAGGATCCTGCCCAGGGACTCGGGACCCGTCACCGTTCCGGTGTATGCCATCCGAACCTCCGACGTCGATAATAACGTCAACGTAGGTGACTACCTTTTTGACGTCAAGCATCATGACTGCGATATCGAAGTCAACCGACGGCCGCGGCTCCTGGGCGAGACTCGGTCCGGCAGCCCGGTGTCAGTCGACCTCGGAGAGGGGCGCACACGAGAAGCTCTCCAGCCATTTACGCAACATAGGCGATAAAGAAAACGCCACCGAAATAGAAATGCATATTTGTTCGCATCGAACGGTAAGGCATGCATTACCTTTCTGGACGCATTCCTCCATTGGTTCTACATTCTTTTCATCCGGCGCGACCAGCGCGCCTCGACGTCAGGAGGACACCATGTCCGTGCTCGAGATGCCGCGCGTGAGCGAGTGCTCCATCGACGGCTGCTCCTACAACCACGACGGCTGCACCGCCTTCGCCGTCACCGTCGGCCAGGACGCGCAGTGCGCCACGTTCCTGCCGCTCAACGTCAAGGGCGGCCTCGACAAGGTCGTCGCCCAGGTCGGCGCCTGCCAGCGCACGTCCTGCCTGCACAACGAGAACCTCGAGTGCTCGGCCGACTTCATCCGCGTCGGCGGCGCCGAGGCCGACTGCCTGTCCTACGAGGCCCGCGCCTGACACCCAGGCAGCTCACTCCGACGTCCCCGTCCCGCTCGTCCGGGCCGGGGACGTCGTGCGTCACGGAGCTGATCGGTTCGCGGCTCTCGGCGCAGGCTTAGAGAAATATCTCGGCCCGACTCCGTGTCGATGGCGTCGGGCCGAGGAGCTCGGAGCGAGTGACGGGAATCGAACCCGCGTAATCTGCTTGGAAGGCAGAGGCTCTACCATTGAGCTACACTCGCGCGCCCTCGACCGTGGCCAGGGGCAGCGCCCAGGTTAGCAAGGCGGAACGCCCTCGCCGAAGCCGGCGCCCGGGTGAGTGATCGGTCTCTCCTGCCCGCGTCGGGAGCCGCCGTCGCCGGACTCCCGCCGTACCCTGAGCGGGCGATCGTCGTCCGGACCGAGCACTCGGTGCACCGGAGGAACGGTCCTCGTCGCCGGGAGACCGGGGCGAACGGGGTGTGGCGCAGGTGGTAGCGCGTCCGCTTTGGGAGCGGAAGGCCGTGGGTTCAAGTCCCGCCACCCCGACCGATGTGATGTCCCGGGACATCGTGGACGGTTGAACCCCCGGTGACGGGGGTCCAGCCGGTCCGGTCGCCCGCGCGACGTCGCGGTGGGGTGATCTCCGAAACTCCCTTGACCTTGACGCTGGGTGAGCCTTCAGGGTGGTCCACATGAGCACCTACTACGACGCCTTCGAGCACAGTCCCGTCCCCGAGCCCGGGCCCGACGCCGTCGCGCCCGACATCTTCCGCGGCATCTACGGCATGCCCATGTTCGTCACGATCCCCACGACCGACATCGACGTGTCCGCCGACTTCTGGCAGCGCGCGCTGGGCTTCGTCGACCTCTTCTCTATCCCGGGCCGGATGGTCCACCTGCGCCGCTGGGCGTTCCAGGACGTCCTGCTCGTCGCCACCGACGAGGAAACCCCGGCACCCCCGGCGTCGAGCGTGACCTTCGCTGCCGTCCTCGACCAGGTCGACGGAATCGCCGAGGCGTGCAAGGAGCTGCGGCCGGGCTCGACGCAGGGACCGCGCCACACGCCGTGGAACACGGTCGACGTCGAGGTCGTCACCCCGGAGAACGCCCGCGTCCTCATGTCGGCGGCCAAGCCGTACGACCCCGAGAGCCAGTCGGCGAAGGATCTCGCGGACGTCGGCATCACCGGCCCGGAGGCGTGAGCGGCTCACGCCCCTCGAGGAGCGCGCCGCCGTGGCCCGCTCCCCGGATCAGAACGGCGAGGGAATCCACCAGGTGTCGTGCAGCGTCTGCGATCCGATGCCGTCGCCGTACACGGCGACGACCATGCCCGAGCGTTCGGCGTCGTAGAAGGTTGTGTAGTGCTCACCCGGGTCGGTGACGTCGGGCGGCGTGCGGAACGCAATGCCGTCCTCGCCGCCCGAGTAGCCCCAGACCGACCGCTCCCAGCCCAGGTTCTCGTCGCCCTCTGAGGTGAACTCGTCGCGCTCGATACTGCTCTCGAACTCGAGCACCGAGTACTCGATGCCGTCCGACTGGGTGCAGGTCATCGCCGCCACGAGGCCCGCGGGCACGTCATCCATGTGGCCGGAGACACCGTTCTCGCAGGTGGCGGAGTTGTAGCCCTGGCCACCCTCCTGCGAGGCGACGAGGTCGGGGAACGTGGCCGGGATCGAGGACTCCGTGCCCCACGCGTCGGCGAGCTCCTCCGCGCCCTGGGGCTCCTCCCCTCCCCCGCGGGTCAGCAGCCAGATGACGCCACCCACCACGATCAGCCCGACGACGACGATCGCGCCCAGCACCGCCGGGTGCAGGCCTCGGCGCTTCGTCCCCTTGGCGGCGCTGCCGTACTGGCTCTGACCGCCGTACTGGCCGCTGCCACCGTACGGTCCGGGGCCGGCAGCCGATGCGGGCGAGCCGGCGAACGGTGCCGGGCCACCCGTGGACGCCGGCGACCCCGCGAACGGCGCGGGACCGCCCGGACCGCCGAGGCCCACGGGTCGCCCGGGAGCTGCTGAGCCGCCGGGACCGGACGGGCCGGCAGCCGACGCGGGAGAGCCGGCGAACGGAGCGGGTCCGCCGGTGCCGCCCGGTCCACCCGGACGGCCGGCTGCGCCGGTCGCCGCGGCGCCGCCCTGCGGCGGGACGGCGTGGTTGCCGGTCGCGCCGGAGACGGCCGACGGGCTCGAGCCGCCGGGACCACCGGGGCTCTGCTGAGGCTGCGGGCCAGGGCCGCCAGGACCACCGGGGGCCTGCTGGGTCTGCGGGCCCGAGCCGCCGGGTCCGGGTACCGCGTGGGAGCCCGTCGCACCGGACGCGGCCGAGACGGGTGAGCCGGCGCCCGGACCGGCCGTGCCCGTGGCACCCGAACCCGGGCCCGCCGCCACCGGAGCAGCCGCTCCCGGGACTCCGTGACTTCCCGTGGCGCCGGACATCGCGGACGGGGAGCTGCCGGGCGCACCGGGACGTCCGGGCACAACCGGACCCCCGGAGGCTCCTGGGCCACCGGGGGCGCCCGGGCCACCGGGGGCTCCTGGGCCACCGGGCCCGCCGCCGGGCCGACCAGGGACGGGACCGCCACCGGGGCCGCCGGCCTGCTCGGACACGGGGATCGCCCCTGTGGGCTGCCACTGCTGCAGGCGGGCGAGCCGCTGGCTGATCCCGTCGAGGACGACGGGGTGCCGGGCCCCCTTGAACTCGTACGCGACCGTCCAGGTGCGGCCACCGCTGCCCACGGTGATCTCCTCGAGGTGGTCGCCCGGGATCACGCGCTCGAGCGGGAGACGCGGTGGGAGGTCGAAGAACTGGGACTCGCGCAGCAGCTGCTCGATCGCGCCGCGGTCCTGGGGCGAGGCCTGGCGCGTGTCGACCGGCCCCACCTGGAGCGACTGCGTGCCCGGGCCGAAGAACCGGCGGACCATCAGCGTGAACGGCGGGCGCGGGCCGGTCTGGGACTCGCTCGGGTACTGGCCGCCGCCGGGCGTCCGGCCCGGCGCCGCCTGGGCACCCGCGCCGGGGGTGGCGGTTCGTCCGGTGCCCGTCCGTTCGCCGGGTCCGGCCACGCGCCGGCCGGTCGGCGGGCCCGCCGTGTGCAGGCCGCTCGCACCACCCGACGCCGACGATCCGGCGCCCGCTGCAGCACCGGCGGCCGCGACACCAGCACCGGATCCCACACCACCCGAAGACCCACCGGCCTCGGAGCTCTCGCCCGCGCCACCTGCCTGCGACTCGCGCAAGGCCTTGTACGCGGCGCGACCGAGCGCACGGCACGTGTCGTACCGCTCGGCCGGGTCCTTGGCCATCGCCTTGGCGATGACGGCGTCGAACGCGGTCCCCAGCCCCGGCACGGACTCCGAGGGCTTCGGCGGCGGGAGGGTGAGGTGCGCGTTCATCTTGTTGAACGGCGTGTCCGCGGGGAACGGGATGCTGCCGGTGAGGAGCTCGTAGAGCACGCAGCCCAGCGCATAGACGTCCACCTTGTGCGACAGGTGGTGCGCCTCGATCTGCTCCGGGGCGGCGTAGGCGAGGGTCGCGAGCAGGTTGCCGGTGCCCGTGAGGTTGTCGCCGTCGTCGACGGTCTTGGCGATGCCGAAGTCGGTGAGAAGGACCTGCTCGGGCTCGTCCTCGTCGTCCGGGTCGAGCGGCGGGGCGAGCAGGATGTTGGCGGGCTTGACGTCCCGGTGGAGCAGCCCGTTGCGGTGGGCGAAGTCGAGGCCGGCGGCGACCTCGTGGACGATGTGGACGGCGCGCGCCGGGTCCAGGCCGCCCTCGACCGCCTTGACCTCGGCGGCGGCGTCCGTGCCCTCGACGTACTGCATGGCGATCCACAGCTGGCCCTCGTGCTCGCCGCGGTCGTAGACCGCCACGACGTTGCGGTGGAAGATCTGCGCCGCCAGGTCCGCCTCGCGCTCGAACCGCGTGCGGAAGGCCTCGTCCTTCGCGAGCGAGGTGCTGAGCATCTTGAGGGCGTCCTGCCGCGGCAGTCTCGGGTGCTTCGCGAGATACACCGACCCCATGCCGCCCCGACCGAGCTCGCGCACGATCGTGTAGCCGGCGAACTGCTGGCCGGGCTCGTGATCCACCGATGGACTCCGCTCTGACGACTGGGCGCGCGAAACTGACGCGAACATACCTTCGCAACACGCTATCGCCGTCGGCACCCCGAGGTGCGGCTAGTTCTCCCCCGTCGGCGCGTGTCGCCGGCGGCTCCGGTCGGTGCCGGACATGCGATCGACCTCGTGCAGCCGGGTCGGTCAGGGCACGTCGGCCTGGACGAGCCGCCCTCGTCCGGTCACCGTCACGGGACCGAGGTCGCCCGCCACGAACACGGCCTGCCCGCGGTGCAGCGTGGCGGCGAGCCCGTCGACGGTCACGGTGACCTCGCCGTCGAGCGCGAGCAGGATCCGCGGCCCGCGACCGGGCACGAGGGACTCGGCCTCGCCCTCGGCCTCGAGCGTGACGACGGCGAGCTCGAAGTCGTCGACGGGCGCGTAGTAGACGCCCACGCTCTCGCTCACGGTCTCCGGCGCGATCCGGACCGGTGGCGCCGCCACGTACTCGAGCGCCTCGAGCACCTCCCCGACGGCGACGTGCTTGCTCGTCAGCCCTGCCCGCAGGACGTTGTCCGAGGACGCCATGATCTCGACCGCGAACCCGGAGAGGTAGGCGTGCACCGCGCCGGCGGGCACGAACATCGCCTCGCCGGGGTGCAGGGTCACGGGGTTGAGCAGGAGGGCCACGACGACGCCCGGGTCCCCCGGGTGCTCCCCCGCGAGCTGCCCGACGATGCGGTCCATGCGCGGCGACGGCGACGACCCGTCAGCCAGGCGCCGCGCGCAGGCGGCAGCCACCGCAGCGACCTCGTCCGCGCTCGGCCGGGTCTCCTCGCGCAGCAGCCGCTCGACCACGGAGCGCACACCGTCCGCCGACGGCGCCGCCCGCAGCGCCTCCTCGAGCTCCGCTGTCAGAGGCGTCCCGAGACCGGCGAGCACCTCGATCGCGCGCCGCGGGGCCCGGAACCCGCACACGGCCTCGAACCGCGTGAGGGCGTAGACCATCTCCGGCTTGTGGTTGGGGTCCCGGTAGCTGCGCGCGAAGTCGCCGCGCGGGATGCCGGCGGCCTCCTCCTCGTCGAACCTCCGCCGGGCCCGCTCGAGGTCGGGGTGGACCTGGAGGGAGAGCGCGCGGTCGGGCGCGATGAGCTTGAGCAGGTAGGGCAGGTGCTCGCCGTACCGGGTGACGACGTCGGCGCCGAGCGTGCGGGACGGGTCGGCCGCGATGTGGTCGCCGAGGGAGCGCGGTTCGCCGCCGGTGGTGCGCCGTTCGCCGTCGGGCGGGTCGGTCGTCGCGCCGGGACCGCCGGCGGTCAGGGGAGGTTCGCCGTCGGGCGTGGTGACGGGTGTCGATCCCGCGGGGCGGCACGGGCGGGTCCGGGCCTGGGCCTCGGGGTGCGCGCCGAACCACAGCTCGGCGACGGGACCGCCCGCCGGCTCGACGCCGAGGAGCTCGGGGATGCGGGTCGCGGATCCCCATGCGTAGTCCCGCGGCGCTCCCTCGATGCGCACCAGGCCCTGGACGGCGGACATGCTCACTCCGTTTCGATCGTGCCCGCGCTGGTCGGCGGGACCCGCCATTCTCACCGGACGCGGAGGCGTCGGTCGACATCGCGGCGGGGAGTTGTCCCGATCCCCGGGGACGTCGAGTGCGGGGCGGCGTCGGTCCGTGGGGCGCGTCCGGTCCGCACGAGTGTGTCCCGCCCGCCCGGTACGGGTGCGTGCCGGGGCGCTCGAGTGTGCGGGTGAGGAGTGTCGGCCGCGCGCCCCGGGGGCGTCGAGTAGCCGGTGGGCGCGCCACGGCGGACGTGCGTCCGGTGCGCCCCGGCGCGCGACCCGTCCCACGCACCTGGGCCCGTGGAACGACGACGGCCCCGCACCCTGACGGGTACGGGGCCGTGCGTGAAGATGCGTCAGTCAGCCTCGACGAGGCCCTTCTGGTAGGCCTTCGCCAGACGACGGGGGACCTTGATCTCGCGACCCTTGACGCGGACGGTGACGAGCTCGGTGAGCTCGGCCTTCCACTGGGACCGGCGAGAGCGGGTGTTGCTGCGGGACATCTTGCGCTTGGGAACTGCCATGGCCCTGCCGCTCCTTTCTCGGGTGGACGATCAACGACCCCCAAGGATGCCAGAGCACGACGCCCAGGGGCCAACCTGCACAGCCTACGCGTCGTGTGAGATCCCTCGCCAGGCCCTCGGGCGCGCGACGCGTCACACCGCCCGCCTAGGATCGAGCTGCAGCCGAGCCCGAGGAGAGGACCGCCGTGCCGAGCCCGTCACCGCACGACGACGAGGCCACCCGCGCGTCCGCCGCCCTGCTCGGCGACCTGACCGCAGGGATCGCGCACGAGCTGACCAACCCGGTCGCGGCGATGGCCAGCGCCCTCGACCACCTTGCCGACGACCTCGACGACCTGCTCGACTCGCTCGCGCACGGCTCGCGCGCGGGCGACTCTCCTGCCGCCGACCTGCGCGGACGGATCGAGGACGCACGGCGCCGCATCGCCCACGCCCGCAACCGCCCCCTGCGCGCGAGCGCGGACGACCGTGCGCTGCGCCGCTCCCTCGCGGCCGAGGTCGGGGACGACGTGCTCGCACGCCGACTGCTCTCGGCCGGCGTGGAGGACCCGGCCGAGGCCGCGCGGCTCGCGGGCGACGAGTCGGCGATCGCGCGCGCCACGCACGCCACCGCCGTCGGCGACGCGCTGCGGCACCTCGACGGCGGCACCCGCCAGGTCGGCGCGCTCGTCGCGAGCATCCGCGCACACGTCCAGGCAGACTCCCCTCCGCAAGGGGGTGCCGCGGCGTCGGGCAGCTCCGTCGACCAGAGCGCCCCGGTGGCACAGGGCGAGGACGCGTCGACGACGTCTGCGGACCCCGGGGCACCGGGCGGCGGAGGCCCTGGCGGCGACCCCACCGCGTCCGTCGTCGTCGCGGACTCGTTGCGCTCCGCCCTCACCCTCACCGAGCACCGCCGCCGCGGCATCGCCACCGAGGTCACGCTCGCCGACGTCCCACCTGTGCGCGCCGAGCCCGGCCGTCTCGACCAGGTCTGGACCAACGTCCTCGTCAACGCGGCCGACGCCATGGGCGGGCACGGCACCCTGTCGATCGACGTGTCGGCGACGGAGGACGGGAACGTGCGCGTCGTCGTCGGGAACGACGGGCCGCCGATCCCGGCCGGCGACCTCGAACGGATCTTCACGCGGCGGTTCACCACCCGGTCCGGCGGCAGCGGCGGTGGACTGGGACTGGGGCTTGCGCTGTCGCGTGACATCGTCGAGCACGCCGGGGGGACGATGACGGCTCGCTCGCGCGAGGGACTGACGGAGATGATCGTGGAGCTGCCGCCCGGTCCGGGCGCGCAGGTGGCGGACGGGACCGCCGGGAGGGAGACGAGATGAGGCTGACCATCGTCGTGCTGGAGGACGACCCCGGGGTGCGGGCCGCCGTCGTGCGTGACCTCGAACCGTTCGCGGCGACGGTGCGCATCGAGGAGGCCGACACGGTCGACGACGCGTGGGAGATCGTCGACGAGGTGATGGCGGACGAGGACATCCCCGCGATGCTGCTCGTCGACCACGGGCTCCCCGGCCGCAACGGCGTCGACATGCTCGTCGAGGCATGGGTCGACCCGCGCACGTCCGACTCGCGCAAGATCCTGCTCACCGCCGAGGCCGAGCAGGCGGACACGATCCGGGCGGTCAACGAGGGCGGGCTCGACCATTACATCGGCAAGCCCTGGGACCCCGATGCCCTGCGCGCGACGGTCCGCAAGCAGCTGACGGACTTCGTCCTCACCACGAGAACCCCGGCCGACGCCCATGTCGCGGCCCTGGAGGCCGACCGGGTCGCCCACCTGCTCGGGCGTGAGGAGCAGGCCGCCGAGTGACCGCCGGTGCCACCGGCGGGTCCGGGTCTGGGTCTGGGTCTGGGTCTGGGTCTGGGTCCGAGGCCGGCACGTCCGGCGTCGGCCCCGGGGGTGTCGGCGCCGGGTCCGGGACCTTCTCCCCCGACGACGGCGCACCCCTCGTCGCGCTCCGCCCCGCGCGCGGCGCCCGGGCCGAGTTCGAGGTCGTGGAGAAGCGGTCGCGGTTCCTCGCACTCGCCGCACGGGCCGACGACGAGGACGCCGCCCGCTCCCTCCTGGCCGACGCGCGGGCCGCGCACCCGCAGGCCCGGCACCACTGCTCGGCGTGGATCCTGCCCGGTGAGGACGGCGGGCCCCCGGTCGCGCACAGCTCCGACGACGGCGAGCCCTCGGGGACGGCGGGCCGACCGATGCTCGACCGGCTCGACGGGGCGGGCCTCGAGGCGGTGGCCGTCGTCGTCGTGCGGTACTTCGGCGGGACGCTGCTGGGGACCGGCGGTCTCGTGCGTGCGTACGGCGACGCCGTCGGTGGGGCGCTCGAGGAACTGCCCCGGGTCGGCGTGCGGGTGCTCACGCGGTGCACGGTGACGGCCGACCATGCGGTCGGGCCGCGGCTCGAGGCGGAGCTGCTGTCGTCGGGGTCGTCGATGACGTCGGTCCTGGACGTGCGGTGGAACGCGGAAGGTGTCGAGCTGGACGTCGCCACCGACGACCCGGGGGCGCTCGAGGCGCGGGCGGCAGAGCTGTCCGGCGGGACGGCCCGGGTGATCGTCGCAGGACCCCACGAGGTCGAGCTGCCCCACGGATGAGGGGATCTCGCCCCGCGAGTGCGGGGACCCACGGCATCAACCTGGACGGCTTGTTCTAGTTCTCATAGAACTATAGAGTGAACCTATGCAGGTCGTCATCGACACCGCCTCGGCGGAACCGCTCTTCGAGCAGGTGGTCGCCCAGATCCGGGGCGCCATCCTGGCCGGCGAGGTCCGTCCGGGCGAGAAGCTGCCGTCGGCGAAGGACCTCGCCGCCGGGCTCGACGTCAACCAGCACACCGTGCTGCACGCCTACCAGGCGCTGCGCGACGAGGGCTTCATCGAGCTCCGCCGCGGTCGTGGCGCCACGGTCCGCGCCGACCACCCCTACCCGGACGCCAAGCTGCTGCGCGCGATCGAGACCGTGCGCCGGGCGGCCGCGGACTCCGGCGTCCCCCTCAACACCGTCATCCACCTCCTCAAGGAGCCGCAGTCATGACCACCGCCGACGCCACAGCCACCCGCACCGGTCGCGGCCCGGTCCCCCACCGCGGACGTCGACTCCTGCTCGGGGTCGCCCTCCCGCTCCTCGTCACGGCGGCCGCGTGGATCTACATCGCCGCGGTCGCGAGTGACCTCCCGAGCCAGGTGGCGGTGCACTGGGGCACGGACGGCCCGGACCGGTGGAGCTCCCGCACCGAGCTGCTGCTCGTGCCGGCCATCCTGTGCGCGGTCAGCCTGGCGATCACGTGCCCGCTTGCGGCCCTGACCGGCCGGCAGTCGATGACGCGGCGGATGACGGTCGGCCTCTCGGCAGGACTGGCCACGATGTTCGCGGGGATCGCCGTCGCCACGGTGCAGGTGAACCTCACCGACCCGCCGGGCGAGCCGCTTGCCGGCATCCTCATGGCGTCCGTCGCGGGCCTCGTCGTCGGCATCGCCGCGGCCGCCGGCGCCGGGGACGACCCGGTCGTCCGCGCGACCGAGCCCGTGCCCGCGGACGCCGAGCGTGCCGACCTCGGGCCGACCCAGCGCGCGGTGTGGGCGCAGGGAACCGGCGTATCGACGGGCGTGCTCGTCACCCTCGTCCTCGTCATGGCCGCGATCGGAGTTCTCATGGGCGTGCTCGGCAGCTGGCTGTGGGGCGCCGTCTTCGCCATCGCGCTCATCGCCCTCGAGCTGGCCTTCCTCCGGTTCCACGTGCGGGTCGACGCGGACGGCCTCGTCGCCCGCTCGATGCTCGGCATGACCGTGCTCCGGGCGCGGGCCGACGAGGTCGTGCGGTCCGACGTCGTGCAGGTCGAGCCGTTCGCCGAGTTCGGCGGCTGGGGGCTGCGGACCGATGCCCACGGTCGCGTCGGGCTCGTCACGCGCAGGGGCGAGGCGATCCGGGTCGAGCGATCGGGCGGACGCATCCAGCTCGTGACGATCGACGACGCCGGGCGCGGCGCCGCCCTGCTCAACACGATGGCGGAGCGCGCGCGGCCGGTCTCCCGGCTCGAGGACACCGAGCTCGGCGACGCCGCTCCCCGTCCGCAGGCCCGCGACGCGATCGAGCCGCACGGGCCGGCGGCGGGTGGCCGGAAGGCTGCAGCGGACGGCGGGAGCGACGCCGGCGTCGTGGGTGACTGACGCGCCCACATCCCGGACGCGCGTGGGACTGGTGCCGACCGGCCCCACCGATCAGGCACCATGGACGGTGGCCACCGGCTAAGGTGGTTGAGAGTTCAAACGTTCATGGCCGACGACGGCCCCGGTAGGGAGGTGACGCGTGCGCGACGACCTGGTGTCCCTCGTGCCTCCGCCGCACTTCGCGTTCTGCACCGACGGCGGCTGTCGCTAGGGCGTCGGGCCCGCACGAGCCGTCAGGCCTCCCGACCCCCGCCCCGCCGTACCCGGCCCCCACCGCCCGAGCCCCGCTCCGGCGTCGACGGGTGCGGCCGCGCCCCCGAGGCGCTCCCGACCAGTACGCCCGTTGACCCCACCAACCGGAGGACCCTCATGGCCCAGATCTTCGACGACGTCACCCAGGCCGTCGGCCGCACCCCGCTCGTCCGTCTCAACCGCGTGACCGACGGCGCCGGCGCGACCGTCCTCGCCAAGCTCGAGCACTTCAACCCCGCGAACTCGGTCAAGGACCGCATCGGAGTGGCGATCATCGACGCCGCCGAGGCGTCCGGCGAGCTGACCGAGGGCGGCACCGTGGTCGAGGCGACGTCCGGCAACACCGGCATCGCCCTCGCGATGGTCGGCGCGGCCCGCGGCTACACGGTCGTCCTCACGATGCCCGAGACGATGTCGAAGGAGCGCCGCGCCCTTCTGCGGGCCTTCGGCGCCGAGCTCATCCTCACGCCCGGGCCCGACGGCATGCGCGGAGCGGTCGAGGCCGCCGAGAAGGTCGCCGCCGAGCGCCCCGGTGCGGTGCTCGCCCGCCAGTTCGCCAACCAGGCCAACGTCGAGGTCCACCGCGCCACGACCGGCCCGGAGGTCTGGAACGACACGGACGGCGCGGTCGACGTGTTCGTGTCCGGCATCGGCACCGGCGGCACGATCACCGGCGCCGGCGGCTACCTCAAGCAGCAGAAGCCGGAGCTCCACCTCGTGGCCGTCGAGCCCGAGGAGTCGCCCATCCTCACCGGCGGCAAGCCCGGCCCGCACAAGATCCAGGGCCTCGGCGCGAACTTCGTGCCCGAGATCCTCGACACCGAGCTCTACGACGAGGTCGTCGACATCAACATCGACGCCGCCCTGACCTACGCGCGCCGCGCTGCCACCGAGGAGGGCCTCCTCGTCGGCATCTCCTCGGGCGCCGCGATCGCCGCCGCGGTCCAGGTCGCCAAGCGGCCCGAGCTCGCGGGCAAGACCATCGTCGTCGTCCTCCCGGACCTCGGCGAGCGCTACCAGTCGACCGCGCTCTTCGAGGGCCTGGTCGACTGACGTGCATGATTCCGGTGTGCCCTTCTGGGTCCTCCTGCGCGAGGACCTCGAGGCGGCCCAGCACGGCGACCCCGCCGCGCGGTCGAAGGTCGAGGTCGCCCTCGCGTACCCGGGCGTCCACGCCCTGTGGGCGCACCGGGTGGCTCACCGGCTCTGGCACGCCGACGGCTCGCGCGGGCGGCTCCGGCTGCCCGCGCGGCTCCTCTCGCAGGCGGCGCGCGCGCTGACCGGCATCGAGATCCACCCGGGCGCCGTCATCGGCCGCCGGATGTTTATCGACCACGGCATGGGCGTGGTCATCGGGGAGACCGCCGAGGTGGGTGAGGACGTGGTGATCTTCCACGGCACCACGCTCGGCGGAGTCTCGATGTCCAAGGGCAAGCGGCACCCCACCGTGGGCGACCGCGTGACGATCGGCGCCGGCGCCAAGGTGCTCGGGCCGGTCACCCTCGGGGCCGACGCGCGCGTGGGCGCCAACGCCGTGGTGGTCAAGGATGTCGGCGCCGGACGATCCGCCGTCGGCGTGCCGGCCAAGGAGCTGGCTCCGAAGCCGCCGGCCGAGGAGGCCCGCTGGATGGACCCGGCGATCTACATCTGAGCCGGCGCGCTCGACCACCGAGCGCTTCCATTCGAGGGCCGAGGAGCACGCGCTTCTCGGCCCTCGACGTTGGTGGGAAGCCCATCAAGTTGTCATGATGATTGACGAACGCTCCCGCAACTTGTCATAATGTTTCTCCCCAGTCGTCATGATGTGCAGCGAGGCGCAGATGTCATCCACCACCAGCACTCCTCCGGAAGCGGTCCGTGTCAACGGGCGCCGGGGAAAGTGGGGAGCGGTTCGCGACGACCTCATGCGCCGGTTCGGTCCGGCTCCGGCGGATACCCCATTGCCGAGCGAGGCCCTGCTGTGCGAGGAGTACGGCGTATCGCGGATCACGGTCCGACGAGCGCTCGACGAGCTCGACCGCGACGGCATCGTCCGGCGAGAGCAGGGCCGCGGGACCTTCACCACGGGACGACGGCGGAGCGCCGGCCCGCGCACCGAGGTCTTCGACCTCACGGGCTTCTTCCATCAGATGGCGGCTGAGGGACGGCGGGTGACGTCCCGCGTTCTCACGCAGGGTGTCTTCGCACCAGCCGCCGACGTCGCCCTCGAGCTCGGGGTGCACCCGACCGCGCCGGTCGTCCGGCTCGACCGCCTCCGCTCCGTCGACGGCACCGTGGATCATTTGAGCCGCGTGTGGCTCTCCCACGACGCCTACCCCGCCGTCGCGACGACCGACTTTCACGAGATCTCGCTGTACGACTTCCTTCGCGAGACCTACGGTCTCCAGCTCGTCGAGGACCGCGTGAGTGTGTCGATGGTCCGCCCCACGGGCGACGTCGCTGCGCTGCTGGACGCACCTGCCGGTTCGCTCCGACTGCACACCTCCTCCACGGCGTACGCGCCCGACCACAGGCCGATCGTGCACGGTCGGACGACATTCGCCTCGGCGGACGCGACCGCGAGCTTCACCGTGGTCACGTCCGGATCACCACTCCGAGACCCCGCCACGGCGGGGCTGCCGTCCACGACCCGAGGAGCATGATGTTGTCCACTCTGCTGACCGACGATCGGATCACCTTCGCCGACACCCTCGGCTGGGAGGAGGCGATCCGTCGCGCCGCCGCTCCGCTCGTCGCCGACGGGTCGGTCGATACGGGCTACGTCGATCAGATCGTCACCAACGTGAACGAACCCGGCGGTACCTACATGGATCTCGGCTTCGGGATCACGCTTGCGCACGCTCGTCCCGAGGCAGGAGTCAACCGCACGTCGGTGGCGCTCCTCCTGCTCGCACGCCCCACCGAGCTCGCCGACTCACCCGACCACCCGGTTCGCGCCGTCGTGGTCCTGGGAGCGACCGACAGTTCCAGCCACCAGGACACGCTCGCCGACATCGCCGCCATGCTCACCGACGAGGAGCGGCGCGGTGCACTCCTGTCCTCCACGACCCACGCCCAGGTCCGCGCCGTCGTCGACGCGGCCTGAACCCGGCGTCACGACCACGCCGCTCAGCGGCACACCACCACTCAAGGAGTACTCGTGAAGTTCATGGCAATGTGCAGCTCCGGACTCGGCTCGTCCCTCATGGTCCGGATGAACATCGAGAAGGCGCTGAAGACGATCGGGGCTGACGGCGTCGAGGTCGAGCACGCCGACCTCGGATCCGCCTCCAACGCCGACGCCGACGTGTTCTTCGTCGGCAAGGACCTGGAGAACTCGGTCGCCCACTTCGACGACGTCGTCGTCCTCGACTCGATCATCGACCAGAACGAGCTGGTCGAGAAGGTCCGCACCACGGCTGAGCGCCTCGGGATCCCCCACACGAGCTGAATCTTCGCCGCACCGCCGCGGCCCACACAGGAAGCAGACCCGCATGAACTCGTTCCTGAACGTCCTCGTCGACGTCTTCAGTCAACCCGCGATCCTCGTCGCCCTGATCGCGCTGCTCGGCCTCGCCCTGCAGCGCAAGAGCGGCTCGGACGTCATGAAGGGCACGATCCGCACGTTCGTGGGGTTCCTCGTGCTCTCTGCCGGCGCCGGTGTCGTCGTCACCGCGCTCGACCCGTTCGGCGCCATGTTCTCCGAGGTGTTCGGCGTCCAAGGTGTCGTGCCGAACAACGAGGCGATCGTCGGCCCCGTGCTCGTCGACTACGGCACCACAGCCGCACTCATCTTCTTCTTCGGGATGATCCTCAACGTCCTGTTCGCGCGTCTGACGCAGTTCAAGTACATCTACCTGTCCGGACACGTCGCGCTCTACCAGTCCGCGATGATTGCGGTTCTCCTCATCACGGCAGGGATGTCTCAGTGGGAAGCCATCCTCTGGGGCTCGATCGCCGAAGCACTGATCGTGACGATCTCTCCGGCGCTCGTGCAACCGTTCATGCGCAAGGTGACGGGCAATGACGACATCGCGCTCGGCCACACGGGTGGCGTCGGCATCGCCCTGTCCGGCCTTGTCGCCAAGGTGACGAAGGGCGACCCCGAGAACTCGACCGAGAAGGTCAACGTGCCGAAGTCACTGGGCTTCGTCCGGGACAGCACGGTGATCGTTGCTCTGTCGATGGGGCTGATCTTCCTCGTCGTGGCGCTGATCGCCGGACCGGCGTACGTCTCGACGGAGATCTCGGACGGTCAGAACTATGTGGTCTGGGCACTCATGGCAGCCGGACAGTTCGCCGCCGGCGTGTTCATCATCCTCGCCGGTGTCCGGGTGATCCTCGCCGAGATCGTGCCTGCCTTCAAGGGCATCTCCGAGAAGCTCGTCCCGAATGCCAAGCCTGCGCTCGACGTGCCCGTGACATTCCCGTTCGCGCCCAACGCGGTGATGATCGGGTTCCTGTCCTCGCTCATCGCCGGAATCATCGGCATGGCCATCATGGGCTTCGCAGGAACCGCGGTCATCATCCCGGGCATCATCGCCCACTTCATGACCGGCGGCGCAGCCGGAGTCATCGGAAACGCACAGGGCGGCCGCCGCGGTGCCGTACTCGGCGCGTTTGCCAACGGCGCGCTCATCACGGTCATCCCGCTTGCACTTCTCGACATGCTCGGCGAGTTCGGGTCGGCAGCCGCGACGTTCGGCGACTCCGACTACGGGTTCGGTCTGTTCATCGGCTGGCTCGACCAGCTCGGGGGCACGTGGGCGATCGTCGCGGGCATCCTGCTGGGGGTCGTCCTCATGTTCGTCGCCAGTGCCCTCGTGGGTCGGCGACGCCGTGCGACCGCTGCGAGAGAGTCAGCTTCGGTCGACGCCGACGCCTGATCGGACCCTGGCGAACACACGACAAGCCGGGCCGGACACGACAAACGCCTACGGCGCCGTCGTCCACTCAGACCGCGAGCACCTCCCGTGCCTCCGGTCGCAGGAGATGGACGACGGCGTCGCGCGCCCCCGCCGCGTCGGCGGCCGCGAGCGCGGCCTGCGCCATCGCTTCGCACTCGGCCAGCGTATGCGAGCGCAGGGCGTGCCGGACCGCCGGCAGCGCACCAGCCGACATCGACAAGCTCGTCACGCCCATGCCGGTCAGGGCGAGCGCCATGAGGGGGTCCCCGGCGGACTCGCCACACACGCCCACAGGCTTCCGGGCGGACACCCCGGCCGCCGCCGTGCGCGCGACGAGCTCGAGCACCGCCGGCTGCCACCGGTCGAGGAGGTCGGCGAGCCCGCCGAGCAGCCGGTCCGACGCCATCGTGTACTGGGCCAGGTCGTTCGTGCCGAGCGAGGCGAAGTCGACGTCGGCGAGGACGCCGTCCGCGCGCAGCGCCACGGCCGGGACCTCGACCATGACGCCGAGCCCCACGCCGTCGGTGAGCCCGGCCTCGCGGGCGGTCGCGACGAACTCCGCCGCCTCGCCGGCCGTGGAGATCATCGGCGCCATCACCCAGAGCTCGGCGGCGTCGGCACCGGCCTGGCCCCTCGCGCTCGCGAGCGCGCGCAGCTGGTCGCGGACGATCTCCGGCATCGTGCGCACGAGCCGGTAGCCCCGTACGCCGAGCGCGGGATTGTCCTCGTCCGCCTGGTTGGCGAAGGCGAGCGGCTTGTCGGCGCCGGCGTCGAGGGTCCGGACGACAACCTTCCGTCCGGCGAACGCCCGCAGCACGGCCGCGTACGTCTCGGCCTGAGCCTGGACGGCCGGCGCCTCGGTGGCGTCGAGGAAGAGCACCTCGGTGCGGAAGAGCCCGACGCCCTCGGCAGCGGTCGCGGCCGCGCGCTCGGCGTCGGCGACCGTGCCGATGTTGGCGAGCAGCTGGACGGCGTGCCCGTCGGCGGTCGCCCCGGGTTCCCGGTCGGCCTCGAGCGCGTCCAGCGCGGCCGAGCGGCGGTCGAGCTCGCCCCGAAGTTCGTCGTCGGGATCGAGAACGACACGGCCGTGCGCGGCGTCGACGGCGACGATCTCCCCGTCCGCGAGCCCCGTCGCGCCGGCGGCCCGGACCACGCACGGCAGGCCGAGCTGGCCCGCGATGATCGCCGTGTGGGAGGTGGGCCCGCCCTCCTCGGTGACGATGCCGAGGACGAGGTCGAGGTCGAGCGCCGAGGTGTCGGCGGGCGAGAGGTCCCGCGCGACGACGACCGCCGGCTCCTGCAGGTCGAGTCCCGGCTCCGGCTGTCCGGTCAGGCGCGCGACCACCCGGTCGCCGACCGAACGCAGGTCGGTGACGCGCTCGGCCATGTAGCCGCCGATGGACTCGAACGTGGTGGCGAATTCCTCTACCGCGTCGTGGACGGCGTGCGCGCGGCCGGTGCCGGCGCGCACGAGCTCGGCGGCGCGGGCGGAGAGCGCGGGGTCACCCGCCATGAGCGCGGCCGCACCGAGCACCTCGCCGAGGGTGGTGCCCTCCGCGGCAGCGGACCGTGCCGTGAGGTCCTCCTGGACGGCGGCGAGCGCCGCCTCGATCTCGGCGACCGCCGCCTCCGGGTCCGCCGGCGCGGGCTCGTCGGCAGGCAGCTCGGGCCCGCCCCGGACCTGCCGCACGGGGCCGACGACGCCGCGTCGGCCCACCCCGATGCCGTCCAGTACGCCCTCGGTCGTCGCGTCCATCAGTTGTCCTGCGGGTTCTCGAGGCGCGTCGCCAGCGAATCGACGGCCTCGTCGGCACCCTCGCCCTCCGCCGCCAGAACCACGGTGTCACCCTGCTTCACGCCGAGGGACATGACGGAGAGGATCGAGCTCGCGGATACCGGGGCGCCGTCCACCTTCGAGATGGTCACCTCCGCACCGGACGCCGTCGCCGCCGCGACGAACTCCTGAGCGGGACGGGCGTGCAGCCCGTGCTCGGAGGCGACGATCACTGAGCGCTGGGGCATGGTGACTCCTTCCGCATGGCCGGTGCCAGGGTCGGCATCGACGGTGGCGCCCAGGATAGAGGCGACGACAGGTCTCGTGGTGCCTCGGTGGCGCCCTGGGGGACAGCTGGTCGCATGCCCGAACCGAGGAGCCTCCGCCGCGTCGGCGGTGGCCACCGGCGGCCGCCTCCCCGTCTACGCCGCCCGCGCGCGCGAGCGCAGCAGACGCTGACACTTCCCGCACCAGAACACGGTGCGGCCCGCCATGTCGTCGATCGATACGGCCTGCCCGCACACGTGGCAGGCGCGCCCCGCACGCCGGTAGACGTACCAGCGGAAGTCGGCCTCCTCGTCGGTGGCGCGCTCGGCGGCCCGCGCCCACGAGTCCGGCCGCGGCGCGCGGCGGTCCTCCGGGCGGGTCGTGACGATGACGCCGTGCTCGACCCCGTCGGCCAGCAGCCCCGCGACGTCGTCCCACATCGCCCGCAGCCGCGCCACGCTCACGGCCCGCCCCTCGGTTCGGGGGTGGATGCGCGCACGGTAGAGCGCCTCGGCCCGGTAGATGTTGCCGACCCCCGCGATGACCGACTGGTCCATGAGCAGCTCGCCGATGCCGCGGCGGGTACGGCGCACGGCGGCCACGAAGCGGTCGGGGTCGGCGTCGGGGCGCAGCGGGTCGGGCCCGAGCCGCTCGTGCACCGCGTCCTTCTGACCCTCGTCGATGAGGTCGCAGCGCGCCGGGCCCGTGAGGTCCGCGACCACCCCGTCGGTGAGGAGCCGCAGCCGGACGGTCGGGCGCGGCTCGGGCACCACGAGCTCGGCATAGCCGTGGTCCTCGGTGTCCATGGGATCGGAGGGCACGACGTCGACGGCCAGGCTGTCGTCCCCGCCGGTGTCGACGACGCCACCCGGCGTCGTCCCCCGCCCCGCCCCGGGCGAGACGGCACCGGTCCCGTCGCTCGCCGGGCCACCCTCCGCGGGCCGGCGCGGCGCCCCGATCGCGTGCGGGGCGAACCCGTTCGCGGTGACGAACGACCACGCGCCGTAGAGGCCGAGGTGGACGTGGACGAACCGCGGCTCCCCGCCCGTGGGCGGCTCGAGCTCGACGAACAGGTGCTTGCCGTGCGCGCCGGTGCCTGTCACGCGCCACCCGTCGATCGCCTCGGCGCCGGCGGCGAACCGCCCCTGCGGGGAGGACGCGCGCACCACCGCGCCGGTGAACAGCGAGTCGAGCATGGTCGCGAGGCGCCGGATCGAGTGACCCTCAGGCATGCCGGTCGGGTGCCTTCCACTCGGTCGGGGCGTCCCACAGCGCGCGGCGCAGGTCGATCATCGTCGGCACCAGCGGCTCGAGCGGCGTGCCCTCGTTCTCGTACCGCGCGCTCGCCTCGGCGCGGAGCTGGCGTGGGAGCGTCCCGTCTGCGCGGACCACCCGCCACCAGGGCACGCGGTATCCGTGGCGCGAGAGGACGGTGCCGACATAACGGGCGCTGCCCCGGCCGGTGACGTCGCGGACGGCCTCGGCCACGAGGCCGTAGGTGGTCGCGCGACCGGCGGGGACCTGCTGGGCGACCTCCAGCACGAGCTCGGCGAGCTCGGTCGTGGCGATCCCCACGGGCTGCGGTGCGGACATGCTCCTTATGATCTCAGCATCATGTCCTCCTCCACCCTCCCCACGCCCGCCTCCGCCGACGCGCACGGGGCTGGTTGCTCACACTGCGACGACTCCGTGCCCCACGAGCACATCGACGTCCGCGCCGAGCTCACCGCCGCCGCCCGCCGTTCACGCACCCGTTCCGCGCTCGTCTGCACGATCGCCGCCGTGCCCCTCGTCGTCGGGCTCGTCGGCACGTTCGTCACCGGGGACGGCGCGCGCGCCGGGCTCCTCGCGCTCGTCGTCGCCGTCGGATGGCTCATCGCGTCGGCGCTCGGCGTGCTCCTCGTCCGGCACCTCGGTCGCCGGTCCTCCCGGCTCGGCCTCGCGGCCGGAGCTGCCACGACGGCGGCACTCGGCCCCGTCATCGGGCTCGCCGGGGCGGCGCTCACCGGGGTGTCGCCGGTCGTGTGGACCACGCTGGTCGCGGGCGGCGCGTGGTGGGCGGCGTCGGCGATCGCCGACGCGCTCGCCACCGTGGCCTGGCGCCGCTCGCTGTTCGAGCCGGGTGACGCGGCGGAGGCCGCGCGCGTCCAGGCGATCGCCGGCCGGGACGAGGGGCTCGACCTGCCGCTCGCCTGGCTCGTCCAGGGTCCGGCGGTGGGTGTGGCGGCGATCTTGTCGGGGCCGCTCGCCGCAGCGGTGGTCCTCCTGGCCGCGCTCTGCGCCGCGCTCAGCGTGCGGGGCTCGGCCCGTCGCCGCTGAGGCGGTCAGGAGCGGTCGTCTGCCTCAGGTGGGCGGATGTCGATCATTCCCTGGACAAACCTTGTGACTGCACGAGATCGAGGATGACGCGCGCGGTCTCGTCGGGCGCCGTGACCATCGGCCAGTGGCCGGCGTCGATCTCCCGGTAGCGCCAGCCGGGGCTCTCGGCGGTGACGTGCGACGTCGGCGGGTCCGTCCGTAGGCAGCGCACGTAGCCGAGGTCGAACCCGGCGTCCGTCAGCTCGAGGTCGGCGGC
Source organism: Georgenia sp. Z1344 (assembly GCF_049856295.1). Lineage (GTDB taxonomy): Bacteria > Actinomycetota > Actinomycetes > Actinomycetales > Actinomycetaceae > JB111. Next base: position 125,730 of record NZ_JBNDMZ010000010.1, on the reverse strand, counting down.
CGGCTCGGCGTAGGTGCCCAGCGGCTGGCCGCTCACCCGCTCCGCCATCCATGCGTAGTCGTCGTCGGTGAGGCCGTGCCCGGGGAACAGGGCGTCGATCTCCTGGCGGGTGAACCAGGGCGTCGCGCCGTCGACGGCGAGCAGCGGCATGACCTCCGACGCGCCGGGTCCCTGTTGGTCGAACCACGAGCGGCCGGGCGTCGGCAGGACGGCGTCGATCATGACGACGCTGCGGACCGGTGTCGTGCGCGGGGCAGGAATCCCCTCACTCGTCGCGGGAGTCCGGGCCGAGATCCGCTCACTCGTCGCTGGTGGAGGCGTGCTCGCGCGCTGCCGGGCGAGGACGCCCGCGACGATGAAGGCCGCGAACGAGTGGGCCACGATCGTCACGCCCTCCGGGCCGGGCGGACCCTGAGCCGCACTCTCGACTCCCGGCGAGCCCAGATCCGGGCCCTCACCCGCACTCTCGGCACCTGAGGCGTCATCCGTTTCGACCGTCTCAAGGGCGGCGACGACGTCGTCGACCCAGGAGGTCAGCGTCACCTCGGCGGCCGGGGTCGGGTCGCCGTCGATGCCGCGCAGGCGCGGGGTGACCACCCGGTGGCCGGCCGCCTCGAGCAGCGGCGTCACGCGTTCCCAGATCCACCCGCCCAGGCCACTGCCGCCCAGGAGCACGAGCGGCGCGGGGCGGCCGTCCACGCGCTACTCCTCGATCGTCACAGAGTCGAGGATCGCCTCGAACAGGGGCTCGGCCGCCTCGAGCTCCTCGATGGGTGCCGTCAGCGTGAGCCCGGCCATCGCACCGTCCGCGAGCTCGAGCGGGTAGATCCGCTGGATCGCCGGAAAGCTGTAGGGCGTGAGGTCGACCTCGTAGGGCGTCACGGTCTGGCCGGCGACCTCGCGGGGCTCGATCTCGGTGAGCGCGTCGGCGGGGGCGCCGTCGGCTTCCACGAGCTCGAGGTAGCTGCGACCGTCCACGAACTCGGCGGTGTAGACGGTGAGCACCCCGGCCGGGTAGATCAGCGTCCCCGAGGAGCCGACCATCTCGATCTCGGCGCCCTCCGGCGGCGGCGCAAGCATGTCGGTGAGGTCCATCCACTCGGCGGGCCAGACCAGCGACACCGGGGCGATGCCGCCGGGCGTGCCCTCGCCGCTGGTCGCACCCGCGTCGGAGGCCGCCTCGTCCGCATCGGAGGCTGCCTCGTCCGCCCGGGAGGAGGCCTCAGCCTCGGCCTCGCCCTCGTCGGACGGAGCCGCGTCGGAGTCGGTCTCCGAACCGCCGTCGTCCTGGCCGGTGCCGTCGGAGCTCTCCGACTCAGCCGGCTCGGTCGTTGCCGGCGGCGCCTCGGTCGTGGCGGCGTCGGTGGTGTCGTCGTTGTCATCGCCCCCGCACGCGGCGAGGACCAGTGCGGTCGCGAGCGAGGCGCCCGCGAGCGCAGGGGCACGGCGCGGGGCGGCCGGGCGGTTCGTCGTCGTGCTCATGGACCTCATGCCGTTGCCCCTCTATCCGTTCACGACTCGAGCTCGGCCACCTGGTCGATGCGCCGCTGGTGGCGCGCCTCGCCCGAGAACGGCTCGGCGAGGAAGGCGTCGACGATCTCGAACGCCTCCTCCTGGGTGTGCATGCGGGCGCCGACGCCGACCACGTTGGCGTCGTTGTGCGCCCGGGTCAGGCGAGCGGTCTCGACCGACCAGGCCAGACCGGCGCGCACGCCGCGCACCTTGTTGGCGGCGATCTGCTCGCCGTTGCCGGACCCGCCGATGACGACCCCGAGCGAGCCGGGGTCAGCGACAACCGCCTCCCCGGCCTGGAAGCAGAAGCCGGGGTAGTCGTCCTCGGCGTCGTAGGTCTCGGCGCCGTGGTCGACGACCTCGTGACCGGCGGACGCGAGGTGGGCCGAGAGGGCGGACTTGAGCTCGAAGCCGGCGTGGTCGGCGGCGATGTGGACGCGCATGGCGCACAGTGTGGCACGCGGCATGCCACGCATACGCTGGATGCCATGACCTCACCGAGCACCGAGCAGCCCGTCGACCTCGAGAGCTACGTGGACCGCGGCGTCCGCCCGCAGGACGATCTCTTCCGCCACGTCAACGGACGCTGGATCGCCGAGACCGAGATCCCGTCCGACCGCGCGCGCATCGGCGGGTTCGTCGACCTGCGCGACCGCTCCGAGGAGCGGGTCCGCGCCCTCATCGAGGAGCTCGGCGAGGCGGCCGCGACGGGCGAGGACGCCGGGTCGGTCGCCGAGGCCGGCGCCGACGCCGCCGCGGAGAACCCCGACCCCGCGGGTGCCGCGCCCAAGATCGGCGCGGTGTACGCGATGTTCATGGACGAGGCCGCGATCGAGGCCGCCGGCGCCGCCCCGCTGGAGGCGGACCTCGCACTCGTCCGCGGTGCCGACGACCACTCCTCGCTCGCCCGCGTCATGGGCGAGCTCCAGCGCACGGGCGTCTCCGGCATCGCCGGCATCGACGTCTCCCCCGGCATCTCCGACCCGGACTACCTCGTGTGGTTCGCGCAGGACGGCATCGGCCTGCCGGACGAGGCCTACTACCGCGAGGCGGAGCACGCCGCCGTACGCGAGGCGTACGCGGGGCACGTCGCCCGGCTCCTCGAGCTCGTCGGTGCCGTCGAGGCCGGGGAGGGCGCGGGCGCCGCGGAGCGGATCCTCGCGCTCGAGACGCGTATCGCCGCGCACCACTGGGACGTCGTCGCCACCCGCGAGGCGGACAAGATCGACAACCCGATGTCCTTCGTCGAGCTCGCCGGCTCGGCCCCCGGGCTCGACTGGGACGCCTACCACGCGGGGCTGCGCCTGCCCGAGGGCGAGCTCAAGCTGCTGGTCGCCACGCCGTCCGCGCTCGTCGGCGCCGCGCAGACCTGGGCGGAGACGCCGCTCGAGGACCTCAAGGTCTGGCTGTCCTTCCACGCGGCGGCCTCCCGTGCGTCCCTGCTCACCGAGGAGATCGTGGCCGAGCGGTTCGACTTCGCGGGGCGCACGCTCACCGGCGCGCAGGAGAATCGCGAGCGCTGGCGCCGGGGCGTCGGGCTCGTCGAGGGCCTGCTCGGCGAGGACGTCGGCCGGCTGTACGTCGCGCGGCACTTCCCGCCCACGCACAAGGCGCGCATGGACGAGCTCGTGACCAACCTCGTCGAGGCATACCGCGTCTCGATCGACGGGCTGGACTGGATGAGCCCCGAGACCAAGGAGCGGGCCCAGGCGAAGCTCGCCGCGTTCAACCCGAAGATCGGGTACCCGGAGATCGTCCGCGACTCCTCGGGCCTCACCGTGACCGAGGGCGACCTCGTCGCCACCGTGCGCGCCGGGCGCGCGTACTGGTGGGACGACGAGATGTCGCGCTACGGCGGCGAGGTCGACCGGCGGGAGTGGCTGATGACGCCGCAGACCGTCAACGCGTACTACAACCCGGTGTGGAACGAGATCGTCTTCCCGGCCGCGATCCTCCAGCCCCCGTTCTTCGACCCGGAGACCGACGACGCCTTCAACTACGGCGGCATCGGCACGGTGATCGGCCACGAGATCGGGCACGGGTTCGACGACCAGGGCTCGAAGTTCGGCCCCGACGGCCAGCTCGAGAACTGGTGGACCGACGAGGACCGCGAGCGGTTCATGGAGCGCGCGAACGCCCTCATCGCCCAGTACGACGGCCTCGTGCCCGCCCAGCTCGGCGAGAGCTCGGAGGTCTCGGTCAACGGCGCCCTCACCGTCGGCGAGAACATCGGCGACCTCGGCGGGCTCGACATCGGCCTCAAGGCCTACGCGATCGCCCTGCGCGCGCAGGGGGTCGACAGCCTCGACGACGCTCCGGTGGTCGACGGCCGCACCGGCCTGCAGCGCTTCTTCACCGGGTGGGCGCGCGTGTGGCGCTCGAAGCACCGCGACGAGGTGCTGCGCACGCAGATGTCCACCGACCCGCACTCCCCCGACGAGTTCCGCGCGAACGTCACGGCCTCCAACCTCGACGCCTTCCACCGGGCGTTCGACGTCCAGCCGGGCGACGGTGGCTACCGGGCCCCGGAGGAGCGCGTCGCCATCTGGTGAGCCGGGCGGGCAGCGCGCGGCCGACAGTCGCGCAGGACGGCGCATCGCCGCCACGACGGCGGTGCGCCGCAGTCGCCGTCCCGACCTCCGACGTCACCCGAGCGCCAGGGAGTCGAGGACGGTCGCGACGTCCTCCTCGACGACGTCGGTCCTCTCGGCGGTGACGACGAACATGACGAGCACGACGACGCCGTCCGGTCCTGGCACCGGATAGGCGATCGTGTCCCACTCCCCCGACGTGCTGCGCGCCTCCCAGCGCGTCACGCTCTCGCCGGCCACGTCCCGCGTCCCCGCCTCGACGATGCTCGCCGGGTCGTTCCCGCGCGCCGCAAGGAGGCCGGGCATGTCCGCGACCGGACCGTCGGCCGGTTCCACCACGACCGTCGAGCCGGCGATCGTGCCGTCCGCGGTCGCTGTGGCCATGGCGAGCGAGCCCGGCGGGAGGTTCGCCGCCGCGGCGGACTGCTCCTCCCACGCGTCCGGGTAGGTCACCGAGAGGGCCAGCGCCCCGTCCGGTGCCGGGGCGCGGTCGCCGGACGGCGCCGCGTCCTCCGATGCGGAGCCGGTCCTCGTCTCTGTCTCCTCGGTCTCCGGATCGGGCTCGGGTGCGGGTACGGACGAGGGCGAGGTGTCGGAGCCAGGGTCGGGATCCACCGGTCGTTCGTCGTCGTCGGGCGGGGTGTCCGACCCGGCCCCGGACTCTGAGGACCGGGCCCCGTCGGGCGCGACCGTCCCGTCCGACGCGCCCGTCGGCTCGCCGTCGCCGCACCCGGCGAGGGCGAGGCCGGCGGCGAGCAGGAGCGCCGTGAGGGAGGTGCCGCGAGCGGCGTTGCTGGACCCGGAGCGTGTGCGTGTGCGTGTGCGCATGCGGCCAGGCTGGCCGCGCGCAGCACCTCGGGCGGCTCGTCATCCACACGTCCGCTCCGAACCGCCACCTGTCCACATCCACCGGGACGGCGCACCACGACGAACGACGACGGCGCCACCCGCGATCGGCGACGCCGTCGTGCGACCCGCGAGGCGGTCCCTCGGGACGGCCCTCGGCCGGTCAGCTGATCTCGATGGAGTCGAGGATCGCCTCGAAGTCCTCCTCGTGGCTGTCGAAGTCGTCCACCGGGGACTGGACCGAGATCTCGACGTACGAGCCGTCCTCGAGCGGGAAGCCGTAGGCGCGCTGGCGCATCTCGCCGTCGCCCAGGTCCTGCGTCGTCTCGATGCCCTCCGCCTCGTGCCCGCCGATGTCGCGCGGCTCGAGCTCGGTGAACTCCGACGTGTCCTGGCCGCTCTGCGCGAACAGCTCCATGAACGTGCCCTCGCCGATCGTGCCGGGCGCGTACCGGATGACGCGTGCCCCGGTCGGGAACGGCTCGGCCGGGTCGAGCGCGTAGGCGTGGGTTTCGGCCACCCCCTGGGGCAGGCCGGCGCTGTCGGTCTCCAGGTCCTCCCAGCCCTCGGGCCAGGTGATGTCGATGCGTTCCTCGGCGGCAGCGCTCCCCGACTCTCCACCGGGGCCGGCCGAGCCGGACTCGCTCCCGGTCTCGGGCGGCAGGCCCGCGGGGTCGTCGGACCCGGTCTCGGACCCGGAGCCCGATTCGGCGCCGTCGTCGGACCCGGACTCCGCGCCGTCCCCCGCGCCGCCCGACGTGACCTCGGGCTCCTCCGACGTCTGCGGGGAGTCCTCGGTGGTGGTCGTCTCCTCGTCGTCGCCCCCGCCGCAGGCGGCGAGCGTGAGGCCGGCGCCGAGCGCGACGGCCGCGACAAGGGATCGACGGACAGGCGTGTGCATGATCCTCATGCCCTCCACTGTGCATCAGGGCGCCACAGGCGTGGGACCGGGATCCGCACGGGGCTCCCCCACCATTCGTGCCGACACCCATCACGCACGACGACGGCGCCGCCCGAGGTGGGCGACGCCGTCGTGCGACCTGCGGGGCGGTCCCTCAGGACCTCACCTCAGCGGGTCAGTTGATCGTGATCGAGTCGAGGATCGCGTTGAAGTCCTCCTCGTTGGCCTCGAACTCGTCGGCGGAGGACGAGAGGACGATCTCGACGAACGAGCCGTCCTCGAGCTGGAAGCCGTAGGCGCGCTGCACGATGGCGGTGCCCTGGGCGTCCTGCTCGAACTCGAGGCCCTCGGCCTCGTTCCCGTCGATGTCGCGCGGCTCGAGCTCGGTGTAGGCCGAGGTGTCCTGGCCGCTCTGCTCGAGCAGCTCGATGTAGGAGCCGTCGCCCATGATGCCGGGCGCGTAACGGATGGCCGTGACGTTCGTGGCGAAGCTGGCCGAGTCGGTCGTGCCGTAGGCGTGCATCTCCTCGACGCCCTCCGGGATCGGCATCTCGCCGGCGGCCGCGGACAGGTCCTCCCAGCCCTCGGGCCAGGTGATCTCGATGCGCTCCTCGCCGGTGGCGCCGCTCTCGGACTCGCCGCCGGGCGCCGCGCCGGCCGAACCGGCCTCGCTCTCGGTCTCCGGGGGGAGGCCCGCTGCGTCGTCGGACTCGGTCTCGGACCCGGTCTCGGCGGCGTCGGACTCGGTCTCCCCGCCGTCCGAGGGAGCCTCGGGCTCCTCCTCGGTCTCCGGAGCCTCCTCCTCGGTGGTGGTCGTCTCCTCGTCGTCGCCCCCGCCGCAGGCGGCGAGCGTGAGGCCGGCGCCGAGCGCGGCGGCCGCGACGAGGGAGCGACGGACAGGCTTGTGGGTGATGTTCATGTGAACCACTTTCCGGTAGGGGTCTGTCGAGTACGGGAAGGATCGACGGGGAGATCTCCCCGTGGGACCTTCCTCACTCAGTCGATGACGACGGATGCGAGGATCTCGTCGAAGGTCGGTATGAGGCTGGCGAACTCGGTCTCCTCGGCGACCAGGGTGATCTCCACGAGACCGCCGTCGTCGAGCTCGACCGGGTAGAGGTGCTGGACGACCGAGCCGGTCCCGGGGTCGGTGACGCGCTCGTACGGGGTGACGGGGGTTCCGTCCACCTCCCGTCCGGGCAGCTCGAGGAGCTCGGCGAGATCGGTCCCCTGCTCCTCGAGGATCTCGGCGTACGACCGACCCTCGGTGGTGGACTCCCCGAACGACATGACGACGACGGAGGTCGCGAACTGGTTCGTCGGGTCGCCGTACGCCTGGACCTCGGCCCCCTCGGGGGTGGTCGAGATGTACGGCGACAGGTCTTCCCAGCCCTCGGGCCAGGTGATCTCGACCTCCGGGCCGTCGAACGGCTCGGCGGTCGGGCTCTCCGACGACGACTCCGACGACGACTCGGACGACGACTCGCCCGAGCTCTCCGTCGAGGGGGTCTCCCCCGACGTGCTCTCGGAGTCGTCCTCGCCCCCGCCGCAGGCGGCGAGGAGGAGCGCACAACCCGCGGTCGCAGCGAGTGCTGCGGCGGCGCGGACGTGCGTCGGTCGGGTGCTCATCGCCCCCACGCTTGCACCACCGGCGCGATCTCGCATCCCTGCCCGCCGTGAGATGAACCGCACGCGACACGCCGCGGAGGTACCCGTCGACGCCCCTCAGTCGACCGAGATCGAGTCGATGATCGCCTGGAAATCCGGCTCGAACTCGCCGAACGTGGCCTGGGGTGCACCCACGACGACCTCGAGGAACTGGTCGTCCTCCGTCATCAGCCCGTAGCCGTGCAGAAGCTGGTCCTCCACGCCTTCGGTCTCGAAGACGATGGTGACCTCGTACCCGTCCGCCTCGGTGCCGAGGATCTCCCGCGGCTCGATGAGCGCCGCGTCCTGCCCGGGCCCGTCCGGCGTGGAGCGGCAGTGATCCACCATCGACTCGGCGTAGTCGTCACCCCAGTAGCCCGGCTCCCACAGCGTGATCCGGACGTCGGCGGGGCCGGTGAGGGTCAGCGCGCTGAGCGTCTCCTCCTGCCCCCCCGCTGCCCGGCTCCTGGGGCTGAGCCTCCCATTCCTCGGGCAGTGCGACCGTCACGCGGCCGTCCCCGACGGCTGCCGGATCACCCGGCTCGACGGCGTCGTCGTCGGAACCGGCCGACCCGGTCACGCGCGAGTCCGAGCTCGACTCCTCGGGTGCGGAGGTCGCGTCGTCCGTGCCGGACTCCTCGGCGCTCTCGTCCTCCGAAGGCGTCTCCCCGGTCGAGGTCTCCCCGCTCGGGGCCGCCTCGCTCGGGGCCACGGTGCCCTCGGGCGCGCCGACCGAGGCCGGCGGCTCGGGAGCGGGGCCGGGCGTCGAGTCGTCGTCCCCGCCGCAGGCGGCGAGCACGAACGTGAGGGAGAGGGCGAGAGCGCTGACGCCGAGACGTCGGGCGGACGGACGCGGAGCGGTGGGAGACGAGGCGGACGGTTGCGGGCCGGTCGGACGCGCGGCGGGAACACTCACGGCCGGATCCTTCGTCACGACGAGCTGGAGGCGGAGGCGTCGGTCAGTTGATGACGACCGAGTCGAGCGCCGCCTCGAAGGCCTCCTGGTGCTCGTCGACGGACTCGATGCCCGCCGAGTACACGATCTCGACGGCGCTGCCGTCCTCGAGGACGACCCCGTATAGCTGCTGGCGGTACGTGATGCCCTGCTGCGACGCGTCGGTCGAGTACCCCTCGGCCGGGTGCCCGCCGATCTCGCGCTCGGGCAGGTCGCGCAGGCTGGAGGGGTCCGCGACCTGCGGCTCGGCAAGATCGCGGTACGAGCCGCTCGGGACGGTGCCGGCCGGGTAGGCGACGACCACGATGTTGGACGTGAAGGTCCCGGGCTCCGCGTCCGGCACCGCGTAGGCCTGCACCTCGAGCGGTGCCGTGCCGGCGGCGAGCTGCTCGCTCACGTCGGTCCAGCCCTCAGGGAACTGCATCTCGACCTGGGGCACGTCGCCGGACCCCGCGGCGGCGTCGGAGCCCTCCTCGGTCGGCTCCTCCGTCGCGTCGTCGGAGCCGTCCTCGCTCGTCTCCTCGTCGGCGGGCTGCGTCTCCTCGGCAGGCTCGGTCTCCTCCGCCGGCTCGCTCTCCGTCTCGGAGGTCTCCTCGTCGGTGGGCTCGCTCTCCTCGGCAGGCTCGGACGCCGGAGGGTTCTCGTCGGGCGAGGGCGCGATCGCGGAGTCGTCGTCACCGCCGCAGGCGGCGAGGGTGAGGGCGGTCGCGAGGGTGAGGGCCGCGGCGGCGGCGTGGCGGGGGGACGTCGAGATCTGCATGGCCGAAGTCTCTCATCCCGCACACGGTGACAAGATGCGTCGTGCGGCGAGTTCTCCCCATGGTTCCGCGGTTCGACGGTTCCACAGATCGGCGGACGCACCGAGGCCCGGGACCCCTGCAGGGGTCCCGGGCCGCGGGCGACGTCGGACGTCAGTCGTTGGTGGTCTCGGGTCAGTTGATGGTGGCCGAGTCGAGCACCGACTCGAAGAGCTCCATGCCCTCCGTGATCTCGTCGACCTCCGCCGAGAGCACGAACTCGACGATGCTGCCGTCCTCGAGGACCACGCCGTAGAGCCGCTGGCGGAAGGTGAAGCCGGACTCGCTCGCGTCCTGCTGGTAGCCGGTCGCGGTGTGGCCGTCGATGTCGCGCTCGCCGACCTCGTTGAGGGAGCCGGAGTCGCCGCCGAGCTCCTGGACGAGCACGTCGCCGTAGGACGAGCCCGCGGGGGCGGTGCCCGCCGGGTAGGTCGTGATGACGGCGTTCATCGAGAAGCCGTCCTGGCTCGGCACGCCGTAGATCTGCATGCCCATGCCGGGCTGCTCCGGGACCTGGTCGGACATGTCGACCCACTCGTCGGGCCAGGTGACCTCGACCTGCGGGAGCTCGCCGGTCGCGCCGGCGCCCGGGGCCTGCTCGTCGGAGTCGCTGGGCGCCTCGGCCGCGTCGTCGCTCGGGGCGGCGGCCGCGTCGTCCTCGGTGTCCTCGTCCTCCGCGGGGGCGTCCTCGCTGGGCGCCTCGGCCGCGTCGTCCTCGGTGTCGCTGTCCTCGTCCTCCGACGGCTCCTCGGCCGGCTCCGAGGGCTCGGTCGTCGTGGCGTCGTCGTCGGGCGAGGGAGCAACCTCGTCGTCACCACCGCACGCCGCGAGCGTGAGCGTGGCGGCGAGGGCGAGAGTGGCGGTGGCTGCGTGGCGGGGGGAGATCTTTCGCGTTGTCCTGACGTCAGATTGATCCGCCGGTCGAGGTCCGGTGAACCGCTGTCATGGGGACGTCTGACCAGGTCGGACTACCTGTCGGACCGCGACCGTCCGGCATCACCGGGAGTCCGTCCGAATCACCCGGGGCCTGGCGGGTCTACTCGATGTCGATCGACTCCGCGACCTGACGAAGGCCCGGAAGGTCCGCCTCCTCGTCCCCCGCGTCCATCGCGAACTGGAGCTCCCACTGGTAGCCGTCCGTGTAGATCGGGTAGGTGTACTGGACGAACCCGCCCGTCGGCGTCGACATCTCCACCCGCAGGCCGGGTACCGAGGAACCGTCGACGGTGATCGCGTCGGCCTCCGACATCTCGGCGTCCGGCGGCCGCTGGGCCTCGAGCGCCTCGCGGTAGGCCTCGAACGAGCCGGCTCCGCCCTCGATCGCCGTGAGCGTGAGCTGCGTGCCGTTGGCGGCGGTCTCCAGGGGGGCGGCGCCGAGGACGATCGTCGGGTGGCCCTCGTAGGCGAACGACAGGTCGTTCCAGCCCTCGGGCAGCGCGTAGGACACGGTGCCGGCGTCGTGCTCGATCGTGATCCGCTCGCCGTCGGCGGCCGGCGCCTCGCCCTCCGCGTCGTCGTCGCCCTCCTCGGAGGTCGGTTCCTCGCCGGCCCCGTCGCTCGGGGAGTCCCTGGGCTCGTCCTCCGCGGGGCCGTTGGGCTCAGCGGCGGACCCGGCGCCCTCGTCGTCGTCGGCCGTGCTCGACTCCTCGGTCTCCTCCTCCGCCGGACCCTCGGAGCTCGAGGACCCGGACGGGGACTCCTGGGACTCGCTCGTCTCCTCGTCGTCGAGGCTCTCGACGGGTGAGCAGGCGGCGAGCGCCGCCGCGAGGACGAGCGCCGCGCCGGCGCCGAGGGTGCGACCGTGCCGCATGGGACTCCTTCTCAGGGGACGGGGACGAACCGCCGTGCCGGTGCGCCGGCACGCGTCGGGTCGATCAGGGGGTCAGGCGAGGATCGGACCCGAGGTCCGGGTGCGCTTGAGCTCGTAGAGCCCGGGCACGGAGACGACGAGCGCGAAGCCGTCCCACAGGCGCAGCGCGTCCTCGCCCGTGGGGGCGGGGGTGACGACCGGGCCGAAGAACGCGCCGTCGCCGTACTTGATGACCGGCACGCCGACGTCGTCGCCGACCAGCTTCTGGGCGGTGGCCGTCGTCGCCCGGAAGGCCTCGTCGAGAGAGGAGTCCTCGGCGGCCTCGACGAGGTCCGCCGGCAGGTCGAGCTCGGCGAGCGCCTCGGTCACGACCGCGAGCTCCTCGCTCTTGCGGTCCTCCGGGTGGAACTTCGTGCCGACGGCCGTGTAGAGCGCGGCGAACTGCTCGGCGGTCAGGCGCTCCTTGGCGGCCTGGAAGACGCGCACCACGCCCCACTGGCGGTCGAGGCCCGCGCGGTAGTCGGCGGGGACGTCCTTGCCCTCGTTGACGATGACGAGCGGCATGAGGTGGAGGTGGAGGTTGAGCCCGCGGGCCTCGGCGACCTCGGTGAGCCAGCGGGAGGTCATCCACGCCCAGGGGCAGTGGGGGTCGAAGAACAGGTCGACGTCGTGCGGCTGGAACGAGGCGGAGTCCGTCATGACCTCATCGTCCCACGGGGTCGGGCCGGTCGGCGGGAGCGGCACAGGGTGTCGACGGCGGCCCGCGCCCGGACGCGGTTACGCTGCCTGACGGCGCTCCTGCGCCCGGCCGGGACCACGGCGGTCCCGGTGCGTCATCCCCCGATCCACAGGAGCCCTCGTGCCCGCAGAGAACCTCACCCGGGCGGAGGCCGCCGAGCGCGCCTCCGTCGTGGCCACGCAGACCTACCGGGTCGAGCTCGACCTCACCCGTGGACCCGAGGTGTTCGGTTCGACGACGACGCTCACCTTCGCGGCCACCCCCGGCGCGTCCACGTTCCTCGACCTCATCGCGCCGGTCGTCCACCGGATCACGCTCAACGGGTCCGACGTCGACACGTCCGCGTTCGCCGACTCGCGCATCGAGCTGACGGGCCTCGCGGAGACCAACGAGATCGTCGTCGAGGCCGACGGCGCCTACATGACCACCGGCGAGGGCCTGCACCGGTTCGTCGACCCGGTCGACGAGAACGTCTACCTCTACTCGCAGTTCGAGGTGGCCGACGCGCGTCGCGTGTTCGCGTGCTTCGAGCAGCCGGACCTCAAGGCCGAGTTCAGCTTCGTCGTCACGGCCCCCGCGAGCTGGACGGTCTTCTCCAACGAGGCGGCCGCCGAGGTGAGCGACGCCCCGGTCGACCCCGGTGCCGACGGCGACTCCGAGGCCGACGCGCGGACCTGGACGTTCGCCCCCACCGCCCGCATCTCGACCTACCTCACGGCGATCGTCGCCGGCCCGTACGCCGGGACCACCGGCGAGCTCACCTCGAGCGACGGCCGGACGATCCCCCTCGGCGTCTACGCGCGCGCCTCGATCGCCGAGCACCTCGACGCCGAGACGATCATGGACGTCACCCGCCAGGGCTTCGCCTTCTACGAGGAGGCGTTCGACCGCCCCTACCCGTTCACGAAGTACGACCAGGTGTTCGTCCCGGAGTTCAACGCGGGCGCGATGGAGAACGTCGGCCTCGTCACCTATCTCGAGAACTACGTCTTCCGCGGGCCCGTGTCCGGCGCCGTGCGCGAGCGCCGCGTCATCACGATCCTCCACGAGCTCGCCCACATGTGGTTCGGCGACCTCGTGACCATGCGGTGGTGGAACGACCTGTGGCTCAACGAGTCGTTCGCCGAGTACGCGTCCCACCTCGCCGCCGCCGAGGGCCTGGGGATCGACGACTCGTGGGTGACCTTCACGTCGCTGGAGAAGGCCTGGGCGCTCGACCAGGACCAGCTGCCGACGACCCACCCGATCGTCGCGTCGATCGAGGACCTCGAGGACGTCGAGGTCAACTTCGACGGGATCACCTACGCCAAGGGCTCCTCGGTCCTCACCCAGCTCGTCACCTTCGTCGGGAAGGACGCCTTCCTCACGGGCCTGCGCCGCTACTTCGCCGCGCACGCCTTCGGCAACACCGAGCTGTCCGACCTGCTCGTCGAGCTCGAGGCCGCCTCCGGGCGCGACCTGCGGGCGTGGTCGACCGTGTGGCTCGAGTCCGCCGGCGTCACGACGCTCACGCCGGAGGTGACGACCGAGAAGGACGACGAGGGCGTCGAGCGGATCGCCACCGCCGCGATCCTCCAGTCCGTGCCGGACGCGCACCCGGTCCAGCGCCCGCACCGGCTCGCGGTGGCGGGGTACGAGCTCGACGGCGAACGGCTCGTGCGCAGCTGGTCCGAGGAGGTCGACGTCGACGGCGCGCGCACCGAGCTGCCGGAGATCGTGGGCCGGCCCTGGCCCGCGGTGCTGCTCGTCAACGACGAGGACCTCTCCTACGCCAAGGTCCGGCTCGACGACCGCTCGCTCGCCGCGGCCACCAAGCACGTCGACGCGTTCGCCGAGGCGATGCCGCGCACCCTCGTGCTCGCGTCCGCGTGGGACATGACGCGTGACGGTCAGTGGGCCGCGAGCCGGTACCTCGACCTCGCGCTGCGGGCGCTGGCCTCCGAGCAGCAGCCCACCGCGATGCGGGTGCTGCTCGCGAACGTGCGCACCGCCGTCGAGCGGTACTCCGACCCGACCACGCGCGACCAGGTCCGGGCCGCCGTGGCGGACGACCTCGCGGTCCTCGCCGAGGCCGGGTCCGACGCCCAGCTCCAGCTCTCGCGGGCGGCCGCCCAGCTCGTGGTCACCGACGAGCAGGTGGCGACCGTCCGCGGCTGGGTCGACGGCACCGCGCCTCTGGCCGGCCAGGAGGTCGACGCCCAGCAGCGGTGGGAGGTCCTGCGCGGGCTCGCGCTCGCCGGGGCCGTCACGGACGACGACGTCGAGGCGGCCCTCGCGGCCGACCCGTCGGCGACCGGCCGCGAGTACGCCGTGTGGGTCCGGGCCGCCCGCCCCACCGCGGAGGCCAAGCAGTGGGTGTGGGAGAACATCGTCGAGGCCGCGAACCTGCCGAACACCCAGCAGCGGTACGCCGCCCTCGGGTTCGCCGACGTGCGTGACCCGCAGCTCCTCGCCCCGTACGTGCGCCGCTACCTCGACGCGCTGGTGCGGGTGTGGACCGAGCAGACGAACGAGATGGCGCAGAACGTGGCCACGCTCGCGTTCCCGGCCGCACTGGCGGGACGCGCGGACGAGGCCGGCGTCGACGTCGTGGCCGAGACCCGCGCCTGGCTCGAGGCGAACGCCGACGCGCCGGCCGCCCTGCGCCGCCTCGTCGCCGAGCGGCTCGACACGGCGGAGCGCGCGGTACGCGCCCAGGCGGTCGACGCGGGCCGCTGAGGTAGGGGGCCGCCGGTGAAGCACCAGCCCGGCGACCACCCTCAGCGACGAATGCGGCGATCGGGTGGTGAGTGCGGGGACCGGATCCCCGCACTCACCGCCCGATTCCCTACGTCGAGGGCCGGAGCAGGCACCCGCGCCCGGGTCAGCGACCCTGGCGGCCCATCGCGCGCTCGACCGTCGCCACGAGCGAGCGGACGCGCGGGTGGGCGTGCAGGTCGTCGAGGAGGACCACCTGCTCGGTGCCGTCGGCGAGCGGCACCTTCCAGTTCGGGTACTCGGTGTGCGTTCCGGGCTGGTTCTGGGCGCGCCGCTCCCCCACCGCGTCGACGAGCGAGACGCCCACGAGGTAGCTCGGCGTCGCGGCGACGTAGGCGTGCAGCGCCTCGAGGATCTCGCGCTCCGAGGGGTCCTCGCCGACCAGCCCGTGCTCGCGCAGGCGCTCCACGGTGCGGCGACGCTCGAGCGCGGACTCGGCCCGGACCTGCTCGACCGGCTCCACCAGCAGGCCGAGGCGCTCGCGCAGGTCGACGTGCTCGTCGGCGAGGTACCCCGCGACGGGCGGCAGGTCGTGCGTGTCGACGGTCGCGAGCGCGAGCCGCCGGTAGTCCGCGGGCTCCTTCGGCCGCCCGTCCTCGTCCTTCTCGAACCAGAACACCTGCGTGCCGAGGACGCCGCGCTCCTCGAGGTAGTCGCGCACCCAGGGCTCGACCGTGCCGAGGTCCTCCCCGATGACCACCGCGCCCGCGCGGTGCGCCTCGAGCAGCAGGACGCCGACCATCGCCTCGTGGTCGTAGCTGACGTAGGTGCCCTGGTCGGCCCCGCCGTCGGTGGGGATCCACCACAGGCGGAACAAGCCGGCCACGTGGTCGACCCGGATCGCGCCGGCGTGGCGCAGCACTGTGCGCAGCATCTGCCGCAGCGGGGCGTAGGCGGTGCGCGCGAGAGCGTCGGGCCGCCACGGGGGCTGGGACCAGTTCTGGCCCTGCTGGTTGTACATGTCCGGCGGCGCGCCGACCTCGATGCCGGCGGCGAAGACCTCCTGGCCGGACCAGCGCTCGGCGCCCTGGGAGTCCACCCCGACGGCGAGGTCGTGCATGATGCCGAGCCGCATGCCGGACTCCGTTGCCGCGCGCTGCGCCGCCGCGAGCTGCTCGTCGAGCACCCACTGGAGCCACGCGAAGAATTCGACCCGGTCCGCGAGCTCGGAGCGCTTGAGCGCCACCTGCGGGCTTGCGGGGTCGGTGAGCTCGACCGGCCACGGCTCGCCGGCCTGGTCCTCGAGCAGCGCGCACCACAGGGCGAAGTCCTCCAGGCCCTCGCCCTCGTCCGCCCGGAACCGCTCGAACGCCTGCTGCCGCGCGGCGCTGCGGCCGGCGGCGAAGATCACCTCGAGCGCCTGGAGCTTGGCCGCCCACACGGCGTCGCGGTCGAGGGGCTCGTTCGTCTCGTTGAGGGGGCGCACCTCGTCCGCCGCCCACTGCACGAGCGAGCGCTCGGGGCCGGAGAGGTAGGTGGCCTCGTGGATCTCCTCGGGGCGCAGGTAGATCGGGTTGACGAACCGGCGCGTGACCGGGAGGTAGGGGGACGTCTCCATCCCCTGCACCGGCTGCGCGGCGTGCAGCGGGTTGATGAGGATGAAGTCGGCGCCGGAACCCCCGGCGAGCGCGGCCAGCTCGGCGAGGTCCGCGGCGTCCCCCAGCCCCCAGGAGCGGCGCGACCGCACGGAGTACAGCTGGGCGCTGAGCCCCCAGCCGCGGCCGCCCTCGAGCTCGGGAAGCTGCAGGCGGTCCGGCGTCACGGCCATGGGTGCACGACGACGCCGAGCACCCGCGGGCTTGGCGACCACCGTGTGCCAGCCGAGCGGCAGGTCGGCGGGGACGACGAACTCCACCCTCGACTGCGTGCGGCCGTCGACCTCCCGCATCTCGGGCGGCTCGGCCGCGGGGCTCAGCTCCCACCGCTCGCCGTCCTCGAGGCGCACCTCGACGTGGACGTCGGTGCCCAGCGGGACGTAGACCGACAGCCGGGACTCGTGCCCCTGCCGCACGACCACCGAGTCGGGCAGGACCTCGCGCCAGGGCGCCAGCTCGTGCTCCTCGAGGGACTCGGCGACCTCGTCGTCGGTGTCCGCCGGGACACCCAGGGCCCGCAGCGCCGACCGGATCGTGGCCGCGCTGATCGTCCGGTGCTTCCCGTGGAAGTCCCAGAACTCGGTGGCGACCCCCTTGAGGTCCGCCAGACGCGCGAGGGCCTGCGAGGGTGCCACGGCGTCGTCGGCGTCCATCATTGAGCTCCTTACGTGAGGCCCGCGCTGGCCGGCCGTCGAGGTTCGGTGGAACATCATGATCCTGCCAGAGCAGAACGGCGGACGCCGTGAGGTTGTGCCGTGTTGCCGCAAGGGTTCCACGGGTGACAATGGGGCGATGACGACGAGCGACCGATCGACCCAGCTGGCCGAGCGCGCGGCGCTGTTCGCCCGCCTCGGCGGCCACGAGACCTTCGAGCTGCTCGCCCGTCGCTTCTACGAGGGCGTCGCCACGGACGAGGTGCTCGCGCCGATGTACGAGGGCGACGTCGAGGGCGGCGAGCGGCGCCTGCGGATGTTCCTCGAGCAGTACTGGGGCGGGCCCACCACGTACTCCGAGGAGCGCGGCCACCCGCGTCTGCGGATGCGTCACGCGCCGTTCCGCGTGACCCCGGACGCTCGGGACCGGTGGCTCACGCACATGCGCGCCGCCCTCGACGACGCCGGGCTCGACCCCGAGTCCGAGCAGGCCATGTGGGACTACTTCGTCCGCGCCGCCGACGCGATGATCAACACGCTGGAGCCGCGGCCGTGAGCGATGAGCAGACGACGCACGTCGGCGTGCCCTCGGTGCCTCCCCCGCCGGGCGACCGGTCGGGCGTGCTCGACGTCCCGAGCAGCGACTCGGAGCAGATGCGGCGCATCCTCGACGCCATGCGCCTCGAGCGCACCGGCGACGACACGTACGCGGCGGAGTCCCTGCCGCAGCTGTCGGGGCGGATCTACGGCGGGCAGGTGCTCGCCCAGGCGATCCTCGCGGCCGACGACACGCTCGTCGACGACGGGGACGGCCCACGCCTGCTGCACTCCGCCCACGGCTACTTCCTGCGCCCGGGCAACGCCGACCACGGGGTGACCCTTGCCGTCGAGCGCCTGCACGACGGCCGCTCGTTCTCCACCCGCCGCAGCCACGCATTCCAGGGCGGGAAGCCGATCCTGTCGATCATCTTCTCGTTCCAGGAGACCCAGCCGGGGCTCGAGCACCACGACCCCGCACCGGACGCGCCGGACCCGGAGACGCTGCCGAGCGCGATCGACCTGTTCGAGTCCGTCGACCACCCCGTCGCGCGGTTCATGTCCTCGACCGCGGCGTTCGACATCCGGCACGTGGGGCCGAGCATCTACCTGGGGCCGGACCCGGACAGGTCCGACACGCAGATGCTCTGGATGCGGGCTCGTGCCCCGTTGCCCGAGGGCAGCAGCCAGCTCCTCCACCGCGCCCTGCTCGCCTATGCCTGCGACCAGGTGATGCTCGAGCCGGTGCTGCGTCGACAGGGACTGACGTGGCGCACGGACGGGCTCTCGATGGCCTCGCTCGACCACTCGATGTGGTGGCACCGAGAGCTGCGGGTCGACGACTGGCTGCTGTTCGTCCAGCGCTCGCCGTCCGCGCAGGGCGGCCGTGGCCTCGGGACCGCCGAGGTCTACGACCGCTCCGGCGCGCTCGTGTCGACCATCGGGCAGGAGGGCATGGTCCGCGTGCCCGAGCCCCAGCCGCACGTCTCGGGGTCGGGTCCCGGCGAGCAGTGGCGCCGGCCGTCCCTGCGATAGACACCTGCACGACGACGAGGCGCGCCCGGGCAGGACGTGCCCGATCGGGCGCGGGCTCGGGCCTCGTGCGCGCCGGCACCGCACCCGGGTCCCCGCGGCCCAGACGTCCCCCGCGGCATGCGATCTCCCGAGGGCGGGCAAGACCCCGGGAGCACGCGAGGACCGGGGAGCACGCGGGGTCCCGGCGCGGGGGCACCGGGACCCCGGGGCTGCCGTCAGGCCCGGCGGACCATGTCGGTCGTGTTCTGCGCCGTCCGGATGAGCGCGATCGCCGACTCGAGGCCGACGCGGACGAGGACGAGGTAGAGCAGGGCCGGCACCCAGCCGAGCAGGAGGGCGAGGATGCCGAGCATCGCCTCTCCCGTCGCGAAGCCGGTGACCACGAGCATGAGCCAGCCGATCGCGGCGATCCCGATGACCAGCACATAGATGATCTTCGCGAACGTCAGGGTGATGAAGTCGTTGAAGGACAGGTCGAACAGCTTGGCGAAGAACCCCTTCGCGGCGTCCGCCGGGGCTGTGGCGCGGTACGGGTCGCCGACGCCCGGGGGACCTCCCGCCCGGCCGGGGCCTCCGGGGCCGCCGTAGCCCCCGGGCGGCCCGTACCCGCCGTGACCGCCGGGCGACGGTGCGCTCGGATGGACGGCGTACTGGCCGGTCCCGGGCGACTGCGCGGAGTGCAGGCCGGAGTCCTGGTGCTGGTCGTCGGGCTGCCCGGGGTGGTGACCGAGCGGTTCGGGGGGATGGTGGGACATGAGTGCCTCCGAGGGCTCTCCATCGAGCTGGCCAGAGGGGGTTCAGGCCGTGTTCTCGACCGTCGACGAGCCACCGTCGGACGTGTCTCGGTCCCGGCGTCGGAAACGTATCGCAGCATCCGTGAGTTCGGACCACGCTGAACGTTCGGCCGCGGTGATCCTGCGCGGACGTCCAGTCTCCTCGTCGACGAGGACGAGCGTGGTCGTCGCCCGCGCGGCTGGCCCGTCAGGCCCGGGGATCTCGTAGCAGACGTCGATCGACGCCCCGCCCATGTGCGAGATCCACAGCTCCACCTGCAGGGGCTCGAGCGAGTACTCGACGGGCGCGAGGTACTCGATCTCCTGTCGGGCGATCAGCGTGTTCGTGCCCGACCCGGGGCCCATCGCGGGCGAGTCCTCCCCCTGGCGCGGCTGCCAGAACGCCTGGATGCGGCACTCCTCGAGGATGCCGAGCATCTTCGCGTTGTTGACGTGCCGGTAGGCGTCGATGTCCGACCAGCGCAGGCGCACGGGGATCGTCAGGCGAGGCATGGGAGCCATTGTCGCCCGACCGTCCGGGTCCGATGGTGACCGGCCGTGCGGAGGCACGGCCGACGACCGGGACCGGCCCGGACGGCCGACGACGAGAACGGCGCCCGACGGGCACCGACGAGCCGGACGACGACGGGCGGGGCTAGGCGGCGCTCCCGTCGCCGGGCACGAGGCGCGAGCGCTGGTGGCCCAGGCCGTCCACGCCCATCTCCATGACATCCCCGCCGGTGAGGTAGGGGAAGCGACCCGACAGGGCGACGCCCTGCGGCGTCCCCGTGCTGATGAGGTCGCCGGGCTCGAGCCGCACGTACTGCGAGAGCTCGTGGACGATCGTGGGGACGTCGAAGATGAGGTCCGCCGTCGTCGAGTCCTGCCGCGGCTCGCCGTTGACGGTCGACCAGATCCGCAGGTCCCCCGGGTCCAGCTCGCCCGCCGGCACGAGCGCGGGACCGACGGGGCAGAACGTCGGCGCGGTCTTACCCTTCGACCACTGCCCGAGCGAGGTGACGAGCTGGTGCTCGCGCTCGGAGACGTCGTTGCACACGACGTACCCGGCGATCACGGCCTCCGCCTCCTCGCGGGAGGCGAGCCGGTGCGCGGCGCGGCCGACGACGATGCCCAGCTCCACCTCCCAGTCGAGCTTCTCGGCGCCCGGGGGGATGACGACGTCGTCGTAGGGGCCGACGACGGTGTTGGGGTGCTTGAGGAAGACGATGAGCTCGCTCGGGGGCTCGGCGCCGGACTCCGCCGCGTGGGCCGCGTAGTTCTGGCCGATGCAGATCACCGCCGTGGGGCGGGCGATCGGCGCGCCGACGCGGGCGCCGTCGATGCTCATCTCGGGCAGCTCGCCCGCCTCGAGCGCGCGGGCGACGCGGTCGATCCCGCCGCCGCCGAGGAAGTCGCCGTCGATGTCGGCGGTCAGGCCGTCCAGCGCGTACGTCGTGCCGCCCTGCCGGACCACGGGTCGCTCGCCGCCGACCGGACCGATACGCAGGAGCTCCATGCCGGTCACGCCTCCGGGACGAGCGCGACGACCGCGTCGATCTCGACGAGGAAGCCGCTGAGGTCGGCCTGGATCGAGGTCCGCGCCGGGTACGGCTCGCTCAGGCACTCCTTCGAGACCTCGTTGAACTCGGGCCAGTCGGCCATGTCGTTGAGGTAGACGCCGATGCGCACGGCATTGCTCATCGAGGTCCCCGCCGCCTGGGCGACGGCCTCGAGGTTGGCGAACGTGCGCCGCACCTGGTCCGCGAAGCTGCCGCCGACGAGGGTGCTGTCGGCGTCGAACGGCCCCTGCCCCGCGAGGAAGAGGAACCCCCCGCTGACGATGCCGGACGAGTACGGGCCCGCCGGCGCGGGGGCCTCGGGCGAGGTGATCTGCTGCATGGGGGTGTTCCCTTCTAGTGACGGCCCAGGACGGGCCAGACGTCGACGACGACACCGCCGTCGACGACGAGGACGTGGCTGTGCATGTTGGTGAGCCCGCAGGCGTGGTTGGGGCGGAACCGGACGAGGTCGCCGACCTGCAAAGGCGCAGCGCCGCCGAGCACGCCGTGCTCCTCGTACCCCTTGGCGAGGACTCCCCCGCCGTCGGTGACGACGGTGCCGATCCGTCCGTCGCCGTGCATGCTCGGGTCGGAGCTCATGGCCTTGATCCCGGCGTCGACGACGACGGGCTCGCCCCGCTGCGTGCTCACCACGCGGCTGAGCACGCTCGTCGCGGTGTCGGCCGGGTCGATCGTGCCGATGGCGACCTGGTTCTCGTCGCCGTAGACGTAGGTGCCCGGACGGGCCTCGGTCACGCCGTCGGCGCTCGGGGCCGACCGTGAGCCGGCGGTCGAGCCGACCGAGACGCTGCCGACCTCGAGGCCGTCCGCACGCAGCCGGTCGGCGACATCGGCGAGGAGGCGCCCCGCCGCCGTGCCGACCTCGAGGCGCCGCTCCGGGTCGGGCCCGAGGGCCTGGACGTGCCCCTCGTGCGTGAAGATCCCCTCGAGCACGAGACCCGGCAGGTCCGCGAGGTCCCGGGCCACGGCCGGCGCCTCCTCGGGGTCGACGCCGGTGCGCCCGAGGCCGGTGTCGACCTCGAGGCGGACCTCGACCTCGACGCCCTGCGCGGCCGCCGCCTCGGCGAGCGGCCGGGCCGAGGCGAGCGAGTCGACCCCGACGATCAGGCGCGCGCGCCGCGCGGCGCCCAGCGCCGTCGCGACCCGGTGCGGACCGACGGGCGGGTACGCCCAGAAGACGTCCGGCACGCCGGCCGCGACGAGCGCCTCGACCTCGCCGGCCGTCGCCGCCGTGAGCCCGACCGCCCCCGCCTCGAGCTGCATGCGGGCGACCTCGGCGGACTTGCTCGTCTTCCAGTGGGGACGCAGCGCGACGCCGAAGCCGCGCGCCACCCCCGCCATCCGCGCGATGTTGCGCCGCACGGTCGGCAGGTCGACGAGGACCGCCGGGGTCGGCAGCTCCTCGAGCGGTCGGCCGACGACGTCGGCGGGGTCGGTCACGGTCACGGGGCCCTCCAGGGCGTCTCGGTGGGGTCGGCCGGTCAGGTCGGCAGGTCGGGCAGGCCGGCGGGCGGGACCGACGCCGGAGGCGGCGGCGTCGTCGGGGTGACTAGGCGAGCGGGAACTCGCGACGCACGTCGAACTGCGAGTACGCCACGTGGCGGGTGAGCGGGTCGGCCGCCTCGGCGTACTCGGTCAGCGGGAGCAGCGACCGGGTCTCGCCACGGAAGCGGACGTAGGGCTCGGCGAGCGCGACGCCGGCGGTGCGGCCGAACTCGCCGTTGCTCGCCTCGATGAGCTTGCGGGCGAACGGGCCGTCGTAGCCCTGGCTCGAGAAGCAGTCCATCGCGGCGATCTTGCGGCCGACCACCGAGGTGATGTCGATGAACAGGTCGTTGCGCACGCCGTAGGTGGACAGGGCGTCGCCCGCCATGACCGGGAGGCCGCCGAGGAAGACCTGCTTGACGTTGACCTCCTCCTTGCCGTCGATGTTCTTGAGGAACTGGGAGGCACGGTCGAGGGCGGCGATGAGCGTCATCGTCGCGATCGTGTGCGCGGAGTTCGTCACCGCGGGGTTCTGCGGGTAGTCCGCGATGATGACGTCGGGCCGGTGCTTGGCGATGAGCTCGGCGACCTCGTCGACCATGTCCTCCTGCACCACGCTGATGGCGTCGTCGTGGTCGAGGAACTCGATCGTGCCGATGCCGACGATCTCGGCGGCGCGCCGCAGCTCGCCCTTCTTGTTCTCGATGATCGCCTCGCGGTCGGCCTCGAGGAGGGCGAGGTCGGCGGCGTCCTCCTTGCGCGCCTCCTCGGCGTAGACGTTGGGGTGGATCCGTCCGCCGTGCGTGAGGATCACGGCGACGATCTCGTCGCCGGCGTCGGCGTGGAGCGCCAGCGTGCCACCGCAGTTGGTGATCGTGTCGGCGGGATGGGCGTAGACGGTCATGACGCGCATGGGTGTACTCCTGTTGTGGGGTTGGTCGTGCAGATCTAGTGGGTGGTGACGTGCGTGAGCTGCCGGTCCCGCTGACGCTCGGGGTCCGGGACCGGCGCGGCCTCGACGAGCCGACGGGTGTAGTCGGTCTGCGGGTCGTTGAGGACCGCCTGCGCGTTCCCGCGCTCGACGATCTGCCCGCCCTGGAGCACGACGACGCTCTCCGAGAGCAGCTCGACGACCGCGAGGTCGTGGCTGATGAAGAGGCAGGAGAAGCCGAGCCGCTGCTGCAGGTCCTGGAACACGTCGAGCACGGCGGCCTGGACCGACACGTCGAGCGCCGAGGTCGGCTCGTCCGCGATGAGCAGCTCCGGGTCGAGCGCCAGCGCCCGGGCGATACCGACCCGCTGGCGCTGGCCGCCGGAGAGCTCGTGCGGGAAGCGCGTGACCCACGCGGCGGGCAGCTGGACCTGCTCGAGGAGCTCGACGACGCGGGCCTTGCGCTCGGCCTTCGTCATCTCGCGCCGGTGCGCGACGAGCGGCTCGGCGATGCACTGGCCGATCGTCATCCGCGGGTTGAGCGAGGAGGCCGGGTCCTGGAAGACCATGCCGTAGTTCGCGCGCGACCGGCGCGCGGCCCCTCCCCGCAGGTCCTTGAGGTCGACGTCGCCGACCCGGATGCTGCCGGCCGTGATCGGGGCGAGCCCGACGATCGCCTTGCCGATCGTCGACTTGCCCGATCCCGACTCGCCCACGAGCCCGACGACGGACCCCTCGGGCACCGAGAAGCTGACGCCGTCCACCGCGCGGAAGCCCTGCCGGCGCCAGGAGCGGTTGTACTGGACCACGAGGTCGGTGACCTCGAGCGCGACCGGGTCGGAGGTCTCCGGCTCGGCGGGAACGGGTTCCTCGCCGGTCGGCTGCGGCACGGCGTCGAGGAGCTTGCGCGTGTAGGGGTGCTGCGGCGACGCGAAGAGGGCGTGCGACTCCGCCGTCTCGACGACCCGCCCCTCCTTCATGACGACGATGCGGTCGGCCATGTCGGCGATGACGCCCATGTCGTGCGTGATGAGCAGGATCGACAGGCCGCGGCGGTCGCGGATCGCGCGCAGGAGGGCGAGGATCTCCGCCTGGATCGTCACGTCGAGGGCCGTGGTGGGTTCGTCGGCGATGATGACGTCCGGGTCGTTGACGAGCGCCATCGCGATGACCGCGCGTTGGCGCATGCCGCCGGACCACTGGTGCGGGTACTGCTTCGCCCGCTCCGCGGCGTCCGGCACGCCGACCCGCTCGAGGGTCTCGACCACCAGGGCGCGGGCCTTCGCCCGGCCGGCCCGCGGGTGGTGGATGAGGTAGGCCTCCTCGATCTGCGCTCCGATGGAGATCACCGGGTCGAGGGTCGTCATGTGGTCCTGGAAGACCATCGCGATGCGCCGCCCCCGGATCTTGCGCATCCCGCCCTGGCTCAGCGTGGCGAGGTCGACGCCCTCGAACTCGATGTGACCGCCGAGGATGGAGGCGGTCGGGGGCAGGATCCGCAGGACGCTGAGCGCGGTCATGCTCTTGCCAGAGCCGGACTCACCCACGACGCCGACGATCTCGCCCTCGTGGACCTCGAGCGACACGTCCTCGAGGATGCGCGCCTTGCCCTGGGGCGTCCGGATGTCGAGGGTGAGGTCGCGGACCGCCAGCAGGGGGTTCGTCGTCGTCTGCCCGTCCGTGGTCGAGCCGCTCGACGTGCTGTCCGTCGTCGACCTGATCGTGGTCGACCCGTTCATGATCGGCCCGTCCGACGTGGTCGTCGTCGTCTTCTCGTCTGTCATGTCAGGTGTTCTTCCGCGGGTCGATGGCGTCCCGGACGCCGTCCCCGATCGCCATCGCCGACAGGACGGTGACGGCGATCATCAGACCGGCCGGCACCCACAGCCACGGCATCGACGACAGGACGGTGAGGGACTGGGCCTCGTTGAGCATGTTGCCCCAGCTGGACTCCGGGGGCTGGACGCCGGCGCCGAGGAACGACAGCGAGGACTCGAGGAGCACGGACTCCGCCACGAGCAGGGTCGCCGAGACGACGATCGGGGGCAGCACGCCGGGCACGAGGTGCCTCATGAGGATGAACCCGGTCCGCGAGCCGAGGGCCCGCGCGGCCTGGACGAACTCCTCCTCCCGGAGACTGAGCACCACGCCTCTCGCGATGCGCGCAGGCGTGGGCCACGCGAGGCCGGCGATGACGATGATGAGCATCGGCACGCTCGGTCCGATGACGCCGGCCAGGACGATGATGACGAGCACCGGCGGCACCGAGAGCATGATGTCGATGACGCGGCTGATGATCCCGTCGACGATGCCGCCGAACCATCCGGCGACGACGCCGGCCAGCGTGCCGATGACCACCGCCATGAGCGCGGCGAGGAAGCCCACCATGAGCGAGATCTGGCCGCCCGCGAGCAGCCGGCTGAAGACGTCGCGCCCGGTCGAGTCCGTGCCGAGCCAGTGCTCCCCGGACGGCGGCTGGCGGACGTTCGTCAGGTCGATCGCGTTCGGCGGGTGCGGGCTGATGTACGGGGCGAGCACGCTCGCGAGCACGGTGATGACCAGGGCGATGACGCCGATCACCGCGATCGGGTTCTTGAGGAACCGGCGCACCGCGAGCTTGTCGGGGGACGACTCCGACTGCGTCCCGGCGACGTCGGCCCCCGTGACGGGACCGGGGCTCTGGCCCGGGGACAGGTCGACGCTCGAGGCGGGACCGGGGGTCTGGCTCGTCATCGTGCGGTCCTCACCCTCGGGTCGATGATCGTGTAGGACAGGTCGGCGATGAGGTTGCAGATGAGCACGAGCACCGCGATGTAGAGCCCGAACCCGATGAGCACCGGGTAGTCGCGCTGCCCGAGGGCGTCGATCGCCAGCTGACCCATCCCGGGCCACGAGAAGATCTGCTCGAGCACGACCGCACCGGACAGGGCGATCGGGATCGTCATCGCGAGCACCGTGACCAGCGACATCAGGCTGTTGCGCAGGGCGTGCCGCAGGGCCCGTGCCCGGGTGCCGCCCTTCGCGATGATCGTGCGGACGTAGTCCTTGTTCAGCTCCTCGAGCACGCCGCTGCGCACGTACCGGATGAAGTTGGCCGCGTTGGCCAGGGCGAGCAGGCCCACCGGCATGATCATGTGGAGCAGCAGGTCGCCGAGGTCGTCGCGACCCGGCGAGTGCATCCCCGAGGAGGGCAGGACCTGCATCCGCACCGCGAAGGTGTAGATGGCGAGCATGCCGAGGAAGAAGCTCGGGACGGCGATCGCGATGACGCTCACCGAGCTGATCGTGTAGTCGGCGATCGTGTTGCGGCGCACGGCGGCGATGACGCCGGCCGGGACCGCGACGATCAGACCGATGGTCAGGGCGCTGCCCATGAGCAGGGCCGTGGGGCCCAGCCGGTCGGCGAGGAGGTCGCCGACCGGCCGGCCGTTGGTGTACGAGTAGCCGAGATCCCCCGTCAGGAGCCCACCGAGCCAGCGCCAGAACTGCACGACGATCGGCTGGTCGAGACCGAACCTCTCGCGGACCGACGCGAGGTACGCGTCGCGTTGGGCTCCGGCCAGCTCCGGCGGCACCATCATCTCGATGGGGTCGCCGGGTGCGAGCCGGACCAGCGCGAACAGTCCGATGGCGATGAGCAGGAAGACAGCCACGCTCGAGAGGAGACGTGGGACGAGGGCTCTCAGCATGCAGCTACTCCGTCACGGTCCACTCGGCGACGTTCCAGAAGCCGTTGGCGAAGTCGCCGTGCGGCTCGAAGCCCTGGAGGCGGTCGCTCGACGCCCACAGCGTGTCGGGGACGTAGAGCCAGAGGTAGGGCACCAGCTGGTTGTCCATGCGGACGGCGTCCTGGTAGATCGACTCGCGCTCGCCCTCGTCGGCGGTGACGGCGCCCTCGGCGAGCAGGGCGTCGAGCTCCTCGTTGCAGAACAGGGACGTGTTGCCTCCGGCGGGGAAGACGTTGTCGCAGGTCAGCGCGTTGGCAGAGACCGTCGGGTCGGGGGTGTAGAAGCCACCGCCCGAGACCATGAGGTCGTACTCCGCGTTCTCGATCATCGAGAGCTGGTTCGCGCTCTCGATCTGCTGCGCGACGGCGTTGACGCCGATCGCGTTGAGGTTCTCGATGGCGACCTGGACGGCGGCGTCACGATCGGCCGTCCCGGGGATGTAGCTGATCGCGACCTCCTGGTCGAAGTCGAAGCCCGCCTCCTCGAGGAGCGCCGTCGCCTCCTCCGGGTTGTAGTCGTACGTCTCGAGGTCGTCGGGCAGCGCCCACGGCGTCATGATCGTGCTGTTGATCGTCTCGCCGTGGCCGCCGAGGATGCCGTCGATGATGCCCTGGCGGTCGATGGCCATGAGGAACGCCTGACGGATCCGCTCGTCCTCGAACTTGGTGAAGTTGACGAGCAGGCGGAGGAACCCGGGCGACGGCGCCGAGCCGACGGTGACGCCGTCGAGCCCCTCGACCGTCTCGAGGTCCTGCGGCGCGATCTGGACGAGGTCGATCTCGCCGGTGGCGAGCTGCGCGGTCGCGACGTCGGTCGTGAGCATCTGGAGGTAGAGGGTGTCGATGCCGACCTCGGTCCAGTAGTTGGGGTTGGCCTCGAGGACGACGTTCTGGTCGGTGTTGAACTCCTGCATGACGTAGGGGCCGGAGCTCACGGTCGGCATCGTCCAGAACTCGTGCTCCATGATCTCGCCGGGCGCGACCTCGCCGAGGACGTGCTCGGGGAGGATCCCGAAGCCGATGCCGAACTCCGCGAGGTACCCGGGGGTCGGGTCGGTGAGCGTGATCGACACCGTCTGCTCGTCCTCCGCCACGAGGCCCTCGAGCGTCTCGGCCGAGCCGTCCTGGACCGCGTCGAACCCGACGACGTTGTCGAAGGGGGCGACGTTGGGGCTGGCGACGTCCGGGTTGGCGAACAGGTTGTACGTGAAGACGACGTCGTCCGCGGTGATCGGCTCACCGTCGCTCCACTCGAGTCCCTCGCGCAGGTGGAACGTGTAGGTGGTCGCGTCGTCCGAGACGTCCCACGACTCGGCGATGCGCGGGACCGGCTCGAAGTCCGGGCCCAGGTTGAACAGGCCGTCGTAGACGAGCGACATCGTCAGCTGCTCGGCACCCTGGCCGGGCGCGAGCGGGTTGAACTGGACGGGCGCCTGGTACAGGTAGAGGTTCGCCGACGTGGCCTCGCCCCCGTCCGACCCGGACTCGCCGCCGTCACCGTCGTCGCCGCCGCCCCCGCAGGCGGCGAGCAGGGCCGTCGTGAGGCCGACTGCCACGACACTCTTCGCGATTCGTGATCGCATCATTGCTCCTCGTGATCGGGTGGTGCTGGTGCGGGCGGCGACTATGCCGCCACGATGGGGGTGGTGAGGGACCCGAGTCCCTCGACCGCGGCGACCATGGTGTCGCCGGGCTGGAGGAAGACGCCGGTGGTGGCACCGACGCCGGACGGTGTGCCGGTGAGGATGACGTCACCGGGGTTGAGGGTCATGAGTCGCGAGCTGAAGGACACCAGCTCGGCGACGGTGTGGACCATGTCGGTCGAGCTCCCCCGCTGCATGACCTGTCCGTTGAGCTCGAGCGTCAGCCCGAGGTTCTGTGGGTCGGGCACCTCGTCGCTCGTGACGAGGTAGGGGCCCAGCGGCGCGGAGCCGTCGAGCCACTTGCCCTCGAGCCAGTCGAAGAACCCGGTCGCCGCCTCGCCGTCGCGCTCGACACCCAGGTCGAGGCTGCGCGCCGAGATGTCGTTGCTCGTGGCGTAGCCGAACACGTGCTCCAGCGCCCGGTCCACCGGCACACCCTGGGCACGCCGGCCGATGACCGCGGCGATCTCGACCTCCCAGTCGAGCTGGCTCGTGATCGGGTTGAGCGCCACCGGGGCGCCCGGGCCCGTGATCGAGGTGTCGGGCTTGAGGAAGAGCCGCGGCGTCGCGGTGGACTGCTTGCGCGCCTCGAACCCGGCCTCCTTGACGTGCTCCTGGTAGTTCGCGGCGACCGCGAGCACCTTGCCCGGGGCGAGCAGCGGGGCGAGGATGCGCGCGCCGTCGAGCGGGCGTCGGCCCGCCTCGGCCGTGCCGGCCTCTCCCCGGACGACGGCGGTCAGGTCCCCGTCGCCGGTGACGACGATCTCGTCGCCCTCGACGTACCCGTGCCGGACCGCGCCGTCCTCGTCGAACGTCAACCACTTCATGTCCGCTCCTTCCTCACCAGCTGGTCTCTGCCGTCGCACCGGACCGCGCCGAACCGGCGATCGCGGACAGGGTCTCGGTCGCCTCGTCCGGCGCGACGTCCGCGCCGGGCAGGCCGAAGGGCACCGCGCGCACGCCGGCCGCGGTGCGGACGTCGAGCTCGGGGCTCAGGAGGTCGACGAGCACCGACCCGTGCGTGCCGACGATCCGGACGGCGGCGCGCAGATACTCCCGGCGCTCCCCCGCGACCAGGGAGAGGTGGGCGCTCACCGCGACCCCGTGGTCGGCGCGACCGAGGAACGTCGCGGCGCCCGTGTCGGCACTCGCGTGGGCCTGGAGCGTGACCGAGGTCGGGCCGGTCGCGCCGCGCAGGACCTCGATCGCGTCCGGGCCGAGCTCGCTCAGCGCGTCCCCCGGGCCGGTCGCGACGAGATCGAGGGCGACGGCGCGCAGGAGCCCGATCTCGCCGCTGCGGACCGCGGCGAGCGCGCGCGTGAGGCCCGGGCGGGTGGCCAGCGGTCCGGTCATGACAGGGCTCCGATCTCGATCGTGCGGCCCGTGCGCAGGGACTCCTCGGACGCCGCGGCGATGTCGACGGCGTGGATCGCCGCCGAGACCGGCGGGACGACCTCGGCCTCGCTGCGCGCCGCGGCGACGAACGCCTCGAGCTCGCGGACGAAGGTGCGGGGGCCGGACCCGTCGACGCCCCAGGCGGTGAGGCCGGTGTCGGTCCAGGCGAGGACGCCCTCGGCGTCCCACGAGCGCGTGAGGACGCCGTCGGTGCCCACCACGGTGAGCTCGAGGTAGGACGCGCTGCGGGGCCGCTCGCCGCGGCTGATCTCGCAGACGGCCGCGGCGCCGCTCGCGAAGCCGAGCCCCATGACGAGGTAGTCGTAGATGTCGAGCGCCTCGCTCGTGGCGTGCTGCCCCACCGAGTGGACGCTCGTGGCGGGCTCGCCGATCCACCAGCTCGCGAGGTCGACGAGGTGGACGCCGTTGTGCAGGGAGTGGCCGCCGGACAGGGCGGGGTCGAGCACCCAGGCCTGCCAGCCGGGCCAGATCCAGCCGCCGTTGATGACGACCCGGACGAACCGGGGCGTGCCGATCTCCCCGGCGTCGATGACCTCGCGGATCGCGAGGCTCTGGTCGGAGAACCGGTGGCTGTGGCCCACGGCGAGCGCGAGCCCGCGCGCCTCGGCCTCGGCGGCGACGCCGCGCGCCCCCTCCGGGGTCAGCGCCAGCGGCTTCTCCATCAGCAGGTGCCTGCCGGCCTGAAGGACCTGGTGGCCCAGCTTCTCGTGCGTCATGTTCGGGGTGCAGACGATGACGGCCTCGACCTCGTCGTCCGCGAGGAGCTCCTCGACCGACCCGTAGCCGGCGCAGCGCTCGGTGTGCGCCACCTCGGCGGCACGGGCGGCGTCCAGGTCGCACACCGCGACGAGCCGCGCGCCGGGCATCGTGCGCAGCGCGGCCATGTGGGACAGGGCGATGCCGCCGACCCCCACGATCCCGACGCCGAGCGGCGTCTTGTCCTCGTTCACTGCTCTCTCCCTCTGATGAGCGCTCCCGGGCGGGCGCCGGTCAGGCGCCCGGAGTCGACGACGGCGATGCCGCCCACGTACACGTGGTCGAGCCCGACGGACGGCCGGGCCGGGTCCCCGAACGTGGCCGCGGAGTCGAAGGCCTGGTCGTCGAGGACGACGAGGTCGGCCCGCCGCCCGGGCACGATCCCGCTGCTGATGCCGGCACGCGCGGCGGGCGCCGTCGAGAGCCGGCGCACGGTCTCGCCGATCGCGGTCCCGCGGTGCCGCAGCATGCGGTACCCCGCGGAGAAGGCACCCCACGAGCGGGGGTGGGCCACGGACGCGCGGTGGGTGCGGTCGAGCGCGGTGCCGTCGGAGGCGATCGAGACCCAGTCGGTGGCGAGCATGAGGTCGATGTCGCTCCACCGGCCGCTCTCGGCCGCGACGTCGACGAGGCCGCGGTTGGCGACGAGGAGGTCGACGAGCCAGAGCCAGGGGTCCCCGGGCGCCTCCGTGAGGTCCGATCCGACGGCCTCGGGCGTCTCGGTCGCCTTCATCACGAGGATCTGGTCGAGGCCGTACCCGGCGGCGGCGAGCTCCCTCGCGACCGCGCCCGGGTCGGTGAGGCAGGCCGCGACCACGGCGTCCGGCCCGCCGTCGCGGAGCTCGGGCGGAAGCAGCTGGGTGAGCGTGGTGTGGCCGTGGACGTAGGGGTACGCGTCGGCGTCGATGTCGACGGACTCCCGCAGCGCCGCGAGGTGGGCGAGCGCCTCCGGGAACCCGTGCTGCCCGCCGATGCCCCGCAGGTGGGAGACCTGGAGCCTCGGCCCGCCCTCGCCGGACGCACCGGCCAGCTCGTCGATCGAGCGCCGCAGGGACCCGGCGCGGTAGTCGCGCAGGTGCGCCGAGAGCAGGCCGTCGTGCGCGGCGACGATCCGGGCGACGGCGGCGAGCTCGTCCGCACCGGCCGAGGCGCCGGGCGCGTACATCAGCCCGAGGCTCACGCCGACGACGCCGGCCGCGAAGGCGTCCTCGACCTCCCGCTCGAGGGCGGCGAGCCCGTCGTCGTCGAGCGGGTCCGTGCTCGTGCCGGTCACGGCGAACCGTGCGGATCCGTGCCCGACCTGGGCGGCGACGTTGGTCGCCGTCTCGCAGTCGTCGAGCGCCTGGAGCCAGCCGGCGACGTCGGTCCAGGTCCACCCGAGGTCGGGCGTGACGTCGATCGTGCTGATGACTCGGGCGAGGCCGGCGGCGTCGGCGTTCCCGGGGGCCGGGCTCATGCCGCAGTTCCCCACCACCTCGGTGGTCACTCCCTGACCGACCCTGCTCTCGTTGCCCGGGTAGGCGAGCAGGCTGAGGTCGGAGTGGCAGTGGAGGTCGACGAACCCGGGGGCGACGACCCGGTCCGTGCAGTCGACGATCTCCGCGTCGTACCCGCCGGCGGGCCGCTCGCGCGCCGGGACGACGGCGGAGACCCGTCCGTCGGCGACGAGCACGTCACCGAGGAAGGGGTCGCCGCCGAGCCCGTCGGCCACGAGGCCTCCGGTCAGCACGGTCGAGGAGATCGGGGACATGTCAGGCGTTCGCCGCCTGCGCCGCGAAGATCCCCTCGCGCGCCATCGCACCGAGGACGTCCTCGGCCTGGGCGAGCGTGCGGTCGACGTCGGCCTCGGTGTGCGCGAGCGAGATGTGGTTCCGCTTGAGCGCCATCGGGTACATGAACGAGCCCTTGTCGATCATGCGGCGGTGGAAGGTCGCGTAGGCGTGGTCGTCGTTGCGCAGCAGGTCGCGGTAGCCACGCACCTCGCCGTCGAGGAAGTACGGGATGAAGACGGAGCCGAGACCGGTGACGTGCGCGGCGATCCCGGCGTCGTCGGCGATCTGCTGGAGACCCACGCGCATCCGGTCGCCGAGGCGGCCCACGTGACCGTAGAAGTCGACCTCGGGGTCCTTGAGGACCTCGATCGTGGCGATGGCGGCGGCCATCGACGCGGCGTTCCCGTTGAAGGTGCCGGCGAGCATGACCGAGCCGCCGGCGGGCGTGAAGTGGGACATCGCCTCGGTGGAGCCGGCGAGGCCCGCGACCGGGAACCCGTTGCCCATCGCCTTGCCGAAGGTGGTGAGGTCCGGGGTGACGCCGCACAGCTCCTGGTACCCGCCGAGCGCGTGCCGGAAGCCGGAGATCACCTCGTCGAAGATCAGGAGGCTGCCGTGCGCCCGTGTGATCTCGCGC
Source organism: Georgenia sp. Z1344 (assembly GCF_049856295.1). Taxonomy (GTDB): domain Bacteria; phylum Actinomycetota; class Actinomycetes; order Actinomycetales; family Actinomycetaceae; genus JB111. The sequence goes on along the minus strand of NZ_JBNDMZ010000010.1, from coordinate 92,635 downwards.
AGGCCCTCGAGGAACTCCTGCTCGGGCAGGAGCGCGCCGACGTTGTGGGGCACGGGCTCGAGGATGACGGCGGCGATCTGCTCGGGGTGCCGGGCGAAGTGCTCCTGCACCGAGGCGAGGTCGTTGAACTCGGCGATCAGCGTGTGGTCGATGGCGTCGTCGAGGATTCCCGAGGAGTTCGGGTCGCGGCCCCAGGCGAGGTCGGGGCTCGAGATGACGTTGCGGGCGAGCGCGTCGTAGGACCCGTGGAAGTTGCCCTGGAACTTGAGGATGAAGGGGCGCCCCGTCGCGCCACGGGCGAGACGGACGGCCTGGAACGTGGCCTCCGACCCGCTCATCGTGGAGATGACCATCTCGGCGCTCGGGATGGCGTCGACCACGAGCCGGGCGAGCTCGACCTCGAGCTCCGTGGTCCCGACGCCCACGAGGTCGATGTCGGCGATCGCGCGGGTGACGGCGTCGTTGACCCGCTCGTCGCTGTGGCCGAGCAGGATCGCCCCGAAGGCGGCGTGGTAGTCGGTGTAGACGCCACCGTCCATGTCGGTCATCGTGGCGCCCTTGGCCGACCGCCAGGCCCATGGTGCGCCGATGCTGCGGGTGGCGGAGTTGACCCCGCCCGGGATGATGCGCTCGGCAGCCTCGGCGAGGCTGCGGGAGACGGATGTCACGAGGTGCTCCTAGGTGTCGAAGAGTGCGTGCCGGCGGGAGCGGTGAGCTCGAGCATCGTCAGCGCGTCGCAGTGGATGATCCGCTCGATCGTGTCGTCGGCCACGAACGGCAGGTTCCCGGCGCGGAACCGGGCGATCGCGCGCAGGTTGGCGAGCGCCTGCGCGGGGGTCCAGAGGGGGTAGTCGGAGCCGAACACGAGCTTGTCGACCGTGCGCCACTCCTGGGCGCCGACGAATGCGAAGAACGCGTCCATCGGCCGGGACGGGACGCCCGACACGTCGGCGAAGACGCGCGGGTTCTTGCGCAGCACGACGTTCGTGTCGCGCTGCCAGGGGTGGCCCATGTGCGCCATGACCTGGGTGAGGTCCGGGTGGCGGCGGGCGACCTCGTCGATGACCATCGGCTGGCTGACCGCGAGCCGGCCGACGGGGCTGGGGGTGGCGCCCATGTGCCACAGGGCGACCATGCCGTTCGCCCGAAGCGTCGTGTAGAAGTCGTCGAACTCGTCGGCGAGCGGGTCGAACAGCGACAGGACCGGGTAGAGCTTGACACCCTGGAAGCCGAGCTCGACGGCCTCGTCGAGCTGGTCGCGCCAGTCGGCGTCGAGCGGGTCGATCGAGCAGAACGGGATCGCCGGGGTCTGCATCCGTGCCACGAAGTCGGCGACGAAGCGGTTCGGCGTGCGCACCCCGGCCTGCGACGCCGCGAGGCCGAAGACGACCGCGACGTCGACGCCGGCCTCCTGCATGACCTGGTCGTAGGACTCGGGCGTGACCACCGGGTAGGGCTCGCCGCCGTAGGCGCCCTGCCAGTGGTCCTCGTGCTCGCTCCCCCAGTGCTCCGGCTGGTGGCAGTGGCTGTGGACGTCGACGATCATGCGGTGGCCATCCGGGGGCGCAGCGGCTCGAGCGCGGCGTCGAAACCGGGCGCCGCGACGAGCTCGGCCGCCGCGGCGTTGAGGACGGGGAGGAGCGTCGCACGGGCCGGCTCCTCGAGCTCGGCGCTCGGGGCGGAGACGGACATCGCCAACGTGGGGGCGCCGTGCGTCGGCAGGAGGACGGCCATGCAGGTGACGCCGCGGTTGCGCTCCTCGTCGTCGACGCTGTAGCCGTCCCGGCGGATCCGCTCGAGCTCGTCGACGATGCCGGCCCGGGTGGTGATCGTGCGTGCGGTCCAGCTCGAGTAGGGCTCGGACTCCGGGAGGTGGGCGTCGATGGCGTCCTCCGGGAGGACCGACATGAGCAGCTTGCCGAGTCCGGTGCAGTACGCGTGGTCGAGCGTGCCGCCGGTGGCGAAGCGGAGCGCGCGCTGCGGCTCCGCCACGTGCAGGTGGAGGACCGAGGGGCCCTCGAGGAGGCCGACGTTTGCGGTGAAGCCCACCTCGTCGGCGAGCCGGCTGAGGACCGGGGCCGCGACGTCGGACATGCTCGGCGGCCGGTAGCCCTCGGCGATCTCGTGGACGGCATGCCCGATCGAGTACGCCGGGTGCTCGCCGGAGCGGCGGACGAACCCCTCCTCCTCCATCACCTGGAGGAGGCGGACCGCGGTCGACTTCGGCAGCTCGAGCTCCGTGGCGATCGAGGCCAGCGTGAGGGGGGCGGGTGCCTTGCCGAGCAGTCGCAAGATCGCCAGGGCTCGGACGAGCCCTTGCGAGTGATACGACTTGGCACGCTGTTCCATGTCGGGGACCGTAACAGGGGATCGGCCACATGGAAACACATTCCATGTCACGAATGCGTGTCGCGACGTGGCACGCGGAGTGCGATGAGACCTCCATGCTCGGGCACATCACGATTCGGTCACGCGACATGACACTCTCGACATGGAACGGGGGTCCATGCTGATAGTTGCGTCTCAACGGTCGGCAAAGGAGCCACTCGTGATCGCCCTCCCCTTGGTCAGGTTCAGTCCCTCTACTCACCGGCGGTGGCTCGGTCTCGCCACCGCTGCGCTCCTCGCGCTCGTCCTGGCACTGGCGCCAGTGGCGGTGCTACGCGGGTCTCCCGCCGCTGCGGCGCCCGCGGACGGTGCCGTGCGCACGTTCGACGACGAGCCGCTCGGCGAGCCACCCGCGGACTGCCGGATCATCGGTGACGTCACCGTCGCCGAGGCCGCCTTCGGCGGCGCGGCCGAGACGAACCAGGCGATGCGGGTGGTCGACCAGAGCAGCTCGGTCTACACCCGAGCCTGGTGCACCTACCCCCAGACCGAGGAGCGGTCCGTCTCCTACCGGTTCTCTCCCGCCGAGTTCAACGCCGGCCCCTACGTCGCCATCCAAGGTGCCGAGGGCACCAGTGCCAACGGCGTCTGGCGGTTCACCTTCAACCGCGACGGGGACGACATCCGGATCGCGGCCTACGACGGGTCCAGCTTCGCCGACGTCGCCCGGGTCGCGGGTGGCGCGGCACTCAACGAGTGGGTGGACGTCACCATCAACGCCACGACCGAGCGCGCCGAGATCATCGTCAACGGCGTCCGGTTCCAGACCGAGAGGCGCAACGCACCCTCGCCCACGTTGGGCGAGATCTACTTCGGGTCCGCCGGCGCCAGCGCCGTCGGCGTCGACTACTACATCGACGACCTCGCCGTCTCCGGCGAGCTGCCCGACGATGCCTTCGCGGGCCTCGCCGTCGAGCCCCTCCTCGACGACTTCATCGACGCCGGCGAGGTCGTGGACCTGTCCGTCGCGCGCGTCCAACTGCCCGAGGGCGCCGACGTCGCGGACTACACCGCGGTCGCCGAGTGGCAGGGCGAAACCATCCCCGCCGAGCTCACAGGCCCCGACGACGACGGCTGGGCGACCATCTCGATCTCCCACACCTTCGGTGACGGGGAGCGCGGGATCCTGCGCACGATCGTCACCGGCCCGGACGGGACCGAGTCGGTGGCCGCGCAGTCCGTCGGCGCGAGCTCCAGGATTCAGCCGGACGTCATCATCGCGGAGGGCGACGGCGACGAGCGGCCCTTCTTCCCGGAGGTCGCACGCCTCGACGACGGACGCCTGGTCACCGTCTACTACTGGTCGAACGGGCACTCGCCGGGCGACGGCGGTGATCCCGGTCAGATCCGGTGGACCGAGAGCACCGACGGGGGGCTGACCTGGTCGGAGCCGCGGGTCGTCATCGACACGCCCGACGACGACCGCGACCCCCAGATCACGCAGCTGCGCGACGGCACCATCGTGCTCACCTGGTTCCAGACGGACTGGACCGACTATCCCGCCGAGGGCGCCACGATCGACACCTACGTGGCACGCTCCGAGGACGGCGGCACGACGTGGTCCGACCCCGCCCTCGTCGAGACGTCGATGAGCTGCGGCTGCGGGCCCCGCAGCGGCCACTACCTCCTCGGCTGGGCGGCCGAGTCCGGCAACGTCGTCGAGCTGGACAACGGCGACCTGCTCGTCCCCCTGTACGGGACGCGCCCCGATGCCGCGCTGAGCCGCGCCAGCGTCGTGCGCAGCACGGACGGCGGACGGACCTGGCCGCTGGAGAACGAGGTGATGATCCCGTCGGAGCCCGGGGTCGGCCTCTCCGAGATCGAGGTGGCCGTCCTGGACGACGACCACCTGACCGCCGTCATCCGGCCCGGCCTCGTCAGCGAGTCGTTCGACCACGGTCGCACGTGGTCCGTCGCGAGCCCGGTCCCGTGGAGCATGCAGGCTCCCGACATCCTCACGCTGCCCGGCGGCCGGATGCTGCTCACGTACGGCGGCAACGACTACGGGTCCAGCGAACCCGTCGTCGGCCGGCTCGCGCACCCGGGGCAGGCCTGGACCGACACGACTCCCGTGCTCCTGTACATGTCGCGGCAGAACGTCGACCAGGGCGATCCGAGCTCCGCCGTCGTCTCCGGCGACGAGTACCTCACGGTGAGCTACGACACGAACATCAACGCCGTCGTCGGCACGTTCAGCTCCCTGGGTGACTATCCCGCGGACCCGAACGAGCCCGAGCCGGTGGCGGGGTCGATCACGGCGTCCGTCGAGGACGTTGACGGTGCTGCTGTTGCCGGTGGCGCGATCACGGTCGTGGCGCCCGGTGACGGTGAGGAGATCACGGTCGTCGACGGCGGAGAGGCCGACCTGGCCGAGGCCGACGGCGTCATCACGGTGGTCGTCGAGGGCGCCGGGGACTACGAGGTCACGCTGACCGGCGTGCCCGAGGGCTACGAGCACGAGGCGACCACGGCCACTGCCGCGATCACCGAGGAGACGCCCGACGTCACGCTCGACCCGTTCCTCGTCACGCTCATCGACGACGAGGAGCCGGGCGAGCCCGGGGAGCCGGACCCTGAGCCCGTTCCGCCGTCGCCGGGTCGTGGGTTCTACCTCAACGACGACTGGGACATCTGGGCCGACCACGAGTTCAGCTTCGGCCGCCCCGGCGACGAGGTCCTCGTCGGTGACTGGGACGGCGACGGCTCCGACACCCTCGCGGTCAGGCGTGGGAACGCGTACTACCTGTCCAACACCCTCTACGGCGGGACGGCGGACGTGGAGCTGACCTTCGGCCGCTCCGGCGACACCGTCCTCGTGGGCGACTGGGACGGCGACGGGTCCGACTCCTTCGCCATCCGACGCGGGAACTCCTACTTCCTCACCAACCGGCTCACCGGCGGGAACGCGGAGACCGAGCTGGACTACGGCCGGGCGTCCGACCAGGTCCTCGTCGGTGACTACGACGCCGACTCCGTGGACACGTTCGCCGTGCGGCGCGGCACCACCTACTACGTCTCCAACTCGCTGACCTCGGGTTGGGCGGACGCGCAGTTCGACTACGGCCGGGCGAACGACCAGGTCCTCGTGGGCGACTGGGACGGCGACGGCGCAGACACCTTCGCCTCCCGACGCGGGAACCAGTACCTCGTGTCCAACACCCTCACAGGCGGGTGGGCCGACATCGAGCAGTTCTACGGCCGCACCGGCGACGAGGTCGTCGTCGGCGACTGGAACCGCGACGGCACCGACACCCTCGGCATCCGCCGCTGACAAACCCCCGATCACCGACGTCCCCACCGCCCCCGGGCGGGCCCCCCGCATGACCCCAGGCGCCGCCACACCGTGCCGGCCGCACCACCGAGGAGGAAGTGGAAGAGATGAAACTCCGCAGATCGCGTCCACGACGCGCCGCGCTCGCGGCCGCCGTGGCCGCCTGTGCCCTGACGCTGGTGTCGGGCGCCGTCGTACCGAGCTCACCGGCCGTAGCGGCGCCGGCCGACGGCACCGTGCGCACCTTCGACGACGAACCGCTCGGCGAGCCACCCGCGGACTGCCGCATCATCGGCGACGTCACCGTCGCCGAGGCGGCCTTCGGCGGCGCCGCCGAGACCAACCGGGCGATGCGCGTGGTCGACCAGGACAACTCTGTCTACACGCGCGCCTGGTGCAACTACCCCCAGACCGAGGAACGCTCGGTCTCCTACCGGTTCTCCCCCGCCCAGATCAACGCCGGCCCCTACGTGGCCATCCAGGGCGCACCGGGCACCAGCGCCAACGGCGTCTGGCGGTTCACGTTCAACCGCGACGGCGACGACATCCGCGTCGCCGCCTACGACGGGTCGAGCTTCGCCGACGTCGCCACGATCCCGGGAGGTGCCACCCTCAACGAGTGGGTCGACGTCACCATCAACGCGACCACCGAGCGCGCCGAGCTCGTCCTCAACGGCGTCCGCTTCGAGACCGACCGACGCAACGCCGAGTCGCCCACGATGGGCGAGATCTTCTTCGGGTCCGCCGGACAGAGTCCCGTCGGCGTCGACTACTACATCGACGACCTCGCCGTCTCCGGCGAGCTGCCCGAGGACGCCTTCGCCGGCCTCACCATCGAGTCCACCTTCGACGACAGCGGCCTCGCCGTCGGCACGGAGGTCACCGACGAGCCCATCGCCCGGTTCGTGCTCCCCGAGGGCGCGGACGTCGCGGACTACACGGCGGTCGCCGAGTGGCAGGGCGAGACCATCCCGGCCGTGCTCAGCGGGCCCGACGAGGACGGGTGGGTGACGGTGTCGATCTCGCACACCTTCGCCCAGGCCGGCGTCAACACGCTGCGCACGGTCGTCACCGACACCGCCGGCAACGAGTCCGACAGCACCCAGGAGGTCACGGTCGCCGGCGAGTTCGACACGCTCACCTTCGAAAACGACGACGTCGGGTCCGTGCCGGCCGAGTGCTCCACGCTCGACGGCTACGACCCGGCGCTCGTCAGCGACGAGGCCGCGTCCGAGGGCGAGCGCTCGCTCCGTGTGCAGGACACGAGCTCCGACGCGGCCGTCGGCGTGACCTGCCCGGTGGCTCCCCAACAGGGCGCCTACCTCGCCTTCGACGTCAACCCCACGGCACTCGAGGGATTCACGTTCGACATCGTCGGCGACTCCCTGCTCCCGACCGGCCACCCGGCCAACTCGCTGTTCCGCCTGCGGGTGATCGACGACGGCAGCATCCAGTGGTACGAGCAGTGGACGAGGACCTGGCGCGAGCTGGCCCCGGCCGGCAGCGTCCCGCTCGGCGAGTGGTCGCAGATCGAGGTGGCGGTGCCGAGCGACAACGCCGCCGCGCGGGTGAGTGTCGGCGGCGAGTACGTCGGCTCCGCGGGGTCGACGATCGGCAACAACTCGGGCGCGACCAACGCGGTCACGGCCATCACCGGGCTCGCATTCACCACGGGTGCGACCGGCGTCGGGGCTGCGGTCGACGATCTCTTCATCGACGACGTCACGTTCGGCACGGCCGAGGAGACCCCGGCCGAGGCGGTCGGCACCGCGCCGTTCACCATCGGCGACACCGTGACGATCGACGACGACGGCGAGGATCTCGGCTTCCCCCTCGGCGGGATCCTCGTCCCGACCGACGACGGCGGACGTCGCATCATCTTCCCGTACTCGGCCAGCCCGGACCGCATCGACGCCTCCGGCTTCCTCTTCGGGATGTCGGACGACGACGGCGCGAGCTGGACCCCCGCCGTGGACCTCAACCCCATGCCGGACGCCTCGGGCATCACCGTGTCGAGGCTCCGCAACGGCGACATCATCGCGGTCGACTTCAACACGTTCATGGTGGACGGGAGCGGCAACCAGCAGGCCACCGTGGAGACCGCGGTCTCCTCCGACGGCGGCACGACCTGGGAGTACCGCGACGGTGTGCTCGACACGCCCGAGCCGATGCGGCCGATCGGCGCCACCTCACCGCGGCCGGGGACGACGCTGGGCGGCTTCGTGCTGCTCCACACCCTGCTCGAGGACCCCGACGGGACGCTGTACATCTCGGCCTACGGGTACTACGAGGGCGACGAGAACTACCGCCAGCTCCTGCTCGTCTCCGAGGACGGCGGCATCAACTGGGACGTCGCGGGCACGGCCGCCGAGCCGGACCCGGAGCTCGCCGACGTCACCGCCTACGACGGACCGAGCGAGGGCGCGGTCGAGCGGCTCGCCGACGGTTCGCTGTACATGGTCATGCGCACCGGCTGGCACCTGCCGATGCTCCACTCGCGCTCGACGGACGACGGCGCGACCTGGAGCGAGCCGGAGCCGATCGACGTCGGCCCGGCCGGGCAGGACCTGGAGAGCGTCCAGCCCACGATGGAGATGCTCCCCTCGGGCGAGCTGCTCCTCATGGTGGGGCGGCCCGGGCTCGTGCTCACGATGTCCGAGAGCGGGCGCGGGGACGACTGGAGCGTCCCGGTCGGCGTCGACTACAACAACTCCGAGAACGGCGCCTTCACGGTGCTCGACTCGATGAACGTCGTCGTCGCCGGTGACCGCGGGCGTGTGGCGCCGTGGGAGGTGTGGTCGCGGAACGTCTCGATCGCACCGCCGTGCGAGCAGACGATCACCGGCGCCCACGACGGATCGGTCACCGCCGGCGCGGGCGGGCTCTGCCTCGACGACGCGAGCGTCACCGGCGACGTCACCGTCGCGGACGGTGGCAGGCTCATCGTCCAGGACTCCGAGGTCACCGGTTCTGTCACCACCAACGGCGCCTCCGTCGTCGCGATCTGCGGGTCCGGCGTCACCGGACCGGTGAGCATCGCTGGTACGACCGGCCAGGTCTCGGTGGGCGACACGACCGCCGGGTGTGAGCAGTCGACGATCGGGGGCACGCTCAGCGTCACCGGCACGGCGGGCCCTGTCGTCATCGACCGCTCGGAGGTCGCCGACGACGTGACGATCGCGGACAACAGCGGCCGCATGGCGACCATCCTCTCCGGTCTTACCGTCGACGGCTCGCTGGCCTGCACGGGCAACGCGGTCGTCCCGACGGACTCGGGCGTGCCCTTCACGGTCGCGGGCGCGGCCAGCGGGCAGTGCGGGACCGACGAGCCCGAGCCGGTGGTGGTGACTCCTGAGGACGTGGTGTTCACGGACGAGGACGGGACCGACGCGGACACCTTCACGGTTCCCGAGGTCGAGGGCGTGGAGTACCTGGTCGGCGACGAGGTCGTCGAGGCGGGCACGCACCCCGGTGAGGGGACCGTGACCGTCACGGCGCGCGCCGCCGACGGGTACGAGCTGGCCGAGGATGCCACCACCGAGTGGAGCCACACCTTCGACGACAGCACGACGCCGGACCCCGACCCCGAGCCGGTCCCCCCGACCCCGGGTCGTGGGTTCTACCTCAACGACGGCTGGGACATCTGGGCCGACCACGAGTTCTCCTTCGGCCGCCCCGGCGACCAGGTGCTCGTGGGCGACTGGGACGGCAACGGGTCCGACACGCTCGCCGTGCGCCGCGGGAACGCCTATTTCCTGTCCAACTCCCTCTACGGGGGCAACGCGGACATCGAGCTGACCTTCGGCCGCTCCGGGGACACCGTGCTCGTGGGTGACTGGGACGGTGACGGCGTGGACTCCTTCGCCGTTCGTCGCGGTAACTCGTACTTCCTGACCAACTCGCTTGCGGGTGGGGACGCGGAGACCGAGCTGGACTACGGCCGCGCCAATGACCAGGTCCTGGTCGGTGACTACGACGGCGACGGGACGGACACGTTCGCGGTGCGTCGTGGGGCCCGGTACTTCGTGTCCAACAGCCTGGCCAGTGGCTGGGCGGATGCGGAGTTCACCTACGGGCGCGGCAACGACCAGGTGCTCGTGGGTGACTGGGACGGGGACGGGAGCGACACGTTCGCCTCGCGTCGCGGGAACCTGTACCTGATGTCGAACACCCTCACGGGTGGTTGGGCGGACCAGGAGGTTCGTTACGGCCGGTCGGGTGACGAGGTCTTCGTCGGTGACTGGAACGGCGACGGCTCCGACACGTTGGGTGTCCGCCGCTGACTGCCGGTTGCTCGTCCGTGAGTGACGAGTGAGCGGCTGTCGGTTCGACCAGTGAGCGGGCCCCGCACCCATCAGGGTGCGGGGCCCGCTTCGTCGTCCCCGGGGCGACGCGCTCACTCGTTGGGAGGACTTCCCCTCACTCGCCGGGCGGGCGGGCGAGCGAACGGACCACTGTCCAGCACGAACGAGCGCCGCCCGGTCTGTGACCGGGCGGCGCTCACTCGTCGTCGGAGCTGGTGCTCGCGTATGCGGCGGACGACTCGCGCCGCACGCTCGTCCTACCTGCGCTGACGCGAGACCGCCACGACGATCTCGATGAAGCCGCGCAGCACGGCGACCTTGAGGAGCACGACGGCGAGGCTGAGCACCCACTGCACCCACAGGCCGGCCGGGGCATCGCCGTAAGCGCTCGTCAGGGTGAAGATCTCGCCGATCCACTCGACGGCGAGGATCGCCACGCCGATGTAGAAGATCGTCGAGGCGAATCGCGCGACGGCCGACTCGGTGAAGCTGCCGGAGAAGAGGGCGGAGAAGACGTTCCCCTGGCCCTGGGCCTGCGGCGCGTACTGCTGACCCGGCGCACCGTAGCCGGCGGGGGCCTGTCCCGGCTGCCCCTGGGCGTAGCCGCCCGTCTGGCCGTAGCCGGCCCCGGGGGCGGGCTGGCCGTAGCCCTGCGGCTGCTGTCCGTACCCGTGGTCGGGGCCGGGCTGCCCGCCGGGGCCGGGCGCCGATGCTGCCGAGGGGTTGTACTCAGTCACTGTCTCTCCTGGAGTCGTTGAGGATGGGCCGCGAGGGACCATATCGGACCCGCGACAGCACAAACGAACCGGCCGCGCCTGACGCGCGCGGCCGGTTCGTCGGTGGGACCGAGGTCAGTCGCGCGTGAGCTTGCGGTAGGTGACGGAGTGGGGGCGCACGGCCTCCGGGCCGAGGCGCTGGACCTTGTTGGCCTCGTAGGACTCGAAGTTGCCCTCGAACCAGTACCAGCTGGCCGGGTTCTCCTCGGTGCCCTCCCACGCGAGGATGTGCGTGGCGACGCGGTCGAGGAACCACCGGTCGTGCGTGACGACGACCGCGCAGCCGGGGAACTCGAGCAGGGCGTTCTCCAGGGAGCCGAGGGTCTCGACGTCGAGGTCGTTGGTGGGCTCGTCGAGGAGCAGGAGGTTGCCGCCCTGCTTGAGCGTGAGCGCGAGGTTGAGGCGGTTGCGCTCACCGCCGGACAGCACGCCGGCCCGCTTCTGCTGGTCCGGCCCCTTGAAGCCGAACGCCGAGACGTACGCGCGCGAGGGCATCTCGACGTTGCCGACTTGGATGTAGTCCATCCCGTCCGAGACGACCTCCCAGAGGCTCTTGTCCGGGTCGATGCCGCCGCGCGACTGGTCGACGTAGCTGATCTTCACCGTCTCGCCGATCGTCAGGTCGCCGGAGTCCAGCGGCTCCAGGCCGACGATCGTCTTGAACAGCGTCGTCTTGCCGACACCGTTGGGGCCGATGACGCCGACGATGCCGTTGCGCGGGAGGCTGAAGGAGAGTCCGTCGATGAGCACGCGGTCGTCGAAGCCCTTGTGCAGGTCGCGCGCCTCGATGACCACGCTGCCGAGCCGCGGACCGGGCGGGATCTGGATCTCCTCGAAGTCGAGCTTCCTCGTGCGCTCGGCCTCGGCGGCCATCTCCTCGTAGCGGGCGAGTCGCGCCTTCGACTTGGCCTGCCGGCCCTTGGCGTTGGAGCGCACCCACTCGAGCTCGTCGGCCAGGCGCTTGGCCATCTTGGCGTCCTTCTTGCCCTGGACCTCGAGGCGCTGCTGCTTCTTCTCCAGGTACGTGGAGTAGTTGCCCTCGTACGGGTAGAGGCGGCCGCGGTCGACCTCGGCGATCCACTCGGCCACGTGGTCGAGGAAGTACCGGTCGTGCGTGACGGCGATGACGGCGCCGGGGTACTTCGACAGGTGCTGCTCGAGCCAGAGGACGGACTCGGCGTCGAGGTGGTTGGTGGGCTCGTCGAGGAGCAGGAGGTCGGGCTGCTCGAGCAGGAGCTTGCACAGCGCGACGCGGCGGCGCTCACCACCCGAGAGGTTGGTGACCGGCGAGTCCGGCGGCGGGCAGCGCAGCGCGTCCATGGCCTGCGCGAGCTGGGCGTCGATGTCCCACGCGTTGGCGGCGTCGATCTCGGTCTGGAGCTTGCCCATCTCCTCCATGAGCGCGTCGAAGTCGGCGTCCGGCTCGGCCATCTCGTTGCCGATCTCGTTGAACCGCTCGACCTTGCCCAGGATCTCGCCCACACCCTCCTGGACGTTGCCGAGGACGGTCTTCTCCTCGTTGAGCGGCGGCTCCTGCAGGAGGATGCCCACGGTGTGACCGGGGGTGAGGACGGCGTCGCCGTTCGACGGCTGGTCGAGGCCGGCCATGATCTTGAGGATCGTGGACTTCCCCGCGCCGTTCGGACCGACCATGCCGATCTTGGCGCCCGGGTAGAACGACATCGTCACGTCGTCGAGGATGACCTTGTCCCCGTGGGCCTTGCGGGCCCGGACCATGGAGTAGATGTACTCGGCCACGTAGCTCCCTCTCGATCGGGTGGTGGGGTGTGCCCGGCCCGTGCGGCCGCGGCGCTGTCCCCCAGCGTAGGCGAGGCGGGGGAACCGGGCCCAACCCGTCCTCGCATCCGACCCGGGAGGCGCCGACCTGTCGACGACGATCACCCCGGGCGTCCGACCACTCTCCCCGCGCGGCCGGACGCCCCGGGCGGTCAGAAGGCCGACTCGAGCTCGCGGTCGACCTCGAGGGGCTCGGACTCGATCCCGTGACCGGTCTCGACGCCGTCGGCCTCGTCGACCTCCGGCGCACCGGAGAGATCGCCGTCCGACGACGCCGGACCCTGCTGCTCGCCCTGGCCCGCCGTTCCGTTGTCGACCTTCGTGTAGGTGGTCAGCCCGCGGGACATCTCGAGAGCGACGGACTCGCCATTGATGACGAGGTTGGTGCGCTCCCCGCCGTCCTTGCCGGTCCACGTCTCGGTGGCGAGGTTCCCGCGTACGAGCACGGGCGTCCCCTTCTTGACTGACGCCCCGATGTGGGGCGCCATCCGGCCGAAGTTCTTGACGTTGAACCACTGGGTGGGTCCGTCCACCCAGGTGTTGCTCACGGTGTCGAACTTGCGCGGGGTCGAACCGAGGCGGAACGACACCCAGGGCGTCCCGGACTCGGTGGTACGGAGGATGGCGTCGGCGGCGGCGTTGCCGCGCACCGTCACCTGGATCTCGTTGGACATGACGTGCTCCTTCGCTGCCGGCGCCGTGCCGACTCGCGCCCACCGTGGCGTGAGGGACCCACTCGATGTGCGGACCGTCGTCGGGGGCTGTGGACGAGGGTGCAGTCCGCGGACCTGTGGGGACGTCGTGGCGGGCGGGACGGCCCTGAGCCGCGCTCTCGACGAGGAGCGAGACCCCGAGCCGCGCTCTCGGCAGAAGGTCGAGGCGCTACCCCGCACTCTCGACCAGAAGGCGGGGCTCCCAACCGCAATCTCGGCGGGCACCAACCGCAATCTCGACGACGACGAACCGCAATCTCGACGACAGGTGAGTGATGGGGACTGTCAGGCGAGGGCCGTGCGGAGGGACTCGTGATCGGCGAGGACCGGCTCGGCGGGCTCGCGCAGGGCGGAGCGCCCCACGTCGCGCAGCCGGGAGTCGAGCTCGCGGGAGTAGCCGGTCGCGCGCTCGTCGGCCGCCGTGGCCCTCACCCTCGGCGCCGCGAGGAGCAGACCCGCCCCGACGCCGGCGAGCACCACGGCCCCGAGCACCCATGCGACCAGCGGCAGGGACGCAATCAGCCCGACGACCACCACGACGACCGCCAGCGCGAGCGCCACCGCGCCCCCGATCTGCAGCCCGCGGGCGCGGGGCACGTCGGTGGCGGGCAGCGGGACCTCCGCGACGGCGGCGTCCACCGCGCGGGCCAGGTCCGGCGCGTCGGTGACGGCGTCGTCGAGCGACCTCGACCACCGCTCGGGCACGCCCGCGGTGACCTCGGCGAGCCAGTCGCCGCGCACGTCGGCCACGGCGAGCGGTCGGACCGGCTCGGGCCTCGCGGCCGCGCCGCCCGAACGGACGGCGGTGCGCACCGAGTCGGCGGCGGCCTCGGTCCCGACGGCGCGGGAGAGGTGGGCGCCCACGGCGTCGTCGGCGGGCGGGGTGATCTGCCGGTCGGCGACCTGGTCGGCGAGGCGCTCGGCGAGGCGGTCGATCCCGGCGTCGAGCGTGGCCGACGAAGTCGTGGGACGCACGAGCGCGCGGGCGAGGAACTCCCGCACGTCGGCGACCCCCTCCCCCGTCAGCGCGGAGGCGGTGAGGATCTCGACCCCGTCGAGGCCGTCGCGGCGCAGCACCTCCCGCACGTCCTCGACGACGACGTCGACGTCCTGCTCGCGCAGGTTGTCGATCTGGTTGACCACCACGAGCATGTGCTCCTCGCGGCCGCGCAGGTGCGTGAGGTAGTTGTCGTGGAGGACGTGGTCGGCGTACTTCTGCGGGTCGACGATCCAGACGAGGACGTCGACGAGCGGCAGCATCCGCTCGACGATCCGCTGGTTGGACTCCGAGCGGGAGTCGTGGTCCGGCAGGTCGAGGAGGACGAGGCCGTGCAGGAGCTCCTCGTCCGAGGCGTCGAGCAGCGACTCGCGCGTCACCCGGCGACCGGGCTCGACGAGGAGGAAGTCGAGCAGACGTGTCGCGTCCGGACCCCACACACAGGCCGTGGGCTCCTCGGTGGTCGGGCGCAGCGGCCCCACCTCGGCCACCTCGAGCGTGGCGATCTGGTTGAACATCGACGACTTGCCCGAGCCGGTCCCGCCGACGAGCGCGACGACCGCGTGGTCCACGCCGAGCTCGAGCCGGTCGAGCAGCTCCGCGCACCGCTCGCGCGCGGTGGCCGCGGCCTCGGCGTCCACCCGGTCGCCGGCACGGTCGAGCGCCTCGGTGAGGGCGCCGATGCGGGCACGCAGCCGCTCGGCGACGGGACGGTCGGAGGCGGCCGCGATCGGTGCGGTCTGGGTCACGTGAACTCCTTGAGCTCGCCCGCGCGGAGGCGGACGGCGGTGCCGGGGTCGACGGCGAGGTCCGCAAGGACGTCGGCGTAGGGGCGGGCGACGTCGCGGACGGCGCCCTGGGCCAGGTCGGTCAGGCTCTCGCGGGCGCCGGTCACGAGCCGCTCCCCGTCGGCCGGGAACAGCCCACGCAGCGCGGTGGCGGGGCCGGCGAGGCCCACGGCAGCGGCGCGCACGAGGCCGGCGACCCCGTCGGCCCCGAGCACGTCGCCCGCCGTCGTCCCGGACGCGACCGGGTCGACGGCCGCTGAGACCGAGGCCTGCCACGCCTCGACAGCGCGCTCGGCGAGCGCCTCGGGGCCGCGCGCGCGGCGGACCCGCTCGCCGGCGAGGATCTCGGCGGCACCCCCGGCCTCCCAGCGCGAGGTCATCGCCGAGTCAGCGGCGCGCACGTGCCGCAGGATCGTGTCGTGGACGGGGCCGTCGACCTGGGCGCCCACGCTGACGGCGGCGGCCCGGCGTTCCTCGTTGACCCGCGCGCGACCGGAGCGCAGCCGCTCGGGACGGGTGGCGACCCGGGCGAGCGGACCGCCGGTCGAGGCGAGCGCGAGCCAGCGCGTGGTGGGCGATCCGTGCCCGAGCGACGGGTCGGTCACGGCCTCGCGGACGTCCGCCAGCGGTCCGGCGATCGCGTCGTCGACCAGCCCGGTCAGCTCCTCGGCGCGCCGCACCTGCGCGTCGGCGGCGTCGGCGATCGCGAGCAGGTCGGCGCGAAGGGCCGCCCACGTGGTCCGGGTCGTGTGCCGGCGCAGCATCGACCCCGCCCGGGAGCGCGCGACGAGGCCGAGCCACTGCCGCAGCTCGGAGACCCTCTCGGGCGGGAGCGGACCGTGGTTCGGTCCGACGTCGGGCACCACGAAGATCGGGGCGTCCGAGGCGCCGAGGGCCTGGAGCCTCCTGGTGAGGTCCTGCTCGACCTCGCGCCGGACCCGGTCGTTGGCCCGGTTGAGGACGACCGCGACCGTCACCCCGCGCGCCTGCGCGGCGGCGAGCGCCGACCACGGCAGCTCGTCGCCGTACCGCACGGGGGTGGTGACGAATACCCACAGGTCGGCGGCCTCGACGAGCCGCGCGGACAGCTGCCGGTTGCGCGCCTCGACCGAGTCGAGGTCCGGGGCGTCGAGCACGGCCACGCCCCGCGGGACCTGATCGGTCGGCGCGAGGCGGGCCAGCTCGAGAAGCGGGTTGTCCACGAGCGCGTCGGCGTCGTCGGGGTGCGCCGCGAGGATCGCGGTGCGCGTGGTGGGCCGGAGCACGCCGGCGAGGGAGATCTCGTCGCCCACGAGTGAGTTGAGCAGGGTCGACTTGCCGGCCCCCGAGGAGCCGCCCAGCACGACCACCGCCGGCGCCGAGTCCTCGCGCAGGCGCGGCAGGAGGCGGACCTCGAGCTCCGTGAGCACGCGTCGTCGCCGCCCGCGCGCCTCCTCGGCGCCCGGGATGTCGAGCGGGAGCCGCAGCTCGCGCAGGTCGCTCAGCGTGTCGGCGATGACGGCCACCCGGGGTAGACGGTCGGGGGTGTCGCCCGCCTGCGCGGACCGGCGGGCGACGTCGGGCGTCGCAGCGCGTCGGTTCTCGGGGGTGGGCACATGGGTCATTGTGGCCGCCCGCGCGGTGTCGGTGCATGTCCGCACCGCCCGGCGCGCCGCGACGTTCGTGACACGTGGCCCGTCGGTTCGTGACACGTGGCCCGTCGATGCATGACAAATGTCGGAGACCGGCGGACGTCGCGCTCCTACTGTCGTCAGCGTCCCACCAGCCAGGAGAGGCGCCATGACGCAGCAGGCCGAGCACGTCCCACCCACCCCCGTCCCCGACAGCGCCGTACTCGTGGTCGACGAGGTCGTCCGCAGGTTCGGCGACCTCACCGCCGTCGGCGGCGTGAGCTTCCACATCGACAAGGGCGAGACCTTCGGTCTCCTCGGGCCGAACGGCGCCGGGAAGACGACGACGATCTCGATGGTCGCCGGGCTCATCCCCGCCGACTCCGGGACCGTGACGATCGCCGGCGAACGGGTCGGCCCGCACGCCGTCGAGCCGAAGCGTCACATCGGGCTCGTCCCCCAGGACCTCGCGATCTACCCCGAGCTCACAGCGCGCGAGAACCTCGTGTACTTCGGCCGCCTCCAGGGCATCGCCGGCTCCGAGCTCAAGGGCCGGGTCGACGAGGTGCTCGAGCTCATCGGCCTGACCGACCGCGCGAAGGACCAGACGAAGAACTACTCCGGCGGCATGCAGCGCCGCCTCAACATCGGCATCGGCCTGCTCCACCGCCCCGAGCTGCTCATCCTCGACGAGCCGACGGTCGGCGTGGACCCGCAGTCGCGCAACTCGATCCTCGAGTCGGTCGAGAAGCTCTCGGTCGAGGGCATGGCCGTGCTGTACACGACCCACTACATGGAGGAGGCCGAGCGGCTCTGCGACCGGATCGCGATCGTCGACGCCGGGCGGATCCAGGCGGAGGGCACGCGCGAGGAGCTCACGCGGATCGTGGGCGGGGTCGACCAGATCGTCCTGTCCGGCACCGGGGACACCGAGGCGGCGGCCGCCGCCCTGCGGGAGCTCGCCGCGGTCGAGAAGGTCGACGTCGAACGGCGCACCCTGCGCCTGACCGTCCGTGACGCGCCCGCCGTGGTCGCGGACGTCGTCACGCGGGCCACCGGCGCCGGGCTCACGCTCTCCGACGTCGAGATCTCGCGCCCCGACCTCGAGTCCGTCTTCCTCCACCTGACCGGGAAGGCGCTGAGGGACTGACATGCGGACCATCTGGACCATGACGCAGTCGGACCTGCGTCAACGCATACGAGACAAGTCGGTCATCATCTTCGCGATCGTCGTGCCGCTCGCCCTAATGACGGTCCTCAACCTCGTGGTCGGCGGGACGCAGGACGACGAGCTCGACCCCGTCACGGTGGCCGCCTCGGTCCCCGACGGCGACGACTCCGCCGCCACCCTGATCGACGTCCTCGGCGGCATCGAGGGCTTCGACGTCACGGTCGAGGAGACCTCCGCCGAGGACGCCCGCACGATGACCGAGGAGGGCGACGCCGCGCTCGGCGTCGTCGTGCCCGAGGGTTTCGGCGAGGGCCTGCGCGGAGGTGAGGCGCTCGACGTCTCCGTCATCGAGGGTGACGCCGCCGGGATCGAGGGCGACGTCGTGCTGTCGATCCTCCAGGGCACGCTCACCCGGATGCACGCCGCCTCGACGGCGGCCGGCGCCGGGTCCGCGCTCGGCATGGCGCCCGAGCAGATCGGGGCGCTCGCCGAACAGGTCGGCGCGGGCGACACCGCGCTCGCCCTCACGGCCGGCACGACGGCGGACGAGCAGCTCGACGCCTCCGCCACCCTCGTCGCGGGCCAGGCCGGGCTGTTCCTCCTGTTCACGGTCGGGTTCGGCGTGCTCGCGCTCGTCACCGAGCGGGAGCAGGGCACGCTCGCCCGGCTCCGGTCGATGCCGATGCCGACCTGGCACATCGGCGCCGCCAAGGCGCTGACGAGCTTCCTCCTCGGCGCGGTCGCCACGACCGTGCTCCTGGTCGCGGGCAGCCTGATGTTCGGGGTCGACTTCGGCAACCCGTTCGCGGTCGCCGTGCTCGTCCTGTGCGTGACCGCCGCCGGCACCGCCGTCATGCTCGTCATCGCCCGGGTCACGCGCTCGAGCGAGCAGGCGAACATCGCCCAGTCGATCGTCGCGCTCGTGCTCGGCATGGCGGGCGGCGCGTTCTTCCCGATGAGCGCCTCCGGGCTGCTCGGGCAGATCCTCGACCTCAACCCGATCGGCGCCTTCACGCGCGGACTCGGGATCACCTCCGGCGGCGGGGGGCTCGGCGAGATCGCCGTCCCGGTCGCCGTCCTGCTCGGATTCACACTCGTCATGGGCGCGGTGTCCCGCCTCGTCCCGGACAGGGGGACGTCGCTGTGAGAGCCATCCTGACGGTCGCCGGCACCGAGCTGCGCCGGTTCCTGCGCGACCGCTCCAACATCTTCTTCGTCTTCTTCTTCCCGCTCCTGCTCGTCCTCGTGCTCGGCTCCCAGTTCGGAGCAGCCGGCTCCCAGGGCAGCGTCACCGTGGCGGGACCCGACGGCGAGCTGCGCACCGAGCTCGTCACCGCCCTCGAGGAGCACGACCTCACGGTCTCCTCCGACGACGCCGATGCGACGCGGACGGCCGTCGCCCGCGGCCGGACCGACGTGGGGCTGTTCGTCCCCGAGGGCGCCGAGACCTCCTGGGCCGACGGCGAGCCCGTGACCGTCGAGGTCGTCTCCGGCTCGGGCGGGAACGCGTTCGCGATCGAGCAGCGCGTGTCGACCGCCGTCGAGTCCCTCTCCCTCGAGCGCGCGCAGGTCGACGCGCTCGTGTCGGCCGGCGCCGAGCAGGCCGACGCCGAGCAGGCGCTCGGCGAGACCCGCGAGGAGGTCGCGGCGCCGGAGCTCGTCGTCACCGACGTGAACGAGATCGCCCAGGAGTTCTCGGGTCTCGGCCAGTTCGACCTCGGCGGCGTCTCCCAGCTGCTCCTGTTCGTCTTCCTCATCTCGCTCGCCGCCTCCGGGACGCTCATCCAGGCCCGCCGCAACGGGGTCATCGGGCGGTCGCTGGCCGCGCCGGTACGCACGAGCCAGATGATGGGCGGGCTCACCCTCGGGCGGTGGGTGATCGCGATGTTCCAAGGCCTCTACATCATGGCCGCCACCGCGATCCTCTTCGGCGTGGACTGGGGCAACCTCGCCCTGTCCGCCCTCGTGCTCGCCGTGTTCGCCGCGGTGGCCGCGGGCGTGGCGATGCTGCTCGGCTCGGTGCTCGACAACGAGGGCGCCGCGTCCGGGGTGGGCGTGGGGCTCGGCCTCGTGCTCGCCGGCATCGGCGGCGGCATGGCCCCGCTCGAGGTGTTCCCCGAGACGATGCGGCAGGTCGCCCACGTCACCCCGCACGCCTGGGCCTACGACGCGTTCGCCGAGATCCAGCGGCACGACGGCGGGCTCGTCGACATCCTGCCGATGCTCGGGGTGCTCGCCGGGATGGCGGCCCTCGCCGTGCTGCTCGGCTCGTGGGCCATGCGCCGGAGCCTCGCGCGGTCGTTGTGACGCGGTCGTCGTGACGCGGGCGCTGTGAGGTGGGCGCTGTGAGGTGGGCGCTGTGAGGTGGGCGCTGTGAGGTGGGCGCTGTGAGGTGGGCGATCCGCTGATCGAACCGTTCGGGTGGCGTGCGGCACTTCCGGAGGTCCGGAAGCGTCGGACGCCACCCGATCGGCGTCCGAGGGCGGACGACGTCGGCCCGAAAGGCTGGGAGACTGGGGGCGTGCTCGAACAGTCCTCCCTCGCCCCGGCCCTCGACCTCCCGACCGCCGAGGAGGCGCGGGACCTGCGCCTCGTGGCGCTCGACATGGACGGCACGCTGGTCCGCTCCGACAAGACGGTGAACGACGAGTTCTGGCCGGTCGCCGAGGAGCTGATCGGGCGCGGCATCGTGCTCGTCGCCGCGAGCGGGCGGCAGCGCGGCGCGATCATGGAGACCATGGCGCCCGTCGGCGACCGGATCACCGTGCTCTCGGAGAACGGTGCCGTCGCCTGGCAGGGCGAGGAGGTGCTGCGCGCCGAGACCGTCGACCGCGAGACGACCGTGCGCGTCGCCACCGCCGTCCGCGCGCTGGCCGCCCAGGGGCGGGACACGGGGCTCGTGGCCGGCGCGCCGTCTCGGGCGTACGTCGAGCGCAGCGACGCGACGTTCCTCGCGCACGTGCGCCACTTCTACCCGGTCGTCGAGGTCGTCGACGACCTCACCGACCTTCCCGAGGACGTCGTCAAGCTTGCCACCTGGGACGCGGAGCCGATCGTCGAGGCGGTCGTCCCGGCGCTTCAGGCGCTCGAGCTCGACGCCGCGATCGTGCGCTCCCACGAGTACTGGGCCGACGTCATGCGCGCCGGCGCCTCGAAGGGGGCCGCGCTCACGCGCCTGCGCGAGTCGCTCGGGATCCCCCGCGAGGCGAGTGCCGCGTTCGGCGACCACTTCAACGACCTCGCGATGCTGCAGTCGGTCGGGATGCCGTTCGCCGTGGCCAACGCCGAGCCCGAGATCCGCTCCGCCGCCCGGTTCGTCGCCCCGTCCAACGACGAGGACGGCGTCATGCACGTCCTGCGCGCCCTCCTCGCCGCCTGAACTACTTTCGTCGAGATTGCGGTTGGTGCCCGTCGAGATTGCGGTTCGTGCACACCCCGTAGGTCGAGACTGCGGTTGAGGACCGAACGCTACGTCGGCACAGCGGATCGTCGTCGTCGACCCTCCGCCGGGGCGACGTCGAGAGTGCGGTTCAGGGCCAGGTCACTCGCCTCCCCCGCTCCGGATGGTGCCGCGATCACCATCCGAGCCACCGACGAGCAGGGTCACCGAAGGCCCGCGAGCTCGAGCACCTCGTCGACGAGCTCGACCAGCTCGATGTCATCCAGTACGCCGAGCGGGATCCACTCCGCGCGGTCGGTCGTGCCGTCAGTCTCGGGGCGGAGGTCCCCGCCGACGACCCGGGCCTCGTAGACGATCCGGATCCCCTGGAACGGCCGGTCGGCGGGCGGCACCCGGTCGGGCTGCGGGATGACGATGCTGCTCACCCCGATCAGGCCGGTGATCTCGACGTCGTACCCGGTCTCCTCGCGTGTCTCGCGCACCGCGGCGTCCTCAGGGTGCTCGCCGGGGTCGATGCCACCACCGGGCATCGTCCAGGCGTCGTCCGGATGGTCCCGGAGATGCGAGAGCAGGAGCCGGTCGTCCTGCACGACCACGACGTAGGCGGAGACACGGAGATCCACGCCGCGATCCAAGCAGCCGGCGCCGCGCACGAGCGAGGCAATTCGGAGCTCCCGCATCATCGCCCGTCGGCCGCAAGTCAGGCCTCAGGGTTCGGGGCACCCGCCTCACGTGCACGGCGGGCCGAGGCGACGTCGTCGACCACCTCGGCGATGTGGCGCACGCTGGTGATGAGCGAGCCGTACACGGGCCACGACCGTGCGGGGAGCTGCCGGTCGCGGCTGAGCTCCTCGGCCAGCGCCTCGAGTCTGTCGGCGACGGGCTCGACCTCGGCGTCGGGATCGGCGACGGAGCGACCGCAGTCCCCCACGATCCGCACCCAGGTCACGCGGAAGTGCTCGTCCCACTCGCCCTCGGCATACGTCGCGTTGTACAGCGTGCGCGCGAGGTGCCGCAGGTGCGAGACCCCCTCGTCCAGCCTCGGCAGGATGTCCTCGTACCCGAGCCGGACGCCCCGCCGTCCGGCGGCGTGGCGCTCGGGGAGGAACAGTCGGTAGTTCCCCCTCCTGCTCTCCCGGGCGAAGCCGACCGATTGCCACGCCACCTCGACGGACCTGCTCATCGACTCCGTCGCCTCGAACCAGTCGGTCGCCCGCTGCGTGCCCCAGTCCTCGGCGAACTCCTCGGCCATCTCGACGAGCACCTCACCCATCCGGCGGTTGACGGCATCCACGTGTCGAGCGGCCTGCGCGTCCCGCAGCGGGGGCACCACGAGCAGGTTGACACCGACCCCGACCCCGACGCCGACACCCACCTCGAGGATGCGGTCGAGCAGGAGCGGCGCCTGCTCGTCGAACCCGGTGCCGAGGACGAAGATCGCCGTCGTCGCGACGGCCGTCCCCTCGTCCCGGATCCACGGGGTCCGCGCGACGGCGAGGCCGACCAGGATCGCGAGCGCGAACGTCCACCCGTTGACGCCCAGATAGCTGCCGATGAGGAACGACATCCCGACACCGAGCGCCGACGAGAGGGTGAGCTGCACGCCGCTCGACATCGACCGGTACACGGTGGCGTGGACGGTGAGCAGAGCGGTCCATGGCGCCAGGAACGGCAGCTCGGAGTCGAGCACCGCGACCGACAGCCACCACGCGCCGGTCGCGGCGACGACACCCTTGAGGATCTGGAGCAGCTCGGTCGTGAGCTCGGGCCGCGCGAGAAGCTCTCGCAGCCGGCTGCCCGAGCCCTCCCCCGGACGTCCGCGGGTGCGTCCGCCCCGGCCCGGCCCGCCCGATCCAGCGGGCACCTGATCCTTCGGCGGCGACATGAGATCCTCTCGGGTGCACGACAGTCCCGGCGGAGTCCGTACCGAGCTCGAGGTCCGCAGCTCGGATCGGACATCCGGCGCCACGGTCGCACACCCCTGGTGCGCGCGCCCGTCGAGGACACCGTGCTCGGCACAGGATCCCTCCGCGCCCGAGGATCGGCCGATCCGCCGGCAGCGAGACACCTAGACTGTCCCGGTGGCGGCCGGCCGTGGCCACCCACGCCTCCATAGCTCAATGGATAGAGCACCGGCCTTCTAATCCGTAGGTTCCCGGTTCGAGTCCGGGTGGGGGCACCATGCCCGCGCGACGCCGCGCACAGGTGCGGGCACCGCACACGATCGCCCGTCGCGTCAGCCATCGTCGCGCGCCAGGCCGCCGATCCCCCTAGGCTCGTACCCGTTCCCGAGTCATGAGGAGGCAGTCAGATGAGCAAGGTGTCATTCCTGGTCGGACTGGGCGTGGGGTTCGTGCTCGGCGCACGCGCCGGCCGCGGTCAGTACGAGAAGATGAAGCGCCAGGCCACGCAGATCTGGGAGAACCCCAAGGTCGCGGAGGTGCGCGAGCAGGCGGCCGAGAAGGCCGAGGAGCTCGCGAAGCAGGCGCCGGGTGCTGCCGCCTCCGCCGCACGCACCGCGAAGGACAAGGTGGGTGAGGCCGTCGAGGAGCGTCGCGAGCGCTCCGCCACCGACGACGCAGCACCCGAGAGCACCGGGCCGTCGCCCGCGGTCGACGCCGGGATCAAGGACGCGCCGAACCGCGCCGACACCGCCTGAGGCAGTCAGCACCGATACACGCACGACGACGCCGGGCTCCCGCGAGGAGGCCCGGCGTCGTCGTCCGTCCGGAGGCCCGTTCCTGGCTCATGACGCGGCCCGCAACCGCACTCTCGGCACACGGGACACACGCGTGACACACGCGGGGCACACGCGCAACGCCGACGAACCGCAATCTCGACGCGCACCAACCGCAATCTCGACGAAGAAGAGCGTCAGGCGCCTGACCGGCGGACCATCTCGTTGATCCAGTCGGGCGCGTAGGGCGAGGTGCAGTTCGGCGGCGTCGGGTAGTCCTTGAGGACCTCGAGCCGCTCCCCGATGAGAAGCGCCCGCGGGCGCAGGTCAGGGTGCTCGATCCCGATGTGGGCGAGGCAGGTGTTCATCGACCACTGGAGCCGCTCGGGGGCGTCCTTCATCCGGGCGTCGATGACGTCGAGCAGCCCGTCGAGGTCGAGCCCCGCCGGCGACTTCCGGATCCGGACCGAGGTGAGGTCCCAGCCGGCGCTCTCGACCACCGGGTCGGGGTCGGTCAGCCAGCTCACCCGCAGGTCCTCGGCGTGCGGGCTCTTGCCGACCACGTAGCTGACCAGCCAGTCCTGGACCTTCGGGGCGCGGGCGTCGCGCAGCATCGCGTCCAGCTCGGCGCGCTCGAACGCCTTCGGCCGGCACACGAGCAGTGCGAGCAGTCGGGCGGCGGTGTCCTCGGTCGCCCAAAGGTCCGTCGCGAGCTCGTGCCGGGTCTTCAGCCGCTTGGCGATCGCGCGGAGCTTCGTCAGGTTGACGCCGTGGTCGTCGCCGCGGCGCTCGTTGACGGCCCGCATCCGCGGATCCTCGAGCGCTCGCAGCTCGGCGAGCAGGCTCTCGACGCCCTCCTCGGGCGCGGTGGTCGGCGTGGTCGCGGTCGCCATCACGGCTCCTCTCCTGGGTCCTCGCCCCAGTATGCGCGCAGGCCCGCCCCAGTCACGGTGGGTGCGAGTCACCGTGCCCGGGGCGGGCCTGCGGGGATCCGTGCGACGTCGGGCACCCGACGTCGCACAATGGCGACGAACCGCAATCTCGACGAGGAGGATCCGGTCGGGCGCCCGGGCGGCCGCGTCGACCGCGCCGGACGATCCCCGACGACGAGCTGCGTCGTCGCCGTGGGTCGCCGTCCGGCACGCCGGACCGCGACCCTGCTCAGCGGGCGTCGGCCCGCGCGAGGACGTAGCTCGTCGACGCGGCCTGCGCCCCGCGGTGCGTCCGGTCGGCCGAGATGCGGTCCCCGACCTCGTCGCGGACGATCGCTGACAGGGTGCGCCGGGCGGCGGCCGCGACGCGAGCGCCCACGGACGGACGGGGAGTCGGCCGGGACGTCCGCGGCACGACCGTCGCGACGTGCCGACGGATCGCCTCGGGGCAGACGACGGTGGTGGTTGCTGTGCTCATGATTCTCCAACCCGAGCGGCGCGCATGAGCGCGCCGAGGTGCATGCCCGCCCCTGCGGGCGGAGGAGATGGGCACGACGTCGAACCGCGCGGCTGCGCGGATGGTGATCGTCGTCGCCTCGTTCGCGGTCGCTCGTGGGCGACCGGGGCCGTTCAGCGGTGTCGGCTAGGCGAGGCGGAGAGCCCCGCCGTGCGCCGACGCCGGACCAGTGCCGGTGGCATTCATCTGATCCTCCTTCGCGTCGTGCGGACTGACGGGTGGTGAGACCGCCGGGATCGTCCCGGTCGGTCTCACAGGGACAACTTCACCAGGCCGTGCACGCGATGTCAGGTCTTTTTCCCGACGACGGCCTCCCGTCCGCCGTTCGTCCCATTCGACCACCGAGCACCGACATCGAGAGCGCGAGGTTCCCTCGGCGGGGGCTGCGTCCCGGCCGGCCCGGACGAGGGGCGGTCCGGCGGTCCGGACGGCCCCGGCGATCAGGCCAGGCCGGCCTCGCGGGCGACGATTGCCGCCTGCATCCGCGAGGCGACCCCGAGCTTGGCGAGCACCCGTGAGACGTGGGTCTTCACCGTCGCCTCCGCGATGAACAGCTCGGCGGCGATGGCCGCGTTCGACAGCCCCCGCCCCAGGGCGGCAAGTACCTCGCGCTCGCGGTCCGTGAGGTCGACGCCGATGCCGCCGGGACGACCCGGACCGCTCGCACCAGGGGGCCCGCCTGCTGCAGCTGAACCTGAGCCGTCGTCGACCGCGCCACCGGCGGCGCCGCCGGCCGCCGCACCGCCGACCACCCCGAGACCACCGCCGCCCACTCCGGCACCGAGCCCTCCCCCGCCCTCGCCCCGCAACCCCGGTCCGACGAACGCCGCGAGCACCCGGCGCGTGACCTCGGGGGCGACGACGCCGTCACCGGCCGCGACGGTCCGGACGGCGTCGATGAGAGCCTCGGGCTCCGCGGTCTTGAGGAGGAACCCGGCCGCGCCGGCGCGCAGGGCGCCGAACACCACCTCGTCGACGTCGAAGGTCGTCAGCACGAGCACCTGGGCGAGGTCCTCGCCGACGATCGTGCGCGTCGCCTCCACCCCGTCGACGCCGGGCATCCGGACGTCCATGACGACGACGTCGGGCCGCAGCGAGCGGGCGTTGAGGATCGCGGCGCGACCGTCGGCGGCCTCCCCCACCACCTCGACGTCGTCGGCGGCGTCGAGCAGGAGGCGCAGTCCCCCGCGGATCGCGGCGTGGTCGTCGGCGAGCAGCACCCGGATCATGCGGTTGCCTCCGTCACGGCGTCGTCCCCGGCGGCTTGCCCCGGTAGCTCGGGGACTCCCGTCGTTCCCGCCGGATCGGTCGGCAGATCGGCGCGGACCTGCCACACCCCGTCACGGACCCCGGCGTCGAACGTGCCGCCCATCGCCTCGGTGCGCTCGCGCATCGAGAGCAGCCCGATCCCGGGGGACGGCGTCGCAAGATCGACGTCGGCCGCGCGGGGGTCGCGGAGCTCGTTGGTCACCACGAGGGACAGTGTGCCGCCGGTGCGTTCGAGCTCGAGGTGCGCGTCGCCGGCGCCGTGCCGCAGCGCGTTCGTCAGCGCCTCCTGGACGATGCGCAGGGCCGACTGCGCGACCGGCGTCGGAGCCGTGACCGCGACGCTCCCGTCCGGGGCGAGCACGTGCGGGTCGACGGTGAGGGCGAGCCCCGCGTCCCGGGTCCGCTCGACGAGCGCCGGGAGCTCGTCAAGTCCCGCGGGCGACGCCCACGGCTCGTCGGACCCGGAGCGCAGGAGCCCCACCATCGTCCGCATCTCCTCCAGAGAGGCCACCGCCTCGCGCCGCACCGCGGTCAGTGCCGCCCGGTCGCGCTCCCCGTCGGGCGGTACCGCGAGCGCGGCCCCGGAGTGGATGGCGATCGCGGACAGGTGGGAGGAGATGACGTCGTGCAGGTCGCGGGCCATCGACGTCCGCTCCTCCCGGACGGCGTCGGCCCGCTCCCGCTCGGCGGCCAGGGCCACGGCGTCGGCACGCTCCGCCTCGAGCCGCGCCTTCTGCGCGGAGACCTCGGCGAGCTCGTGCCCGCGCCGCACCTCGGTCGCCCACCAGATCGGCATGACGCCCAGTCCGGCGACCTGGAGCACGGTCGAGATCCACACGCGCGAATCGCTCTCACCGATCGCAGTGCCGACGCCGGCGAGCACCGCCACCACCCCGACACCGACGAGCAACCCGATCCGCATCCGCCGCGACCCGACGAGCGCCGCATGGTGGATGAGCTCCCAGATGACGAGCAGCATCGCCACGCTTCCACCGAGCGCGAGGTCGACGAGGAGCAGCAGCGTCCCGACGACGAGCGACCCGCCCGCGTGGAGGCTGCGCAGTGCGACGACGGCGCTGCCCGCGACCAGTGTGACGACGAACCACCACGGCGAGATCGACCCGGCGTCGGCCCCGTAGACCGACGGCAGGTTCGTCAGCGGGTAGAGCCCGAGCCCGAGCGTGAGGAGCCCGATGCCGACGACGAAGCCGGCGGCACGCACGTCCTTGGTCCGGTCCGGGGTCACGGGGTCCATCCCAGCACGCCCGCCTTGTCGAGAAGGTCCGTCGAAGGATGTACCCGTTCGTCGCTCCGTTCGACGGACGCGCACGCGAGGGCCACCCCGGAGACTGGCGTCATGGACTTCCTCGGATCCTTCTCGGACGGCGCGATGTCGCAGCCGGCGCTCGCCGGTGTGCTGGCCGTGCTCGCGCTCATCGACTCGACGAGCTTCGGCACCCTGCTCATCCCGGTGTGGCTCATGCTCGCCCCCGGCCGCCTGCGCCCGGGGCGCGTGCTGGTCTTCCTCGGGACCGTCGCCGGGTTCTACCTCGCGGTCGGGATCGCCGTCATGCTCGGCGCCGACGCCTTCCTCGGCGCCTTCGGAGACCTGCTGTCCGGCCGGCCAGCAGCGATCCTCATGATGGTGGTGGGCATCGGCCTGGTCCTCCTCAGCTTCGCCCTCGACTCCCCTGCCGCCAAGCGCCGGGCAGCCGAGCAGGCCGAGCACGGTGGCGGTCGGATCGGCCGGTGGCGCGAGCGCGCCATGGGGGTCGAGTCCGACGACAACGCTGCGCGGGGCGGTGGCGTGGGCAGTGCCGTGAACGGTCGGCTCAGCACCGGGTCCGTGTCATGGTCCGAGTCGGCCCTTCCCACCTCGACGACGACGCGCGGGCGCGGATCGGTCGGCGCGCTCATGGGCCTGGCCCTCGCGGCAGCGGCCATCGAGGTGGCCTCGATGCTCCCCTACCTCGCGGGTATCGGTCTCATCTCCACCCAGGGGCCGGGCTGGCCGACATCGGTGCTGTGGCTGGCCGCCTACTGCCTCGTGATGATCACGCCGGCGCTCGTCCTGCTCACGGGCCGGCTCGTCGCCGCTCGTCAGCTCGACGGACCGCTGCGCAGGCTCGACAGCTGGCTCACGCGCAACGCGGCGTCGACCACCGCGTGGGTCGTCGGCATCGTCGGCGTGGTCCTCGCGCTCAACGGGCTCCAGCAGTTCCAGGGCTGAGCGGCGCCCCACCTACTGGACCGGCTCCCAGCTGCCGCAGCGGTTCGAGCTGAAGGCGACGTCGGAGGCGGCGATGGTGACGATCGACCCCGGGTTGCTCGTGAAGTCGTTGGCGATGATGTCCGACAGCTCGCCCGACGTGCCGGCGAGGCGCTCCCAGTAGCACCCGTCACCGGTGCCGGTCGACCGGTACGTTCCCGGGGCGATGTCGGTCCCGACCAGGTGGGTGCCCGCACCGAACGAGGCGGAGTCGATCTCCTCCTCCACGGCGCCGACGGCGACCTCGCGCTCGCCGACCTCGGTCTCGCGCTCGCCGATGTCCGTCTCACGTTCGGAGATCTCGGTCTCACGGGTGTCGAGGCCACTCTCGCGCTCGTCCAGGCCCACCTCACGCTCGTCGAGGCCGGCCTCGCGCTCGTCGTGCCCAGCCGTCGCGTTGTCGAGGTCGGTGAGCGCCTGGTCGCGCTCCGCGGTGACGTCGGTGACCTGCTGCTGCGCGGACGCGAGGTCGCCCTCGGTGGTGCCGAGCGTCGTCAGTGCCTCGTCCCGCTCGGACTCGGCGGTGGTGAGCCGGCCCTCGAGGCCGGCGTACTCCTCCGATGCGGTCGGGTCGGCGGTCATCCGTCCGCCGAGGAAGCCGGCGACCAGGGCGAGCGCCGCCACGAGGGTGGCGAGGGCGACGATCCGGGCGCGGCCGCCGCGGCGCGCCGGGGAGGTCGCAAAGGGCGCGTCGTCGGCCGGGTCTTGCTCGGTGGCGGTGGCGGTGGCGGTGGCGCAGCCGTACGCCGGGGCGTCGGCGTGGCCCTGACCGGCGTCGGGCGCGTAGGTCGGCGTGTACACGGGGGCGTAGGTGTCGGCGACGTCGCCGTTCGTCGAGGACGGCGGCACGCCGTCGGGGAAGGTGTCAGGCACGGGGGCTCCCTGGCTGATTCGGGTGGGGGGACGACGCGTCCGGGGGAACGCGTCGATGCCAAGGTATGGACCATCACCGACATCGAGAGCAGTTGACGAATCGACGCGCCCCCTGCCCAGCACTCTCGACAGGAAGCCGGACGCTCCGAACCGCAATCTCGAGGAGAGCTGCGCAGCCAGTCTTCGCGCTGAGCCGCACTCTCGACCAACTGGTCAGTCCTGAGGCGCACTCTCGACAGAAGGGGCGGCGCGGAGGTGCGCCCGCTCCCCCTGCTTGCCGATGAGGCTGAGGTACTCGACAGGTCCGTCCGGGGTGGCGCCGAACCAGTGCGGGGTGCGGGTGTCGAACTCGGCCGCCTCGCCCGGCCCGAGGATCATGTCCTGCTCACCGAGCACGAGGCGCAGCCGGCCGTCGAGGACGTAGACCCAGTCGAACCCCTCGTGCGTGCGCGGCTGCGGGACCTCTCCCGGCCGGCCGGCGGGCCGGACGAACTTGTAGGCCTGGATCCCGCCGGGACGGCGCGAGAGCGGCAGGACCACCGCGCCGTGGTCCCCGGCAAGGGGACGCATGTTGATGCGCGGGTCGCCGGTCGGCGGGGCGTCGACGAGCTCGTCGAGCGTCACGCCGTGCACCCGGGCGAGCGGAAGCAGCTGCTCGAGGGTGGGCCGGCGCAGGCCGGACTCGAGGCGGGACAGGGTGCTCGCGGAGATCCCGGTCCGCTCGGCGAGCTCCGCCAGCGTGACGTCGCCACGCTGCCGGAGGCGGCGCAGCCGCGGCCCGACGGCGTCGAGCGTGTGGTCGAGGTCGGGTGCCATGCCCCCAGTTTGCCATTCGGCAACTCTGCTTGCCATACGGGAAATGGCCGCGCAGGCTCGTCAGCACACCGACTCCCGGGGCGAGCGCCCCGCCGACGCATGTGAGGACCACCATGACCACGCCCGACCGCACCACTTCGCCCACGACGACGACCACCACCCCGTCCGATCCCGCCACGAACGACGACACCCTCCCGACGACGAACGACTCCCCCTCCCCCGAGACCTACGACGCCGTCGTGGTGGGCGGTGGTGCGGCCGGGCTCAGCGGCGCACTCATGCTCGCTCGCTCGCGGCGTCGCGTGCTCGTCCTCGACGGCGGCGAGCCCCGCAACGCCCCGGCCGACGCCGTCCACGCACTCATCGCCCTCGACGGCACACCGCCCCTCGAGCTGCTCGCCCGCGGGCGGGCCGACGTCGAGCGGTACGGGGGCGAGATCCGGCCCGCGAAGGTCCGGGACGCCCGGCAGGACGGCGACCTGTTCGTCGTCACCACCGAGGACGGCTCGACGGTCCGCGCCCGCAGGCTGCTCCTCGCCACCGGGGTGCTCGACGAGCTGCCCGAGCTGCCGGGCCTGCGGGAGGGCTGGGGTTCCGACGTCGTGCACTGCCCGTTCTGCCACGGCTGGGAGGTCCGCGACCGCGTCATCGGCGTGCTGGGCTCCCGTCCGATGGCCGTCCACCAGGCGTTGATGTTCCGCCAGCTCTCCGAGCGGGTCCGGCTGTTCGCGTGGGACCTCGAGCTCGCCGCGACCGACCGCGAGCGACTCGCCGCCCGCGGGGTCGAGATCGTCACGGGCACGCCCGATGGCATCGTGCGTGAGGGCGGCCGGGTGTCGGGCGTACGGATGGATGACGGGCGAGTCCTCGAGGTCGGGGCGGTGACGGTCCAGACCGTGCTCCAGCCGCGCCTCGAGCCGTTCGCGGCGCTCGGCCTCGAGGTCGCCGAGAACGTCATGGGCACCGCGGTCGCAGCCACCCCGACCGGCGCGACGAACGTCCCCGGCGTATGGGTGGCCGGGAACCTCGCGGACGTGTCGATGCAGGTCGGTGCCGCTGCCGCGCAGGGGGCGCTGGCCGGGGGCCACATCAACGGGGACCTCGTCATGGCCGACGCCGACCTGGCGGTCGCAGCGGCCGCCGCCTGACGGTCGCGCGCCTCGAGGCGGGTCGGGCGGGGCCGCCGGGCCGCCGCGGCCTGCCCGGGGCCGCCTCCCAACCGCAATCTCGGTGAGAAGGTCCTGATCTCGCCACGGATGTCGGCGGCCCTCGCTAGCCTCCGACCACACGGCCCCGCCCCGGGCCCGACGGACGGACGGCACCCCATGGCGACGCACTCGACCGACTACCGCGACACGCTGATCACCCCGGCCCCCGACACCCGGGCGACGCACCCGACGGAGCCGCCGACCGGGAAGGGCACGGTCGCGGAGCTGCAGTACGAGCGGCTCGCACCGACCGACTACGCCCTCACCAGCGACGAGCTGCTCCTCGACGTCCACATGGTCCGCCGCGGGATCCCCGCGACGGACGTCGACCGGGCGCGGGAGGAGTTCTTCTCGAAGGGGCAGCCGTGCCTGCGCGCCTCGCCGCTGACGAAGACCTACGGCTGAGCCGTGCACTTCGACGCCGAGGGGCGCATCGCGCTCGTCGAGCCCGGCTCCGACCGCTACGACGAGCTCGTGGCCGACGAGTCGGTGACGAAGCGACCGGCGATGCGGTCCTCGCGGTGAGGCGACGACGGCCGGGAGGAAACTCGCGTGCGTCGGTACGCGTCCCTCAGGCGAGTGCTCGGACGGTGGTCCCGACGAGTTCGACGAGGTGGGCGGCGTCGTCGCCGGCCGGATCCTGGTCCGGGTCGTAGATCGCCATGCTCAGGCCGAGGCAGCCGCCCTCCGCCACGGCCGCCGTCATCGCTACGGCAAGCTGGCCGAGGTCCAGGCCGTCGGGCTCGTCGGGGTAGTCGGGCAGGCCCTGCGCCGGGACGACTGTCGGGTCGAGGACGTCGACGTCGACGTGGAGCCACCACCCGTTCGTCCGCTCCCGCAGGTGGCGAGCGGCGTCACGGGCTGCACCACCGGGATCGGCACGCATCGACGTGAGATCCCGCGACCATACGCCGAGGTCGGCGAGGCTGCCGACGTTGAACCGCCGCCGCCAGTCGGCGTCCCGCTGCCCCAGCAGGCACAGCGAGTCGGTGTCGAGGGCCGGGAGCGGGACCCCGAGCCCGTCGCGCAGCGTTCGCCCGGTCAGCCCCAGGAGAAGGCCGACCTCGCAGTTGGCTGCCTCCCCGTCCTCGACGACGTCGAGCGGCATCGTGTCCTCGTGGCCGTCGAGCAGCAGGAGCCCGGGTGCCCTCCACGTCTCCGCCAGGCCCCCGACGACGCCGATCAGCTCGATCGTCGTCATGATCCACTCGTCCCGGCTACGGCCGCGGGATGTTGCGCAGGTTCGAGCGCGCCATCGACACGACCTCGCCGGCGCCCTTGGTGAAGACGATCTTGCTCATCGCGGTGGCGAACCCGAAGACCTGCTCGCCGGTGATCGACGGCGGCAGCGAGAGCGCGTTGGGGTCGGTGACGATGTCGAGCAGCGCCGGACCGGGGTGGGCGAGCACCTCGGCGATGCCCGCCTCGAGCTCCTTCGGGTCGGCCACCCGCACGGCGTGCCAGCCCATCGCCTCGGCGATCGCGGCGTAGTTCGTCGCGGGCACGTCCACGCCGTGGTCCGGCAGCTTGTCCACGAGCATCTCGAGCTTGACCATGCCGAGCGTCGAGTTGTTGAAGAGCATGACCTTGACCGGCAGCTCGCACTGGACGGCGGTGAGCATGTCGCCCATGAGCATCGACAGACCGCCGTCCCCGCTGAACGCGACCACCTGGCGGTCCCGGTCGGCCACCTGGGCGCCGAGCGCGTGCGGGAGGGCGTTCGCCATCGACCCGTGCAGGAACGAGCCGATGACACGGCGCCGGCCGTTGGGGGTGACGTAGCGGGCCTGCCACACGTTGCACATGCCGGTGTCCGCGGTGAACACGGCGTCGTCGG
This sequence comes from Georgenia sp. Z1344, assembly GCF_049856295.1. Taxonomy (GTDB): domain Bacteria; phylum Actinomycetota; class Actinomycetes; order Actinomycetales; family Actinomycetaceae; genus JB111. The sequence continues at coordinate 59,022 of NZ_JBNDMZ010000010.1, read as the reverse complement.
CGGCCGCCTGGTCGATGAGCGAGGCCGCGTACTCCGGGTGGATCGGCACGAGGTCCTCGGCATTGCGCGTGTAGGCGCCGACGGTCGAGTCCATCAGCTTCTCGTGCCGCTTGAGGGTCTTCTTCAGGTAGGAGCGCGAGCGCTTCGCCGCCACGCGGTCGAGCAGTCCGCGCAGGAACGGGCCCACGTCGGCGTGGACGGGGAGGTCGACGCCGGTGCGCCGTCCGATCACCTCGGCCCGGCGGTCGACCTGGATCGTCGTCGGCCCGTCGGGCAGGAACTGGTCGTAGGGGAAGTCGGTCCCGAGCAGGAGCAGCAGGTCGGCGTCGTCCATGCCCTCCGCGGCTGCGCCGTACCCGAGCAGACCGGTCATGCCGACGTCGAAGGGGTTGTCGTGCTGCACCCACTCCTTGCCGCGCAGCGAGTGGCCCACGGGCGCGCCGATCCTGTCCGCGAGATCGATCAGCTCGTCGTGCGAGCCCCGCACCCCGGCGCCGGCGAAGATCGCGACCCGCTTGGCGTCGTCGATCGCCTCGGCCGCGGCGTCGAGCGCCGACTGCGCGGGCTCGAGCGTGCCGCGCACGGTCGGCACGTAGGCGGGTGCGTCCGCGGTGGCCTCCTCGTCCGCGACGTCGCCGGGCAGGGTGACGACGGCGACGCCGGGGGCGGCGAGCGCGTGCGTGATCGCGGAGTGCACGATCCGCGGCGACTGGGTGGGCGTGCTGACGAGCTCGCTGTAGACGGAGCACTCCGTGAAGAGTCGGTCGGGGTGGGTCTCCTGGAAGAACTCCTGGCCGATCTGCGGTGTGGGGATGTGGCTGGCGATCGCGAGGACGGGCGCGCCGGACCGGTTGGCGTCGTACAGGCCGTTGATGAGGTGGAGGTTGCCGGGACCGCACGATCCCGCGCACACCGCGAGCTCACCGGAGATCTGGGCGTCCGCGGCGGCAGCGAAGGCCGCTGCCTCCTCGTGGCGGACATGGATCCAGTCGATGCCGCCCTCGGCGCTTCCGACGGTGCGGCGGACGGCGTCGACGACGGGGTTGAGGCTGTCACCGACAATCCCGTAGATGCGCCGCACCCCCACGGCCTGCAGCTGGGCGACGATCTGGTCGGCGAGCTTCACGGGGCAGTCCTCCTCGGGCCCGTGGGCACCCCGACTCCGGCCGCCGGGCCACGGGTCGTTCGTCGTCCCGCCAGGCTACGGCCCGGGCGCACGCCTCGCGCGTCGGGGCGACGCGGGCGCGGTCAGAGCAGGCCGAGCTCGGCGAACGCGCGGGTCAGGCCCTCGCGCTCGGGGCCCGGCGCCGTCCGGTCGGCGGCGGCCAGGACACGCGGGTCGGACCCCTCGATGGCCACGCCGATGCCGGCCTCGCGCAACATCTCGAGGTCGTTCATCCCGTCGCCGAAGGCGATCGAGTCGGCCACGTCGGCACCGAGGTGCGCGAGCGCGGCCCGCATGCCGACCGCCTTGTGCATACCGGCGAGGTAGAGCTCGCCGGACGAGGGGTGCAGGCCGGGCACGGAGGCCTCGAGGGACAGGACGGCCTCGCCGGCCTCGCGGGCGAGCTGGTCGTTCGGGACCCCCGACTCGACGACGACGGCCTTGGCGAAGGGGCGGCCCCTGAGGTCGTCGACGACGGACATGCCGGCGAGGATGTCGGACGGACCGGAGTGCCTCGAGCCGTCGACGGAGGCCTCGTGGCCGGCGACCGCCGCGCTGATGACCTGCTCCGCGTGCCGGTTTCCCAGGAGCGCCCCAGGCGTCTCGAGCACGAAGGTCACGTCGTAGGACTCGAGCACGTCGATGAGCCGGTCGCCGAGCTCGACCGGGAACCGCTCGTCGGCGACGACCTCGCCGTCGACCTCGACGTACGCCCCGGCCGTGGCGACGTACCCGTCGAAACCTGCGGCGGAGATGCGCTCGGGGAGCATGATCCGGGGTCGCCCCGTGCACAGCAGCACCCGGTGGCCGGCCGCACGGACGGCCTGCACAGCCCGCACGTGGCCCGGGGGTACCTCGCCCTGGTGGGCGTAGGTGCCGTCGACGTCGAGGAACACGATCTTGCTGTCGGTCATGGTCCGATTCTCCCCCGGCGGGCCGTCGACGGCACAGCCGTCCGCCGGTCGGCGGCCTCCCCCGACGGCCGGCCGACGCGACCCTCAGTCGGCGGCGTGCTTGCCGCCGCCGGAGTCGTCACCCTCGTTCAGGACGTGGGCGTCGTCCGGCGGTGCCGCCGCGTGGGCCCCGGAGGTGGAACCGTCGGACGGCTTCCGCCCCTCGCCGGCCCGGGCACCTGACGCGGGGGCCGATCCAGCGTCCGCACCAGCCGCGCCCGCACCAGCCTCGGCCTCGCCGGCGCCGGCATGCACGAGCACGGGGGCGTCGTCGTCGCCGACCCGCTCCTCCTCGCGGACCCGGGCCGCTCCCCCCCCGGCGCGCAGCCGCTCGAGCTCGGCGCGGGGCGCAGCGGCGTCCTCGCCGCGCTCCTCGCGCGCCGCCACGACCTTCTCCAGCCGAGCGATCTCCTTCTCCCGTGCCCGCCGCTCGCCGCGCCCCTCGGTCAGCTCGTAGAGCACCGGGACGAGCAGCAGCGTGAGGATCGTCGAGGTGATGAGGCCGCCGATGACGACGATCGCGAGCGGCTGCGAGATGAAGGCACCGCCGCCCGTGATGCCGAACGCCATCGGGATGAGCGCCATGATCGTCGCGGCCGAGGTCATGAGGATCGGGCGCAGGCGGTGCCGCCCGCCCTCGACGACCGCCTCGCGCAGGTCCATTCCGGCCGTGCGGTACTGGTTGATGAGGTCGATGAGGACGATCGCGTTCGTCACGACGACGCCGACGAGCATGAGCGCACCGACGAGGGCCGCGACCCCGAGCGGCGTGTCCGTCAGCCACAGACCGAGGATCGCGCCGGTGGCGGCGAACGGGATCGACACGAGCAGCACGAGCGGCTGCACGAGCGAGCGGAACGTCGCCACCATGACGAGGTAGACGAGCGCCACGGCGAGCCCGAGCGCGAGGAAGAGGTTGCCGAAGGCGTCCTCCTGCTCGGCGCTGACGCCGCCGATCTCGACGCTGACGCCCTCGGGCTCGTCGACCGAGTCGAGCGCCGTGGCGAGCTCGGCGTTGACCGTCTGCAGGTCGGCGATCTCGGTCGCCGCGGTGATCGACGCCGAGCGGAGTCCGTCCTGGCGGGTGATCGAGGCCTGCTGGCGCTCCTCAGCGACGTCGGCGACGTCGTCGAGCACGAGCGGCGCCTCCGGCGACCCGCCGAGCGGCAGGGCGCTCAGCTCGTCGACGGTGGCCGGCGCCTCCCCGGAGAACAGGACGATCGGGAGGGTGCCGTCCTCGGTGTCGACGTCGCCGGCCGGGAGGCCGTTGATCGCCGCGTAGGCGATGCCGCCGACGGCGGACTCGGTGAGGCCGAGCGAGGCCGCGGCGGGCCGGTCGACGGCGACCTGGATGAAGGGCAGGTCCGAGGCGAGCGAGCTCTCGACGTCGCGCAGCCCGTCGATCCCGGCGATCGCCGCCTCGACCTCCTCGGCGGTTGCGGCGACGTCCTCGCCGTCGGCCCCGGAGACGATGACCTCGACCCCGGAGGAGAACCCGCCGGCCGAGCCGGGCGCCACGGTGATGGTGCCGGCGTCCTCGCCGAGGGCCTCGAGCCGCTCGCGGACGTCGTCCTCGACGGCACCCGCGTCGGCGTCGACGTCGAGCGTCACCGAGAAGGTGACGTCCTGCGCCATGCCGAAGGCCGCCATCGCGGGATCGGCCGACCCGACCGTGACCTGGTAGCTCTCGACCTCCTCGACGTCGGCGAGCACGTCCTCGACCTGCTGGGCGGCGGCGTCCTGGGCCTCGAGCGTGACGCCCGTGGGCAGGTCCTGGGTGACCGAGATCGCGTTCTCGCCCGTGTCGCCGATGAAGTCGGTGGGCAGGCGAGTCGCACCGAACACGGTGGCCGCCATGAGGACGACGGCGCCGCCGATGGTGAGCCAGCGGTGCCCGAGGACGCCGCGCAACGAGGAGACGTAGCCGCGCTGCAGGATGCTCCTGCGCTCCTTCTCCTCCGCCTCGACGCGGGCGGTGGCGGCGCGCTCGGGGTCGACGGGCGTGCGGAGGAACCAGTAGGCGAGCACCGGGACGATCGTCAGGGCGACGAGCAGGGACGCGCCCAGTGCGAGGGCCACGGTGAACGCGAAGGGGCGCAGGAGCTCGCCGACCATGCCGCCGACGAGGCCGAGCGGGACGAACACGGCGGCGGTGGCGACGGTCGCGGACGTGACGGCGCCGGCCACCTCCTTGACGCCCGTGAGCACGGACTGCCGCTTCGACGTCCCGTAGGACTGATGCCGGGCGATGTTCTCAATGACGACGATCGAGTCGTCGACCACGCGGCCGATCGAGATCGTCAGCGCCGCCAGCGTGAACATGTTGAGCGAGTAGTCGGCTACCTTGAGCGCGAGCAGCGCGACGAGCAGCGAGAGCGGGATCGAGATCGCCGTGACGGTGGTCGCGCGGATCGAGCGCAGGAACAGCAGGATGACGAGGACGGCGAACGCGAGGCCGAGCACGCCCTCGACGGCGAGGTCCTCGATGGACTGCTGGATGAAGACGGCCTGGTCGAACGCGACGACGAGCTCGCCGCCGTCGCCGAGGGAGCCCTCGAGCTCGGGCATGAGCTCGCGGATCTGCTCCGAGATCTCGACCGTGTTGCCGTCGGGCGTGGCCGTGATCGCCAGCCCGATGCTCGCGACCCCGTCGGTGCGGGTGAGCGACGTGGCGGGCACGTCCTCGACGGCGACGTCCGCGACGTCGTCGATCGTCACGACCTCGTCCGGGGCGGGTGCCTGGGGCGCCTGCTCGGCGCCGTCACCGGCGGTCGGTGCCTGCCCCGGGTCGGTGGGCGCCTGCCCCGGGTCGGTGGGCGCCTGCCCCGGGTCGGTGGGCGCCTGCCCCGGGTCGGTCGGTGCCTGCCCCGGGTCGGCGGGTGCCTGGCCCCCGTCGGCAGGGGCGTCCCCGCCCGCGGCGCCGCCCGACGACGAGTCGGCGACGAGCGGGAGCCCCGCGATCTCCTCGGGAGACGTGAGGCGGCCACCGGCCTGGATCGTCAGCTCGCTGCCGTCGGACTCGATGGTGCCGGCGGGGGTGACCACGCCGTTCTCGTCGAGCGAGCTCGTGATGGAGTCGAGCGTGAGGCCCTCGGCGGCGAGCGCCTCGGGGTCGACGTCGATGGCGACGCGCTGCTCGGTGATGCCGGAGAGCTGGACCTGGCGGACGCCGTCGACCCGGGAGAGCTCGGGGACGAGCACCTCCTCGACGCGCTGCTGGAGCTCGGCGACGTCGGCGCCGCCCGTGGCGGCGAGCTGGATGACCGGGAGGTCGTCGACGGAGCCGGCGATGACCTGGGTCTCGGCGTCCTCGGGGAGCTGCTGCTCGACCCGGCCGAGGGCCACCTGGAGCTCCTGCTGCGCGGTGAGAATGTCGGTGCCGTACTCGAGCTCGAGCATGACCGCCGAGACGCTGGGACCGGACTGGGACGTGGTGCCCTCGAGTCCGGGGACACCACGCGCCGCCTCCTCGACCACGCCCGTCACCTGGTCCTCGACGATCTCCGGGGAGGCGCCGGGCATGGTCGTCACGGCGGCGACGATCGGCAGCTCGAGGTCCGGGATGAGCTCCTGCCGCAGGGAGGTCGTGGCCCACAGGCCGGCGAGCACGGCGATGATCGTGGACAGGGCCACGAGCGCGCGATTGGACAGCGAGAAGCGGGCGAGGTTCGCCACGGGCGTGCTCCGGGAGGTCGTCGGGGAGGGGATCGCGCCGGACCACCGGCCGCGCCGTCGCTGAGTCTAGACACCGCGTCTCGTCTGGTGGCATCAGCCGAAGGATTGACGGTGTGGTCGTCGGTGTGACGTACGCCGGGACCGCGCCGCCGCCGTCGTCCGCGCCTACGATTCCCTGGTGACTGCTGCTTCCCGCGCCAAGGACCCCATCGTCTGGATCGACTGCGAGATGACGGGCCTCGACGCCGAGCGCGACTCGCTCGTCGAGGTCGCCGTCGTCGTCACCGACTCCGAGCTGACGCCGCTCGACGCCGGGCTCGACCTCGTCATCCGGCCGCGCCCCGGCACGGTGGAGACGATGGACGAGGTGGTCGTCGAGATGCACAAGGCCTCCGGCCTCATCACCGAGCTGGACGACGGCCTCGAGATGGCCGACGCCGCGGAGCAGGTCCTCGCCTACGTCAAGCGGTTCGTGCCGGAGAAGCGCCGCGCCCCGCTCGCCGGCAACTCGGTGGGGACCGACCGCGTGTTCCTCGCGCGGGACATGCCCGAGCTGGTCGAGCACCTGCACTACCGGATCATCGACGTCTCCTCGATCAAGGAGCTCGCCCGCCGCTGGTACCCGCGGGCCTACTTCCAGTCGCCGCAGAAGAACGGCGGCCACCGCGCGCTCGCCGACATCCTCGAGTCGATCGACGAGCTGCGGTACTACCGCGCGGTCCTGTGGCCCGAGGGCGAGGGGCCGACGACCTCCGAGGCGCGCGCCGCCGCCAAGGCCGTCTCCGACCACCCGACGAGCGCCGCGATCACCGAGCTCGCGAAGCCGTCGGACGCGTAACCACGCCCGACGACGAGACCCTCTGACCCGGTGCCCCGGACCGCTCCAGCCACCTCCGCCACCGACCCGAGCCGACGCCGACCAGCGCCACCCCTGACCGGCGCCCCCACCGGCGGTGGCGCACCGTCCCCACGGCCCACCGCCGGCCGGGTTCAGTCCAGGTGCCCGATCGAGGCGCGGATGTCGGCCGCGACGAGCTCGGGCTGCTCCCAGGCCGCGAAGTGCCCACCCCGCTCGGCCTCGGTCCAGCTCACGACCCGGTCGACCTGCTCGACGAGCCGGCGCACGGGCCGGCCGATGTCGTCCGGCATGACGAGGATCGCCGTCGGCACGGTCGAGGGCTGCAGCGGCTCCGCCCAGTCGGGCAGCCCGTACTTGTAGTACCGGGCGGAGGAGCCGGCGGTCCGGAAGAACCAGTAGATCGAGACCACGGTGAGCATCTCGTCGCGGTCGAGCACCTGGTCCGGGTCGCCCTCGGCGGACGACCAGTCCTTGAACCGCTCGACGATCCACGACATCTGCGCGACCGGCGAGTCCGTCAGCGCGTAGGAGATCGACTGCGGCCGGGTCGACTGCAGCATCGCGTAGGCGCCGATGTCGTACATGTACCGGTACCCGTCGGCCACGGCGGCCGCCTCCGCGGGCACCGACATGTCCGCGGTCTCCTCGGTCAGCTCCTCGCCGCCGAGCGGGCCGGTGGAGTGGATGCCGGCGACGTGCTCGGGGTGGCGCAGCCCAAGGTCGCGGACGACCCCGGCGCCCGTGTCGTAGCCGTGGGCCAGGTAGCGCTCGTAGCCGAGCCGGTCCATGAGCGTGGCGAACGCGTCGGCCACCCGGGTGAGCGTCCACCCGACGACGGGGCCCGAGACACCGAAGCCGGGGATCGTCGGGGCGACGACGTCGAAGGCCTGGCCGCCGTCCGCGGGCTCGGTGAGCAGCGGGATCATCGACAGGAAGTCCGTCGGTCCGCTCGGCCAGCCGTGCACGAGCAGGAGCGGCTTCGCGTCGGGGCGGGGCGAACGGACGTGGACGAAGTGGACGTCGTGGCCGTCGATCGCGGTCGTGAACTGCGGGACGGCGTTGAGGCGGTCCTCCTGCGCCCGCCAGTCGAAGGTCTCCCGCCAGTAGGTCGCGAGGTCCTTCGCAAAAGCGAGCGGGAGACCGTCGGACCAGCCGGCCTCCGGGTTCTCGTCCGGCCAGCGCGTGTCCGCCAGGCGACGGTGGAGGTCCTCGATCGTGTCCTGGGGGACGGCGAGGGTGAAGGGACGGACGGTCTCGTCGGCGCGGGTGTCGGTCTGGGTGTCGGTGGTTCGCGTACCGCTGGTATCCATGACCGGGACGCTACGGACCCACCCGGACAGGGCGTGACCTTTTTTCTGCGCGACCTCTCGGGGACGTCGCGCCACCCCCCGCGGACGTGAGCGAGCGCACCGCACACACGGCGCCGACGCCCTCGGGCCTCGGATAGCATGGTGCGTCGCTACCGCCGGTCGGTGGCGCATGGTGGCTATAGCTCAGTTGGTAGAGCGCCTCGTTGTGGTCGAGGAGGTCGCGGGTTCAAGCCCCGTTAGCCACCCCAGGGAGTCAGGTTCGGGCCCCGGCCGAGGCAGCTCGGTCGGGGCCCGCCCCCTTCCGGCCCCGGACCCGGGCCCCGCCGGACCGTCCGTGTCGCCCCGCTCACACGTCTCCGGCCGACGCGCCGATCCACCATGCGCGCCGACGCCGGAGGGGGCAGAGTGGAGGGATGAGCACCGAGCAGACGTCCCTGTCCGTCTCCCGCACGATCGACGCCCCGGCGAAGGCCATCTTCGACGTCCTCACCCTCCCCTCCCGTCACTCCGAGTTCGACGGCTCGGGGATGGTCCGGTCCGACGACTACGCCGACCGGATCCAGCAGGTGGGCGACACGTTCGTCATGAACATGCACGCCGAGTCGCAGGGCGGCGACTACCAGATGCGCAACCACGTCACGGCGTACGCCGAGAACGTCATGGTCGGCTGGCAGCCGAACAGCCCCGACGCCGACGGCCCCGGGGGCTGGGAGTGGCTGTACGAGCTGAAGTCCCAGGGCTCGGACTCGACCGAGGTCACCCTCACGTACGACTGGTCGAAGGTGGAGGACCCGAAGCTCGCGTCGGTCTTCCCCGCGATCCCCGCCGAGAGCCTCGAGGAGTCCCTCAACCTGCTCGCCGCCGCCGTCTCGGACGCGTGAGGTGGGCGTACCCCGCAGGCGATCGCGCAGGAGCGTCAGGCGCGAGGCCGGCCGCACGGCCCTCTCCCGAGGATCGACCCCGCACGACGCCGACACCCGCACCTCGGCCGCCCACGCGGTGACCGCCGCCGGAACAGTGCCGGAGGGCACGGACGCGGGTGGTTCGACGTCGGGCCGTGCCGGTTTTCTCGCCGGATACCCACGCACCCGGGTGGTCATCCTCGCCTCGGTGACCATCGTCCTGGTCGGCCTGGCCGTCCAGACGATCAACCAGGCCGGCGCGCTGCTCAGCTCGATCCTCATCCCGACCGCGGTGGCGATCCTGCTCACGGGGCTGCTCATGCCGCTCCAGGTGCTGCTCAACCACCGGCTGCGCCTGCCGCGCCTGGCCGCCGCGGCACTGACGATCCTCATCACCCTCGCCTTCCTCACCGGGGTCGGCGCGCTCGTCGGAACCCAGATCTCCGAGGGGATCGGTGAGGTCGGGGAGCTCGCGTCCCTGCAGGTGCAGGACATCGTCAACGCGATCGCCAGCTCGCCCCTGCCCGTCGACGCCGCCCAGGTGCAGTCGGCCATGGACCAGGCGGGCACCTGGCTGCAGGAGAACTCCTCCCAAATCGCCACGTCGGCCGTCGGCATCGGGACCGGCGCGGCGGGTGTCGTCGTCGGGGCCGTGCTCTGCCTCGTCGCCACGTTCTTCTTCCTCGCCGAGGGCGACCGCCTCGGCACGTGGGCGATCATGCGCCTGCCCCGCCAGTGGCACGAGCGGGCCTACGAGGCGGCGCGCCGCGGCTGGGTGACCATCGGGACGTACACGAAGACGCAGGCGCTCGTCGCCGCCGTCGACGCGGTCGGTATCGGCATCGGTGCGGCGATCCTCGGGGTCCCGTTCGTCATCCCCCTCACCGTGCTGACCTTCGTGCTGTGCTTCATCCCGGTCGTCGGTGCGTTCGTCTCCGGCGCGCTGTTCGTGCTCGTCGCCCTGGGCTCCCAGGGCCTGACGGCGGCGATCATCATGCTCGTCATCGTCGTGGGCGTCCAGCAGCTCGAGTCGAACTTCCTCCAGCCGGTCCTCATGGGCCGGGCCGTCGACGTCCACCCGATCGTCGTCCTCCTCGGCGTGGCGACGGGCTCGTACATCATGGGCATCGTCGGCGCCCTCTTCGCGGTCCCCGCGATCGCCGCCGTCAACACGATCGCGAGCTACCTCGGCGGCCGGGACCCGTTCCCCGGACTGGCGCACGGCGGGAGCGCGCTCACCGACCCACCGCGCAGGCTCCTGCCCGAGGTCGACGCCGAGCGGATCCCGAAGCAGCTGGGGTCGGTGTCCCCCGCCTGGGTCGACGAGCGCAACGCCCGGCGGGACGAGAAGATCCGGCAGGTGCGCAAGGACCGGGCCGACTGACCGACCCGGTCGCTACAGCCGCACCCGCCGGTCCGTGGCGGCCGACTCGTACGCGGCGTAGATCGCCTGCATCGAGGAGTACGCGAGCTCGATGTCCGCCTGCGGAGTCCCACCGTGGACGACGCAGTCGACGAAGTCCTGCATCTCGCCGACGTAGCCGCGGGCCAGCAGCTCGTCGAGCAGCACGTACTGCCAGCCGGCCTTGTGGTCGAGCTTCTCGGTGACGTACACGTCCTCCACCGAGGCCGGGTCCGCGTGGAAGAGACGCATCGAGTCGTTCTGGCTGATCTGGCACAGGTGGACGCTGTCCGTGGTGAAGACCTGGACGGTGTTGCGGACCCCGCCGACGATCACGTCGCTCGCCGTCACCACGCCCCGGGTGCCGTCGTCGAAGGCGAGGACGACGTTCGCGACGTCCTCGACGTCGGCGGGCCGGGCGTGGAGGAAGCGCCGCCGCTCGTCCGGGAGCGTGGGCGTGATCGCCGTCGTGTCCGCGAGGACCGACTCGACGGCCACGCTGCGACCCGCCGCCCGTGCCTCGACCTGCTTGAGGTAGAGCATCGCCGACAGCGGGTGGCAGCCCTGCCGGATCAGTGCCCCGCCGCCCGAGTGGCGCCAGTGGCGCGCGTACTCGGAGTGCGAGCCGTTGTGGGACTCCTCGCCGAGCATCATCGTGATGCGCGACCCGGAGCGCTCGAGCACCTCACGGCTCTTCTGGATCGACGGCGCGTAGACGTAGTTCTCCGCGTACCCGAAGACCCGGTCACCCCGGACCACGACCTCCCGCAGCCGGTCCATCTCGGCCGTCACCGACTCGACCATCCGACGACGATCCACTCCGTCCGCGCCCTCGGCCGGCACGTCGAAGAACCCGGTCAGCGGCTTCTCGCAGATGACGTGCTTGCCTGCCTCGAGCACCGCGATCGCCATCTCGACGTGCAGCGACGGCGGGGTGCAGATGTCGACGACGTCCACGGCGTCGTCGGCCAGCAGCTCGTCGAGGTCCTCGTAGACCGCGTCGATCCCGTGCCGCTCCGCGAACGCCGCGCGCCGCGTGGGCGGCGCGGCTACCGCGACGACCCGGACGTCGTGGCCCGCGACCCGGCGGAACGCCTCGACGTGCAGGTCGGCCACGAATCCCGCGCCGACCATCCCGATTCCGACCGTCTCCATGTCGAGCCGTCCTTTCCTGTGGTGGTGAATCGCGGGCCCGGCCGAGGGTGGCGAGACGCGGGTGGACGCCTGCGCCCGCTAGGCAGCGGTCTCGCGCATGGCTGCCTCGAGCCGGTCGATCGCCTTGCCCGACGTCCGCTGCTTGATGATCCCCTCGAGCCCGTGGGCTGTGATGACCGCCTGGTTCGGGTGCCACTGGACCTGGACGACCGCCGTGTTCATGTTCATCGAGCCCGAGCCCATGAGCCCGATGAGGGCCTGGCGATCCTGGCGCAGGACGGTGTGCAGCACGGCGGCCAGGGCCGCCTCTCGCTCCGGCGTCGGCGGGATCGGGACGACGCGCTGCGAGCCGTATACCTTCGTGAACAGCCGGGCACCCAGCCTGCCGCCGCTGCGGCCGCCGGAGCGTCCACCGACACTCCCGCCCAGGGCTCCGGCGGCGGCGCCGCCGATCCCGCCGCCGATGGCTCCGCCGACCGCTCCCCCGCGCGCGCCGAGGTCCGCGTTGGCCTCGACGAGGAGGTGCCTGACCTCCTCGGGGGTGAGGATCGGCGTCGGGTGGTCGCGGACGTCAGGGGCCCGGGTCATGCGCGGCGGCCCGGAGTCGGGCCGTCCGCGGGTGGGACGGGCGAGCGGTGTCGTGGCACGGGCCAAGGCTAGCGGCCCGTCAGCGCACGAGCCGCGGAACGAGGCGGACGAGGGCCACCATGACGAGGAGCTCGACGAGCGTCTGCGTGACGACGACGATCGGCGCCACCTCGAAGCCGGCGGGGAGCGCGAGCGCGAGCGGGAGCACCACGAGCGAGTTGCGGGTGACCCCGGCGAACGTGACGGCGCGCCGCCCGGGGACGTCGAGCCCGGCGACCCGGCCCGCCCAGGCGCCGACCGGGAGCATGACGGCGGCGAACGCGACGTAGACCGGGACCACGAGCGGAAGCGCGCCGAGCTCTCCGCGGACGGCCGCGACCTGGGAGGTCACGACGACGCCGAGCGCGAGCATCATCAGCGGCACCATCGCGCTCGCCACTGCGCTCGACCAGGCCGCGGCCGCGCTCGCGCGGGCGGCGATCGCCTGGGTGAGCGCGGCGGCGGCGAGCGGGAGGGCGATGAGGACGACGAACGCGCGGACGAACGGGGCGAGGTCGACCGCGGCGACGGCGTCGGGGCCGGCGAGCAGCCACAGGTAGGCGGGCAGCAGCGCCATCTGTACGAGCATGAGGAGCGGGGCCGCCGCGAGCAACCGGTCGTGCGCGCCGCCGGCGAGGCCCGTGAAGACGATGACGTAGTCCACGCAGGGGGTGAGCAGCACGAGCAGGACCCCGACGAGCAACGCCCGGTCGTGCGCGACGACCCGCGAGAGCACCGCGACCACCACCGGCACGACGAGGAAGTTGACCGCGAGCACGACGACGACGAACCGCACGTCCCGCACCGCCCCGCCGATCCGGGCGAACGGCACCCCCAAGAATGTCGCGTACAGCAGCAGCGCGATCGCGGGATCGACCGCGTGACGCGCCGCCCCCGCCGCGCCGGGGACGAGGAGGCCGACCGCGGCTCCGAGCACCAGCGCCACCAGGTAGAGCGACACCTGGTGCCGCTCCATCCCCTCGACGACCACGCGCATGCCGGCCATCCTCTCGCGGGCCCCCGCCTGGTCCGGGTGACCTCCTCCTCACGTGACGCCCACGAAGGTCGCGGTTAGGCTGGCCTAAGTTGCCGTGCCCCCCGCACATCGCGCGCCCGGGCGGGCCCCCGAGCCGAAAGGTGCACATGACTGCCCACACCGAGCGTCCCCGTCGTCCGCAGCGGCCCCAGATCGTCCTCGAGGTGCTCGAGCGGATCCAGCTCACGCCGCACATGGTGCGGATCGTCGCCGGCGGACCCGGGATCGCCGCGGTCGAGGACGCGGGGAAGACGGACGCGTACACGAAGATGCTGTTCCCGCACCCGGACACCGACCTCACGCCGCCGTACGACATGGAGGCGCTGCGCGAGGAGCTCCCGACCGAGCTCATGCCCACGCGGCGCACGTACTCGATCCGGCGGTTCGACCTCGAGAATGGTCGGATCTGGATCGACTTCGTCGTGCACGGGGACCGCGGCGTGGCCGGGCCGTGGGCCATGGCGGCTCGCCCCGGGGACGCGGTCGTCCTCGGCGGGATCGGCGGCGGCTATGCACCGGACCCCGACGCCGAATGGCACCTGCTCGCCGGCGACGACTCCGCGCTCCCGGCGGTGGCCGCCGCCCTCGAGGCGATGCCGCGCGACGCCGTGGGCGTCGCCCACCTCGAGGTCGACTCCGCGGCCGATCACCAGGAGATCGACGCCCCGGACGGCATCGAGGTGCGGTGGCTGCACCGCGACGGCGCCGAGCCCGGCACCACCTCCCTGCTCACCGACGCCGTGCGCGAGACCCCGTGGCGGGACGGGCGCGTCCAGGTCTTCGCCCACGGCGAGCGCAGCGCGATGAAGTCGCTGCGCCCGTACCTCACCGACGACCGCGGGCTCGCGAAGGACCAGCTCTCGATCTCGGCCTACTGGGCGCACGGCCGCATCGAGGACGCGTTCCAGGCGGAGAAGCGCGAGGACATCGGCCGCATCTGACCGGCTCCTCTTCGTCGAGATTGCGGTTGGTGCACGTCGAGATTGCGGTTCGTGCACACCCCGTGTCGAGAGTGCGGCTCAGGGCGGGTGATCAGACCCTCCCCTGACTCGTCGGAGGAGAATCCCCTCACTCGCCAACGTCGGCATCGGCATCGGCATCGGGCCGCCGGTACTCGCTCGGCGTGAGGCCGAGGACCGTGCGGAAGTCGGAGCTGAGGTGCGCGTGGTCGGCGTACCCGAGGTCGGCCGCGACGTCCGCGATGCCGAGACCCGGCTCCTCCCTCAGGCGCCGGGCCGCCTCCTGCAGGCGGTAGCGCCGCACGATCGCCAGCGGCGCGAGCCCCACGTACCTGCGCGCGAGCCGCTGCACCGCCCGCGCCGACATCCCGAGCCGCTGCGCCACCTGCTCGACCCGCACCACCTCGGGGTCGGTGGCGACGAGGTCCTCCATCGCGTTGGCCGTCGCTCCCGCGTCGTCGGGGGCCGGCAGGTGAACACGCACCCAGTCGGCGAGCGCCGCCACGGCCCGGTCCCGGCCGGCGTCCTCGTCCGGGTCGGACATCGCCCCTGCGACCGCGGCGTGCAGCTCCCCCAGCCCCCAACCAGCGAGGTCCAGCACGACCTCGGAGTCCCGCAGGTCGCGCGGCTCGTCCGCGAGAGCCGCGATCCCGGCCGGCCGGAGCAGCGCGCCGACCGCCCAGCCGGTCCCGGAGAGGTCGCGGTGCGAGACGCCCGTCGTCGGACCGGAGAGCGTGACGCCGTCCGGTCCCACGACCAGGTTGGCCGCGGGGAACGGGAGGAGCCGCTGCCGCGAGACCCGTCCCGGGGCGAGGCGCCAGCGCGGCACCCAGAACCAGCGGACGCGATCCGCGAGGTCCGGCGGGGCCGCAGCGCGGTGAAAGGTCGGGAGCCGCGCCGGGTAGAGGATCCCGCGGCCGTCCGCCAGATCGGCCATCTCGCCCCCGCCTCCGACGTCGTCGCGAATCTCCAAGCCGCACTCTCGACGTCGAACCTAGCCTCACACCATGACCACCGAGCAGACCACGGCCACGACGACCACCACACCCACCACGACCTCCGACGACGACGCACCCCGCACCGGGGTGACCGGCGAGCACACGACGGACGGTGTCCCGCACGGCTCGACGAGCCTCACACCTTTCCTCGCCGTGCCCCGCGCCGTCGAGGCCGTCGAGTTCTACCGGGACGTGCTCGGGGCGCGCGTCGTCGACGTCACCGAGATGGGCGGCGTCGTCGTCCACGCCGAGCTCGACCTCGGCGACGGCCGCCTCCAGATCGGCGAGCCCAACCCCGAGTACGGCCTGGTCCCGCCGCCCGACGGCGACGCCGCCTGCTACTCGCTCGGTCTCTTCTGCGCCGACGCGGACGCGGTCGTCGCGCGCGCCGAGGCCGCAGGCGCCCGGGTCCGCGAGCCGCTGGCCACGTTCGTCTCCGGCGACAGGTACGCCTCGATCATCGACCCGTTCGGGGTGCGCTGGACCATCATGAGCCGGGTCGAGGACCTCTCCGAGGAGGAGAGCGCCCGGCGGGTGGCGGCATGGGCGGCCGAGCAGGAGGCCGCGGCGCACGCCTGACGGTGATCGGCCGCCCCGCCGGCGACGGCGGGGCGGCCACAGCCTGGGCGGGCAGGGCCCGACGACGGCTCAGAGCTGGTTGATCCGGAGCAGGTTGCCGGCCGGGTCGCGCACCGCACCGTCGCGGATGCCGTAGTCCTGGTCGGTCGGTTCCTGGACCACGTCCGCGCCGGCGGCCACGAGGGCCTCGAACACGCCGTCGAGGTCCTGGCTCGCCAGGGTCAGCGCAGTGTAGGCGCCCTTGGCGATGAGCGTGTGGACGGTGGCCCGCTCCTCGTCCGTCAGACCCGGGTCGAGCGCCGGCGGGTGGAGGAGGATCGAGGTCCCGGGCTGGTCGGGCGGGCCGACGGTGATCCAGCGCATGCCCTCGTAGCCGACGTCCTTGCGGACCTCGAACCCGAGGGTGTCGCGGTAGAAGCCGAGCGCCGCGTCGGCGTCGGTGTGCGGGAGGAAGGCCAGGGCGATGGTGAGATCCATGGCGGTCACGCTAGGGGCGCGATCTCGGTGCTCGCTTCTCGATTCCTGATCGGTCGCATGACCTGCCGCGCGAGGCACGGCAGGATCCCGGCGCCGGCCGCGCCGTGGTCCTTCCGGTACACGCTCGGCGGCACCCCGACCAGCTCGGTGAACCGCGTGCTGAAGGTGCCCAGCGAGGTGAAGCCGACCTCGAAGCACACCTCGGTGACGCTGCGGTCGCCGCGCCGGAGCAGCGTCATCGCGCGTTCGATCCGGCGTGTCATGAGGTAGGAGTACGGCGGCTCGCCGAAGATGCGGCGGAACTCGCGGCTGAGATGGCCCGCCGACATGTGAGCGCCACGCGCGAGCGCCTCCAGGTCGAGGGGGCGGGCGTACTCACGGTCGATGCGGTCGCGCACCCGGCGCATGGCGACGATGTCCCGCAGGCGCTGCTCCTCCCGCGTCACCGTGGCCATGCCCGGCATGGTGGCACGTCGCGTCGACCCGCGTCCGACGGCGGGAGCGGCCCGGCACCTGACGCACGGGCTGCACCCGCTGCATCCGCTGCACCCGCTGCACCGACCCTCGCGGTCTCCTCCCGCGAATGCGAGACTGGTGCCATGCAGGGACGGAGCACGCTCGCCACGGTGCTCATCGTCATCGGCGCCGTGGTCGTGGCGTGGTGGCTGGTGGGCTTCGTCTTCCAGGCCATCGCCTTCCTCGCGCGGCTCGTCGTCGTCGCGGTCATCGCACTCGTCATCTATGTCCTGATCCGCCGGGCGCTCGCCCGCCGCGACGAGTGAGCACAGGGTCCCTCCCGCACGCGGTCCCGCTCGGCAACGACCGAGGTTGCACTCGGGCGACCTCCACCTCCCCCGACCGAAGGAGCCAGCATGCGCGCCGTCGTCCTCCACGCCCCCGGTGACGTCCGGGTCGACACGGTCGACGACCCCGAGATCGTCGACCCCACCGACGCGATCATCCGCGTCACCGCCGCCTGCGTGTGCGGCTCGGACCTGTGGCCCTACCGAGGGCTCGAGGAGATCGGCGGGCCGACCCGGATGGGGCACGAGTACGTCGGCGTCGTCGAGGAGATCGGGGCGGACGTACGTGACCTCGCCGTCGGCGACCGGGTCGTCGGCTCGTTCGTCGCGTCGGACAACACGTGCGAGATCTGCGCCGCCGGCTACCAGTCGCGCTGCATCGAGCACGTCTTCATGGCCTCGATCGGCACCCAGTCCGAGCTCGCCCGGATCCCGCACGCCGACGGCACACTCGTCACGATCCCCGGCACCCCCACCGAGGCGCAGACCCGCGGCCTGCTCGCGGCCTCCGACGTGCTGGGCACCGGCTGGTTCGCCGCCGACGCGGCCGCCGTCGGGCCGGGGACGACCGTCGCGGTCGTCGGCGACGGCGCCGTCGGGCTCCTCGGGATCCTCGCCGCGAGGCGGTTCGGCGCCGAGCGGATCATCGCGATGTCCCGCCACGCCGACCGGCAGGCGCTCGCCACGCGGCTCGGCGCCACGGACGTCGTCGAGGAACGGGGCGAGGACGGCGTCGCACGCGTCAAGGAGCTCACCGGCGGCTACGGCGCGCACTCGACGATCGAGGCGGTCGGCACGCAGGAGTCGATGATGCAGGCCATCAGCTCGACCCGGCCGGGCGGTCACGTCGGCTATGTCGGCGTGAGCCACGGCGTCGAGCTCGACGGCGCCGCCCTGTTCCTGTCCGGCGTCCACCTCCACGGCGGCCCGGCGCCCGTGCGCCGCTACCTGCCCGAGCTGGTCGACCTCGTGATGTCCGACGAGATCGACCCGGGCGTGGTCTTCGACCTCACCCTGCCGCTCGACCAGGCGGCCGAGGGCTACCGTGCGATGGACGAGCGCCGCGCGATCAAGGCCATGCTCACGTTCTGAGCCGGCGCCAGCCCGCCGCCCCTCGACGACAGGACCCCGCATGAGCCTCGACGCTCTCCTGGCCGAGCTCGACTCCGGCCGCACGATCCCGTCCGACTCGCCGCTGCACGAGGCGATGCACGCCGCGAGCCAGGCGGCGCTGCGGATCACGGCCGAGCTCAACGGCCGGTACAACGCCCCGGACCGGGTCCGCGAGCTCCTCACCGAGCTCACGGGACGCCCGGTCGACGCGTCGGTCCAGATGTTCCCGCCGTTCAGCACCGACTTCGGTCGGAACATCCGGCTCGGCCGGCGGGTGTTCATCAACGCCGGCTGCCGGTTCCAGGACCAGGGCGGCATCACCATCGGCGACGACTGCCTCATCGGCCACGACACGATCATCGCGACGCTCAACCACGACCTCGACCCGGCCCGCCGGGGCGACATGAAGCCGGCCCCGGTCGTCATCGGGACCAACGTGTGGATCGGGTCGCGCGCGACGATCCTCCCGGGCGTGACGATCGGCGACGACGCCGTGGTCGGCGCGGCCTCCGTGGTCACCCGCGACGTCCCGGCCGGCGCCGTGGTCGTGGGCTCACCCGCCCGGGTCGTGCGGCACGTGACGGGCTGACCCGGCGCACCGGTAGCGTCCCCGGCATGACCGCGCCCTCCCCGCGCCCGCACGGGCACGACCACGCGCACGACGACGCCGCACCCGGCGGCCACGC
This sequence comes from Georgenia sp. Z1344, assembly GCF_049856295.1. GTDB lineage: Bacteria > Actinomycetota > Actinomycetes > Actinomycetales > Actinomycetaceae > JB111. The sequence goes on along the minus strand of NZ_JBNDMZ010000010.1, from coordinate 40,323 downwards.
GAGCGTCGATCCGGACCAGGACCCGACGGCGTACTGGGAGGGCCGCTACGGGGAGTCCGAGCGGATGTGGTCGGGCCGGCCCAACGCGACGACGGCGGACGTCGCCGCCGACCTGCCGCGCGGCAACGCCCTCGACCTCGGCTGCGGGGAGGGCGCCGACGCGATCTGGCTGGCCCGGCAGGGCTGGCGCACGACCGGGGTCGACATCTCGTCCGTCGCCGTGGGTCGCGCGAGAGCCGCGGCGAGCGAGCTCGGGCTGGACGAGGACGCGGTGCGGTTCGACGTCGCGGACCTCGCCACGTGGACCCCGGAAGGGCCGTACGACCTCGTCACCGCGAGCTTCCTCCACTCGAGCGTCGAGCTCCCCCGGACGCAGATCCTGCGGCGGGTGGCCGACGCCGTCGCACCCGGCGGGCACCTGCTCGCCGTCACCCACGCGGCCCCTCCCCCGTGGGCGGGTCCGGAGGGGCACCTCCACGACATGCCGTCGCCCGCGGAGGAGCTCGCGGAGCTCGATCTCGGCGACGAATGGGAGGTCGTGCTCGCCGAGACGAGGACCCGGGCCGCCACCTCTCCGGACGGCGAGCCCGCGGAGCTCGAGGACGGAGTCCTGCTGCTGCGCCGCCGGTAGTCCCCGTCCGGCACCGACCCGCATCACCGATGCCGTACCACCGGTCGGCCGGCCCGACCCGCGCCGCCGGCGTGGCCACCGCCGCCCCGCGCCGCCGCCTCGCGAGCGGCGCACGGTCACGCCGCGGCGGCGTCGTCGTGCTCGATCTCGTGCTCGGTGACGAGCCGGGTGCTGATCCGGGTGGCCACGTAGGCGACCGTGGCGAGGCAGACCACGACGGCTCCGACGAACACCGTCGGCAGCCCCCACAGCTCGCCGACCAGGCCCGCGGTCAGCGCCCCGAGGGGCATGAGTCCGTACCCGATCATGCCGCCGGCGCCGCCGACCCGTCCGAGCTTGTCGCGCGGGACGAGCCGCTGGCGCATCGTCCGCGACACCACGTTGCCGATCATGTTGGTCATCCCGATGAGCGTGAGAGCGCCGGCCATGGCCCAGGGGTTGGGGGCGATCACCGGGACGATGAGCAGCGAGAAGCACACGAGCCAGCTGCCGACGAGAAGCGGCACCTCCCGCAGCCGGGCCACGAGCCGCTCGGCGAGCATCGCGCCGAGGACGGCGCCGACGGCGAGGAGCGCACCGAGCAGCGCGTACTGCTCCGGCTCGAGCCCGACCCGCGACTCCTCACCCACCGCCCACAGCACGACGACCGAGAAGTAGGCGGTGTTGGCGAAGTTGAGGAGAGAGTTGCCGATGAGCAGCGGCCGGAGCACGGGGTGGCGGACCTGGAACCGCATGCCCTCGAGCACCTCCTGGAGCCTCGTCGCGGCAGGCTCGGACCGCTGCGCCCGGTAGCTGCCGCGCATGCCGAGGCCGATGACGAGGAGGAAGGCGACGCCGAGCGCGGCCGGTACGCCGAACACCCATCCGCTGCCGATCGCGACGAGGAGCCCGGCGAGCGGGGCACCGAGAAAGTTGGTGCCGACCTGCTCGAGCCCCATCACGCGCCCGTTGGCGGCGGACAGCCGCGAGCGCGGGACGAGCTGCGGGACGATCGAGGACCCGGCCAGGTCGACGAAGACCTGGGTGACGCCGTAGAGCCCGACCCCGGCGATCAGTACGGGCATCGTCAGCCGGTCGGTGGCGGCCAGCGCGGCCAGCCCTGCCATGACGGCCACGCGGACGACCATGCCGAGGAGCTGGACGTGCCGGCGGTCCATCCGGTCGACGACCACTCCCGCGACGATGCCGAGCAGCAGCCACGGGAGCCAGAACGCCGCCTGGATGAGCGAGATCTGCCCCGGCGAGCGCGTGAGGGTGACGGCGACGAGCGGGACACCGACGAGGACGAACCCGTCGGCCAGGTTGGCGAAGCCGACGCCCGTGAGGTGGACGCCGAATCGCCGGCCGAGGGGTTCCCGGACGGTCGGGGCGTCCTCGACACCGGACGTGGGTGCGGTGGGCGTGGTCATGGCGGTCTCCCCTAGAGTCGGTGCAGAAGGATCAATGCAAAGTTCTCTCTGCAAAGGTATCTCTGCATATGGCGACGCACAACCCCCCGACGGACTCCCGCGACCCCGACGAGCCCGAGTTCTTCGCCCCCGCGATCGACGCGCGCGCGATGAAGGCCTTCGCCCACCCCCTGCGGATGGCGATGTACGACTACCTCGTCGATCACGAGGCGGCGACGGCGACGATGCTCGCCCGGCACACCGGCGAGAGCACCGGGCAGACCAGCTACCACCTCCGCCAGCTCGAGCGGCACGGGTTCGTCACCGAGGACCCGGGCCGGGGCAGCGGCCGCGAGCGCTGGTGGAGGTCGGTCGGGTTCCGGATGGACGGGTTCGAGCTCGCGCAGGACGCCGGCACGAGACCCGCTGTCGAGGCGGTGCTGAGCAACCAGGTCGCGGGACGCGCCCGCCAGCTCGCCGACTGGTACGCGCGCAGCGAGTCGGAGCCCCTGCCGTGGCAGACGGCGACCACGAACTCGACCATCACCTCCTCGCTCACCCTCGACGAGATGCGCGACCTGCGCGACGCGCTCATGACCGTGCTCCACGAGCACGTCACGGCGGCGAAGGACCGACGGGAGAACGCGGAGGCACAGGGCAACGACGCCGAGACCCGCCGGGTCCGCGTCTACCTCGACGTGTTCCCGCTGCCCGAGGACTGAGGGCGTTCCCCGTACAGCACGGCCACCCGGCCACCCGGCCACCCGCCCCGCGCCTGCGACCAAGGGCCTGGGCGACGACGTCGGTCGTCGATAGGTTGAGAGGGCGACAGCACTCTCGACCCGCTCGACGACCGGAGGTCCGCCATGTTCACGCTCACCGACAAGATCGCGATCGTCACCGGGGGTGCCTCCGGGATCGGACGCGGCATCGCCGAGCGGCTCGTCGAGGCCGGGGCCACGGTCGTCGTGGCCGACATCGACGACGCGAAGGCCCGCGCGACGGCCGAGGAGATCGGCGCGAGCGCCGAGCACGTCGACGTCACCGACGCCGAGAAGTGCCGCGCGCTCGTCAACCGGGTGGTCGAGCAGCACGGCCGGCTCGACATCTTCTGCTCGAACACGGGGATCTTCCCGCAGGCGTCGATCGCCGACATGACCGAGGAGCAGTGGGACACCATGCACTCGGTCAACCTCAAGGGCACGTTCCTCGCCACGCAGCCGGCCCTCGCCCAGATGCGCACCCAGGGCCACGGCCGCCTCGTCATCACCTCCTCGATCACCGGGTCGATCACCGGCTACCCGGGCTGGGCGCACTACGGCGCGAGCAAGGCCGGCCAGCAGGGCTTCATGCGGAGCGCGGCGCTCGAGTACGCGAAGGACGGCATCACGGTCAACGCCGTCCTGCCGGGCAACGTCCTGTCCGAGGGGCTCAAGGCCCAGGGCGAGGAGTACCTCGCCGCGATGTCGCGCTCGATCCCCATGCACCGGCTCGGCGACCCGAAGGACATCGGGGCCGCGGCAGTGTTCCTCGCCTCCGACGAGGCCGCGTACATCACGGGTCAGACGATCATCGTCGACGGCGGTCAGATCCTTCCCGAGGAGCCCGACGCGATCCTCTGACCGCGCGCAGGGCCTGCGCGACAGCGGCCCGGGCGATCCCCATGACCCCGGGCCGCACGACGCAGCCCGAGTTGCACGACCGCGTCGTCCGGCGCGATCCTCGTCGAGGCCCGACCGCCCCCGTCGTCCGGAGGATCGTCATGCAGTCGTCGACCCGCAGGTGGAACCGCCTCGACATCGAGGGGCACGAGGACCTCGAGCTCCACCAGGCGGCGAGCCTCGTCGCCATCGGCGTGGTCGCGGCCGGGGAGGAGCGGTACTCCTACCGGGCGACCCTCACCCACGACTGGGACTTCCTCCACCTCACGGTGGGCTCCGGCGACGGCCGCGCCCTGTCGGTCCATCGCTCACCCACGGGCCTCTGGAGCGTCGACGGCCAGGACCGGGACGACCTCTCGGACGCGTTCGACATCGACCTGTCGTTCAGCCCGTTCACGAACACCCTGCCGATCCGCCGGCTCGACCTCGACCTCGGCGCCTCCGCGGAGATCGTCTGCGCCTACGTCGACACCCCGTCCCTCGAGGTGACGACCGACCCCCAGCGCTACACGCGCCTCGACACGCACCTCTACCTCTACGAGTCGATGGACTCCGACTTCTCCCGCGAGATCACGGTCGACGACGACGGACTGGTCGTCGGCTATCCCGGGCTGTTCGCCGTCGAGCGGGACTGAGGCCGACCCGCACGGGCCGGCGCCCCCCTGCCCGGATCAGGCGGTCGGTGCGGGCCGGGCGGCCGCGACCCGGACGGGCCGGACGCGACCTGGCTCCACGTCGGCCGGGCGCGGGATGGTGGTGCCCGGGAGTCCCGCGGCGGCGCTCCCGTAGGCGACCGCGTGGGCGAGCCGTTCCTCGGGCGCCAGGCCTCGTTCGCTCGCGAGCAGGTAGCCGAACAGGCTGGAGTCGCCGGCGCCCACGGTGCTGACGACCTCGGTGACCGGGGCCGGGGCATGCCACGCCCCGTCCGACGTGGCGAGCACCGCTCCCCCGGCGCCGAGCGTGACGAGCACCGCGCCGACCCCTCGGGCGACGAGCTCGAGGGCGGCGTCCGCGGCGGCCCGGTGGTCCCGCTCCAGGCGCTCGGGCTCGGCGCCGGTCAGGCTCGCCAGCTCCTCGCCGTTGGGCTTCATGAGGTCCGGCGCCGCCGCGGGCAGCGCCGCCGCGAGCGCCGCCAGGGGTGCCCCGCTGGTGTCGACGGCGATCCGCGCGCCGGCCCCCCGCAGGTCGACGACGATCTCCGCGTACCAGCCGTCCGGCGCGCCCGGCGGGAGCGAGCCCGCGAGGACCACCCAGTCGGCGCCGGCCGCGAGGGAGACGACGTCGTCGCGCAGCCCGTCGAGCAGACGACTGTCCGCGACCGGGCCGGGGTGGTTGATCTTCGTCGTCGTGCCGTCCGGTTCCGTGATCGTGAGGTTGACCCGGACCGGGCCGGCCGGCTGCCGGGTGCGGCACTCGATCCCCGCGGCGGCGAGCTCGTGGGCGAATCCCTCGTCGGCGGGGAGGACGGCGAGAGTGGGGACGCCGGCGGCGACCGCGGCGCGCGAGATGTTGACGCCCTTGCCCCCGGCCTGGGCGCTCGCCCCGGTCGAGCGGGCGACCCCGCCGCGGACGAGCCGGCCGCCGAGGACCACCGTCCGGTCGGTCGACGGGTTCGCCGTCAGGGTGACGATCATGCGACCACGAGCTCGATCCCGAGGTCCTCGAGGAGGGCGCGCGGGAGGGGCACGTCCGCCGCGTCCGTGACGATCGCGTCGACGTCGGCGAGGTCGGCGAAGCTCACCGTCGCGTCGCGGGCGAACTTCGAGGAGTCCGCGAGCACGACGACGACGCGCGCCGCCCGGACGAGGGCCGCCTTGACCGCCGCCTCCTCCGGGTCGGGGGTGGACAGGCCGTGCTCGGCGCTGATCCCGTTCGTCCCGAGGAACGCGACGTCGACGCGGACCCGGTCGAGGGCCTCGGTCGTGGGCGAGCCGACGGCGGCCTGCGTGGTGTGCCGGACCCGTCCGGGGAGCAGGTGGAGGTCGACCTCGGGCAGGAGCGCGAGGCCGGCGGCGATCGGCAGCGCGTGGGTGAAGGCGACGAACGTCGCGCCAGGGCCGATGAGAGTGACGAAGCGTCCGGTCGTGCTCCCGGCGTCGATCACCACCGTGCCGCCGTCGTCCGGCAGGAAGCGCTGCGCCGCGAGCGCGATCCGCTCCTTCTCCCTCGACCGCGTGACGTCGCGCTCGTCGAGCCCGGACTCGATCGCCGAGAGGGACGCGGCGGGCACGGCGCCGCCGTGCACCCGGCGCACGAGCCGCATCCGCTCGAGCACGCCGAGGTCGCGCCGCACCGTCTCGCTCGTCACGTCGAACTCCTCGGCGAGCTCCGTGACGGAGACGCGGCCGCGCGTGAGGACGAGCCTCGCGGCGGCCTGCTGCCGTTCCTCTGCGTACACCGTGCTCCTCCCTCGCGACCCGACGGGCCGATGCCGATGCTATGCGCGGCGGGCGCTCACGGCTCGACGGTCACCTTGATCCCGGCCCCGGTGCGCACGAGGTCGAACGCATGGAGCACGTCGCCCAGCGGCACGCGGTGGGTGATGAGGTCGGCGACCGGGACGCGCCCGGAGGCGATGTGCTCGAGGGCCCGCCGGTTGTGCTCGGGGGCGGACCCGTTCGCGCCGTGGATGTGGAGCTGGCGGTAGTGCACGACGTTGGAGTCGAGGGCGATGACCGGGTCGTTCTTCGGCAGGCCGCCGAAGAAGGAGATGCGCCCGTTGCGGGCGGCCATCGCGACGGCCTGCTCCTGGGCGACCTTCGCCGCCGTCGCCGTGATGACGACGTCGGCCCCGCGGCCGCCGGTCAGCTCGAGCACCCGCTCGACGACGTCGACCTGGGAGGCGTCGATCGTCCCGTCCGGGCGGGCGGCGGCCGCGGACATCGCCAGCCGATCGGCGTTGACGTCGACGAGGTGGACCTGGCCGGCGCCGTGCACGCCGCGGGCGACGCGGACGTGGAGGCAGCCGATCGGGCCGGCGCCGAACACGACGACCGTGTCCCCCTCCTCGATCCCGAGGAGCTCCTGGGCGTTGATGACGCAGGCGAGCGGCTCGGCCACGGACGCCTCGTCGAGCCCGATGCCGTCGGGGACCCGATTGAGACCGTGCACGGCGAGGACCTCGCGCGGCACGACCATGTACTCGGCGAACCCGCCCTCGTACTGGTAGCCGACCGAGGTCTGGTTCTGGCACACGGCCATCCAGCCGCGCAGGCACTCGTGGCACCGGCCGCACGGCACGGCGGCGATCACCTGCACGCGGTCGCCGACCTGCCACGGCCGGTCGTCCGGAGTGACCGCGTCGGCGCCGACCTCGACGATCTCGCCGGCGATCTCGTGCCCGGTGGTCCGCGGGGGGCTGAGGTTCTGGTGCCCGTTGTGGAAGATCTTGACGTCGGTGCCGCACGTCGAGCAGTTCCGCACGCGGATCCTCACCTCGTCGGGTCCGCACGTCGGCTCCGGCACGTCCTCGAGCCGGACGTCCTCGGGTGCGTAGAAGCGCAGGGCCTTCATCGGTCCTCCTCGGTCGACCGTCGGCGCCGGTTCCGGCCGCCAGCACCCAGCATAGCCACATGCTCACAGATTCTGCCAGCGTTGTTTACTTGGCTTCAGTTGGGTTCGTGTGGTTTCATCGTCACATTGCCGCGTGGCAGAGCGTCGGCCGACGGCGGCCGGCGTCGATCTCGAGGAGGAGAGATGTCCGCACCCACTGACGCGAGGCCGGCCCTGGAGGACGCCCGCCCCCGGCGGGGCGCCCGGGTGGCCGTGCAGCGGTTCGGCACGGCGCTGTCGAACATGGTGATGCCCAACATCGGCGCGTTCATCGCGTGGGGGCTCATCACCGCCCTGTTCATCGAGGCCGGGTGGATCACCCTCGTCGGCGACCGCGTCCTCGGGTACGAGGGCGGCTACGGGTTCGTCGAGCACTTCGGCGGCTGGGGTGCCGGCGCCGAGGGCGGCGGGATCGTCGGGCCGACCATCACCTACCTGCTGCCGATCCTCATCGGCTACACGGGCGGCCGGATGATGTACGGCGACACGGCCCGGGGCGGCGTGGTCGGCGCGATCGCCACGATGGGCGCGATCGCCGGCGCCGACGTCCCGATGTTCCTCGGCGCGATGGTCATGGGCCCGCTCGGCGGCTGGTCGATGAAGAAGCTCGACGCGCTGTGGGCCGACCGGATCCGTCCCGGCTTCGAGATGCTCGTCAACAACTTCGCCGCCGGCATCTGGGGCATGGTCCTCGCCGTGGTCGGGTTCCTCGCCGCCGGGCCGTTCGTCTCCGCGTTCTCGAGCGCGGCCGAGCGGGTGGTCGACCTCCTCGTGGACAACAGCGTCCTGCCGCTGACGTCCGTGCTCGTCGAGCCCGCGAAGGTCCTCTTCCTCAACAACGCGATCAACCACGGCGTCTTCACCCCGCTCGGGACGGCCGAGGCCGCGTCGGAGGGACAGTCGATCCTCTTCCTCATCGAGGCGAACCCCGGCCCCGGTCTCGGGCTGCTCCTCGCGTTCACCGTGTTCGGCACGGGCATGGCGAAGGCGTCCGCGCCGGGCGCCGCGCTCATCCAGTTCGTCGGTGGCATCCACGAGATCTACTTCCCGTACGTGCTGATGAAGCCCGTGCTCATCGTCGCGATGATCGCCGGCGGCATGACCGGCGTGGCGACCAACCTGCTGCTCGACTCCGGGCTGCGCGCACCGGCCGCGCCGGGCTCGATCATCGCGGTGCTCCTGCAGTCGCCCGCCGGCAGCCTCGTCGGAGTCACGCTGTCCGTCGTCCTGTCGGCGGCCGTCACCTTCGTGGTCGCCGGCGTCCTGCTGCGGACGGGGCGGTCGGGCTCCGAGGACCTCGCCGGGGCCACGGCCGACATGGAGGCGATGAAGGGGCGCAGCTCGATCGCCTCCACCCTCGTCGCCGGCGGGGACCGGTCGGGTCCGATCCGCACGATCGTCTTCGCGTGCGACGCCGGCATGGGCTCGTCCGCGATGGGCGCCTCGGTGCTGCGCAAGAAGGTGCACGCGGCAGGCTTCACCGACGTCACCGTGGTCAACCGGGCGATCTCGAGCCTCACCGACGACGTCGACCTCGTCGTCACGCACCAGGACCTCACCGAGCGTGCCCGCGGGCGCACGCCGTCGGCCGTCCACGTCTCCGTCGACGACTTCCTCGCCAGCCCGCGGTACGACGACGTCGTCGCCCTGCTCCAGGAGCAGACGGACGGCACGACGGGGGCGGCGCACGGCTCCGCAGCTGCCGGCGGGGGCGCCACCCCGGGCGGAGCCGGCACCCAGGCCGCCACCCCGGTCGGCAGCGAGAACGGCGCCGCTGCGGTCGCGACCGCCGCGCCACCGAGGCACGGCCTGCTCGCGCCGGAGTCGATCGTCCTCGACGGCACCGCACGCACCCGCGACGACGCGATCGACGAGGCAGGACGACTGTTGGTCGCCGCGGGCGCCGTCCCCGAGGAGTACGTGGCCGCGATGCACGAGCGCGAGAGCTCGGTCTCCACCCTCGTCGGCAACGGGCTCGCGATCCCGCACGGGACCGACGACGCCCGGGGCCTCGTCCGCCGCACCTCGTTGTCCTTCGTCCGCTACGCCGAGGGTCTCGACTGGGGCGGGCAGCGGGCCGAGTTCGTCGTCGCCATTGCAGGAAGCGGCGACGACCACCTGCAGGTGCTCTCCCGGCTCTCGCAGGTCTTCCTCGACGAGGCCGAGGTCGACCGGCTGCGCGCGGCCGGCTCACCCGAGGAGGTGCTCGACGTCCTCGGTGCGGTGCAGGTCTGACCGGCCCGTCCGGGGCGGCCCGGCCGGTGCCGACGTGACCGGGACTCGCGCCGTTCGGGTGCTAGCCGCCGAGCGCGGCGGGGTACGCCCACAGCGCGAGCGCAGCGGCACCCACCGCGAGCACGAGGGCGAGCACGGCGAGCACGATCGTGGTCACGGCTCGCCGGCGCAGCACCAGGGGCATGAGCAGCAGTCCGACCGCGAGCGTGCCGAGCATCGCCGCCAGCGCCAGCACGGCACCCGCGTCGGTGGCCGTCCGCTCGTCCGCCCCGGCGTCGGCGGCGTCGACCTCCCCCCAGGTGAAGCCGAAGTACCCCGCCGAGATGGTGAGGGCCGCGAGGACTGCCACCATCCAGTAGCGGTTGCGCTGCCCGCTGCGCTCGGTCACCTCACGCGTGACCCGGATGTCGCGCTCGTGCTCGCGCCGCGCGCGCTCCCGACGCTCGGCCGTCTCCACCGCACGCCGATCGGCGGCGGTGGCGTCCGAGGCGGTCGCGTCCGAGTCGATCCTGGGTGGTTGGCCGTCCTGGTCCCCGCCCGCGGGCCCGACACCGGGTTCGTCAGTCATGGCCGCCTCCTCGTGCGCTCAGTCGTCGTACCCGACGAAGCCCACGGGGATGCGCCCGCCCGACCCGCGCCAGACCGCGGCGGCGTGGTCGGTCCCCAGCCCGCCGTACAGCTCGATCATCCCGACGCCGGTGGCGGCGAGGTCGCCGGCGAGGCCCTCGGTCTCGCGGAGCGAGCCGACCGGGATGATCGTCACGTCGGCGTGCTCGACGCGGGCGACCTCCCGCCGGGCCGGCACGAGGAAGACCTGCGGTGCGGCCTCGCCACGGTCGAACGCGCGCTTGAAGTCGGCGACGAGCTCGAGGGACTCGAACCCGTAGCGGTTGAGCCCGACCCGGACCGGTTCCTCGCGCTCCTCCGTCGCGAGCGCGTCGAGGACCTCGGACGCGACGTCGACGGGGAGCCCCCCGCACAGCTCGAGCCGGGTCCACCCCTCCCCCGCGAGCCGGAGGGCCTCGGTGACGACGTCGCTGGCCTCCGCCCCCACGACCGTCAGGCTCGGCGTGCTCAGGCGCGCACCGGGCGTTCCTTCGTACAGCACTGCTGTCGGTTCCATGTGTACGACAACACCGCGTGCGCGACGCGTGTTCCTGCCGGTGGTGCACCGTCCGCCGCCCGTGACCGCACCGGCTACAGGTCGACGACCATCGGGTGGACGACGAGGAAGAGCACGGCGGCCACCACGAGGAGCAGCACCGAGAGCCCGATACCGACCGCCACCGCCCGTTCCTTGCCGGGCTCCCGCCCGAGCAGCGTGGCCACGAGGTTGCCGAGCCCGAAGGTGCCGACGGCGGCCGCCCCGGCCACCACCATCGCCGCGGTCTGCACGCCCTCCTCGTCGAGCCCGAGGGCCGTCGCGTCGGCGTGGCCCCAGGCGAACCCGCCGAAGGCTGCGAGCGCCGCGAGACCGATGATCAGCGGCACGAGCCACGAGCGCTTCTCGCCGGCGGTCGGCGACGGCGCGTAGGGGTCGGTCATGTGACGATGGTGCCATGCGTTCCCAGGTCTCCGAGTACCTCGACGAGATCGTCGCCGCGACAGCCACGGGCCCGGCACGCGGCGAACCGGCGACCTACATCCCCGAGCTCGCCCACGTCGACCCGACGCTGCTCGGCGTCGCCCTGACCACGACGGACGGCGTGACGTACGCGGCGGGCGACGCCGACACGATGCTCTCGATCCAGTCGATCTCGAAGCCGTTCGTCTACGCCCTCGCGATGCGCGACCGGGGCATCGCCGCCGTCGAGGAGAAGGTGGGCGTCGAGCCCTCCGGCGAGGCGTTCAACGAGATGACGCTCGAGGAGGTGTCCAAGCGCCCGTACAACCCGATGATCAACGCAGGTGCGCTGGCCACGCACGCGCTCGTCGGCGAGCCCGGCATCACCGACGAGGAACGGGACGAGCTGGTCCTCGCCGGGCTCTCCGCGTTCGCCGGGCGCCGCCTCGAGGTGGACGAGAAGGTGCACGGCTCCGAGATGGACACCGCGCACCGCAACTTCTCGATCGCCCACATGCTCTACGGCTACGACATCCTCACCATCGATGCCCACGCCGCCGTCCGCGGGTACACGCGCCAGTGCGCGATCCGTGCGAGCCCGCGCGACCTGTCCGTCATGGCCGCCACCCTCGCCAACGGCGGCACCAACCCGGTGACCGGTGAGCAGGTCGTCCCCGTCGACGTCGTGCGCCAGACCCTGTCCGTCATGCTCGCCTGCGGGATGTACGACGCCGCGGGCGACTGGATCACCGACGTCGGGATCCCGGCCAAGAGCGGGGTCGGGGGCGGGCTCATCGGCGCCCTGCCCGGGCAGCTCGGCGTCGCCTCCTTCTCCCCGCCGTTGGACGAGCACGGGTCGAGCGCCCGCGGCGTGGAGATCTTCGAGCGGCTCAGTCACGACTTCGGGCTGCACCTCATGAGCGTCCCGCCGCTGACGCGCTCGGTCATCCGGGACCGCGGCAGCGTCGATCTGATCGACGGGCGCTCCGCGACGAGCTACGTCCTCCAGGGCCCCCTGCGCTTCTCGAGCGTGGAGGCCGTGGTCCGCGTCGTGACGGACAACCCGCCGGAGCACCGGTCGGTCGTCGTCGACACCACGTCCGCGACGTCGGTCGACGCGACGGCGGCCCGGATGCTCGGTGACCTCGTCGCGCGGTTGCGGGCGGAGGGCTACGAGGCATGGCTCGTCGGCCTGCCCGGGATCATCGACCCCGACGACGTCGCCGCGGACGTGAGCGTGGTCCCCTCGGTCGGCGAGATCGACCTGCGGTCCTGACCTACTCCTCGGACTCGCCGCGGTAGAACGCGGAGGATCGTGCGGCGGCTGCGGCGGCCGACCCAGGGTCGATCCCCGTCGCGAGATGCGCGGACTCCCAGGCGCGCGCCAGCTCCGCGACGAACCGCAGGCCGGCGGCCGACGTGCTGAACTCGCCCATGGCCTCCGGCGTGGAGCGTGGGTCGCCCGCGAGGAACAGGGCCAGGGCGAGGAACGCGCCGTCCCAGCCGATCCCGGTCGCGGCCGGACCGAACTCGTCCCAGTGGTCGTCGGCGGGCACCGTGTGCCGCAGCGTCACCGTGGTGCCTCCGCCGGAAGGCACGATCGACACGCCGAGCCGGCTCGAGTCGCCCGCGTACTCCCAGGTGACCTCGAGCGCGCCGGGCTCCACGCACCGCTCGACCGTGCCCTCGGTCCCGCTGCCGGTCAGCCGGTAGCGGCCGCCCTCGCGCAGGTCGCCCTCGACGGGTTCGAGCCACGTCGCCAGGCGGGCCGGGTCGGTGAAGGCGGACCAGAGCTCGGCGGCCTTCGCGCCGAACGTCTGGGTGAGGACCACGGAGTGCTCGCCGTCCCCGGCCTCGACGACGCGTCCGACGGCCGCGATCTGCTGCGAGAGGTCCACCCCGCCACGGTGCCAACCGGGCAGGGCGTCCGCAAGCCGACGGGCCGCCGCAACGTCACTCGGGAAGCGGGGCCCCGGGGTAGGTGCCGAACGTCCAGCTGTTGCCCTCGAGGTCGTCGACGCCGAACTCGCGGCTCCCGTAGTCCGTGTCGTCGAGCGGACGCATGATCGTGGCGCCCTGGGCGGTGGCGCGCTCGTACAGCGCGTCGACGTCGGGGACGACCACGTAGGCCGTCCCCGAGCCGGGCTCGCGCCCCCACGGCTTGTCGGCGTCGTACGTGCCGAGCATGATGCCGCCGGCGGTGCCGGGTCGGCGGAGCTCGGCGTGGTGGACGACGTCGCCGTCGTCGTAGGTCGCTGTCGACACGAAGCCGAGGGCGTCGACGAAGAAGTCGATGAGGGCCTTCGCGTCACGTGCCTGGAGCGTGGTCCAGACGGCCGGGTCGGTGGTGGTCGTGGTGGCCTGCTCGTTGTCGCTCATGGTCCGATGCTGCCGTTCCGCCGTGCCCGCCGGCTTGAATGTTTCGGCGCTCCTCGTCGATCCAGGCCGTCGGCGGGATCCCCGCGTGGCGCGTGAACTCCCGGGTGAGGTGGGCCTGGTCGGCGTACCCGGTCTCGGCTGCCGCTCGGGCGAGGTCGGTGCCACCCTCACGGACCTGCGCGGAGATCGCAGCGACCACGCGCTCGAACCGCATGAGCCCGCCGACCGCCTTCGGGCCGGCACCGATCTCGCGCCGGAAGAGGGTCGAGAGGTGCCGCTCCGAGAGCCCGACCTCGCCCGCGAGCCGGCGCACCGGGATCCGCCCGCCCGTGCGCTGAAGCAGGTGCCACGCGTGGGCGAGCTCCGGCCGGACGGCCGCCCGATCGTCGTACCGGCGGGCCAGGGCGCCGACGAGGTGGGCGAAGACCTCCCGCCAGCCGTTCGCCTCCGCCGCCCGACCGGCGAGCTCGTCGCCCCACGCGCCCACGAGAGAGGTGCCGTCGAAGTCGGTGACGCTCAGCTCGGCCGCCGGCACGCCGAGGACGGAGCGGGCGGCAAGGGGGTGCAGGGCCAGCTGGACGCCCGCCTGGTCGCTGCGCTGGTCCACAAGGCTCGCGGTGCGGTGCAGCCCGCCGAGGAGGATCCGCGTCGGCCGGGTCGCGGCCAGCTCCTCGGACGAGGCGGCGGCGCGGACCCCGTCGTCGAGGGCGATGATGAAGGTGAGACCGGCGGACGGAAGTCCACGGTGCACGGTCTCGGGAGCACCGTGGGCGCGGTAGCCGACAGCGGTGACGGCGCCGGGCACGGACCGCGGCGGTGCGTGGACGAACTCCCAGACGGGTCGCTGACCGGTCATCGCCCCACGATAGGTCCGGTCCGCTCAGTCGCGCGGCGACGTCGTCGGAGGTGTGGCCGCCGCGACGATCGCCTCGGCGAGCGGGACGGTCCGCGCCGTGTAGTACGCCCATCGACCGGCCTGCGAGCGGTCGACGAGCCCGGCGGCGACGAGCCGGCCGAGATGGTGGGAGAGCGTCGACTGGCCCACCCCGAGCTGCTCCGGCATGTGGCACGAGCACACCCGCGCGCCCGGTGTCGCAGCGATGTGGGCGTAGAGGCGGGCGCGGACGGGATCGGCCAGCGCCTTCGCGACAGCGGCGACCTCCGCGGCGGTCGACTCCGTCATCGCCGGAGCGTCCGGGGCGCAGCACCCGTCCGCCGACGGCTCGCGGGAGACCGCCACGAGGCCGAGGTCGGGGTGTGTCGTCATGAGATCAGCATAGAACGGATCGACAGGCATCGATATGGGGGTAGGGTCGACACCGACGGCCGTCGATCCCCGGCGGCCCGACGCGACGAGAGGGGAGTGCCCATGAGCACGCACGCGACCGAGGACACCGCCCGCGCCACCGGCTCGGACACCGCCACGACCTTCCGGCTCACCGACGTCTCCGCCACCGGCGGCGGCTGCTGCGGTGGCCAGGGCTGCGGCTGCTACTGACCGCACCACCCCGGTCACCGACCGGGAACGGCACGAAACGAGGGGCCGGGTCCGCCACGCTGCGGACCCGGCCCCTCCGTCACACCGGCGGCGTCACCAGAAGGCGCGCACCGCGATCGCGTCCGCGAACGCCTCGAGGCCGTCGTCCACGGCGCCGAGGTACAGCGAGCCGTCGATGAGCGAGATCTCCATGACGTAGAAGCCGCCCTTGCCGTCGCGCACGAGGTCGACACGGCAGAACAGCAGCTGCTCGTCGCGGCCGAGCCGGTCCTTGATGTAGCCATGGATGGACTTGCGGATCTGCTCGCCCCAGCGCCACTCCTCCTCCGAGGCCTCCCGGGAGGAGACGACCTCCTCGTGGACGTCGTCGACCGAACGGAATGAGGGGTGGAGCATCGGCTCCTTGACGACCATGTGCTCGGAGAGGCCGTTGAAGTAGATGAGCGAGATCTCGCCCTCGCGGTCGATCTGGTCGAGGTAGCGCTGGACCATGACGGTGCGCCCCTTCTTCAGCTGACGCTCGGCGTGGAGGATCGCCTCCTGGCGCGAGGCCGCGTCCGTCGAGGTGTACCGCCCCGTGCCGCGCCCGCCCGAGGACACCGCGGGCTTGACGACGAAGTCGCCGAAGGCCGGCATGCGCGTGTGGATCTGGTGCTTGTTGTAGCCGTGGTCGGGCTCGAGCCAGACGGTGGGGATGATCGGCATGCCGCGCTTCTCGAGCTCGAGCAGATAGTGCTTGTCGGTGTTCCACTCCATGACGTCGGGGTGGTTGAGCACCCGGCGCAACGAGTTCGTCCACGTGCGGAACTGGTCGAGCTTCTGGGCGTAGTCGCGCACGCCACGGACCACCACGAGCCCCGCGTCCTGCCAGTCGACGGTGGGGTCGTCCCACACCTTCACGCGCACGTCGATGCCGCGGGCACGCAGCGCGTCGGGCAGTCCTCGCTCGTCGTCGCTCAGCTCCGGCGCTCCGGACCACGTGGCAAGGGTGACTACAGGCGTCGTCGACATGAACCGCAATCTACCTGCGACACCGCACCGGGGCTGCCCGACGCCACCGGGAGCCGCGGCGGGCCCGTCCGTGCCGTGGCTCACGACGCCCTGGTCAGCATGTGAGACAGCCCGATGCGGCCCCGTCCGGCGCGGCGGCGCGATGCAGAGTGCTCCTCGTTCTCCCGGGCACCCCCCGGCCTCTCCGCACGAACAGGGATCACCATGACCACTCGTCGCACCCGCCGCGCAGGCACGCTCCTCGCGCTCGCCGCCGCCCTCCCCCTCGCCCTCGCCGCCTGCTCGTCCGACGAGCCGGCCGACGGTGAGGAGCGCGGCGCCTCGGCCGACTCCCCCATCCGCATCGGCGTGGTCGGCGCGGCCGACCCGCAGTGGGACATCTTCACCGAGCTCGCCGAGGAGGAGGGGATCTACATCCAGATCGGGGACTTCTCCGAGTACACGCAGCCGAACCCCGCGCTCGCGGACGGCGACCTCGAGCTCAACCAGTTCCAGCACCTGCTCTACCTCGCGCAGCACAACGCCGACACCGGTGACGACCTCACCCCGATCGGGGCCACCGCCGTCTACCCGCTGGGCGTGTACTCGACCGAGTTCACCGACGTCGAGTCGATCCCGGACGGCTCCGAGATCGCCATCCCGAACGACGTGACCAACCAGGCGCGCGCCCTGTTCGTCCTCGAGGAGGCCGGACTCGTTACGCTCAACGAGGACGCCGGCGTGGTGCCCGACCCCACGGATGTCGACGAGGGCGCCTCGCGCGTGACCGTCGCCCCGATGGACGCCACCCAGACCGTCGTTGCGCTTGACTCCGTCGCCGCGTCGGTCGTCAACAACGACTTCGTCGCCGACGCCGGACTCACGCCCGCCGACGCGATCTTCGAGGACTCCGCCGAGTCCGAGGGTGCGCGCCCGTACATCAACGTCTTCGCCGCCCCCGCCGACCAGGCGGACAACGAGACCTACGCCCGCCTCGTCGAGATCTTCCACGAGCAGGAGGTCGTCGACGCGCTCCAGGAGGCCTCGGGCGGCACCGCCTCGATCGCGGACCAGGACCCGGCCGAGCTGCAGGAGATCCTCGCCGAGGTCGAGGCCTCCCTCGCCGAGGGCTGACCGGGACCGGACGACCGACGAACCGTCACCGGCGGAGCGCGACCCCTCACGGTCGCGCTCCGCCGCCACCGTGAGGGGCACCCCGCATGAGCACAGTCATCTCCTTCGACGGCGTGTCGAAGACCTACTCCGGCAAGGCCGGGGAGGTGCGCGCCGTACGCGACGTGAGCCTCGACGTCGAGGCGGGTGAGATCTTCGGCGTCATCGGCTGGTCCGGCGCCGGGAAGTCGACGCTCGTCCGCCTCGTCAACGGCCTCGAACCGGTCACGTCGGGCCGCGTCCGCGTGCTCGACCGGGAGATCTCCGGGCTCCGGGAGAGGCAGATCCGGCCGGTGCGCCCCGAGATCGGGATGATCTTCCAGCAGTTCAACCTCTTCAACAGCAAGTCCGTGGCCGAGAACATCGCCTACCCGCTGCGCCTCGCCGGCTGGTCGAAGGAGCGCCGCACCGCCCGCGTCAAGGAGCTGCTCGACTTCGTCGGCCTCGCCGACAAGGAGCGCGCCTACCCCGACCAGCTCTCGGGCGGCCAGAAGCAGCGCGTCGGCATCGCCCGCGCCCTCGCGCCGAGCCCGCGGATCCTGCTGGCCGACGAGTGCACGTCCGCGCTCGACCCCGAGACCACGCGCGAGGTCCTCGCCCTGCTGCGGCGGATCAACGACGAGCTCGGCCTCACCATCGTCCTCATCACCCACGAGATGGACATCGTCAAGCACCTCTGCGACCGGGTGGCCGTGATGGAGCACGGCGAGATCGTCGAGACCGGCGCCGTCTACGACGTGTTCGCGGACCCGCAGCACGAGACGACGCGGCGCTTCGTCGCGACCTCGCTGCGCGACCAGCCCCGGACCGACACGCTGCGCGCCCTGCGCGAGACCCACCCGGGCGCGGTACTCACCACCGTGGCGGTGCGCGAGGAGCGTGGCTCGTCCGCCCTCATCGCGGAGACGCTCGGCGAGCACCCACAGGTGCGGGCGGCGCTCGTGTACGGCGGTATCACCGACGTCGGCAACCGCCCGCTCGGATCGCTCACGTTCGCGCTCACCGGGACCGACGCCGCGATCGAGGCGCTCGTCGGCGCCCTGTACGACGTCGCGGAGGTCACGATCCACGTCCCCGAGCCCGACGGCGAACCCCCCGCGCCTCCCGTGTCCGCACATGGACCGACCATCGACGAGGAGGCGCAGCGATGAAGTTCGACTGGGCGAACAACTGGGACGTCTTCCTCGAGGCCTTCCTCGTCACGCTGCAGATCGTCGGGACCACGCTGCTCATCGGCGGCGTCCTCGGGCTGATCCTCGGGACGCTGCTGTACGCCACCCGGCGCGGCGGCGTCCTCGCCAACAGGTGGGTCTTCGGGTTCCTCAACGTCCTGACCAACTTCGTGCGGCCGATCCCGTTCATCATCTTCCTCACCGTCATGGGACCGGTGACGATCCAGATCGTCGGGTCGCGGATCGGGACCGAGGCGTTCATCGTCCCCGCCGCGGTCATGGCGTCCTTCGCGACCGGGCGCATCGTCGAGCAGAACCTCGTGGCGCTCGACCCCGGGCTCATCGAGGCGGCCCGCGCCATGGGCGCGTCGCCGTGGCGGATCATCCGCACGGTCGTCATCCCCGAGGCGCTGGGACCGCTCATCCTCGGGTACACGTTCATCTTCGTGGCGATCGTCGACATGTCCGCGCTCGCCGGGATGATCTCCGGCGGCGGGCTCGGCGCTTTCGCGCTCACGTACGGCTACCAGCGCTTCGACTGGATCCTCACGATCATCACCGTCATCGTGATCGTCATCCTCGTCCAGGGCGTGCAGTTCTTCGGCAACTGGCTGGCGCGGAAGGTCATGCGGCGCTGAACCGTCCGGGCGATGGCTTGAACTCCCCGGGTGGAGCCCCTCCTGCGGCAGCTCTTCGGTGGCACGCTGTCGCCATGACGACGACCACCGCCCTTGTCGGCCCCGCCACTGCGGGCTTCCCGGGCGCCTTTCCCGGGGGCGTGCCGTGGATGTTCTACGTGGTGCCTGCGCTGATGGTGCTGTCGATCGTCGTCAAGATCGTTCAGCGCGTCATGGCGCACCGCGAGGCGCAGCGGCGGCGGGAGCACGAGATCCGCATGCTCGAGCTGCGTCGCCGGCAGCCGACCGCGCCCGAAGTGACGGCGGTCCACGGTCCGACCGACGACGCCGGATCACCCTCCGGGTTCGGCGCGGGCCTCAGCCTCGAGGAACAGTACCTCCGCTCCCGTGCGAAGGGAGAGCAGCGATGACCTGGGTCATCATCCTCATCGTCATCCTCGCGATCATCAACATCGCCCGCGGGGTCTCGCGCGTGCGCAGGGGCCACAGCGGGTACGACGGCGGATACGACCGTCGTGACCGCCGGAGCGGCTGGGGATCGGGCCGGTCCCGCAGGTCGGGACGCTCCGGCGGGTCCGGTCGCGGCAGCTTCGGCGGTAGCTTCAGGTCGAGTCGTTCCAGCCGGCGGAGCTCCGGCGGACGGTTCGGCTCCGGGTCCTCGCGGCGTCGCTCCCGCTCCAGCGGTGGCAAGCGGCGCAGCACGATGCGCAAGTCCGGTCGTCGGATGGGACGAAAGAAGCGCTGACCGCTCGCACCTGACGGCGCGCGCGGCGGACACGGCACCGGCCGGGGCCGGCCGCCGACCCGGGGGTCAGGCGGCTCGGCTCCCGGCCGGTGGAGGATGGGTCAGGGTCGGGCGTGCCGCCCCGCGTCCCCGTCCGCACCCGCGTCGGGGCCCGCAGGGTCGCGCTCGATGTGGATGTCCTCGCTCGTGACGGGGGTGCCGTCCTCGGCGAAGGTCTCCGTCACCGTGTAGCGGCGCAGCCGCATCCGACCCGTCGGCTGGCCCGCCTGGTCGGCGGCCCCACCCTGCGCGTGCGGCGGGACCGGAGCCTCGCCCGGGACGCCGTGCTCACGCTCGTGCGGCGGGACCGGTGGACCACCGGCCGGACCGCCGTGCTCACGCTCGTGCGGCGGGACCGGAGCCTCACCCGGACCGCCGTGCTCACGCTCGTGCGGCGGGACCGGAGCCTCGCCCGGGACGCCGTGCTCACGCTCGTGCGGCGGACGGTCGACCTCGCCCGCTCCAGCATGCCCCTGCTCGTGGGGTGCGGCGGGAGCCCCCGCGGGACCGCCGTGCTCACCGGCGCGCGGCTGGACCGGCGTGTCGCCGAGGCGCGCGTCGCCGACGGGCGCTCCGGCCTGGACGGGACGCTCGTCGTGGGCACCGGCAGGGGCGCCGTCCTCGGACACCCGGCCCGGGCCGACGTGCGGCGGGCCGGCGAGCGCGCCACCCGCGGCGGCGCCACCGGCGGCAGCGGCAGCCGGTGCCGCGAGGTCGGAGTCGGCCTGGACGGGCCGACCGTCCGCGGTGGGGGCGTCCGGGCGTGCGGAGTCCGGACGGTCGTCGCGGAAGGTCGGGCCCGCCACGCCCCCCTCGGCCGGGGCACCGGCATGGCCGGCACCGGCGACGGGTGCTCCCTGCTGGTCCGCCACGGGGGCGGTCCCGTCCTGGCGCGCGTCGCCGGCGACCCCGGGCTGCTGGTCCCAGCCCGCGTAGCGGTCCTGCAGTCCGTAGTGTTCGAAGAGCTCGCTCTCCTGCTGGGGAGTGAGGTTCTCGTCCACGTCCAGGCGCGGCGCGTCCTTGACCGCGTCCTTCGTGAACGGCACGACGATCTCGTCGTTCTCGTAGGTCGCCCCGTCGAGCGGGACGAACGTCTCCTTGGTGCCGAACAGCCCGGTGTTGACGGTCATCCAGGTGGGGTCGTTGCTGGAGTCGTCCAGGAAGACCTGCCCCACCGTGCCGATCTTGCCGTCGCTTCCGTGGACGGGCGTCTTCGCGGCGAGGATGCCACCGACATCGTTGATGCTGATCATGCTTCTCCCTCGTTCGAATGTGTCGTACGGGTGGACTGTTCAGCTACGTGCAGGGGTGTCAGGCGTCGGGCCGGTCCGTGCCGTCCGGGCGCAGGGTCCCGCCCGCGTCGCCCTCGACACCGGCGCCACCGAGGACGCCGCCGTCGTGGGTGCGGCCGGCGCCGCCCCCGCCGTCCGACCCGTCGTGCTTGTAGGCGGAACGGTCCGTGTGCTCGGCCTGCGGGTTGTCCGGCTGGTCCGGGTTGTCCGGACGGTGCTGGTACTCGCTCGGGCTGTACCCGACCTCGCCCTCGTCGCCGCCCTCGTGCGGATCGGCGACATGCTTGCCGTGGTGACTCATGGCGTGCCTCCTTGGGGTGTGGGCGCTCGCCGCCCGCATCGGGAACCCGCTTCCGCGGGGCTCCCCCGTGCGCCGTTACGCCCTCGTGACACGACGCTACTCGGAGGCCGCCGGACGCGCACGGCGACGGCGGGCGAGCGGCACGACGAAGGCCCCGGTCGCGGATGTCCGCGGCCGGGGCCTTCCTGCTGTACACCGCCTGGGATTCGAACCCAGAACCCGCTGATTAAGAGTCAGCTGCTCTGCCGTTGAGCTAGCGGTGCGCGGTCCGAGGGGCTCGCGCTGCGCGCGACCGGCCCGTGTGAACCGAGGAATCACTCTACCGCTCGGAGGCGCGTCCTCCCAGTCCGCGGCCCGTCCGCACGCCGTGAGGTCACGCACAGCGGCGCCGACTGGCAACCCGTCGGGGCCGGGACAGCGGCTACCGGTGACTGAACAGCAGGTCGCGCACGTGCAGCATCTCCATGACCGTCCCGGGGCGCCCCTCGGCCGCGGGTCGCACGGTGGCCGTCACGAGCGAGTCCCCGACCGTGACGTCGTCCAGGACAAGGACGTCGCTCAGCGGGCGGCCCACCGACGTCGCGGACGCCGACGTCACGTCCTCGTCGAACATGTCCTGCAGCGCGGTGGCGAGCTGCTCGGCGTCCTGGCCGGCACCGGTCCCGTAGGCGACGGTGATCGCGGCGTCGTCACCGCCGCTCCAGCCGACGGCGACGGTCTCGAAGGGAGGCAGGCGCGCGGCCCCGGGACCCACCGCGTCGTCGGGCACCGTGAAGTCGTCCCGGGCGAGCACCGAGGAGACCACCCCCGCGTCGTCCATCGCGCCGGCGACGGCGAGGAGCGACTCGTCGTCGGCGAGCGTGGCCTCGGGCCCTGCACGCCACGCGGCCACCGAGGCCGTGGAGAGCGAGAGCGCGGTCCGGTCCTCGTCCTGCGTGAGACGCACGGGGCGACCCAGGCTGTCGATCGCCGACGCCGACGACGGGTCCACCCACCCGTCCTCGGCGTCGCTGGTCGAGAGCACGCGGTCGTCGACCTCGACGAGCTCGTCGCTCAGCGCTTCGGGACCGGTGACGACGGTGAAGGAGGACGGAGGCACCGCGAACGACACGTACGAGTCGACGTCGACGAGCGACCAGCCCACCTGATCGCGGAAGTCGGCCATCGTTCCCGTGCGGCCGCCCAAGGAGTCGGGCAGATCGACGTGCACGGGGCCGTCGGGCGCGGCCGGCCCCCCGGTCAGCGCACTCATCCAGTCCCGGACGGCCTCCTCGTCGTCCGCGTCCTCCGGACGCGTGCACCCGTTCGCCTCGCAGGCGGAGTCGAGATCCGCCGTGCTGACGTAGACGGCGCCCTCCGCCACCTCGGCCGGGATCTCACCGATCGCGGCGACGACGGAGAAGTCGTCACCCGCCCTCAACCCGCCGTCGCCGCCGCCCTGGCACGCGGCGGTCAGCAGCGTGGCGCCGGCGACCAGGACGAGGGCTCGACGTCGAGCCGTGCGGGTCGAGGGACCGCGGCCCACCGGATCAGACACCATGTCCCACCTCTGTGCCTCCCCGAGCGCCGCGGAGAGCTCGGTCTCGATGTCGGTCGTACCGCGGCGCGGCCGACCCGCAGTTCGGGGCCCGTCGCAGCATTGCGCGCCCCCATCCCTGACGATAGCGGGGACGTCCGCATCGAGATGCCCAGACGGAGGCCGCTTCTCACGACCGACGGCCGGCAGGCGTCCGCGTTTCGCGCGGCCTACCCTG
This sequence comes from Georgenia sp. Z1344, assembly GCF_049856295.1. GTDB lineage: Bacteria > Actinomycetota > Actinomycetes > Actinomycetales > Actinomycetaceae > JB111. The sequence goes on along the minus strand of NZ_JBNDMZ010000010.1, from coordinate 17,311 downwards.
GCGCGGTGACGACGCCGCCCCCGACCGCTCCCCGGCGTCTGTGGGTGCTCTACGTGGGCGGGTTCATGGGTCCGTTCGGCGGCGGGATGGTCTCGACGATGCTGCCCGAGCTCGCCGAGGGGCTCGGCACCACCGTCCACGGGGCCTCGCAGTCGATCACCTGGTACCTCGGCCCTTTCGCGCTCCTGCTCCTGGTGTCCGGCACCCTGGCCGACCGGTGGGACCGGGCCACGGTCGTCCGCGTGGGCTACGCCTCCTACGCGGCGTCCTCGGTGGCGTGCGCCCTGGTCCCCACGCTCCCGCTGTTCCTCGGCGCCCGCGCGGTCCAGGGCGCGGCCAACGCCTTCCTCACACCCGTGCTCATCACGCTCATCGTGGCCGCGACCGACCGGGGCCGGGTCGGGCGAGCGCTGGGCGGGTTCGCCGCCGCACAGGCAGCCGGTCAGGCGCTGTCACCGCTCGCCGGGGGCCTCGCGGCCGGCCACGACTGGCGGATCGCCTTCGTCGCCACCGCACTTGCCGCCGTGGTCCTCGCGCTGCTCACCCCGTCGGGCCGGCCCACACGTGTGCCCACCGCACCCGCCGCCTGGGGCGCCCTGCTCAACCCTCGGCTCGGCTCCGTGACGGTGATGGCGGCCACCGCCCAGCTCGCCGCCAACTTCGTCGTGCTCTCGGCCGCCCTCATCGCCACCGACAGGTTCGGCCTGCCACCGGCGCAGCGCGGGCTCGTCGTCGTCGCCTTCGGGGTGGCGGGGTTCGCGACGGCGCGGCTCGCCGGCGCCTGGGCGGACCGGTTCGGGATGCTCGCCATGGGCGCCGTGGCGGCGGCCGTCCTCGCCTCGGCCACGTTCGCCGTCCAGGTCTCCCCCGCACTGTGGCTGCTCGTGCTCGCCGTCGCGCTGTGCGGGGCGACCGCCTCGTGCGTGCGGATCCTGTGCACGAGCCTCGCGATCGCCTCGACACCCACCAACGAGGCCGGCGCGACCTCGGTCACGCAGTCGGCCCAGTTCGCGGCCGGCGCCGCCGCACCCGCCGTCCTCCCTCTGTTCGCCGCCTCGCCCGCGGGCGCCGGCGCGCTGCTGGCGGCGGTCGTGATCGCGGGTCTCGTCGTCGTGTCTCTTCCTCGGTCGCACCGGCGCGGACGGGGCGGGTGATGCCACGATGGGCGCATGACTTCTCTCTCCGCCGGTGACCAGGCGCCCGACTTCGACCTCCCCGCGCACGACGGTTCGCGGGTCGTCCTGTCCGAGCTCGTCGGCTCGGGCAAGGGCGCGATCGTCTACTTCTACCCGAAGGCCGCAACGCCCGGCTGCACGACCGAGGCGTGCGACTTCCGGGACAACGAGGCGGCCCTCGCCGCCGCCGGCTACTCCCTGGTCGGCATCTCCGCGGACCCCGTCGCCGACCTCGAGTCGTTCGCGGCGGACAACCACGTGACCTTCCCCTTCGCGTCGGACGAGGACCACGCGGTCGGCGACGCGTACGGCACGTGGGGCACGCACGAGACCCCGTTCGGCGTCCAGACGGGCAACAAGCGCTCGACCTTCGTCGTCGACCCCGAGATGCGCCTGACCCACGTCGAGTACGGCGTGGACCCCAACGGCCACGTCGCGCGCCTGCGCGAGGTCCTCGGCGCGTGACTGCCCCCGCAGGGGCGCGGCTCGCGATCGGGAGCGCCGCGCCCGGTTTCTCGCTGCCCGCGCACACCGGCGCCGTCCGCACGCTCGACGAGCTCCTCGCCGAGGGCCGCACCGGACTCATCGTCTACTTCTACCCGCAGGCCCTGACCCCGGCGTGCCGGCAGCAGACGTGCGACGCCCGCGACCGGTACGACGTCTTCACCGACGCCGGGTACGCGCTCGTCGGCATCTCGCCCGACCCCGTCGAGCGGCTCGCCCGCGCCGTCGAGCAGGACGCGATCCCGTTCGACCTGCTCTCCGACGAGGACCACGCCGTCTCCGAGGCATGGGGCACGTGGGGCGAGAAGAAGAACTACGGGCGCACCTACGAGGGGCTCATCCGCTCGACCGCGGTCCTTGACCCGGACGGCGTCGTGAGCTGGGTGCGGTACAACGTGCGGGCCAAGGGGCACATGGCACTCCTCGCGCGCGAGCTGGGGCTCGCCGCGGCAGCGTAGGCGCGTTCAGCACCGGGGTGTTCGTCGTCGGTCGACGTGGTGATCGTCGGCCGACGACGACGTAGGCTCGTCCTTCGCGGGCCGTGCCCGCGAGCGCGAGTGGCGTAACTGGCAGCCGCGCCAGGTTTAGGTCCTGGTGCCTTCGGGCGTGCGGGTTCGAGTCCCGCCTCGCGCACCTTGCGGTTCCCGCTGGTCCAGGGTCATGCAGTAAGCGAGGCACGTAGACGCGCATGGTGCTCGTCAGCATGCAACGCCTCCACCGCCTCCACCGTGCCGGCCCTGACCTCGGCCAGCCGCCGAACAGCCTCGTCACGCCACTCTTCTTCGCTCTCACCCACGCCGGACGCGTCTTCGAGGCTCTCGATGAGGGCGCGCGCGACGACTGCGCGCTGGTCCACGTCGAGCGCGAGCGCGTCGCGGATCAACCCTGCAGTGTCGCGTGCCATGCCTGTCGGCCTAGCGACCGCGCCCGAACGAGTCCCGACTCGTGCACAGGTCCCGGCGAGGTCGTGCGTTCCCCGGCCGCGGCGGAGTCGCGCCGACGCACGCCGCCGGGGTAGAAACGACGGGTGAGCGACATCGCGTCCGACGACATGGGTCCCTGGCTGTCCGAGGAGGAGCTCGAGCTCGTCCGCCGCAAGGTGCCGATGCTCTACGTCGACGTCGTCCCCGTGCGGGTCGGCGAGAACGGCACCCTCGAGGCGGTCGGCCTCCTCCTGCGCGCGCGGCCCGAGGGGACCATCACCCGCGAGCTCGTCTCCGGCCGCGTCCTGTTCCAGGAGACGGTGCGCCAGGCGCTCGTGCGCCACCTCGACAAGGACCTCGGCCCGCTCGCGCTCCCCCAGCTCCCGGTCTCCCCGGTGCCGTACGCGATCGGCCAGTACTTCCCCACGCCCGGCGAGCACTACCTCGACCCGCGCCAGCACGCGGTGTCGCTGGCCTACATCGTGCCCGTCGCCGGCGACTGCAGCCCGTCCAACGACACCCTCGAGCTCAGCTGGTTCACCCCGCGCGAGGTCGTGACCCCGGAGATCACCGGCGACATGTCCGAGGGGCACGCCGACCTCGTGCGCCGCGCGCTCGCGCACCTCGGCCGCCTGCCGTGACGAGAGGCGGGGAGCGGGTCGGGGACCGTCCCGCTCGTCACGACGACGTCGGTCGTACGGGGACCGGAGCCTCGCCCACCCGACCCGACGGCGTGACACCGGTCGCGCGGCGTCGTGGCGTCGTGTGGTGGGCGCTCCTCCTCGACGTGGCAGTGGTCGCGGCCTTCACACTCGGCGGTGCGGACGCCCACGAGCGGGGCGCCGGGGACCTGGCTCGCATTGCGTGGCCGTTCCTCGCCGCGCTCGCGATCACGTGGGTGGCGGGTCGGCTGTGGCGTGCCCCGACCTCGCTGTGGCCCACCGGGGTGCTCGTCTGGCTCGGCACCCTCGGGATCGGCATGGCACTGCGCGCACTCACCGGCGGCGGGACCGCATGGACGTTCGTGCTCGTGGCTGCCGGCCTGTTCGCCGCCGGCTTCCTCGGTTGGCGGCTCGTGGTGCTGGTCGTCCGGCTTGCGACTCGACCCGGTTCCGACCGCACCCGACCGTGAGGAAGCAGCTTCCGCTCGTCAGTCCTGCGCCTTGAGTGCGTAGGGCCACTCACCCGAACGGAGGGACGGGGTCGAGGAGATGGTGGCAAGCAGCTCGTCGAACGGCGTCGTGTCCTTCAGCTGGTTGGCGAGCTCGATGAGGTTGGCGATCGTGAAGCCCATCATCACGAGGGAGCCGACGAGCCCGATGATGCCGAGGACCCCCGAGACCCCGAATGTGACGGGGGTGGCGAGGATCGCGACGATCGACGCGAGCAGCAGGACGATCTCCCCGACCCACAGCAGGCCCGAGTTACGGAAGTCGTCGATGGCTTCGCCGTAGATCTCCAGCTCACGTGCGATGTCGCGGGCGTGCTGCTCGATGAACGTCATCGCGTCGCTCTGCGGCGTGCGGGCGTTGGCGTAGGCGGTGGCACCGTCCGCCGACCAGTGCTGCGGTCCGACCTCGGTGGTCTGGAAGTCCGTGATGGTCTCGAGCACGGACTCCGCCCACGCGATCCAGTCATCCTTCGCCTGCTGCACCGCGGCGTCGTCCCGGACGTTCAGCTCGACGCGATCGGCGTCGCCGGCCGCGTTCGCGCAGCCGTCAGCAAGATCGTTCGCGGGGCCACTGACCGCACTGCTGACCACCGGCGGGACCTGGTTCGGAAAGTTGCGCAGGCCGCCCTCGGCATCACGCAGCTCGCCCGAGACTCGGCGTAGCTCGGACCTCAGGAACTCGGCGCTCGACATATCGTCCTCTTCTCAGTTCGTCGTCGGTGAGTCGTCGTGGTGGTCCATACCCAGAGGCGGAGGTCAGGTGCGAGTATCGAACTCGTACTCGGACTCCTCGTCCGTCTCCTCGTAGTGGTTGCACGCGGCCGTCAGGGCCCCCGCCATCAGTTCCATCTCGTCGCTACCTCCACCGGCGATCGCAGCCATCGTCGTACGGATGGAGTCGTAGACGCCGCCGACCCCGCCGCTCCAGGAGGAGCTGTCGACCGTGAACGACTCCGCCCGGCCCTTGAGGCTCGTGTACTCGTCGGCGAGCGTCGTGTTCCAGGTCGTTGCCACCGAACGCACGACGCTGTAGGTGATCTCGATATCAGCCATCGGTCTGTCTCCGTCCTTCGTCGTCCTCTGTCAGCGGGATGCTCCGTACCAGGTCGAGCCCACGGTCGATCGTGGCCTGCTGGCGGTCTGCCAGGCCCGGGAACTCGAGGTCGAGCTGGGCGAGACGCTCGTCATGTCGCCGAGCCAGCTCCTCGAGCAACGCGAAGAGCTGTACGGCCTGTGTGTCGACCTCGTACCGGGTCGACCAGCCGCGCGCGATCGTCAGTCCGGTCGGCTGCCCTGCGATGCCTTGCAGCGTGAGAAGACCGTCCGGCGACGTCACCTCGTCGGTCTCACTGTGGATCTCGCGGAGCCGCTCGGCATGGGTGGCACGGAACTCGGGATCGAGCAGATCGTCGTTCCCCGACCCGCTCGACGAACGCCAGGAGGCGTCGGTCGCGGCAGTTCCCAGGTGCTCCCGGAGCTGTTCAGGCGTCATCTCGGTCAGTGTCCGCAACCTGGCGAGCAACCCGTCCAGATCAACCTGGTCCATCTGGCTCGTGTCGCGCGCGGCGACCGCCGCGCGATACGCCTCCACCAGATGGAGACCGAGGTCCCTCTCTACGACGATCTCCGGCCAGTCCGCGGCGAGCTCGATGCCGACCGTGCGAGCGTCGTCATCGACGACGAGCAGCACTGCGTCCTGCGAATCCCCGCCCTCGAAGTGCCCGCTGTTCGTGGTGTTCATGCTGTGGTGCCGGTCCTCGCCGTCGGGTGTCTCGTCATGGACGTCGATCTTTACCGAGATCGAGCACGAATCGTGACCCCGTTGCCGGGGAGTCCTCCCCCCCTCGCGATCCTGGACGCAACCGCAGAGCCCCCGCCGGCGCGGCCGGGGAGCAGGTAGCGTCGACGGACCTGATTGGGCCGGTGCTCGGTACGTTTCTCGTGCGGCGCGCGCACCCTGATCCAGATGCCAGTCAAGCGATGAAGGAGCCCGGATGGATGACGACTTCGTGACCACCGAGCAGTTCGTCGCCGGCACCAGTTCCCGACACGCGGCCGAGACGATCACGCGCACGCCCGCGCGGATCGCCGGCCTGCTCGTCGCGACCGCCCTGGTCTACTGGCCCCTCTTCGCGCTCGCGGGGATCCCGTGGTCGGTGCTCGTCGCACTGGGTGCCGCCGCCGTGTCGACCGCGCTCATCGCCTGGCTGGGCCGGCGGGCAGCCCGCGACTCCGCGGCCGGCCTGTCACTCACCCTGTCCCCCGACGGCCTCGAGTACGTCGGTGACTCCTCCGTCCGGCGGATGGCGTGGGACGACGTCCGGGCGGCCGAGGTGATCCCGACGATCACCCCGCTCGGAGGCGGCGCTCCGACGGAGGGGTTCAGCGCCTTCCGCCGCGAGGGCCTGGGGCTGGTGGGCCGCGGCACCACGGAGGTCACGGGCGGTCCGCTGGCGGAGCGCACCTACGCCCAGGACCCTGCGCGCTACGGCACCGACCCGGACAGCGGTGAGTCGAGAACGGCGATCCCGCTGTCCCAGTTCGACGAGCAGTGGGCGCGCCACCGGATCGGCGAATGGGTGGCGCACCACCGGCCCGACGTCGCGCGACAGGCGGCCGCACGCGCGGGTCGCACCGGGAGCTGACCGGACCGGGAGTCAGCGCGCGTCGAGCACGCGCACAACATCGGGGGCGAGGGCACGGAACGCCGCACCCCGGTGGCTGATCGCGTGCTTCTCGGCGGGCGCGAGCTCGGCCGCGGACCGCGTCTCGCCGTCGGGCAGGAACAGCGGGTCGTAGCCGAAGCCGCCGCTCCCCCGCGCCTCGCGCAGCAGGCGCCCCGGCATCTCGCCGCACCGCGTGACCTCGACCGGTGTCGCGCCGGGAGCACCGGGCACCACGAGCGCGGCCGCGCACACGAACCGCGCCGCGCGATGCTCGTCGGACACGTCGGCGAGCTGGGCGAGCAGCAGCGCGTTGTTCGCGGCGTCGTCCCCGTGCCGGCCGGACCAGCGTGCAGAGAACACACCGGGCGATCCGCCGAGCACGTCGACGGCGAGGCCGGAGTCGTCGGCCACCGCGGGCAGGCCCGAGGCCGTGGCGATCGCGCGCGCCTTGAGCAGCGCGTTGGCCTCGAACGTCACACCGTCCTCGACCGGCGGGTCGATGCCGAGCTCCCCGGCCGTGACGACCTCCTCCGGCGCGAGGCCCGGGACGAGCGGGGCGAGGATCTCGCGCAGCTCGGCGAGCTTGCCGGGGTTGTGGGTGGCGAGCACGAGCCGCGGACGGATCGATGCGCCCGCGCCGGGCTCCGGCGTCGGGACCTGCCCGGCTGTGCCGTCACGCCCGGTGACGTGACCGCCCGGGGCGGGCTCCGGCGTCGGGCTCGGGTGGTTCGTCACGCGCCGGCCCCGCCGGCGAGAGCCTCGCGCTGGAGCTCGGTGAGGCGGGCGGTGCCGGTGAGGGCGAGGTCGAGGAGGGCGTCGAGCTCGGCGCGGTCGAACGCCTCGCCCTCGGCGGTGCCCTGGATCTCGATGAACTTCCCGCCCCCGGTGACGACGACGTTCATGTCGGTGTCGGCGGCGACGTCCTCGACGTAGGGCAGGTCGAGGACGGGGCGCCCGTCGACGACGCCCACGGAGATCGCCGCGACGGAGTCCTTGAGCACGCCGGCGCCCTTGCGGACGTGGCCCTCACGCTGGCCCCAGGTGATCGCGTCGGCGAGCGCCACGTAGGCGCCGGTGATGGCGGCGGTGCGGGTACCGCCGTCGGCCTGGAGGACGTCGCAGTCGAGCACGATCGAGTTCTCGCCGAGCGCGGACATGTCGACGACGGCGCGCAGCGACCGGCCGATGAGGCGGCTGATCTCGTGCGTGCGGCCGCCGATCTTCCCGCGCACGGACTCGCGCTGGGAGCGGTCGTTCGTGGCGCGCGGGAGCATCGCGTACTCGGCGGTCACCCAGCCCTCGCCGGAGTCCTTGCGCCAGCGCGGGACGCCGGCCGTGAACGACGCGACGCACAGCACGCGGGTGTCGCCGAACTCGACGAGGACCGACCCCTCGCCCGCCTTCTGCCAGCCGCGGGTGATCCGCACGTCGCGGAGCTGGTCGGGCGCGCGGCCGTCGGCGCGGGGCACGGGTGTGCTCGTCGAGTCAGAGGTCATGGGTCGAGGCTACCGGCGCGCGCCGAGGTGGGCGGTCCGGTCCGGCACCCCGGGCGGCCCCCCCTCCACCGCCGTTGGTCGAGAGTGCGGCTCAGGCCGCTGAACCGCACTGTCGACACGTGTGAGCGCGCGCGGGATCCGTTCTCCGAGACTGCGGTTGGTGCACCAACCGATCGGAGCCGCCCGACGTCGAGGTGCACCAACCGCAATCTCGGCGAGCACCAACCGCAGTCTCGACGAGGAGTCGGGGGGTGGGTCACCCCGTGTTCTGGAGGCCGGCGGCCGCTCCCTTGAGGGTGATGAGGAGGAGCTGGTGGACCTCGTCCGGCACCTCGTCCACGTCACCACGGAGCACGCGCAGCGCCCGCAGCTGGAGGAGCGAGAGGGCGTCGATGTACGGGTTGCGCAGCGCCACGGCGCGGCCGAGCACCCGGTGGGACTGGAGCAGCTCGTCCTGGCCCGTGACCTCGAGGACCCAGCGGCGCGTGAGCTCGAGCTCCTCGAGGACCATGGCGGACAGGTCCTCGCGGTCGCCGAGGGCGAGGTAGCGGGCGGCGATGAGGTCGTCGGCCTTGGCCAGCGACATCTCGATGTTGTCGACCATCGTGGCGAACAGCGGCCACTGCGCGTAGGCGGAGCGCAGGAGCTCGACGTCGCCGACCTCCGCGAGCGCCGTCCCGAGGCCGAACCAGCCGGTCAGGTTGGTCCGGGCCTGCGACCAGGCGAAGTTCCACGGGATGGCGCGCAGGTCGTCGAGCGACTCGACCGACAGGCCGCGCTTGGCCGGCCGCGAGCCGATCGCGAGGTGGCCGACCTCCTCCTGCGGGGTGACCTGGGCGAACCAGGCGGGGAAGCCCTCGGCGCCGACGAGCGCGTCGAACCGCTCGCGGGACGTCGTGGTGAGCCGCTCGGCGAGCTCGGCGAACCGCTCGGCCGCCTCGGCGTTGCGCCGCTCCACGCTCGGTGCGGAGGCCATGAGCGTGGCGGCGGCGACGGACTCGATGTGCCGGATGCCGATGGCCTGGTTGAAGTACCTCGCCGAGATGACCTCGCCCTGCTCGGTCACCTTGAACCGCAGGTCGACGCTGTGCGGCGGCTGCGCGAGCACGGCCCGGTGGGCGGGGCCGCCGCCACGGCCGAGCGCGCCGCCGCGCCCGTGGAACTGGGTGAGCGCGATGTCGTGCTCCTTCGCCCAGTCGGCGATCTGCCGCTGCGCGTCGTAGAGCGCGATCGTGGCGGCCACCGGCCCCACGTCCTTCGCGGAGTCCGAGTAGCCGAGCGTGACCTCGATCTGGCGCCCGTTCGCGGCGAGCCGCTCCTGGACGTCCGGGATGTCGAGCATCTCGGTGAGGATCCGGGGCGCGTTGCGCAGGTCCTCGAACGTCTCGAACAGGGGCACGACGTCGATGACCGGGGCGTGGCGTCCGTCCCCCGCGGCGATCCGCGCGAGCCGGTAGACGTTGGCGATGTCCTCGCTCGACTGGGTGAACGAGACGAGGTAGCGGCCCGCCGCCCCCTCGCCGAGCCGGCGCTGGACGAGGGCGACGGCCCGCATCGTGTCGAGCACCTCCTCGACCGGCACGGCCGGCGGGTGCTCCTCGGGGTCCACCTCCCCGTCGAGGATCGCGAGCGCCTGGCGGTGCACCTTGCTGTGCTGACGCATCTCGAGCTCGGCGCCGTGGAAGCCGAAGGTGACGAGCTGGCGCTCGAGGTCGGCGATGTCGCCGTTCGCGGCCCGGTGCGCGCCGGCGGCCGCGAGCGAGGCGCGGACGGTGCGGATGTCGTCGAGCGCCTCCTCCGGGTCGGCGTAGGCGAGGTCGGCGTCGCGCTCCCGCGTGGCGTCGAGGCGGCCGGCGACGAACAGCAGGACGCGCCGGTGGGTCTCCCCCGGGGAGGTCGAGGCGACCTGCTCCGCGAGCGCCGGGCTCAGCTGGCGCTGCATCTGCCACAGGCGCGAGACCGCGTCGGCCGGGGCGACCAAGGAGTCCGCGACGGTCAGGTGCATGGCGACGTGCCGGGTGCGCTCCCCGATGGTGGCGAGCGCGTGCTCGGACATGATGCGCGAGGCCTCGATCGTCAGGGGCGAGACCACGTTGGGGTTGCCGTCCCGGTCGCCACCGATCCAGCTGCCGAGGCGGACGAACGCCGGCGCGACGGGCTCGGCGATGCCGGCGCCCTCGGGGTCCAGCGCGTCGTCGAGCCGCCGGTAGACGGCGGGGATGACGTCGACGAGCGAGCTGTCGAAGGTCTGCATGAGGGTGCGGACCTCGTCGAGCGGGCCGGGGCTGTAGGGGCGCAGCTCGGCGGTGCGCCACAGCGTGTCGACGGCGGCGAGGAGCTCGCGGTCGATCTCGGCGAGGGCGAACGGACCGAGCCGGTCGTCGTCGCGGGCGTCGATGAGCTCGCCGAGCGTGCGGATCGACCGGGTGACCGCGCGGCGACGCGCCTCGGTCGGGTGCGCCGTGAAGACGGGGTGGAAGCGGAGCTCGCCGAGGCGGCGGCGGGCCTCCTCCTCGCCCACCTCGTCGGCGAGCGCGCGCACGGCGCCCGGCAGCGAGCTGGGGGACGTGAAGCCGCGGCTGCCGCCGCCCTCGGTCTCGCGCAGCACGCGGACGCGCTGCTGCTCCTCGGCGAGGTTGGCGAGGTGGAAGTAGCAGGAGAAGGCCCGGGCCACCTCGATGGCGCGCTCGGGCGTGAAGCCGGCGACGACCTCCTCGGCGCGGGCGATGTCCGTGGCGCTGCTCGCCCGGCGCGCGTCTATGACGAGCTCGCGCAGCGTCTCGACGTCGTCGTACAGCCCCTCGGACCCGGACTCCTTGAGCACCTGGCCGAGCATGTTGCCGAGCAGGCGGACGTCGGCGCGCATGGCGTCGGGGACGCCGGACGCGGTGCCGTTCGGCGTCGTCGTGGTCGTGCCGGTGGACGGCATGCCCGCCGTGGGGGTGCCGGCGGGTGCGGCGCCCGTGGGCGCCCCGCCGGCGGGGTCGGTGGTGGGGTCGAGCGGGTCGGACGCGCGGTCACCTGGTGCAATCACGCGTGCAGGCTAACGGCGCGCCCGGCATGGGCGCAGACGCGACCACCCGGTGGCCGTTCCGCCGAGGGCAGACCTGCCGTGAGCAGCACGGCGCGACCTCACCCCTGCCGGGGTGCGAGCGTCGCCCCATGAGCGAGAACCCACCCCCACCCCGGTTCGACGCCGAGGCACGCCGGTCGCTCTACGACCAGCGCGTGCTCGTCCTCGACGGCCAGCTCGACGACGACAACGGCACTCTCCTGGCCACCCAGCTGATGACGCTCGCCGTCGACGACCCGACCGCCGGGATCGCGCTGTGGATCCACTCCCCCGGCGGGTCCGTCCCGGCGATGCTCGCGATCCGCGACGTCATGCGCACGATCCCGTGCGACGTGGCCACGCTCGCCCTCGGGATCGCCTACAGCGCCGGCCAGTTCCTCCTGTCCGCGGGCACGCCGGGGCTGCGCCGGGCGATGCCGCACGCACGGGTCCTCATGCACCAGGGCTCGGCGGGGATCGCCGGGAGCGCGGTCGACGTCGAGCTGCAGGCGGACGACCTGCGGCACACCCGGGACACGGTGCTCGGCCTCGTCGCCGAGGACACGGGCCGGCCGTTCGCCCAGGTCCTCGAGGACTCCCTGCACGACCGGTGGTACACGGCCGGCGAGGCGAGGGAGTACGGGTTCGTCGACGAGATCGTCACCGACTTCGACGACGTCGCACCCCGCCGTGCGCGACGCATCCCCGCGCTCGGCGGGGCCGTGGGGGCCGCGCGATGAGCTCCTACACGATCCCGAACGTCGTCCAGCGTCATCCGCGCGGCGAGCGCGCGATGGACGTCTACTCCCACCTGCTGAGCGAGCGCATCGTCTACCTCGGCACCGGCATCGACTCCGGGGTGGCCGGCGCGCTCATCGCCCAGCTCATCTACCTCGAGCAGGACGACCCGGCCGCGGACATCCACCTCTACATCACGTGCGAGGGCGGGGACCCCAGCGCGATGCTCGGTATCTACGACACGATGCGGTACATCCGGCCCGACGTCGCCACCACGTGCGTCGGTCAGGCCGTCTCCGTCGGTGCCGTGCTGCTCGCCGCGGGCGCCCCGGGCAAGCGTGCCGTCCTGCCGCACTCGCGGGTGGTGCTGCACCAGCCGGCGGCCCAGGGGCGCGGCTCGATCCCCGACCTCATCCTCCAGGCCGACGAGCTCGTGCGGACCCGGTCCGAGATGGAGTCGATCATGGCCGAGCACACCGGGCAGGGGGTCGAGCGGCTGCGGGCGGACACCGACCGGGACCTCGTCCTCACCGCCCAGGGGGCGGTCGACTACGGGATCGTCGACCGCGTGCTCACGGGCAGGTGAGCGGCGCGGCCGGGCCGCGCACGCCGGTCGGCCGACGGCGGCGAGCGGTGCTCGGGAGACGAACGTCGCCCGGGTCCTGAGCGTCGCGCGGGTCCTGGGCGTCGCCCGCGTGCTGCACGTCGCCCGGGTCCTGGGCGTCGCTCAGGCGGCGACGGCGAGCGTCGCCCGCACCTCGGCCCCACGCGATCGTTGAGCGCCGTGCGCCTCGTGGGCCACGAGCTCCCGGCTGACGGCGACGGTGAGGTCGACGAGCGAGACACCGAGCGCGCCCGCGACGGCGGCGATCATCTCGCTCGAGGGGTCCTTGACGCCCCTCTCCATCTCCGAGAGGTACTGGGGCGAGACGCCCGCACGACCGGCCGTGTCCCCGAGCCGCTCGCCCCGCGCGTGCCGCAGCGCCCGCAGCCGCTCCCCGAGCATGTGGCGCCACAGGGGTTCCTGCGGCGTGCGACGCAGGGATCGCAGCGGTGCGGGTCCGGTCTCGGCCATGGTCGATGGTAGGCCGGTCGCCGGCGGGCCCGGCGGCCGATCCGCTCTCGGCGGAGCGGGATCGGCGGAGCGGGACGCAGCGACCGGAAGTCTGACAGAGCAACCGGGAGGCTGTCAGAGCACCCAGGTGGCGCCGGGTGCCGCGAGGTCGACCTGACCGTCGTACACGGAGCGCGCCTCGTCGAGCACGGTCGGCTTGTCCGTCCAGGGCTGGACGTGGGTGAGGACGAGGCGCCCGACCCCGCCGGTGACCGCGAGCTCGCCGGCGCGCCGGCCGGTGAGGTGGATGCCGCGGGCCTCGTCCCGGTCCTCCTGGAACGCGGCCTCGGACAGGAGGAGGTCGAGCCCCTGCGCCATCGCGTCCTGGCCGGGGCAGGAGTCGGTGTCTCCCGTGTAGCCCAGGGAGACGGTGCCGGCGCCGTCCTCCGACGGCCCGGTCACGCGGATCCCGAACGCCGGTACCGGGTGCCACGCGTCGAAGACCTCGACCGTCATCGGACCGACCGCCACCGGGGTGCCGGTGGACAGGGTGCGGAAGGTGAGGACGTCGGAGTAGTCCTCGTCCTCGTCGTCCCCGCCGACCGCCCGCGTGCGCTCGAGCGTGCCGGCAGGCCCGTGGACGTCGAGCGGCGGGAGCGGGCCGTCCGGGTGCCACCGCCGGTAGACCTGCATCCCGATGAGGTCGACCATGTGGTCCGCGTGCAGGTGGGAGAGCACGACGGCGTCGAGCTCACGGGGGTCCACGTGGTTGAGCAGCGCGCCCATCGCACCCGGGCCGAGGTCGAGCACGATCGACCAGGTGCGCTCCGCGCCGTCCTCCCCCGGACCGCGCGCCTCGACGAGGTAGGCGGACGCCGCGGAGTCGGGGCCGGACATCGAGCCGGAGCAGCCGACGACGGTGAGCCTCACAGCGCCACCGCCCCGCGCCGCGTGGCCTCGACGCTGCGCACCTCGGGGCCGAGGAAGCGGCGGGCGAGGCGCCCGAACTCCTCCGGGTCGCCCGTGGACAGGAACCGGTGCTGCGGCGGCGCGGCGTCGGGGCTCCGCTCGATGTCGTGCGCCACGAGGGTGCGGTAGACGTCCTTCGCCGTCTCCTCGGCGGACGAGACGAGCGTGACGTCGGGACCCATGACGTAGGAGATGGCGCCGGTCAGCAGCGGGTAGTGCGTGCAGCCGAGGACGAGCGTGTCGACGCCCGCCTCCTTCGCGGGCGCGAGGTACTCCTCGGCGACGGCGAGGACCTCGGGGCCCGAGGTGATGCCGGCCTCGACGAGCTCGACGAACCGCGGCGCGGGGGCGACCGTCAGGTCGAGCCGGGGGGCCGCGGCGAACGCGTCGCGGTACGCGCCCGAGTCGACGGTCGCCCGCGTGGCGATGACCCCCACGCGCCCGTTGCCGGTGGCGGCTACCGCGCGGCGGACGGCGGGGCGGATGACCTCGACGACGGGCACCCCGGCGTCGAGCGCGTACCGCTCCCGGGCGTCCGCGAGGACGGCCGCCGAGGCCGAGTTGCAGGCGATGACGAGGAGCTTGACGCCGGCGGTGACGAGCTCGTCCATCACCTCGAGCGCGAGGTGGCGGACCTCGCTGATCGGGCGCGGACCGTAGGGGGTGTTCGCCGTGTCGCCGATGTAGACCACCTCCTCCTGCGGGAGCTGGTCGATGACGGCGCGAGCCACCGTCAGACCTCCGACGCCTGAGTCGAAGATGCCGATGGGCGCATCGTTCATGGCGACGACGCTAGTTCGACCGCGGCCTGGTGTGCAGCGCGTTGATCAGTGACTCCTGCCACCAGGTCAAGGACGTGTAAAGGATCGCCATGGCCTCGAGCACGGCGTCCGGGCCGTCGCTCGCGCCCTTGCCGGCCGCCTCGGCGCGCGCGTACAGCTCGTCGTCCGCGAGCGTGTCCCCCACCCCGAGGCGGGTGCCGAGGACGAGCCGGACGTCGTTGACGGCCCGCAGGACGTCGGCCTCCTGGCCGTCCCGGACGAAGAACGAGCCCCGCGGGCCGGTCGGAGTGTCGAGCTCGTCGACGACCGCCATGATCCGCCGGATCTTGTCCGCCCGCAGCGGCGCCTCGGTGAGCTCGCGCAGCTCGCCCGCGATCGCCTCGTCCTCGGACATCGAGGGCAGCAGCCGGGCCAGTGCCGGGTCGGTCGGGGGCCGGTCGCCCGCGGGGCCGGCGTCGGAGGGGACGAAGTCGAGGGCGGCGAGGACGGCGTCGTCGCCCGTCGGTGCGCCCTCACCCCGCCGGGCGGCGCCCGCCGACGGCGCGGAACCGTCCGGTCTCGCGGAACCGTCCGCCGGGGCTGCGTCGTCGTCGCCGGGGGCGGCCCCGCCCCCGGAGGTGCCGGCGCCAGCGGAGGAGGCTGCGGCGTCGGGCAGGGTGGTGTGCGGCTCGCGATGGCCGAGGAGCTCGGCGACGTCGGAGAACGGCCGGGCGAGGAAGAGTCGCTCGTGGACGTCGAGGTGGGAGGCGATCCCGCCGCGCACGCGCCGGAAGGGGTCCATGTCAGTCCTCGCCCTCCTCGATGGTGGCCCACAGGCCGTAGCCGTGCATCGCGGCCGCGTCGGCCTCGACCGACTCCCGCGACCCCGTCGACACGATCGCCCGGCCCTCGTGGTGGACCTGGAGCATGAGGCGGTGCGCCCGGGACTCCGGGTAGCCGAAGTAGCTCTGGAACACCCAGGTCACGTAGGTCATGAGGTTGACCGGGTCGTCGTGGACGACGCAGCGCCACGACGGGGCCCGGCGTGCCGCCGCCTCGGCGCTCTCCTCGGCCTGCCGGTCGGTCTCCGGGGCGGTGGGTGCCGCCGGGGCGGCCGGGACCGCGGGTTGAACCATGACGTCCACGATAACCGCCGCGGTCCGACGCGCGACTACTCTCCCCACATGAGCCACCGCGCATCGACCGCGCTCAAGACGGACATGTACGAGCTGACGATGGTCGAGGCCGCCGTCCGCTCGGGCACCGCCGACCGGCAGAGCGTCTTCGAGGTCTTCAACCGTCGACTGCCGGCCAGGCGCAGGTACGCCGTGGTCGCCGGCATCGGGCGGCTGCTCGACTCGATCGGCGACTTCACGTTCGGCCCCGACGAGCTCGACTACCTCCACCGGGCGAAGATCGTGTCCGACGAGACGATCGACCGGCTGCGCGAGTACCGCTTCACCGGGAACGTCGTGGGCTACCCCGAGGGCGAGGTGTTCTTCCCCGGCTCCCCGATCGTGGTGGTCGAGGGCACGTTCGCCGAGGCCGTCATCCTCGAGACCCTCGTCCTGTCGATCCTCAACCACGACTCCGCCGTGGCCGCCGCCGCGTCCCGGATGGCGACCGCTGCCCACGGCCGGCCGCTGCTCGAGATGGGCGCGCGCCGCACCCACGAGGACTCCGCCGTGGCCGCCGCGCGGGCCGCCGTCGTCGGCGGTTTCTCCGCGACCTCGGTCCTCGAGGCCGGGCGCCGGTACGGCATCACCGCGATCGGCACGGCCGCCCACTCGTTCACGCTGCTGCACGACTCCGAGGAGGACGCGTTCGCCGCGCAGGTCGACGCCCTCGGGCCGGGCACCACGCTGCTCGTCGACACCTACGACGTCGAGCGCGGGGTCGAGCGGGCCGTCGCCGCCGCGCGCGCCGCGGGTGGCGAGCTCGGGGCCGTGCGCCTCGACTCGGGCGACCTCGTGGCGCAGGCGTTCACCGTGCGCGCACAGCTCGACGCCCTCGGCGCCACGACGACGCGGATCACCGTGACCTCCGACCTCGACGAGTACGCGATCGCCGCCCTCAACGCCGCCCCCGTGGACAGCTACGGGGTGGGCACCAAGCTCGTCACCGGGTCCGGCCACCCCACCGCCGAGCTCGTCTACAAGCTCGTCTCGCGCGAGGGCGCCGACGGCCGGCCCCGGGAGGTCGCCAAGCGGTCGACGTCGAAGAAGTCGGTCGGCGGGCTCAAGCGCGCGGGGCGGATCGTCGACGGCGCCGGGCACGCGGTCGAGGAGCTCGTCGTCTCCGGGACCTCGGCGGACCAGGTGTGGGCCGAGGTCGACCGGCAGGGGGCGCGACGCCTCATGGTCGACCTCGTGGTCGGCGGCGAACCCGTGGCCGAGCACCACGGCCCCGACGCGCTCGAGGCCGCGAAGGCCCGGCACGCCGAGTCCCGCGCCGCGCTCCCGTACCCGGCGTGGCGGCTTTCGGAGGGCGAGCCGGCGATCCCGACCCGGCACGTCGACGTCGACCCGAGCGACGACGCCCTCGAGGACCCGAGCGGCCACGCCTGACGTCCACCCTCCGTTCGTCGAGACTGCGGTTGGTGCACGTCGAGATTGATCCTTCTATGTTTCGTCAAGCGGCCATGGTGGGTTCGGGGGTGCTGTTGAGGGTGCGGAAGATGCGGCGGGCGAGGTAGCGCTTGAGGCAGCGGCGGATCTCGGCCTTGGTGCGGTGCTCGCCGGCGCGGCGTTCGACGTAGGCGCGGGTCTCGGGGTCGTGACTCATCCGGGTCACGACCGCGGT
>NZ_JBNDMZ010000009.1:44251-194673 GCF_049856295.1 Georgenia sp. Z1344 | reverse complement strand
ACCGCGGTCGTGACCCGGATGAGTCACGACCCCGAGACCCGCGCCTACGTCGAACGCCGCGCCGGCGAGCACCGCACCAAGGCCGAGATCCGCCGCTGCCTCAAGCGCTACCTCGCCCGCCGCATCTTCCGCACCCTCAACAGCACCCCCGAACCCACCATGGCCGCTTGACGAAACATAGAAGGATCAATCTCGACGTGCACCAACCGCAGTCTCGACGAACGGAGGGTGGACGTCAGGCGTGGCCGCTCGGGTCCTCGAGGGCGTCGTCGCTCGGGTCGACGTCGACGTGCCGGGTCGGGATCGCCGGCTCGCCCTCCGAAAGCCGCCACGCCGGGTACGGGAGCGCGGCGCGGGACTCGGCGTGCCGGGCCTTCGCGGCCTCGAGCGCGTCGGGGCCGTGGTGCTCGGCCACGGGTTCGCCGCCGACCACGAGGTCGACCATGAGGCGTCGCGCCCCCTGCCGGTCGACCTCGGCCCACACCTGGTCCGCCGAGGTCCCGGAGACGACGAGCTCCTCGACCGCGTGCCCGGCGCCGTCGACGATCCGCCCCGCGCGCTTGAGCCCGCCGACCGACTTCTTCGACGTCGACCGCTTGGCGACCTCCCGGGGCCGGCCGTCGGCGCCCTCGCGCGAGACGAGCTTGTAGACGAGCTCGGCGGTGGGGTGGCCGGACCCGGTGACGAGCTTGGTGCCCACCCCGTAGCTGTCCACGGGGGCGGCGTTGAGGGCGGCGATCGCGTACTCGTCGAGGTCGGAGGTCACGGTGATCCGCGTCGTCGTGGCGCCGAGGGCGTCGAGCTGTGCGCGCACGGTGAACGCCTGCGCCACGAGGTCGCCCGAGTCGAGGCGCACGGCCCCGAGCTCGCCACCCGCGGCGCGCGCGGCGGCGACGGCCCGCTCGACCCCGCGCTCGACGTCGTAGGTGTCGACGAGCAGCGTGGTGCCCGGCCCGAGGGCGTCGACCTGCGCGGCGAACGCGTCCTCCTCGGAGTCGTGCAGCAGCGTGAACGAGTGGGCGGCCGTGCCGATCGCGGTGATGCCGTACCGGCGCCCGGCCTCGAGGACCGAGGTCGCGGAGAAACCGCCGACGACGGCGGCCCGCGCGGCGGCCACGGCGGAGTCCTCGTGGGTGCGGCGCGCGCCCATCTCGAGCAGCGGCCGGCCGTGGGCAGCGGTCGCCATCCGGGACGCGGCGGCGGCCACGGCGGAGTCGTGGTTGAGGATCGACAGGACGAGGGTCTCGAGGATGACGGCCTCGGCGAACGTGCCCTCGACCACCACGATCGGGGAGCCGGGGAAGAACACCTCGCCCTCGGGGTAGCCCACGACGTTCCCGGTGAAGCGGTACTCGCGCAGCCGGTCGATCGTCTCGTCGGACACGATCTTCGCCCGGTGGAGGTAGTCGAGCTCGTCGGGGCCGAACGTGAAGTCGCCGATCGAGTCGAGCAGCCGCCCGATGCCGGCGACCACGGCGTACCTGCGCCTGGCCGGCAGTCGACGGTTGAAGACCTCGAAGACGCTCTGCCGGTCGGCGGTGCCCGAGCGGACGGCGGCCTCGACCATCGTCAGCTCGTACATGTCCGTCTTGAGCGCGGTCGATGCGCGGTGGCTCATGTGGGGAGAGTAGTCGCGCGTCGGACCGCGGCGGTTATCGTGGACGTCATGGTTCAACCCGCGGTCCCGGCCGCCCCGGCGGCACCCACCGCCCCGGAGACCGACCGGCAGGCCGAGGAGAGCGCCGAGGCGGCGGCACGCCGGGCCCCGTCGTGGCGCTGCGTCGTCCACGACGACCCGGTCAACCTCATGACCTACGTGACCTGGGTGTTCCAGAGCTACTTCGGCTACCCGGAGTCCCGGGCGCACCGCCTCATGCTCCAGGTCCACCACGAGGGCCGGGCGATCGTGTCGACGGGGTCGCGGGAGTCGGTCGAGGCCGACGCGGCCGCGATGCACGGCTACGGCCTGTGGGCCACCATCGAGGAGGGCGAGGACTGACATGGACCCCTTCCGGCGCGTGCGCGGCGGGATCGCCTCCCACCTCGACGTCCACGAGCGACTCTTCCTCGCCCGGCCGTTCTCCGACGTCGCCGAGCTCCTCGGCCATCGCGAGCCGCACACCACCCTGCCCGACGCCGCAGCCTCCTCCGCTGGCGCCGGCACCTCCGGGGGCGGGGCCGCCCCCGGCGACGACGACGCAGCCCCGGCGGACGGTTCCGCGAGACCGGACGGTTCCGCGCCGTCGGCGGGCGCCGCCCGGCGGGGTGAGGGCGCACCGACGGGCGACGACGCCGTCCTCGCCGCCCTCGACTTCGTCCCCTCCGACGCCGGCCCCGCGGGCGACCGGCCCCCGACCGACCCGGCACTGGCCCGGCTGCTGCCCTCGATGTCCGAGGACGAGGCGATCGCGGGCGAGCTGCGCGAGCTCACCGAGGCGCCGCTGCGGGCGGACAAGATCCGGCGGATCATGGCGGTCGTCGACGAGCTCGACACTCCGACCGGCCCGCGGGGCTCGTTCTTCGTCCGGGACGGCCAGGAGGCCGACGTCCTGCGGGCCGTCAACGACGTCCGGCTCGTCCTCGGCACCCGCCTCGGGGTGGGGGACACGCTCGCGGACGACGAGCTGTACGCGCGCGCCGAGGCGGCCGGCAAGGGCGCGAGCGACGGCCCGGACGCCGTGCTCGAGGCCATGGCGATCCTTTACACGTCCTTGACCTGGTGGCAGGAGTCACTGATCAACGCGCTGCACACCAGGCCGCGGTCGAACTAGCGTCGTCGCCATGAACGATGCGCCCATCGGCATCTTCGACTCAGGCGTCGGAGGTCTGACGGTGGCTCGCGCCGTCATCGACCAGCTCCCGCAGGAGGAGGTGGTCTACATCGGCGACACGGCGAACACCCCCTACGGTCCGCGCCCGATCAGCGAGGTCCGCCACCTCGCGCTCGAGGTGATGGACGAGCTCGTCACCGCCGGCGTCAAGCTCCTCGTCATCGCCTGCAACTCGGCCTCGGCGGCCGTCCTCGCGGACGCCCGGGAGCGGTACGCGCTCGACGCCGGGGTGCCCGTCGTCGAGGTCATCCGCCCCGCCGTCCGCCGCGCGGTAGCCGCCACCGGCAACGGGCGCGTGGGGGTCATCGCCACGCGGGCGACCGTCGACTCGGGCGCGTACCGCGACGCGTTCGCCGCGGCCCCCCGGCTCGACCTGACGGTCGCCCCCGCGCCGCGGTTCGTCGAGCTCGTCGAGGCCGGCATCACCTCGGGCCCCGAGGTCCTCGCCGTCGCCGAGGAGTACCTCGCGCCCGCGAAGGAGGCGGGCGTCGACACGCTCGTCCTCGGCTGCACGCACTACCCGCTGCTGACCGGCGCCATCTCCTACGTCATGGGTCCCGACGTCACGCTCGTCTCGTCCGCCGAGGAGACGGCGAAGGACGTCTACCGCACCCTCGTGGCGCACGACATCGAGCGGAGCCCCGACGCCGCGCCGCCGCAGCACCGGTTCCTGTCCACGGGCGACCCGGAGGAGTTCGGGCGCCTCGCCCGCCGCTTCCTCGGCCCCGAGGTGCGCAGCGTCGAGGCCACGCGGCGCGGGGCGGTGGCGCTGTGAGGCTCACCGTCGTCGGCTGCTCCGGCTCGATGTCCGGCCCCGACTCCGCGGCGTCCGCCTACCTCGTCGAGGCGCGCGGTCCGGGGGAGGACGGCGCGGAGCGCACCTGGTCGATCGTGCTCGACCTCGGCCCGGGTGCGATGGGCGCGCTGCTCAACCACGTGGACCCCCGTGAGCTCGACGCCGTCGTGCTCTCCCACCTGCACGCGGACCACATGGTCGACCTCATCGGGATGCAGGTCTACCGGCGGTGGCACCCGGACGGCCCGCTCCCGCCGCTCGACGTCCACGGGCCTGCCGGCACGCTCGAGCGCACGCGGGCGGTCGGCGGGGACGACGAGGACGAGGACTACTCCGACGTCCTCACCTTCCGCACCCTGTCCACCGGCACCCCGGTGGCGGTCGGTCCGATGACGGTCGAGGTCTTCGACGCGTGGCACCCGGTACCGGCGTTCGGGATCCGCGTGACCGGGCCGTCGGAGGACGGCGCCGGCACCGTCTCCCTGGGCTACACGGGAGACACCGACTCCTGCCCCGGCCAGGACGCGATGGCGCAGGGGCTCGACCTCCTCCTGTCCGAGGCCGCGTTCCAGGAGGACCGGGACGAGGCCCGCGGCATCCACCTCACCGGCCGGCGCGCCGGCGAGCTCGCGGTCACCGGCGGGGTCGGGCGCCTCGTCCTCACCCACGTCCAGCCCTGGACGGACAAGCCGACCGTGCTCGACGAGGCGCGCTCCGTGTACGACGGTCAGGTCGACCTCGCGGCACCCGGCGCCACCTGGGTGCTCTGACAGCCTCCCGGTTGCTCTGTCAGACTTCCGGTCGCTGCGTCCCGCTCCGCCGATCCCGCTCCGCCGAGAGCGGATCGGCCGCCGGGCCCGCCGGCGACCGGCCTACCATCGACCATGGCCGAGACCGGACCCGCACCGCTGCGATCCCTGCGTCGCACGCCGCAGGAACCCCTGTGGCGCCACATGCTCGGGGAGCGGCTGCGGGCGCTGCGGCACGCGCGGGGCGAGCGGCTCGGGGACACGGCCGGTCGTGCGGGCGTCTCGCCCCAGTACCTCTCGGAGATGGAGAGGGGCGTCAAGGACCCCTCGAGCGAGATGATCGCCGCCGTCGCGGGCGCGCTCGGTGTCTCGCTCGTCGACCTCACCGTCGCCGTCAGCCGGGAGCTCGTGGCCCACGAGGCGCACGGCGCTCAACGATCGCGTGGGGCCGAGGTGCGGGCGACGCTCGCCGTCGCCGCCTGAGCGACGCCCAGGACCCGGGCGACGTGCAGCACGCGGGCGACGCCCAGGACCCGCGCGACGCTCAGGACCCGGGCGACGTTCGTCTCCCGAGCACCGCTCGCCGCCGTCGGCCGACCGGCGTGCGCGGCCCGGCCGCGCCGCTCACCTGCCCGTGAGCACGCGGTCGACGATCCCGTAGTCGACCGCCCCCTGGGCGGTGAGGACGAGGTCCCGGTCGGTGTCCGCCCGCAGCCGCTCGACCCCCTGCCCGGTGTGCTCGGCCATGATCGACTCCATCTCGGACCGGGTCCGCACGAGCTCGTCGGCCTGGAGGATGAGGTCGGGGATCGAGCCGCGCCCCTGGGCCGCCGGCTGGTGCAGCACCACCCGCGAGTGCGGCAGGACGGCACGCTTGCCCGGGGCGCCCGCGGCGAGCAGCACGGCACCGACGGAGACGGCCTGACCGACGCACGTGGTGGCGACGTCGGGCCGGATGTACCGCATCGTGTCGTAGATACCGAGCATCGCGCTGGGGTCCCCGCCCTCGCACGTGATGTAGAGGTGGATGTCCGCGGCCGGGTCGTCCTGCTCGAGGTAGATGAGCTGGGCGATGAGCGCGCCGGCCACCCCGGAGTCGATGCCGGTGCCGAGGTAGACGATGCGCTCGCTCAGCAGGTGGGAGTAGACGTCCATCGCGCGCTCGCCGCGCGGATGACGCTGGACGACGTTCGGGATCGTGTAGGAGCTCATCGCGCGGCCCCCACGGCCCCGCCGAGCGCGGGGATGCGTCGCGCACGGCGGGGTGCGACGTCGTCGAAGTCGGTGACGATCTCGTCGACGAACCCGTACTCCCTCGCCTCGCCGGCCGTGTACCACCGGTCGTGCAGGGAGTCCTCGAGGACCTGGGCGAACGGCCGGCCCGTGTCCTCGGCGACGAGGCCGAGCACCGTGTCCCGGGTGTGCCGCAGGTCGTCCGCCTGCAGCTCGACGTCGACCGCGCTCCCGGCGATCCCCGCCGAGCCCTGGTGCATGAGGACCCGTGCGTGCGGCATCGCCCGGCGCAGCCCCGGCGTGCCCGCGGACAGGAGGAACTGGCCGGCGCTGTAGGCGATCCCGAGGGCGAGCGTGGCCACGTCGCACGGGATCGTGCGCATGACGTCGCGGATCGCGAGCATCGCCGGGACGGACCCGCCGGGGGAGTGGATCCACAGCGCGATCCCGGCGGTCGGGTCGTCGACGGCGAGCGTCATCAGCTGGGTGGCCAGGAGAGTGCCGTTGTCGTCGTCGAGCTGGCCGTCGAGGACGAGCACGCGCTGGTCGTAGAGCGACCGGCGTGCCTCGGCGTCGAACCGGGGTGGGGGTGGGTTCTCGCTCATGGGGCGACGCTCGCACCCCGGCAGGGGTGAGGTCGCGCCGTGCTGCTCACGGCAGGTCTGCCCTCGGCGGAACGGCCACCGGGTGGTCGCGTCTGCGCCCATGCCGGGCGCGCCGTTAGCCTGCACGCGTGATTGCACCAGGTGACCGCGCGTCCGACCCGCTCGACCCCACCACCGACCCCGCCGGCGGGGCGCCCACGGGCGCCGCACCCGCCGGCACCCCCACGGCGGGCATGCCGTCCACCGGCACGACCACGACGACGCCGAACGGCACCGCGTCCGGCGTCCCCGACGCCATGCGCGCCGACGTCCGCCTGCTCGGCAACATGCTCGGCCAGGTGCTCAAGGAGTCCGGGTCCGAGGGGCTGTACGACGACGTCGAGACGCTGCGCGAGCTCGTCATAGACGCGCGCCGGGCGAGCAGCGCCACGGACATCGCCCGCGCCGAGGAGGTCGTCGCCGGCTTCACGCCCGAGCGCGCCATCGAGGTGGCCCGGGCCTTCTCCTGCTACTTCCACCTCGCCAACCTCGCCGAGGAGCAGCAGCGCGTCCGCGTGCTGCGCGAGACCGAGGGCGGCGGCAGCCGCGGCTTCACGTCCCCCAGCTCGCTGCCGGGCGCCGTGCGCGCGCTCGCCGACGAGGTGGGCGAGGAGGAGGCCCGCCGCCGCCTCGGCGAGCTCCGCTTCCACCCCGTCTTCACGGCGCACCCGACCGAGGCGCGTCGCCGCGCGGTCACCCGGTCGATCCGCACGCTCGGCGAGCTCATCGACGCCCGCGACGACGACCGGCTCGGTCCGTTCGCCCTCGCCGAGATCGACCGCGAGCTCCTCGCCGCCGTCGACACGCTGTGGCGCACCGCCGAGCTGCGCCCCTACAGCCCCGGCCCGCTCGACGAGGTCCGCACCCTCATGCAGACCTTCGACAGCTCGCTCGTCGACGTCATCCCCGCCGTCTACCGGCGGCTCGACGACGCGCTGGACCCCGAGGGCGCCGGCATCGCCGAGCCCGTCGCGCCGGCGTTCGTCCGCCTCGGCAGCTGGATCGGTGGCGACCGGGACGGCAACCCCAACGTGGTCTCGCCCCTGACGATCGAGGCCTCGCGCATCATGTCCGAGCACGCGCTCGCCACCATCGGGGAGCGCACCCGGCACGTCGCCATGCACCTGACCGTCGCGGACTCCTTGGTCGCCCCGGCCGACGCGGTCTCGCGCCTGTGGCAGATGCAGCGCCAGCTGAGCCCGGCGCTCGCGGAGCAGGTCGCCTCGACCTCCCCGGGGGAGACCCACCGGCGCGTCCTGCTGTTCGTCGCCGGCCGCCTCGACGCCACGCGGGAGCGCGACGCCGACCTCGCCTACGCCGACCCGGAGGAGGCGCTCGACGACATCCGCACCGTCCGCGCCTCGCTCGCGGCCGCCGGCGCGCACCGGGCCGCGAACGGCGACATCGCCGACCTCGAGCGCCAGCTCGTCACCTTCGGCTTCCACGGCGCCGAGCTCGAGATGCGTCAGCACAGCAAGGTGCACCGCCAGGCGCTCGCGATCCTCGACGGGGAGGTGGACCCCGAGGAGCACCCGCCGGCCGTGCCGGTCGAGGAGGTGCTCGACACGATGCGGGCCGTCGCCCTCGTCCAGCGCCGGCTCGGCGAGGGGGCGGCGGGCCGCTACCTCGTCTCGTTCACCCAGTCGAGCGAGGACATCGCCAACGTCTACCGGCTCGCGCGGATCGCCGCGGGGGACGGACGCCACGCCCCGGTCATCGACGTCGTGCCCCTGTTCGAGACGTTCGAGGACCTGCGCAACGCGCCCCGGATCCTCACCGAGATGCTCGACATCCCGGACGTCCAGGAGCGGCTCGCCGCGAACGGGCGCCAGATCGAGGTCACGCTCGGCTACTCGGACTCCGCGAAGGACGTGGGGCCGGTGGCCGCCACGATCGCGCTCTACGACGCGCAGCGGCAGATCGCCGACTGGGCGAAGGAGCACGACATCGCGCTCACCCAGTTCCACGGGCGCGGCGGCGCGCTCGGCCGTGGCGGCGGCCCCGCCCACCGGGCCGTGCTCGCGCAGCCGCCGCACAGCGTCGACCTGCGGTTCAAGGTGACCGAGCAGGGCGAGGTCATCTCGGCGAGGTACTTCAACCAGGCCATCGGCATCCGGCACATCGAGTCCGTCGCCGCCGCCACGCTCATGGCCTCCGCACCGAGCGTGGAGCGGCGCAACGCCGAGGCGGCCGAGCGGTTCGCCGAGCTCGCCGAGCGGCTCACCACGACGTCCCGCGAGCGGTTCGACGCGCTCGTCGGCGCCGAGGGCTTCCCCGCCTGGTTCGCCCAGGTCACCCCGCAGGAGGAGGTCGGCCACCTCGCGATCGGCTCGCGGCCGGCCAAGCGCGGCCTGTCGGTCGAGTCGCTCGACGACCTGCGCGCCATCCCGTGGAACTTCGCCTGGTCGCAGGCCCGGACCAACCTGACCGGCTGGTTCGGCCTCGGGACGGCGCTCGCGGAGGTCGGCGACGTCGAGCTCCTGCGCTCCGCCTACGCGCAGTGGCCGCTGTTCGCCACGATGGTCGACAACATCGAGATGTCGCTGGCCAAGGCCGACGACCTCATCGCCGCCCGCTACCTCGCCCTCGGCGACCGCGAGGACCTGTCCGCCATGGTCCTCGAGGAGCTCGAGCTCACGCGCCGCTGGGTCCTCGAGGTCACGGGCCAGGACGAGCTGCTCCAGTCCCACCGGGTGCTCGGCCGCGCCGTGGCGCTGCGCAACCCGTACATCGACGCCCTCTCGCTCCTCCAGCTGCGGGCGCTGCGCGTGCTCCGTGGTGACGTGGACGAGGTGCCGGACGAGGTCCACCAGCTCCTCCTCATCACCCTCAAGGGAGCGGCCGCCGGCCTCCAGAACACGGGGTGACCCACCCCCCGACTCCTCGTCGAGACTGCGGTTGGTGCTCGCCGAGATTGCGGTTGGTGCACCTCGACGTCGGGCGGCTCCGATCGGTTGGTGCACCAACCGCAGTCTCGGAGAACGGATCCCGCGCGCGCTCACACGTGTCGACAGTGCGGTTCAGCGGCCTGAGCCGCACTCTCGACCAACGGCGGTGGAGGGGGGGCCGCCCGGGGTGCCGGACCGGACCGCCCACCTCGGCGCGCGCCGGTAGCCTCGACCCATGACCTCTGACTCGACGAGCACACCCGTGCCCCGCGCCGACGGCCGCGCGCCCGACCAGCTCCGCGACGTGCGGATCACCCGCGGCTGGCAGAAGGCGGGCGAGGGGTCGGTCCTCGTCGAGTTCGGCGACACCCGCGTGCTGTGCGTCGCGTCGTTCACGGCCGGCGTCCCGCGCTGGCGCAAGGACTCCGGCGAGGGCTGGGTGACCGCCGAGTACGCGATGCTCCCGCGCGCCACGAACGACCGCTCCCAGCGCGAGTCCGTGCGCGGGAAGATCGGCGGCCGCACGCACGAGATCAGCCGCCTCATCGGCCGGTCGCTGCGCGCCGTCGTCGACATGTCCGCGCTCGGCGAGAACTCGATCGTGCTCGACTGCGACGTCCTCCAGGCCGACGGCGGTACCCGCACCGCCGCCATCACCGGCGCCTACGTGGCGCTCGCCGACGCGATCACCTGGGGCCAGCGTGAGGGCCACGTCCGCAAGGGCGCCGGCGTGCTCAAGGACTCCGTCGCGGCGATCTCCGTGGGCGTCGTCGACGGGCGCCCCGTCCTCGACCTGCCCTACGTCGAGGACGTCGCCGCCGACACCGACATGAACGTCGTCGTCACCGGGGGCGGGAAGTTCATCGAGATCCAGGGCACCGCCGAGGGCGAGGCGTTCGACCGCGCCGAGCTCGACGCCCTCCTCGACCTCGCCCTCACCGGCACCGCCCGCCTCACCGAGCTCCAGCGCGAGGCTCTCGCCGGCGGGGCCGGCGCGTGACGAACCACCCGAGCCCGACGCCGGAGCCCGCCCCGGGCGGTCACGTCACCGGGCGTGACGGCACAGCCGGGCAGGTCCCGACGCCGGAGCCCGGCGCGGGCGCATCGATCCGTCCGCGGCTCGTGCTCGCCACCCACAACCCCGGCAAGCTCGCCGAGCTGCGCGAGATCCTCGCCCCGCTCGTCCCGGGCCTCGCGCCGGAGGAGGTCGTCACGGCCGGGGAGCTCGGCATCGACCCGCCGGTCGAGGACGGTGTGACGTTCGAGGCCAACGCGCTGCTCAAGGCGCGCGCGATCGCCACGGCCTCGGGCCTGCCCGCGGTGGCCGACGACTCCGGCCTCGCCGTCGACGTGCTCGGCGGATCGCCCGGTGTGTTCTCTGCACGCTGGTCCGGCCGGCACGGGGACGACGCCGCGAACAACGCGCTGCTGCTCGCCCAGCTCGCCGACGTGTCCGACGAGCATCGCGCGGCGCGGTTCGTGTGCGCGGCCGCGCTCGTGGTGCCCGGTGCTCCCGGCGCGACACCGGTCGAGGTCACGCGGTGCGGCGAGATGCCGGGGCGCCTGCTGCGCGAGGCGCGGGGGAGCGGCGGCTTCGGCTACGACCCGCTGTTCCTGCCCGACGGCGAGACGCGGTCCGCGGCCGAGCTCGCGCCCGCCGAGAAGCACGCGATCAGCCACCGGGGTGCGGCGTTCCGTGCCCTCGCCCCCGATGTTGTGCGCGTGCTCGACGCGCGCTGACTCCCGGTCCGGTCAGCTCCCGGTGCGACCCGCGCGTGCGGCCGCCTGTCGCGCGACGTCGGGCCGGTGGTGCGCCACCCATTCGCCGATCCGGTGGCGCGCCCACTGCTCGTCGAACTGGGACAGCGGGATCGCCGTTCTCGACTCACCGCTGTCCGGGTCGGTGCCGTAGCGCGCAGGGTCCTGGGCGTAGGTGCGCTCCGCCAGCGGACCGCCCGTGACCTCCGTGGTGCCGCGGCCCACCAGCCCCAGGCCCTCGCGGCGGAAGGCGCTGAACCCCTCCGTCGGAGCGCCGCCTCCGAGCGGGGTGATCGTCGGGATCACCTCGGCCGCCCGGACGTCGTCCCACGCCATCCGCCGGACGGAGGAGTCACCGACGTACTCGAGGCCGTCGGGGGACAGGGTGAGTGACAGGCCGGCCGCGGAGTCGCGGGCTGCCCGCCGGCCCAGCCAGGCGATGAGCGCGGTCGACACGGCGGCGGCACCCAGTGCGACGAGCACCGACCACGGGATCCCCGCGAGCGCGAAGAGGGGCCAGTAGACCAGGGCGGTCGCGACGAGCAGGCCGGCGATCCGCGCGGGCGTGCGCGTGATCGTCTCGGCCGCGTGTCGGGAACTGGTGCCGGCGACGAACTGCTCGGTGGTCACGAAGTCGTCATCCATCCGGGCTCCTTCATCGCTTGACTGGCATCTGGATCAGGGTGCGCGCGCCGCACGAGAAACGTACCGAGCACCGGCCCAATCAGGTCCGTCGACGCTACCTGCTCCCCGGCCGCGCCGGCGGGGGCTCTGCGGTTGCGTCCAGGATCGCGAGGGGGGGAGGACTCCCCGGCAACGGGGTCACGATTCGTGCTCGATCTCGGTAAAGATCGACGTCCATGACGAGACACCCGACGGCGAGGACCGGCACCACAGCATGAACACCACGAACAGCGGGCACTTCGAGGGCGGGGATTCGCAGGACGCAGTGCTGCTCGTCGTCGATGACGACGCTCGCACGGTCGGCATCGAGCTCGCCGCGGACTGGCCGGAGATCGTCGTAGAGAGGGACCTCGGTCTCCATCTGGTGGAGGCGTATCGCGCGGCGGTCGCCGCGCGCGACACGAGCCAGATGGACCAGGTTGATCTGGACGGGTTGCTCGCCAGGTTGCGGACACTGACCGAGATGACGCCTGAACAGCTCCGGGAGCACCTGGGAACTGCCGCGACCGACGCCTCCTGGCGTTCGTCGAGCGGGTCGGGGAACGACGATCTGCTCGATCCCGAGTTCCGTGCCACCCATGCCGAGCGGCTCCGCGAGATCCACAGTGAGACCGACGAGGTGACGTCGCCGGACGGTCTTCTCACGCTGCAAGGCATCGCAGGGCAGCCGACCGGACTGACGATCGCGCGCGGCTGGTCGACCCGGTACGAGGTCGACACACAGGCCGTACAGCTCTTCGCGTTGCTCGAGGAGCTGGCTCGGCGACATGACGAGCGTCTCGCCCAGCTCGACCTCGAGTTCCCGGGCCTGGCAGACCGCCAGCAGGCCACGATCGACCGTGGGCTCGACCTGGTACGGAGCATCCCGCTGACAGAGGACGACGAAGGACGGAGACAGACCGATGGCTGATATCGAGATCACCTACAGCGTCGTGCGTTCGGTGGCAACGACCTGGAACACGACGCTCGCCGACGAGTACACGAGCCTCAAGGGCCGGGCGGAGTCGTTCACGGTCGACAGCTCCTCCTGGAGCGGCGGGGTCGGCGGCGTCTACGACTCCATCCGTACGACGATGGCTGCGATCGCCGGTGGAGGTAGCGACGAGATGGAACTGATGGCGGGGGCCCTGACGGCCGCGTGCAACCACTACGAGGAGACGGACGAGGAGTCCGAGTACGAGTTCGATACTCGCACCTGACCTCCGCCTCTGGGTATGGACCACCACGACGACTCACCGACGACGAACTGAGAAGAGGACGATATGTCGAGCGCCGAGTTCCTGAGGTCCGAGCTACGCCGAGTCTCGGGCGAGCTGCGTGATGCCGAGGGCGGCCTGCGCAACTTTCCGAACCAGGTCCCGCCGGTGGTCAGCAGTGCGGTCAGTGGCCCCGCGAACGATCTTGCTGACGGCTGCGCGAACGCGGCCGGCGACGCCGATCGCGTCGAGCTGAACGTCCGGGACGACGCCGCGGTGCAGCAGGCGAAGGATGACTGGATCGCGTGGGCGGAGTCCGTGCTCGAGACCATCACGGACTTCCAGACCACCGAGGTCGGACCGCAGCACTGGTCGGCGGACGGTGCCACCGCCTACGCCAACGCCCGCACGCCGCAGAGCGACGCGATGACGTTCATCGAGCAGCACGCCCGCGACATCGCACGTGAGCTGGAGATCTACGGCGAAGCCATCGACGACTTCCGTAACTCGGGCCTGCTGTGGGTCGGGGAGATCGTCCTGCTGCTCGCGTCGATCGTCGCGATCCTCGCCACCCCCGTCACATTCGGGGTCTCGGGGGTCCTCGGCATCATCGGGCTCGTCGGCTCCCTCGTGATGATGGGCTTCACGATCGCCAACCTCATCGAGCTCGCCAACCAGCTGAAGGACACGACGCCGTTCGACGAGCTGCTTGCCACCATCTCCTCGACCCCGTCCCTCCGTTCGGGTGAGTGGCCCTACGCACTCAAGGCGCAGGACTGACGAGCGGAAGCTGCTTCCTCACGGTCGGGTGCGGTCGGAACCGGGTCGAGTCGCAAGCCGGACGACCAGCACCACGAGCCGCCAACCGAGGAAGCCGGCGGCGAACAGGCCGGCAGCCACGAGCACGAACGTCCATGCGGTCCCGCCGCCGGTGAGTGCGCGCAGTGCCATGCCGATCCCGAGGGTGCCGAGCCAGACGAGCACCCCGGTGGGCCACAGCGAGGTCGGGGCACGCCACAGCCGACCCGCCACCCACGTGATCGCGAGCGCGGCGAGGAACGGCCACGCAATGCGAGCCAGGTCCCCGGCGCCCCGCTCGTGGGCGTCCGCACCGCCGAGTGTGAAGGCCGCGACCACTGCCACGTCGAGGAGGAGCGCCCACCACACGACGCCACGACGCCGCGCGACCGGTGTCACGCCGTCGGGTCGGGTGGGCGAGGCTCCGGTCCCCGTACGACCGACGTCGTCGTGACGAGCGGGACGGTCCCCGACCCGCTCCCCGCCTCTCGTCACGGCAGGCGGCCGAGGTGCGCGAGCGCGCGGCGCACGAGGTCGGCGTGCCCCTCGGACATGTCGCCGGTGATCTCCGGGGTCACGACCTCGCGCGGGGTGAACCAGCTGAGCTCGAGGGTGTCGTTGGACGGGCTGCAGTCGCCGGCGACGGGCACGATGTAGGCCAGCGACACCGCGTGCTGGCGCGGGTCGAGGTAGTGCTCGCCGGGCGTGGGGAAGTACTGGCCGATCGCGTACGGCACCGGGGAGACCGGGAGCTGGGGGAGCGCGAGCGGGCCGAGGTCCTTGTCGAGGTGGCGCACGAGCGCCTGGCGCACCGTCTCCTGGAACAGGACGCGGCCGGAGACGAGCTCGCGGGTGATGGTCCCCTCGGGCCGCGCGCGCAGGAGGAGGCCGACCGCCTCGAGGGTGCCGTTCTCGCCGACCCGCACGGGGACGACGTCGACGTAGAGCATCGGCACCTTGCGGCGGACGAGCTCGAGCTCCTCCTCGGACAGCCAGGGACCCATGTCGTCGGACGCGATGTCGCTCACCCGTCGTTTCTACCCCGGCGGCGTGCGTCGGCGCGACTCCGCCGCGGCCGGGGAACGCACGACCTCGCCGGGACCTGTGCACGAGTCGGGACTCGTTCGGGCGCGGTCGCTAGGCCGACAGGCATGGCACGCGACACTGCAGGGTTGATCCGCGACGCGCTCGCGCTCGACGTGGACCAGCGCGCAGTCGTCGCGCGCGCCCTCATCGAGAGCCTCGAAGACGCGTCCGGCGTGGGTGAGAGCGAAGAAGAGTGGCGTGACGAGGCTGTTCGGCGGCTGGCCGAGGTCAGGGCCGGCACGGTGGAGGCGGTGGAGGCGTTGCATGCTGACGAGCACCATGCGCGTCTACGTGCCTCGCTTACTGCATGACCCTGGACCAGCGGGAACCGCAAGGTGCGCGAGGCGGGACTCGAACCCGCACGCCCGAAGGCACCAGGACCTAAACCTGGCGCGGCTGCCAGTTACGCCACTCGCGCTCGCGGGCACGGCCCGCGAAGGACGAGCCTACGTCGTCGTCGGCCGACGATCACCACGTCGACCGACGACGAACACCCCGGTGCTGAACGCGCCTACGCTGCCGCGGCGAGCCCCAGCTCGCGCGCGAGGAGTGCCATGTGCCCCTTGGCCCGCACGTTGTACCGCACCCAGCTCACGACGCCGTCCGGGTCAAGGACCGCGGTCGAGCGGATGAGCCCCTCGTAGGTGCGCCCGTAGTTCTTCTTCTCGCCCCACGTGCCCCATGCCTCGGAGACGGCGTGGTCCTCGTCGGAGAGCAGGTCGAACGGGATCGCGTCCTGCTCGACGGCGCGGGCGAGCCGCTCGACGGGGTCGGGCGAGATGCCGACGAGCGCGTACCCGGCGTCGGTGAAGACGTCGTACCGGTCGCGGGCGTCGCACGTCTGCTGCCGGCACGCCGGGGTCAGGGCCTGCGGGTAGAAGTAGACGATGAGTCCGGTGCGGCCCTCGGCGAGGAGCTCGTCGAGCGTGCGGACGGCGCCGGTGTGCGCGGGCAGCGAGAAACCGGGCGCGGCGCTCCCGATCGCGAGCCGCGCCCCTGCGGGGGCAGTCACGCGCCGAGGACCTCGCGCAGGCGCGCGACGTGGCCGTTGGGGTCCACGCCGTACTCGACGTGGGTCAGGCGCATCTCGGGGTCGACGACGAAGGTCGAGCGCTTGTTGCCCGTCTGGACGCCGAACGGGGTCTCGTGCGTGCCCCACGTGCCGTACGCGTCGCCGACCGCGTGGTCCTCGTCCGACGCGAAGGGGAAGGTCACGTGGTTGTCCGCCGCGAACGACTCGAGGTCGGCGACGGGGTCCGCGGAGATGCCGACCAGGGAGTAGCCGGCGGCGGCGAGGGCCGCCTCGTTGTCCCGGAAGTCGCACGCCTCGGTCGTGCAGCCGGGCGTTGCGGCCTTCGGGTAGAAGTAGACGATCGCGCCCTTGCCCGAGCCGACGAGCTCGGACAGGACGACCCGCGAACCGTCGTGCGCGGGGAGGTCGAAGTCGGGCGCCTGGTCACCGGCGGAGAGAGAAGTCATGCGCCCATCGTGGCATCACCCGCCCCGTCCGCGCCGGTGCGACCGAGGAAGAGACACGACGACGAGACCCGCGATCACGACCGCCGCCAGCAGCGCGCCGGCGCCCGCGGGCGAGGCGGCGAACAGAGGGAGGACGGCGGGTGCGGCGGCGCCGGCCGCGAACTGGGCCGACTGCGTGACCGAGGTCGCGCCGGCCTCGTTGGTGGGTGTCGAGGCGATCGCGAGGCTCGTGCACAGGATCCGCACGCACGAGGCGGTCGCCCCGCACAGCGCGACGGCGAGCACGAGCAGCCACAGTGCGGGGGAGACCTGGACGGCGAACGTGGCCGAGGCGAGGACGGCCGCCGCCACGGCGCCCATGGCGAGCATCCCGAACCGGTCCGCCCAGGCGCCGGCGAGCCGCGCCGTCGCGAACCCCGCCACCCCGAAGGCGACGACGACGAGCCCGCGCTGCGCCGGTGGCAGGCCGAACCTGTCGGTGGCGATGAGGGCGGCCGAGAGCACGACGAAGTTGGCGGCGAGCTGGGCGGTGGCCGCCATCACCGTCACGGAGCCGAGCCGAGGGTTGAGCAGGGCGCCCCAGGCGGCGGGTGCGGTGGGCACACGTGTGGGCCGGCCCGACGGGGTGAGCAGCGCGAGGACCACGGCGGCAAGTGCGGTGGCGACGAAGGCGATCCGCCAGTCGTGGCCGGCCGCGAGGCCCCCGGCGAGCGGTGACAGCGCCTGACCGGCTGCCTGTGCGGCGGCGAACCCGCCCAGCGCTCGCCCGACCCGGCCCCGGTCGGTCGCGGCCACGATGAGCGTGATGAGCACGGGTGTGAGGAAGGCGTTGGCCGCGCCCTGGACCGCGCGGGCGCCGAGGAACAGCGGGAGCGTGGGGACCAGGGCGCACGCCACCGAGGACGCCGCGTAGGAGGCGTAGCCCACGCGGACGACCGTGGCCCGGTCCCACCGGTCGGCCAGGGTGCCGGACACCAGGAGCAGGAGCGCGAAAGGGCCGAGGTACCAGGTGATCGACTGCGAGGCCCCGTGGACGGTGGTGCCGAGCCCCTCGGCGAGCTCGGGCAGCATCGTCGAGACCATCCCGCCGCCGAACGGACCCATGAACCCGCCCACGTAGAGCACCCACAGACGCCGGGGAGCGGTCGGGGGCGGCGTCGTCACCGCGCCAGGGTAGGCCGCGCGAAACGCGGACGCCTGCCGGCCGTCGGTCGTGAGAAGCGGCCTCCGTCTGGGCATCTCGATGCGGACGTCCCCGCTATCGTCAGGGATGGGGGCGCGCAATGCTGCGACGGGCCCCGAACTGCGGGTCGGCCGCGCCGCGGTACGACCGACATCGAGACCGAGCTCTCCGCGGCGCTCGGGGAGGCACAGAGGTGGGACATGGTGTCTGATCCGGTGGGCCGCGGTCCCTCGACCCGCACGGCTCGACGTCGAGCCCTCGTCCTGGTCGCCGGCGCCACGCTGCTGACCGCCGCGTGCCAGGGCGGCGGCGACGGCGGGTTGAGGGCGGGTGACGACTTCTCCGTCGTCGCCGCGATCGGTGAGATCCCGGCCGAGGTGGCGGAGGGCGCCGTCTACGTCAGCACGGCGGATCTCGACTCCGCCTGCGAGGCGAACGGGTGCACGCGTCCGGAGGACGCGGACGACGAGGAGGCCGTCCGGGACTGGATGAGTGCGCTGACCGGGGGGCCGGCCGCGCCCGACGGCCCCGTGCACGTCGATCTGCCCGACTCCTTGGGCGGCCGCACGGGAACGATGGCCGACTTCCGCGATCAGGTGGGCTGGTCGCTCGTCGACGTCGACTCGTACGTGTCGTTCGCGGTGCCTCCGTCCTCCTTCACCGTCGTCACCGGTCCCGAAGCGCTGAGCGACGAGCTCGTCGAGGTCGACGACCGCGTGCTCTCGACCAGCGACGCCGAGGACGGGTGGGTGGACCCGTCGTCGGCGTCGGCGATCGACAGCCTGGGTCGCCCCGTGCGTCTCACGCAGGACGAGGACCGGACCGCGCTCTCGCTCTCCACGGCCTCGGTGGCCGCGTGGCGTGCAGGGCCCGAGGCCACGCTCGCCGACGACGAGTCGCTCCTCGCCGTCGCCGGCGCGATGGACGACGCGGGGGTGGTCTCCTCGGTGCTCGCCCGGGACGACTTCACGGTGCCCGACGACGCGGTGGGTCCCGGGGCCGCGCGCCTGCCTCCCTTCGAGACCGTCGCCGTCGGCTGGAGCGGCGGTGACGACGCCGCGATCACCGTCGCCTACGGGACCGGTGCCGGCCAGGACGCCGAGCAGCTCGCCACCGCGCTGCAGGACATGTTCGACGAGGACGTGACGTCGGCGTCCGCGACGTCGGTGGGCCGCCCGCTGAGCGACGTCCTTGTCCTGGACGACGTCACGGTCGGGGACTCGCTCGTGACGGCCACCGTGCGACCCGCGGCCGAGGGGCGCCCCGGGACGGTCATGGAGATGCTGCACGTGCGCGACCTGCTGTTCAGTCACCGGTAGCCGCTGTCCCGGCCCCGACGGGTTGCCAGTCGGCGCCGCTGTGCGTGACCTCACGGCGTGCGGACGGGCCGCGGACTGGGAGGACGCGCCTCCGAGCGGTAGAGTGATTCCTCGGTTCACACGGGCCGGTCGCGCGCAGCGCGAGCCCCTCGGACCGCGCACCGCTAGCTCAACGGCAGAGCAGCTGACTCTTAATCAGCGGGTTCTGGGTTCGAATCCCAGGCGGTGTACAGCAGGAAGGCCCCGGCCGCGGACATCCGCGACCGGGGCCTTCGTCGTGCCGCTCGCCCGCCGTCGCCGTGCGCGTCCGGCGGCCTCCGAGTAGCGTCGTGTCACGAGGGCGTAACGGCGCACGGGGGAGCCCCGCGGAAGCGGGTTCCCGATGCGGGCGGCGAGCGCCCACACCCCAAGGAGGCACGCCATGAGTCACCACGGCAAGCATGTCGCCGATCCGCACGAGGGCGGCGACGAGGGCGAGGTCGGGTACAGCCCGAGCGAGTACCAGCACCGTCCGGACAACCCGGACCAGCCGGACAACCCGCAGGCCGAGCACACGGACCGTTCCGCCTACAAGCACGACGGGTCGGACGGCGGGGGCGGCGCCGGCCGCACCCACGACGGCGGCGTCCTCGGTGGCGCCGGTGTCGAGGGCGACGCGGGCGGGACCCTGCGCCCGGACGGCACGGACCGGCCCGACGCCTGACACCCCTGCACGTAGCTGAACAGTCCACCCGTACGACACATTCGAACGAGGGAGAAGCATGATCAGCATCAACGATGTCGGTGGCATCCTCGCCGCGAAGACGCCCGTCCACGGAAGCGACGGCAAGATCGGCACGGTGGGGCAGGTCTTCCTGGACGACTCCAGCAACGACCCCACCTGGATGACCGTCAACACCGGGCTGTTCGGCACCAAGGAGACGTTCGTCCCGCTCGACGGGGCGACCTACGAGAACGACGAGATCGTCGTGCCGTTCACGAAGGACGCGGTCAAGGACGCGCCGCGCCTGGACGTGGACGAGAACCTCACTCCCCAGCAGGAGAGCGAGCTCTTCGAACACTACGGACTGCAGGACCGCTACGCGGGCTGGGACCAGCAGCCCGGGGTCGCCGGCGACGCGCGCCAGGACGGGACCGCCCCCGTGGCGGACCAGCAGGGAGCACCCGTCGCCGGTGCCGGCCATGCCGGTGCCCCGGCCGAGGGGGGCGTGGCGGGCCCGACCTTCCGCGACGACCGTCCGGACTCCGCACGCCCGGACGCCCCCACCGCGGACGGTCGGCCCGTCCAGGCCGACTCCGACCTCGCGGCACCGGCTGCCGCTGCCGCCGGTGGCGCCGCCGCGGGTGGCGCGCTCGCCGGCCCGCCGCACGTCGGCCCGGGCCGGGTGTCCGAGGACGGCGCCCCTGCCGGTGCCCACGACGAGCGTCCCGTCCAGGCCGGAGCGCCCGTCGGCGACGCGCGCCTCGGCGACACGCCGGTCCAGCCGCGCGCCGGTGAGCACGGCGGTCCCGCGGGGGCTCCCGCCGCACCCCACGAGCAGGGGCATGCTGGAGCGGGCGAGGTCGACCGTCCGCCGCACGAGCGTGAGCACGGCGTCCCGGGCGAGGCTCCGGTCCCGCCGCACGAGCGTGAGCACGGCGGTCCGGGTGAGGCTCCGGTCCCGCCGCACGAGCGTGAGCACGGCGGTCCGGCCGGTGGTCCACCGGTCCCGCCGCACGAGCGTGAGCACGGCGTCCCGGGCGAGGCTCCGGTCCCGCCGCACGCGCAGGGTGGGGCCGCCGACCAGGCGGGCCAGCCGACGGGTCGGATGCGGCTGCGCCGCTACACGGTGACGGAGACCTTCGCCGAGGACGGCACCCCCGTCACGAGCGAGGACATCCACATCGAGCGCGACCCTGCGGGCCCCGACGCGGGTGCGGACGGGGACGCGGGGCGGCACGCCCGACCCTGACCCATCCTCCACCGGCCGGGAGCCGAGCCGCCTGACCCCCGGGTCGGCGGCCGGCCCCGGCCGGTGCCGTGTCCGCCGCGCGCGCCGTCAGGTGCGAGCGGTCAGCGCTTCTTTCGTCCCATCCGACGACCGGACTTGCGCATCGTGCTGCGCCGCTTGCCACCGCTGGAGCGGGAGCGACGCCGCGAGGACCCGGAGCCGAACCGTCCGCCGGAGCTCCGCCGGCTGGAACGACTCGACCTGAAGCTACCGCCGAAGCTGCCGCGACCGGACCCGCCGGAGCGTCCCGACCTGCGGGACCGGCCCGATCCCCAGCCGCTCCGGCGGTCACGACGGTCGTATCCG
Organism: Georgenia sp. Z1344; assembly: GCF_049856295.1. Classification (GTDB taxonomy): domain Bacteria; phylum Actinomycetota; class Actinomycetes; order Actinomycetales; family Actinomycetaceae; genus JB111. The sequence goes on along the minus strand of NZ_JBNDMZ010000009.1, from coordinate 173,732 downwards.
CCGTCGTACCCGCTGTGGCCCCTGCGCACGCGCGAGACCCCGCGGGCGATGTTGATGATCGCGAGGATGACGATGAGGATGATGACCCAGGTCATCGCTGCTCTCCCTTCGCACGGGAGCGGAGGTACTGTTCCTCGAGGCTGAGGCCCGCGCCGAACCCGGAGGGTGATCCGGCGTCGTCGGTCGGACCGTGGACCGCCGTCACTTCGGGCGCGGTCGGCTGCCGGCGACGCAGCTCGAGCATGCGGATCTCGTGCTCCCGCCGCCGCTGCGCCTCGCGGTGCGCCATGACGCGCTGAACGATCTTGACGACGATCGACAGCACCATCAGCGCAGGCACCACGTAGAACATCCACGGCACGCCCCCGGGAAAGGCGCCCGGGAAGCCCGCAGTGGCGGGGCCGACAAGGGCGGTGGTCGTCGTCATGGCGACAGCGTGCCACCGAAGAGCTGCCGCAGGAGGGGCTCCACCCGGGGAGTTCAAGCCATCGCCCGGACGGTTCAGCGCCGCATGACCTTCCGCGCCAGCCAGTTGCCGAAGAACTGCACGCCCTGGACGAGGATGACGATCACGATGACGGTGATGATCGTGAGGATCCAGTCGAAGCGCTGGTAGCCGTACGTGAGCGCGAAAGCGCCGAGCCCGCCGCCGGAGATCATCCCGGCGAGCGCGGACATGTCGACGATCGCCACGAAGATGAACGTGTACCCGAGGATGAGCGGTCCCAGCGCCTCGGGGATGACGACCGTGCGGATGATCCGCCACGGCGACGCGCCCATGGCGCGGGCCGCCTCGATGAGCCCGGGGTCGAGCGCCACGAGGTTCTGCTCGACGATGCGCCCGGTCGCGAAGGACGCCATGACCGCGGCGGGGACGATGAACGCCTCGGTCCCGATCCGCGACCCGACGATCTGGATCGTCACCGGTCCCATGACGGTGAGGAAGATGATGAACGGGATCGGCCGCACGAAGTTGGTCAGGACGTTGAGGAACCCGAAGACCCACCTGTTGGCGAGGACGCCGCCGCGCCGGGTGGCGTACAGCAGCGTCCCGAGGATCAGCCCGAGGACGCCGCCGATGAGCAGCGTGGTCCCGACGATCTGCAGCGTGACGAGGAAGGCCTCGAGGAAGACGTCCCAGTTGTTCGCCCAGTCGAACTTCATCGCTGCGCCTCCTCGTCGATGGTCGGTCCATGTGCGGACACGGGAGGCGCGGGGGGTTCGCCGTCGGGCTCGGGGACGTGGATCGTGACCTCCGCGACGTCGTACAGGGCGCCGACGAGCGCCTCGATCGCGGCGTCGGTCCCGGTGAGCGCGAACGTGAGCGATCCGAGCGGGCGGTTGCCGACGTCGGTGATACCGCCGTACACGAGCGCCGCCCGCACCTGTGGGTGCTCGCCGAGCGTCTCCGCGATGAGGGCGGACGAGCCACGCTCCTCGCGCACCGCCACGGTGGTGAGTACCGCGCCCGGGTGGGTCTCGCGCAGGGCGCGCAGCGTGTCGGTCCGGGGCTGGTCGCGCAGCGAGGTCGCGACGAAGCGCCGCGTCGTCTCGTGCTGCGGGTCCGCGAACACGTCGTAGACGGCGCCGGTCTCGACGATCTCGCCGTGCTCCATCACGGCCACCCGGTCGCAGAGGTGCTTGACGATGTCCATCTCGTGGGTGATGAGGACGATGGTGAGGCCGAGCTCGTCGTTGATCCGCCGCAGCAGGGCGAGGACCTCGCGCGTGGTCTCGGGGTCGAGCGCGGACGTGCACTCGTCGGCCAGCAGGATCCGCGGGCTCGGCGCGAGGGCGCGGGCGATGCCGACGCGCTGCTTCTGGCCGCCCGAGAGCTGGTCGGGGTAGGCGCGCTCCTTGTCGGCGAGGCCGACGAAGTCGAGCAGCTCCTTGACGCGGGCGGTGCGGCGCTCCTTCGACCAGCCGGCGAGGCGCAGCGGGTAGGCGATGTTCTCGGCCACGGACTTGCTGTTGAAGAGGTTGAACTGCTGGAAGATCATCCCGATCTCGGGGCGCACCGGCCGGATCTGCCTCTCCCGGAGCCCGGAGATCTCCCGGTCGAGCACGCGGACGCGGCCCGACGTGACCGGTTCGAGGCCGTTGACGAGGCGGACGAGCGTCGACTTCCCGGCGCCGGACCAGCCGATGACGCCGAAGATCTCACCCGCCTCGACGTCGAGGCTCACGTCGCGTACGGCGCGCACCTCCCCGGCCTTGCCGGAGTAGGTCTTCGACACGCCGTCGAAGGAGATGACTGTGCTCATGCGGGGTGCCCCTCACGGTGGCGGCGGAGCGCGACCGTGAGGGGTCGCGCTCCGCCGGTGACGGTTCGTCGGTCGTCCGGTCCCGGTCAGCCCTCGGCGAGGGAGGCCTCGACCTCGGCGAGGATCTCCTGCAGCTCGGCCGGGTCCTGGTCCGCGATCGAGGCGGTGCCGCCCGAGGCCTCCTGGAGCGCGTCGACGACCTCCTGCTCGTGGAAGATCTCGACGAGGCGGGCGTAGGTCTCGTTGTCCGCCTGGTCGGCGGGGGCGGCGAAGACGTTGATGTACGGGCGCGCACCCTCGGACTCGGCGGAGTCCTCGAAGATCGCGTCGGCGGGCGTGAGTCCGGCGTCGGCGACGAAGTCGTTGTTGACGACCGACGCGGCGACGGAGTCAAGCGCAACGACGGTCTGGGTGGCGTCCATCGGGGCGACGGTCACGCGCGAGGCGCCCTCGTCGACATCCGTGGGGTCGGGCACCACGCCGGCGTCCTCGTTGAGCGTAACGAGTCCGGCCTCCTCGAGGACGAACAGGGCGCGCGCCTGGTTGGTCACGTCGTTCGGGATGGCGATCTCGGAGCCGTCCGGGATCGACTCGACGTCGGTGAACTCGGTCGAGTACACGCCCAGCGGGTAGACGGCGGTGGCCCCGATCGGGGTGAGGTCGTCACCGGTGTCGGCGTTGTGCTGCGCGAGGTAGAGCAGGTGCTGGAACTGGTTGAGCTCGAGGTCGCCGTCCGCGAGCGCGGGGTTCGGCTGCGTGTACTCGGAGAAGTCCCCGATCTGGATGTAGATCCCCTCCTCCTCGGCGAGCTCGGTGAAGATGTCCCACTGCGGGTCGGCCGCGCCGACCACGCCGATGCGGATGGGGGAGTCGGCCGAGGCGCCGCGCTCCTCACCGTCGGCCGGCTCGTCGGACGAGCAGGCGGCGAGGGCGAGGGGGAGGGCGGCGGCGAGCGCGAGGAGCGTGCCTGCGCGGCGGGTGCGACGAGTGGTCATGGTGATCCCTGTTCGTGCGGAGAGGCCGGGGGGTGCCCGGGAGAACGAGGAGCACTCTGCATCGCGCCGCCGCGCCGGACGGGGCCGCATCGGGCTGTCTCACATGCTGACCAGGGCGTCGTGAGCCACGGCACGGACGGGCCCGCCGCGGCTCCCGGTGGCGTCGGGCAGCCCCGGTGCGGTGTCGCAGGTAGATTGCGGTTCATGTCGACGACGCCTGTAGTCACCCTTGCCACGTGGTCCGGAGCGCCGGAGCTGAGCGACGACGAGCGAGGACTGCCCGACGCGCTGCGTGCCCGCGGCATCGACGTGCGCGTGAAGGTGTGGGACGACCCCACCGTCGACTGGCAGGACGCGGGGCTCGTGGTGGTCCGTGGCGTGCGCGACTACGCCCAGAAGCTCGACCAGTTCCGCACGTGGACGAACTCGTTGCGCCGGGTGCTCAACCACCCCGACGTCATGGAGTGGAACACCGACAAGCACTATCTGCTCGAGCTCGAGAAGCGCGGCATGCCGATCATCCCCACCGTCTGGCTCGAGCCCGACCACGGCTACAACAAGCACCAGATCCACACGCGCATGCCGGCCTTCGGCGACTTCGTCGTCAAGCCCGCGGTGTCCTCGGGCGGGCGCGGCACGGGGCGGTACACCTCGACGGACGCGGCCTCGCGCCAGGAGGCGATCCTCCACGCCGAGCGTCAGCTGAAGAAGGGGCGCACCGTCATGGTCCAGCGCTACCTCGACCAGATCGACCGCGAGGGCGAGATCTCGCTCATCTACTTCAACGGCCTCTCCGAGCACATGGTCGTCAAGGAGCCGATGCTCCACCCCTCATTCCGTTCGGTCGACGACGTCCACGAGGAGGTCGTCTCCTCCCGGGAGGCCTCGGAGGAGGAGTGGCGCTGGGGCGAGCAGATCCGCAAGTCCATCCATGGCTACATCAAGGACCGGCTCGGCCGCGACGAGCAGCTGCTGTTCTGCCGTGTCGACCTCGTGCGCGACGGCAAGGGCGGCTTCTACGTCATGGAGATCTCGCTCATCGACGGCTCGCTGTACCTCGGCGCCGTGGACGACGGCCTCGAGGCGTTCGCGGACGCGATCGCGGTGCGCGCCTTCTGGTGACGCCGCCGGTGTGACGGAGGGGCCGGGTCCGCAGCGTGGCGGACCCGGCCCCTCGTTTCGTGCCGTTCCCGGTCGGTGACCGGGGTGGTGCGGTCAGTAGCAGCCGCAGCCCTGGCCACCGCAGCAGCCGCCGCCGGTGGCGGAGACGTCGGTGAGCCGGAAGGTCGTGGCGGTGTCCGAGCCGGTGGCGCGGGCGGTGTCCTCGGTCGCGTGCGTGCTCATGGGCACTCCCCTCTCGTCGCGTCGGGCCGCCGGGGATCGACGGCCGTCGGTGTCGACCCTACCCCCATATCGATGCCTGTCGATCCGTTCTATGCTGATCTCATGACGACACACCCCGACCTCGGCCTCGTGGCGGTCTCCCGCGAGCCGTCGGCGGACGGGTGCTGCGCCCCGGACGCTCCGGCGATGACGGAGTCGACCGCCGCGGAGGTCGCCGCTGTCGCGAAGGCGCTGGCCGATCCCGTCCGCGCCCGCCTCTACGCCCACATCGCTGCGACACCGGGCGCGCGGGTGTGCTCGTGCCACATGCCGGAGCAGCTCGGGGTGGGCCAGTCGACGCTCTCCCACCATCTCGGCCGGCTCGTCGCCGCCGGGCTCGTCGACCGCTCGCAGGCCGGTCGATGGGCGTACTACACGGCGCGGACCGTCCCGCTCGCCGAGGCGATCGTCGCGGCGGCCACACCTCCGACGACGTCGCCGCGCGACTGAGCGGACCGGACCTATCGTGGGGCGATGACCGGTCAGCGACCCGTCTGGGAGTTCGTCCACGCACCGCCGCGGTCCGTGCCCGGCGCCGTCACCGCTGTCGGCTACCGCGCCCACGGTGCTCCCGAGACCGTGCACCGTGGACTTCCGTCCGCCGGTCTCACCTTCATCATCGCCCTCGACGACGGGGTCCGCGCCGCCGCCTCGTCCGAGGAGCTGGCCGCGACCCGGCCGACGCGGATCCTCCTCGGCGGGCTGCACCGCACCGCGAGCCTTGTGGACCAGCGCAGCGACCAGGCGGGCGTCCAGCTGGCCCTGCACCCCCTTGCCGCCCGCTCCGTCCTCGGCGTGCCGGCGGCCGAGCTGAGCGTCACCGACTTCGACGGCACCTCTCTCGTGGGCGCGTGGGGCGACGAGCTCGCCGGTCGGGCGGCGGAGGCGAACGGCTGGCGGGAGGTCTTCGCCCACCTCGTCGGCGCCCTGGCCCGCCGGTACGACGATCGGGCGGCCGTCCGGCCGGAGCTCGCCCACGCGTGGCACCTGCTTCAGCGCACGGGCGGGCGGATCCCGGTGCGCCGGCTCGCGGGCGAGGTCGGGCTCTCGGAGCGGCACCTCTCGACCCTCTTCCGGCGCGAGATCGGTGCCGGCCCGAAGGCGGTCGGCGGGCTCATGCGGTTCGAGCGCGTGGTCGCTGCGATCTCCGCGCAGGTCCGTGAGGGTGGCACCGACCTCGCCCGAGCGGCAGCCGAGACCGGGTACGCCGACCAGGCCCACCTCACCCGGGAGTTCACGCGCCACGCGGGGATCCCGCCGACGGCCTGGATCGACGAGGAGCGCCGAAACATTCAAGCCGGCGGGCACGGCGGAACGGCAGCATCGGACCATGAGCGACAACGAGCAGGCCACCACGACCACCACCGACCCGGCCGTCTGGACCACGCTCCAGGCACGTGACGCGAAGGCCCTCATCGACTTCTTCGTCGACGCCCTCGGCTTCGTGTCGACAGCGACCTACGACGACGGCGACGTCGTCCACCACGCCGAGCTCCGCCGACCCGGCACCGCCGGCGGCATCATGCTCGGCACGTACGACGCCGACAAGCCGTGGGGGCGCGAGCCCGGCTCGGGGACGGCCTACGTGGTCGTCCCCGACGTCGACGCGCTGTACGAGCGCGCCACCGCCCAGGGCGCCACGATCATGCGTCCGCTCGACGACACGGACTACGGGAGCCGCGAGTTCGGCGTCGACGACCTCGAGGGCAACAGCTGGACGTTCGGCACCTACCCCGGGGCCCCGCTTCCCGAGTGACGTTGCGGCGGCCCGTCGGCTTGCGGACGCCCTGCCCGGTTGGCACCGTGGCGGGGTGGACCTCTCGCAGCAGATCGCGGCCGTCGGACGCGTCGTCGAGGCCGGGGACGGCGAGCACTCCGTGGTCCTCACCCAGACGTTCGGCGCGAAGGCCGCCGAGCTCTGGTCCGCCTTCACCGACCCGGCCCGCCTGGCGACGTGGCTCGAACCCGTCGAGGGCGACCTGCGCGAGGGCGGCCGCTACCGGCTGACCGGCAGCGGGACCGAGGGCACGGTCGAGCGGTGCGTGGAGCCCGGCGCGCTCGAGGTCACCTGGGAGTACGCGGGCGACTCGAGCCGGCTCGGCGTGTCGATCGTGCCTTCCGGCGGAGGCACCACGGTGACGCTGCGGCACACGGTGCCCGCCGACGACCACTGGGACGAGTTCGGTCCGGCCGCGACCGGGATCGGCTGGGACGGCGCGTTCCTCGCCCTGGCCCTGTTCCTCGCGGGCGACCCACGCTCCACGCCGGAGGCCATGGGCGAGTTCAGCACGTCGGCCGCCGGCCTGCGGTTCGTCGCGGAGCTGGCGCGCGCCTGGGAGTCCGCGCATCTCGCGACGGGGATCGACCCTGGGTCGGCCGCCGCAGCCGCCGCACGATCCTCCGCGTTCTACCGCGGCGAGTCCGAGGAGTAGGTCAGGACCGCAGGTCGATCTCGCCGACCGAGGGGACCACGCTCACGTCCGCGGCGACGTCGTCGGGGTCGATGATCCCGGGCAGGCCGACGAGCCATGCCTCGTAGCCCTCCGCCCGCAACCGCGCGACGAGGTCACCGAGCATCCGGGCCGCCGTCGCGTCGACCGACGTCGCGGACGTGGTGTCGACGACGACCGACCGGTGCTCCGGCGGGTTGTCCGTCACGACGCGGACCACGGCCTCCACGCTCGAGAAGCGCAGGGGGCCCTGGAGGACGTAGCTCGTCGCGGAGCGCCCGTCGATCAGATCGACGCTGCCGCGGTCCCGGATGACCGAGCGCGTCAGCGGCGGGACGCTCATGAGGTGCAGCCCGAAGTCGTGACTGAGCCGCTCGAAGATCTCCACGCCGCGGGCGCTCGACCCGTGCTCGTCCAACGGCGGGGAGAAGGAGGCGACGCCGAGCTGCCCGGGCAGGGCGCCGATGAGCCCGCCCCCGACCCCGCTCTTGGCCGGGATCCCGACGTCGGTGATCCAGTCGCCCGCGGCGTCGTACATCCCGCAGGCGAGCATGACGGACAGGGTCTGGCGCACGACGTCGACGGGGACGACCTGCTCACCGGTCACCGGGTTGGTGCCGCCGTTGGCGAGGGTGGCGGCCATGACGGACAGGTCGCGCGGGCTCGCACGGATCGCGCACTGGCGCGTGTACCCGCGGACGGCGGCGTGGGCATCGATGGTGAGGATGTCGTAGCCGTAGAGCATGTGGGCGATCGAGAAGTTGCGGTGCGCGGTGTCCATCTCGGAGCCGTGCACCTTCTCGTCCACCTCGAGGCGGCGCCCGGCGAACGCGGAGAGCCCGGCGAGGACCAGCTCGTCCCGTTCCTCGTCGGTGATGCCGGGCTCGCCGACGAGCGCGTGCGTGGCCAGCGCACCTGCGTTGATCATCGGGTTGTACGGGCGCTTGGACACCTCCTCGAGCGTCATCTCGTTGAACGCCTCGCCGGAGGGCTCGACGCCCACCTTCTCCTCGACGGCGGCGATGCCCCGGTCGCGCATCGCGAGGGCGTAGACGAACGGCTTCGAGATCGACTGGATCGAGAGCATCGTGTCGGCGTCGCCCGCCGCGTACGTCACGCCGTCCGTCGTGGTCAGGGCGACGCCGAGCAGCGTCGGGTCGACGTGGGCGAGCTCGGGGATGTAGGTCGCCGGTTCGCCGCGTGCCGGGCCCGTGGCTGTCGCGGCGACGATCTCGTCGAGGTACTCGGAGACCTGGGAACGCATGGCACCATCGTCACATGACCGACCCCTACGCGCCGTCGCCGACCGCCGGCGAGAAGCGCTCGTGGCTCGTGCCGCTGATCATCGGTCTCGCGGCGCTCGCAGCCTTCGGCGGGTTCGCCTGGGGCCACGCCGACGCGACGGCCCTCGGGCTCGACGAGGAGGGCGTGCAGACCGCGGCGATGGTGGTGGCCGGGGCGGCCGCCGTCGGCACCTTCGGGCTCGGCAACCTCGTGGCCACGCTGCTCGGGCGGGAGCCCGGCAAGGAACGGGCGGTGGCGGTCGGTATCGGGCTCTCGGTGCTGCTCCTCGTGGTGGCCGCCGTGCTCTTCCTCGTCGTCCACCCGATGGTCGTCGACCTGTAGCCGGTGCGGTCACGGGCGGCGGACGGTGCACCACCGGCAGGAACACGCGTCGCGCACGCGGTGTTGTCGTACACATGGAACCGACAGCAGTGCTGTACGAAGGAACGCCCGGTGCGCGCCTGAGCACGCCGAGCCTGACGGTCGTGGGGGCGGAGGCCAGCGACGTCGTCACCGAGGCCCTCCGGCTCGCGGGGGAGGGGTGGACCCGGCTCGAGCTGTGCGGGGGGCTCCCCGTCGACGTCGCGTCCGAGGTCCTCGACGCGCTCGCGACGGAGGAGCGCGAGGAACCGGTCCGGGTCGGGCTCAACCGCTACGGGTTCGAGTCCCTCGAGCTCGTCGCCGACTTCAAGCGCGCGTTCGACCGTGGCGAGGCCGCACCGCAGGTCTTCCTCGTGCCGGCCCGGCGGGAGGTCGCCCGCGTCGAGCACGCCGACGTGACGATCATCCCGGTCGGCTCGCTCCGCGAGACCGAGGGCCTCGCCGGCGACCTCGCCGCCACCGGCGTCGGGATGATCGAGCTGTACGGCGGGCTGGGGACCGACCACGCCGCCGCGGTCTGGCGCGGGTCGGGCGGGCGCATCCCCGTGGGCTTCGTCGGGTACGACGACTGAGCGCACGAGGAGGCGGCCATGACTGACGAACCCGGTGTCGGGCCCGCGGGCGGGGACCAGGACGGCCAACCACCCAGGATCGACTCGGACGCGACCGCCTCGGACGCCACCGCCGCCGATCGGCGTGCGGTGGAGACGGCCGAGCGTCGGGAGCGCGCGCGGCGCGAGCACGAGCGCGACATCCGGGTCACGCGTGAGGTGACCGAGCGCAGCGGGCAGCGCAACCGCTACTGGATGGTGGCAGTCCTCGCGGCCCTCACCATCTCGGCGGGGTACTTCGGCTTCACCTGGGGGGAGGTCGACGCCGCCGACGCCGGGGCGGACGAGCGGACGGCCACCGACGCGGGTGCCGTGCTGGCGCTGGCGGCGATGCTCGGCACGCTCGCGGTCGGACTGCTGCTCATGCCCCTGGTGCTGCGCCGGCGAGCCGTGACCACGATCGTGCTCGCCGTGCTCGCCCTCGTGCTCGCGGTGGGTGCCGCTGCGCTCGCGCTGTGGGCGTACCCCGCCGCGCTCGGCGGCTAGCACCCGAACGGCGCGAGTCCCGGTCACGTCGGCACCGGCCGGGCCGCCCCGGACGGGCCGGTCAGACCTGCACCGCACCGAGGACGTCGAGCACCTCCTCGGGTGAGCCGGCCGCGCGCAGCCGGTCGACCTCGGCCTCGTCGAGGAAGACCTGCGAGAGCCGGGAGAGCACCTGCAGGTGGTCGTCGCCGCTTCCTGCAATGGCGACGACGAACTCGGCCCGCTGCCCGCCCCAGTCGAGACCCTCGGCGTAGCGGACGAAGGACAACGAGGTGCGGCGGACGAGGCCCCGGGCGTCGTCGGTCCCGTGCGGGATCGCGAGCCCGTTGCCGACGAGGGTGGAGACCGAGCTCTCGCGCTCGTGCATCGCGGCCACGTACTCCTCGGGGACGGCGCCCGCGGCGACCAACAGTCGTCCTGCCTCGTCGATCGCGTCGTCGCGGGTGCGTGCGGTGCCGTCGAGGACGATCGACTCCGGCGCGAGCAGGCCGTGCCTCGGTGGCGCGGCGGTCGCGACCGCAGCGGCGCCGTTCTCGCTGCCGACCGGGGTGGCGGCCTGGGTGCCGGCTCCGCCCGGGGTGGCGCCCCCGCCGGCAGCTGCGGAGCCGTGCGCCGCCCCCGTCGTGCCGTCCGTCTGCTCCTGGAGCAGGGCGACGACGTCGTCGTACCGCGGGCTGGCGAGGAAGTCGTCGACGGAGACGTGGACGGCCGACGGCGTGCGCCCGCGGGCACGCTCGGTGAGGTCCTGGTGCGTGACGACGAGGTCGACGTCGTCGGTGAGGCTCGAGATCGCCCGGTTGACCACGGTGACGTCGGTGAAGCCTGCCGCGTGCACCTTCTTGCGCAGCACCGAGGCGCCCATCGCGGACGAGCCCATGCCGGCGTCGCACGCGAAGACGATCGTGCGGATCGGACCCGACCGGTCCCCGCCGGCGACGAGGGTGGAGGCGATCGAGCTGCGCCCCTTCATCGCCTCCATGTCGGCCGTGGCCCCGGCGAGGTCCTCGGAGCCCGACCGCCCCGTCCGCAGCAGGACGCCGGCGACCACGAAGGTGACGGCCGCCGACAGGACGACGGACAGCGTGACTCCGACGAGGCTGCCGGCGGGCGACTGCAGGAGCACCGCGATGATCGAGCCCGGCGCGGCCGGTGCGCGCAGCCCGGAGTCGAGCAGCAGGTTGGTCGCCACGCCGGTCATGCCGCCGGCGATCATCGCGACGATGAGCACGGGCTTCATCAGCACGTACGGGAAGTAGATCTCGTGGATGCCACCGACGAACTGGATGAGCGCGGCGCCCGGCGCGGACGCCTTCGCCATGCCCGTGCCGAACACGGTGAACGCGAGGAGCAGCCCGAGACCGGGGCCGGGGTTCGCCTCGATGAGGAAGAGGATCGACTGTCCCTCCGACGCGGCCTCGGCCGTCCCGAGCGGGGTGAAGACGCCGTGGTTGATCGCGTTGTTGAGGAAGAGGACCTTCGCGGGCTCGACGAGCACGGACGTCAGCGGCAGGACGCTGTTGTCCACGAGGAGGTCGACCACCCGCTCGGCCGCGCTCGAGAACGCGGAGACGAACGGCCCGGCGGCGAGGAACCCGACCACGGCGAGGACCATGCCCCAGATGCCGGCGGCGAAGTTGTTGACGAGCATCTCGAAGCCGGGACGGATCCGGTCGGCCCACAGCGCGTCGAGCTTCTTCATCGACCAGCCGCCGAGCGGGCCCATGACCATCGCGCCGAGGAACATCGGGACGTCGGCGCCGGCGATCGCGCCCATCGTGGCGATCGCGCCGACCACGCCGCCCCGGGCCGTGTCGCCGTACATCATCCGGCCGCCCGTGTAGCCGATGAGGATCGGCAGCAGGTAGGTGATGGTCGGCCCGACGATCCCGCCGCCCTCGGCGCCGGCACCCCAGCCGCCGAAGTGCTCGACGAACCCGTAGCCGCCCTCGTACCCGAGGACGCGGTCGCCGACGAGGGTGATCCACCCGGCCTCGATGAACAGGGCGGTGATGAGCCCCCACGCGATGAACGCGCCGATGTTGGGCATCACCATGTTCGACAGCGCCGTGCCGAACCGCTGCACGGCCACCCGGGCGCCCCGCCGGGGGCGGGCGTCCTCCAGGGCCGGCCTCGCGTCAGTGGGTGCGGACATCTCTCCTCCTCGAGATCGACGCCGGCCGCCGTCGGCCGACGCTCTGCCACGCGGCAATGTGACGATGAAACCACACGAACCCAACTGAAGCCAAGTAAACAACGCTGGCAGAATCTGTGAGCATGTGGCTATGCTGGGTGCTGGCGGCCGGAACCGGCGCCGACGGTCGACCGAGGAGGACCGATGAAGGCCCTGCGCTTCTACGCACCCGAGGACGTCCGGCTCGAGGACGTGCCGGAGCCGACGTGCGGACCCGACGAGGTGAGGATCCGCGTGCGGAACTGCTCGACGTGCGGCACCGACGTCAAGATCTTCCACAACGGGCACCAGAACCTCAGCCCCCCGCGGACCACCGGGCACGAGATCGCCGGCGAGATCGTCGAGGTCGGCGCCGACGCGGTCACTCCGGACGACCGGCCGTGGCAGGTCGGCGACCGCGTGCAGGTGATCGCCGCCGTGCCGTGCGGCCGGTGCCACGAGTGCCTGCGCGGCTGGATGGCCGTGTGCCAGAACCAGACCTCGGTCGGCTACCAGTACGAGGGCGGGTTCGCCGAGTACATGGTCGTGCCGCGCGAGGTCCTCGCCGTGCACGGTCTCAATCGGGTCCCCGACGGCATCGGGCTCGACGAGGCGTCCGTGGCCGAGCCGCTCGCCTGCGTCATCAACGCCCAGGAGCTCCTCGGGATCGAGGAGGGGGACACGGTCGTCGTGTTCGGCGCCGGCCCGATCGGCTGCCTCCACGTCCGCGTCGCCCGCGGCGTGCACGGCGCCGGCCAGGTCCACCTCGTCGACGTCAACGCCGATCGGCTGGCGATGTCCGCGGCCGCCGCCCGCCCGGACGGGACGATCGACGCCTCCCAGGTCGACGTCGTCGAGCGGGTGCTCGAGCTGACCGGCGGCCGCGGGGCCGACGTCGTCATCACGGCGACGGCGGCGAAGGTCGCCCAGGAGCAGGCCGTCGCGATGGCCGCCCGCAACGGGCGCATCTCCTTCTTCGGCGGCCTGCCGAAGAACGACCCGGTCATCGCCCTCGACTCCAACGTCGTGCACTACCGCCAGCTCCACATCCACGGCGCGAACGGGTCCGCCCCCGAGCACAACCGGCGGGCCCTCGAGCACATCGCCTCCGGGCGCGTCCCGGTCGCCGACCTCATCACCCACCGCGTGCCGCTGGGCGACGTGCTCCATGCGTTCGACCTCGTGCGCACCGGGGCCGGGATCAAGGTGACCGTCGAGCCGTGAGCGCCCGCCGCGCATAGCATCGGCATCGGCCCGTCGGGTCGCGAGGGAGGAGCACGGTGTACGCAGAGGAACGGCAGCAGGCCGCCGCGAGGCTCGTCCTCACGCGCGGCCGCGTCTCCGTCACGGAGCTCGCCGAGGAGTTCGACGTGACGAGCGAGACGGTGCGGCGCGACCTCGGCGTGCTCGAGCGGATGCGGCTCGTGCGCCGGGTGCACGGCGGCGCCGTGCCCGCCGCGTCCCTCTCGGCGATCGAGTCCGGGCTCGACGAGCGCGACGTCACGCGGTCGAGGGAGAAGGAGCGGATCGCGCTCGCGGCGCAGCGCTTCCTGCCGGACGACGGCGGCACGGTGGTGATCGACGCCGGGAGCACGACCGGACGCTTCGTCACTCTCATCGGCCCTGGCGCGACGTTCGTCGCCTTCACCCACGCGCTGCCGATCGCCGCCGGCCTCGCGCTCCTGCCCGAGGTCGACCTCCACCTGCTCCCCGGACGGGTCCGGCACACCACGCAGGCCGCCGTCGGCTCGCCCACGACCGAGGCCCTCGACCGGGTCCGCGTCGACGTCGCGTTCCTCGGGACGAACGGGATCAGCGCCGAGCACGGCCTGTCCACCCCCGACCCGGAGGAGGCGGCGGTCAAGGCGGCCCTCGTCCGGGCGGCGCGCGTCGTCGTCGTGCTCGCGGACTCCTCGAAGTTCGCCCGCGACGCGACGGTGAGCTTCGCCGACCTCGCCGACGTCGACGCGATCGTCACGGACGCGGCGGACGTGCCCCTCCCGCGCGCCCTCCTCGAGGACCTCGGGATCGAGCTCGTGGTCGCATGATCGTCACCCTGACGGCGAACCCGTCGACCGACCGGACGGTGGTCCTCGGCGGCCGGCTCGTCCGCGGCGGGGTCGCCCGCTCGACCGGGGCGAGCGCCCAGGCCGGGGGCAAGGGCGTCAACATCTCGCGCGCCGCGGTCGCCGCCGGCGTCCCCACTCTCGCCGTCCTCCCCGCCGACGAGGGATTCGCCCACGAGCTCGCCGCCGCGGGGATCGAGTGCCGCACCCGGCAGCCGGCCGGCCCGGTCCGGGTCAACCTCACGATCACGGAACCGGACGGCACGACGACGAAGATCAACCACCCCGGCCCGGTCGCGGACAGTCGTCTGCTCGACGGGCTGCGCGACGACGTCGTCTCCCTCGCGGCCGGCGCCGACTGGGTGGTCCTCGCGGGCTCGCTCCCGCCGGGCGCGCCGGACGGCTGGTACGCGGAGATCGTCGTCGACCTGCGGGGGGCCGGCGCGCGGATCGCCGTCGACACCAGCGGGGCACCCCTGGCGGCGCTCGCGGCGGCGCTGCCCGCGGCGGCGCCGGACCTCATGAAGCCCAACGGCGAGGAGCTGGCGAGCCTGACCGGCGCCGAGCCCGAGCGCCTGGAGCGGGACCACCGGGCCGCCGCGGACGCCGCCCTCGAGCTCGTCGCCCGAGGGGTCGGCGCGGTGCTCGTCACGCTCGGCGCCGGGGGAGCGGTGCTCGCCACGTCGGACGGGGCGTGGCATGCCCCGGCCCCGGTCACCGAGGTCGTCAGCACCGTGGGCGCCGGCGACTCCAGCCTGTTCGGCTACCTGCTCGCGAGCGAACGAGGCCTGGCGCCCGAGGAACGGCTCGCCCACGCGGTCGCCTACGGGAGCGCCGCCGCGGGACTCCCGGGCACCACCATCCCGCGCCCGGCCGACGTGGAGCCAGGTCGCGTCCGGCCCGTCCGGGTCGCGGCCGCCCGGCCCGCACCGACCGCCTGATCCGGGCAGGGGGGCGCCGGCCCGTGCGGGTCGGCCTCAGTCCCGCTCGACGGCGAACAGCCCGGGATAGCCGACGACCAGTCCGTCGTCGTCGACCGTGATCTCGCGGGAGAAGTCGGAGTCCATCGACTCGTAGAGGTAGAGGTGCGTGTCGAGGCGCGTGTAGCGCTGGGGGTCGGTCGTCACCTCGAGGGACGGGGTGTCGACGTAGGCGCAGACGATCTCCGCGGAGGCGCCGAGGTCGAGGTCGAGCCGGCGGATCGGCAGGGTGTTCGTGAACGGGCTGAACGACAGGTCGATGTCGAACGCGTCCGAGAGGTCGTCCCGGTCCTGGCCGTCGACGCTCCAGAGGCCCGTGGGTGAGCGATGGACCGACAGGGCGCGGCCGTCGCCGGAGCCCACCGTGAGGTGGAGGAAGTCCCAGTCGTGGGTGAGGGTCGCCCGGTAGGAGTACCGCTCCTCCCCGGCCGCGACCACGCCGATGGCGACGAGGCTCGCCGCCTGGTGGAGCTCGAGGTCCTCGTGCCCCTCGATGTCGAGGCGGTTCCACCTGCGGGTCGACGACTGCATGACGATCCTCCGGACGACGGGGGCGGTCGGGCCTCGACGAGGATCGCGCCGGACGACGCGGTCGTGCAACTCGGGCTGCGTCGTGCGGCCCGGGGTCATGGGGATCGCCCGGGCCGCTGTCGCGCAGGCCCTGCGCGCGGTCAGAGGATCGCGTCGGGCTCCTCGGGAAGGATCTGACCGCCGTCGACGATGATCGTCTGACCCGTGATGTACGCGGCCTCGTCGGAGGCGAGGAACACTGCCGCGGCCCCGATGTCCTTCGGGTCGCCGAGCCGGTGCATGGGGATCGAGCGCGACATCGCGGCGAGGTACTCCTCGCCCTGGGCCTTGAGCCCCTCGGACAGGACGTTGCCCGGCAGGACGGCGTTGACCGTGATGCCGTCCTTCGCGTACTCGAGCGCCGCGCTCCGCATGAAGCCCTGCTGGCCGGCCTTGCTCGCGCCGTAGTGCGCCCAGCCCGGGTAGCCGGTGATCGACCCGGTGATCGAGGAGGTGATGACGAGGCGGCCGTGGCCCTGGGTGCGCATCTGGGCGAGGGCCGGCTGCGTGGCGAGGAACGTGCCCTTGAGGTTGACCGAGTGCATGGTGTCCCACTGCTCCTCGGTCATGTCGGCGATCGACGCCTGCGGGAAGATCCCCGTGTTCGAGCAGAAGATGTCGAGCCGGCCGTGCTGCTCGACCACCCGGTTGACGAGCGCGCGGCACTTCTCGGCGTCGGTGACGTCGACGTGCTCGGCGCTCGCGCCGATCTCCTCGGCCGTCGCGCGGGCCTTCGCGTCGTCGATGTCGGCCACGACGACCGTGGCCCCGGCCTCGACGAGCCGCTCGGCGATGCCGCGTCCGATCCCGGAGGCACCCCCGGTGACGATCGCGATCTTGTCGGTGAGCGTGAACATGGCGGACCTCCGGTCGTCGAGCGGGTCGAGAGTGCTGTCGCCCTCTCAACCTATCGACGACCGACGTCGTCGCCCAGGCCCTTGGTCGCAGGCGCGGGGCGGGTGGCCGGGTGGCCGGGTGGCCGTGCTGTACGGGGAACGCCCTCAGTCCTCGGGCAGCGGGAACACGTCGAGGTAGACGCGGACCCGGCGGGTCTCGGCGTCGTTGCCCTGTGCCTCCGCGTTCTCCCGTCGGTCCTTCGCCGCCGTGACGTGCTCGTGGAGCACGGTCATGAGCGCGTCGCGCAGGTCGCGCATCTCGTCGAGGGTGAGCGAGGAGGTGATGGTCGAGTTCGTGGTCGCCGTCTGCCACGGCAGGGGCTCCGACTCGCTGCGCGCGTACCAGTCGGCGAGCTGGCGGGCGCGTCCCGCGACCTGGTTGCTCAGCACCGCCTCGACAGCGGGTCTCGTGCCGGCGTCCTGCGCGAGCTCGAACCCGTCCATCCGGAACCCGACCGACCTCCACCAGCGCTCGCGGCCGCTGCCCCGGCCCGGGTCCTCGGTGACGAACCCGTGCCGCTCGAGCTGGCGGAGGTGGTAGCTGGTCTGCCCGGTGCTCTCGCCGGTGTGCCGGGCGAGCATCGTCGCCGTCGCCGCCTCGTGATCGACGAGGTAGTCGTACATCGCCATCCGCAGGGGGTGGGCGAAGGCCTTCATCGCGCGCGCGTCGATCGCGGGGGCGAAGAACTCGGGCTCGTCGGGGTCGCGGGAGTCCGTCGGGGGGTTGTGCGTCGCCATATGCAGAGATACCTTTGCAGAGAGAACTTTGCATTGATCCTTCTGCACCGACTCTAGGGGAGACCGCCATGACCACGCCCACCGCACCCACGTCCGGTGTCGAGGACGCCCCGACCGTCCGGGAACCCCTCGGCCGGCGATTCGGCGTCCACCTCACGGGCGTCGGCTTCGCCAACCTGGCCGACGGGTTCGTCCTCGTCGGTGTCCCGCTCGTCGCCGTCACCCTCACGCGCTCGCCGGGGCAGATCTCGCTCATCCAGGCGGCGTTCTGGCTCCCGTGGCTGCTGCTCGGCATCGTCGCGGGAGTGGTCGTCGACCGGATGGACCGCCGGCACGTCCAGCTCCTCGGCATGGTCGTCCGCGTGGCCGTCATGGCAGGGCTGGCCGCGCTGGCCGCCACCGACCGGCTGACGATGCCCGTACTGATCGCCGGGGTCGGGCTCTACGGCGTCACCCAGGTCTTCGTCGACCTGGCCGGGTCCTCGATCGTCCCGCAGCTCGTCCCGCGCTCGCGGCTGTCCGCCGCCAACGGGCGCGTGATGGGGCTCGAGCAGGTCGGCACCAACTTTCTCGGTGCC
Organism: Georgenia sp. Z1344; assembly: GCF_049856295.1. Classification (GTDB taxonomy): domain Bacteria; phylum Actinomycetota; class Actinomycetes; order Actinomycetales; family Actinomycetaceae; genus JB111. The sequence continues at coordinate 155,880 of NZ_JBNDMZ010000009.1, read as the reverse complement.
CCGCTCGCCGGGCTCCTCGTCGCGATCGGCAGCGGATGGGTGTTCGGCGTACCGGCCGCGCTCGGCGTCGCCTTCCTCCTCGTCATCGGCCTCGGCATGCGCGGCAGCTACCGGGCGCAGCGGTCCGAGCCTGCCGCGACGAGGCTCCAGGAGGTGCTCGAGGGCATGCGGTTCCAGGTCCGCCACCCCGTGCTCCGGCCGCTGCTCATCGGCAACTCTCTCCTCAACTTCGCCAACACCGCCTACTTCTCGGTCGTCGTGCTGTGGGCGGTGGGTGAGGAGTCGCGGGTCGGGCTCGAGCCGGAGCAGTACGCGCTGCTCGGTGCGCTCCTCGCCGTCGGCGCCGTCCTCGGCGCGATGCTCGCCGAGCGGCTCGTGGCCCGGCTGCGGGAGGTGCCGCTTCTCGTCGGCAGCTGGCTCGTGTGCTTCTCGCTGCTCATCGTCCCGGTGATCGCCCCCAACCCCTGGGCCATGGCCGGCGCTCTCACGCTCATCGGGATGACCAACATGATCGGCAACGTGGTGTCGCGGACGATGCGCCAGCGGCTCGTCCCGCGCGACAAGCTCGGACGGGTCGGCGGCGCCGGCGGCATGATCGGGTACGGACTCATGCCCCTCGGGGCGCTGACCGCGGGCCTGGTCGGCGAGCTGTGGGGGCTGCCGACGGTGTTCGTCGGAGCCGTCGTGGTCTGCCTCGCCACGGTCGCCTACGTGGCCACCCGGATCAGCACCCGGCTCGTCACCGAGCACGAGATCGAGCACGACGACGCCGCCGCGGCGTGACCGTGCGCCGCTCGCGAGGCGGCGGCGCGGGGCGGCGGTGGCCACGCCGGCGGCGCGGGTCGGGCCGGCCGACCGGTGGTACGGCATCGGTGATGCGGGTCGGTGCCGGACGGGGACTACCGGCGGCGCAGCAGCAGGACTCCGTCCTCGAGCTCCGCGGGCTCGCCGTCCGGAGAGGTGGCGGCCCGGGTCCTCGTCTCGGCGAGCACGACCTCCCATTCGTCGCCGAGATCGAGCTCCGCGAGCTCCTCCGCGGGCGACGGCATGTCGTGGAGGTGCCCCTCCGGACCCGCCCACGGGGGAGGGGCCGCGTGGGTGACGGCGAGCAGGTGCCCGCCGGGTGCGACGGCGTCGGCCACCCGCCGCAGGATCTGCGTCCGGGGGAGCTCGACGCTCGAGTGGAGGAAGCTCGCGGTGACGAGGTCGTACGGCCCTTCCGGGGTCCACGTGGCGAGGTCCGCGACGTCGAACCGCACCGCGTCCTCGTCCAGCCCGAGCTCGCTCGCCGCGGCTCTCGCGCGACCCACGGCGACGGACGAGATGTCGACCCCGGTCGTGCGCCAGCCCTGCCGGGCCAGCCAGATCGCGTCGGCGCCCTCCCCGCAGCCGAGGTCGAGGGCGTTGCCGCGCGGCAGGTCGGCGGCGACGTCCGCCGTCGTCGCGTTGGGCCGGCCCGACCACATCCGCTCGGACTCCCCGTAGCGGCCCTCCCAGTACGCCGTCGGGTCCTGGTCCGGATCGACGCTCGCGTGGCCGCCGGGTGCGGCGTCGTCGTGCGCGTGGTCGTGCCCGTGCGGGCGCGGGGAGGGCGCGGTCATGCCGGGGACGCTACCGGTGCGCCGGGTCAGCCCGTCACGTGCCGCACGACCCGGGCGGGTGAGCCCACGACCACGGCGCCGGCCGGGACGTCGCGGGTGACCACGGAGGCCGCGCCGACCACGGCGTCGTCGCCGATCGTCACGCCCGGGAGGATCGTCGCGCGCGACCCGATCCACACGTTGGTCCCGATGACGACCGGGGCCGGCTTCATGTCGCCCCGGCGGGCCGGGTCGAGGTCGTGGTTGAGCGTCGCGATGATCGTGTCGTGGCCGATGAGGCAGTCGTCGCCGATGGTGATGCCGCCCTGGTCCTGGAACCGGCAGCCGGCGTTGATGAACACCCGCCGGCCGAGCCGGATGTTCCGACCGAAGTCGGTGCTGAACGGCGGGAACATCTGGACCGACGCGTCGACCGGGCGTCCCGTGAGCTCGGTGAGGAGCTCGCGGACCCGGTCCGGGGCGTTGTACCGGCCGTTGAGCTCGGCCGTGATCCGCAGCGCCGCCTGGCTCGCGGCGTGCATCGCCTCGTGCAGCGGCGAGTCGGACGGGATCGTGCGGCCGGAGTCGAGCTCGGCCAGGAGAGCGTCGAGGCTCATGCGGGGTCCTGTCGTCGAGGGGCGGCGGGCTGGCGCCGGCTCAGAACGTGAGCATGGCCTTGATCGCGCGGCGCTCGTCCATCGCACGGTAGCCCTCGGCCGCCTGGTCGAGCGGCAGGGTGAGGTCGAAGACCACGCCCGGGTCGATCTCGTCGGACATCACGAGGTCGACCAGCTCGGGCAGGTAGCGGCGCACGGGCGCCGGGCCGCCGTGGAGGTGGACGCCGGACAGGAACAGGGCGGCGCCGTCGAGCTCGACGCCGTGGCTCACGCCGACATAGCCGACGTGACCGCCCGGCCGGGTCGAGCTGATGGCCTGCATCATCGACTCCTGCGTGCCGACCGCCTCGATCGTCGAGTGCGCGCCGTAGCCGCCGGTGAGCTCCTTGACGCGTGCGACGCCGTCCTCGCCCCGTTCCTCGACGACGTCCGTGGCGCCGAGCCGCGTGGCGAGCGCCTGCCGGTCGGCGTGGCGGGACATCGCGATGATCCGCTCGGCGCCGAACCGCCTCGCGGCGAGGATCCCGAGGAGCCCGACGGCGCCGTCGCCGACGACCGCGACGGTCGTCCCCGGCCCGACGGCGGCCGCGTCGGCGGCGAACCAGCCGGTGCCCAGCACGTCGGAGGCCGCGAGCAGGCCGCGGGTCTGCGCCTCGGTGGGGGTGCCGGGGATCGTGACGAGTGTGCCGTCGGCGTGCGGGATCCGGGCGAGCTCGGACTGGGTGCCGATCGAGGCCATGAAGACGTGCTCGATGCAGCGCGACTGGTAGCCGGCGGCGCAGATCTCGCACGTGTTGTCCGACGCGACGAACGAGCCGACGACCCGGTCGCCGACGGCGAGGTCACGTACGTCCGCCCCGATCTCCTCGACGACGCCGACGTACTCGTGCCCCATCCGGGTCGGCCCGCCGATCTCCTCGAGCCCTCGGTAGGGCCACAGGTCCGAGCCGCACACGCAGGCGGCGGTGACGCGGATGATCGCGTCGGTGGGGTCGACGATCTCGGGGTCGTCGACCGTGTCGACCCGGACGTCACCGGGGGCGTGGAGGACGACGGCGCGCATGCTGGCTCCTTCGGTCGGGGGAGGTGGAGGTCGCCCGAGTGCAACCTCGGTCGTTGCCGAGCGGGACCGCGTGCGGGAGGGACCCTGTGCTCACTCGTCGCGGCGGGCGAGCGCCCGGCGGATCAGGACATAGATGACGAGTGCGATGACCGCGACGACGACGAGCCGCGCGAGGAAGGCGATGGCCTGGAAGACGAAGCCCACCAGCCACCACGCCACGACCACGGCGCCGATGACGATGAGCACCGTGGCGAGCGTGCTCCGTCCCTGCATGGCACCAGTCTCGCATTCGCGGGAGGAGACCGCGAGGGTCGGTGCAGCGGGTGCAGCGGATGCAGCGGGTGCAGCCCGTGCGTCAGGTGCCGGGCCGCTCCCGCCGTCGGACGCGGGTCGACGCGACGTGCCACCATGCCGGGCATGGCCACGGTGACGCGGGAGGAGCAGCGCCTGCGGGACATCGTCGCCATGCGCCGGGTGCGCGACCGCATCGACCGTGAGTACGCCCGCCCCCTCGACCTGGAGGCGCTCGCGCGTGGCGCTCACATGTCGGCGGGCCATCTCAGCCGCGAGTTCCGCCGCATCTTCGGCGAGCCGCCGTACTCCTACCTCATGACACGCCGGATCGAACGCGCGATGACGCTGCTCCGGCGCGGCGACCGCAGCGTCACCGAGGTGTGCTTCGAGGTCGGCTTCACCTCGCTGGGCACCTTCAGCACGCGGTTCACCGAGCTGGTCGGGGTGCCGCCGAGCGTGTACCGGAAGGACCACGGCGCGGCCGGCGCCGGGATCCTGCCGTGCCTCGCGCGGCAGGTCATGCGACCGATCAGGAATCGAGAAGCGAGCACCGAGATCGCGCCCCTAGCGTGACCGCCATGGATCTCACCATCGCCCTGGCCTTCCTCCCGCACACCGACGCCGACGCGGCGCTCGGCTTCTACCGCGACACCCTCGGGTTCGAGGTCCGCAAGGACGTCGGCTACGAGGGCATGCGCTGGATCACCGTCGGCCCGCCCGACCAGCCCGGGACCTCGATCCTCCTCCACCCGCCGGCGCTCGACCCGGGTCTGACGGACGAGGAGCGGGCCACCGTCCACACGCTCATCGCCAAGGGCGCCTACACTGCGCTGACCCTGGCGAGCCAGGACCTCGACGGCGTGTTCGAGGCCCTCGTGGCCGCCGGCGCGGACGTGGTCCAGGAACCGACCGACCAGGACTACGGCATCCGCGACGGTGCGGTGCGCGACCCGGCCGGCAACCTGCTCCGGATCAACCAGCTCTGAGCCGTCGTCGGGCCCTGCCCGCCCAGGCTGTGGCCGCCCCGCCGTCGCCGGCGGGGCGGCCGATCACCGTCAGGCGTGCGCCGCGGCCTCCTGCTCGGCCGCCCATGCCGCCACCCGCCGGGCGCTCTCCTCCTCGGAGAGGTCCTCGACCCGGCTCATGATGGTCCAGCGCACCCCGAACGGGTCGATGATCGAGGCGTACCTGTCGCCGGAGACGAACGTGGCCAGCGGCTCGCGGACCCGGGCGCCTGCGGCCTCGGCGCGCGCGACGACCGCGTCCGCGTCGGCGCAGAAGAGACCGAGCGAGTAGCAGGCGGCGTCGCCGTCGGGCGGCGGGACCAGGCCGTACTCGGGGTTGGGCTCGCCGATCTGGAGGCGGCCGTCGCCGAGGTCGAGCTCGGCGTGGACGACGACGCCGCCCATCTCGGTGACGTCGACGACGCGCGCCCCGAGCACGTCCCGGTAGAACTCGACGGCCTCGACGGCGCGGGGCACGGCGAGGAAAGGTGTGAGGCTCGTCGAGCCGTGCGGGACACCGTCCGTCGTGTGCTCGCCGGTCACCCCGGTGCGGGGTGCGTCGTCGTCGGAGGTCGTGGTGGGTGTGGTGGTCGTCGTGGCCGTGGTCTGCTCGGTGGTCATGGTGTGAGGCTAGGTTCGACGTCGAGAGTGCGGCTTGGAGATTCGCGACGACGTCGGAGGCGGGGGCGAGATGGCCGATCTGGCGGACGGCCGCGGGATCCTCTACCCGGCGCGGCTCCCGACCTTTCACCGCGCTGCGGCCCCGCCGGACCTCGCGGATCGCGTCCGCTGGTTCTGGGTGCCGCGCTGGCGCCTCGCCCCGGGACGGGTCTCGCGGCAGCGGCTCCTCCCGTTCCCCGCGGCCAACCTGGTCGTGGGACCGGACGGCGTCACGCTCTCCGGTCCGACGACGGGCGTCTCGCACCGCGACCTCTCCGGGACCGGCTGGGCGGTCGGCGCGCTGCTCCGGCCGGCCGGGATCGCGGCTCTCGCGGACGAGCCGCGCGACCTGCGGGACTCCGAGGTCGTGCTGGACCTCGCTGGTTGGGGGCTGGGGGAGCTGCACGCCGCGGTCGCAGGGGCGATGTCCGACCCGGACGAGGACGCCGGCCGGGACCGGGCCGTGGCGGCGCTCGCCGACTGGGTGCGTGTTCACCTGCCGGCCCCCGACGACGCGGGAGCGACGGCCAACGCGATGGAGGACCTCGTCGCCACCGACCCCGAGGTGGTGCGGGTCGAGCAGGTGGCGCAGCGGCTCGGGATGTCGGCGCGGGCGGTGCAGCGGCTCGCGCGCAGGTACGTGGGGCTCGCGCCGCTGGCGATCGTGCGGCGCTACCGCCTGCAGGAGGCGGCCCGGCGCCTGAGGGAGGAGCCGGGTCTCGGCATCGCGGACGTCGCGGCCGACCTCGGGTACGCCGACCACGCGCACCTCAGCTCCGACTTCCGCACGGTCCTCGGCCTCACGCCGAGCGAGTACCGGCGGCCCGATGCCGATGCCGATGCCGACGTTGGCGAGTGAGGGGATTCTCCTCCGACGAGTCAGGGGAGGGTCTGATCACCCGCCCTGAGCCGCACTCTCGACACGGGGTGTGCACGAACCGCAATCTCGACGTGCACCAACCGCAATCTCGACGAAGAGGAGCCGGTCAGATGCGGCCGATGTCCTCGCGCTTCTCCGCCTGGAACGCGTCCTCGATGCGGCCGTGCGCCCAGTAGGCCGAGATCGAGAGCTGGTCCTTCGCGAGCCCGCGGTCGTCGGTGAGGTACGGGCGCAGCGACTTCATCGCGCTGCGCTCGCCGTGGGCGAAGACCTGGACGCGCCCGTCCCGCCACGGGGTCTCGCGCACGGCGTCGGTGAGCAGGGAGGTGGTGCCGGGCTCGGCGCCGTCGCGGTGCAGCCACCGCACCTCGATGCCGTCCGGGGCGTCGATCTCCTGGTGATCGGCCGCGGAGTCGACCTCGAGGTGGGCGACGCCCACGGCGTCGCGCGGCATCGCCTCGAGGGCGGCGGCCACCGCCGGGAGCGCGGAGTCGTCGCCGGCGAGCAGGTGCCATTCGGCGTCGGGGTCCGGTGCATAGCCGCCGCCGATCCCGCCGAGGACGACCGCGTCCCCGGGGCGAGCCGCCATGGCCCACGGCCCGGCCACGCCGCGGTCCCCGTGCACGACGAAGTCGATCCAGATCCGACCATTCTCGAGGTCGAACCGCCGGATCGAGTACGTGCGCCGCGTGGGCATGAGCTCGGTCGGGAGCTCCTCGCGCAGCGCCTCCATGTCGTACGGCGGCGTGAGGTCGGTGTCCGGGTGCGGGAACAGCATCTTCGTGTACGCGTCCGTCTTCCCCGCGTCCTCGACCGCGGCGATCCCGGGTCCGCCGGCGACGATCCGCACCATGTGCGGCGTGAGCTGGATCCGCTCGAGCACCTCGAGGACGATCTGGGGCCGCTGCGGACGACGGGGACGCTCGGTGTGGGCAGTCATGTGCACCTTTCGGCTCGGGGGCCCGCCCGGGCGCGCGATGTGCGGGGGGCACGGCAACTTAGGCCAGCCTAACCGCGACCTTCGTGGGCGTCACGTGAGGAGGAGGTCACCCGGACCAGGCGGGGGCCCGCGAGAGGATGGCCGGCATGCGCGTGGTCGTCGAGGGGATGGAGCGGCACCAGGTGTCGCTCTACCTGGTGGCGCTGGTGCTCGGAGCCGCGGTCGGCCTCCTCGTCCCCGGCGCGGCGGGGGCGGCGCGTCACGCGGTCGATCCCGCGATCGCGCTGCTGCTGTACGCGACATTCTTGGGGGTGCCGTTCGCCCGGATCGGCGGGGCGGTGCGGGACGTGCGGTTCGTCGTCGTCGTGCTCGCGGTCAACTTCCTCGTCGTGCCGGTGGTGGTCGCGGTGCTCTCGCGGGTCGTCGCGCACGACCGGGCGTTGCTCGTCGGGGTCCTGCTCGTGCTGCTCACCCCCTGCGTGGACTACGTCATCGTCTTCACGGGCCTCGCCGGCGGCGCGCACGACCGGTTGCTCGCGGCGGCCCCGCTCCTCATGCTCGTACAGATGGCGCTGCTGCCCGCCTACCTGTGGCTGCTCGCCGGCCCCGACGCCGTCGCCGCGGTCGACCTCGCCCCGTTCGTCCGCGCGTTCGTCGTCCTCATCGCCCTCCCGCTCGCCGCCGCCGCGCTCACCCAGGCGATCGCCGCCCGCGCGAGCGCGGCCGCGGCCTGGTCGAGCGCAGTGGCGAGCGCGATGGTGCCGCTGATGATGCTCGCGCTCGGCGTCGTCGTGACCTCCCAGGTCGCGGCCGTCCGCGGAGAGCTCGGCGCGCTTCCGCTCGTGGTCCCGGTCTACGTCGCGTTCGCCGCCGTCATGCTCCCGGTCGGCGCCTGGGCGGGCCGGGTCGCCGGGCTCGACGTCCCCGGGCGGCGCGCCGTCACGTTCGCCGGGGTCACCCGCAACTCGCTCGTGGTGCTCCCGCTCGCGCTCGCGCTCCCCGCCGGCTTCGAGGTGGCGCCGATCGTCGTCGTCACGCAGACGCTCGTCGAGCTCCTCGTCATGGTGGCCCTCGTCCGCCTCGTTCCGCGGCTCGTGCGCTGACGGGCCGCTAGCCTTGGCCCGTGCCACGACACCGCTCGCCCGTCCCACCCGCGGACGGCCCGACTCCGGGCCGCCGCGCATGACCCGGGCCCCTGACGTCCGCGACCACCCGACGCCGATCCTCACCCCCGAGGAGGTCAGGCACCTCCTCGTCGAGGCCAACGCGGACCTCGGCGCGCGCGGGGGAGCGGTCGGCGGAGCCATCGGCGGCGGGATCGGCGGCGCCGCCGCCGGAGCCCTGGGCGGGAGTGTCGGTGGACGCTCCGGCGGCCGCAGCGGCGGCAGGCTGGGTGCCCGGCTGTTCACGAAGGTATACGGCTCGCAGCGCGTCGTCCCGATCCCGCCGACGCCGGAGCGAGAGGCGGCCCTGGCCGCCGTGCTGCACACCGTCCTGCGCCAGGATCGCCAGGCCCTCATCGGGCTCATGGGCTCGGGCTCGATGAACATGAACACGGCGGTCGTCCAGGTCCAGTGGCACCCGAACCAGGCGGTCATCACAGCCCACGGGCTCGAGGGGATCATCAAGCAGCGGACGTCGGGCAAGGCGATCGACCGGCTCGAGGCAGCCATGCGCGAGACCGCTGCCTAGCGGGCGCAGGCGTCCACCCGCGTCTCGCCACCCTCGGCCGGGCCCGCGATTCACCACCACAGGAAAGGACGGCTCGACATGGAGACGGTCGGAATCGGGATGGTCGGCGCGGGATTCGTGGCCGACCTGCACGTCGAGGCGTTCCGCCGGGTCGCGGGCCACGACGTCCGGGTCGTCGCGGTAGCCGCGCCGCCCACGCGGCGCGCGGCGTTCGCGGAGCGGCACGGGATCGACGCGGTCTACGAGGACCTCGACGAGCTGCTGGCCGACGACGCCGTGGACGTCGTCGACATCTGCACCCCGCCGTCGCTGCACGTCGAGATGGCGATCGCGGTGCTCGAGGCAGGCAAGCACGTCATCTGCGAGAAGCCGCTGACCGGGTTCTTCGACGTGCCGGCCGAGGGCGCGGACGGAGTGGATCGTCGTCGGATGGTCGAGTCGGTGACGGCCGAGATGGACCGGCTGCGGGAGGTCGTGGTCCGGGGTGACCGGGTCTTCGGGTACGCGGAGAACTACGTCTACGCGCCGTCGATCCAGAAGAGCCGTGAGGTGCTCGAGCGCTCCGGGTCGCGCATCACGATGATGCTCGGCGAGGAGTCCCACAACGGCTCGCACTCCGAGTACGCGCGCCACTGGCGCCACTCGGGCGGCGGGGCACTGATCCGGCAGGGCTGCCACCCGCTGTCGGCGATGCTCTACCTCAAGCAGGTCGAGGCACGGGCGGCGGGTCGCAGCGTGGCCGTCGAGTCGGTCCTCGCGGACACGACGGCGATCACGCCCACGCTCCCGGACGAGCGGCGGCGCTTCCTCCACGCCCGGCCCGCCGACGTCGAGGACGTCGCGAACGTCGTCCTCGCCTTCGACGACGGCACCCGGGGCGTGGTGACGGCGAGCGACGTGATCGTCGGCGGGGTCCGCAACACCGTCCAGGTCTTCACCACGGACAGCGTCCACCTGTGCCAGATCAGCCAGAACGACTCGATGCGTCTCTTCCACGCGGACCCGGCCTCGGTGGAGGACGTGTACGTCACCGAGAAGCTCGACCACAAGGCCGGCTGGCAGTACGTGCTGCTCGACGAGCTGCTGGCCCGCGGCTACGTCGGCGAGATGCAGGACTTCGTCGACTGCGTCGTCCACGGTGGGACTCCGCAGGCGGACATCGAGCTCGCGTACTCCTCGATGCAGGCGATCTACGCCGCGTACGAGTCGGCCGCCACGGACCGGCGGGTGCGGCTGTAGCGACCGGGTCGGTCAGTCGGCCCGGTCCTTGCGCACCTGCCGGATCTTCTCGTCCCGCCGGGCGTTGCGCTCGTCGACCCAGGCGGGGGACACCGACCCCAGCTGCTTCGGGATCCGCTCGGCGTCGACCTCGGGCAGGAGCCTGCGCGGTGGGTCGGTGAGCGCGCTCCCGCCGTGCGCCAGTCCGGGGAACGGGTCCCGGCCGCCGAGGTAGCTCGCGATCGTGTTGACGGCGGCGATCGCGGGGACCGCGAAGAGGGCGCCGACGATGCCCATGATGTACGAGCCCGTCGCCACGCCGAGGAGGACGACGATCGGGTGGACGTCGACGGCCCGGCCCATGAGGACCGGCTGGAGGAAGTTCGACTCGAGCTGCTGGACGCCCACGACGATGACGAGCATGATGATCGCCGCCGTCAGGCCCTGGGAGCCCAGGGCGACGAGCACGAACAGCGCGCCGGAGACGAACGCACCGACGACCGGGATGAAGCACAGCACGAAGGTCAGCACGGTGAGGGGGATGACGAACGGGACCCCGAGGATCGCCGCACCGATGCCGATACCGACCGCGTCGACGGCGGCGACGAGCGCCTGCGTCTTCGTGTACGTCCCGATGGTCACCCAGCCGCGGCGCGCCGCCTCGTAGGCCCGCTCGTGCCACTGGCGGGGCAGGCGCATGATCGCCCACGTGCCGAGGCGGTCGCCCTCGGCGAGGAAGAAGAACGTGGCGACGAGGCAGAGCACGGCCCCGACGACGACACCCGCCGCGCCGGTCCCGATGCCGACGGCCGACGTGGCGATTTGGGAGGAGTTCTCCTGCAGCCAGGTGCCCGCCTGGTCCATGGCCGACTGCACCTGGGCGGCGTCGACGGGCAGGGGCGAGCTGGCGATCGCGTTGACGATGTCCTGCACCTGCAGGGACGCGAGCTCCCCGACCTCACCGATCCCCTCGGAGATCTGGGTTCCGACGAGCGCGCCGACCCCGGTGAGGAAGGCGAGGGTGATGAGGATCGTCAGTGCCGCGGCGGCCAGGCGCGGCAGGCGCAGCCGGTGGTTGAGCAGCACCTGGAGCGGCATGAGCAGCCCCGTGAGCAGGATCGCCACCGCGGTCGGGATGAGGATCGAGCTGAGCAGCGCGCCGGCCTGGTTGATCGTCTGGACGGCCAGGCCGACCAGGACGATGGTCACCGAGGCGAGGATGACCACCCGGGTGCGTGGGTATCCGGCGAGAAAACCGGCACGGCCCGACGTCGAACCACCCGCGTCCGTGCCCTCCGGCACTGTTCCGGCGGCGGTCACCGCGTGGGCGGCCGAGGTGCGGGTGTCGGCGTCGTGCGGGGTCGATCCTCGGGAGAGGGCCGTGCGGCCGGCCTCGCGCCTGACGCTCCTGCGCGATCGCCTGCGGGGTACGCCCACCTCACGCGTCCGAGACGGCGGCGGCGAGCAGGTTGAGGGACTCCTCGAGGCTCTCGGCGGGGATCGCGGGGAAGACCGACGCGAGCTTCGGGTCCTCCACCTTCGACCAGTCGTACGTGAGGGTGACCTCGGTCGAGTCCGAGCCCTGGGACTTCAGCTCGTACAGCCACTCCCAGCCCCCGGGGCCGTCGGCGTCGGGGCTGTTCGGCTGCCAGCCGACCATGACGTTCTCGGCGTACGCCGTGACGTGGTTGCGCATCTGGTAGTCGCCGCCCTGCGACTCGGCGTGCATGTTCATGACGAACGTGTCGCCCACCTGCTGGATCCGGTCGGCGTAGTCGTCGGACCGGACCATCCCCGAGCCGTCGAACTCGGAGTGACGGGAGGGGAGGGTGAGGACGTCGAAGATGGCCTTCGCCGGGGCGTCGATCGTGCGGGAGACGGACAGGGACGTCTGCTCGGTGCTCATCCCTCCACTCTGCCCCCTCCGGCGTCGGCGCGCATGGTGGATCGGCGCGTCGGCCGGAGACGTGTGAGCGGGGCGACACGGACGGTCCGGCGGGGCCCGGGTCCGGGGCCGGAAGGGGGCGGGCCCCGACCGAGCTGCCTCGGCCGGGGCCCGAACCTGACTCCCTGGGGTGGCTAACGGGGCTTGAACCCGCGACCTCCTCGACCACAACGAGGCGCTCTACCAACTGAGCTATAGCCACCATGCGCCACCGACCGGCGGTAGCGACGCACCATGCTATCCGAGGCCCGAGGGCGTCGGCGCCGTGTGTGCGGTGCGCTCGCTCACGTCCGCGGGGGGTGGCGCGACGTCCCCGAGAGGTCGCGCAGAAAAAAGGTCACGCCCTGTCCGGGTGGGTCCGTAGCGTCCCGGTCATGGATACCAGCGGTACGCGAACCACCGACACCCAGACCGACACCCGCGCCGACGAGACCGTCCGTCCCTTCACCCTCGCCGTCCCCCAGGACACGATCGAGGACCTCCACCGTCGCCTGGCGGACACGCGCTGGCCGGACGAGAACCCGGAGGCCGGCTGGTCCGACGGTCTCCCGCTCGCTTTTGCGAAGGACCTCGCGACCTACTGGCGGGAGACCTTCGACTGGCGGGCGCAGGAGGACCGCCTCAACGCCGTCCCGCAGTTCACGACCGCGATCGACGGCCACGACGTCCACTTCGTCCACGTCCGTTCGCCCCGCCCCGACGCGAAGCCGCTCCTGCTCGTGCACGGCTGGCCGAGCGGACCGACGGACTTCCTGTCGATGATCCCGCTGCTCACCGAGCCCGCGGACGGCGGCCAGGCCTTCGACGTCGTCGCCCCGACGATCCCCGGCTTCGGTGTCTCGGGCCCCGTCGTCGGGTGGACGCTCACCCGGGTGGCCGACGCGTTCGCCACGCTCATGGACCGGCTCGGCTACGAGCGCTACCTGGCCCACGGCTACGACACGGGCGCCGGGGTCGTCCGCGACCTTGGGCTGCGCCACCCCGAGCACGTCGCCGGCATCCACTCCACCGGCCCGCTCGGCGGCGAGGAGCTGACCGAGGAGACCGCGGACATGTCGGTGCCCGCGGAGGCGGCCGCCGTGGCCGACGGGTACCGGTACATGTACGACATCGGCGCCTACGCGATGCTGCAGTCGACCCGGCCGCAGTCGATCTCCTACGCGCTGACGGACTCGCCGGTCGCGCAGATGTCGTGGATCGTCGAGCGGTTCAAGGACTGGTCGTCCGCCGAGGGCGACCCGGACCAGGTGCTCGACCGCGACGAGATGCTCACCGTGGTCTCGATCTACTGGTTCTTCCGGACCGCCGGCTCCTCCGCCCGGTACTACAAGTACGGGCTGCCCGACTGGGCGGAGCCGCTGCAGCCCTCGACCGTGCCGACGGCGATCCTCGTCATGCCGGACGACATCGGCCGGCCCGTGCGCCGGCTCGTCGAGCAGGTCGACCGGGTCGTGAGCTGGACCGAGGCCGAGCGGGGTGGGCACTTCGCGGCCTGGGAGCAGCCCGAGCTCGTCGCGGCCGACATCCGCGCCTCGATCGGGCACCTGGACTGAACCCGGCCGGCGGTGGGCCGTGGGGACGGTGCGCCACCGCCGGTGGGGGCGCCGGTCAGGGGTGGCGCTGGTCGGCGTCGGCTCGGGTCGGTGGCGGAGGTGGCTGGAGCGGTCCGGGGCACCGGGTCAGAGGGTCTCGTCGTCGGGCGTGGTTACGCGTCCGACGGCTTCGCGAGCTCGGTGATCGCGGCGCTCGTCGGGTGGTCGGAGACGGCCTTGGCGGCGGCGCGCGCCTCGGAGGTCGTCGGCCCCTCGCCCTCGGGCCACAGGACCGCGCGGTAGTACCGCAGCTCGTCGATCGACTCGAGGATGTCGGCGAGCGCGCGGTGGCCGCCGTTCTTCTGCGGCGACTGGAAGTAGGCCCGCGGGTACCAGCGGCGGGCGAGCTCCTTGATCGAGGAGACGTCGATGATCCGGTAGTGCAGGTGCTCGACCAGCTCGGGCATGTCCCGCGCGAGGAACACGCGGTCGGTCCCCACCGAGTTGCCGGCGAGCGGGGCGCGGCGCTTCTCCGGCACGAACCGCTTGACGTAGGCGAGGACCTGCTCCGCGGCGTCGGCCATCTCGAGGCCGTCGTCCAGCTCGGTGATGAGGCCGGAGGCCTTGTGCATCTCGACGACCACCTCGTCCATCGTCTCCACCGTGCCGGGGCGCGGCCGGATGACGAGGTCGAGCCCGGCGTCGAGCGGCGTCAGCTCGGAGTCGGTGACGACGACGGCGACCTCGACGAGCGAGTCGCGCTCGGCGTCGAGGCCCGTCATCTCGCAGTCGATCCAGACGATGGGGTCCTTGGCGCGGGAAGCAGCAGTCACCAGGGAATCGTAGGCGCGGACGACGGCGGCGGCGCGGTCCCGGCGTACGTCACACCGACGACCACACCGTCAATCCTTCGGCTGATGCCACCAGACGAGACGCGGTGTCTAGACTCAGCGACGGCGCGGCCGGTGGTCCGGCGCGATCCCCTCCCCGACGACCTCCCGGAGCACGCCCGTGGCGAACCTCGCCCGCTTCTCGCTGTCCAATCGCGCGCTCGTGGCCCTGTCCACGATCATCGCCGTGCTCGCCGGCCTGTGGGCCACGACCTCCCTGCGGCAGGAGCTCATCCCGGACCTCGAGCTGCCGATCGTCGCCGCCGTGACGACCATGCCCGGCGCCTCCCCGGAGATCGTCGAGGACCAGGTGACGGGCGTGGTCGAGGAGGCGGCGCGTGGTGTCCCCGGACTCGAGGGCACCACGTCCCAGTCCGGTCCCAGCGTCTCGGCGGTCATGCTCGAGCTCGAGTACGGCACCGACATTCTCACCGCGCAGCAGGAGCTCCAGGTGGCCCTCGGCCGGGTCGAGCAGCAGCTCCCCGAGGACGCCGAGACCCAGGTCATCGCCGGCTCCGTCGACGACCTCCCGGTCATCCAGCTCGCCGCCACGGGCGGCGCCGACGTCGCCGAGCTCCAGCAGCGCGTCGAGGAGGTGCTCGTCCCCGAGCTCTCCCGGGTCGACGGCGTCCGCCAGGTCCAGCTCTCCGGCATCACCGAGCAGCGCGTCGCCATCGACGTCGACCCCGAGGCGCTCGCCGCCGAGGGCCTCACGCTCGACTCCATCACGAGCTCGCTCGACGAGAACGGCGTGGTCACCCCCGCCGGCACCATCGAGTCCGACGGCAGCGAGCTGACGATCCAGGCCGGTGGCCGCCTCACGTCTCCCGAGGAGATCGCGGGGCTCCCGCTCGTCGCCGACTCGTCGTCGGGCGGCGCCGCGGGCGGGGACGCCCCTGCCGACGGGGGCCAGGCACCCGCCGACCCGGGGCAGGCACCGACCGACCCGGGGCAGGCGCCCACCGACCCGGGGCAGGCGCCCACCGACCCGGGGCAGGCGCCCACCGACCCGGGGCAGGCACCGACCGCCGGTGACGGCGCCGAGCAGGCGCCCCAGGCACCCGCCCCGGACGAGGTCGTGACGATCGACGACGTCGCGGACGTCGCCGTCGAGGACGTGCCCGCCACGTCGCTCACCCGCACCGACGGGGTCGCGAGCATCGGGCTGGCGATCACGGCCACGCCCGACGGCAACACGGTCGAGATCTCGGAGCAGATCCGCGAGCTCATGCCCGAGCTCGAGGGCTCCCTCGGCGACGGCGGCGAGCTCGTCGTCGCGTTCGACCAGGCCGTCTTCATCCAGCAGTCCATCGAGGACCTCGCCGTCGAGGGCGTGCTCGGCCTCGCGTTCGCCGTCCTCGTCATCCTGCTGTTCCTGCGCTCGATCCGCGCGACCACCGTCACGGCGATCTCGATCCCGCTCTCGCTGCTCGTCGCGCTGCTCGCGCTCAAGGTAGCCGACTACTCGCTCAACATGTTCACGCTGGCGGCGCTGACGATCTCGATCGGCCGCGTGGTCGACGACTCGATCGTCGTCATTGAGAACATCGCCCGGCATCAGTCCTACGGGACGTCGAAGCGGCAGTCCGTGCTCACGGGCGTCAAGGAGGTGGCCGGCGCCGTCACGTCCGCGACCGTCGCCACCGCCGCCGTGTTCGTCCCGCTCGGCCTCGTCGGCGGCATGGTCGGCGAGCTCCTGCGCCCCTTCGCGTTCACCGTGGCCCTCGCACTGGGCGCGTCCCTGCTCGTCGCCCTGACGATCGTCCCGGTGCTCGCCTACTGGTTCCTCCGCACGCCCGTCGACCCCGAGCGCGCCGCCACCGCCCGCGTCGAGGCGGAGGAGAAGGAGCGCAGGAGCATCCTGCAGCGCGGCTACGTCTCCTCGTTGCGCGGCGTCCTCGGGCACCGCTGGCTCACCATCGGCGGCGCCGTCGTCCTCATGGCGGCCACCGTGTTCGGTGCGACTCGCCTGCCCACCGACTTCATCGGCGACACGGGCGAGAACGCGATCTCGGTCACCCAGGACCTGCCCACGGGCGTCACGCTCGAGGCCCAGGACGCCGCCGCCCAGCAGGTCGAGGACGTGCTCGCCGACGTCGAGGAGGTCGAGAGCTACCAGGTCACGGTCGGGTCGGCCGATCCCGCGATGGCGGCCTTCGGCATGGCGCAGGACGTCACCTTCTCGGTGACGCTCGACGTCGACGCCGACGCGGGTGCCGTCGAGGACGACGTCCGCGAGCGGCTCGAGGCCCTCGGCGAGGACGCCGGCACCATCACCGTGGCGCCCGGCTCGGCCGGCGGGTTCTCCTCCGGGGTCGAGGTCATCGTCTCCGGGGCCGACGGCGAGGACGTCGCCGCAACCGCCGAGGAGGTCGAGGCGGCGATCGCCGGGATCGACGGGCTGCGCGACGTCGAGAGCTCGCTCGCCTCGGACCTGCCCTTCATCCAGGTCGCCGTCGACCGGCCCGCCGCGGCCTCGCTCGGCCTCACCGAGTCCGCCGTCGGCGGCATCGCCTACGCGGCGATCAACGGCCTCCCGGCCGGCGACGTCGACACCGAGGACGGCACCCTCCCGATCGTCCTGTTCTCCGGGGAGGCGCCGGCCACCGTCGACGAGCTGAGCGCCCTGCCGCTCGGCGGGTCGCCGGAGGCGCCGCTCGTGCTCGACGACGTCGCCGACGTCGCTGAGGAGCGCCAGCAGGCCTCGATCACCCGCCAGGACGGACTCCGCTCGGCGTCGATCACCGCGGCGACCGAGATCGCCGACCTGCAGACGGTCAACGCCGAGCTCGCCACGGCGCTCGACTCGGTCGACGAGCCCGAGGGCGTCAGCGTCGAGATCGGCGGCGTCAGCGCCGAGCAGGAGGACGCCTTCGGCAACCTCTTCCTCGCGCTCGGGCTCGCCGTGGCGCTCGTCTACCTCGTCATGGTGGCGACGTTCCGCTCGCTCGTGCAGCCGCTCGTGCTGCTCGTGTCGATCCCGTTCGCCGCCACCGGCGCGATCCTCGGTCTGTGGCTGACGGACACGCCGCTCGGGGTCGCGGCCCTCGTCGGTGCGCTCATGCTCGTCGGCGTCGTCGTGACGAACGCGATCGTCCTCATCGACCTCATCAACCAGTACCGCACGGCCGGAATGGACCTGCGCGAGGCGGTCGTCGAGGGCGGGCGGCACCGCCTGCGCCCGATCCTCATGACCTCGGCCGCGACGATCATGGCGCTCATCCCGATGGCGTTCGGCATCACGGGCGGCGGTGCCTTCATCTCGCAGCCGCTCGCGATCGTCGTCATCGGCGGCCTCATCACCTCGACGATCCTCACGCTGCTGCTCGTCCCGGTGCTCTACGAGCTGACCGAGGGGCGCGGCGAGCGGCGGGCACGGGAGAAGGAGATCGCTCGGCTGGAGAAGGTCGTGGCGGCGCGCGAGGAGCGCGGCGAGGACGCCGCTGCGCCCCGCGCCGAGCTCGAGCGGCTGCGCGCCGGGGGGGGAGCGGCCCGGGTCCGCGAGGAGGAGCGGGTCGGCGACGACGACGCCCCCGTGCTCGTGCATGCCGGCGCCGGCGAGGCCGAGGCTGGTGCGGGCGCGGCTGGTGCGGACGCTGGATCGGCCCCCGCGTCAGGTGCCCGGGCCGGCGAGGGGCGGAAGCCGTCCGACGGTTCCACCTCCGGGGCCCACGCGGCGGCACCGCCGGACGACGCCCACGTCCTGAACGAGGGTGACGACTCCGGCGGCGGCAAGCACGCCGCCGACTGAGGGTCGCGTCGGCCGGCCGTCGGGGGAGGCCGCCGACCGGCGGACGGCTGTGCCGTCGACGGCCCGCCGGGGGAGAATCGGACCATGACCGACAGCAAGATCGTGTTCCTCGACGTCGACGGCACCTACGCCCACCAGGGCGAGGTACCCCCGGGCCACGTGCGGGCTGTGCAGGCCGTCCGTGCGGCCGGCCACCGGGTGCTGCTGTGCACGGGGCGACCCCGGATCATGCTCCCCGAGCGCATCTCCGCCGCAGGTTTCGACGGGTACGTCGCCACGGCCGGGGCGTACGTCGAGGTCGACGGCGAGGTCGTCGCCGACGAGCGGTTCCCGGTCGAGCTCGGCGACCGGCTCATCGACGTGCTCGAGTCCTACGACGTGACCTTCGTGCTCGAGACGCCTGGGGCGCTCCTGGGAAACCGGCACGCGGAGCAGGTCATCAGCGCGGCGGTCGCCGGCCACGAGGCCTCCGTCGACGGCTCGAGGCACTCCGGTCCGTCCGACATCCTCGCCGGCATGTCCGTCGTCGACGACCTCAGGGGCCGCCCCTTCGCCAAGGCCGTCGTCGTCGAGTCGGGGGTCCCGAACGACCAGCTCGCCCGCGAGGCCGGCGAGGCCGTCCTGTCCCTCGAGGCCTCCGTGCCCGGCCTGCACCCCTCGTCCGGCGAGCTCTACCTCGCCGGTATGCACAAGGCGGTCGGCATGCGGGCCGCGCTCGCGCACCTCGGTGCCGACGTGGCCGACTCGATCGCCTTCGGCGACGGGATGAACGACCTCGAGATGTTGCGCGAGGCCGGCATCGGCGTGGCCATCGAGGGGTCCGACCCGCGTGTCCTGGCCGCCGCCGACCGGACGGCGCCGGGCCCCGAGCGCGAGGGCCTGACCCGCGCGTTCGCCGAGCTCGGCCTGCTCTGACCGCGCCCGCGTCGCCCCGACGCGCGAGGCGTGCGCCCGGGCCGTAGCCTGGCGGGACGACGAACGACCCGTGGCCCGGCGGCCGGAGTCGGGGTGCCCACGGGCCCGAGGAGGACTGCCCCGTGAAGCTCGCCGACCAGATCGTCGCCCAGCTGCAGGCCGTGGGGGTGCGGCGCATCTACGGGATTGTCGGTGACAGCCTCAACCCCGTCGTCGACGCCGTCCGCCGCACCGTCGGAAGCGCCGAGGGCGGCATCGACTGGATCCATGTCCGCCACGAGGAGGCAGCGGCCTTCGCTGCCGCCGCGGACGCCCAGATCTCCGGTGAGCTCGCGGTGTGCGCGGGATCGTGCGGTCCCGGCAACCTCCACCTCATCAACGGCCTGTACGACGCCAACCGGTCCGGCGCGCCCGTCCTCGCGATCGCCAGCCACATCCCCACACCGCAGATCGGCCAGGAGTTCTTCCAGGAGACCCACCCCGACCGACTCTTCACGGAGTGCTCCGTCTACAGCGAGCTCGTCAGCACGCCCACCCAGTCGCCGCGGATCGTGCACTCCGCGATCACGCACGCGCTCGCCGCCCCCGGCGTCGCCGTCGTCACCCTGCCCGGCGACGTCGCGGACGAGGAGGCCACCGCGGACGCACCCGCCTACGTGCCGACCGTGCGCGGCACGCTCGAGCCCGCGCAGTCGGCGCTCGACGCCGCGGCCGAGGCGATCGACGACGCCAAGCGGGTCGCGATCTTCGCCGGCGCCGGGGTGCGGGGCTCGCACGACGAGCTGATCGATCTCGCGGACAGGATCGGCGCGCCCGTGGGCCACTCGCTGCGCGGCAAGGAGTGGGTGCAGCACGACAACCCCTTCGACGTCGGCATGACCGGTCTGCTCGGGTACGGCGCAGCCGCGGAGGGCATGGACGACGCCGACCTGCTGCTCCTGCTCGGGACCGACTTCCCCTACGACCAGTTCCTGCCCGACGGGCCGACGACGATCCAGGTCGACCGCCGGGCCGAGGTGATCGGACGGCGCACCGGCGTCGACCTCCCCGTCCACGCCGACGTGGGCCCGTTCCTGCGCGGACTGCTCGACCGCGTGGCGGCGAAGCGCTCGCGCTCCTACCTGAAGAAGACCCTCAAGCGGCACGAGAAGCTGATGGACTCGACCGTCGGCGCCTACACGCGCAATGCCGAGGACCTCGTGCCGATCCACCCGGAGTACGCGGCCTCGCTCATCGACCAGGCGGCCGCCGACGACGCCGTGTTCACCGCGGACACCGGCATGTGCAACGTGTGGCAGGCCCGCTACGTCACCCCCAACGGCCGGCGCCGTGTCATCGGCTCGTTCCTGCACGGGTCGATGGCGAACGCCCTCCCGCACGCGCTCGGCGCCCAGGTGGCCGACCGGGACCGCCAGGTGGTCGCGTTCAGCGGGGACGGCGGTCTGTCGATGCTCATGGGCGACATGCTCACCGCCGTCCAGTGCGAGCTGCCGGTCAAGGTCATGCTCTTCAACAACTCGACGCTCGGCATGGTCAAGCTCGAGATGCTCGTGGACAAGCTGCCGGACCACGGCGTGGACGTGCCCGCGACGAACTACGCCGCGATCGCCGAGGCGATGGGCTGGCACGCCGTGCGGGTGGCCGACCCGAAGGAGCTCGAGGCGGGCATCGCCGAGGTGCTCGCCCACCCCGGTCCGGCGCTGCTCGACATCGTCACCGACCCCAACGCGCTCTCGCTGCCGCCGTCGATCACCGGCGAGCAGGTCTTCGGGTTCGCCACCGCGATGAGCAAGATCGTCTTCACCAAGGGCGCCGGCGAGGTCGTGTCGATGGCGCGCTCGAACCTGCGCAACATCCCGCGGCCGTAGCCGGGACGAGTGGATCATGACGACGATCGAGCTGATCGGCGTCGTCGGGGGCCTGGCGGAGACGTGGAGGGCACCCGGGCTCCTGCTGCTCGACGGCCACGAGGACACGATGCCGCTCGACGTCGTCGAGGACGGGGAGGCAGCCAACTGCGAGGTCGGCCTTCTCCTGGGGCTGACCGGGCGAACGCTGCGCGACGGGCTCGGGGTCCCGCTCCCGGCCCTCGACACCGACTCGCTGTGCCTGCTGGGGCAGCGGGACGCCGACTGGCGGCGGCGGTTCAACGTCGGCAGCCTCGCCGACCTCGGCGTATGGTCGCGGGATCTCACGTCGATGCGTGCCGATCCCGGTGGTGCAGCCCGTGACGCCGCTCGCCACCTGCGGGAGCGGACGAACGGGTGGTGGCTCCACGTCGACGTCGACGTCCTCGACCCGACAGTCGTCCCGGCGCAGGGCCTGCCCGACTACCCCGACGAGCCCGACGGCCTGGACCTCGGCCAGCTTGCCGTAGCGATGACGGCGGCCGTGGCGGAGGGCGGCTGCCTCGGCCTGAGCATGGCGATCTACGACCCGGACCAGGATCCGGCCGGCGACGACGCCGCCCACCTCGTCGAACTCGTCGGGACCACCGTCCGAGCACTCGCCTGAGGGACGCGTACCGACGCACGCGAGTTTCCTCCCGGCCGTCGTCGCCTCACCGCGAGGACCGCATCGCCGGTCGCTTCGTCACCGACTCGTCGGCCACGAGCTCGTCGTAGCGGTCGGAGCCGGGCTCGACGAGCGCGATGCGCCCCTCGGCGTCGAAGTGCACGGCTCAGCCGTAGGTCTTCGTCAGCGGCGAGGCGCGCAGGCACGGCTGCCCCTTCGAGAAGAACTCCTCCCGCGCCCGGTCGACGTCCGTCGCGGGGATCCCGCGGCGGACCATGTGGACGTCGAGGAGCAGCTCGTCGCTGGTGAGGGCGTAGTCGGTCGGTGCGAGCCGCTCGTACTGCAGCTCCGCGACCGTGCCCTTCCCGGTCGGCGGCTCCGTCGGGTGCGTCGCCCGGGTGTCGGGGGCCGGGGTGATCAGCGTGTCGCGGTAGTCGGTCGAGTGCGTCGCCATGGGGTGCCGTCCGTCCGTCGGGCCCGGGGCGGGGCCGTGTGGTCGGAGGCTAGCGAGGGCCGCCGACATCCGTGGCGAGATCAGGACCTTCTCACCGAGATTGCGGTTGGGAGGCGGCCCCGGGCAGGCCGCGGCGGCCCGGCGGCCCCGCCCGACCCGCCTCGAGGCGCGCGACCGTCAGGCGGCGGCCGCTGCGACCGCCAGGTCGGCGTCGGCCATGACGAGGTCCCCGTTGATGTGGCCCCCGGCCAGCGCCCCCTGCGCGGCAGCGGCACCGACCTGCATCGACACGTCCGCGAGGTTCCCGGCCACCCATACGCCGGGGACGTTCGTCGCGCCGGTCGGGGTGGCTGCGACCGCGGTGCCCATGACGTTCTCGGCGACCTCGAGGCCGAGCGCCGCGAACGGCTCGAGGCGCGGCTGGAGCACGGTCTGGACCGTCACCGCCCCGACCTCGAGGACTCGCCCGTCATCCATCCGTACGCCCGACACCCGGCCGCCCTCACGCACGATGCCATCGGGCGTGCCCGTGACGATCTCGACCCCGCGGGCGGCGAGTCGCTCGCGGTCGGTCGCGGCGAGCTCGAGGTCCCACGCGAACAGCCGGACCCGCTCGGAGAGCTGGCGGAACATCAACGCCTGGTGGACGGCCATCGGACGGGAGCCCAGCACGCCGATGACGCGGTCGCGGACCTCCCAGCCGTGGCAGAACGGGCAGTGCACGACGTCGGAACCCCAGCCCTCCCGCAGGCCCGGCAGCTCGGGCAGCTCGTCGAGCACCCCGGTGGCGAGGAGCAGCCTGCGGGCGCGGACCGTCGAGCCGTCCTCGGTGGTGACGACGAACAGGTCGCCGTCCTGCCGGGCGTCCCGGACCTTCGCGGGCCGGATCTCGCCCCCGTACCGCTCGACGTCGGCCCGCCCGCGGGCGAGCAGCTCGAGGGGCGGTGTGCCGTCGAGGGCGATGAGTGCGTGGACGGCGTCGGCCGGGGCGTTGCGGGGCTCGCCGCCGTCGAGGACGAGCACGCGACGCCGCGAGCGAGCGAGCATGAGTGCGCCGCTGAGCCCGGCCGCACCACCGCCCACCACGACGGCGTCGTAGGTCTCGGGGGAGGGGGAGTCGTTCGTCGTCGGGAGGGTGTCGTCGTTCGTGGCGGGATCGGACGGGGTGGTGGTCGTCGTCGTGGGCGAAGTGGTGCGGTCGGGCGTGGTCATGGTGGTCCTCACATGCGTCGGCGGGGCGCTCGCCCCGGGAGTCGGTGTGCTGACGAGCCTGCGCGGCCATTTCCCGTATGGCAAGCAGAGTTGCCGAATGGCAAACTGGGGGCATGGCACCCGACCTCGACCACACGCTCGACGCCGTCGGGCCGCGGCTGCGCCGCCTCCGGCAGCGTGGCGACGTCACGCTGGCGGAGCTCGCCGAGCGGACCGGGATCTCCGCGAGCACCCTGTCCCGCCTCGAGTCCGGCCTGCGCCGGCCCACCCTCGAGCAGCTGCTTCCGCTCGCCCGGGTGCACGGCGTGACGCTCGACGAGCTCGTCGACGCCCCGCCGACCGGCGACCCGCGCATCAACATGCGTCCCCTTGCCGGGGACCACGGCGCGGTGGTCCTGCCGCTCTCGCGCCGTCCCGGCGGGATCCAGGCCTACAAGTTCGTCCGGCCCGCCGGCCGGCCGGGAGAGGTCCCGCAGCCGCGCACGCACGAGGGGTTCGACTGGGTCTACGTCCTCGACGGCCGGCTGCGCCTCGTGCTCGGTGAGCAGGACATGATCCTCGGGCCGGGCGAGGCGGCCGAGTTCGACACCCGCACCCCGCACTGGTTCGGCGCCACCCCGGACGGACCTGTCGAGTACCTCAGCCTCATCGGCAAGCAGGGGGAGCGGGCGCACCTCCGCGCCGCCCCTTCTGTCGAGAGTGCGCCTCAGGACTGACCAGTTGGTCGAGAGTGCGGCTCAGCGCGAAGACTGGCTGCGCAGCTCTCCTCGAGATTGCGGTTCGGAGCGTCCGGCTTCCTGTCGAGAGTGCTGGGCAGGGGGCGCGTCGATTCGTCAACTGCTCTCGATGTCGGTGATGGTCCATACCTTGGCATCGACGCGTTCCCCCGGACGCGTCGTCCCCCCACCCGAATCAGCCAGGGAGCCCCCGTGCCTGACACCTTCCCCGACGGCGTGCCGCCGTCCTCGACGAACGGCGACGTCGCCGACACCTACGCCCCCGTGTACACGCCGACCTACGCGCCCGACGCCGGTCAGGGCCACGCCGACGCCCCGGCGTACGGCTGCGCCACCGCCACCGCCACCGCCACCGAGCAAGACCCGGCCGACGACGCGCCCTTTGCGACCTCCCCGGCGCGCCGCGGCGGCCGCGCCCGGATCGTCGCCCTCGCCACCCTCGTGGCGGCGCTCGCCCTGGTCGCCGGCTTCCTCGGCGGACGGATGACCGCCGACCCGACCGCATCGGAGGAGTACGCCGGCCTCGAGGGCCGGCTCACCACCGCCGAGTCCGAGCGGGACGAGGCACTGACGACGCTCGGCACCACCGAGGGCGACCTCGCGTCCGCGCAGCAGCAGGTCACCGACGTCACCGCGGAGCGCGACCAGGCGCTCACCGACCTCGACAACGCGACGGCTGGGCACGACGAGCGCGAGGCCGGCCTCGACGAGCGTGAGGTGGGCCTGGACGAGCGCGAGAGTGGCCTCGACACCCGTGAGACCGAGATCTCCGAACGTGAGACGGACATCGGCGAGCGCGAGACCGAGGTCGGCGAGCGCGAGGTCGCCGTCGGCGCCGTGGAGGAGGAGATCGACTCCGCCTCGTTCGGTGCGGGCACCCACCTGGTCGGGACCGACATCGCCCCGGGAACGTACCGGTCGACCGGCACCGGTGACGGGTGCTACTGGGAGCGCCTCGCCGGCACGTCGGGCGAGCTGTCGGACATCATCGCCAACGACTTCACGAGCAACCCGGGGTCGATCGTCACCATCGCCGCCTCCGACGTCGCCTTCAGCTCGAACCGCTGCGGCAGCTGGGAGCCGGTCCAGTAGGTGGGGCGCCGCTCAGCCCTGGAACTGCTGGAGCCCGTTGAGCGCGAGGACCACGCCGACGATGCCGACGACCCACGCGGTGGTCGACGCCGCGTTGCGCGTGAGCCAGCTGTCGAGCCTGCGCAGCGGTCCGTCGAGCTGACGAGCGGCGACGAGCCGGCCCGTGAGCAGGACGAGCGCCGGCGTGATCATCACGAGGCAGTAGGCGGCCAGCCACAGCACCGATGTCGGCCAGCCCGGCCCCTGGGTGGAGATGAGACCGATACCCGCGAGGTAGGGGAGCATCGAGGCCACCTCGATGGCCGCTGCCGCGAGGGCCAGGCCCATGAGCGCGCCGACCGATCCGCGCCCGCGCGTCGTCGTCGAGGTGGGAAGGGCCGACTCGGACCATGACACGGACCCGGTGCTGAGCCGACCGTTCACGGCA
The DNA here is from genome assembly GCF_049856295.1 of Georgenia sp. Z1344. Lineage (GTDB taxonomy): Bacteria > Actinomycetota > Actinomycetes > Actinomycetales > Actinomycetaceae > JB111. Next base: position 130,463 of record NZ_JBNDMZ010000009.1, on the reverse strand, counting down.
CTGCCCACGCCACCGCCCCGCGCAGCGTTGTCGTCGGACTCGACCCCCATGGCGCGCTCGCGCCACCGGCCGATCCGACCGCCACCGTGCTCGGCCTGCTCGGCTGCCCGGCGCTTGGCGGCAGGGGAGTCGAGGGCGAAGCTGAGGAGGACCAGGCCGATGCCCACCACCATCATGAGGATCGCTGCTGGCCGGCCGGACAGCAGGTCTCCGAAGGCGCCGAGGAAGGCGTCGGCGCCGAGCATGACGGCGATCCCGACCGCGAGGTAGAACCCGGCGACGGTCCCGAGGAAGACCAGCACGCGCCCCGGGCGCAGGCGGCCGGGGGCGAGCATGAGCCACACCGGGATGAGCAGGGTGCCGAAGCTCGTCGAGTCGATGAGCGCGAGCACGGCCAGCACACCGGCGAGCGCCGGCTGCGACATCGCGCCGTCCGAGAAGGATCCGAGGAAGTCCATGACGCCAGTCTCCGGGGTGGCCCTCGCGTGCGCGTCCGTCGAACGGAGCGACGAACGGGTACATCCTTCGACGGACCTTCTCGACAAGGCGGGCGTGCTGGGATGGACCCCGTGACCCCGGACCGGACCAAGGACGTGCGTGCCGCCGGCTTCGTCGTCGGCATCGGGCTCCTCACGCTCGGGCTCGGGCTCTACCCGCTGACGAACCTGCCGTCGGTCTACGGGGCCGACGCCGGGTCGATCTCGCCGTGGTGGTTCGTCGTCACACTGGTCGCGGGCAGCGCCGTCGTCGCACTGCGCAGCCTCCACGCGGGCGGGTCGCTCGTCGTCGGGACGCTGCTGCTCCTCGTCGACCTCGCGCTCGGTGGAAGCGTGGCGATGCTGCTCGTCATCTGGGAGCTCATCCACCATGCGGCGCTCGTCGGGTCGCGGCGGATGCGGATCGGGTTGCTCGTCGGTGTCGGGGTGGTGGCGGTGCTCGCCGGCGTCGGCACTGCGATCGGTGAGAGCGATTCGCGCGTGTGGATCTCGACCGTGCTCCAGGTCGCCGGACTGGGCGTCATGCCGATCTGGTGGGCGACCGAGGTGCGGCGCGGGCACGAGCTCGCCGAGGTCTCCGCGCAGAAGGCGCGGCTCGAGGCGGAGCGTGCCGACGCCGTGGCCCTGGCCGCCGAGCGGGAGCGGGCCGACGCCGTCCGGGAGGAGCGGACGTCGATGGCCCGCGACCTGCACGACGTCATCTCCTCCCACCTGTCCGCGATCGCCATCCACTCCGGGGCCGCGCTCGCGGTACCGCCCGACGGGGAGCGCGACCGGGCGGCACTGACCGCGGTGCGGCGCGAGGCGGTGGCCTCTCTGGAGGAGATGCGGACGATGGTGGGGCTCCTGCGCTCCGGGTCCGACGAGCCGTGGGCGTCGCCCGCGGGACTTGACGAGCTCCCGGCGCTCGTCGAGCGGACCCGGGACGCGGGGCTCGCCCTCACCGTCGACCCGCACGTGCTCGCCCCGGACGGGAGCGTCGCGGTCACGGCTCCGACGCCGGTCGCGCAGTCGGCCCTGCGCATCGTCCAGGAGGCGCTGACGAACGCGCTGCGGCACGGCGCCGGCGACGCGCACCTCGAGCTCGAACGCACCGGCGGCACACTGTCCCTCGTGGTGACCAACGAGCTCCGCGACCCCCGCGCGGCCGACGTCGATCTTGCGACGCCGTCCCCCGGGATCGGGCTGCTCTCGATGCGCGAGCGCACCGAGGCGATGGGCGGCACGTTCGACGCCGGGGTCCGTGACGGGGTGTGGCAGGTCCGCGCCGATCTGCCGACCGATCCGGCGGGAACGACGGGAGTCCCCGAGCTACCGGGGCAAGCCGCCGGGGACGACGCCGTGACGGAGGCAACCGCATGATCCGGGTGCTGCTCGCCGACGACCACGCCGCGATCCGCGGGGGACTGCGCCTCCTGCTCGACGCCGCCGACGACGTCGAGGTGGTGGGGGAGGCCGCCGACGGTCGCGCCGCGATCCTCAACGCCCGCTCGCTGCGGCCCGACGTCGTCGTCATGGACGTCCGGATGCCCGGCGTCGACGGGGTGGAGGCGACGCGCACGATCGTCGGCGAGGACCTCGCCCAGGTGCTCGTGCTGACGACCTTCGACGTCGACGAGGTGGTGTTCGGCGCCCTGCGCGCCGGCGCGGCCGGGTTCCTCCTCAAGACCGCGGAGCCCGAGGCTCTCATCGACGCCGTCCGGACCGTCGCGGCCGGTGACGGCGTCGTCGCCCCCGAGGTCACGCGCCGGGTGCTCGCGGCGTTCGTCGGACCGGGGTTGCGGGGCGAGGGCGGGGGAGGGCTCGGTGCCGGAGTGGGCGGCGGTGGTCTCGGGGTGGTCGGCGGTGCGGCGGCCGGCGGCGCCGCCGGTGGCGCGGTCGACGACGGCTCAGGTTCAGCTGCAGCAGGCGGGCCCCCTGGTGCGAGCGGTCCGGGTCGTCCCGGCGGCATCGGCGTCGACCTCACGGACCGCGAGCGCGAGGTACTTGCCGCCCTGGGGCGGGGGCTGTCGAACGCGGCCATCGCCGCCGAGCTGTTCATCGCGGAGGCGACGGTGAAGACCCACGTCTCACGGGTGCTCGCCAAGCTCGGGGTCGCCTCGCGGATGCAGGCGGCAATCGTCGCCCGCGAGGCCGGCCTGGCCTGATCGCCGGGGCCGTCCGGACCGCCGGACCGCCCCTCGTCCGGGCCGGCCGGGACGCAGCCCCCGCCGAGGGAACCTCGCGCTCTCGATGTCGGTGCTCGGTGGTCGAATGGGACGAACGGCGGACGGGAGGCCGTCGTCGGGAAAAAGACCTGACATCGCGTGCACGGCCTGGTGAAGTTGTCCCTGTGAGACCGACCGGGACGATCCCGGCGGTCTCACCACCCGTCAGTCCGCACGACGCGAAGGAGGATCAGATGAATGCCACCGGCACTGGTCCGGCGTCGGCGCACGGCGGGGCTCTCCGCCTCGCCTAGCCGACACCGCTGAACGGCCCCGGTCGCCCACGAGCGACCGCGAACGAGGCGACGACGATCACCATCCGCGCAGCCGCGCGGTTCGACGTCGTGCCCATCTCCTCCGCCCGCAGGGGCGGGCATGCACCTCGGCGCGCTCATGCGCGCCGCTCGGGTTGGAGAATCATGAGCACAGCAACCACCACCGTCGTCTGCCCCGAGGCGATCCGTCGGCACGTCGCGACGGTCGTGCCGCGGACGTCCCGGCCGACTCCCCGTCCGTCCGTGGGCGCTCGCGTCGCGGCCGCCGCCCGGCGCACCCTGTCAGCGATCGTCCGCGACGAGGTCGGGGACCGCATCTCGGCCGACCGGACGCACCGCGGGGCGCAGGCCGCGTCGACGAGCTACGTCCTCGCGCGGGCCGACGCCCGCTGAGCAGGGTCGCGGTCCGGCGTGCCGGACGGCGACCCACGGCGACGACGCAGCTCGTCGTCGGGGATCGTCCGGCGCGGTCGACGCGGCCGCCCGGGCGCCCGACCGGATCCTCCTCGTCGAGATTGCGGTTCGTCGCCATTGTGCGACGTCGGGTGCCCGACGTCGCACGGATCCCCGCAGGCCCGCCCCGGGCACGGTGACTCGCACCCACCGTGACTGGGGCGGGCCTGCGCGCATACTGGGGCGAGGACCCAGGAGAGGAGCCGTGATGGCGACCGCGACCACGCCGACCACCGCGCCCGAGGAGGGCGTCGAGAGCCTGCTCGCCGAGCTGCGAGCGCTCGAGGATCCGCGGATGCGGGCCGTCAACGAGCGCCGCGGCGACGACCACGGCGTCAACCTGACGAAGCTCCGCGCGATCGCCAAGCGGCTGAAGACCCGGCACGAGCTCGCGACGGACCTTTGGGCGACCGAGGACACCGCCGCCCGACTGCTCGCACTGCTCGTGTGCCGGCCGAAGGCGTTCGAGCGCGCCGAGCTGGACGCGATGCTGCGCGACGCCCGCGCCCCGAAGGTCCAGGACTGGCTGGTCAGCTACGTGGTCGGCAAGAGCCCGCACGCCGAGGACCTGCGGGTGAGCTGGCTGACCGACCCCGACCCGGTGGTCGAGAGCGCCGGCTGGGACCTCACCTCGGTCCGGATCCGGAAGTCGCCGGCGGGGCTCGACCTCGACGGGCTGCTCGACGTCATCGACGCCCGGATGAAGGACGCCCCCGAGCGGCTCCAGTGGTCGATGAACACCTGCCTCGCCCACATCGGGATCGAGCACCCTGACCTGCGCCCGCGGGCGCTTCTCATCGGGGAGCGGCTCGAGGTCCTCAAGGACTACCCGACGCCGCCGAACTGCACCTCGCCCTACGCGCCCGACTGGATCAACGAGATGGTCCGCCGGTCAGGCGCCTGACGCTCTTCTTCGTCGAGATTGCGGTTGGTGCGCGTCGAGATTGCGGTTCGTCGGCGTTGCGCGTGTGCCCCGCGTGTGTCACGCGTGTGTCCCGTGTGCCGAGAGTGCGGTTGCGGGCCGCGTCATGAGCCAGGAACGGGCCTCCGGACGGACGACGACGCCGGGCCTCCTCGCGGGAGCCCGGCGTCGTCGTGCGTGTATCGGTGCTGACTGCCTCAGGCGGTGTCGGCGCGGTTCGGCGCGTCCTTGATCCCGGCGTCGACCGCGGGCGACGGCCCGGTGCTCTCGGGTGCTGCGTCGTCGGTGGCGGAGCGCTCGCGACGCTCCTCGACGGCCTCACCCACCTTGTCCTTCGCGGTGCGTGCGGCGGAGGCGGCAGCACCCGGCGCCTGCTTCGCGAGCTCCTCGGCCTTCTCGGCCGCCTGCTCGCGCACCTCCGCGACCTTGGGGTTCTCCCAGATCTGCGTGGCCTGGCGCTTCATCTTCTCGTACTGACCGCGGCCGGCGCGTGCGCCGAGCACGAACCCCACGCCCAGTCCGACCAGGAATGACACCTTGCTCATCTGACTGCCTCCTCATGACTCGGGAACGGGTACGAGCCTAGGGGGATCGGCGGCCTGGCGCGCGACGATGGCTGACGCGACGGGCGATCGTGTGCGGTGCCCGCACCTGTGCGCGGCGTCGCGCGGGCATGGTGCCCCCACCCGGACTCGAACCGGGAACCTACGGATTAGAAGGCCGGTGCTCTATCCATTGAGCTATGGAGGCGTGGGTGGCCACGGCCGGCCGCCACCGGGACAGTCTAGGTGTCTCGCTGCCGGCGGATCGGCCGATCCTCGGGCGCGGAGGGATCCTGTGCCGAGCACGGTGTCCTCGACGGGCGCGCGCACCAGGGGTGTGCGACCGTGGCGCCGGATGTCCGATCCGAGCTGCGGACCTCGAGCTCGGTACGGACTCCGCCGGGACTGTCGTGCACCCGAGAGGATCTCATGTCGCCGCCGAAGGATCAGGTGCCCGCTGGATCGGGCGGGCCGGGCCGGGGCGGACGCACCCGCGGACGTCCGGGGGAGGGCTCGGGCAGCCGGCTGCGAGAGCTTCTCGCGCGGCCCGAGCTCACGACCGAGCTGCTCCAGATCCTCAAGGGTGTCGTCGCCGCGACCGGCGCGTGGTGGCTGTCGGTCGCGGTGCTCGACTCCGAGCTGCCGTTCCTGGCGCCATGGACCGCTCTGCTCACCGTCCACGCCACCGTGTACCGGTCGATGTCGAGCGGCGTGCAGCTCACCCTCTCGTCGGCGCTCGGTGTCGGGATGTCGTTCCTCATCGGCAGCTATCTGGGCGTCAACGGGTGGACGTTCGCGCTCGCGATCCTGGTCGGCCTCGCCGTCGCGCGGACCCCGTGGATCCGGGACGAGGGGACGGCCGTCGCGACGACGGCGATCTTCGTCCTCGGCACCGGGTTCGACGAGCAGGCGCCGCTCCTGCTCGACCGCATCCTCGAGGTGGGTGTCGGCGTCGGGGTCGGGGTCGGTGTCAACCTGCTCGTGGTGCCCCCGCTGCGGGACGCGCAGGCCGCTCGACACGTGGATGCCGTCAACCGCCGGATGGGTGAGGTGCTCGTCGAGATGGCCGAGGAGTTCGCCGAGGACTGGGGCACGCAGCGGGCGACCGACTGGTTCGAGGCGACGGAGTCGATGAGCAGGTCCGTCGAGGTGGCGTGGCAATCGGTCGGCTTCGCCCGGGAGAGCAGGAGGGGGAACTACCGACTGTTCCTCCCCGAGCGCCACGCCGCCGGACGGCGGGGCGTCCGGCTCGGGTACGAGGACATCCTGCCGAGGCTGGACGAGGGGGTCTCGCACCTGCGGCACCTCGCGCGCACGCTGTACAACGCGACGTATGCCGAGGGCGAGTGGGACGAGCACTTCCGCGTGACCTGGGTGCGGATCGTGGGGGACTGCGGTCGCTCCGTCGCCGATCCCGACGCCGAGGTCGAGCCCGTCGCCGACAGACTCGAGGCGCTGGCCGAGGAGCTCAGCCGCGACCGGCAGCTCCCCGCACGGTCGTGGCCCGTGTACGGCTCGCTCATCACCAGCGTGCGCCACATCGCCGAGGTGGTCGACGACGTCGCCTCGGCCCGCCGTGCACGTGAGGCGGGTGCCCCGAACCCTGAGGCCTGACTTGCGGCCGACGGGCGATGATGCGGGAGCTCCGAATTGCCTCGCTCGTGCGCGGCGCCGGCTGCTTGGATCGCGGCGTGGATCTCCGTGTCTCCGCCTACGTCGTGGTCGTGCAGGACGACCGGCTCCTGCTCTCGCATCTCCGGGACCATCCGGACGACGCCTGGACGATGCCCGGTGGTGGCATCGACCCCGGCGAGCACCCTGAGGACGCCGCGGTGCGCGAGACACGCGAGGAGACCGGGTACGACGTCGAGATCACCGGCCTGATCGGGGTGAGCAGCATCGTCATCCCGCAGCCCGACCGGGTGCCGCCCGCCGACCGGCCGTTCCAGGGGATCCGGATCGTCTACGAGGCCCGGGTCGTCGGCGGGGACCTCCGCCCCGAGACTGACGGCACGACCGACCGCGCGGAGTGGATCCCGCTCGGCGTACTGGATGACATCGAGCTGGTCGAGCTCGTCGACGAGGTGCTCGAGCTCGCGGGCCTTCGGTGACCCTGCTCGTCGGTGGCTCGGATGGTGATCGCGGCACCATCCGGAGCGGGGGAGGCGAGTGACCTGGCCCTGAACCGCACTCTCGACGTCGCCCCGGCGGAGGGTCGACGACGACGATCCGCTGTGCCGACGTAGCGTTCGGTCCTCAACCGCAGTCTCGACCTACGGGGTGTGCACGAACCGCAATCTCGACGGGCACCAACCGCAATCTCGACGAAAGTAGTTCAGGCGGCGAGGAGGGCGCGCAGGACGTGCATGACGCCGTCCTCGTCGTTGGACGGGGCGACGAACCGGGCGGCGGAGCGGATCTCGGGCTCGGCGTTGGCCACGGCGAACGGCATCCCGACCGACTGCAGCATCGCGAGGTCGTTGAAGTGGTCGCCGAACGCGGCACTCGCCTCGCGGGGGATCCCGAGCGACTCGCGCAGGCGCGTGAGCGCGGCCCCCTTCGAGGCGCCGGCGCGCATGACGTCGGCCCAGTACTCGTGGGAGCGCACGATCGCGGCGTCGAGCTCGAGCGCCTGAAGCGCCGGGACGACCGCCTCGACGATCGGCTCCGCGTCCCAGGTGGCAAGCTTGACGACGTCCTCGGGAAGGTCGGTGAGGTCGTCGACGACCTCGACGACCGGGTAGAAGTGGCGCACGTGCGCGAGGAACGTCGCGTCGCTGCGCTCGACGTACGCCCGAGACGGCGCGCCGGCCACGAGCCCCGTGTCCCGCCCCTGGGCGGCCAGCGCGCGGACGGCGGTGGCGACGCGCACGGTCGTCTCGCGGTCGACGGTCTCGGCGCGCAGCACCTCCTCGCCCTGCCAGGCGACGGCACCGTTCTCCGAGAGCACGGTGATCCGGTCGCCGACGGGCGCCATGGTCTCCATGATCGCGCCGCGCTGCCGCCCGCTCGCGGCGACGAGCACGATGCCGCGCCCGATCAGCTCCTCGGCGACCGGCCAGAACTCGTCGTTCACCGTCTTGTCGGAGCGGACCAGCGTGCCGTCCATGTCGAGCGCCACGAGGCGCAGGTCCCGCGCCTCCTCGGCGGTCGGGAGGTCGAGGGCCGGGGCGAGGGAGGACTGTTCGAGCACGCCCCCAGTCTCCCAGCCTTTCGGGCCGACGTCGTCCGCCCTCGGACGCCGATCGGGTGGCGTCCGACGCTTCCGGACCTCCGGAAGTGCCGCACGCCACCCGAACGGTTCGATCAGCGGATCGCCCACCTCACAGCGCCCACCTCACAGCGCCCACCTCACAGCGCCCACCTCACAGCGCCCACCTCACAGCGCCCGCGTCACGACGACCGCGTCACAACGACCGCGCGAGGCTCCGGCGCATGGCCCACGAGCCGAGCAGCACGGCGAGGGCCGCCATCCCGGCGAGCACCCCGAGCATCGGCAGGATGTCGACGAGCCCGCCGTCGTGCCGCTGGATCTCGGCGAACGCGTCGTAGGCCCAGGCGTGCGGGGTGACGTGGGCGACCTGCCGCATCGTCTCGGGGAACACCTCGAGCGGGGCCATGCCGCCGCCGATGCCGGCGAGCACGAGGCCGAGCCCCACGCCCACCCCGGACGCGGCGCCCTCGTTGTCGAGCACCGAGCCGAGCAGCATCGCCACGCCCGCGGCCACCGCGGCGAACACGGCGAGCACGAGGGCGGACAGGGCGAGGTTGCCCCAGTCCACGCCGAAGAGGATCGCGGTGGCGGCCATGATGTAGAGGCCTTGGAACATCGCGATCACCCACCGCCCGAGGGTGAGCCCGCCCATCATCTGGCTCGTGCGTACCGGCGCGGCCAGCGACCGCCCGATGACCCCGTTGCGGCGGGCCTGGATGAGCGTCCCGGAGGCGGCGAGCGAGATGAGGAAGACGAACAGGAGCAGCTGGGAGACGCCGCCGAGGTCGAACTGGCCGAGACCCGAGAACTCCTGGGCGATCTCGTTCACGTCGGTGACGACGAGCTCCGGCGCCGCGACCTCCTCGCGGGTCTCGCCGAGCGCCTGCTCGGCGTCGGCCTGCTCGGCGCCGGCCGACACGAGCGCGTCGACCTGCGCGCGCTCGAGGGAGAGGGACTCGACGGCGGTCGACACGCGCTGCTCGATCGCGAACGCGTTCCCGCCCGAGCCGGAGACGACCTCGACGGTCACGGGCTCGCCGTCGGCCCAGGAGGTCTCGGCGCCCTCGGGGACGAACAGCCCCACGTCGGTCCGGCCGCGGGCGACGGCCGTCCGCGTCGCATCGGCGTCGTCGGAGGAGACCGTGAGGTCGTGCTCCTCGAGGGCGGTGACGAGCTCGGTGCGCAGCTCGCCGTCGGGTCCCGCCACGGTGACGCTGCCCTGGGAGCCGGCTGCTCCGAACTGGGAGCCGAGCACGAGGACGAGCAGGAGCGGGAAGAAGAAGACGAAGAAGATGTTGGAGCGGTCGCGCAGGAACCGGCGCAGCTCGGTGCCGGCGACCGTCAGGATGGCTCTCACAGCGACGTCCCCCTGTCCGGGACGAGGCGGGACACCGCGCCCATGACGAGTGTGAATCCGAGCAGGACGGCGACCGGGACGGCGATCTCGCCGAGCCCCCCGCCGCCGGAGGTGATCCCGAGTCCGCGCGTGAAGGCGCCGATCGGGTTGAGGTCGAGGATCTGCCCGAGCAGCCCGGAGGCGCTCATCGGGAAGAACGCGCCGCCCGCCATGCCGAGCACGAGCGCGACGATCGACTGGGCGATGTTCGCCTGCTCGCTCGAGCGCGTGACCCGGGCGATGACGAGCATGACGGCGGTGCCGGCGGCGGTCACGCACAGGACGAGCACGGCGACCGCGAACGGGTTGCCGAAGTCGACCCCGAACATCAGGCTGCCCGCGACCAGGAGCACGGTCGTGGCGACCGCGCCGAGGAGGAAGCTCGTCAGCGCCTTGGCGGCGCCGATGTGCCAGGTCGGCATCGGCATCGACCGGAGCCGGGCGAGCGTGCCCTGCTCCCGCTCGGTGACGAGCGCGAGCACGCCGAACCCGACCGTGAACAGGAGGAACAGCCCGGCCTGGCCCGCGACGAGGGTGGCGGAGGCGTCGAGCTGCTCGTCCGCCGTCGTGCCGGCCGTGAGGGCGAGCGCGGTGTCGCCCGCGCCGACCTGTTCGGCGAGCGCCCCGATCTGCTCGGGCGCCATGCCGAGCGCGGACCCGGCGCCGGCCGCCGTCGAGGCGGCGTGCATCCGGGTGAGCGTGCCCTGGAGGATCGACAGCACGACGTCGCCCTCGATCCCGGCGGCGTCACCCTCGATGACGGAGACGTCGAGCGCCTCACCTCCGCGCAGGCCCTCGCCGAAACCCTCGGGCACGACGACGCCGAGCGCGGCGTCGCCCTCCTCGGTCATCGTGCGGGCGTCCTCGGCGGAGGTCTCCTCGACCGTGACGTCGAAGCCCTCGATGCCGCCGAGGACGTCGATCAGGGTGGCGGCGGAGTCGTCGCCGTCGGGGACCGAGGCGGCCACCGTGACGGGGTCGAGCTCGTCGTCCTGCGTCCCGCCGACCACGAGGTTGAGGACCGTCATTAGGGCGAGCGGCACGACGATCGCGAAGATGATGACCGACTTGTCTCGTATGCGTTGACGCAGGTCCGACTGCGTCATGGTCCAGATGGTCCGCATGTCAGTCCCTCAGCGCCTTCCCGGTCAGGTGGAGGAAGACGGACTCGAGGTCGGGGCGCGAGATCTCGACGTCGGAGAGCGTGAGCCCGGCGCCGGTGGCCCGCGTGACGACGTCCGCGACCACGGCGGGCGCGTCACGGACGGTCAGGCGCAGGGTGCGCCGTTCGACGTCGACCTTCTCGACCGCGGCGAGCTCCCGCAGGGCGGCGGCCGCCGCCTCGGTGTCCCCGGTGCCGGACAGGACGATCTGGTCGACCCCGCCCACGATCCGCGTGAGCTCCTCGCGCGTGCCCTCCGCCTGGATCCGCCCGGCGTCGACGATCGCGATCCGGTCGCAGAGCCGCTCGGCCTCCTCCATGTAGTGGGTCGTGTACAGCACGGCCATGCCCTCGACCGAGAGCTTCTCGACCGACTCGAGGATCGAGTTGCGCGACTGCGGGTCCACGCCGACCGTCGGCTCGTCGAGGATGAGCAGCTCGGGGCGGTGGAGCAGGCCGATGCCGATGTTGAGGCGGCGCTGCATGCCGCCGGAGTAGTTCTTCGTCTGGTCCTTCGCGCGGTCGGTCAGGCCGATGAGCTCGAGCACCTCGTCGACCCGGCCCTTGAGCTCGGAGCCGGCGATGCCCTGGAGGCGGCCGAAGTACACGAGGTTCTCGCGCGCTGTGAGCTCGGGGTAGATCGCGAGGTCCTGGGGGACGAGCCCGATGTGACGCTTCGGCTCGACGGCGTGCGGGCCGACCCGTTCGCCGGCGATCGTCACGGTCCCGGAGTCGGCGGGGATGAGCCCGGCGACCATCGAGATCGTCGTCGTCTTCCCGGCGCCGTTCGGCCCGAGGAGACCGAAGGTCTCGCCCTTGTCGATGTGGAAGCTCACGCCGCCGACGGCGGTGAGGTCGCCGAACCTGCGGACGACCTCGTCGACCACGAGTACGGCGCTGTCGGGGACGGGGGTGGGTGGGACGTGCTCGGCCTGCTGCGTCATGGCGCCTCTCCTGGCTGGTGGGACGCTGACGACAGTAGGAGCGCGACGTCCGCCGGTCTCCGACATTTGTCATGCATCGACGGGCCACGTGTCACGAACCGACGGGCCACGTGTCACGAACGTCGCGGCGCGCCGGGCGGTGCGGACATGCACCGACACCGCGCGGGCGGCCACAATGACCCATGTGCCCACCCCCGAGAACCGACGCGCTGCGACGCCCGACGTCGCCCGCCGGTCCGCGCAGGCGGGCGACACCCCCGACCGTCTACCCCGGGTGGCCGTCATCGCCGACACGCTGAGCGACCTGCGCGAGCTGCGGCTCCCGCTCGACATCCCGGGCGCCGAGGAGGCGCGCGGGCGGCGACGACGCGTGCTCACGGAGCTCGAGGTCCGCCTCCTGCCGCGCCTGCGCGAGGACTCGGCGCCGGCGGTGGTCGTGCTGGGCGGCTCCTCGGGGGCCGGCAAGTCGACCCTGCTCAACTCACTCGTGGGCGACGAGATCTCCCTCGCCGGCGTGCTCCGGCCCACCACGCGCACCGCGATCCTCGCGGCGCACCCCGACGACGCCGACGCGCTCGTGGACAACCCGCTTCTCGAGCTGGCCCGCCTCGCGCCGACCGATCAGGTCCCGCGGGGCGTGGCCGTGCTCGACGCCCCGGACCTCGACTCGGTCGAGGCGCGCAACCGGCAGCTGTCCGCGCGGCTCGTCGAGGCCGCCGACCTGTGGGTATTCGTCACCACCCCCGTGCGGTACGGCGACGAGCTGCCGTGGTCGGCGCTCGCCGCCGCGCAGGCGCGCGGGGTGACGGTCGCGGTCGTCCTCAACCGGGCCAACGACCGGGTCCGGCGCGAGGTCGAGCAGGACCTCACCAGGAGGCTCCAGGCCCTCGGCGCCTCGGACGCCCCGATCTTCGTGGTGCCCGACGTCGGACCGAACCACGGTCCGCTCCCGCCCGAGAGGGTCTCCGAGCTGCGGCAGTGGCTCGGCCTCGTCGCGCGCTCCCGGGCGGGGTCGATGCTGCGCCGGCACACGACCCGGACCACGTGGGCGGCCCTTCGCGCCGACCTGCTCGCGATCGCCGACGCCGCCGACGCGCAGGTGCGGCGCGCCGAGGAGCTGACCGGGCTGGTCGACGACGCGATCGCCGGACCGCTGGCGGACGTCCGCGAGGCCGTGACCGACCCGTCGCTCGGGCACGGATCGCCCACCACGCGCTGGCTCGCGCTCGCCTCGACCGGCGGTCCGCTCGCCCGGGTCGCCACCCGTCCCGAGCGGCTGCGCTCCGGTCGCGCGCGGGTCAACGAGGAACGCCGGGCCGCCGCCGTCAGCGTGGGCGCCCAGGTCGACGGCCCCGTCCACGACACGATCCTGCGGCACGTGCGCGCCGCTGACTCGGCGATGACCTCGCGCTGGGAGGCCGGGGGTGCCGCCGAGATCCTCGCCGGCGAGCGGGTCCGCCGCGCGCGCGGCCCCGAGGCGCTCGCCGAGCGCGCTGTCGAGGCGTGGCAGGCCTCGGTCTCAGCGGCCGTCGACCCGGTCGCGTCCGGGACGACGGCGGGCGACGTGCTCGGGGCCGACGGGGTCGCCGGCCTCGTGCGCGCCGCTGCCGTGGGCCTCGCCGGCCCCGCCACCGCGCTGCGTGGGCTGTTCCCGGCCGACGGGGAGCGGCTCGTGACCGGCGCCCGCGAGAGCCTGACCGACCTGGCCCAGGGCGCCGTCCGCGACGTCGCCCGCCCCTACGCCGACGTCCTTGCGGACCTCGCCGTCGACCCCGGCACCGCCGTCCGCCTCCGCGCGGGCGAGCTCAAGGAGTTCACGTGACCCAGACCGCACCGATCGCGGCCGCCTCCGACCGTCCCGTCGCCGAGCGGCTGCGTGCCCGCATCGGCGCCCTCACCGAGGCGCTCGACCGTGCCGGCGACCGGGTGGACGCCGAGGCCGCGGCCACCGCGCGCGAGCGGTGCGCGGAGCTGCTCGACCGGCTCGAGCTCGGCGTGGACCACGCGGTCGTCGCGCTCGTCGGCGGGACCGGCTCGGGCAAGTCGTCGATGTTCAACCAGATCGCCACGCTCGAGGTGGCCGAGGTGGGGCCGCTGCGCCCGACCACCGAGGAGCCCACGGCCTGTGTGTGGGGTCCGGACGCGACACGTCTGCTCGACTTCCTCCTCGTCGAGCCCGGTCGCCGGGTGACGCGCGAGTCGCTGCTCGACGCCTCGGACGAGGAGCTCCTGCACGGCCTCGTCCTCCTCGACCTGCCGGACCACGACTCCCGCTCGGAGTCCAACCAGCGGATCGTCGAGCGGATGCTGCCGCTCGTCGACGTCCTCGTCTGGATCGTCGACCCGCAGAAGTACGCCGACCACGTCCTCCACGACAACTACCTCACGCACCTGCGCGGCCGCGAGGAGCACATGCTCGTGGTGGTCAACCAGATCGACAACCTGCGCGAGCAGGACGTCGACGTCGTCGTCGAGGACGTGCGGGAGGTGCTGCGCCGCGACGGCCTCGACGGGGTCGAGATCCTCACCGCCTCCGCGCTGACGGGGGAGGGGGTCGCCGACGTGCGGGAGTTCCTCGCCCGCGCGCTCGTGCGTCCCACGACTTCGTCGGCCACGCTCGACGCCGGGATCGACCGCCTCGCCGAGCGCCTCGCCGACCAGGTCGCCGACCGGCAGATCACCCCGCCCGCCGACGACGCCGTGGGCGCCCACCTCTCCCGCGCCGTCGGGACCGAGGCCGCCGCCGACTCGGTGCGCACCGCCGTCCGTTCGGGCGGCGCGGCCGCGAGGCCCGAGCCGGTCCGACCGCTCGCCGTGGCCGACGTGCGCGGCGACTGGCTCGCCGAGGTCACCGCGGGCGTGCCCGAGCGGTGGTCGAGGTCGCTCGACGACGCCGTCACCGACGCGCCGGACCTGGCCCGCGCGGTGGACGCCGCCGTCGCGGAGGTCCCGCTGCCCGCCACCGACGTGCCCCGCGCCCGCGGGCTGCAGATCGGGGGCGCGGTGGCGCTCGCGCTGGCGGTCGTCGTGGTGGTCGTCGGGCTGATTGCGTCCCTGCCGCTGGTCGCATGGGTGCTCGGGGCCGTGGTGCTCGCCGGCGTCGGGGCGGGTCTGCTCCTCGCGGCGCCGAGGGTGAGGGCCACGGCGGCCGACGAGCGCGCGACCGGCTACTCCCGCGAGCTCGACTCCCGGCTGCGCGACGTGGGGCGCTCCGCCCTGCGCGAGCCCGCCGAGCCGGTCCTCGCCGATCACGAGTCCCTCCGCACGGCCCTCGCCTGACAGTCCCCATCACTCACCTGTCGTCGAGATTGCGGTTCGTCGTCGTCGAGATTGCGGTTGGTGCCCGCCGAGATTGCGGTTGGGAGCCCCGCCTTCTGGTCGAGAGTGCGGGGTAGCGCCTCGACCTTCTGCCGAGAGCGCGGCTCGGGGTCTCGCTCCTCGTCGAGAGCGCGGCTCAGGGCCGTCCCGCCCGCCACGACGTCCCCACAGGTCCGCGGACTGCACCCTCGTCCACAGCCCCCGACGACGGTCCGCACATCGAGTGGGTCCCTCACGCCACGGTGGGCGCGAGTCGGCACGGCGCCGGCAGCGAAGGAGCACGTCATGTCCAACGAGATCCAGGTGACGGTGCGCGGCAACGCCGCCGCCGACGCCATCCTCCGTACCACCGAGTCCGGGACGCCCTGGGTGTCGTTCCGCCTCGGTTCGACCCCGCGCAAGTTCGACACCGTGAGCAACACCTGGGTGGACGGACCCACCCAGTGGTTCAACGTCAAGAACTTCGGCCGGATGGCGCCCCACATCGGGGCGTCAGTCAAGAAGGGGACGCCCGTGCTCGTACGCGGGAACCTCGCCACCGAGACGTGGACCGGCAAGGACGGCGGGGAGCGCACCAACCTCGTCATCAATGGCGAGTCCGTCGCTCTCGAGATGTCCCGCGGGCTGACCACCTACACGAAGGTCGACAACGGAACGGCGGGCCAGGGCGAGCAGCAGGGTCCGGCGTCGTCGGACGGCGATCTCTCCGGTGCGCCGGAGGTCGACGAGGCCGACGGCGTCGAGACCGGTCACGGGATCGAGTCCGAGCCCCTCGAGGTCGACCGCGAGCTCGAGTCGGCCTTCTGACCGCCCGGGGCGTCCGGCCGCGCGGGGAGAGTGGTCGGACGCCCGGGGTGATCGTCGTCGACAGGTCGGCGCCTCCCGGGTCGGATGCGAGGACGGGTTGGGCCCGGTTCCCCCGCCTCGCCTACGCTGGGGGACAGCGCCGCGGCCGCACGGGCCGGGCACACCCCACCACCCGATCGAGAGGGAGCTACGTGGCCGAGTACATCTACTCCATGGTCCGGGCCCGCAAGGCCCACGGGGACAAGGTCATCCTCGACGACGTGACGATGTCGTTCTACCCGGGCGCCAAGATCGGCATGGTCGGTCCGAACGGCGCGGGGAAGTCCACGATCCTCAAGATCATGGCCGGCCTCGACCAGCCGTCGAACGGCGACGCCGTCCTCACCCCCGGTCACACCGTGGGCATCCTCCTGCAGGAGCCGCCGCTCAACGAGGAGAAGACCGTCCTCGGCAACGTCCAGGAGGGTGTGGGCGAGATCCTGGGCAAGGTCGAGCGGTTCAACGAGATCGGCAACGAGATGGCCGAGCCGGACGCCGACTTCGACGCGCTCATGGAGGAGATGGGCAAGCTCCAGACCGAGATCGACGCCGCCAACGCGTGGGACATCGACGCCCAGCTCGCGCAGGCCATGGACGCGCTGCGCTGCCCGCCGCCGGACTCGCCGGTCACCAACCTCTCGGGTGGTGAGCGCCGCCGCGTCGCGCTGTGCAAGCTCCTGCTCGAGCAGCCCGACCTCCTGCTCCTCGACGAGCCCACCAACCACCTCGACGCCGAGTCCGTCCTCTGGCTCGAGCAGCACCTGTCGAAGTACCCCGGCGCCGTCATCGCCGTCACGCACGACCGGTACTTCCTCGACCACGTGGCCGAGTGGATCGCCGAGGTCGACCGCGGCCGCCTCTACCCGTACGAGGGCAACTACTCCACGTACCTGGAGAAGAAGCAGCAGCGCCTCGAGGTCCAGGGCAAGAAGGACGCCAAGATGGCCAAGCGCCTGGCCGACGAGCTCGAGTGGGTGCGCTCCAACGCCAAGGGCCGGCAGGCCAAGTCGAAGGCGCGACTCGCCCGCTACGAGGAGATGGCCGCCGAGGCCGAGCGCACGAGGAAGCTCGACTTCGAGGAGATCCAGATCCCGCCCGGTCCGCGGCTCGGCAGCGTGGTCATCGAGGCGCGCGACCTGCACAAGGGCTTCGACGACCGCGTGCTCATCGACGGACTCTCCTTCAGCCTCCCGCGCAACGGCATCGTCGGCGTCATCGGCCCCAACGGTGTCGGCAAGACGACGCTGTTCAAGACGATCGTCGGCCTGGAGCCGCTGGACTCCGGCGACCTGACGATCGGCGAGACGGTGAAGATCAGCTACGTCGACCAGTCGCGCGGCGGCATCGACCCGGACAAGAGCCTCTGGGAGGTCGTCTCGGACGGGATGGACTACATCCAAGTCGGCAACGTCGAGATGCCCTCGCGCGCGTACGTCTCGGCGTTCGGCTTCAAGGGGCCGGACCAGCAGAAGCGGGCCGGCGTGCTGTCCGGCGGTGAGCGCAACCGCCTCAACCTCGCGCTCACGCTCAAGCAGGGCGGCAACCTCCTGCTCCTCGACGAGCCCACCAACGACCTCGACGTCGAGACCCTCGGCTCCCTGGAGAACGCCCTGCTCGAGTTCCCCGGCTGCGCGGTCGTCGTCACGCACGACCGGTGGTTCCTCGACCGCGTCGCCACGCACATCCTCGCGTGGGAGGGCACCGAGGAGAACCCGGCCAGCTGGTACTGGTTCGAGGGCAACTTCGAGTCCTACGAGGCCAACAAGGTCCAGCGCCTCGGCCCGGAGGCCGTGCGCCCCCACTCCGTCACCTACCGCAAGCTCACGCGCGACTGACCTCGGTCCCACCGACGAACCGGCCGCGCGCGTCAGGCGCGGCCGGTTCGTTTGTGCTGTCGCGGGTCCGATATGGTCCCTCGCGGCCCATCCTCAACGACTCCAGGAGAGACAGTGACTGAGTACAACCCCTCGGCAGCATCGGCGCCCGGCCCCGGCGGGCAGCCCGGCCCCGACCACGGGTACGGACAGCAGCCGCAGGGCTACGGCCAGCCCGCCCCCGGGGCCGGCTACGGCCAGACGGGCGGCTACGCCCAGGGGCAGCCGGGACAGGCCCCCGCCGGCTACGGTGCGCCGGGTCAGCAGTACGCGCCGCAGGCCCAGGGCCAGGGGAACGTCTTCTCCGCCCTCTTCTCCGGCAGCTTCACCGAGTCGGCCGTCGCGCGATTCGCCTCGACGATCTTCTACATCGGCGTGGCGATCCTCGCCGTCGAGTGGATCGGCGAGATCTTCACCCTGACGAGCGCTTACGGCGATGCCCCGGCCGGCCTGTGGGTGCAGTGGGTGCTCAGCCTCGCCGTCGTGCTCCTCAAGGTCGCCGTGCTGCGCGGCTTCATCGAGATCGTCGTGGCGGTCTCGCGTCAGCGCAGGTAGGACGAGCGTGCGGCGCGAGTCGTCCGCCGCATACGCGAGCACCAGCTCCGACGACGAGTGAGCGCCGCCCGGTCACAGACCGGGCGGCGCTCGTTCGTGCTGGACAGTGGTCCGTTCGCTCGCCCGCCCGCCCGGCGAGTGAGGGGAAGTCCTCCCAACGAGTGAGCGCGTCGCCCCGGGGACGACGAAGCGGGCCCCGCACCCTGATGGGTGCGGGGCCCGCTCACTGGTCGAACCGACAGCCGCTCACTCGTCACTCACGGACGAGCAACCGGCAGTCAGCGGCGGACACCCAACGTGTCGGAGCCGTCGCCGTTCCAGTCACCGACGAAGACCTCGTCACCCGACCGGCCGTAACGAACCTCCTGGTCCGCCCAACCACCCGTGAGGGTGTTCGACATCAGGTACAGGTTCCCGCGACGCGAGGCGAACGTGTCGCTCCCGTCCCCGTCCCAGTCACCCACGAGCACCTGGTCGTTGCCGCGCCCGTAGGTGAACTCCGCATCCGCCCAGCCACTGGCCAGGCTGTTGGACACGAAGTACCGGGCCCCACGACGCACCGCGAACGTGTCCGTCCCGTCGCCGTCGTAGTCACCGACCAGGACCTGGTCATTGGCGCGGCCGTAGTCCAGCTCGGTCTCCGCGTCCCCACCCGCAAGCGAGTTGGTCAGGAAGTACGAGTTACCGCGACGAACGGCGAAGGAGTCCACGCCGTCACCGTCCCAGTCACCCACGAGCACGGTGTCCCCGGAGCGGCCGAAGGTCAGCTCGATGTCCGCGTTGCCCCCGTAGAGGGAGTTGGACAGGAAATAGGCGTTCCCGCGGCGCACGGCGAGCGTGTCGGACCCGTTGCCGTCCCAGTCGCCCACGAGCACCTGGTCGCCGGGGCGGCCGAAGGAGAACTCGTGGTCGGCCCAGATGTCCCAGCCGTCGTTGAGGTAGAACCCACGACCCGGGGTCGGGGGGACCGGCTCGGGGTCGGGGTCCGGCGTCGTGCTGTCGTCGAAGGTGTGGCTCCACTCGGTGGTGGCATCCTCGGCCAGCTCGTACCCGTCGGCGGCGCGCGCCGTGACGGTCACGGTCCCCTCACCGGGGTGCGTGCCCGCCTCGACGACCTCGTCGCCGACCAGGTACTCCACGCCCTCGACCTCGGGAACCGTGAAGGTGTCCGCGTCGGTCCCGTCCTCGTCCGTGAACACCACGTCCTCAGGAGTCACCACCACCGGCTCGGGCTCGTCGGTCCCGCACTGCCCGCTGGCCGCGCCCGCGACCGTGAAGGGCACGCCCGAGTCCGTCGGGACGACCGCGTTGCCCGTGCAGGCCAGCGAGCCGTCGACGGTAAGACCGGAGAGGATGGTCGCCATGCGGCCGCTGTTGTCCGCGATCGTCACGTCGTCGGCGACCTCCGAGCGGTCGATGACGACAGGGCCCGCCGTGCCGGTGACGCTGAGCGTGCCCCCGATCGTCGACTGCTCACACCCGGCGGTCGTGTCGCCCACCGAGACCTGGCCGGTCGTACCAGCGATGCTCACCGGTCCGGTGACGCCGGACCCGCAGATCGCGACGACGGAGGCGCCGTTGGTGGTGACAGAACCGGTGACCTCGGAGTCCTGGACGATGAGCCTGCCACCGTCCGCGACGGTGACGTCGCCGGTGACGCTCGCGTCGTCGAGGCAGAGCCCGCCCGCGCCGGCGGTGACCGATCCGTCGTGGGCGCCGGTGATCGTCTGCTCGCACGGCGGTGCGATCGAGACGTTCCGCGACCACACCTCCCACGGCGCCACACGCCCGCGGTCACCGGCGACGACGACGTTCATCGAGTCGAGCACCGTGAAGGCGCCGTTCTCGGAGTTGTTGTAGTCGACGCCGACCGGGACGCTCCAGTCGTCCCCGCGCCCGCTCTCGGACATCGTGAGCACGAGCCCGGGCCGCCCCACCATGAGGAGCAGCTCGCCCGAGGGGAGCATCTCCATCGTGGGCTGGACGCTCTCCAGGTCCTGCCCGGCCGGGCCGACGTCGATCGGCTCCGGCTCGCTCCAGGTCGCGCCGTCGTCCGTCGAGCGCGAGTGGAGCATCGGCAGGTGCCAGCCGGTGCGCATGACCATGTACAGCGAACCGTCGGCGAGCCGCTCGACCGCGCCCTCGCTCGGTCCGTCGTAGGCGGTGACGTCGGCGAGCTCCGGGTCCGGCTCGGCGGCCGTGCCCGCGACGTCCCAGTTGATGCCGCCGTCCTCGGAGACGAGCAGGAGCTGGCGGTAGTTCTCGTCGCCCTCGTAGTACCCGTAGGCCGAGATGTACAGCGTCCCGTCGGGGTCCTCGAGCAGGGTGTGGAGCAGCACGAAGCCGCCCAGCGTCGTCCCCGGCCGCGGTGAGGTGGCGCCGATCGGCCGCATCGGCTCGGGCGTGTCGAGCACACCGTCGCGGTACTCCCAGGTCGTGCCGCCGTCGGAGGAGACCGCGGTCTCCACGGTGGCCTGCTGGTTGCCGCTCCCGTCCACCATGAACGTGTTGAAGTCGACCGCGATGATGTCGCCGTTGCGGAGCCTCGACACGGTGATGCCCGAGGCGTCCGGCATGGGGTTGAGGTCCACGGCGGGGGTCCAGCTCGCGCCGTCGTCGTCCGACATCCCGAAGAGGAAGCCGGAGGCGTCGATGCGGTCCGGGCTGGCCGAGTACGGGAAGATGATGCGACGTCCGCCGTCGTCGGTCGGGACGAGGATCCCGCCGAGGGGGAAGCCGAGATCCTCGCCGTCGTCGTCGATCGTCACGGTGTCGCCGATGGTGAACGGCGCGGTGCCGACCGCCTCGGCCGGGGTCTCCTCGGCCGTGCCGAACGTGA
Organism: Georgenia sp. Z1344; assembly: GCF_049856295.1. Taxonomy (GTDB): domain Bacteria; phylum Actinomycetota; class Actinomycetes; order Actinomycetales; family Actinomycetaceae; genus JB111. Next base: position 109,419 of record NZ_JBNDMZ010000009.1, on the reverse strand, counting down.
CGTCGTCGATGAAGAGATCGTCGACCGCAGCCCCGACGCCGGTCGCACCCGTGGTGAATGCGAGCCCGGTGATGGCCGTGACCGCGTTGGTCGCGCCCGAGTTGTTGCCGATCGTCGACCCCGCGGAGCCGACGTACTCGCCGCCGACACTCACCCGCGCGGCGGCGTTGTCGCTCGGCACCGCCACCTCGATCTGCGACCACTCGCCGAGCGGGACGCTGCCGGCCGGGGCCAGCTCGCGCCAGGTCCTCGTCCACTGCTCGTACCACTGGATGCTGCCGTCGTCGATCACCCGCAGGCGGAACAGCGAGTTGGCCGGGTGGCCGGTCGGGAGCAGGGAGTCGCCGACGATGTCGAACGTGAATCCCTCGAGTGCCGTGGGGTTGACGTCGAAGGCGAGGTAGGCGCCCTGTTGGGGAGCCACCGGGCAGGTCACGCCGACGGCCGCGTCGGAGCTCGTGTCCTGCACACGGAGCGAGCGCTCGCCCTCGGACGCGGCCTCGTCGCTGACGAGCGCCGGGTCGTAGCCGTCGAGCGTGGAGCACTCGGCCGGCACGGACCCGACGTCGTCGTTTTCGAAGGTGAGCGTGTCGAACTCGCCGGCGACCGTGACCTCCTGGGTGCTGTCGGACTCGTTGCCGGCGGTGTCGGTGACGACCGTGCGCAGCGTGTTGACGCCGGCCTGGGCGAAGGTGTGCGAGATCGACACCGTCACCCACCCGTCCTCGTCGGGCCCGCTGAGCACGGCCGGGATGGTCTCGCCCTGCCACTCGGCGACCGCCGTGTAGTCCGCGACGTCCGCGCCCTCGGGGAGCACGAACCGGGCGATGGGCTCGTCGGTGACCTCCGTGCCGACGGCGAGGCCGCTGTCGTCGAAGGTGGACTCGATGGTGAGGCCGGCGAAGGCGTCCTCGGGCAGCTCGCCGGAGACGGCGAGGTCGTCGATGTAGTAGTCGACGCCGACGGGACTCTGTCCGGCGGACCCGAAGAAGATCTCGCCCATCGTGGGCGACTCGGCGTTGCGTCGGTCGGTCTCGAAGCGGACGCCGTTGAGGACGAGCTCGGCGCGCTCGGTGGTCGCGTTGATGGTGACGTCGACCCACTCGTTGAGGGTGGCACCTCCCGGGATCGTGGCGACGTCGGCGAAGCTCGACCCGTCGTAGGCGGCGACGCGGATGTCGTCGCCGTCGCGGTTGAACGTGAACCGCCAGACGCCGTTGGCGCTGGTGCCCGGTGCGCCCTGGATGGCCACGTAGGGGCCGGCGTTGATCTGGGCGGGGGAGAACCGGTAGGAGACCGAGCGTTCCTCGGTCTGGGGGTAGTTGCACCAGGCGCGCGTGTAGACAGAGTTGTCCTGGTCGACCACGCGCATCGCCCGGTTGGTCTCGGCGGCGCCGCCGAAGGCCGCCTCGGCGACGGTGACGTCGCCGATGATGCGGCAGTCCGCGGGTGGCTCGCCGAGCGGTTCGTCGTCGAAGGTGCGCACGGTGCCGTCGGCCGGCGCCGCTACGGCCGGTGAGCTCGGTACGACGGCGCCCGACACCAGCGTCAGGGCACAGGCGGCCACGGCGGCCGCGAGCGCGGCGCGTCGTGGACGCGATCTGCGGAGTTTCATCTCTTCCACTTCCTCCTCGGTGGTGCGGCCGGCACGGTGTGGCGGCGCCTGGGGTCATGCGGGGGGCCCGCCCGGGGGCGGTGGGGACGTCGGTGATCGGGGGTTTGTCAGCGGCGGATGCCGAGGGTGTCGGTGCCGTCGCGGTTCCAGTCGCCGACGACGACCTCGTCGCCGGTGCGGCCGTAGAACTGCTCGATGTCGGCCCACCCGCCTGTGAGGGTGTTGGACACGAGGTACTGGTTCCCGCGTCGGGAGGCGAAGGTGTCTGCGCCGTCGCCGTCCCAGTCGCCCACGAGGACCTGGTCGTTCGCCCGGCCGTAGTCGAACTGCGCGTCCGCCCAACCCGAGGTCAGCGAGTTGGAGACGTAGTAGGTGGTGCCGCGCCGCACGGCGAACGTGTCCACGGAGTCGGCGTCGTAGTCACCGACGAGGACCTGGTCGGACGCCCGGCCGTAGTCCAGCTCGGTCTCCGCGTTCCCGCCGGTGAGCCGGTTGGTGAGGAAGTAGGAGTTCCCGCGTCGGATGGCGAAGGAGTCGGACCCGTCGCCGTCCCAGTCGCCCACGAGGACGGTGTCGCCGGAGCGGCCGAAGGTCAGCTCCACGTCCGCCGTCCCGCCGTAGAGGGTGTTGGACAGGTAGTACGCGTTCCCACGCCTGACCGCGAGGGTGTCGGAGCCGTCGCCGTCCCAGTCACCGACGAGGACCTCGTCGCCGGGGCGGCCGAAGCTGAACTCGTGGTCGGCCCAGATGTCCCAGTCGTCGTTGAGGTAGAACCCACGACCCGGCGACGGCGGAACGGGCTCAGGGTCCGGCTCCCCGGGCTCGCCCGGCTCCTCGTCGTCGATGAGCGTGACGAGGAACGGGTCGAGCGTGACGTCGGGCGTCTCCTCGGTGATCGCGGCAGTGGCCGTGGTCGCCTCGTGCTCGTAGCCCTCGGGCACGCCGGTCAGCGTGACCTCGTAGTCCCCGGCGCCCTCGACGACCACCGTGATGACGCCGTCGGCCTCGGCCAGGTCGGCCTCTCCGCCGTCGACGACCGTGATCTCCTCACCGTCACCGGGCGCCACGACCGTGATCGCGCCACCGGCAACAGCAGCACCGTCAACGTCCTCGACGGACGCCGTGATCGACCCCGCCACCGGCTCGGGCTCGTTCGGGTCCGCGGGATAGTCACCCAGGGAGCTGAACGTGCCGACGACGGCGTTGATGTTCGTGTCGTAGCTCACCGTGAGGTACTCGTCGCCGGAGACGACGGCGGAGCTCGGATCGCCCTGGTCGACGTTCTGCCGCGACATGTACAGGAGCACGGGAGTCGTGTCGGTCCAGGCCTGCCCCGGGTGCGCGAGCCGGCCGACGACGGGTTCGCTGGACCCGTAGTCGTTGCCGCCGTACGTGAGCAGCATCCGGCCGCCGGGCAGCGTGAGGATGTCGGGAGCCTGCATGCTCCACGGGACCGGGCTCGCGACGGACCACGTGCGACCGTGGTCGAACGACTCGCTGACGAGGCCGGGCCGGATGACGGCGGTCAGGTGGTCGTCGTCCAGGACGGCCACCTCGATCTCGGAGAGGCCGACCCCGGGCTCCGACGGGATCATCACCTCGTTCTCCAGCGGCCAGGTCCGTCCGCCGTCCGTGCTGCGCACGACGCTGGCGCGGCTCAGCGCGGCATCGGGGCGCGTCCCGTACAGGGGGACGAGCAGGTCGCCGTTGTCCAGCTCGACGACGTTGCCGGACTCGGCCGCCCAGCCGAGGAGGTAGTGGCCGCTGCGGGGCCCGCAGCCGCAGCTCATCGACGTCTCGACGAGGGCGGGGTCGGACCACGTCGTGCCGCCGTCCTCGGAGCGTGCCACGTAGGTGTCGATCGTGGCGCCCTCGGCGGGATAGTCGGTCCAGTCCGTCTGGAACCAGGTGAGCACGATGGTGCCGTCGCGCAGCTGCGTGATCTGGGGGTCGCGGTCGTCGTCGGGCGTGTCGATGACGACCCGCGGCTCCGACCAGGTCAGCCCCCCGTCGGTGCTCTCGGTCCACCGGATCTGACCGGGATCACCGCCGTCGCCCGGCGAGTGCCCGTTCGACCAGTAGTAGACGGTGACCAGGCGTCCGTCGTCGAGGCGTGCGACCTCCGGGAAGAAGGGCCGCTCGTCGCCGTCGCCCTCCGCGATGATGACGTCCGGCTGAATCCTGGAGCTCGCGCCGACGGACTGCGCGGCCACCGACTCGGTCCCGTCCGGGCCGGTGACGATCGTGCGCAGGATCCCGCGCTCCCCGTCACCGAAGGTGTGGGAGATCGAGATGGTCGCCCAGCCGTCGTCGTCGGGGCCTGTGAGCTCGGCGGGGATGGTTTCGCCCTGCCACTCGGCGACCGCGGTGTAGTCCGCGACGTCGGCGCCCTCGGGCAGTTGGACGCGCGCGACGGACAGGTCCACGACCTCGCCGGCGTCGATGAAGTCGTCGAGGAGGGGCTCGACGGCGAGGCCCGCGAAGGCATCGTCGGGCAGCTCGCCGGAGACGGCGAGGTCGTCGATGTAGTAGTCGACGCCGACGGCGCTGGCGCCGGCGGACCCGAAGTAGATCTCGCCCAACGTGGGCGAGGGTGCGTTGCGCCTCTCGGTCTGGAACCGGACGCCGTTGACGATGATCTCGGCGCGCTCGGTCGTGGCGTTGATGGTGACGTCCACCCACTCGTTGAGTGCCGCGCCACCCGCGACCCGGGCGACGTCGGCGAAGCTGGACCCGTCGTAGGCCGCGATCCGGATGTCGTCCCCGTCGCGGTTGAAGGTGAACCGCCAGACGCCGTTGGCACTGGTGCCCTCGGCACCTTGGATGGCGACGTAGGGGCCGGCGTTGAACTCGGCGGGAGAGAACCGGTAGGAGACGGACCGCTCCTCGGTCTGGGGGTAGGTGCACCAGGCTCGGGTGTAGACCGAGCTGCTCTGGTCGACCACCCGCATCGCCTGGTTCGTCTCGGCCGCGCCGCCGAAGGCGGCCTCGGCGACGGTGACGTCACCGATGATCCGGCAGTCCGCGGGTGGCTCGCCGAGCGGCTCGTCGTCGAACGTGCGCACGGCACCGTCCGCGGGCGCCGCAGCGGCGGGAGACCCGCGTAGCACCGCCACTGGCGCCAGTGCCAGGACGAGCGCGAGGAGCGCAGCGGTGGCGAGACCGAGCCACCGCCGGTGAGTAGAGGGACTGAACCTGACCAAGGGGAGGGCGATCACGAGTGGCTCCTTTGCCGACCGTTGAGACGCAACTATCAGCATGGACCCCCGTTCCATGTCGAGAGTGTCATGTCGCGTGACCGAATCGTGATGTGCCCGAGCATGGAGGTCTCATCGCACTCCGCGTGCCACGTCGCGACACGCATTCGTGACATGGAATGTGTTTCCATGTGGCCGATCCCCTGTTACGGTCCCCGACATGGAACAGCGTGCCAAGTCGTATCACTCGCAAGGGCTCGTCCGAGCCCTGGCGATCTTGCGACTGCTCGGCAAGGCACCCGCCCCCCTCACGCTGGCCTCGATCGCCACGGAGCTCGAGCTGCCGAAGTCGACCGCGGTCCGCCTCCTCCAGGTGATGGAGGAGGAGGGGTTCGTCCGCCGCTCCGGCGAGCACCCGGCGTACTCGATCGGGCATGCCGTCCACGAGATCGCCGAGGGCTACCGGCCGCCGAGCATGTCCGACGTCGCGGCCCCGGTCCTCAGCCGGCTCGCCGACGAGGTGGGCTTCACCGCAAACGTCGGCCTCCTCGAGGGCCCCTCGGTCCTCCACCTGCACGTGGCGGAGCCGCAGCGCGCGCTCCGCTTCGCCACCGGCGGCACGCTCGACCACGCGTACTGCACCGGACTCGGCAAGCTGCTCATGTCGGTCCTCCCGGAGGACGCCATCGACGCCCACCTCCCGGAGTCCGAGCCCTACTCGAGCTGGACCGCACGCACGATCACCACCCGGGCCGGCATCGTCGACGAGCTCGAGCGGATCCGCCGGGACGGCTACAGCGTCGACGACGAGGAGCGCAACCGCGGCGTCACCTGCATGGCCGTCCTCCTGCCGACGCACGGCGCCCCCACGTTGGCGATGTCCGTCTCCGCCCCGAGCGCCGAGCTCGAGGAGCCGGCCCGTGCGACGCTCCTCCCCGTCCTCAACGCCGCGGCGGCCGAGCTCGTCGCGGCGCCCGGTTTCGACGCCGCGCTCGAGCCGCTGCGCCCCCGGATGGCCACCGCATGATCGTCGACGTCCACAGCCACTGCCACCAGCCGGAGCACTGGGGGAGCGAGCACGAGGACCACTGGCAGGGCGCCTACGGCGGCGAGCCCTACCCGGTGGTCACGCCCGAGTCCTACGACCAGGTCATGCAGGAGGCCGGCGTCGACGTCGCGGTCGTCTTCGGCCTCGCGGCGTCGCAGGCCGGGGTGCGCACGCCGAACCGCTTCGTCGCCGACTTCGTGGCACGGATGCAGACCCCGGCGATCCCGTTCTGCTCGATCGACCCGCTCGACGCCGACTGGCGCGACCAGCTCGACGAGGCCGTCGAGCTCGGCTTCCAGGGTGTCAAGCTCTACCCGGTCCTGTCGCTGTTCGACCCGCTCGCCGACGAGTTCGACGACTTCTACACGACGCTTCGGGCGAACGGCATGGTCGCCCTGTGGCACATGGGCGCCACCCCCAGCCCCGTCGGCCGGCTCGCGGTCAGCCAGCCGATGGTCATCGACGAGGTCGCCCGCCGCCACCCGGACCTCACCCAGGTCATGGCGCACATGGGCCACCCCTGGCAGCGCGACACGAACGTCGTGCTGCGCAAGAACCCGCGCGTCTTCGCCGACGTGTCGGGCGTCCCGTCCCGGCCGATGGACGCGTTCTTCGCATTCGTCGGCGCCCAGGAGTGGCGCACGGTCGACAAGCTCGTGTTCGGCTCCGACTACCCCCTCTGGACCCCCGCGCAGGCGCTCGCCAACCTGCGCGCGATCGCCCGGTTCCGCGCCGGGAACCTGCCGTTCGTGGCCGACGACACGATCGAGCGGATCATCCACTGCGACGCGCTGACGATGCTCGAGCTCACCGCTCCCGCCGGCACGCACTCTTCGACACCTAGGAGCACCTCGTGACATCCGTCTCCCGCAGCCTCGCCGAGGCTGCCGAGCGCATCATCCCGGGCGGGGTCAACTCCGCCACCCGCAGCATCGGCGCACCATGGGCCTGGCGGTCGGCCAAGGGCGCCACGATGACCGACATGGACGGTGGCGTCTACACCGACTACCACGCCGCCTTCGGGGCGATCCTGCTCGGCCACAGCGACGAGCGGGTCAACGACGCCGTCACCCGCGCGATCGCCGACATCGACCTCGTGGGCGTCGGGACCACGGAGCTCGAGGTCGAGCTCGCCCGGCTCGTGGTCGACGCCATCCCGAGCGCCGAGATGGTCATCTCCACGATGAGCGGGTCGGAGGCCACGTTCCAGGCCGTCCGTCTCGCCCGTGGCGCGACGGGGCGCCCCTTCATCCTCAAGTTCCAGGGCAACTTCCACGGGTCCTACGACGCGCTCGCCCGCAACGTCATCTCGAGCCCCGACCTCGCCTGGGGCCGCGACCCGAACTCCTCGGGAATCCTCGACGACGCCATCGACCACACGCTGATCGCCGAGTTCAACGACCTCGCCTCGGTGCAGGAGCACTTCGCCCGGCACCCCGAGCAGATCGCCGCCGTCATCCTCGAGCCCGTGCCCCACAACGTCGGCGCGCTCCTGCCCGAGCAGGAGTTCCTCGAGGGCCTGCGCGAGATCACACGGGCGCACGGCAGCCTCCTGATCTTCGACGAGGTGATCTCCGGCTTCCGGCACGCGCTCGGCGGGTACCAGGAGCTGTGCGGCGTCACCCCGGACCTCACCACCTTCGGCAAGGCGATGGGCAACGGGTTCCCGGTCGCGGGCCTCGCCGGCTCCACCGAGGCGATGTCCCACTTCACGCCCGCCGGCGGCTCGGTCATGCTCGCCGGCACCTTCAACGGGAACGCCGCGTCGATGGCCGCCGCCATCGCCACGATCGAGGTCCTCAAGGACCCCGAGGTCGACTTCTACGGTCACGTGGGCCGCCTCGGCGACCGGATGCGCGTGGGTCTCCAGCAGATCGCCGACGACGCCGGGATCGCCGCGCACGTCACCGGTCTCGGCTCCGTCTTCATCCCGTACTTCCTCGACGGCGAGGTGCGTGGCTACCGCGACCTGCTGCGCAACGACGACCACGCCTACGCGACCTTCCACCGCCGCATGATCGACAAGGGCTCGTTCATGTACCCGATGGCGCTCAAGCGGAACCACATCTCGCTCGCGCACACCGAGGCCGACGTCGACCGCACGCTCGCCCAGGCCGAGGACGTCCTCGGTGCGATGGCGCGCGAGGGGATCTTCGCGGCGCAGGCGGCGAACGCCTGACATGTCCCCGATCTCCTCGACCGTGCTGACCGGAGGCCTCGTGGCCGACGGGCTCGGCGGCGACCCCTTCCTCGGTGACGTGCTCGTCGCCGACGGACGGGTCTCCGCCGTCGTCCCGGCGCGCGAGCGGCCCGCCGGCGGGTACGACGCGGAGATCGTCGACTGCACGGACCGGGTCGTCGCCCCCGGGTTCGTCGACCTCCACTGCCACTCCGACCTCAGCCTGCTCGCCTACCCGGGCAACGAGAGCAGGGTCGGTCAGGGAGTGACCACCGAGGTGGTGGGGAACTGCGGCATGAGCCCGGCCCCCGGGAACGCCGACGCCGCCGGCCTCGCCCGAGTCATCAGCACGATCGACGTCACGCCCGACCTCGGGTGGACCTGGACCGACGTCGCCGGCTGGCTCCAGGCGCTCGACGACTGCGAGACGGCGACCAACGTCGCCGCCCAGGTCGGGCACGGATCCGCACGGTTCGCCGTGACCGGCACGAGCACGGACCCGCTCGACGACGACGGGCTCGCCGCCCTCGAGCGGGAGGTCGAGGACGCCTTCGCGGCCGGCGTCGTCGGCGTGAGCCTCGGGCTGATGTACGCGCCCGGCGCCTCGGCCGGTGCGGACGAGCTCGCCGCCGTCGCCCGGATCGTCGCCGCGCACGACGGCCTGCTCTCGGCGCACCTGCGCGACTACCGCGCCGGGTCCCTGCGGCGCTCGATCGACGAGCTGGCCGGTGCGTCCGGCGAGGGCGGGCCGAGGCTCCAGGTCTCCCACCTGCGGGGCATCGGCGGGCAGCACGGGTTCCCGGAGGCGCTCGCCCACCTCGCGGCGCTGCGGGAGTCCGTCGACATCGACGCCGACGCGTACCCCTACGTCCACGGCCACACCACGCTCACCCAGCTGCTTCCGCCCGAGCTCCGCGACGGCGGGCCGGACGCCGTGGTCGCGGCCTGCCTCACCGACCCGGGCGCGGTCGCGAGGGAGCTCGCCGCCGCCGGGTACGGCCTCGACCAGATCCTCGTGATGAAGGCGACCGAGACGCCCGAGGCCGTCGGATCGGACCTCACGGAGGCGCCCGGGGACCCCTGGCTCTGGCTCGTCGACCTCCTCGTCGCCAACCGCGGCCTCGTCGACGTCGCGGCCGAGAGCGGCCGGTGGAGCGACATCGACCTCATGCTCGCCACCGACTGGGTCTCGATCGCCTCCGACGGCACCGCGCTCGACCGCACCCACCGCGCGTCCGTGGCCCACCCCCGCTCGTGGGGTGCCTTCTCCGCGGGGTACCGCATGCTGCGGCACCGCGGGACCGCGATCGGCGAGACCGTGCGCCGGCTCTCGACGGCGCCCGCCGCGCGTGCCGGCATCAGCAGCGGGATCGTGCCCGGGCGGCGGGCCGACCTCGTCGTCCTCGACGACCAGGCCTTCGACTCCGCGGCCACGTTCGGGGACCCGGCCCGGCCGTCCGTCGGGCTCGACCACGTGTACGTGGGCGGCATCGCCGTCGTCGACTCCGGGCGCCTGACCGGCGCCCGCCCGGGAGCGCTCATCAGAGGGAGAGAGCAGTGAACGAGGACAAGACGCCGCTCGGCGTCGGGATCGTGGGGGTCGGCGGCATCGCCCTGTCCCACATGGCCGCGCTGCGCACGATGCCCGGCGCGCGGCTCGTCGCGGTGTGCGACCTGGACGCCGCCCGTGCCGCCGAGGTGGCGCACACCGAGCGCTGCGCCGGCTACGGGTCGGTCGAGGAGCTCCTCGCGGACGACGAGGTCGAGGCCGTCATCGTCTGCACCCCGAACATGACGCACGAGAAGCTGGGCCACCAGGTCCTTCAGGCCGGCAGGCACCTGCTGATGGAGAAGCCGCTGGCGCTGACCCCGGAGGGGGCGCGCGGCGTCGCCGCCGAGGCCGAGGCGCGCGGGCTCGCGCTCGCCGTGGGCCACAGCCACCGGTTCTCCGACCAGAGCCTCGCGATCCGCGAGGTCATCGACGCCGGGGAGATCGGCACGCCCCGGTTCGTCCGGGTCGTCATCAACGGCGGCTGGATCTGGCCCGGCTGGCAGGCCTGGGTGCTCGACCCCGCCCTGTCCGGCGGCCACTCCCTGCACAACGGCGTCCACCTCGTCGACCTCGCGAGCTGGTGGATCGGCGAGCCCGCCACGAGCGTCCACTCGGTGGGGCAGCACGCCACGAGCGAGGCGCTCGACATCTACGACTACCTCGTCATGGGGCTCGGCTTCGCGAGCGGCGCCGCGGCCGTCTGCGAGATCAGCCGCGGCGAGCGGCCCCGCAGCGCGTCCTACCTCGAGCTCACCGTGGTGGGCACCGACGGCGTCCTCACGCGCTCGTGGGACGCCGAGGGCGTCCTCGCCTGGACCGACACCGGCCTCACCGCCTGGGGCGTCGACGGGTCCGGCCCCCGCACCTTCGTCCGCGAGCTCGAGGCGTTCGTCGCCGCGGCGCGCAGCGAGGCCGAGGTCGTCCCGCCGGTCTCGGCGGCGATCCACGCCGTCGACATCGCCGCGGCGTCCGAGGAGTCCCTGCGCACGGGCCGCACGATCGAGATCGGAGCCCTGTCATGACCGGACCGCTGGCCACCCGCCCGGGCCTCACGCGCGCGCTCGCCGCGGTCCGCAGCGGCGAGATCGGGCTCCTGCGCGCCGTCGCCCTCGATCTCGTCGCGACCGGCCCGGGGGACGCGCTGAGCGAGCTCGGCCCGGACGCGATCGAGGTCCTGCGCGGCGCGACCGGCCCGACCTCGGTCACGCTCCAGGCCCACGCGAGTGCCGACACGGGCGCCGCGACGTTCCTCGGTCGCGCCGACCACGGGGTCGCGGTGAGCGCCCACCTCTCCCTGGTCGCGGGGGAGCGCCGGGAGTATCTGCGCGCCGCCGTCCGGATCGTCGGCACGCACGGGTCGGTGCTCGTCGACCTCCTGAGCCCCGAGCTCGACGTCCGCACCGCGGCCGGCGTGCGCGCGGTGCCCTTCGGCCTGCCCGGCGCGGACGTCGCGCCGGACGAGGCGACCGAGACCCTGTCCGCGATCGCCGGTTCGGCGCGGTCCGGTGCGACGGCAGAGACCAGCTGGTGAGGAAGGAGCGGACATGAAGTGGTTGACGTTCGACGAGGACGGCGCGGTCCGGCACGGGTACGTCGAGGGCGACGAGATCGTCGTCACCGGCGACGGGGACCTGACCGCCGTCGTCCGGGGAGAGGCCGGCACGGCCGAGGCGGGCCGACGCCCGCTCGACGGCGCGCGCATCCTCGCCCCGCTGCTCGCCCCGGGCAAGGTGCTCGCGGTCGCCGCGAACTACCAGGAGCACGTCAAGGAGGCCGGGTTCGAGGCGCGCAAGCAGTCCACCGCGACGCCGCGGCTCTTCCTCAAGCCCGACACCTCGATCACGGGCCCGGGCGCCCCGGTGGCGCTCAACCCGATCACGAGCCAGCTCGACTGGGAGGTCGAGATCGCCGCGGTCATCGGCCGGCGTGCCCAGGGTGTGCCGGTGGACCGGGCGCTGGAGCACGTGTTCGGCTACGCCACGAGCAACGACATCTCGGCGCGCAGCCTCGACCTGGGTGTCGAGCGCGACGGCGAGGCGGCGACCGGGTTCTTCGACTGGCTCGAGGGCAAGTGGCTCGACGGCTCCGCGCCGCTGGGCCCCTACCTCGTCACGAGCGACGAGGTGCCCGACCCACAGAACCTCGGGCTGACGCTCGAGCTCAACGGACAGGTCATGCAGCGGGGGAGCTCGACCGACATGGTCCACACCGTCGCCGAGCTGGTGTCCTTCAGCTCGCGACTCATGACCCTCAACCCCGGTGACGTCATCCTCACCGGCACACCGTCCGGCGTCGGTGCCACCACCGGCGTCTTCCTCCAGCCCGGCGACACCATGGTCGCCGCGGTCGAGGGACTCGGGTCCCTCACCACCCCCATCGTGGCGGCATAGTCGCCGCCCGCACCAGCACCACCCGATCACGAGGAGCAATGATGCGATCACGAATCGCGAAGAGTGTCGTGGCAGTCGGCCTCACGACGGCCCTGCTCGCCGCCTGCGGGGGCGGCGGCGACGACGGTGACGGCGGCGAGTCCGGGTCGGACGGGGGCGAGGCCACGTCGGCGAACCTCTACCTGTACCAGGCGCCCGTCCAGTTCAACCCGCTCGCGCCCGGCCAGGGTGCCGAGCAGCTGACGATGTCGCTCGTCTACGACGGCCTGTTCAACCTGGGCCCGGACTTCGAGCCGGTCCCGCGCATCGCCGAGTCGTGGGACGTCTCGGACGACGCGACCACCTACACGTTCCACCTGCGCGAGGGACTCGAGTGGAGCGACGGTGAGCCGATCACCGCGGACGACGTCGTCTTCACGTACAACCTGTTCGCCAACCCGGACGTCGCCAGCCCCAACGTCGCCCCCTTCGACAACGTCGTCGGGTTCGACGCGGTCCAGGACGGCTCGGCCGAGACGCTCGAGGGCCTCGTGGCGGAGGACGAGCAGACGGTGTCGATCACGCTCACCGACCCGACCCCCGGGTACCTCGCGGAGTTCGGCATCGGCTTCGGGATCCTCCCCGAGCACGTCCTCGGCGAGGTCGCGCCCGGCGAGATCATGGAGCACGAGTTCTGGACGATGCCGACCGTGAGCTCCGGCCCCTACGTCATGCAGGAGTTCAACACCGACCAGAACGTCGTCCTCGAGGCCAACCCCAACTACTGGACCGAGGTCGGCATCGACACCCTCTACCTCCAGATGCTCACGACCGACGTCGCGACCGCGCAGCTCGCCACCGGCGAGATCGACCTCGTCCAGATCGCGCCGCAGGACCTCGAGACGGTCGAGGGGCTCGACGGCGTCACCGTCGGCTCGGCGCCGTCGCCCGGGTTCCTCCGCCTGCTCGTCAACTTCACCAAGTTCGAGGACGAGCGGATCCGTCAGGCGTTCCTCATGGCCATCGACCGCCAGGGCATCATCGACGGCATCCTCGGCGGCCACGGCGAGACGATCAACAGCACGATCATGACGCCGTGGGCGCTGCCCGACGACCTCGAGACGTACGACTACAACCCGGAGGAGGCGACGGCGCTCCTCGAGGAGGCGGGCTTCGACTTCGACCAGGAGGTCGCGATCAGCTACATCCCCGGGACGGCCGATCGTGACGCCGCCGTCCAGGTCGCCATCGAGAACCTCAACGCGATCGGCGTCAACGCCGTCGCGCAGCAGATCGAGAGCGCGAACCAGCTCTCGATGATCGAGAACGCGGAGTACGACCTCATGGTCTCGGGCGGTGGCTTCTACACCCCCGACCCGACGGTCTCTGCCAACGCGCTGACCTGCGACAACGTCTTCCCCGCCGGAGGCAACACGTCCCTGTTCTGCAACGAGGAGCTCGACGCCCTGCTCGCCGAGGGCGCCGTCACCGCCGACGAGGGCGAGCGCGAGTCGATCTACCAGGACGCCGTCCGCATGGACAACCAGCTGGTGCCCTACCTCTGGCTCTACGTCCCCGACACGCTGTGGGCGTCGAGCGACCGCCTCCAGGGCTTCGAGCCGCACGGCGACTTCGCCAACGGCTTCTGGAACGTCGCCGAGTGGACCGTGACGGAGTAGCTGCATGCTGAGAGCCCTCGTCCCACGTCTCCTCTCGAGCGTGGCTGTCTTCCTGCTCATCGCCATCGGACTGTTCGCGCTGGTCCGGCTCGCACCCGGCGACCCCATCGAGATGATGGTGCCGCCGGAGCTGGCCGGAGCCCAACGCGACGCGTACCTCGCGTCGGTCCGCGAGAGGTTCGGTCTCGACCAGCCGATCGTCGTGCAGTTCTGGCGCTGGCTCGGTGGGCTCCTGACGGGGGATCTCGGCTACTCGTACACCAACGGCCGGCCGGTCGGCGACCTCCTCGCCGACCGGCTGGGCCCCACGGCCCTGCTCATGGGCAGCGCCCTGACCATCGGTCTGATCGTCGCGGTCCCGGCCGGCGTCATCGCCGCCGTGCGCCGCAACACGATCGCCGACTACACGATCAGCTCGGTGAGCGTCATCGCGATCGCCGTCCCGAGCTTCTTCCTCGGCATGCTCGCCATCTACACCTTCGCGGTGCGGATGCAGGTCCTGCCCTCCTCGGGGATGCACTCGCCGGGTCGCGACGACCTCGGCGACCTGCTGCTCCACATGATCATGCCGGTGGGCCTGCTCGCCCTGGCCAACGCGGCCAACTTCATCCGGTACGTGCGCAGCGGCGTGCTCGAGGAGCTGAACAAGGACTACGTCCGCACGATCATCGCGAAGGGCGGCACCCGGGCACGGGCCCTGCGGCACGCCCTGCGCAACAGCCTGATGTCGCTGGTCACGGTGCTCGCGATGACGATCCCGATCGCCCTGTCCGGTGCGGTCGTGCTCGAGCAGATCTTCTCGTGGCCCGGGATGGGTCAGCTGGCGATCGACGCCCTCGGGCAGCGCGACTACCCGGTGCTCATCGGGTTCGGGCTCTACATCGCGGTGCTCGTGCTCATCTGCAACCTCATCGCCGACCTGTCCTACACGATCATCGACCCGAGGGTGAGGACCGCACGATGACGAGCCAGACCCCCGGTCCCGCCTCGAGCGTCGACCTGTCCCCGGGCCAGAGCCCCGGTCCCGTCACGGGGGCCGACGTCGCCGGGACGCAGTCGGAGTCGTCCCCCGACAAGCTCGCGGTGCGCCGGTTCCTCAAGAACCCGATCGCGGTGATCGGCGTCATCGCCCTGGTCATCACCGTGCTCGCGAGCGTGCTCGCCCCGTACATCAGCCCGCACCCGCCGAACGCGATCGACCTGACGAACGTCCGCCAGCCGCCGTCCGGGGAGCACTGGCTCGGCACGGACTCGACCGGGCGCGACGTCTTCAGCCGGCTGCTCGCGGGCGGCCAGATCTCGCTCATGGTGGGCTTCCTCGCCGCGCTCATGGCGGTGGTCATCGGCACGCTGGCCGGCGTCGTCGCCGGATGGTTCGGCGGCATCGTCGACGGGATCATCAGCCGCGTCATCGACATCATGCTCTCGGTGCCGCCGGTGCTCGTCATCATCGTCCTGGCCGGCGTCATCGGACCGAGCGTGCCGATGCTCATCATCGTCATCGCCGGCCTCGCGTGGCCCACGCCTGCGCGCATCGCGAGAGGCGTGGTGCTCAGTCTCCGGGAGGAGGAGTTCGTCCAGGCCGCGCGGGCCCTCGGCTCGCGGACCGGGTTCATCCTCATGAGGCACCTCGTGCCCGGCGTGCTGCCCCCGATCGTCGTCTCGGCGACCCTGCTCGTGGCGGAGTCCGTGCTCCTCGAGTCCTCGCTGTCGTTCCTCGGCGCCGGCGTCCAGCCCCCGGAGTCCAGCTGGGGCAACATGCTCAACGAGGCCCAGTCCCTCACCGTCCTGTCGTCGATGCCGTGGCTGTGGGTGCCGGCCGGTCTGATGATCGCCGTCACCGTCCTGTCGGCGATGGCGATCGGGGACGGCGTCCGGGACGCCATCGACCCGCGGAAGAACACCTGACATGACAGACGAGAAGACGACGACGACCACGTCGGACGGGCCGATCATGAACGGGTCGACCACGATCAGGTCGACGACGGACAGCACGTCGAGCGGCTCGACCACGGACGGGCAGACGACGACGAACCCCCTGCTGGCGGTCCGCGACCTCACCCTCGACATCCGGACGCCCCAGGGCAAGGCGCGCATCCTCGAGGACGTGTCGCTCGAGGTCCACGAGGGCGAGATCGTCGGCGTCGTGGGTGAGTCCGGCTCTGGCAAGAGCATGACCGCGCTCAGCGTCCTGCGGATCCTGCCCCCGACCGCCTCCATCCTCGGCGGTCACATCGAGTTCGAGGGCGTCGACCTCGCCACGCTGAGCCAGGGCGGGATGCGCAAGATCCGGGGGCGGCGCATCGCGATGGTCTTCCAGGACCACATGACGACCCTCGACCCGGTGATCTCCATCGGAGCGCAGATCGAGGAGGCCTACCTCATCCACCACCCGCGGGCCGGCCGGGCGAAGGCCCGCGCCCTGGTGGTCGAGACCCTCGAGCGGGTCGGCGTGCCGGACGCCGCGGAGCGGGCGAAGCAGTACCCGCACCAGTGGTCCGGCGGCATGCGCCAACGCGCGGTCATCGCGATGGCGCTCGTCAACGACCCGGACGTCATCATCGCCGACGAACCCACCACGGCCCTCGACGTGACGATCCAGGCGGAGATCCTCGCCCTCCTGCGCGCGATCCGCGACCGCCGCGGCCTGTCGATCCTGCTCATCACGCACGACATGGGCGTCATCGCCGACATGGCCGACCGCATCGTCGTCATGAAGGAGGGGCGGGTCGTCGAGACGGCGGAGTCGCACGCCCTCTTCGCGTCGCCGCAGCACCCCTACACGCGCAAGCTCCTCGACGCCGTGCCGCAGCCGACCGGCGAGGAACCCGTTCCCGCCGAGCCGGAGACCTCCGACCCGGTCGCGCTCGAGGTCACCGACCTCGTGGTCCAGTACAACCGCTCCTGGCGCCGGCAGGGCTTCCGCGCGGTGGACGGCGTCAGCTTCTCGGTGCCCGAGGGGTCCGTCGTCGGGCTCGTGGGCGAGTCGGGATCGGGCAAGTCGACGATCGGCAAGGCGATCGTCGGGCTCGCCCCGATCACGGCCGGCAGCATCCGGGTCGGCGACGTCGACCTCAAGGACCTGCGGGGAGGGGCCGCGCGCCGGTCGCGCGCGAACTACGGCATGGTCTTCCAGGACCCGGCCTCCTCGCTCAACCCGCGGATGACGATCGGCCAGTGCATCGCCGAGCCGCTCGTCGCGCACCGGCGCGAGATGACGAAGGCCGAGCGCAAGGCCCGCGTCGTCGAGCTCCTCGAGCAGGTCCAGCTGCCCGCCGCGTGGGTCACGCGCTTCCCGCACGAGCTCTCCGGCGGCCAGCGCCAGCGGGTCGGTATCGCCCGGGCGCTGGCGCTCGACCCGGAGCTGCTCATCGCGGACGAGCCGACCTCGGCGCTCGACGTGTCGGTCCAGGCCGCCGTGCTCGACGTGTTCCAGGACCTGCAGCAGCGGCTCGGCTTCTCCTGCCTCTTCATCAGCCACGACCTCGCGGTCGTCGAGCTGCTCTCGGAGAGCGTCGTCGTGCTCCAGGGCGGGCAGATCGTCGAGCGCGGGAACGCGCAGGCGGTCCTCAACGACCCGCAGACCGACTACACCCGTCGGCTCGTCGAGGCCGCGCCGGTCCCGGACCCCGAGCGTCAGCGGGACCGGCAGCTCACGCACGTCACCACCCACTAGATCTGCACGACCAACCCCACAACAGGAGTACACCCATGCGCGTCATGACCGTCTACGCCCATCCCGCCGACACGATCACCAACTGCGGTGGCACGCTGGCGCTCCACGCCGACGCCGGCGACGAGATCGTCGCCGTGATCCTCACGCACGGCGGACGGATCCACCCCAACGTCTACGCCGAGGAGGCGCGCAAGGAGGACGCCGCCGACCTCGCCCTCCTCGAGGCCGACCGCGAGGCGATCATCGAGAACAAGAAGGGCGAGCTGCGGCGCGCCGCCGAGATCGTCGGCATCGGCACGATCGAGTTCCTCGACCACGACGACGCCATCAGCGTGGTGCAGGAGGACATGGTCGACGAGGTCGCCGAGCTCATCGCCAAGCACCGGCCCGACGTCATCATCGCGGACTACCCGCAGAACCCCGCGGTGACGAACTCCGCGCACACGATCGCGACGATGACGCTCATCGCCGCCCTCGACCGTGCCTCCCAGTTCCTCAAGAACATCGACGGCAAGGAGGAGGTCAACGTCAAGCAGGTCTTCCTCGGCGGCCTCCCGGTCATGGCGGGCGACGCCCTGTCCACCTACGGCGTGCGCAACGACCTGTTCATCGACATCACCTCGGTGGTCGGCCGCAAGATCGCCGCGATGGACTGCTTCTCGAGCCAGGGCTACGACGGCCCGTTCGCCCGCAAGCTCATCGAGGCGAGCAACGGCGAGTTCGGCCGCACCGCCGGCGTCGCGCTCGCCGAGCCCTACGTCCGCTTCCGTGGCGAGACCCGGTCGCTGCTCCCGCTGACCGAGTACGCCGAGGCGGCCGACCCGCTCACCCGCCACGTGGCGTACTCGCAGTTCGACGTGCGTCGCGAGTTCCCGCTCGCCTAGTCACCCCGACGACGCCGCCGCCTCCGGCGTCGGTCCCGCCCGCCGGCCTGCCCGACCTGCCGACCTGACCGGCCGACCCCACCGAGACGCCCTGGAGGGCCCCGTGACCGTGACCGACCCCGCCGACGTCGTCGGCCGACCGCTCGAGGAGCTGCCGACCCCGGCGGTCCTCGTCGACCTGCCGACCGTGCGGCGCAACATCGCGCGGATGGCGGGGGTGGCGCGCGGCTTCGGCGTCGCGCTGCGTCCCCACTGGAAGACGAGCAAGTCCGCCGAGGTCGCCCGCATGCAGCTCGAGGCGGGGGCGGTCGGGCTCACGGCGGCGACGGCCGGCGAGGTCGAGGCGCTCGTCGCGGCCGGCGTGCCGGACGTCTTCTGGGCGTACCCGCCCGTCGGTCCGCACCGGGTCGCGACGGCGCTGGGCGCCGCGCGGCGCGCGCGCCTGATCGTCGGGGTCGACTCGCTCGCCTCGGCCCGGCCGCTCGCCGAGGCGGCGGCCGCGCAGGGCGTCGAGGTCGAGGTCCGCCTCGAGGTCGACACCGGCCTCGGGCGCACCGGCGTCGACCCCGAGGAGGCGCCGGCCGTGGCCCGGGACCTCGCGGACCTGCCGGGTCTCGTGCTCGAGGGGATCTTCACGCACGAGGGGCACGTCCAGGCCCTCGGGCCCGACCCGGAGCGGCGCCTCGAGGTCGGCACGGCGGCGGGGCGCCTCCTCGCCGATGTCGCCGACCGGCTGCGTGCGGACGGCCTCGAGGTCGGCAGCGTCTCGGTCGGCTCGACCGCCGGCTCACGGTCGGCCCCGAGCGCCGACGGCGTGACCGAGGCCCGTCCGGGCACCTACGTCTACGGCGACGAGAACCAGGTCGCCATCGGCACGATCGACCCGGCCGACACCGCGACGAGCGTGCTCAGCCGCGTGGTGAGCACGCAGCGGGGCGAGCCCGTCGTCGTCGACGCCGGGATCAAGGCCATGAGCTCCGACCCGAGCATGCACGGCGACGGACGGATCGGCACCGTCGTCACCGACGGCGGGGGAGTCCTCGCCAAGGGGTACGAGGAGCACGGCGTGCTCGGCGGCGCTGCGCCTTTGCAGGTCGGCGACCTCGTCCGGTTCCGCCCCAACCACGCCTGCGGGCTCACCAACATGCACAGCCACGTCCTCGTCGTCGACGGCGGTGTCGTCGTCGACGTCTGGCCCGTCCTGGGCCGTCACTAGAAGGGAACACCCCCATGCAGCAGATCACCTCGCCCGAGGCCCCCGCGCCGGCGGGCCCGTACTCGTCCGGCATCGTCAGCGGGGGGTTCCTCTTCCTCGCGGGGCAGGGGCCGTTCGACGCCGACAGCACCCTCGTCGGCGGCAGCTTCGCGGACCAGGTGCGGCGCACGTTCGCCAACCTCGAGGCCGTCGCCCAGGCGGCGGGGACCTCGATGAGCAATGCCGTGCGCATCGGCGTCTACCTCAACGACATGGCCGACTGGCCCGAGTTCAACGAGGTCTCGAAGGAGTGCCTGAGCGAGCCGTACCCGGCGCGGACCTCGATCCAGGCCGACCTCAGCGGCTTCCTCGTCGAGATCGACGCGGTCGTCGCGCTCGTCCCGGAGGCGTGACCGGCATGGAGCTCCTGCGTATCGGTCCGGTCGGCGGCGAGCGACCCGTGGTCCGGCAGGGCGGCACGACGTACGCGCTGGACGGCCTGACCGCCGACATCGACGGCGACTTCCTCGGCGGCGGCGGGATCGACCGCGTCGCCCGCGCGCTCGAGGCGGGCGAGCTGCCCGAGATGAGCATCGACGGCGCCCGCGTCGGCGCGCCGATCGCCCGCCCCACGGCGGTGATCTGCATCGGCCAGAACTACGCGGCCCACGCGGCGGAGTCCGGCGCCGAGCCCCCGAGCGAGCTCATCGTCTTCCTCAAGCACCCCAACACCGTCGTCGGCCCCTACGACGACGTCGTCATCCCCCCGGGCGCCGAGAAGCTCGACTGGGAGGTGGAGCTGGGCATCGTCGTCGGCCGCGCCGCGCACCGGCTCGCCTCCCGCGAGGAGGCGGAGGCCGTGATCGCCGGGTACGTCGTGTGCAACGACGTCTCCGAGCGCGAGCACCAGCTCGTCACCTCGCTCGGGCAGTGGTCGAAGGGTAAGACCGCGCCGACGTTCTGCCCCGTCGGTCCCGCGCTCGTGCCGGCGGGCGAGCTGGACCCGGGGGACCTGCGGATCTGGTCGACCGTCAACGGCGAGCCGCGGCAGGACTCGACGACGGCGGACCTCATCTTCGACGTCCCCACGATCGTCCACGAGCTCTCGCAGTACGTGCGGCTCGAGCCCGGCGACCTCATCAGCACGGGGACGCCGCAGGGCGTCGCCCTGTCGGGTCGCTTCCCCTACCTCACCGGCGGGGATGTCATGGAGATGGGCGTGGACGGCCTGGGCCACCAGCGCTCGCGCCTCGTGCCCGGCGACGGGAGCGCCGCCTAGCCCCGCCCGTCGTCGTCCGGCTCGTCGGTGCCCGTCGGGCGCCGTTCTCGTCGTCGGCCGTCCGGGCCGGTCCCGGTCGTCGGCCGTGCCTCCGCACGGCCGGTCACCATCGGACCCGGACGGTCGGGCGACAATGGCTCCCATGCCTCGCCTGACGATCCCCGTGCGCCTGCGCTGGTCGGACATCGACGCCTACCGGCACGTCAACAACGCGAAGATGCTCGGCATCCTCGAGGAGTGCCGCATCCAGGCGTTCTGGCAGCCGCGCCAGGGGGAGGACTCGCCCGCGATGGGCCCCGGGTCGGGCACGAACACGCTGATCGCCCGACAGGAGATCGAGTACCTCGCGCCCGTCGAGTACTCGCTCGAGCCCCTGCAGGTGGAGCTGTGGATCTCGCACATGGGCGGGGCGTCGATCGACGTCTGCTACGAGATCCCCGGGCCTGACGGGCCAGCCGCGCGGGCGACGACCACGCTCGTCCTCGTCGACGAGGAGACTGGACGTCCGCGCAGGATCACCGCGGCCGAACGTTCAGCGTGGTCCGAACTCACGGATGCTGCGATACGTTTCCGACGCCGGGACCGAGACACGTCCGACGGTGGCTCGTCGACGGTCGAGAACACGGCCTGAACCCCCTCTGGCCAGCTCGATGGAGAGCCCTCGGAGGCACTCATGTCCCACCATCCCCCCGAACCGCTCGGTCACCACCCCGGGCAGCCCGACGACCAGCACCAGGACTCCGGCCTGCACTCCGCGCAGTCGCCCGGGACCGGCCAGTACGCCGTCCATCCGAGCGCACCGTCGCCCGGCGGTCACGGCGGGTACGGGCCGCCCGGGGGCTACGGCGGCCCCGGAGGCCCCGGCCGGGCGGGAGGTCCCCCGGGCGTCGGCGACCCGTACCGCGCCACAGCCCCGGCGGACGCCGCGAAGGGGTTCTTCGCCAAGCTGTTCGACCTGTCCTTCAACGACTTCATCACCCTGACGTTCGCGAAGATCATCTAT
Organism: Georgenia sp. Z1344; assembly: GCF_049856295.1. Lineage (GTDB taxonomy): Bacteria > Actinomycetota > Actinomycetes > Actinomycetales > Actinomycetaceae > JB111. Next base: position 87,743 of record NZ_JBNDMZ010000009.1, on the reverse strand, counting down.
GTGCTGGTCATCGGGATCGCCGCGATCGGCTGGCTCATGCTCGTGGTCACCGGCTTCGCGACGGGAGAGGCGATGCTCGGCATCCTCGCCCTCCTGCTCGGCTGGGTGCCGGCCCTGCTCTACCTCGTCCTCGTCCGCGTCGGCCTCGAGTCGGCGATCGCGCTCATCCGGACGGCGCAGAACACGACCGACATGGTCCGCCGGGCCTGACGGCAGCCCCGGGGTCCCGGTGCCCCCGCGCCGGGACCCCGCGTGCTCCCCGGTCCTCGCGTGCTCCCGGGGTCTTGCCCGCCCTCGGGAGATCGCATGCCGCGGGGGACGTCTGGGCCGCGGGGACCCGGGTGCGGTGCCGGCGCGCACGAGGCCCGAGCCCGCGCCCGATCGGGCACGTCCTGCCCGGGCGCGCCTCGTCGTCGTGCAGGTGTCTATCGCAGGGACGGCCGGCGCCACTGCTCGCCGGGACCCGACCCCGAGACGTGCGGCTGGGGCTCGGGCACGCGGACCATGCCCTCCTGCCCGATGGTCGACACGAGCGCGCCGGAGCGGTCGTAGACCTCGGCGGTCCCGAGGCCACGGCCGCCCTGCGCGGACGGCGAGCGCTGGACGAACAGCAGCCAGTCGTCGACCCGCAGCTCTCGGTGCCACCACATCGAGTGGTCGAGCGAGGCCATCGAGAGCCCGTCCGTGCGCCACGTCAGTCCCTGTCGACGCAGCACCGGCTCGAGCATCACCTGGTCGCAGGCATAGGCGAGCAGGGCGCGGTGGAGGAGCTGGCTGCTGCCCTCGGGCAACGGGGCACGAGCCCGCATCCAGAGCATCTGCGTGTCGGACCTGTCCGGGTCCGGCCCCAGGTAGATGCTCGGCCCCACGTGCCGGATGTCGAACGCCGCGGTCGAGGACATGAACCGCGCGACGGGGTGGTCGACGGACTCGAACAGGTCGATCGCGCTCGGCAGCGTCTCCGGGTCCGGCGCGTCCGGTGCGGGGTCGTGGTGCTCGAGCCCCGGCTGGGTCTCCTGGAACGAGAAGATGATCGACAGGATCGGCTTCCCGCCCTGGAATGCGTGGCTGCGGCGGGTGGAGAACGAGCGGCCGTCGTGCAGGCGCTCGACGGCAAGGGTCACCCCGTGGTCGGCGTTGCCCGGGCGCAGGAAGTAGCCGTGGGCGGAGTGCAGCAGGCGTGGGCCGTCCCCGTCGTCGACGAGCGTGTCGTCGGCCGCGAGGATCGCCTGGGCGAGCACCTGCCCGCCGTAGATCCGCCCCGACAGCTGCGGCAGGGACTCCGCCGCGTACGTGTCGTCGCCGGTGCGCTCGAGGCGCATGGCGTCGAGGATGCGCCGCATCTGCTCCGAGTCGCTGCTCGGGACGTCGAGCACGCCCGACCGGTCGCCCGGCGGGGGAGGCACCGAGGGCACGCCGACGTGCGTCGTCTGCTCATCGCTCACGGCCGCGGCTCCAGCGTGTTGATCATCGCGTCGGCGGCGCGGACGAAGTAGTCCCACATGGCCTGCTCGGACTCGGGGTCGAGCCCGGCGTCGTCGAGGGCGGCGCGCATGTGCGTGAGCCACCGGTCCCGAGCGTCCGGGGTCACGCGGAACGGCGCGTGACGCATCCGCAGACGCGGGTGGCCGCGCTCCTCGGAGTACGTGGTGGGCCCGCCCCAGTACTGCTCGAGGAACATCCGCAGGCGCCGCTCGCCGCCCTCGACGTCGCCCTCGTACATCGGCGCGAGCACCTCGTCCGTGGCGACGCCCTCGTAGAAGCGACGGGCGAGCAGCTCGAAGGTCTCGTGGCCGCCGAGGCGGGCGAACAGCGCCGCGCGCTCGGCCAGCTGGGTCGATCGGTCGCTCGTCGTCATCGCCCCATTGTCACCCGTGGAACCCTTGCGGCAACACGGCACAACCTCACGGCGTCCGCCGTTCTGCTCTGGCAGGATCATGATGTTCCACCGAACCTCGACGGCCGGCCAGCGCGGGCCTCACGTAAGGAGCTCAATGATGGACGCCGACGACGCCGTGGCACCCTCGCAGGCCCTCGCGCGTCTGGCGGACCTCAAGGGGGTCGCCACCGAGTTCTGGGACTTCCACGGGAAGCACCGGACGATCAGCGCGGCCACGATCCGGTCGGCGCTGCGGGCCCTGGGTGTCCCGGCGGACACCGACGACGAGGTCGCCGAGTCCCTCGAGGAGCACGAGCTGGCGCCCTGGCGCGAGGTCCTGCCCGACTCGGTGGTCGTGCGGCAGGGGCACGAGTCCCGGCTGTCGGTCTACGTCCCGCTGGGCACCGACGTCCACGTCGAGGTGCGCCTCGAGGACGGCGAGCGGTGGGAGCTGAGCCCCGCGGCCGAGCCGCCCGAGATGCGGGAGGTCGACGGCCGCACGCAGTCGAGGGTGGAGTTCGTCGTCCCCGCCGACCTGCCGCTCGGCTGGCACACGGTGGTCGCCAAGCCCGCGGGTGCTCGGCGTCGTCGTGCACCCATGGCCGTGACGCCGGACCGCCTGCAGCTTCCCGAGCTCGAGGGCGGCCGCGGCTGGGGGCTCAGCGCCCAGCTGTACTCCGTGCGGTCGCGCCGCTCCTGGGGGCTGGGGGACGCCGCGGACCTCGCCGAGCTGGCCGCGCTCGCCGGGGGTTCCGGCGCCGACTTCATCCTCATCAACCCGCTGCACGCCGCGCAGCCGGTGCAGGGGATGGAGACGTCCCCCTACCTCCCGGTCACGCGCCGGTTCGTCAACCCGATCTACCTGCGCCCCGAGGAGATCCACGAGGCCACCTACCTCTCCGGCCCCGAGCGCTCGCTCGTGCAGTGGGCGGCGGACGAGGTGCGCCCCCTCAACGAGACGAACGAGCCCCTCGACCGCGACGCCGTGTGGGCGGCCAAGCTCCAGGCGCTCGAGGTGATCTTCGCCGCCGGCCGCAGCGCCGCGCGGCAGCAGGCGTTCGAGCGGTTCCGGGCGGACGAGGGCGAGGGCCTGGAGGACTTCGCCCTGTGGTGCGCGCTGCTCGAGGACCAGGCCGGCGAGCCGTGGCCGGTCGAGCTCACCGACCCCGCAAGCCCGCAGGTGGCGCTCAAGCGCTCCGAGCTCGCGGACCGGGTCGAATTCTTCGCGTGGCTCCAGTGGGTGCTCGACGAGCAGCTCGCGGCGGCGCAGCGCGCGGCAACGGAGTCCGGCATGCGGCTCGGCATCATGCACGACCTCGCCGTCGGGGTGGACTCCCAGGGCGCCGAGCGCTGGTCCGGCCAGGAGGTCTTCGCCGCCGGCATCGAGGTCGGCGCGCCGCCGGACATGTACAACCAGCAGGGCCAGAACTGGTCCCAGCCCCCGTGGCGGCCCGACGCTCTCGCGCGCACCGCCTACGCCCCGCTGCGGCAGATGCTGCGCACAGTGCTGCGCCACGCCGGCGCGATCCGGGTCGACCACGTGGCCGGCTTGTTCCGCCTGTGGTGGATCCCCACCGACGGCGGGGCCGACCAGGGCACCTACGTCAGCTACGACCACGAGGCGATGGTCGGCGTCCTGCTGCTCGAGGCGCACCGCGCGGGCGCGGTGGTCATCGGGGAGGACCTCGGCACGGTCGAGCCCTGGGTGCGCGACTACCTCGAGGAGCGCGGCGTCCTCGGCACGCAGGTGTTCTGGTTCGAGAAGGACGAGGACGGGCGGCCGAAGGAGCCCGCGGACTACCGGCGGCTCGCGCTCGCGACCGTCGACACGCACGACCTGCCGCCCGTCGCGGGGTACCTCGCCGACGAGCACGTCGACCTGCGCGAGCGCCTCGGCCTGCTGGTGGAGCCGGTCGAGCAGGTCCGGGCCGAGTCCGCGCTCGAGCGTCGCCGCACCGTGGAGCGCCTGCGCGAGCACGGGCTGGTCGGCGAGGACCCCTCGGAGCGCGAGATCCTCGAGGCGCTGCACGCCTACGTCGCCGCGACGCCGAGCTACCTCGTGGGCGTCTCGCTCGTCGACGCGGTGGGGGAGCGGCGCGCCCAGAACCAGCCCGGAACGCACACCGAGTACCCGAACTGGAAGGTGCCGCTCGCCGACGGCACCGAGCAGGTGGTCCTCCTCGACGACCTGCACGCCCACCCGCGCGTCCGCTCGCTCGTGGCGACGGTCGAGCGCGCGATGGGCCGCCAGGGTCGCTGACCCGGGCGCGGGTGCCTGCTCCGGCCCTCGACGTAGGGAATCGGGCGGTGAGTGCGGGGATCCGGTCCCCGCACTCACCACCCGATCGCCGCATTCGTCGCTGAGGGTGGTCGCCGGGCTGGTGCTTCACCGGCGGCCCCCTACCTCAGCGGCCCGCGTCGACCGCCTGGGCGCGTACCGCGCGCTCCGCCGTGTCGAGCCGCTCGGCGACGAGGCGGCGCAGGGCGGCCGGCGCGTCGGCGTTCGCCTCGAGCCAGGCGCGGGTCTCGGCCACGACGTCGACGCCGGCCTCGTCCGCGCGTCCCGCCAGTGCGGCCGGGAACGCGAGCGTGGCCACGTTCTGCGCCATCTCGTTCGTCTGCTCGGTCCACACCCGCACCAGCGCGTCGAGGTAGCGGCGCACGTACGGGGCGAGGAGCTGCGGGTCACGCACGTCGGCGAACCCGAGGGCGGCGTACCGCTGCTGGGTGTTCGGCAGGTTCGCGGCCTCGACGATGTTCTCCCACACCCACTGCTTGGCCTCCGCGGTGGGGCGGGCGGCCCGGACCCACACGGCGTACTCGCGGCCGGTCGCCGACGGGTCGGCCGCGAGGGCCGCCTCGACGTCGTCGTCCGTGACGGCCCCGGCGAGCGCGAGCCCGCGCAGGACCTCCCACCGCTGCTGGGCGTCGACCTCCTGGCCGGCCAGAGGCGCGGTGCCGTCGACCCAGCCGCGGACGGTCGCCACCTGCTCGTCGGTGACCACGAGCTGGGCGGCCGCCCGCGAGAGCTGGAGCTGGGCGTCGGACCCGGCCTCGGCGAGGACCGCGAGGTCGTCCGCCACGGCGGCCCGGACCTGGTCGCGCGTGGTCGGGTCGGAGTACCGCTCGACGGCGGTGCGCACGTTCGCGAGCAGCACCCGCATCGCGGTGGGCTGCTGCTCGGAGGCCAGCGCCCGCAGCGCGAGGTCGAGGTACCGGCTCGCGGCCCACTGACCGTCACGCGTCATGTCCCACGCGGACGCGAGCACGAGGGTGCGCGGCATCGCCTCGGCGAACGCGTCGACGTGCTTGGTGGCCGCGGCGAGCGAGCGGTCGTCGAGCCGGACCTTGGCGTAGGAGAGGTCCTCGTCGTTGACGAGCAGCACCGCGGGCCAGGGCCGGCCCACGATCTCCGGCAGCTCGGTGCGCGCGCCGTCGACGTCGACCTCCTCGGACCAGCTGCGCACGAGCCGTTCGCCGTCGAGCTCGTACCCCGCCACCGCGAGCCGGTGCGGGCGCTGGACCGGGTGCGCGTCCGGCACGGACTGGAGGATCGCGGCGGTGGCGATCCGCTCGACGCCCTCGTCGTCCTTCTCGGTCGTCACCTCCGGCGTGAGCGTCGTGACGCCGGCGGACTCGAGCCACACGGTCGACCACGCCCGCAGGTCGCGCCCGGAGGCGGCCTCGAGCTCGACGAGCAGGTCGGACAGCTCGGTGTTGCCGAAGGCGTGCGCGGCGAAGTAGCGGCGCAGGCCCGTGAGGAAGGCGTCCTTCCCGACGAAGGTGACGAGCTGGGTGAGGACCGAGGAGCCCTTGGCGTAGGTGATCCCGTCGAAGTTGACCTCGACGTCCTCGAGGTCCTCGATCGACGCGACGATCGGGTGGGTCGTCGGCAGCTGGTCCTGGTCGAGCGCCCAGGCCTTCTCCAGCGACGTGAAGGTCACCCACGAGTCGTCGATCCCCAGGCCCTCGGCGGCGGCGAGGTGGGACGCGTACTCGGCGAACGACTCGTTGAGCCACAGGTCGTTCCACCACCGCATGGTCACGAGGTCGCCGAACCACATGTGGGCGAGCTCGTGGAGGATCGTGATGACGCGGCGCTCGCGCACGGCGCCGGACACGGGCCCGCGGAAGACGTAGTTCTCGAGATAGGTGACGAGGCCGACGTTCTCCATCGCGCCCGCGTTGAACTCCGGGACGAACACCTGGTCGTACTTCGTGAACGGGTAGGGGCGGTCGAACGCCTCCTCGTAGAAGGCGAAGCCCTGGCGGGTGACGTCCATGATCGTCTCGGCGTCGAGGTGCTCGGCGATCGAGGCGCGCGCGTAGACGCCGAGGGGGATCGTCCGGCCGTCGCTCGAGGTGAGCTCGCCGGTGGTCCCGGCGTACGGGCCGGCGACGATCGCCGTGAGGTAGGTCGAGATGCGGGCGGTGGGGGCGAACGTCCAGGTCCGCGCGTCGGCCTCGGAGTCGCCGTCGGCACCGGGGTCGACCGGGGCGTCGCTCACCTCGGCGGCCGCCTCGTTGGAGAAGACCGTCCAGCTCGCGGGGGCCGTGACGACGAAGCTGAACTCGGCCTTGAGGTCCGGCTGCTCGAAGCACGCGAACACGCGACGCGCGTCGGCCACCTCGAACTGCGAGTAGAGGTAGACGTTCTCGTCGACCGGGTCGACGAACCGGTGCAGGCCCTCGCCGGTGGTCATGTAGGCGCCGTCGGCCTCGACGACGATCTCGTTGGTCTCCGCGAGGCCCGTCAGCTCGATGCGCGAGTCGGCGAACGCGGACGTGTCGACGTCGGACCCGTTGAGCGTGATCCGGTGGACGACCGGCGCGATGAGGTCGAGGAACGTGGACGCGCCGGGGGTGGCCGCGAAGGTGAGCGTCGTCGTCGAACCGAACACCTCGGGTCCACGGGTGAGGTCGAGCTCGACCCGGTAGGTCTGCGTGGCCACGACGGAGGCGCGCTCGGCGGCCTCCGCCCGGGTGAGGTTCTCTGCGGGCACGAGGGCTCCTGTGGATCGGGGGATGACGCACCGGGACCGCCGTGGTCCCGGCCGGGCGCAGGAGCGCCGTCAGGCAGCGTAACCGCGTCCGGGCGCGGGCCGCCGTCGACACCCTGTGCCGCTCCCGCCGACCGGCCCGACCCCGTGGGACGATGAGGTCATGACGGACTCCGCCTCGTTCCAGCCGCACGACGTCGACCTGTTCTTCGACCCCCACTGCCCCTGGGCGTGGATGACCTCCCGCTGGCTCACCGAGGTCGCCGAGGCCCGCGGGCTCAACCTCCACCTCCACCTCATGCCGCTCGTCATCGTCAACGAGGGCAAGGACGTCCCCGCCGACTACCGCGCGGGCCTCGACCGCCAGTGGGGCGTGGTGCGCGTCTTCCAGGCCGCCAAGGAGCGCCTGACCGCCGAGCAGTTCGCCGCGCTCTACACGGCCGTCGGCACGAAGTTCCACCCGGAGGACCGCAAGAGCGAGGAGCTCGCGGTCGTGACCGAGGCGCTCGCCGAGCTCGACCTGCCGGCGGACCTCGTCGAGGCCGCCGAGGACTCCTCTCTCGACGAGGCCTTCCGGGCGACGACGGCCACCGCCCAGAAGCTGGTCGGCGACGACGTCGGCGTGCCGGTCATCAAGTACGGCGACGGCGCGTTCTTCGGCCCGGTCGTCACCCCCGCCCCCACGGGCGAGGACGCGCTGCGCCTGTGGGACGGCTTCGCGCTCGTCGTCTCCGTGCCCGGGCTCTACGAGCTCAAGCGCACCCGGACCTCGGGTCCGATCCTCGCCTGACCCCCTGATCGACCCGACGCGTGCCGGCGCACCGGCACGGCGGTTCGTCCCCGTCCCCTGAGAAGGAGTCCCATGCGGCACGGTCGCACCCTCGGCGCCGGCGCGGCGCTCGTCCTCGCGGCGGCGCTCGCCGCCTGCTCACCCGTCGAGAGCCTCGACGACGAGGAGACGAGCGAGTCCCAGGAGTCCCCGTCCGGGTCCTCGAGCTCCGAGGGTCCGGCGGAGGAGGAGACCGAGGAGTCGAGCACGGCCGACGACGACGAGGGCGCCGGGTCCGCCGCTGAGCCCAACGGCCCCGCGGAGGACGAGCCCAGGGACTCCCCGAGCGACGGGGCCGGCGAGGAACCGACCTCCGAGGAGGGCGACGACGACGCGGAGGGCGAGGCGCCGGCCGCCGACGGCGAGCGGATCACGATCGAGCACGACGCCGGCACCGTGTCCTACGCGCTGCCCGAGGGCTGGAACGACCTGTCGTTCGCCTACGAGGGCCACCCGACGATCGTCCTCGGCGCCGCCCCCCTGGAGACCGCCGCCAACGGCACGCAGCTCACGCTCACGGCGATCGAGGGCGGAGCCGGCTCGTTCGAGGCCTACCGCGAGGCGCTCGAGGCCCAGCGGCCGCCGGACGCCGAGATGTCGGAGGCCGACGCGATCACCGTCGACGGTTCCTCGGTACCCGGCCTGCGGGTGGAGATGTCGACGCCGACGGGCGGGTTCGTCCAGTACACCTACCCGATCTACACGGACGGCTACCAGTGGGAGCTCCAGTTCGCGATGGACGCGGGGGACGAGGAGGCGGACCTTCCGGGCCTTCGTCAGGTCGCGGAGTCGATCGACATCGAGTAGACCCGCCAGGCCCCGGGTGATTCGGACGGACTCCCGGTGATGCCGGACGGTCGCGGTCCGACAGGTAGTCCGACCTGGTCAGACGTCCCCATGACAGCGGTTCACCGGACCTCGACCGGCGGATCAATCTGACGTCAGGACAACGCGAAAGATCTCCCCCCGCCACGCAGCCACCGCCACTCTCGCCCTCGCCGCCACGCTCACGCTCGCGGCGTGCGGTGGTGACGACGAGGTTGCTCCCTCGCCCGACGACGACGCCACGACGACCGAGCCCTCGGAGCCGGCCGAGGAGCCGTCGGAGGACGAGGACAGCGACACCGAGGACGACGCGGCCGAGGCGCCCAGCGAGGACGCCCCCGCGGAGGACGAGGACACCGAGGACGACGCGGCCGCCGCCCCGAGCGACGACGCGGCCGAGGCGCCCAGCGACTCCGACGAGCAGGCCCCGGGCGCCGGCGCGACCGGCGAGCTCCCGCAGGTCGAGGTCACCTGGCCCGACGAGTGGGTCGACATGTCCGACCAGGTCCCGGAGCAGCCCGGCATGGGCATGCAGATCTACGGCGTGCCGAGCCAGGACGGCTTCTCGATGAACGCCGTCATCACGACCTACCCGGCGGGCACCGCCCCCGCGGGCTCGTCCTACGGCGACGTGCTCGTCCAGGAGCTCGGCGGCGACTCCGGCTCCCTCAACGAGGTCGGCGAGCGCGACATCGACGGCCACACCGCGACCGGCTACCAGCAGGACGCGAGCGAGTCCGGCTTCACCTTCCGCCAGCGGCTCTACGGCGTGGTCCTCGAGGACGGCAGCATCGTCGAGTTCGTGCTCTCGGCGGAGGTCGACGAGATCACGGAGGGCATGGAGCTCTTCGAGTCGGTGCTCGACTCGGCCACCATCAACTGACCCGAGACCACCAACGACTGACGTCCGACGTCGCCCGCGGCCCGGGACCCCTGCAGGGGTCCCGGGCCTCGGTGCGTCCGCCGATCTGTGGAACCGTCGAACCGCGGAACCATGGGGAGAACTCGCCGCACGACGCATCTTGTCACCGTGTGCGGGATGAGAGACTTCGGCCATGCAGATCTCGACGTCCCCCCGCCACGCCGCCGCCGCGGCCCTCACCCTCGCGACCGCCCTCACCCTCGCCGCCTGCGGCGGTGACGACGACTCCGCGATCGCGCCCTCGCCCGACGAGAACCCTCCGGCGTCCGAGCCTGCCGAGGAGAGCGAGCCCACCGACGAGGAGACCTCCGAGACGGAGAGCGAGCCGGCGGAGGAGACCGAGCCTGCCGAGGAGACGCAGCCCGCCGACGAGGAGACGAGCGAGGACGGCTCCGACGACGCGACGGAGGAGCCGACCGAGGAGGGCTCCGACGCCGCCGCGGGGTCCGGCGACGTGCCCCAGGTCGAGATGCAGTTCCCTGAGGGCTGGACCGACGTGAGCGAGCAGCTCGCCGCCGGCACGGCACCGCTCGAGGTGCAGGCCTACGCGGTGCCGGACGCGGAGCCCGGGACCTTCACGTCCAACATCGTGGTCGTCGCCTACCCGGCCGGCACCGTCCCGAGCGGCTCGTACCGCGATCTTGCCGAGCCGCAGGTCGCGGACCCCTCCAGCCTGCGCGACCTGCCCGAGCGCGAGATCGGCGGGCACCCGGCCGAGGGGTACTCGACCGACGCGTCGCAGCAGGGCATCACGTACCGCCAGCAGCTATACGGGGTCGTCCTCGAGGACGGCAGCGCCGTCGAGATCGTGTACTCGGCGGGCATCGAGTCCGTCGACGAGCACCAGGAGGCCTTCGAGGCGGCGCTCGACTCGGTCGTCATCAACTGACCGACGCCTCCGCCTCCAGCTCGTCGTGACGAAGGATCCGGCCGTGAGTGTTCCCGCCGCGCGTCCGACCGGCCCGCAACCGTCCGCCTCGTCTCCCACCGCTCCGCGTCCGTCCGCCCGACGTCTCGGCGTCAGCGCTCTCGCCCTCTCCCTCACGTTCGTGCTCGCCGCCTGCGGCGGGGACGACGACTCGACGCCCGGCCCCGCTCCCGAGCCGCCGGCCTCGGTCGGCGCGCCCGAGGGCACCGTGGCCCCGAGCGAGGCGGCCCCGAGCGGGGAGACCTCGACCGGGGAGACGCCTTCGGAGGACGAGAGCGCCGAGGAGTCCGGCACGGACGACGCGACCTCCGCACCCGAGGAGTCGAGCTCGGACTCGCGCGTGACCGGGTCGGCCGGTTCCGACGACGACGCCGTCGAGCCGGGTGATCCGGCAGCCGTCGGGGACGGCCGCGTGACGGTCGCACTGCCCGAGGAATGGGAGGCTCAGCCCCAGGAGCCGGGCAGCGGGGGGGCAGGAGGAGACGCTCAGCGCGCTGACCCTCACCGGCCCCGCCGACGTCCGGATCACGCTGTGGGAGCCGGGCTACTGGGGTGACGACTACGCCGAGTCGATGGTGGATCACTGCCGCTCCACGCCGGACGGGCCCGGGCAGGACGCGGCGCTCATCGAGCCGCGGGAGATCCTCGGCACCGAGGCGGACGGGTACGAGGTCACCATCGTCTTCGAGACCGAAGGCGTGGAGGACCAGCTTCTGCACGGCTACGGGCTGATGACGGAGGACGACCAGTTCCTCGAGGTCGTCGTGGGTGCACCCCAGGCCACGTTCGGCGAGTTCGAGCCGGATTTCCAGGCGATCATCGACTCGATCTCGGTCGACTGAGGGGCGTCGACGGGTACCTCCGCGGCGTGTCGCGTGCGGTTCATCTCACGGCGGGCAGGGATGCGAGATCGCGCCGGTGGTGCAAGCGTGGGGGCGATGAGCACCCGACCGACGCACGTCCGCGCCGCCGCAGCACTCGCTGCGACCGCGGGTTGTGCGCTCCTCCTCGCCGCCTGCGGCGGGGGCGAGGACGACTCCGAGAGCACGTCGGGGGAGACCCCCTCGACGGAGAGCTCGGGCGAGTCGTCGTCCGAGTCGTCGTCGGAGTCGTCGTCGGAGAGCCCGACCGCCGAGCCGTTCGACGGCCCGGAGGTCGAGATCACCTGGCCCGAGGGCTGGGAAGACCTGTCGCCGTACATCTCGACCACCCCCGAGGGGGCCGAGGTCCAGGCGTACGGCGACCCGACGAACCAGTTCGCGACCTCCGTCGTCGTCATGTCGTTCGGGGAGTCCACCACCGAGGGTCGGTCGTACGCCGAGATCCTCGAGGAGCAGGGGACCGATCTCGCCGAGCTCCTCGAGCTGCCCGGACGGGAGGTGGACGGAACCCCCGTCACCCCGTACGAGCGCGTCACCGACCCCGGGACCGGCTCGGTCGTCCAGCACCTCTACCCGGTCGAGCTCGACGACGGCGGTCTCGTGGAGATCACCCTGGTCGCCGAGGAGACCGAGTTCGCCAGCCTCATACCGACCTTCGACGAGATCCTCGCATCCGTCGTCATCGACTGAGTGAGGAAGGTCCCACGGGGAGATCTCCCCGTCGATCCTTCCCGTACTCGACAGACCCCTACCGGAAAGTGGTTCACATGAACATCACCCACAAGCCTGTCCGTCGCTCCCTCGTCGCGGCCGCCGCGCTCGGCGCCGGCCTCACGCTCGCCGCCTGCGGCGGGGGCGACGACGAGGAGACGACCACCACCGAGGAGGAGGCTCCGGAGACCGAGGAGGAGCCCGAGGCTCCCTCGGACGGCGGGGAGACCGAGTCCGACGCCGCCGAGACCGGGTCCGAGACCGAGTCCGACGACGCAGCGGGCCTCCCCCCGGAGACCGAGAGCGAGGCCGGTTCGGCCGGCGCGGCGCCCGGCGGCGAGTCCGAGAGCGGCGCCACCGGCGAGGAGCGCATCGAGATCACCTGGCCCGAGGGCTGGGAGGACCTGTCCGCGGCCGCCGGCGAGATGCCGATCCCGGAGGGCGTCGAGGAGATGCACGCCTACGGCACGACCGACTCGGCCAGCTTCGCCACGAACGTCACGGCCATCCGTTACGCGCCCGGCATCATGGGCGACGGCTCCTACATCGAGCTGCTCGAGCAGAGCGGCCAGGACACCTCGGCCTACACCGAGCTCGAGCCGCGCGACATCGACGGGAACGAGGCCGAGGGCCTCGAGTTCGAGCAGGACGCCCAGGGCACCGCCATCGTGCAGCGCGCCTACGGCTTCCAGCTCGAGGACGGCTCGTTCGTCGAGATCGTCCTCTCGTCCTCCGCCGACGAGTTCGAGGCCAACGAGGAGGACTTCAACGCGATCCTCGACTCGATCACGATCAACTGACCCGCTGAGGTGAGGTCCTGAGGGACCGCCCCGCAGGTCGCACGACGGCGTCGCCCACCTCGGGCGGCGCCGTCGTCGTGCGTGATGGGTGTCGGCACGAATGGTGGGGGAGCCCCGTGCGGATCCCGGTCCCACGCCTGTGGCGCCCTGATGCACAGTGGAGGGCATGAGGATCATGCACACGCCTGTCCGTCGATCCCTTGTCGCGGCCGTCGCGCTCGGCGCCGGCCTCACGCTCGCCGCCTGCGGCGGGGGCGACGACGAGGAGACGACCACCACCGAGGACTCCCCGCAGACGTCGGAGGAGCCCGAGGTCACGTCGGGCGGCGCGGGGGACGGCGCGGAGTCCGGGTCCGACGACGGCGCCGAATCGGGCTCCGGGTCCGAGACCGGGTCCGACGACCCCGCGGGCCTGCCGCCCGAGACCGGGAGCGAGTCCGGCTCGGCCGGCCCCGGTGGAGAGTCGGGGAGCGCTGCCGCCGAGGAACGCATCGACATCACCTGGCCCGAGGGCTGGGAGGACCTGGAGACCGACAGCGCCGGCCTGCCCCAGGGGGTGGCCGAAACCCACGCCTACGCGCTCGACCCGGCCGAGCCGTTCCCGACCGGGGCACGCGTCATCCGGTACGCGCCCGGCACGATCGGCGAGGGCACGTTCATGGAGCTGTTCGCGCAGAGCGGCCAGGACACGTCGGAGTTCACCGAGCTCGAGCCGCGCGACATCGGCGGGCACGAGGCGGAGGGCATCGAGACGACGCAGGACCTGGGCGACGGCGAGATGCGCCAGCGCGCCTACGGCTTCCCGCTCGAGGACGGCTCGTACGTCGAGATCTCGGTCCAGTCCCCGGTGGACGACTTCGACAGCCACGAGGAGGACTTCGAGGCGATCCTCGACTCCATCGAGATCAGCTGACCGGCCGAGGGCCGTCCCGAGGGACCGCCTCGCGGGTCGCACGACGGCGTCGCCGATCGCGGGTGGCGCCGTCGTCGTTCGTCGTGGTGCGCCGTCCCGGTGGATGTGGACAGGTGGCGGTTCGGAGCGGACGTGTGGATGACGAGCCGCCCGAGGTGCTGCGCGCGGCCAGCCTGGCCGCATGCGCACACGCACACGCACACGCTCCGGGTCCAGCAACGCCGCTCGCGGCACCTCCCTCACGGCGCTCCTGCTCGCCGCCGGCCTCGCCCTCGCCGGGTGCGGCGACGGCGAGCCGACGGGCGCGTCGGACGGGACGGTCGCGCCCGACGGGGCCCGGTCCTCAGAGTCCGGGGCCGGGTCGGACACCCCGCCCGACGACGACGAACGACCGGTGGATCCCGACCCTGGCTCCGACACCTCGCCCTCGTCCGTACCCGCACCCGAGCCCGATCCGGAGACCGAGGAGACAGAGACGAGGACCGGCTCCGCATCGGAGGACGCGGCGCCGTCCGGCGACCGCGCCCCGGCACCGGACGGGGCGCTGGCCCTCTCGGTGACCTACCCGGACGCGTGGGAGGAGCAGTCCGCCGCGGCGGCGAACCTCCCGCCGGGCTCGCTCGCCATGGCCACAGCGACCGCGGACGGCACGATCGCCGGCTCGACGGTCGTGGTGGAACCGGCCGACGGTCCGGTCGCGGACATGCCCGGCCTCCTTGCGGCGCGCGGGAACGACCCGGCGAGCATCGTCGAGGCGGGGACGCGGGACGTGGCCGGCGAGAGCGTGACGCGCTGGGAGGCGCGCAGCACGTCGGGGGAGTGGGACACGATCGCCTATCCGGTGCCAGGACCGGACGGCGTCGTCGTGCTCGTCATGTTCGTCGTCACCGCCGAGAGGACCGACGTCGTCGAGGAGGACGTCGCGACCGTCCTCGACTCCCTGGCGCTCGGGTGACGTCGGAGGTCGGGACGGCGACTGCGGCGCACCGCCGTCGTGGCGGCGATGCGCCGTCCTGCGCGACTGTCGGCCGCGCGCTGCCCGCCCGGCTCACCAGATGGCGACGCGCTCCTCCGGGGCCCGGTAGCCACCGTCGCCCGGCTGGACGTCGAACGCCCGGTGGAAGGCGTCGAGGTTGGAGGCCGTGACGTTCGCGCGGAACTCGTCGGGGGAGTGCGGGTCGGTGGACATCTGCGTGCGCAGCACCTCGTCGCGGTGCTTCGAGCGCCACACGCGCGCCCACCCGGTGAAGAAGCGCTGCAGGCCGGTGCGGCCGTCGACCACCGGAGCGTCGTCGAGGCTGTCGACCCCCTGCGCGCGCAGGGCGATCGCGTAGGCCTTGAGGCCGATGTCGAGCCCGCCGAGGTCGCCGATGTTCTCGCCGACGGTGAGGGCGCCGTTGACCGAGACCTCCGAGCTCTCGCCGAGCTGGGCGGGCACGAGGCCGTCGTACTGGGCGATGAGGGCGTTCGCGCGCTCCATGAACCGCTCGCGGTCCTCGTCGGTCCACCAGTTCTCGAGCTGGCCGTCGGGGCCGAACTTCGAGCCCTGGTCGTCGAACCCGTGCCCGATCTCGTGGCCGATCACCGTGCCGATGCCGCCGTAGTTGAAGGCGTCGTCGGTCTCCGGGTCGAAGAACGGGGGCTGGAGGATCGCGGCCGGGAAGACGATCTCGTTCCACACCGGGTTGTAGTACGCGTTGACGGTCTGCGGCGTCATCAGCCACTCCCGCCGGTCGACCTCGCCGCCGTAGCGCGACATCTCGTCGTCCCACCAGTACGCGCGCCCGGCGCGCACGGTGGCGACGAGGTCGCCCTCGGTCACGGTGAGGCCCGAGGAGTCGCGGACGATCTCCGGGTACCCGATCTTCGGGTTGAACGCGGCGAGCTTCGCCTGGGCCCGCTCCTTGGTCTCGGGGCTCATCCAGTCCAGCCCGTCGATCGAGACGCGGTATGCCTCGACGAGGTTGGTCACGAGCTCGTCCATGCGCGCCTTGTGCGTGGGCGGGAAGTGCCGCGCGACGTACAGCCGGCCGACGTCCTCGCCGAGCAGGCCCTCGACGAGCCCGACGCCCCGGCGCCAGCGCTCGCGATTCTCCTGCGCGCCGGTGAGCGTGCGCCCCGCGAAGTCGAACCGCTCGGCCACGATCTCCTCGGTGAGCAGGGACGCACGGGAGGCCGCCGCGTGGAAGGACAGCCAGACCTTGAGGTCCTCGAGCGGCGTCTCCGCCCAGGTCTGCGCGGCGCCGACGAGCGCGGACGGCGTGGCGACCAGCAGCTTGAGCTCGCCCTCGGGCAGGCGCAGCCCCGCGTGGTAGGCGTCCCAGTCGAGCCCGGGGGCCGAGCCGGCGAGCTCGACGAAGGACATCGGGTTGTCGATCTTGTCCGCCTCGCGGGTGGCGACGACGTCCCAGTGGTGCGCGGCGATACGCGTCTCGAGCGCGAGGATCCGCTCCGCGGCGCCCGCGCCCTCCCCGGCCTCGACGGCACCGACGAGCTCGAGGAGCCGGGCGACGTGCCCCGCGTACGCCTCGCGTACGGCGGCGTGCTCCGCCTCGCGGTAGTAGGCCTCGTCCGGCAGGCCGATGCCGTCCTGCGCGAACCACACGAGGTAGTCCGGGTCGGAGATGCCGGGGGAGACGTCGATGCCGGCGATGCCGGAGACGCCCGTGCGCTGGAGCTCGCCCATGACGCGGGCGAGCGAGGAGTGGTCGTCGGCACCGCGGACGAGTGCGAGGTCCGCCTCCAGCGGGGCGGCGCCGGCGGCCTCGATCGCGGCCTCGTCCATGAACATCGCGTACACCGCGCCGATCTTGGGCGCGGCACCCGCGGGGTCGGGGTTCTCCGCGGCGGCGTCGGCGCCGGCCTCGGCGACCGACCCGGCGTCCTCGCCCGTCGCGGCCGCCTCGCCGAGCTCCTCGATGAGGGCGCGGACCCGCTCCTCGGAGCGGTCGCGCAGGTCGACGAACCCGCCGATGCGCGCGCGGTCGGACGGGATCTCGGTCTCGGCGATCCAGCGTCCGTTGACGTGGCGGAAGAGATCGTCCTGCGGGCGGACGCCGCGGTCCACGTAGCTCTCGAGGTCGACGGGCTGCTCGGTGCTCGGTGAGGTCATGGCATCCAGCGTATGCGTGGCATGCCGCGTGCCACACTGTGCGCCATGCGCGTCCACATCGCCGCCGACCACGCCGGCTTCGAGCTCAAGTCCGCCCTCTCGGCCCACCTCGCGTCCGCCGGTCACGAGGTCGTCGACCACGGCGCCGAGACCTACGACGCCGAGGACGACTACCCCGGCTTCTGCTTCCAGGCCGGGGAGGCGGTTGTCGCTGACCCCGGCTCGCTCGGGGTCGTCATCGGCGGGTCCGGCAACGGCGAGCAGATCGCCGCCAACAAGGTGCGCGGCGTGCGCGCCGGTCTGGCCTGGTCGGTCGAGACCGCTCGCCTGACCCGGGCGCACAACGACGCCAACGTGGTCGGCGTCGGCGCCCGCATGCACACCCAGGAGGAGGCGTTCGAGATCGTCGACGCCTTCCTCGCCGAGCCGTTCTCGGGCGAGGCGCGCCACCAGCGGCGCATCGACCAGGTGGCCGAGCTCGAGTCGTGAACGGATAGAGGGGCAACGGCATGAGGTCCATGAGCACGACGACGAACCGCCCGGCCGCCCCGCGCCGTGCCCCTGCGCTCGCGGGCGCCTCGCTCGCGACCGCACTGGTCCTCGCCGCGTGCGGGGGCGATGACAACGACGACACCACCGACGCCGCCACGACCGAGGCGCCGCCGGCAACGACCGAGCCGGCTGAGTCGGAGAGCTCCGACGGCACCGGCCAGGACGACGGCGGTTCGGAGACCGACTCCGACGCGGCTCCGTCCGACGAGGGCGAGGCCGAGGCTGAGGCCTCCTCCCGGGCGGACGAGGCAGCCTCCGATGCGGACGAGGCGGCCTCCGACGCGGGTGCGACCAGCGGCGAGGGCACGCCCGGCGGCATCGCCCCGGTGTCGCTGGTCTGGCCCGCCGAGTGGATGGACCTCACCGACATGCTTGCGCCGCCGCCGGAGGGCGCCGAGATCGAGATGGTCGGCTCCTCGGGGACGCTGATCTACCCGGCCGGGGTGCTCACCGTCTACACCGCCGAGTTCGTGGACGGTCGCAGCTACCTCGAGCTCGTGGAAGCCGACGGCGCCCCCGCCGACGCGCTCACCGAGATCGAGCCCCGCGAGGTCGCCGGCCAGACCGTGACGCCCTACGAGGTCGACCTCACGCCCTACAGCTTTCCGGCGATCCAGCGGATCTACCCGCTCGAGCTCGCGGACGGTGCGATGGCCGGGCTCACGCTGACGGCACCCATCGAGGAGCTCGAGGCGGCCGAGCCCCTGTTCGAGGCGATCCTCGACTCTGTGACGATCGAGGAGTAGCGCGTGGACGGCCGCCCCGCGCCGCTCGTGCTCCTGGGCGGCAGTGGCCTGGGCGGGTGGATCTGGGAACGCGTGACGCCGCTGCTCGAGGCGGCCGGCCACCGGGTGGTCACCCCGCGCCTGCGCGGCATCGACGGCGACCCGACCCCGGCCGCCGAGGTGACGCTGACCTCCTGGGTCGACGACGTCGTCGCCGCCCTTGAGACGGTCGAAACGGATGACGCCTCAGGTGCCGAGAGTGCGGGTGAGGGCCCGGATCTGGGCTCGCCGGGAGTCGAGAGTGCGGCTCAGGGTCCGCCCGGCCCGGAGGGCGTGACGATCGTGGCCCACTCGTTCGCGGCCTTCATCGTCGCGGGCGTCCTCGCCCGGCAGCGCGCGAGCACGCCTCCACCAGCGACGAGTGAGCGGATCTCGGCCCGGACTCCCGCGACGAGTGAGGGGATTCCTGCCCCGCGCACGACACCGGTCCGCAGCGTCGTCATGATCGACGCCGTCCTGCCGACGCCCGGCCGCTCGTGGTTCGACCAACAGGGACCCGGCGCGTCGGAGGTCATGCCGCTGCTCGCCGTCGACGGCGCGACGCCCTGGTTCACCCGCCAGGAGATCGACGCCCTGTTCCCCGGGCACGGCCTCACCGACGACGACTACGCATGGATGGCGGAGCGGGTGAGCGGCCAGCCGCTGGGCACCTACGCCGAGCCGGCCGCCGACCTCGAGCTGACGGACGCCGGGTTCGACCTCGGCTACGTGCGCTGCCTACGGACGGACCCGCCGACGTCGCACGTCACCGCCGAGAGCCCCGGCTGGCGCTACCGGGAGATCGACGCCGGCCACTGGCCGATGGTCACGGCGCCCGACGAGACCGCGCGCGTCATCCTCGATCTCGTGCAGTCACAAGGTTTGTCCAGGGAATGATCGACATCCGCCCACCTGAGGCAGACGACCGCTCCTGACCGCCTCAGCGGCGACGGGCCGAGCCCCGCACGCTGAGCGCGGCGCAGAGCGCGGCCAGGAGGACCACCGCTGCGGCGAGCGGCCCCGACAAGATCGCCGCCACACCCACCGCCGGACCCTGGACGAGCCAGGCGAGCGGCAGGTCGAGCCCCTCGTCCCGGCCGGCGATCGCCTGGACGCGCGCGGCCTCCGCCGCGTCACCCGGCTCGAACAGCGAGCGGCGCCAGGCCACGGTGGCGAGCGCGTCGGCGATCGCCGACGCCGCCCACCACGCGCCGCCCGCGACCAGCGTGGTCCACACGACCGGCGACACCCCGGTGAGCGCCGCCCCGGCGAGCCCGATGACGGGGCCGAGTGCCGCCGTCGTGGCAGCTCCGGCCGCGAGGCCGAGCCGGGAGGACCGGCGACCGAGGTGCCGGACGAGGAGCACGCCGAGCGCCGACGCGATGAGCCATCCGACGGCGACGACGAGCGCGAGGAGCCCGGCGCGCGCGCCGTCCCCGGTGACGAACGTGCCGACGAGCCCGACGACGAGGGGCACGGCGGCGATCGTGCAGACGAGCGCGGAACGGGTGCGTGAACGGCGGGCGGCGGCGGTGAGCTCGGCGCGGACGTCGATGTGCTCGTGGGGCACGGAGTCGTCGCAGTGTGAGCAACCAGCCCCGTGCGCGTCGGCGGAGGCGGGCGTGGGGAGGGTGGAGGAGGACATGATGCTGAGATCATAAGGAGCATGTCCGCACCGCAGCCCGTGGGGATCGCCACGACCGAGCTCGCCGAGCTCGTGCTGGAGGTCGCCCAGCAGGTCCCCGCCGGTCGCGCGACCACCTACGGCCTCGTGGCCGAGGCCGTCCGCGACGTCACCGGCCGGGGCAGCGCCCGTTATGTCGGCACCGTCCTCTCGCGCCACGGATACCGCGTGCCCTGGTGGCGGGTGGTCCGCGCAGACGGGACGCTCCCACGCCAGCTCCGCGCCGAGGCGAGCGCGCGGTACGAGAACGAGGGCACGCCGCTCGAGCCGCTGGTGCCGACGATGATCGACCTGCGCCGCGCGCTGTGGGACGCCCCGACCGAGTGGAAGGCACCCGACCGGCATGCCTGAGGGTCACTCGATCCGGCGCCTCGCGACCATGCTCGACTCGCTGTTCACCGGCGCGGTGGTGCGCGCGTCCTCCCCGCAGGGGCGGTTCGCCGCCGGCGCCGAGGCGATCGACGGGTGGCGCGTGACAGGCACCGGCGCGCACGGCAAGCACCTGTTCGTCGAGCTCGAGCCGCCCACGGGCGGGGAGCCGCGGTTCGTCCACGTCCACCTCGGCCTCTACGGCGCGTGGTCGTTCGTCACCGCGAACGGGTTCGCCCCGCACGCGATCGGGGCGCCGCGCCGGCCCGCGGAGGGTGGCCCGGCGAGCGACGGGACCGGTGCCGTCTCGCCCGGGGCGGGGCGGGGGACGACGCCGGGTGGCGTCGTCGACACCGGCGGGGACGACAGCCTGGCCGTCGACGTCGTGCCCTCCGATCCCATGGACACCGAGGACCACGGCTATGCCGAGCTCGTGGTGCCCGAGCCGCGCCCGACCGTCCGGCTGCGGCTCCTCACCGACGGGGTGGTCGCGGACCTCACGGGCCCGGCGCGCTGCGACCTCATCGACGAGGGTCAGAAGGACGCGGTGCACGAGCGGCTCGGGCCCGACCCGCTGCGCCCCGACGCCGACCCCGACCGCTTCGTGGCCGCCGTGCGCCGTACCCGCCGCGGCATCGGCGAGCTGCTCATGGACCAGTCGGTCATCGCGGGGGTCGGCAACATCTACCGGGCCGAGGCGCTCTACCGTGCGCGCATCCACCCCCGAACCGAGGGGCGGGCCGTGAGCGTGGCGCGGCTGCGGGCGATGTGGGACGACGTCGCGGGGCTGCTGGCCGACGGGGTCGAGCACGGCGTCATCGTCACGACCCGCCCGGAGGACCGCCGCGCGCCGCGGCCGGACTCGTGGGCGCGGGCCGCCGAGCGCGCCACCGACGAGGAGGCCGACTTCCGCTGGTACGTCTACCGGCGTGCGGGGCGCGCCTGCCACGTGTGCGGGCAGGCCGTATCGATCGACGACATGGCGGGCCGCACCGTGTTCTGGTGCGGGAAGTGTCAGCGTCTGCTGCGCTCGCGCGCGCGGGCGGCGTAGACGGGGAGGCGGCCGCCGGTGGCCACCGCCGACGCGGCGGAGGCTCCTCGGTTCGGGCATGCGACCAGCTGTCCCCCAGGGCGCCACCGAGGCACCACGAGACCTGTCGTCGCCTCTATCCTGGGCGCCACCGTCGATGCCGACCCTGGCACCGGCCATGCGGAAGGAGTCACCATGCCCCAGCGCTCAGTGATCGTCGCCTCCGAGCACGGGCTGCACGCCCGTCCCGCTCAGGAGTTCGTCGCGGCGGCGACGGCGTCCGGTGCGGAGGTGACCATCTCGAAGGTGGACGGCGCCCCGGTATCCGCGAGCTCGATCCTCTCCGTCATGTCCCTCGGCGTGAAGCAGGGTGACACCGTGGTTCTGGCGGCGGAGGGCGAGGGTGCCGACGAGGCCGTCGATTCGCTGGCGACGCGCCTCGAGAACCCGCAGGACAACTGATGGACGCGACGACCGAGGGCGTACTGGACGGCATCGGGGTGGGCCGACGCGGCGTCGTCGGCCCCGTGCGGCAGGTCCGGGGCGGGCCCGAGCTGCCTGCCGACGAGCCCGCGCCGGCGGACCCGGAGGCGGCGGTCGCCGAGATCGAGGCGGCGCTCGCCGCCGTCCAGGAGGACCTCACGGCACGGTCCGCTGCCGCGGAGGGCACCACCCTCGGCGAGGTGCTCGGTGCGGCCGCGCTCATGGCGGGTGACCCCGCGCTCTCCGCCCGCGCCGCCGAGCTCGTGCGCGCCGGCACCGGCCGCGCGCACGCCGTCCACGACGCGGTAGAGGAATTCGCCACCACGTTCGAGTCCATCGGCGGCTACATGGCCGAGCGCGTCACCGACCTGCGTTCGGTCGGCGACCGGGTGGTCGCGCGCCTGACCGGACAGCCGGAGCCGGGACTCGACCTGCAGGAGCCGGCGGTCGTCGTCGCGCGGGACCTCTCGCCCGCCGACACCTCGGCGCTCGACCTCGACCTCGTCCTCGGCATCGTCACCGAGGAGGGCGGGCCCACCTCCCACACGGCGATCATCGCGGGCCAGCTCGGCCTGCCGTGCGTGGTCCGGGCCGCCGGCGCGACGGGGCTCGCGGACGGGGAGATCGTCGCCGTCGACGCCGCGCACGGCCGTGTCGTTCTCGATCCCGACGACGAACTTCGGGGCGAGCTCGACCGCCGCTCGGCCGCGCTGGACGCGCTCGAGGCCGACCGGGAACCCGGGGCGACCGCCGACGGGCACGCCGTCCAGCTGCTCGCCAACATCGGCACGGTCGCCGACGCCGAGCGCGCGGCCGCGACCGCTGCCGAGGGCGTCGGGCTCTTCCGCACCGAGGTGCTCTTCCTCGACGCCACCGAGGCGCCGGCCGTCCAGGCTCAGGCCGAGACGTACGCGGCCGTGCTGCGGGCGTTCGCCGGACGGAAGGTTGTCGTCCGGACCCTCGACGCCGGCGCCGACAAGCCGCTCGCCTTCGCCAACCAGGCGGACGAGGACAATCCCGCGCTCGGCGTACGGGGCTACCGGCTCGTGCGCACGATGCCGGAGATCGTCCGCGACCAGCTGCGCGCGCTCGCGAGCGCGAGGGGCCAGGCCGGTGCCGACGCCGCCGAGCTCTGGGTGATGGCGCCGATGATCTCCACGGCCGGCGAGGCGGCGGAGTTCGTCGCGACCGCCCGCGAGGCCGGGCTCACCGACGGCGTGGGGCTCGGCGTCATGGTCGAGGTCCCGGCCGTGGCGCTGCGCGCGGACGGCGTCCTCGCCGACGTCGACTTCGCCTCGCTCGGCACGAACGACCTGGCCCAGTACACGATGGCGTCGGACCGGCTGCTCGGCGGGCTCGCCGACCTCCTCGACCGGTGGCAGCCGGCGGTGCTCGAGCTCGTCGCGCGCACGGCGGCGGCCGGGGTGTCCGCCCGGAAGCCTGTGGGCGTGTGTGGCGAGTCCGCCGGGGACCCCCTCATGGCGCTCGCCCTGACCGGCATGGGCGTGACGAGCTTGTCGATGTCGGCTGGTGCGCTGCCGGCGGTCCGGCACGCCCTGCGCTCGCATACGCTGGCCGAGTGCGAAGCGATGGCGCAGGCCGCGCTCGCGGCCGCCGACGCGGCGGGGGCGCGCGACGCCGTCGTCCATCTCCTGCGACCGGAGGCACGGGAGGTGCTCGCGGTCTGAGTGGACGACGGCGCCGTAGGCGTTTGTCGTGTCCGGCCCGGCTTGTCGTGTGTTCGCCAGGGTCCGATCAGGCGTCGGCGTCGACCGAAGCTGACTCTCTCGCAGCGGTCGCACGGCGTCGCCGACCCACGAGGGCACTGGCGACGAACATGAGGACGACCCCCAGCAGGATGCCCGCGACGATCGCCCACGTGCCCCCGAGCTGGTCGAGCCAGCCGATGAACAGACCGAACCCGTAGTCGGAGTCGCCGAACGTCGCGGCTGCCGACCCGAACTCGCCGAGCATGTCGAGAAGTGCAAGCGGGATGACCGTGATGAGCGCGCCGTTGGCAAACGCGCCGAGTACGGCACCGCGGCGGCCGCCCTGTGCGTTTCCGATGACTCCGGCTGCGCCGCCGGTCATGAAGTGGGCGATGATGCCCGGGATGATGACCGCGGTTCCTGCGAAGCCCATGATGGCCATGCCGATGATTCCGGCGATGAGCGAGGACAGGAACCCGATCATCACCGCGTTGGGCGCGAACGGGAATGTCACGGGCACGTCGAGCGCAGGCTTGGCATTCGGGACGAGCTTCTCGGAGATGCCCTTGAAGGCAGGCACGATCTCGGCGAGGATCACCCGGACACCGGCGAGGATGATGAACACGCCGGCGGCGAACTGTCCGGCTGCCATGAGTGCCCAGACCACATAGTTCTGACCGTCCGAGATCTCCGTCGAGACGTACGCCGGTCCGGCGATCAGCGCCACGACGAGGAAGATCAGCCCCATCGACAGAGCAACGATCACCGTGCTGTCCCGGACGAAGCCCAGTGACTTCGGCACGTTGACCTTCTCGGTCGAGTTCTCGGGGTCGCCCTTCGTCACCTTGGCGACAAGGCCGGACAGGGCGATGCCGACGCCACCCGTGTGGCCGAGCGCGATGTCGTCATTGCCCGTCACCTTGCGCATGAACGGTTGCACGAGCGCCGGAGAGATCGTCACGATCAGTGCTTCGGCGATCGAGCCCCAGAGGATGGCTTCCCACTGAGACATCCCTGCCGTGATGAGGAGAACCGCAATCATCGCGGACTGGTAGAGCGCGACGTGTCCGGACAGGTAGATGTACTTGAACTGCGTCAGACGCGCGAACAGGACGTTGAGGATCATCCCGAAGAAGAAGATGAGTGCGGCTGTGGTGCCGTAGTCGACGAGCACGGGGCCGACGATCGCCTCGTTGTTCGGCACGACACCTTGGACGCCGAACACCTCGGAGAACATGGCGCCGAACGGGTCGAGCGCGGTGACGACGACACCGGCGCCGGCAGAGAGCACGAGGAACCCCACGAACGTGCGGATCGTGCCCTTCATGACGTCCGAGCCGCTCTTGCGCTGCAGGGCGAGGCCGAGCAGCGCGATCAGGGCGACGAGGATCGCGGGTTGACTGAAGACGTCGACGAGGACGTTCAGGAACGAGTTCATGCGGGTCTGCTTCCTGTGTGGGCCGCGGCGGTGCGGCGAAGATTCAGCTCGTGTGGGGGATCCCGAGGCGCTCAGCCGTGGTGCGGACCTTCTCGACCAGCTCGTTCTGGTCGATGATCGAGTCGAGGACGACGACGTCGTCGAAGTGGGCGACCGAGTTCTCCAGGTCCTTGCCGACGAAGAACACGTCGGCGTCGGCGTTGGAGGCGGATCCGAGGTCGGCGTGCTCGACCTCGACGCCGTCAGCCCCGATCGTCTTCAGCGCCTTCTCGATGTTCATCCGGACCATGAGGGACGAGCCGAGTCCGGAGCTGCACATTGCCATGAACTTCACGAGTACTCCTTGAGTGGTGGTGTGCCGCTGAGCGGCGTGGTCGTGACGCCGGGTTCAGGCCGCGTCGACGACGGCGCGGACCTGGGCGTGGGTCGTGGAGGACAGGAGTGCACCGCGCCGCTCCTCGTCGGTGAGCATGGCGGCGATGTCGGCGAGCGTGTCCTGGTGGCTGGAACTGTCGGTCGCTCCCAGGACCACGACGGCGCGAACCGGGTGGTCGGGTGAGTCGGCGAGCTCGGTGGGGCGTGCGAGCAGGAGGAGCGCCACCGACGTGCGGTTGACTCCTGCCTCGGGACGAGCGTGCGCAAGCGTGATCCCGAAGCCGAGATCCATGTAGGTACCGCCGGGTTCGTTCACGTTGGTGACGATCTGATCGACGTAGCCCGTATCGACCGACCCGTCGGCGACGAGCGGAGCGGCGGCGCGACGGATCGCCTCCTCCCAGCCGAGGGTGTCGGCGAAGGTGATCCGATCGTCGGTCAGCAGAGTGGACAACATCATGCTCCTCGGGTCGTGGACGGCAGCCCCGCCGTGGCGGGGTCTCGGAGTGGTGATCCGGACGTGACCACGGTGAAGCTCGCGGTCGCGTCCGCCGAGGCGAATGTCGTCCGACCGTGCACGATCGGCCTGTGGTCGGGCGCGTACGCCGTGGAGGAGGTGTGCAGTCGGAGCGAACCGGCAGGTGCGTCCAGCAGCGCAGCGACGTCGCCCGTGGGGCGGACCATCGACACACTCACGCGGTCCTCGACGAGCTGGAGACCGTAGGTCTCGCGAAGGAAGTCGTACAGCGAGATCTCGTGAAAGTCGGTCGTCGCGACGGCGGGGTAGGCGTCGTGGGAGAGCCACACGCGGCTCAAATGATCCACGGTGCCGTCGACGGAGCGGAGGCGGTCGAGCCGGACGACCGGCGCGGTCGGGTGCACCCCGAGCTCGAGGGCGACGTCGGCGGCTGGTGCGAAGACACCCTGCGTGAGAACGCGGGACGTCACCCGCCGTCCCTCAGCCGCCATCTGATGGAAGAAGCCCGTGAGGTCGAAGACCTCGGTGCGCGGGCCGGCGCTCCGCCGTCGTCCCGTGGTGAAGGTCCCGCGGCCCTGCTCTCGCCGGACGATGCCGTCGCGGTCGAGCTCGTCGAGCGCTCGTCGGACCGTGATCCGCGATACGCCGTACTCCTCGCACAGCAGGGCCTCGCTCGGCAATGGGGTATCCGCCGGAGCCGGACCGAACCGGCGCATGAGGTCGTCGCGAACCGCTCCCCACTTTCCCCGGCGCCCGTTGACACGGACCGCTTCCGGAGGAGTGCTGGTGGTGGATGACATCTGCGCCTCGCTGCACATCATGACGACTGGGGAGAAACATTATGACAAGTTGCGGGAGCGTTCGTCAATCATCATGACAACTTGATGGGCTTCCCACCAACGTCGAGGGCCGAGAAGCGCGTGCTCCTCGGCCCTCGAATGGAAGCGCTCGGTGGTCGAGCGCGCCGGCTCAGATGTAGATCGCCGGGTCCATCCAGCGGGCCTCCTCGGCCGGCGGCTTCGGAGCCAGCTCCTTGGCCGGCACGCCGACGGCGGATCGTCCGGCGCCGACATCCTTGACCACCACGGCGTTGGCGCCCACGCGCGCGTCGGCCCCGAGGGTGACCGGCCCGAGCACCTTGGCGCCGGCGCCGATCGTCACGCGGTCGCCCACGGTGGGGTGCCGCTTGCCCTTGGACATCGAGACTCCGCCGAGCGTGGTGCCGTGGAAGATCACCACGTCCTCACCCACCTCGGCGGTCTCCCCGATGACCACGCCCATGCCGTGGTCGATAAACATCCGGCGGCCGATGACGGCGCCCGGGTGGATCTCGATGCCGGTCAGCGCGCGCGCCGCCTGCGAGAGGAGCCGCG
Organism: Georgenia sp. Z1344; assembly: GCF_049856295.1. Classification (GTDB taxonomy): domain Bacteria; phylum Actinomycetota; class Actinomycetes; order Actinomycetales; family Actinomycetaceae; genus JB111. The sequence goes on along the minus strand of NZ_JBNDMZ010000009.1, from coordinate 60,688 downwards.
CGGGCAGCCGGAGCCGCCCGCGCGAGCCGTCGGCGTGCCAGAGCCGGTGAGCCACCCGGTGCGCCCACAGGGCGTGGACGCCCGGGTACGCGAGGGCGACCTCGACCTTCGACCGCGCGGCGGGGTCGCCGTGCTGGGCCGCCTCGAGGTCCTCGCGCAGGAGGACCCAGAAGGGCACACCGGAATCATGCACGTCAGTCGACCAGGCCCTCGAAGAGCGCGGTCGACTGGTAGCGCTCGCCGAGGTCCGGGAGGACGACGACGATGGTCTTGCCCGCGAGCTCGGGCCGCTTGGCGACCTGGACCGCGGCGGCGATCGCGGCGCCCGAGGAGATGCCGACGAGGAGGCCCTCCTCGGTGGCAGCGCGGCGCGCGTAGGTCAGGGCGGCGTCGATGTTGATGTCGACGACCTCGTCGTAGAGCTCGGTGTCGAGGATCTCGGGCACGAAGTTCGCGCCGAGGCCCTGGATCTTGTGCGGGCCGGGCTTGCCGCCGGTGAGGATGGGCGACTCCTCGGGCTCGACGGCCACGAGGTGGAGCTCCGGCTTCTGCTGCTTGAGGTAGCCGCCGGCGCCGGTGATCGTGCCGCCGGTGCCGATGCCGGACACGAACACGTCGACCGCGCCGTCCGTGTCGTTCCAGACCTCCGGGCCGGTCGTGGCGCGGTGGACCTCGACGTTGGCCTGGTTGGCGAACTGGCGGGCGAGCACCGCACCGGGGCGCTCGGCGGCGACCTTCTCGGCGGCCTCGACCGCTCCGCGCATGCCGTCGGGCCCGGGCGTGAGGATGAGCTCGGCGCCGAAGGCCCGCAGAAGGGCGCGGCGCTCCTTCGACATCGTCTCGGGCATCGTGAGGACGACCGTGTAGCCGCGGGCCGCGCCGACCATCGCGAGGGCGATGCCGGTGTTGCCGGACGTCGCCTCGACCACGGTGCCGCCCTCGGTCAGCTCGCCGGACGCCTCGGCGGCGTCGATGATCGCCACTCCGATGCGGTCCTTGACCGAGTTCGCGGGGTTGAAGTGCTCGAGCTTGGCGAGGACGGTCGCGCCGGCGCCGTCGGTCACGCGGTTGAGACGGACGAGCGGGGTGCGGCCGACGGCCTGGGTGACGTCGTCGAAGATCTGGGCCATGAGGGTCCTCCGGTTGGTGGGGTCAACGGGCGTACTGGTCGGGAGCGCCTCGGGGGCGCGGCCGCACCCGTCGACGCCGGAGCGGGGCTCGGGCGGTGGGGGCCGGGTACGGCGGGGCGGGGGTCGGGAGGCCTGACGGCTCGTGCGGGCCCGACGCCCTAGCGACAGCCGCCGTCGGTGCAGAACGCGAAGTGCGGCGGAGGCACGAGGGACACCAGGTCGTCGCGCACGCGTCACCTCCCTACCGGGGCCGTCGTCGGCCATGAACGTTTGAACTCTCAACCACCTTAGCCGGTGGCCACCGTCCATGGTGCCTGATCGGTGGGGCCGGTCGGCACCAGTCCCACGCGCGTCCGGGATGTGGGCGCGTCAGTCACCCACGACGCCGGCGTCGCTCCCGCCGTCCGCTGCAGCCTTCCGGCCACCCGCCGCCGGCCCGTGCGGCTCGATCGCGTCGCGGGCCTGCGGACGGGGAGCGGCGTCGCCGAGCTCGGTGTCCTCGAGCCGGGAGACCGGCCGCGCGCGCTCCGCCATCGTGTTGAGCAGGGCGGCGCCGCGCCCGGCGTCGTCGATCGTCACGAGCTGGATGCGTCCGCCCGATCGCTCGACCCGGATCGCCTCGCCCCTGCGCGTGACGAGCCCGACGCGACCGTGGGCATCGGTCCGCAGCCCCCAGCCGCCGAACTCGGCGAACGGCTCGACCTGCACGACGTCGGACCGCACGACCTCGTCGGCCCGCGCCCGGAGCACGGTCATGCCGAGCATCGAGCGGGCGACGAGGCCGTCCGCGTCGACCCGCACGTGGAACCGGAGGAAGGCCAGCTCGAGGGCGATGAGCGCGATGGCGAAGACGGCGCCCCACAGCCAGCTGCCGAGCACGCCCATGAGAACTCCGATCGCGGCCATGACGAGGACGAGGGTGACGAGCACGCCCGTCGATACGCCGGTTCCCTGCGCCCACACCGCGCGCTGGGTCGGCCCGAGGTCGGCACGCTCGGCGTCCGCGGGCACGGGCTCGGTCGCGCGGACGACCGGGTCGTCCCCGGCGCCGGCGGCCGCGGCGATGCCGACGACGAGGCCCGCGACGGACGCCATGAGGATGCCGGCAAGCGGCTCGCCCGGCGGGTCGGTGAGGTTCACCTGCACCGTGGCGACGGCGATCCCCGCGAACATCGTGGCCAGTCCTGCCGAGAGGCCGACCGTCATCCGCCGCGTCATCGACTGCCGGCCGGTCAGGGCCGCAAGCGGGCACGTGATCGCCAGGCTGACCGCGCACAGGATGGCCGGCACGAGCAGCAGCTCGGTGCGGGAGCTCCACCGGTCCGGGCCGTCCGTGCCCCAGTGCACCGCCACCTGGCTCGGGAGGTCACTCGCGACCGCGGCGATGTAGATCCACGCGGCCGCCGTGACGAGGAGCGGGAGGGCGACCCCGAGCAGGAGTCGACGTCCGCGGTGGGGGACCGGGCCGCGACCGGTGCGGGTGGCTGTGGCGTCGGCGGTGGTCATGACTGCGGCTCCTTGAGGAGGTGGATGACGGTGTTGAGGGGGACGCCGGAGTCCGCGGCCGCCCGGCGCACGGTCTCGATCGCGCGCAGCAGCTTGGCGTCCGGGTAGGGGTGGTCGGCGCGGACCGTGGCGCCACGACCGCGGCGGAGCTCGATGAAGCCCTCGTCGCGCAGCGCCTGGTAGGCGTGCAGCACGGTGTGCTGGTTGACGTCGAGCCCGGCGGCGAGGTCCTTCGCCGACGGCAGCTTCTCGCCCGGACGGACCTCGCCGGCCAGGATGGCGCCCCGGATCTGGGCGACCACCTGCTCGAAGAGCGGTTCCGCCGAGGCGGTGTCGATGACGACCTGCATAGGTTCACTCTATAGTTCTATGAGAACTAGAACAAGCCGTCCAGGTTGATGCCGTGGGTCCCCGCACTCGCGGGGCGAGATCCCCTCATCCGTGGGGCAGCTCGACCTCGTGGGGTCCTGCGACGATCACCCGGGCCGTCCCGCCGGACAGCTCTGCCGCCCGCGCCTCGAGCGCCCCCGGGTCGTCGGTGGCGACGTCCAGCTCGACACCTTCCGCGTTCCACCGCACGTCCAGGACCGACGTCATCGACGACCCCGACGACAGCAGCTCCGCCTCGAGCCGCGGCCCGACCGCATGGTCGGCCGTCACCGTGCACCGCGTGAGCACCCGCACGCCGACCCGGGGCAGTTCCTCGAGCGCCCCACCGACGGCGTCGCCGTACGCACGCACGAGACCGCCGGTCCCCAGCAGCGTCCCGCCGAAGTACCGCACGACGACGACGGCCACCGCCTCGAGGCCCGCCCCGTCGAGCCGGTCGAGCATCGGTCGGCCCGCCGTCCCCGAGGGCTCGCCGTCGTCGGAGCTGTGCGCGACCGGGGGCCCGCCGTCCTCACCGGGCAGGATCCACGCCGAGCAGTGGTGCCGGGCCTGCGGGTGCGCGGCCCGCGCGTCGGCCAGGAGGGAGCGGGCGGCGTCCTCGTCGTCGGCCCGTGCGGCGAGTGCGAGGAACCGCGACCGCTTCTCCACGACCTCGAACTCGGCCCGGGCGCCGCGCGCGGGGCGGAGCGCGACGAGGGGTGCGCCGTCGTCGGGGGAGAAGGTCCCGGACCCGGCGCCGACACCCCCGGGGCCGACGCCGGACGTGCCGGCCTCGGACCCAGACCCAGACCCAGACCCAGACCCAGACCCGGACCCGCCGGTGGCACCGGCGGTCACTCGGCGGCCTGCTCCTCACGCCCGAGCAGGTGGGCGACCCGGTCGGCCTCCAGGGCCGCGACATGGGCGTCGGCCGGGGTTCTCGTGGTGAGGACGAAGTCCGTCAGCTGCTTGCGGACCGTCGCGCGCAGGGCATCGGGGTCCCAGGGCTTGCCGATGTAATGGTCGAGCCCGCCCTCGTTGACCGCCCGGATCGTGTCCGCCTGCTCGGCCTCGGCGGTGAGCAGGATCTTGCGCGAGTCGGACGTGCGCGGGTCGACCCATGCCTCGACGAGCATGTCGACGCCGTTGCGGCCGGGGAGCCCGTGGTCGACGAGCAGCATCGCGGGGATGTCCTCGTCCGCCATCACCTCGTCGACGATCTCCCACGCGTCGTCGACCGTGTCGGCCTCCTCGATGCGCACCGTCGCCGCGAACGGTTCGAGGTCACGCACGACGGCGGCCCGCACCCCGGGGTCGTCCTCCAGCACGACGATGGTCAGCCTCATCTCGTCTCCCTCCCGGCGGTCCCGTCCGCCACCTGCGCGCCCGGACCGGGCGGCAGCTCCACGATCATCTCCGTCAGTCCCTCGCGCGAGCGAGCCGTCATCGTCCCCCCGGCGTGCTCGACGATGTCACGCGACAGCGCAAGCCCCAGTCCCAGTCCACCGCCGCTGCCGCCGGACCGGGTGGTGAACCGCCGCGTGAAGATCCGTTCGAGGTCGCCGGCCGGGATCGGCGGCCCGTCGTTCCCGACGACGACGCGCACGTTCCCGTCCTCCGTCGCCGACACGTCGATCGACAGGGTGCCGTGCCCGCCCATGGCGTCGGCCGCGTTGACGAGGACGTTGGTCCAGACCTGGTCGAGACGGCCGGGCTCGGCGCGCACAGGTGGGACGTCGGCGAGCGTGACCTCGGTGGCGATGCCGCGGCGGCGGTGCTCGGTGAGGGTGAGGGCGGAGCGCAACGAGTCCGCGACGACGACGGACGCGGTGGGGTCGCCGCCAGGGCCTCCGCCGCCCGGTGCCCCGGGGTCCGCAGACGTCGTCGACGCGTCCTCGCCCTGTGCCACCGGGGCGCTCTGGTCGACGGAGCTGCCCGACGCCGCGGCACCCCCTTGCGGAGGGGAGTCTGCCTGGACGTGTGCGCGGATGCTCGCGACGAGCGCGCCGACCTGGCGGGTGCCGCCGTCGAGGTGCCGCAGCGCGTCGCCGACGGCGGTGGCGTGCGTGGCGCGCGCGATCGCCGACTCGTCGCCCGCGAGCCGCGCGGCCTCGGCCGGGTCCTCCACGCCGGCCGAGAGCAGTCGGCGTGCGAGCACGTCGTCCCCGACCTCGGCCGCGAGGGAGCGGCGCAGCGCACGGTCGTCCGCGCTCGCGCGCAGGGGGCGGTTGCGGGCGTGGGCGATGCGGCGCCGTGCGTCCTCGATCCGTCCGCGCAGGTCGGCGGCAGGAGAGTCGCCCGCGCGCGAGCCGTGCGCGAGCGAGTCGAGCAGGTCGTCGAGGTCGTCGGCAAGGTGGTCGAGGGCGCTGGCCATCGCCGCGACCGGGTTGGTCAGCTCGTGCGCGATCCCTGCGGTCAGGTCGCCGAGCAGGGCGGCGGACGCGCGGGTGGCCTCGTCGTCGTGCGGTGACGGGCTCGGCACGGCGGTCCTCTCCTCGGGCTCGGCTGCAGCTCGATCCTAGGCGGGCGGTGTGACGCGTCGCGCGCCCGAGGGCCTGGCGAGGGATCTCACACGACGCGTAGGCTGTGCAGGTTGGCCCCTGGGCGTCGTGCTCTGGCATCCTTGGGGGTCGTTGATCGTCCACCCGAGAAAGGAGCGGCAGGGCCATGGCAGTTCCCAAGCGCAAGATGTCCCGCAGCAACACCCGCTCTCGCCGGTCCCAGTGGAAGGCCGAGCTCACCGAGCTCGTCACCGTCCGCGTCAAGGGTCGCGAGATCAAGGTCCCCCGTCGTCTGGCGAAGGCCTACCAGAAGGGCCTCGTCGAGGCTGACTGACGCATCTTCACGCACGGCCCCGTACCCGTCAGGGTGCGGGGCCGTCGTCGTTCCACGGGCCCAGGTGCGTGGGACGGGTCGCGCGCCGGGGCGCACCGGACGCACGTCCGCCGTGGCGCGCCCACCGGCTACTCGACGCCCCCGGGGCGCGCGGCCGACACTCCTCACCCGCACACTCGAGCGCCCCGGCACGCACCCGTACCGGGCGGGCGGGACACACTCGTGCGGACCGGACGCGCCCCACGGACCGACGCCGCCCCGCACTCGACGTCCCCGGGGATCGGGACAACTCCCCGCCGCGATGTCGACCGACGCCTCCGCGTCCGGTGAGAATGGCGGGTCCCGCCGACCAGCGCGGGCACGATCGAAACGGAGTGAGCATGTCCGCCGTCCAGGGCCTGGTGCGCATCGAGGGAGCGCCGCGGGACTACGCATGGGGATCCGCGACCCGCATCCCCGAGCTCCTCGGCGTCGAGCCGGCGGGCGGTCCCGTCGCCGAGCTGTGGTTCGGCGCGCACCCCGAGGCCCAGGCCCGGACCCGCCCGTGCCGCCCCGCGGGATCGACACCCGTCACCACGCCCGACGGCGAACCTCCCCTGACCGCCGGCGGTCCCGGCGCGACGACCGACCCGCCCGACGGCGAACGGCGCACCACCGGCGGCGAACCGCGCTCCCTCGGCGACCACATCGCGGCCGACCCGTCCCGCACGCTCGGCGCCGACGTCGTCACCCGGTACGGCGAGCACCTGCCCTACCTGCTCAAGCTCATCGCGCCCGACCGCGCGCTCTCCCTCCAGGTCCACCCCGACCTCGAGCGGGCCCGGCGGAGGTTCGACGAGGAGGAGGCCGCCGGCATCCCGCGCGGCGACTTCGCGCGCAGCTACCGGGACCCCAACCACAAGCCGGAGATGGTCTACGCCCTCACGCGGTTCGAGGCCGTGTGCGGGTTCCGGGCCCCGCGGCGCGCGATCGAGGTGCTCGCCGGTCTCGGGACGCCTCTGACAGCGGAGCTCGAGGAGGCGCTGCGGGCGGCGCCGTCGGCGGACGGTGTGCGCTCCGTGGTCGAGCGGCTGCTGCGCGAGGAGACCCGGCCGAGCGCGGACGAGGTCGCTGCGGTGGCTGCCGCCTGCGCGCGGCGCCTGGCTGACGGGTCGTCGCCGTCGCCGCGCATGGACCGCATCGTCGGGCAGCTCGCGGGGGAGCACCCGGGGGACCCGGGCGTCGTCGTGGCCCTCCTGCTCAACCCCGTGACCCTGCACCCCGGCGAGGCGATGTTCGTGCCCGCCGGCGCGGTGCACGCCTACCTCTCCGGGTTCGCGGTCGAGATCATGGCGTCCTCGGACAACGTCCTGCGGGCAGGGCTGACGAGCAAGCACGTCGCCGTCGGGGAGGTGCTCGAGGCGCTCGAGTACGTGGCGGCGCCACCGGTCCGGATCGCGCCGGAGACCGTGAGCGAGAGCGTGGGCGTCTACTACGCGCCCGTCGACGACTTCGAGCTCGCCGTCGTCACGCTCGAGGCCGAGGGCGAGGCCGAGTCCCTCGTGCCCGGTCGCGGGCCGCGGATCCTGCTCGCGCTCGACGGCGAGGTCACCGTGACCGTCGACGGGCTCGCCGCCACGCTGCACCGCGGGCAGGCCGTGTTCGTGGCGGGCGACCTCGGTCCCGTGACGGTGACCGGACGAGGGCGGCTCGTCCAGGCCGACGTGCCCTGACCGACCCGGCTGCACGAGGTCGATCGCATGTCCGGCACCGACCGGAGCCGCCGGCGACACGCGCCGACGGGGGAGAACTAGCCGCACCTCGGGGTGCCGACGGCGATAGCGTGTTGCGAAGGTATGTTCGCGTCAGTTTCGCGCGCCCAGTCGTCAGAGCGGAGTCCATCGGTGGATCACGAGCCCGGCCAGCAGTTCGCCGGCTACACGATCGTGCGCGAGCTCGGTCGGGGCGGCATGGGGTCGGTGTATCTCGCGAAGCACCCGAGACTGCCGCGGCAGGACGCCCTCAAGATGCTCAGCACCTCGCTCGCGAAGGACGAGGCCTTCCGCACGCGGTTCGAGCGCGAGGCGGACCTGGCGGCGCAGATCTTCCACCGCAACGTCGTGGCGGTCTACGACCGCGGCGAGCACGAGGGCCAGCTGTGGATCGCCATGCAGTACGTCGAGGGCACGGACGCCGCCGCCGAGGTCAAGGCGGTCGAGGGCGGCCTGGACCCGGCGCGCGCCGTCCACATCGTCCACGAGGTCGCCGCCGGCCTCGACTTCGCCCACCGCAACGGGCTGCTCCACCGGGACGTCAAGCCCGCCAACATCCTGCTCGCCCCGCCGCTCGACCCGGACGACGAGGACGAGCCCGAGCAGGTCCTTCTCACCGACTTCGGCATCGCCAAGACCGTCGACGACGGCGACAACCTCACGGGCACCGGCAACCTGCTCGCGACCCTCGCCTACGCCGCCCCGGAGCAGATCGAGGCGCACCACCTGTCGCACAAGGTGGACGTCTATGCGCTGGGCTGCGTGCTCTACGAGCTCCTCACCGGCAGCATCCCGTTCCCCGCGGACACGCCGTTCAACAAGATGAACGCGCACCTCACCCTCCCGCCGCCGAAGCCCTCGGAGTCCGTGCCGGGGCTGGGGACCGCGTTCGACGCCGTCATCGCCAAGGCGATGGCCAAGGACCCGGCCGAGCGGTACGACACGTGCCGTGCGCTCGGTCGCGCCGCGTACAAGGCCTTGCGCGAGTCGCAGGCAGGTGGCGCGGGCGAGAGCTCCGAGGCCGGTGGGTCTTCGGGTGGTGTGGGATCCGGTGCTGGTGTCGCGGCCGCCGGTGCTGCAGCGGGCGCCGGATCGTCGGCGTCGGGTGGTGCGAGCGGCCTGCACACGGCGGGCCCGCCGACCGGCCGGCGCGTGGCCGGACCCGGCGAACGGACGGGCACCGGACGAACCGCCACCCCCGGCGCGGGTGCCCAGGCGGCGCCGGGCCGGACGCCCGGCGGCGGCCAGTACCCGAGCGAGTCCCAGACCGGCCCGCGCCCGCCGTTCACGCTGATGGTCCGCCGGTTCTTCGGCCCGGGCACGCAGTCGCTCCAGGTGGGGCCGGTCGACACGCGCCAGGCCTCGCCCCAGGACCGCGGCGCGATCGAGCAGCTGCTGCGCGAGTCCCAGTTCTTCGACCTCCCACCGCGTCTCCCGCTCGAGCGCGTGATCCCGGGCGACCACCTCGAGGAGATCACCGTGGGCAGCGGTGGCCGCACCTGGACGGTCGCGTACGAGTTCAAGGGGGCCCGGCACCCCGTCGTCCTCGACGGGATCAGCCAGCGGCTCGCCCGCCTGCAGCAGTGGCAGCCCACAGGGGCGATCCCCGTGTCCGAGCAGGCCGGCGGCCCCGGTGGCGGTCCCGTCCCTGGTCGGCCCGGCGGCGGGCCCGGTGGCCCAGGAGCCCCCGGTGGCCCGGGCGCCCCCGGTGGCCCAGGAGCCTCCGGGGGTCCGGTTGTGCCCGGACGTCCCGGTGCGCCCGGCAGCTCCCCGTCCGCGATGTCCGGCGCCACGGGAAGTCACGGAGTCCCGGGAGCGGCTGCTCCGGTGGCGGCGGGCCCGGGTTCGGGTGCCACGGGCACGGCCGGTCCGGGCGCCGGCTCACCCGTCTCGGCCGCGTCCGGTGCGACGGGCTCCCACGCGGTACCCGGACCCGGCGGCTCGGGCCCGCAGACCCAGCAGGCCCCCGGTGGTCCTGGCGGCCCTGGCCCGCAGCCTCAGCAGAGCCCCGGTGGTCCCGGCGGCTCGAGCCCGTCGGCCGTCTCCGGCGCGACCGGCAACCACGCCGTCCCGCCGCAGGGCGGCGCCGCGGCGACCGGCGCAGCCGGCCGTCCGGGTGGACCGGGCGGCACCGGCGGACCCGCTCCGTTCGCCGGCTCTCCCGCGTCGGCTGCCGGCCCGTCCGGTCCCGGCGGCTCAGCAGCTCCCGGGCGACCCGTGGGCCTCGGCGGTCCGGGCGGTCCCGCGCCGTTCGCGGGGTCGCCGGCGTCCACGGGTGGCCCGGCACCGTTCGCCGGCTCGCCCGCATCGGCTGCCGGCCCCGGACCGTACGGTGGCAGCGGCCAGTACGGCGGTCAGAGCCAGTACGGCAGCGCCGCCAAGGGGACGAAGCGCCGAGGCCTGCACCCGGCGGTGCTGGGCGCGATCGTCGTCGTCGGGCTGATCGTGGTGGGTGGCGTCATCTGGCTGCTGACCCGCGGGGGAGGGGAGGAGCCCCAGGGCGCGGAGGAGCTCGCCGACGCGTGGGGCACGGAGTCCTCGATCCCGGCCACGTTCCCCGACCTCGTCGCCTCGCAGGAGGGTGGCCAGGGCTACAACTCCGCCACCTGCGAGAACGGTGTCTCCGGCCACATGGATGACGTGCCCGCGGGCCTCGTGGCGGCGATGACCTGCACCCAGTCGGACGGCATCGAGTACTCGGTGCTCGAGTTCGAGAGCAGTATCGAGCGCGACGAGTTCACCTCAGAGGGCGACGAGAACCTGGGCTGGGAGCGGTCGGTCTGGGGCTACTCGGGCGGCGAGGACGGCATTGCGTTCCGCACGCCGCCCGACGTCACCGACCCGGGTGAGCACTACACAACCTTCTACGACGCCGAACGCTCGGGCATGGTCGTCGCCGTGTACGGCGACGGCATCGGATCGCAGACGCTGCACGACACCTGGTGGATTCCCTCGCCGTTCTGATCCGGGGAGCGGGCCACGGCGGCGCGCTCCTCGAGGGGCGTGAGCCGCTCACGCCTCCGGGCCGGTGATGCCGACGTCCGCGAGATCCTTCGCCGACTGGCTCTCGGGGTCGTACGGCTTGGCCGCCGACATGAGGACGCGGGCGTTCTCCGGGGTGACGACCTCGACGTCGACCGTGTTCCACGGCGTGTGGCGCGGTCCCTGCGTCGAGCCCGGCCGCAGCTCCTTGCACGCCTCGGCGATTCCGTCGACCTGGTCGAGGACGGCAGCGAAGGTCACGCTCGACGCCGGGGGTGCCGGGGTTTCCTCGTCGGTGGCGACGAGCAGGACGTCCTGGAACGCCCAGCGGCGCAGGTGGACCATCCGGCCCGGGATAGAGAAGAGGTCGACGAAGCCCAGCGCGCGCTGCCAGAAGTCGGCGGACACGTCGATGTCGGTCGTGGGGATCGTGACGAACATGGGCATGCCGTAGATGCCGCGGAAGATGTCGGGCGCGACGGCGTCGGGCCCGGGCTCGGGGACGGGACTGTGCTCGAAGGCGTCGTAGTAGGTGCTCATGTGGACCACCCTGAAGGCTCACCCAGCGTCAAGGTCAAGGGAGTTTCGGAGATCACCCCACCGCGACGTCGCGCGGGCGACCGGACCGGCTGGACCCCCGTCACCGGGGGTTCAACCGTCCACGATGTCCCGGGACATCACATCGGTCGGGGTGGCGGGACTTGAACCCACGGCCTTCCGCTCCCAAAGCGGACGCGCTACCACCTGCGCCACACCCCGTTCGCCCCGGTCTCCCGGCGACGAGGACCGTTCCTCCGGTGCACCGAGTGCTCGGTCCGGACGACGATCGCCCGCTCAGGGTACGGCGGGAGTCCGGCGACGGCGGCTCCCGACGCGGGCAGGAGAGACCGATCACTCACCCGGGCGCCGGCTTCGGCGAGGGCGTTCCGCCTTGCTAACCTGGGCGCTGCCCCTGGCCACGGTCGAGGGCGCGCGAGTGTAGCTCAATGGTAGAGCCTCTGCCTTCCAAGCAGATTACGCGGGTTCGATTCCCGTCACTCGCTCCGAGCTCCTCGGCCCGACGCCATCGACACGGAGTCGGGCCGAGATATTTCTCTAAGCCTGCGCCGAGAGCCGCGAACCGATCAGCTCCGTGACGCACGACGTCCCCGGCCCGGACGAGCGGGACGGGGACGTCGGAGTGAGCTGCCTGGGTGTCAGGCGCGGGCCTCGTAGGACAGGCAGTCGGCCTCGGCGCCGCCGACGCGGATGAAGTCGGCCGAGCACTCGAGGTTCTCGTTGTGCAGGCAGGACGTGCGCTGGCAGGCGCCGACCTGGGCGACGACCTTGTCGAGGCCGCCCTTGACGTTGAGCGGCAGGAACGTGGCGCACTGCGCGTCCTGGCCGACGGTGACGGCGAAGGCGGTGCAGCCGTCGTGGTTGTAGGAGCAGCCGTCGATGGAGCACTCGCTCACGCGCGGCATCTCGAGCACGGACATGGTGTCCTCCTGACGTCGAGGCGCGCTGGTCGCGCCGGATGAAAAGAATGTAGAACCAATGGAGGAATGCGTCCAGAAAGGTAATGCATGCCTTACCGTTCGATGCGAACAAATATGCATTTCTATTTCGGTGGCGTTTTCTTTATCGCCTATGTTGCGTAAATGGCTGGAGAGCTTCTCGTGTGCGCCCCTCTCCGAGGTCGACTGACACCGGGCTGCCGGACCGAGTCTCGCCCAGGAGCCGCGGCCGTCGGTTGACTTCGATATCGCAGTCATGATGCTTGACGTCAAAAAGGTAGTCACCTACGTTGACGTTATTATCGACGTCGGAGGTTCGGATGGCATACACCGGAACGGTGACGGGTCCCGAGTCCCTGGGCAGGATCCTTCAGCAGGCCCGGCTGCTCTCGGGGCTCACGCAACGTGAGCTGGCCGAGCAGCTGGGCACCACCCAGAAGTACGTCTGGGAGCTCGAGGCTGGCAAGCCGTCGATCCTCGTCGACCGTCTCTTCGCCTTCATGCGCGCGACCGGGATGGAGCTGAGCGCCACGATCACACCTCCCGACGACGATGGGTGACCTCTCCGTCGACCTGTACGGCACCCGCATCGGACGGCTGACCGGCGATCGCCGGACCTTCGACCTCGTGCCGGACCCGGGTGCCGTGGCGAGGTTCGGGCTCGACAGCCAGGTGCTGTCGGTCGCGATCCCGCTGTCCGCCGTGCCCGTTCGCGCGCGCCGGGCGCAGCGGCAGAACTACTTCGCCGAGCTGCTGCCGGAGGGGCGCATGCTCACCAGGCTCGCGCAACAGGCGCGCGTGCCCGAGACCGACGTGCTCGGGCTCCTGCGCGCGCATGGTCGCGACATCGCGGGTGCGCTCCAGATCTGGGACCCCGAGCAGCCCGGCGAGCCCCGCACTCCCGCCTTGGAACCGCGAGACGCGGCGGAGGTGGCCCAGATGCTGCGCGAGGTCGGGGGGCGACCGCTGGGGAACGCGCCCGGCCGGGGGAAGACGTCCCTCGCCGGTGTGCAGGACAAGATCGTCCTCGCCCGTGTCGGTGGCGGGTGGGCGCAGGTGCTCGACGGATGGCCGTCCACGCACATCCTCAAGCCCGTCCCCGTCGATGCGCCGACGACGATCTACGACGAGGAGTACGGCTCTCGGATCGCGCGGGCGCTGGGGCTCGCGTCGCACGCGACCTGGATCGACGACTTCGACGGTGTGCCGGCGCTCGTGATCGAGCGCTACGACCGGTCTCCCGACCTGTCCGAGGGGCGCCTGCATCAGGAGGACCTCAACCAGGTCCTCGGGGCGTCAGGGGACGAGAAGTACCAGCGGCACGGCGGCAGGGTGAGTCTCGCGAGGATCGCCGCCGCCCTCGGTGCTGCGGCGGGCCGCGAGTCCGTCGACGAGTTGTTCCGGCTCGTGGTTCTCAGCGTCGCCGTCGGCAATCTCGACATGCACGCCAAGAACGTCTCGCTCCTGCATCCCCCTGACGGGTCGATGCGTCTCGCGCCGGCCTACGACGTCGTTCCCCAGGCACACCAGCCCACCGACGGCGAGCTCGCGCTGTCGGTCGCAGGGGAGTACCGGCACGCCGCCGTCACCGGCGAGCACCTGCTCGATGAGACGCGATCGTGGGGTGTGCGAGGAGCCGAGGACCTGATGACGGCCACACTCGAGGCCGTCCTGGACGTGGTCGCGGCCCAGGAGCCGGAAGCTCGGGCGCATCCAGGGCTCGCCACCGACATCGCCGGCTTCGCCACGAGCCTCCTCGCCGGACGGCCCGCGGGTCAACCTGGCAGCTGACGCCCCGCGTTCCACCACGAGCGCGCGGACTCCTCGCCGAGCAGCCACGCCACCGCGATGGCCCCGGGGGCGTAGAACCAGACCGCGGGGCCGACAGCGGCATCCGCCACGTCGCGCCCGCTCCCGACGGCGGCGAGGAAGAAGACGCCGATGGTCGAGAGCACGAGGAGCCCGCCGATCGCCACGTCGACCCCGCGGCGCCTGCCGGAGTCCCGGTGCGCGGCGTGGAATCCCAGCGAGACGAGCGCGAGGATCGAGACGACGGCCGGCAGGGAGATGACGGTCGTCAGCAGGATCCCGCCCCCACCCTGCTCCTCGACGACCCCGTCGGCGAGGGCCTTGATGCCCGCCCAGGCCAGGGCGAACGACGTCGGTTCACCGTCGTCCGTGTAGCGCAGGAACGGGAGGACCAGACCCGCGACGAGCAGGGCGCCCGCCGCGCCCATGACGAGTCGGACGAGGGCGTTCTCGAGCGTACGCACGCGCGCCTCGAGGGCCCGCAGGTCGCGGCGCAGCTCGGTCGAACCAGGGTCGGTGGTCATGGGGTCTCCGTCGTCGTGCCCGTGGGTGTCGCGCCGACGGTAGCGGGCAGGTGAGGAGGCGGGGCGGGTCCCCGATGGGGTCCTCTCGCCTCGCATGCCGCGCACGGTCCGTCCGTGGGGTGCGTGGGGGCGAGCGCACGCACGAACCGCAATCTCGACGACGACGAACCGCAATCTCGACGGCGTGACCCGCACTCCCGGCCACGACGAACCGCAGTCTCGACGTGCACCAACCGCAATCTCGACGCGAGGAGAGGTGTGGCCCGGATGACGCCCGCGTGAGGCCGAGCACCCTCTACGCGAGGCGCGTCGTGCCGTAGGATCGTGAGGATCGTGCGTGCCCACGCCTGCTCGACGAGGCGTGCGGCGCCACCCCACGGGTCCCACCGCGCCGCCGTGCGCGCTGCCCCGTGCTCAAGTCATCTACCGACGAGTTGGAGTACCCCGCAGTGAAGACGGACGTGGAGAACCTCGAGGCCACCCGGGCCAGGCTGACCGTGACGGTCCCGTACGAGGACCTCAGCTCGGCGATCGACTCCGCCTACGCCACGGTCTCCCAGCAGGTGAGCATCCCCGGCTTCCGCAAGGGCAAGGTCCCGGCCCGGATCATCGACCAGCGCGTCGGCCGCGCCGCGGTCCTCGACCAGGCGATCAACAGCCAGATCGACTCCCTGTACCGCGGGGCCGTCGGCGAGGCCGGCATCAACCCGCTCGGCCGCCCGGAGATCGAGGTCACCGAGCTCCCGGCCGTCACCGGCCCCCTCGGCGGCCAGCTCGTCTTCACCGCCACGATGGACGTGCGCCCCGAGCTCGAGCTCCCGGACTTCTCGACGATCACCCTGACGGTGGCCGACTCCGAGGTGTCGGACGAGGACGTCGAGGAGCGCCTCACCGCCCTGCGCGAGCGCTTCGGCACGCTGACCGGCGTGGACCGCGCCGTCGAGACCGGTGACTTCGTCACCCTCGACCTGTCCGCCATGGTCGACGGCGAGGAGGTCGACACCGCCTCCGGCATCTCCTACGAGGTCGGTTCCGGCTCGATGCTCCCCGGCCAGGACGAGGCCCTCGTCGGCCTCACCGCCGGCAAGGAGGGCACGTTCACCACGACGCTCGCCGGCGGCGACCACGCCGGCAAGGAGGCCGACGTCTCCGTGACGCCGACCGCCGTCAAGGTGCGCGAGCTTCCCGAGGCCGACGACGACTTCGCCCAGCTCGCCTCCGAGTTCGACACGCTCGAGGAGCTGCGCGCCGACCTGCGCACCCAGGTGGCCTCGGACCGCGCGGGCAACCAGGCCGTCGAGGCCCGCGACCTCCTGCTCGCCCACCTGCGCGAGAACCTCGAGGTCCCGATCCCGTCCGGCGTGGTCGACGCCGAGATCGCGCGCCACCTCGAGGCCGAGGGCAAGCCCGAGGGCGACCCGCACGGCGAGGAGATCCGCGGCGAGACCGAGGAGCTGCTCCGCGACCAGATCATCCTCGACACGATCTCCGACCAGGTCGACGTCCAGGTCTCGCAGAACGAGCTTCTCGAGTTCCTCGTCCAGCAGGCCCAGCAGTACGGCATGGACCCGAACAACTTCATCCAGGCCGCCGGTCAGACCGGACAGCTGCCCGCCTTCATGGGCGAGGTGGCGCGCAACAAGGCCCTCGCGGTCGTGCTCCGCGACGTCACCGTCGTCGACGGCTCCGGCACCGAGCTCGACCTCAGCGAGTACCTCGGCTCCGAGGAGACCGACAAGACCGAGGCCGAGGGCGAGGAGTCCGAGGAGTCGGCCGACAGCGCGGACTCCGGCGACTCGGCGGACTCGGCCGACAGCGCCGACTCGGCGGACTCCCCGGACAGCCCCGACTCCGCCGACAGCGCGGACGAGGCCGAGGAGTCCGACGACGACGAGAGCTCCGACGACGAGCCCGCGGACGAGAAGCCGGCGGCCAAGAAGCCCGCCGCGAAGAAGCCGGCGGCCAAGAAGCCGGCTGCGAAGAAGCCGGCGGCCAAGAAGCCGACCGCCACCAAGGCGGCTGCCGACGAGGAGTC